>CAVSCN010000023.1:0-830820 GCA_963726425.1 uncultured Actinomycetota bacterium | reverse complement strand
TCTGCGTCGCCGACCCGTGGCTGCGCACGGCCGCCGAGCTGCAGGTGAGCTCGCCGCTGGGCTCGATCCCGGCCGAGGGCGGCGGCGGCCCGGTGAACCATGGGGCGTCCAGCTCGCCGGCGGTCAGCGCTGCGTACTCGCTCAGGGCGCGCACGGCTCGTTCGACGGCACGGTGGTCGACTACTACTGCACACCGGGCCTGTCCCTGCTGCGCGGACTCGACCGCAGCGCGGCCACCTGGACCGCGCGCAGCGTCATCGACAAATCGGGCAAGCTCTCCGGCGGCCCGACCGAGAAGATCGAGATCGCCTGGTACGGCAGCCCGGCCCGGTTCCGCTAGGCTCCAGATCTGCCGCTTCCTCCACCCCGATGGGCAGTGCCGGGCAGGTCGCTGCCCCACTTGGGCAGTAGCTGCGCCACTACCGCCCATCACGGCCGGCTGCTCGCCGGCCCGGCGTTCATGATCCCCCCATTTGCGGGCATGCTGGGGAGTGCAACCCTGACTCGCTGGGGGAGATCTTCCCGTTTTGCCGGGAACGAGCTGGGCAGGAGTGCCAGTCGAGGTTGGCTGCCAGGCAGGGAGGTGCGGAACGCGGTGACCGAGACGCTGACCGGGCACGCACTGAACGACATGCTGGCGAGCTGGCTGCCCCGGCAGCGCTGGTTCCCCGGCCGCGGCAGCTCCGTCGGTGAGCTGGCGATCGTCTCCGACGAGGTCCTGCTCGACGGCGATCCGCAGCTGCGGCACCTGATCGTCGAGACCGGCCAGGTCGGCATGCAGGCGCGGTTCCAGATCCTGCTGGGCTGCCGCAGCGAGCCGCCGGCCCTTGCCGCCAGCGCCGTGATCGGCCAGCTGCCGGGCACGACCTGCTATGACGCCCTGCACGACCCGGAACTCGCGGCCGTGCTGCTGGACGGCATCGCGCAGGAACGCACGGCCGGCCCACTCCGCTTCGTCCGCGAGCCCGCCGCGCCGCTGCGCCGGCCTGACCGCGACGAGCCGGCTGCTCGACCGCGGAGCAGAGCAACACCAGCCTGGTCTTCGGCGAGGCCGCGATTCTCAAGGTGCTCCGGCGGTTGTTCCCCGGCGCCAACCCGGACCTCGAAGTCGCCGACGCGCTGGCCCGGCTCGGCTCAGACCGGGTCGCGGCGCCGTACGGCTGGATGGAGACCCGTCAGCACGGCGAGCCCGTGCTGCTCGGCGGTGCTGTCGGAGTTCCTCGCGAACGCCAGCGACGGCTGGTCACTGGCCACCGGGACGCTGGGCAGGCTGTACGCGCGGCAGGGTGCCTACGGCCAGGAGTACCTGACCGCGCCGGTGGCGGCCGCGTCGCCGCGGAGGCGGGCATCCTTCCGTTCGCCGCCGAGGCGCGGCAGCTCGGCGTCGCGACCGCGCAGATGCACGTGGACATGGCGACCGCGTTCGGCACCCGGCCCATGACCCCGGACGAGCTGGCCGCGCTGGCGGCGACCCTGCACGCGAAGCTGGACCAGGCCACCGGCATCGTGCCCGAGCTGGCGGCGCAGGCCGGCCGGATCGGCGCCGCCTACGACGACCTGACCAGGATCAGCGAACCGGTCATGATCCAGCGAATACACGGTGACTACCATCTCGGCCAGGTCCTCTATAGCGAGCACGGCTGGGTGGCGCTTGACTTCGAGGGCGAGCCCGCAGCGCCGCTGGCCGAGCGGCGGGCGCTGGCGCCGGCCCTGCGGGACGTCGCCGGGATGCTCCGGTCGTTCGACTACGCCGCCCGGCATCAGCTGGTCGGTCAGCCGGAGCGCGCGGAGCTGGCGGCGACCGCGAGCGTCTGGGTGATGCAATGTCAGCGCGAGTTCTGCGCCGGTTATTCGGCCGGCGGCGGGGCAGACCCGACTGATCAGGCGGCGCTGCTGCGCGCGCTGATGCTGGAGAAGGCGGTCTACGAAGTGATCTACGAATACCGGCACCGGCCGGACTGGCTGGCGATCCCGCTCGACTACGTGGCGGCGGCATGACCGCCCCGGTCGACCACGTGGACCAGCTCAGCCACGCCGAGATCGACGTGCTGGTCGGCGGCGCCCATCACGACCCGCACTCGGTCCTGGGCGCGCACCCGGGCCCGGACGGCGTGACGATCCGCGCGCTCCGGCCGCTGGCCGAGAGCGTGACGGTCGTGCTGCCCGATGGCAGCCGGGTGCCGATGAGCCACCTGCACCAGGGCGTCTTCACCGTGACCGTACCCGGCACGGCGATCCCGGACTACCGGGTGGCGGTCACCTACCAAGGCGCGCCGGAGACGGTGTCCGATGACCCCTACCGGCACCTGCCCACGCTCGGCGAGGTCGACCTGCACCTGATCGGCGAGGGCCGGCACGAGACGCTGTGGACGGTGCTCGGCGCGCGGGTGCGGCCCGACGCCGGCGGTACCTCGTTCGCCGTGCTGGGCCCCGAACGCCCGCGGGGTCCGGGTCATCGGCGACTTCAACCACTGGGACGGCCGCGCGCACCCGATGCGGTCCCTTGGCTCGTCTGGCGTGTGGGAGCTGATGGTGCCCGGACTCGGGCCCGGCAGCACCTACAAGTACGACATCTGCGGTCCGGACGGCAACTGGCACCGCAAGGCCGACCCGATGGCCGGCTGGGCCGAGCGGCCGCCGGCGACCGCCTCGGTCGTCACCGAGATGCACGCATGAGTGGGGCGACCGGGAGTGGATGACGCAGCGCGCCCAGCGCGACCTGATCGCGAGCCCGATGAGCATCTACGAGGTGCACCTGGGCTCGTGGCGTCCCGGCCTGTCCTACACCGAGCTGGCCGGCGAGCTGACCAGGTACGTCACCGAGATGGGCTTCACGCACGTGGAGTTCCTGCCGGTGGCCGAGCACCCGTTCGGCGGCTCCTGGGGCTACCAGGTCACCTCGTACTACGCGCCGTCCGCGCGGTTCGGCACGCCGGATGAGTTCCGCTACCTGGTGGACAGCCTGCACCAGGCGGGCATCGGGGTGCTGCTGGACTGGGTCCCGGCCCACTTCCCGCGCGACTCGTGGGCGCTCGCCCGGTTCGACGGCACGCCGCTGTACGAGCACGCCGACCCGCAGCGCGGCGAGCATCCCGGACTGGGGCACGCTGATCTTCGACTTCGGCCGGCCCGAGGTCCGCAACTTCCTGGTCGCGAACGCCATCTACTGGCTCGAGGAGTTCCACGCCGACGGCCTGCGGGTGGACGCGGTCGCGTCGATGCTGTACCTGGACTACTCGCGCAAGGACGGCCAGTGGACGCCGAACTCGCTCGGCGGCCGGGAGAACCTGGACGCGGTCTCGTTCCTGCGCGAGGTGACCGCGACGTGCTACAAGCGCGTGCCGGGCATCGCGATGATCGCGGAAGAGTCGACCGCGTGGCCGGGCGTGAGCCGGCCGGTCCACCTCGGCGGGCTCGGCTTCGGCCTCAAGTGGAACATGGGCTGGATGCACGACACGCTCGCCTACTTCGCGCGCGACCCCATCCACCGCAGCTACCACCACGACGAGATCACGTTCTCGATGATCTACGCCTTCAGCGAGAACTACGTGCTGCCGCTCTCGCACGACGAGGTGGTGCACGGCAAGGGCTCGCTGCTGCGCAAGATGGCAGGCGACGAATGGCGGCAGTTCGCGGGCCTGCGCTCGCTGCTGGCCTACATGTGGGCGCACCCCGGCAAGCAGCTGCTGTTCATGGGCTCGGAATTCGGCCAGTCGGCCGAGTGGTCGGAGCAGGACGGGCTGCACTGGCAGTCACTGGCCGACCCGCGGCACGCCGGCGTGCAGCAGCTGGTCAAGGACCTGAACGCGGTCTACGCCGGGCATCCCGCGCTCTGGCAGCAGGACAGCTCGCCGGCCGGCTTCGAGTGGATCGACGCCAACGACCGGTCCGGGAACGTCCTGTCCTTCCTGCGCTACGGCAGCGACGGCAGCGTGCTCGCGTGCGTGGCCAACTTCTCCGCGGTCCCGCACTACGACTACCAGCTCGGGCTGCCGGTGGCCGGCCCGTGGACCGAGGTCGTCAACACCGACGCCGACACCTACGGCGGCAGCGGAGTCGGGAACTTCGGCGCGCGTGACCGCGACGGAGCAGTCCTGGCACGGGCGCCCGGCCTCGGCCGCGATCACGATCCCGCCGCTGGCCGTGCTCTGGCTCGTGCCCGAAGATCGTAGGACACTCCCGTAGGCGCCGTAGGTACCCTATATGTATGGTAATGGTGAAGACGTCGGTCTACCTGCCCGACGAGCTGAAGGACCGGCTCGCCCAGGCCGCCGAGGTATCCGGCGAGTCTGAGGCCACGATCATCCGCAGCGCGCTGGAGCAGTGGCTGGCCAGCATGCTCCGGCCCCGCTCGACCATGCTCGGCAGTCTCGATTTCGGCGACCCGCTCTACGCGGAAAAGGTCGACGAGCACCTGGTCGGGTTCGGCGAGAATTGATCATCGCCGACACGAGCGGACTCGTCGCAGTCTTCGGCCGGGACCAGCGCGCTCACTCCCGCGCGACGGCAGTCGTGGAGAATGACCCTGGCCCGATAGTGCTGTCGCCGTACGTGCTGGCGGAGCTCGACTACATACTGCTGGAGCGCCACGGCACCAACACCGAGCTGGAGTTCCTGGCCGAGGTGGCGGCGGGCGCGTTCGAGCTCGCGCCATTTGACCGGGCCGACCTGACGCGCGCCGTGACTTTGCTGCAGAAGTATCGCGACATGCGGATCGGCCTGGCTGACGCATCGCTGGTCGTGCTCGCCGAGCGGTACAACACGACCCGGATACTGACGCTCGACGAACGGCATTTCCGCGCGATCAGGCCGCTGCACGCGGACGCGTTCACGCTGCTGCCGGCCGACGCCTAGGGTTCCGCGGATGGCCCGGCCGGCCTCCGGAAGCCGCAGACCCGCGCAACGGGCCCGCACCCTCGCTGAGGCGTACCGGCACTTCGGTGCGGTCGAGGCCGCCGGGACATCGCCGCTGTACGAGCGCGTCGCCATCGCCCTGAGTGAGTCCGCCGAGGCGCTGCGCGCGATCGAGACGGCGCCGGCCCGCAAACGGCATCCCACGGTGATCCTCGCCGCGCTGCACGACCTCGCCCTGGCCGGGCGCGCCCCGGCGCTCGCCGCGGCCTATGCCGCAGCGGACGGCGAGGCTGCCGCCGCCGCGGCGATCGAGACGCTGCTGCGGATGACCGGGTCGGTCGTGGCCATCGCCGTGCGCCTGGCCGGCCCGGCCGAATGAGAGCGGACACTGCGCCGTGCTGTATCCGGCCATTGCCGAGGCGGCGCGCCGGGCCGGCGCGAATGCGGTCGGGCTGATCGACGTGGGCTGCCGCGCCGGGCTCAATCTCAGCGTCGATCGCGTCGGCGTCACCTACAGCAACGGACAGTCGCTGGGCGACCCGGCTTCGCCGGTGCAGCTGACGGCTTCGGTCGTGGGAAACCGGCCCATCCCGACGCGGCCGATACCCGAGGTTGTCGGCCGGGTCGGCATCGACCAGGATCCGGTCGACGTGACCGACGCGGATGCCGCCCGCTGGTTGCGCGCCTGCCTCCCGCCCGATCAGCCGGAGCGGGTCGCGAGGCTCGAAGCCGAGATCGCGCTGGCGGCGACGGCCCCGCCGCTGCTGCTGGCAGGTGACGCCGTCGAGCTGCTGCCCGACGCCATCGCCCGGCTGCCCGCGGACGCCCTGCCCGTCGTCACCTCGACGTGGGCGCTGTCGCGCCTCTCGCTCGAAGCCCGCCTGCGCTTCCTGCACCGCCTCGTGGACGCGGCGGCGCACCGGACGGTGGCCTGGGTGTCGGTAGAGGGAGTCGGAGTAGCGCCGGCGATACCGACATTCGGCGACCGACGCGCCTCTGGCCACAGCATCATCGGCCTGGCGGTGTTCGACGGGCCGGCGCTGCGCACCGAAGCCGCAGGCCGCTGCTGGTCGCAGGGCCGCTTGCTCGGCGTGGCTCGCAGACAGCTAGCTGACAGGATTCTTAGTCCGGCTCGTAGGCCAGCAGGTCACCCGGCTGGCAGCCGAGGGCCGCGCACAAGCCCGGCCAGCGTGCTGAACCGGATGGCCCGGGCGCGGCCGTTCTTCAGCACCGAGAGGTTGACCACGGTGACGCCGACCTGGTCCGATAGTTCGGTGAGCGTCATCCCGCGGGCGGCGAGCACCTCGTCGAGCCGGATCCGGATGGACTCGGACCCGGCCAGGTCGCCGGGCGCCTGATCCACCGAGCGGGCGGTCACACCGTCGCCTTAACTTCCTCGTCCAGCACGACTCCGGCGCGGGTGACCCGGGCGAAACTCAGCAGCGCGGCCCCCGCCAGCAGCGGGACCGGCAACAGCGCACGCAGCGCGCCATAGACGACATCGAGCGGCATTCCCAAGCCGGGGTACGGCGGATTGGCCATCAGCGTGCGCACGAGCAGATCGCTGCCGAGTTCGCGGATGGCGCCCGCGATGGCGGCGCCAATGAGCACGACCAGGCCGAGGCGCCACATAATCGCGGCAGTACGGGCAGTGAACGGCCCGTTGCGCTGCGCCTCCCGGACAAGCTGCCAGATCATCAGCAGCACTGTTGCCCACAGGAGAGGGCCAGGGAGCGTCATCGATATGGCCTCCGTCAAGCGGTCAGGTCACCTCGACGATCTCGGCCGTCCGATCAGCAGGCCCGACTCGATCTCCAGCAAGCCGATCGTGCCGTGCGGCTGACGGCGCCGGTCCGTGGGCGAGCCGGGATTGAAGATCCGCAGGCCGGACCCGGCCTGGTCCAGCGGGATGTGCGAGTGCCCGAACACCACCAGTTCCGCGCGCGGGAACGCACGCCGCATCCGCGCGAGCCGGCCCGTCGCCTGGCCCGCTGTCGTGGACCATCGCGACCCGGAGCCCGGCCAGCTCGAGCTCCAGCGTCGGCCTCCGCGCCCCACGCGGCTACGTCGGGGCCGTCGTTGTTGCCGACGACCGCCCGGACCGGGGCGTACTCGCTCAGCTCGTCCAGCACCGCGGCGGTGCATACGTCGCCCGCGTGCAGGATCAGACCCGGCGCCGCGCAGCTGCGCGGCCACGGCCGGCGGGCACGACTTCCAGCGCCGCGGTGCGTGCGTATCGGACAGCACGACGACCTTCATGCCGACCATCTTGCCGTGGCCTGCCCGGCGGCGACCGCGCTCCCGTTCCGCTTACGATGCCCGCATGCGGACACAAGCGGTCTTTCTGGATCTGGACGCGACGCTGCTCGACTACAACGGCCTCGCGTGGGCGGAGACCGTGCGGGCGGTGTGCGCCGCGCTGCCGTTGCCCGATGGCGCGGACCGAGCGCGCCTGGCGCGGACGTACACCGAGGTCAGCACCCGGCACTTCCTGGCCGCCGAGCAGACCCGCGACGCGCCGGCCGACGGGCACGCGATCTGGCGGGCGCTGTGGCGCGAGGCGCTCGCCGCGTGCGGCGCCTTCGGCGACGACCTGGCCGCGCGGGCCGTCGCGGACTACGAGCGGGAACGGGCCGCCAGGTACCGGCTGTACGACGACGTGCTCCCGGCCCTCGCGGAGCTGCGCGAGCGCGTCAGCGCGCTGGTGCTGATCACCAACGGGCCGGGCACGCACCCAGCGGCACAAGGCGGACGCGACCGGCCTGACCGAGCTGCTGGACGCCATCGTCATCTCCGGCGAGGCCGGCGTGTCCAAGCCGGACCCCGGCATCTTCGAGATCGCCGCGCGCGCGGCCGGTGTGCCGCTGGCGGCCGCGTGGCACGTCGGCGACAGCCTGGCGGCCGACGTCGCCGGCGCGGCCAACGCGCACCTCGGCGCCGGCGTCTGGCTCAACCGGCCCGGCGCGCCGCTGGCGGACGGCGCGCGGCCCGATCACGAGATCGCTCTCGCTGGCCGAGCTGCCCGCGTTGCTCGACCGCTGCTCCCCGACCTACCACCAGCCGACCGCACCGTCCAGCAGCTCCCGGATCAGGTCAGCGTGACCGTTGTGGCGCGCGTACTCCTCGATCATGTGCACGTAGATCCAGCGCAGCCCGAGGTCTCGCCGCGGCGGTGCCCGGTGACGCTGAGATCCTGGCCGGCGGCGTTGCGCCGGCTCGTCTCACACTCGGCCTGCCACGACCGCCAGGTCCGCCGCCCAGTCAGCGTCGTCAAGCGGGACCAGTTCGCTGTCCTCCACGGTCAGGTCGGCCAAGAGGTGCGGGGTCTCGCGGCGCCGACAGCAGCACCCGGCTGAACCAGTTCCGCTCGACCTCGGCCATATGCCGGATCAGCCCGTGCAGGGACAGGTTGGACGTCGGCACCGGTCTCGCCTTGCGCTGCGCGTCGTCGAGGCCCTCGCACTTGAGCAGCAGCGTGCGTCCGGTGGAACTCCAGCCACGCCGTCGAGCATCTCGCGGTCGGCCGAGCAGGAACGGCGGCTCGGTCCGGCGTTCGTCGACGAGATCCTCGACCATCTGGCTGCTCCTTTGCTGGCGTATTTACGTGCTTCCGGTCAGCAGCAATCCTCGCCGCCGCGCCAGCCGGCGCTACTGCGTTTCGCCCGCGGCGCACCGGTCGCGGCCGTGCGCCGCGACCCGTTACGATGCGCGTCAGTGCCCGGGTGCCCGGCCTGAAGGCCGGCGGAACCGGCACCGCGGTCGAGCGAGCCGCGCTGGCCGACCTCACCCACGAGACCGGCGATGTCGGCTGGTACAACGCCGACCTGGTGAACGCGTGCCTGCGCGCGGACAAGGCCCGCGGCTAAACCCGCCTAGATCTGCGCCAGCAGCCAGCCCGGGCCGGCTATCTCGGCTCCGGCCGCCATGCACCGCCGGCGCAGTTCGCGATCCGCGGTGACGACGAGCCGCCGGCCCGGCGTGCGCGCCGCCAGCTCCGCGATTGTGTCGTCACCCTTGCCTGGGGCGGCGACCACCCGTACACCGCCGGCGCCGTCCTCGGCCACCGCGGGCCGGGCGGCGCCTTCGACGACCAGCACGATCTCGGGCAGCCAGGTCATCCGGAGCACCGCCGCGCGGCCGGTGGCTGAGAGTTCTCGGCCGTCGCCGGGGCCGGGGCCGGGATCTCCCGGCAGTGCCGCCACCCCGGCCGAACCAGCGGCTCGAGCTGCGCGCGCAGCCGGGACGCCGCCCCGGCGCGGTCGTTCCACCAGCCGTCCGGGCGGGAACCGACCACGTTCGCGCCGTCGACGATGATCGTCAGCGTCGTCAGCGCCGCGCGCAGCAGCTGCCAGTGCTCGGCGAAACCGGGATGGAGGCTCGAGCTGCAGTGATCTTGGCGACCGGATCGACCCAGGCGACGTCCTCGGTCTCGTCGTAGTCGGACTTGCACCTCGAACGGGCCGGGTCAGCCTCGCGCCAGCACCGTCGTGTAGGACCAGCCGCCGTGGTCGTCGCTGAAGATCGCCGCGCGGCCGCACCACGCCCGGCCGCACGCCGCATTCCTCCGCGGCCTCGCGCTCGGCCGCGGCCAGCACGGTCTCGTGACTGTCCCGCGCGCCGCCAGGCAGGCCCCAGGTGCCGCCGTGATGGCTCCACCAGGTCCGCTGCTGCAGCAGCACCGGGCCGCCGCTCGGCCACGTACGCCAGCAGTCCGGCCGCGCCGAACCGGCCCCAGTGCCGGTGCCCGAGGCCGCACCGGACCCAGCCGTTCCCGTCCCGAAGATCTCATGCATTCCCCACCAGGACATCGTCGTGGCTGGCGTCGGGTCCCCGGCAACTTGAGTCGCACCGCCGGCATATGCCGCAGGCACCCGCACTCGCCGCGATCCAGCCAGTGCCCGCGCCTAGGCTGGTAGCCATGCCCGACTCCCTGATTCCCGCCCCGCTGGCCAGGCTGCGCCAGCAGCGGACGGCACCGCTGATCCTGGAGCTTGACCTCACCGAGGGGGTCAGCGAAACCCGGCCGGCCGACCCGCTGTCGGCGGTCATGGCCAGGAACCGGGCCGTGCTGCCCGACCTGCTCGACGGGCTGCGCCGGGCCGCGGCCGACCGCCGGGTCACCGCGCTGGTCGCCAGGGTCGGCGGCCGCGGCATCGGGCTGGCCGCGGTGCAGGAGCTGCGCCGCGCGATCCGTGAGCTTCGCCGACGCCGGGCAAGCGGACCGTGGCGTGGGCGGATACGTTCGGCGAGTTCTCGGCCGGGAACGTCCAGTACTACCTGGCGACCGCCTTCGACGAGATCTGGCTCCAGCCCTCGGGTGACCTGGGGCTGACCGGGATCGCGGTCGAGCGGGTGTACCTGCGCGGCGCGCTGGACAAGCTCGGCGCCGACTTCCAGGTGGCGAAGCGGCACGAGTTCAAGAGCGCCGCCGAACAGCTCACCGAGCGCGGTTTCTCCGAGCCCGCCCGGCAGGCGACGCAGCAGCTGACGGCCTCGATCACCGAGCAGCTCGTGGCCGCGATCGCGGACCGGCGGGACATCCCCGCCGACAAGGTCCGGGGCCTGATCGACGCCGGCCCGTTCCTGGCGACGCAAGCGCTGGCCCACCGGCTGGTCGACCAGCTCGGGTACCGCGACGAGGTGTACGCGGCGGTCCGCAAGCACGCAGGCCCGGACGCCGTGCTGCAGTTCCTCGGCCGGTACCAGCGCGGCAAGGCACTCGGCGGAGCGGGCCCGCAAGGCAGTCAGGAATCCGGCCGCGGCCCGGCACGACCCGGTCGTCGCGCTGATCTTCGCCACCGGCCCGATCCGGCGCGGCCGCAGCGGCCGGAGTCCGCTCGGCGGCTCGATGGGCTCGGACACCATCGCGCACGCGATCCGGACCGCCGCCAGGGATGAGAACGTGCACGCCATCCTGCTCCGGGTCAACAGCCCCGGCGGTTCCTACGTCGCCTCCGACACGATCTGGCGCGAGGTGGTCCGGGCCAGGGCCGGGGGCACCCCGGTGGTGGTGTCGATGGGCGACGTGGCCGCGTCCGGCGGCTACTACATCTCGATGGCGGCCGACGTGATCGTGGCGCAGCCCGGCACCGTGACCGGGTCGATCGGGGTCCTCACCGGCAAGCCGGTGCTCGGCGCGGCCCTCAGCCGGGCCGGGGTCACCAGCGATCAGGTCAGCCAGGGCGCGCACGCCGCGATGTTCTCCCCGCAGCACCCGTTCAGCCCCGACGAGTGGGCGCTGGTGAACGACTGGCTGGACCACATCTACGCCGACTTCACCGGCAAGGTTGCCGAGGGCCGCGGCATGACCCAGCCGCAGGTGCACGAGCTGGCGCGGGGCCGGGTCTGGACCGGCGCCGACGCGCTCGAGCGCGGGCTCGTGGACGAGCTCGGCGGCATCGAGCGCGCTGCCGCGATCGCGCGCAAGCGGGCGGGCCTGCCGCCGACGGCGGGGCTGCGCGTCTACCCGCGCACCCGCCCGCTTGACCGGCTCCGCCCGGCCAGCTCGAGCCAGGGCGCCGCGGCGAGCCTGCTCGCCGACGCGTGGGGCCCGGTGTCGCAACTCGCGGCGCGCGCCGGGCTGGGCCAGACCGGCCCGCTGATGCTGCCCGGCTCCTGGACCTTTGAGTGACGGAACCGGCACGGCGCCCGGCCCGCGCCGGTCGCCGAGGCACTGAGCGCCTGGCCCGGCGCGGTGACGCTGCTGACGATCGCCGACGGCCGGGACGACATCGGCACCACGGTGAGCGCGTTCTGCCCGGTCTCGATGGACCCGCCCCTGGTGCTCGCGTCGCTGACCGCCGGTTCGTATCCGGCCGAGGTGCTGACCAGGCTGAGCCTGTTCGCGGTGACGCTGCTGTCGGCGGCCAGCGCAGCCTCGCCGGGCGGTTCGCGGCGGCGGGCCGGCCGGGCGCCCGGCTGCTGCTGGACGGCGTGCCGCACCGCCGCGGCGACCGCTCCGGCGCGCTGATCCCTGACGGCGGCCTGACCGCGTTCGAGTGCGCCGTGACCGACCGGGTGCCCGCGGGCGATCACCTGCTGCTGATCGCCGAGGTGCTGGCGGTGCCGTACGTCGCGGAGGCCGGCGACGCGCTGATCCGGTTCCGCGGCGGGTACCTGCCGACCAGCCGGGCCCGCTGAGGACCGACCCCGACCAGCATCCACACCTCGGCCGGCCGAACGTGTGCGGGGTCTTTTGCGGGGGTAGGCCCGATAGCCGGGGACCATCGGGGGGACGGTGCGTACACGGATCACGGCCGCGCTGGTCGCGGTGCTCGCGCTGCTGTCCTGGATGTGGGCGCTGTCTGCCCCGGCGCTGGCCACCGGGCCACTCCGGCTATCGGGCGAGATCACCGACCAGGCCAGCGTCGCTCGGCGCCCGGCGCGGCGAGGTGCAGGCGGCCATAACCCAGCTGTACGACCAGGACCGGGTCAAGCTCTATGTCGTATATGTACCTACTTCTCGGGCCTGGGCCCGACCGCGTGGGTTGACCACACCGCGACGCTGAACGGCCTCGGCGTGCGCGACGTCCTGCTCGGCGTCGCGACCTCCGGCCGCAACTACGCGATCAGTGCCGACCCCGCCATGGGGCTGTCCGCCACGCAGCTGGACTCGATCAACTCGATCGCGATCGAGCCGGCGCTCCGGCAGAGCAACTGGGCCGCCGGCGCGATCGGCGCGGCCCACGGCTTGGCCGCCGTCGCGGCCGGCCGGCCGGTGCCCGCACCGTCGCTCAGCACCGCGGTCGCGCCCGCGCAAGGCAGCGTGGCCGGCGCACCGCTGCCCGGCAGCCCGGCCACGGCCGGCGGCGGCCTGACCGGGACCGAGTGGGCGGCGATCGCGGGCGCGGGTGTGCTGCTCGTCGGCGTGCTGCTGTTCGCGGGTATCCAGCTATCCCGGCGCCGCGGCCGCGGCCGTGACTACGCCGACCAGCCGCCGCAGCCCAGCACCGCCGACCTGGAGGCGCAGGCGTCCTCCGCGCTCGTCGTGACCGACGACGCGGTCAAGACGAGCGAGCAGGAACTCGGGTTCGCCGTCGCCCGGTTCGGCGAGCACGCGGCGGCGCCGTTCTCGGCCGCGCTGGACGCGGCCAGGGCGGAGCTGGCCGCCGCGTTCAAGGTGCGCCAGCTGCTCGACGACGACATCCCGGAGACCGAGCCGATCAGGCGGTCGATGCTCGCCGAGATCTCCGGCCGGTGCGCCGAGGCCAACCGGCTGCTGGACGAGCAGTCGCAGGCGTTCGACGAGCTGCAGGACCTGGAGGCGCGCGCGCCCGAAGTGCTGGCCGAAGTGGACCATCACGTGACCCAGCAGGACGCGCGGGCCGGCCGGTCCGAGGAGGTGCTGACCCGGCTGGCCGCCAAGTACACGCGGGAGGCGGTCGCGGTGGTGCTGTCCAGCCCGGGACAGGCCCGCGAGCGGCTGGACTTCGCCCGCGGCCGGCTGGCCGAGGCACGCCAGGCGCTGGCCGCCGGATCCGCGGGCGAGGCCGCGGTGAGCCTGCAGGCGGCCGAGTCCGCGGCGGATCAGGCCGAGTCGCTGCTGGCCGGCATCGAGCACATGGAGGCCGAGCTCACCCAGGCGGCGTCCGCGCTGCCCACCGCGCTACGGGAGATCGACGCCGTTATCGCCGAGGCCACGGCCGCGCCAGCGGGTCCGCCCGGCGCGCCGGACGGCCGGGCGGCCGTGATCGCGCGGGGCCAGGCGGCCGCGGCCGGGCTGCGCGACCAGCTGGCCGCCCAGCGGCCGTTCGACACCCTGGCCGCGCTGCGCCACCTCGAGGAGGCCGGCGCCGAGCTCGATCACTCGCTGGCCAGCGCGCCGGGCCGACCGGGCCCGCCAGGACCGGGCCCGGGCGGTACTGGACCAGGCGATGCTGGTGGCCCGGAGCTCGGTCACGGCGGCCGAGGACTTCATCACGACCAGGCGGGGCGGAGTGGGCGCGGCCGCGCGGACCAGGCTCGCCGAGGCGCACCGGCACTTCCGGCAGGTGGTCGCGTACTCGACCGGCAACCCGGAGGCCGCGCTGGCCGAAGCGCAGCAGGCCGACGTGCTCGGCCAGCAGGCCCGCGCGCTCGCCGAGCAGGACGTGGCCAGCTTCAGCGACGCTGAGCCGGGGCCGATCTTGCACGGCGGGATCGGCGGGGGCTTCGGCGGCGCGATCCTCGGCGGGATCCTGATCAACTCGCTGTTCGGCGGCAGCCGCCGCGGCTACGGCGGATACGACCGCGGGCCGGGCGGCGGGTTCGGGCTCGGCGGCCTCGGTCCCGGCAGCTTCGGCGGCATCGGCACCAGGGGCAGGCACAGCATCAGCGGCCGATTCTAGGCAGACCGTCCCACGCGGCCGCCGGCCGCTGACATCCAGGGGGAAACATGTCACAGCAGAGCATCGTCGGCCGCGTCATGCAGCTCGCCAGGGCCAACACCCACGCCATGATCGACTCGGCCGAAGACCCGCAGAAAATGCTGGACCAGCTCGTCCGCGACTACAGCGCGCACATCTCCGCGGCCGAGCAGGCGATCGCGCAGACGATCGCCAACCTGCGGATGATCGAGGAAGACCAGAAGGAAGAGGCCAAGGCCGCGCAGCAGTGGGGCAAGAAGGCGCAGGCGGCCAGCAAGAAGGCCGACGAGCTGCGCGCCACCGGCACGGTCCGGCGAGGCCGACACCTTCGACGACCTGGCGCGGGTGGCGCTGGAGCGGCAGCTGACCGCCGAGAGCGACGTCGCCACCGTCCAGCACACGATCGACGCGCAGGACGAGTCGGTGGCCAAGCTCAAGGCCGGCCTGGACCAGATGAAGATCAAGCTGCACGACCTCAAGCGCAAGCGCGACAGCCTGGTCGCCCGCTCCCGCAGCGCCAGGCGCAGGCGCAGCGCACGACGCCGGTCAGGGCCTCGACATCATGGACCCGACCAGCGAGGTCAGCCGGTTCGAGGAGAAGGTCCGGCGCGAGGAGGCCGGGTCCACGGGCACGAGGAACTGGCAGCGTCGTCGCTGGACGCGCAGTTCGCCAGCCTGGAAGACGCCGAGACATAGGGCCGAGATCGAGAACCGGCTGCAGGCGCTGAAGGCGGGCCGGGCGGTGGCGAGGGCCGGAAGCAGCCGCAGCAAGGCCCCGGCGCGTAGCCGAACGCGGGGCACTGGGCCGTCCGCCGGCTTCGTCAGCCGTTGAGGTAGGCGAGCACGGCCAGCACCCGCCGGTTGTCGTCGTCGGACGGCGCCAGGTCGAGCTTGCCGAAGATGCTGGTGCTGTGCTTGCTCACCGCCTTCTCGGTGACGTACAGCCGCTGCGCGATGGCGCTGTTGGACCGGCCCTCGGCCATCAGCTCCAGCACCTCTCGCTCCCGCGGCGACAGCCGGCCGAGCGGTTCGTCCCGGGCGCGGCGGCCGAGCAGCTTGCTCACCACCTCGGCGTCCATCACCGTGCCGCCGGCCGCGACCGTCCGCACGGCGTCGGTGAACTGGTCGTCGTTGAACACCCGGTCCTTGAGCAGGTATCCGACGCCGCCCGCCTGGTCAGCGAGCAGTTCCCTGGCGTACAGCTGCTCGACGTACTGGGAGAGCACCAGCACCGGCAGTCCCGGCATCTCGCGTCTGGCCTCGATCGCGGCCCGCAGACCGTCGTCGGTGAACGTCGGCGGCAGCCGCACGTCGACGATCGCGACGTCGGGCTTGTGGTCGAGCAGGGCTCGCAGCAGGCCTGGCGCGCTGTCGACCGCGGCGGCGAGCTCGAACCCGTGCGCCTCCAGCAGGCGCGCCAGGCCATCCCGCAGGAGGAACAGGTCCTCTGCTATCACTACCCGCACGGTCGCTCCCGGTTATGAGCTCAGCAGCGCTGGCGACAGTGCACACGGTATCTCGATCACCACCATCGTCGGGCCGCCGGCGGACTGCTCACCGCCAGCAGCCGTCGAACGTCGCGAGCCTGCGTTCCACCCCGCGAGCCCGGTGCCGGCGGACGCGTCCGCTCCCCCGAGCCCGAAGTCGGTGACGACGATGCGCAGCACGCCGCCGTGGTGCTCGGCGGTGATCCGCGCGGCCCGCGCGCCCGAGTGCTTGGCCGCGTTCGTCAGTACCTCGGCCACCGCGAAGTAGCAGGCGGTCTCGATCGGCGCCGGGAGCCCGCCCGGGCAGGTCGATGTCGGCCTGCACCCGCATCGGGCTGTCCAGCGCCAGGGCCCTGATCGCGTCCGCCAGCCCGCGGTCGGCGAGCACCGGCGGGTGCACTCCGCGCACGAGCTCGCGCAGCTCGGTCAGCGCCCGCGCGGAGGTATCGCGAGCCTCGGCCACGAGCGCGAGCGCGGCGTCGGGATTGGTCGGGATCAGCTTTTCCACCGCGCGCAGGTGCATGCCCAGCGCCACCAGCCGAGCCTGCGCGCCGTCGTGCAGGTCACGCTCCAGCCGCCGCAGGTCCGCGGCCGCAGTATCGACCGCGACCGCCCTGGTCTCGGTGAGCCGCTGGATCCGCTGGGCCAGGTCGCGGTAACCGGCCACGCCGACGTAGCGCAGCAGCCCGGGAGCGACCCGCGGGACGAGCCAGAGCCCGGCGCCGACGAACGCCAGCCCCTGGATCACGGCGAGATCCGCCATCGGCTGACTCGTCACGTCGATCACCCCGTACTCGACGTAGCCTGCGCTGTTCAGCGGCAGGTGCCAGCCCGCGGCTGGAGTAGCGTCCCGCCGAAGTACATGCCGGCGAGCCCGAGCGCGACCAGGCCGGCCGCGGCGGTGGCGGCGGCGCGGCCGGGCGCAGCCCGGATGAAGAGCACAGCGCCTCCGATCAGCAGCACCGGCCAGATCAGCCCGGCCGCGAAGGCACCGAACCATAGGTTCGGGGTAAACATTGCCGCCGCGATCACCGTCACCGGCAACAGCAGCAAAGCCCAGGGCCGGCCGGCGAACTCGGGTTCGGCCAGGCGGCCGAGCAGCTGCCGCGCCCGCGCCCGGCTCGCCGACCGCCAGCCCGCCCAGGTCGCCGAGCAGCAGGAACAGGTAGGCCTGGGGCAGCAGCCAGTAGAAGGAGAGGTTCGGACTGCCGACCAGGGTAAGTCCGTAGACCTGCTCCTGGCTGTACGCCGAATTCGGCGGTGCGGACGGCGTTGAAGCCGACCAGGCTGAGCGCGACGAGGCCGACGGCAACGGCGCTGCGCACCGCCCGCGGCCGGAAGATTACGATCCCCGCCGCGATGGCCGGAATGGTCACCGCAGCCCAGGAGGACCACTGCAGCGCGGTGGCGCAGCGCCACGGACAGCACCACGAGTGCGACGTTCCAGGCCGCCGCGCGAAGACGCCCCCGTGCGGTCTTCGCGTCCGGGCCGGTGAAGCCGCGGGTCACCCCCGCGATCAGGCCGATGACCACGAGCAAGATGAGCAGCGCGGTCGCGTTATCTGGTCCGTAGCGAGTGAGCAGCCAGTAGGCAGTTGCGAGAGACACGCGATCCCCTGAGTCGAGTGGCGAGCCGACTCAGCCACCCTCCCGCAGCCGGGCTCCGCTTCGCTACGGGGCAACCTCCACAACGCGGGTAGGGCTATGCCTACCTCAGGCGACGCGCTCGCCGCCCGCCAGACGCCGCGATCTGCGGCACGCCAGGCCGGTAGGCCAGGTAGGCGTGCGACGGGGCCTCGAGCATGATCAGGTCGGCGCGGGCGCCGGCGCCGAGGTGGCCGACGTCGGTGCGCCGGAGCGCGTGCGCACCACCGGCCGTCGCCGCCCAGACCGCTTCCTCGGTGGTCATGTGCATCTCCCGCACGGCGAGCGCGATGCACAGCGGCATGCTCGACGTGAAGCACGAGCCCGGATTACAGTCCGTCGCGAGCGCGACCGTGACCCCGGCGGCGAGCAGCCGGCGCGCGTCCGGATAGGGCTGGCGGGTGGAGAACTCCACCCCAGGCAACAGCGTGGCGACGGTCCCGCCCGACGCCGCCAGCGCGTCGACGTCCGCGTCGGTCAGGAACGTGCAGTGATCGGCCGACGCGGCCTCGGCTTCGACCGCGACCTGGATGCCGGGGCCAGGACCGAGCTGACCGGCGTGCACCCGGGCCTGCAAGCCCGGCCGACTCCCCCGCCCGCAGCACGGCTCGGGCCTCGTCCGCCCCGAACGCGCCGCGTTCGCAGAACACGTCCACCCATCGGCGCTGCGGCGCGCAGGCGGCCAGCATCTCGCCGCAGACCAGCTCGACATAGCCGGCCACGTCGCCGTCGAACTCGGGCGGCACGACGTGCGCGCCCAGGTAGGTGACCTCGGGCGTGACCTCCGCAGCCAGCGCCACGCCGCGCGCCTCGTCGGCCACGGTCAGCCCGTAGCCCGACTTGCACTCGAACGTGGTCGTGCCCTGGCCGAGCATCTCCGCGGCCAGCCGGGCCAGGTTGGCGCGTAGCTGACTCGTCGCTCGGCTGCCCTGGTGGCGGCGACCGTGCTGCGGATCCCGCCCGCGCTGTACGGCTGTCCCGCCATCCGCGCCGCGAACTCGGCGCCGCGCTCGCCGGCGAACACCAGGTGCGCGTGCGAGTCGACGAATCCCGGCAGCACCGCGCGGCCGCCGGCGTCGACCCGGCTGTCCGCCATCGGCGCCCGCGCCGCCAGGCCGGTCCAGGCGACGTGGCCGTCCGACAGCACGATCGCGGCGTCGGTCAGCGCGGTGTAGGGACCGGGCGACGCGACGCTCACGGCGTCGAGCGGCGCGTTGGTGACCAGCTCGCCGATGTTCGTGATCAGGACGCTCACCAGCGCATGCTCCCACAGCCGGGACTGCGGAGGCTCAGGTCAGCGGGCAAAGCCGCGGCTGGCCTGCCGCGATGCCTGCATCGCCGCGAACCCGTAGCCGGTCATCTCCTGCTCGTACGCGCCTATTGCGGGAACGGCGGCGGCCGGATCGCACGCAGTGAGCCTGCGACTCAGCAGCGCCGCGTCGCGGAGCGCGACATTGGCTCCCGAGCCGCCGGCCGGCTGCATCGCGTGAATGGCATCACCAAGGACGGTCACCCGGCTTGGCTGCCAGCCGGGAATCTCGACGCCGGTCCGCACCGTCAGCGAGAACGTGCTGGCGAGATCGGTCCGGCGGACCAGTTCGCGCACGTCCGGGTGCCAGCGGCGGATCAGCCGCAGGACGCTGTCGCGTAGTCCTTCCGGGGCCAGCTCGCGCGGGGCCGGCGGGAAGTCAGCGAGCCTGCGCGCCGAGCCCCCACATGAGGTAGTCGGTGCTCTCGGGCAGGCCGAACTGCGCCGGGCGCTGCGTGAATTCCATCAGCCCGAGGGCCATGCCGAGCGGCCGGGGGAAGCCGGTGACCGCGACGAAGCCCTCGCGCACCGCGGCAGGCAGCAACGGCCGCGTCGTGTCCGTCAGCGGCGTCTTGCCGCACACCAGCGCGCCCGACTCAATCGGCTCGGCGGCCGGCAGCAGCTGGGCCCGGACCGCGGAGCCGACGCCATCCGCGCCGACGACGACGTCGGCCTCGGCGCACTCGCCGTTCCCGAAATGGGCGCGCACGTGGTCGCCGGCCTCTTCGTACCCGGTCAGCTCGTGCCCGAAGTGGACGCAGTCCGCGAGGCCGGCCAGCATGATCGCGCGCAGCGTCTGCCGGTCGGCCGGGCAGCTCACCTCACCCGGCGCAAGCTGCCCCGGCAGCACCTTCAGCTGCCGGAGCCTGCGGCCCCCGAGGACGGTGATCTGCCGGCCCGGCCGCCCGGCGGTGGCCAGGAACAGCTCATAGCTCTCCGGCGGCAGGCACTGAGCAGAGCCCGCGCGCCCATCGGACCGACGTGGATCCGGTAGCCCTGGTACCTGCTCGCGACCGCGTCATCGCGCTCGTAGACCGCGACCGATACCCCACCGCGGCGCAGGCCGTGCGCGAGGCACAGCCCGCCGAGCCCGGCACCGATAATCGCCACCCGCATCTGATCATTATCGGGTGGAAAACGAGCGCGCGATCGGCGAGCATGCAGCATGGATCCGCTGGCCGATGCGCGCGCGCTGATCGCGGACCGCTTCCCCGGGGCGGTCGCTGCCTTCCTCGGCGGCGGCGTGCTGTCGGCGCGCCGGACCGCCACCTCCGACCTGGACATCGTCGTGCTGCTCGCCGGCCCGCCCGCGCCGTACCGCGAGTCGCTGCGCTGGCGCGGCTGGCCGGTCGAGCTGTTCGTGCACGACCGGACCAGCGTCGAGACCTACTTCGCGGTGGACGCGGCGGAGCGCAAGCCGACGCTGGCCCGGATGATCGCCGACGGCACCCAGCTGGCCGGGCGCGGCCGAGACCGGCGCGCAGGTGCGGGAGCTGGCGCGTTCCGTGCTCGCGGCCGGACCGCCGGAGCTGACCGCAGCCGAACTGGAACTGCGCCGGTACGGCCTGACCGACCTGCTGGACGACCTGGCCGGCAGCACCGACGCCGGCGAGACCGCGGTCATCTGCTGGACGGTCTGGACCGCAGACCGCCGAGCTGGCGCTGCTGCTGGCCGGCCACTGGCTCGGCGGCGGCAAGTGGCTGCTGCGGGAGCTGCGCGCGGCCGACCCGGCGCTCGCCGCCGAGCTGGTCGCGGCGATGGGCGATCCGGCCCGGCTGACCGCGGCGGCGGATGCGGTGCTCGGCCGGGCCGGCGGCCGCTTCTGGGCGGGCTACCGGGTCGGCGGGCCGCCGGCGGCTAGCGCGTCTCGGCTGCGCGGTCAGATCAGCTTCGTAGGTCTGGCCGATCAGGTCGTGCCCGAAACTGTGATGCGGTTCCTCGCCGGTCAGCCGGAAGCCGTGCGCGAGGTAGACGCGCCGCGCCTGGATCCAGGTCCTCCTGGGTCCACAGCCGCATCCGCGTGTACCCGGCCTGGCGCGCGAAGTCCATGCACGTGCGCACCAGCGCGGTGCCCGCACCGTGCCGCGGCCAGCCGGATCCACCAGGAGTATGCGCAGCTGCGCGGTCGCGTCGTCGATGCGGACGCAGAACACGCAGCCGATCCGGCGCCGATCCGCCTCGGCGATCCAGGCGCCCTCCCGCGCCGGATCGTGATCGTTGGCGTAGTCCGCGACGATCCTCGCGACCAGCGCCTCGAAGCTGGTGTCGTAGCCACGTACTCCCGGGGTAGATCTCGCCGTGCGCCAGCACCACCCAGCCCAGGTCGCCCGGCTGGTCGGCGGCCGGATGATCAGCTGATCCCGGCCTGCGGCTCGTTCACTGCAGTCCTCGGCCCTCCGATCGGCGCCCTACGCTTCGGTTGCGCGAGCCAGGCAAAGTCCGCCTGTACCGGCCGCCGGATAGCATCGCGTCTCAAGCTCCGAGCAGTGTGCGATCGTCCGCGAACTAGCCGCCGTCGCGTCGACGTCGACTTGTTCTGCGGAGGTGTCGCCTCCGGCGGCCAGCAGCCCGCCCGTACCGGCGGCAAGGTTAGCATAGTGCAGGCAAAATTAGCCAAGCAGTGAGATCTGCCGGATAACATCCTTTTCGACCACCGGGGCTTTGCCCACGGATCCGGGTAGCCGATCGGAACGCGACCCGGCGCACGGGTCCGCCCGCCGCGCAGGACGGAGGCTGAATGCGGAACGGCTCACGCCGCGACGATGCAGCCGACGGCTGGAATCGCGGTCGCGTCGGAGTCCGCCCGGGGCCGGGGCTACCAGTGGAATGAGCCCGCTCAGCCCGGCTGGGGCGACCCGCGGCGCGGCCGCCAGTCGGGCGCCAGGCAGGCCGCCGACCAGGCTCCCGGCCGGGGCGGATCACGCCGCCGCGGCGCCAGCCCCAGGACCAGCAGCCCGAGGACAAGTAGCGCCAGCAGCCGGGCCAGCAATCGCCGGGCCAGCGGCCGGACAGGGCCACTGGGCGCAGTTCCGGGCCAAGAGCCTGCTCGCCCAGCTCGGGTACGCTGTTCGTCTGCATCAGCGCCGTGCTCGCGGTGGTGGCCGGCGTGGCCGCGTACACCGTCGTACTACCACTTCGAGGGCAACATCACATCGGTCAAGGTCGGCGGCCTGTACCGGCCGCACCATCTACGGCGTCCTCAACGTCCTCGTGCTCGGCTCGCAGGAACGCAAGGGCCAGCACGGCTTCTTCGGTTACGAGGCCAACCCGGGCACGACCAACTCCGACAACCTGCTGCTGGTGCACCTGGACCCGACGCACACGCACGCGACCGTGCTGTCGATCCCGCGGGACCTGTTCGTCGTACGAGCCGGCCTGCAAGGAGCGCTCGTACGTCGGCACCGGCGTCTGGCCAGCCCAGAGCTACCCGCCAGGCGCCATCATCGACGGCGCGCTCAACATCGGCGGCCCCACCTGCGCGGTCCAGACCGTGGAGGCCCTGACCGGGATCAAGCTCGACCACGTGATCGTGTTCGACTTCAACTCGTTCCGGACGATGGTGGACGCCATCGGCGGCGTCACGGTCTGCGTGCCGCCCGGTCCCGGCTACCACGACGGCTACTCGCACCTGAACCTGGACCCCGGCCTGCACAAGCTGTCCTACAACCAGGCACTGGCCTACGTCCGGACCCGGCACGGCGTCGGCAGCGGCGTCGACGCCGGCGGCGACCTGCCGCGCATCCAGCTGCAGCAGGCCTTCATCTCCTCGGTCTCGCAGCAGATCGAGCATCAGGGCCTGCTCAGCAACATCTCGGGGCTCTACAAGGTCGCGAACATCGCGACCAAGGCGCTGACGGTGGACCAGAACCTCAAGTCGAGTCAGCAACCTGCTGCACCTGGCCGAGTCCCTGGTGCACCTGAAGTCGAAGAACATCAACCTGATCACGATGCCGACCCAGACCGACACCTACCCGGGGCTCAGCGCGCACCTGATGGCGCGCAGCCGATGGACGACCTGCTCTACCAGATGGTCCGCACGGGCCGCATCTGGCACGGCGGTCTCCCGACCGAAGCGCCAGCCAAGGTCAAGGTGAAGGTGGAGAACGCGACCGGGCAGAGCGGGCTGGCCAGCCGCACCGCCACCAGCCTGCGCAAGCTGGGCTTCGACGTCACCGGCGTCGGCGACGCGCCGGCCACGTCCGCCACGACGGTGAGCTTCGCCGGCGAGGAGCAGTCCCAGGCCGCCTATACGCTGAGCAAGGCGCTGAAGTCGTTCCCGGCCGGGCAGAACACCCTGGCCGAGCCGGCGTCGCAGATCGGCGCCTACGGCACGATCACGCTCATTCTGGGAACGGACTTCGCCGGGGTCAACCCGCTGCCGGCCGCGACGCAGCCGAAGAGCGGCAAGGCCAGCAAGAAGGCCAAGGCGTCGAACAGCTCGCCGGGCACCGCCGCCGGCCCGTCCTCCGGCCCGGGCGCCGTCCAGTCCCGCAACGCCGGCGCGAGCATCTGCACCGGCCTGCCGCCCGCGTACGCGCCGGGCGCGCAGGGCCCGCCGTAGCCGCAGACCCGCCTGCGGCCCGCTAGCCAGCGGCCAGCACGGCTGCGATCGCGGTCGGCGAGCTGGCCGGGCACGTCCGCGACCAGCAGGTGCGCGCCGTCCCGCACGACGTCCCGGCCGCCGATCACGACGTTGGTCACGTCCGCCGCGCTCGCGCCGAAGATCACCGACTCCAGCGCCGTGGCCGCACCCGCGCCTGCCGTCCGCACCGTGTCCAGCCGCACCGTCACCAGGTCGGCGAGGCCGCCCGGCACCAGCTGGCCGGCGTTCCGGCCAGCCCAGGCTCGCGTGCCCGGCGACGGTGGCCGCGGCCGCGAGGTCGGCCGCGGTGAAGTGCCCGCGTTCCTGGCTGGCGAGCCGCTCCCCCAGCTCCACCAGCCGAGCCTCAGCCAGCAGGTCGATCACCGCGTGGCTGTCGCTGCCCAGCGTCAGCGGGCTGCCCGCGGCCGCGAGCGACCTGGCCGGGCCGATGCCGTCGGCGAGGTCCGCCTCGGTCGTCGGGCAGAAGCAGGCGTAGCTCTGGCTCTCGCCGAGCACGCGGACGTCGCCGGCCGTGAGGTGGGTGGCGTGCACCACGCTCGTGCGCGGCCCGAGCGCGCCGGCGTCGAGCAGCACGCTGCGCCGGCGTCCGGCCGTAGGCCGCCAGGCAGGCGGTGTTCTCGGCCACCTGCTCCGACAGGTGCGCGTGCAGCGGCGCGGCGTGCTGGTGCGACCAGCCGATCACCGCCGGCATCTGCTCCGGCGGGACGGCCCGCACCGAGTGGATCGCGGCGCCGACGCGCGCGCCGGGGCCCGGCGTCAGCCCCGAGTCGCGGCGACCCTGCCGGCCCACTGCGCTCCGTCGCCGTCGCCGAAGCGCAGCTGCGGTCCCGCCAGTTCCTGCGGCATGCCGTCCTGGGCCGAGGCCGCCCGCCAGATAGCAGGTGTCCAGCAAGCTGATCCGCAGGCCCGCCTCCGCGGCGGCCTGCAGCAGCGCCTTGCCCATGGCGTTCGGGTCCGCGTACGCGCACGCCGCCCGGCCCGTGATGCAGGTAGTGGAACTCGCCGACGCAGCAGACGCCGGCCAGCGTCATCTCCGCGTAGACCGCGCGGGCCAGCGCGAGGTAGCTGTCCGGGTCGAGTCGGGCCGCGACCTCGTACATCCGCTCGCGCCAGGTCCAGAACGTGCCGCGGGACGCCTGCGTGATCCCGCGCAGGGCGCGGTGGAAGGCGTGCGAGTGCGCGTTGGCGAAACCGGGCAGCGTCAGGCCGGCAGCCGGACCGTACCGCCGCCCGTCCAGCTGATCAGCGCCGGGCACCGGCCCGGCGTCCGCGGTCACCGCCGCTGATGCGGTCGCCGTCGGCCTCGATCAGCACGTCGCGGCCCAGGCCGAGCCGCGGCGACCAGGCGAGCTCGGCCAGCCAGGCCCGCCTGGTAGCCGGTCCCGGCACCGGCTCGCTCATCCGCCCGCCAGGTCGGCGAGCACCGCGGCCAGCGCCGTCGACCCCGGTCTCGCAGTCGGTCAGCTCCGCGTGCTCGGCGGGCGAGTGCGATACGCCGGTCGGGTTGCGGACGAACAGCATCGCCGTGGGGATGCGGGCCGCGAGCACCCCGGCGTCGTGCCCGGCTCCGGTCGGCAGCGCGGGCGCGGTCGAGGCCGGCCGCGGCGAGCACGCGCACTAGCCGGTCCCGCAGCGCCGGGCTGAAGGCGACCAGCGCCGTGAACGACTCGCGGCGCAGGTCGAGTCCGACCCCGTGCTCGGCCGCGGCCGTCGCGGCGGCGGTCTGGATGTCGCCGACCAGCCGCTCCAGCCCTGCCTCGTCCGGGGCCCTCGCGTCCAGCCAGGCGTGCACCGCGGCGCTGATCGCGTTCGCGGCGCCGGGCTCGGCGGTCACCTTGCCGAACGTCGCCAGCGCCCCGTGCGCCGCCGCCGCGGTCCTGGCCGCCTGCACCGTCGCGGCGTACGGGAGCATCGGGTCCCGGCGGTCCGCCAGCCGGGTGGTACCGGCGTGGTCGGCTCGTCCGGCGAAGTCGAACCGCCACCGGCCGTGCGGCCAGATGCCCTCGGCCACCCCGATCGCGGCGCCCAGGCCGTCCAGCGCGCTGCCCTGCTCGACGTGCAGCTCGACGTAGCAGCCCAGCTCGGCCAGCAGTTCGTCGTCCGGGCCGAGCAGCGCCGGATCGCGCCCGGCGGCGAGCATCGCGTCGGCTAGCCGCACGCCGTCGCCGTCGTGCAGCTCGCGCGCCGCGGCCGGGTCGATCGCCCCGGTCAGCAGCCTGCTGCCCAGGCAGGCCACGCCGAACTCGGCCGCCCTCCTCCTCGGTGAAGGCGGCGACCCGATCGGCCGGTCCGGGCGGAACCCGGCCGCCCGCAGCTGGCCGATGGCCGCGAACGCGGACACGATGCCGAGCGGCCCGTCGAAGGCACCGCCGTCGGGGACCGAGTCCAGATGGCTGCCGGTGGCGATGGCGGGGCCGGAACCGCGTCCCGGCTGGCCCCACCAGGCCCACAAGTTCCCGTTCCGGTCATAGTCCGTGCGCAGGCCGAGGTCAGTGCGCGGTGCGGGCGAACCAGCCGCGGCAGGCGGCGTCGGCTTCGGTCCACGAGTAGCGCCGGTAGCCGCCGGTCGCCTCATCCCGGCCGACGGGCAGCAGCTGCTGCCACAGCTCAGCGAACGTCATGTCACGAAGACTGCATCGGCACCCGCACGCCGCGCTCGGCCGCGACCTCGCTGGCCCGGTCGTAGCCAGCGTCCGCGTGCCGGATGACGCCCATGCCCGGGTCGTTCGTCAGCACCCGCTCCAGCTTCTGGCCCGGCCAGGTCGGTGCCGTCAGCCACGCAGACCTGGCCGGCGTGGATGGACCGGCCGATGCCGACGCCGCCGCCGTGGTGGATGCTCACCCAGGTGGCGCCGGAGGACGTGTTGACCAGGGCGTTCAGCAACGGCCAGTCCGCGATCGCGTCGCTGCCGTCGGCCATCGACTCGGTCTCCCGGTACGGCGACGCAACCGAGCCGCAGTCCAGGTGATCGCGGCCGAGCACGATCGGCGCCTGTACGTCGCCGTTCCGGACCAGCTCGTTGAACCGCTCGCCGGCCAGGTGCCGCTCGCCGTAGCCGAGCCAGCAGATCCGGGCGGGCAGGCCCTGGAAGTGGACCTTCTCGCCGGCCAGCCGGATCCACCGGGCCAGCGCCTCGTTCTCCGGGAACAGGTCGAGGATCGCCCGATCGGTGGCCGCGATGTCGGCGGGATCGCCGGACAGCGCCGCCCACCGGAACGGGCCGCGGCCTTCGCAGAACAGCGGCCGGATGTAGGCGGGCACGAAGCCGGGGAACGCGAACGCCCGGTCGTACCCGGCCAGCTCCGCCTCGCCCCGGATCGAGTTGCCGTAGTCGAACACCTCGGCCCCGGCGTCCTGGAAGCCGACCATGGCCTGCACATGCTCGGCCATCGACTCCCGCGCCCGCCGGGTGAAGCCCGGCCGGGTCCTCGGCCCGCAGCGCCGCCATGTCCTCGAACGCCACCCCGCGGGGCAGGTAGCTGAGCGGGTCATGGGCCGACGTCTGGTCGGTGACGACGTTGATCGGCGCGCCCATCCGCAGCAGCTGCGGCACCAGGTCAGCGGCGTTGCCGAGCAGGCCGATCGACAGCGCCTCGCCGGCCGCCGCGGCCGCGGTCGCGCGCCGCACCGCGTCGTCCACGTCGTCGGCCTCGCACGTCCAGGTAACCGTGCTCGATCCGGCGGACGATCCGGGTTTCGTCGCAGTCGATGCAGAGCGCCACCCCGCCGTTCATCGTGACGGCGAGCGGCTGGGCGCCGCCCATCCCGCCGAGGCCCGCGGTCAGCGTGATCGTCCCGGCCAGCGAGCCGCCGAACCGCTTGGCGGCGATAGCGGCGAACGTCTCGTACGTGCCCTGCAGGATGCCCTGGGTGCCGATGTAGATCCAGGATCCGGCCGTCATCTGGCCGAACATCGTCAGCCCCTCGGCCTCCAGCCGCCGGAACTCCTCCCAGTTCGCCCACTGCGGGCACGAGGTTGGAGTTGGCGATCAGCACCCGTGGCGCCCACTCGTGCGTGCGGAAGATGCCCACCGGCTTACCCGACTGGACCAGCAGCGTCTCGTCGCCCTCAAGGTCGCGCAGCGACGCCACGATCGCGTCGAACGCGGGCCAGCTGCGGGCCGCCCGGCCGGATCCGCCGTAGACGATGAGCTGGTCGGGGTGCTCGGCGACCTCCGGGTCGAGATTGTTCATGAGCATCCGCATGGCGGCTTCCTGCGGCCAGCCCTTGCAGCTCAGCGTGTTCCCGCGCGGTGCGCGGACCGGCCGCGCGCCAGCAACCTGACTTGACATTGATGAGCTCCCGAGTTCGGCAGGCCCTCATCATCTACCGTCGGCCGGGCCGCCCGGAAGCCCGGGGTCCGGGCGTCAGGCGGCCCGGCCGTACAGCTCACGCAGGATTCGAGGTGAGCGAGCGCACTGTGAGCGCCCCGGTGTTGACGCCCAGGATCCGGTTGCCGGACCGGGACAGGAAGAACGTCACCGGCAGTCCCGGCAGCCGGTAGCGCGCGGCCACGACGCCCTGCGGGTCGAAGCTCAGCGGGTACGGGATGTGATACCGGGCGGCGAACGCCTCGGCCGGGCCCCGCAGGTCGTCGGTGTCGATGCCGAGGAACCGCACCCGGCCCCGGGTCGCGCCCGCGACGCTGCACCAGTGCCCGCGTCTCGGACTTGCAGACCGCGCACGAAGACGACCAGAAGTTGATCACGATGGGCTCGCCGGCGAGGCTGGCCAGACTGATCTCCGGCGTCCCGGACAGGCCCGGCAGCGTCACCGCCGGGGCAGCTCGGTCCAGCCGGGCGAAGCCGATGGTGACCGATCCGCCGGCCTTGGCGCCGCGGCTGGCCGCCAGCAGGCCCGCCACGATCCCGATGGCGACGACGGCGGCCGCGGTCGCGAGCAGCCGCCGGCAGGTCCACGTCATCGGCCGCTCCCCGCGTCCCTGACCGCAGCCGCGACTCCCGGCAGCGCCGACTCGATCAGCCGGAACGTCCGCTCGTAATCGCTGGCGGCGCCGCCGACCGGGTCGGGGACGTCCCAGCCGGCGCCGGCCGCCGGGTCGAAGCTGCCGAGCAGCCGGATCTTGGCGGCCGCGGCCGCATCGGGCGCCAGCTGGCGCAGCACCCACTGATGGTTGCCGTCCAGCGCCACGATCAGGTCGTGGGCCGCGAACATGTCCGCCTGGAACTGGGCGCACCGCATGGCTGGTGTCGTATCCGTGCGCCGCCAGCAGCCGGGCCGCGCCCGTCGATCGACCGGGGCGCCCGGCTGCTCGGTCCGCAGTCCGGCGCTGCCGACCTCGGCCGCGGGCCACGCCGCGGCGAGCTCGCGCCGCAGCACCTTCGCCGCGATGACCGACCGGCACACGTTCCCGGTGCAGACGAACAGCACCCGGTACAAATCCAGCGCCGGCTCCCGTTATCCACGGCCCTACGGTGCCTCATCAGCCAGGGTGGAGACTTTGCGGGCTCGCTGACCCCCAAGTCTCCACCCTGGATAAGCTCGCTCACGGCGGAAGCCAAAATCGCGATGATATCGGCGGCAGTCGGCTGCGCGCGGCGCGTTCGCGAGCACCTCGTCGTCGAGCGCGTCAGCCGCAATCTGCCCGAAGTCGTCCGGTCCGATCCCGAAGTCGGCTAGTCGCTGCGTCATCCCCACCGACACCGCGAGCGAGGCGATGGCATCCACCGCGGCCGCCGCGTTTACGTCGGCGGCGGCCGCGGTGGAGCCAGCGCCGAGCGCAACGCGACCGCCGCGAGCCGCTCGCCGCAAACCGGCGGCGAGGAAAGGACAGGACCTGCGGCAGCACCATCGTCAGCGCGACCCCGTGCGGCACGTCGAACCGCCCGCCGAGCGCGTGCCCGATCGCGTGGCACGCGCCGAGCCCGGTCGTCGCCATCGCGACCCCGGCCATGTGCGCCGCCAGCAGCATCTGGCCGCGGGCCTCGCGGTCGGTGCCGTCCGCCACCGCGCGCGGCAGGAACTCGCGGACCATCCGATGACCTGCAGCGCGATGCCCGCCGACCACGGGTTGGCGCGGACCGACAAGTACGACTCGAGCGCGTGGGTGAGCGCGTCCATGCCGGTGGCGGCCGTGGCTCCCGGCGGCAGCCCGAGCGTCAGGTCCGGGTCCAGGATCGCCGCGACCGGCATCGTCGAGGCGTGGCCGACGTAGAACTTGCGCCGGGCCGCCTCGATCGGTGACCACGCCGAACGCGTTCGTCTCGGCCCCGGTCCCGGCCGTCGTCGGCACCGCGATCAGCGGCAGGGCCTGCGCCGCGAAGTCTGACCGGTAGTCCAGCTCCCGGCCGCGCTGCGGGTTCACCGCGGCCAGCGCGATCCCCTTGGCCGCGTCGATCGGCGAGCCGCCACCTACGGCGACGACGACCGGGCGGTCCGCGAGCAGGCCAGCCGCCGAGCGCGGCGCCTGCGGCCAGGTCGTCGGTGGTCGGGTTCGGGTGCACGCCGCTGAACACCGTGACCGGCAGCCCGGCCGCAGCCAGCGCGCCGGTGACCGCGCCGGCCACCGGGGTGGCCGCGAGCAGCGGCGTCGGTGACCAGCAGGACGCTGGCACCGCCGGCCGCGGTGACGACGGCCGGCAGCTTGGCCACCGCTCCGGCGCCGAAGTGGGCGGCCGGGGTGCTGCCGATGGTCAGGTCAGCGGGCACGGGCAGCATGGGCTACTCCTGCGGCACGCGAAGGGGGTGCCAGTTCGGTCTTCTAGCAGCTTGACCGGAAGCATCTCGCCGCCGCTGTCACCGTACTGGGCTCTGGCCCCGACGGTAAATCTGCTCAACCAGGGTGCTCATCTCGGCCGGCCCGCCGACGTCGCGGGCCAGGTCGACCGCGAGCCCGAGATCCTCCGCGTTGCTCGCCGGGTTCCTAGAGCTCCTTGGCGAAATCCTGGTAATGCCGGCTGATCCGTTCGCTGGTGCCGTAGTAGGCGTGCCGACTCATATCCGCACTGAACCGGCTCGCCGGCGGCGTGCGGCCGAGTGCCTCGGCCATGGCCCGGACGTGATGGGGTGCGCAACCGCAGCAGATGCCGAAGTAGTTGACTCCGAGCGCCGCCGCCGCCGTCGTGAACGCGCCCATCTCGTAGCGGTTGGCCAGGAACGGGTCCAGTGCTGTCGGGAATGGCCGCCCATCCGGGATCAGGTCGCAATCTGGGTCGGTGAGCGATTGGAACGTTGGCTCGGCATCGGTCGTCCGGTACGGCACCGGCAAGGCGGCGATGTAGCCGTCGCACGCGGCGCGGATTTCACCGAGTAGCGGCAGCATGGTCGCGGGCCCGCGGATGCAGTTCAGCCCGACCACATCAGCGCCGGCGTCTTGCAGGCGACGGCAGGCCTCGCCGATCGGGTCACCTCCGCGGACGACGGGCTGGCGATGAATAGTCAGTGTGACCACCGCGTCGAGGTCGTACGCCTTGATTGCTTCCAGCGCGAGCAGTGCCTCACCGGGATAGTCGATGCGTCTCGGCGATCACGAAGTCGACGCCGGCCTCGGCGGCCCACCCGACTTGCTCGGCGAACATGTCGCGGACGGCCGCATGCGTCGCGGGATCGTCCGGTTCGTAGACGTTGGTGTTGCAGATATTGCCGGCCACCAGGGAGTCGTGTTCTGCGCCGACCTCCTTGGCGATACGCAGCGCCTGCCGGTTCAACGGCTCGAGGTCGCCCTCGCGGCCGATCACCGCCAGCTTCTCGCGGTGGGCGTAGTAGGTGAAGGCCTCGACCACGTCCGATCCGGCGTGCACGTACTCCCGGTGCAGCCGCCGCTACCATTTCGGGCTCCTCGAGCACCACCTCGGGCACGAACGCCCCGGCCTGCAGGTAGCCGCGGCGCTCGAACTCGAACAGATACCCCTCGGCGCAGATCACCGGTCCGACGGCGAGCCGATCGAGAAGCTTACCCATGCCCGACACCTCCAGGTCCTATAGTCGGAACGACTGTACCGGGAAAACTTAGACCAGGGATGCCTCGATGAAATCTTCCGCGCAGGTGGTCGTCATCGGCGGTGGCGTGGTTGGCGCCTCGGTCCTGTTCCACCTCACCGAGCTGGGCTGGACGGATGTCGTGCTGGTAGAGCGCAAGGAACTGACCGCCGGCTCGACCTGGCACGCTGCGGGCGGCATGCACACGCTCAACGGTGACCCGAATGTCGCGAAGCTGCAGCAGTACACCGTCGGGCTCTATCGCGAGATCGAACAGCGCTCCGGCCAGAACTGCTCCATCCACATGCCGGGCGGGCTGATGCTGGCCGGCGACCGGGAGCGGATGGACTGGCTGCGGATGGCCCAGGCCCGCGGCCGCTACCTCGGCATGGACATGGAGATCATCTCGGTGGCCGAGGCCAAGCGGATGTTCCCGCTGCTGGAGGAGCAGTACTTCATCGGTGCGCTCTTCGACCCGGCCGAGGGCCACGTCGACCCGACCGGGGTCACCAGGGCCTATGCCAGCTGCGCGCGCCAGGCCGGCGCCGAGATCTACCAGCACACCTGGGTGAGCGACCTCCGTCAGCGCCCCGACGGCACCTGGGACGTCATCACCGACTCCGGCGAGATCCACGCCGAGCACATCGTCAACGCCGGCGGGCTGTGGGCACGCGAGGTGGGCCGGATGATCGGCCTGGAGCTGCCCGTGCTCGCGATGGAGCACATGTACTTGATCACCGAGGACATGGCTGAGGTGGCCGAGTACAACGCGGCCACCGGACACGAGCTGCCGATGGGCCTGGACTTCGACGGCGAACTCTACATCCGCCAGGAGGGCGGCGGGATGCTGCTCGGCACGTACGAGCAGGCGTGCGTGCCCTGGTCGCCGCGCGAGACGCCGTGGACCTTCGACCAGCAGTTGCTGGCCCCCGACCTCGACCGGATCACCCCGTCGCTGGAGATCGCGTTCAAGCACTATCCGGCGCTGGCTGACGCGGGGATCAAGAAGGTGATCAATGGGCCGTTCACCTTCGCGCCGGACGGCAATCCGCTGGTCGGCCCGGTGCCCGGCGTGCGCAACTGCTGGATGGCTTGCGCGGTGATGGCCGGATTTTCGCAGGGCGGCGGGGTTGGCCTCACCCTCGCGCGCTGGATGGTCGACGGCGACCCGGGTGAAGACATCTGGGCGATGGACGTGGCCCGCTTCGGCAGCTGGGCGAGCCTCGCCTATACCAACGCCAAGGTGCGGGAGAACTACAGCCGCCGGTTCCGTATCACCTTCCCCAACGAGGAACTCCCGGCCGGCCGGGCACTGCATACCACGCCCGTCTATGACCGGCTCACCGCCCACAACGCGGTATGGGGCGCGAGCTTCGGACTCGAGCATCCCCTGTGGTTCCAGCGGCCCGGGGACGAGCCGCGCGAGGACGTGACGTTCCGTCGCTCCAACGCCCACCCGGTCGTCGCCGAAGAATGCACCACGGTGCGCGAACGCGTCGGGCTCACCGAATGCTCCAACTTCGCCAAGTACCGCGTGACCGGCCCCGGCAGCGCCGACTGGCTGCAGCGGCTGCTCACCAACCGGCTGCCGCGAGTCGGCCGGATCAACCTCACCGCCGTCCTGGATCCGGGCGGGCACATCGTCGGGGAGTTTTCCGTGGCGCGGGTCGGCCCGGACGATTTCTTCCTGTTCGGCTCGCAGATCGCCGAGGCCCATCACTCGCGCTGGTTCCGTAGCCACCTCGCTGATGGTGTGCGGTTCGACGTGCTGGGCTTGTCCCTGGTCGGCCTCTCGCTGGCTGGTCCGCGCGCCCGTGACGTGCTGCAATCGGTCACCGGCGTCTCTCTGGCCAGCGAGAACTACCCGTTCATGACGTTCCGCCGGATCGACGTGGGGATGATCCCCGCCCACGTCGGCCGGATGACCTACACCGGGGACCTCGGCTACGAGATCTGGGTCGCACCGGAGTACCAGCGAGCACTGTTCGATCTGCTCTGGCAGGCCGGGAAGCCATACGACATGGGCCTGTTCGGGTTCCGGGCGCTGATGTCGCTGCGCATGGAAAAGATGTTCGGTACGTGGGCACGCGAATATCGTCCGATCTACACGCCGGCCGAGGCGCGCATGCACCGATCGCTCAAGCTCGATCATGACTTCATCGGCCGCACTGCGGTGGAGGCGGAGCTGGCGCGCGGCCCGGCCCGGACGCTCGGCTACTTCGACGTCACCCCCGATCCGGCGGAACCGGCCGACGTCGTCGGCGACGAGCCGATCTGGCACGGCGGGACAGTGGTGGGCTGGGTGACGTCCGGCGCGTATGCGCATTACAGCCGCCGCTCGCTGGCGTTCGGCTACGTGCCGAGCGAGCTCGCAGTGCCCGGCGCGATGTTCGAGGTGGAGATCATCGGCCACCGCCGTCCGGCGAGACTGCTCTCCGAACCCGTTCTCGACCCGGCGGGCCAGCGCATGCGCGCCTGATAGGACGACACTGATGGGACGCCATCCTGACCTCGAACGACGGGCCGAGCTGCTGGACGCGGTGGTCGGCTACCTCGGCCAGCACGGCGTCGCCGGAGTATCACTGCGGCCAGTTGCCCGCGAACTGGGTGTGTCGGTCAACGCGCTGGTGCACCACTTCGGCAGCAAGGACGAACTGGTGGTCGCCGCACTGCGGCGGGCCGCTGAGATCCAGCGCGAAGTCGAAGGGCGGTGGCGGCGGCAGGTACCTCACCTCTCCACTACGGAGCTGCAGCGGCGCTGGTGGCGGTGGATCAACCGCAGCCCGGAGCACTTGGCGCTGGTGCGACTGGGCCTCGAAGCCGCCACGCTGGACGCCACGGTCAGCGGCCTGCCCGGTGATGTGCGGGCAGAGCAGATCTCGTTTTGGCGCGAGGACATCGCCGACGGCCTGATCGCTGACGGCATCAAACCCGAGGACGCTGAACGCGAGGCGTCGCTGGTAAAGGCGACGTTCACCGGCCTGGTGCTTGACCTGCTGGCCACCGGTCACCGCAAGCGGCTTACCGACGCGCTTGAATGCGCACTCAGTCGCCTTGACGACCTGTCAGCCAGTCGCCCCGGACTGATCCGGGGTCATTCCGATGTCCGACACCCACTCATGCGACCGAGGCCGATGATCCCGCGTTCATGCGACCCTCCACCGGGCTACCGCGTCCGCGTCGATGTGCGCGCCCAGGCCCGGCTCGGCCGGGACCCGGATGCATCCGGCCGCGTCGATGCCGACCGGCTCGGTCAGGAAGAAGTCGCGCCGCTCCGGCGTCCAGCCCGGCGGGTCATACGGGAAACTCCAGGTACGGGCCGCCGCCCACGCCGGCCGCGACGTGCAGGTTGGCCAGCACGCCGAGCCCGTTGGTCCAGGTGTGCGGCGTGAACCAGCGGCCCTGCTGCAGCGCCAGCTCCGCTATCGTCCGCGCCCGCAGCATCCCGACCGCCAGCACGACGTCGGGCTGCAGCACGTCCAGCGCCCCGGCGGCGAGCGCGGCCAGCAGCTCGTCGCTGGTACGGGCCATCTCGCCGCCGGCCACCCGGATGCCTGGTCTGCTCGCGCAGCGACCGCATCCCGGCCAGGTCCGCGGCCGGGAGCGGCTCTTCCAGCCAGAACACGCCGAGGTCGGCCAGCTCGGCCGCGATCCGCCGGACCGCGACCAGGTCCAGCGCCGGGCTGATGTCACCGGGCATCCGCCACCACTGGTTCAGGTCCACCATGATCGGGAAGTCGTCGCCGCCGCCTGCCGCGCGGCCCGGACCGCGGCCAGCCCGCCGCCGACGTCCGTCGCGCCCGATCCGGATCTTGACGGCGCGAAATCCCGCGGCGCGGGCGGCCAGCACCGCGTCGGCGCGCTCCTGCCGGGCTCTTGTGCTCGCCGAACGACGCGTACGCGGGCAGCCGGTCGGTCGCGCCGCCGAACAGCACCGCCACCGGCTGACCGCAGACCTTGCCGATGACGTCCCACAGCGCCGCCTCCAGCGGCCAGTACCGGCCCGCATGGAACCCGATCGTCTCCAGCCGCCGGACGTGCGCCGCGATCTGCAGCGGGTCGGTGCCGGTGAACAGCCCGGTGTACGCCTCGAAGCCCGCCATCGTGTCGCCCGAGCCGTAGCCGGTGATGCCCTCGTCCGTCCGCACCGTGACCAGCGTCGCGTCGAAGTGCCGCCGCGGCTCCGGATCCCAGGCGGCCGGAACGGCGGGTCGAGCGCGCGCCGCAGGCGGGTGAGCTCGATCGAGGTGATCTTCATCTGGCCTGGTAGTACATGTCGAGCACCGTGTTGACGTGCGGCGGCTTCCGCGCCTTCGCCGAGTGAAACTCTCGCCGATAAGGACCACGCCGGAGTCAGCTCACGCCGTCTTCCTTCCGTTCATCTTTTTCTGGCATTTCGGCCACCCAGCCTATCGCAGGTCCGTGCGCATTTCGCCCGAACCTGGCTAGGTTGACTGTCATGGCGGTGACAGTATTCCGCAGCCATGTTCGGAGTGGCAGCGCGCGGAGGCTGTCCCGATCGCGGCCGACGCGGATCCGTGTCACCGTCCGGGATCTGACTTGCCGCTGCGCGCTGCGCCTTCTAGGATTTCGCGAATCCATATTTCCGATAGGTTGTATAGACTACCGGCCGAGGGAGCACCGTTGGCGCTGTACATCCTGAGGCGTCTCGGGCTCGCCGTCATCACTCTGCTGATCCTCAGCGTGATCATCTTCCTGGCCGGGCAGGTGCTGCCCGGCGATCCCGGCCGGGCGATCCTCGGGCCGTTCGCCGCCAAGAACAGCGGTCGTCGGCGCTCGACCATCAGCTCGGCATCGACCGCCCGCTGATCACCCAGTACTGGAGCTGGATCAGCGGCGCCGTGCACGGCAACCTCGGCATCTCCTACCAGTACCGGACGCCGGTGGCGCCGATGCTCGGCAGCGCGCTGGTGAACTCGGCCAAGCTCGCGATCTTCGCGCTGATCCTGATCATCCCGCTGGGCATCCTCGGCGGCGTCATTGCCGCGCTCAACGTGGGCCGGGCCCGTCGACCGCGGCATCTCGCTGACCGGCCTCTCTGCGGCCACGGTGCCCGAGTTCGTCTCCGGCATCGTCGTCATCGTCATCTTCGCCGACGGGCTGAAGATCCTGCCGTCGTCGGCCAACGCCGGGCCAGGCGCGTCGTTCCGCACCCAGCTGCGCTACCTGATCCTGCCGGTCATACCCGCTGGTCTTCGAGTTCTTCGGCTACATCGCCCGGATCGCGCGGGCGGGCACGATCGAGGCGCTCGAGTCCGACTACGCCCGGACCGCGACGCTCAAGGGCCTGCCGCGCTGGACGTGATCATCCGCAGGCACGTCCTGCGCAACTCGCTGCTGCCGACGATCACCGTCGATCGCCACCCAGATCGGCTACCTGATCGGCGGCCTCGTCGTGGTCGAGACCCTGTTCAACTATCACGGCATCGGGCTGCTGATCTTCGACGCGGCCACCCAGAAAGACTTCCCCATGATCGAGGCCGGCGTGCTGACCATCGGCGTGATCTACTGATCGCGACGCTGCTGGCCGACCTGCTGAGCATCTTCCTGAACCCGCGGCTGCGCACCGGGAGCAGCCGACGATGACCGACATCCTGGTCGCGCCGGTCACCGACGTCGCCGCCGCCGACCTGCCGTCCTGGCGGCTGGTACTGCGGCGGCCGGCCTTCATCATCGGCGCGATGATCCTGCTGTTCTGGATCGTCTGCGCACTGTTCGGCTCGTCGATCGCGCCGCACAACGCGTACGCCCAGCAGTTGCTGCTGGCCAACAACCAGGCGCCGTCGGGGACGCACTGGTTCGGCACCGACCAGCTCGGTCGCGACGTCTTCTCCCGGGTGCTCGTCGGCGCGCGCAGCATCCTGCTGGTGGCGCCGCTGGCCACGCTGCTCGGCACCGTGCTCGGCACCGCGCTCGGGCCTCGCCTCGGGTACCTGGGCGGCGCCTCGACGCGATCGTCGGCCGTCTCGTCGAGGCCGTGCTCGCCATTCCCGCGGTGATCGTGGCGTTCCTGTTCATCGTCGCGATCGGGCCCGTCCACCGCGACCGAGATCCTCGTCATCGGCTTCATCTTCACGCCGCTGATCGCGCGCACGGTGCCGCACGACGGTCCAGGTGGAGAGCCAGCTCGACTACCTCGCCGCGGCGCGGCTGCTCGGCGAGAGCCGGCGCCGGGTGATGTTCGCCGAGATCCTGCCGAACGTGATGCCGACCGTCCTGGTCGAGTTCACCGTACGGCTCGGCTACGCCATCTTCACCGTCGCCACGCTGGCCTTTCTCGGTTTCGGCGTGGACCCGTCCGACGCCGAGCTGGGGATCGGACATCAACGCCAACTACGGCGTGATCGGGGCCGGGCTACTGGTGGGAGACGCTGTTTCCCGCGCTCGCGATCGCGTCCCTGATCGTCGGCATCAACCTGGTGACGGACTCTGTCGAGAGGGTGCTGGCCGGATGACGGAGATGCTGCCATGACCGGCGCGACGGCGGACACGGCGGGCACTGGTCCGCCGACAGCGGCGGCGGAGCAAGCCCCGTCGTCGGACCAGCGCTCGTCGTAGACCAGCCTCGACGTGACCTACCGCGTCCGCGGCCGGGACCGGCTCGCGCTGCGGCATGTCTCCTTCGAGATCGGCCGGACCGAGTCCTACGGCCTGGTCGGCGAGTCCGGCTCCGGCAAGTCGACGATCGCCCTGGCGCTGACCAGGTATCTGCCGCGCAACGGCCGGGTCAGCGCCGGGTCCATCAGCATCAACGGAGCCGACCCGCTGCGCTGGGCAGCGCAGCGCTGCGCGAGCTGCGCGCGCGCACGGTCTCGATGGTCTACCAGGAGCCAGGTAAGGCGCTGAACCCCTCCATCCGGGCCGGCCGTCAGGTGGCCGAGGTCTACGAGGTGGCGGGCCTGAGCCGGGACGACGCCATGGACCGCGCCGCCGAGATGCTGGCCAAGGTGCAGATTCCCGATCCGCGCCGGGTGATGGAGCGCTACCCGCATCAGCTCTCCGGCGGGATGGCGCAGCGGGTGGTGATCGCGATGGCCATCGCGGCCGACCCGTCGCTGCTGATCCTGGACGAGCCGACGACCGCGCTGGACGCGACGGTCGAGGCCGAGGTGCTCGACCTGATCGCCGGGCTGCGCGCGGAGCTGAACACGTCGCTGCTGTTCATCAGCCACAACCTCGCCGTGATCGCGAAGATGTGCGACCGGGTCGGCGTCCTGTACGCGGGCGAGCTGATCGAGGAAGGGCCCGGCCAGCGAGCTCTTCGCCGAGCCTCGGCACCCGTACACGGTCGGGCTGCTGCGCTGCATCCCGCGCCGTGGCCAGCGCAAGGACCACGGGCGGCTGGACTCGATCCCCGGCTTCCTGCCGCAGCCCGGGCACACGCTGCCCGGCTGCATCTTCGCGCCGCGCTGCCCGATCGCCGCGGACCGCTGCCATCGAGGCCCCGCCGCCCGGCTACGACGTCGGTCCGGGCCGGATCTCCCGCTGCTACCGGCACGAGGAGACCGCGGCCATGCCGCGCAACACCCCGGTGGACGTCGAGCTGCGGACCGGCCCGGAGGACGACAACCAGCCGGTCATCACCTTCCGCGACGTCTCCAAGACCTTCCGTATCGCGGGGCGAGTCGGTGCAGGCGCTGCGCGGGGTGAACCTGACCGTACAGCGCGGCGAGACGCTCGGCGCTGGTCGGCGAGTCCGGCAGCGGCAAGACCACGCTGGCGCGGGTGCTGCTCGGGCTCACGCCGCCCGACGAGGGCGCGGTCGATCGAGCTGAACGGCGCGGCGCTCGGGCCGCCGAGGTGCGCCACCGCGGCCGCGCAGCAGCTGCAGGCCATGCAGATCGTGTTCCAGAACCCGGACTCCGCGCTGAACCGCCGGCATACGGTGCGGCAGCTCATCAGCCCGGCCGCTGGCCCGGCTGGCCGGGCTGTCCGGCGCCGCGCTCCGCGAGCGACTCACCGACCTGGTCCGCTCGGTCCGGCTCGAGGAACGGCACCTGGCGCTTGCGCCCGCGCCAGCTGTCGGGCGGTCTCAAGCAGCGGGTGGCGATCGCCCGCGCGTTCGGCGGCGGGCCTGCGATCGTCGTCTGCGACGAGCCGACGTCCGCGCTGGACGTGTCGGTGCAGGCCGCCATCCTCAACCTGCTGGCCGACCTGCAGGCCAAGGAGCAGGTGACGTACCTGTTCATCTCCCACGACCTCGGGCCTGGTCCGGTACCTGTCGGACCGGATCGTGGTGCTCTACCTGGGCCGGGTGATGGAGATCGGCTCAGCCGAGCGCGTCTTCAGCGGGCCGCACCACCCCTACACCGAGGCGCTGCTGTCGGCCGTGCCCACGCCTCGACGGCAGCACCGGGCACCCGCATCCGGCTGGCCGGCGAGATCCCGTCCGCCGCCGCACCGCCGTCTGGCTGCGTCTTCCACACGCGCTGCCCGCGGCGGCTCTGCATCCGGCATCTGTGAGTCGACCGAACCGCCGCTGGCGGAGGCCGAGCCCGGGACACCTGATGAGCTGTCATATCCCTATCGATCAGCTAACGAATCTGCAAGGTGTCGGACCGGTCGTCGTGACATTGCGGTGACCGCGCCCTAGTTTCCCTTCATTCGCGCCGCAGGCGTACGCGCTCGGCGGCAGGAGGTTCCGAGGAGGACTCCGTGACCGAACAAAACGATCCGCTCAGCCACCTGCGGGCTGGGCAGAACGAGATAGCCAATCACGTCATCGACGAGTTCGTGGCCGGCCGTCTCTCCCGTCGCGAACTGCTGCGTCGCGGCGCACTCGTCGGCATCTCGGCGCCCGTGCTCGGCGGCATCCTGGCCGCCTGCGGTTCGTCCAGCCCCAGCCCCGCTCGATCCCGGGCACCGGCGGCCGCCGCGGGCAAGCCCGGCGCCACCATCAACGTCGGCATCATCACCCCGGCCGGCGCGATCAACCCGATGACCGTCGCCGACCAGGGCGGCCTCGACATGCTCGGCCAGACCGGCGAGTACCTCACGTTCTCCGACCAGACCCTCACGCTGAAGCCGCAGCTGGCGACCAGCTGGAAGTCCAACTCCACCGCGGACGTCTGGACGTTCCAGATCCGGCAGGGCGTCAAGTTCCACAACGGCCAGACGCTCACCGCCGACGACGTCGTCTACACCTACCAGCTGCAGACCAACCCGAAGGGCTCAGCCAACGCGCTCTCCGCGCTCGGCGGCGTGCTGACGCCGTACGGGGTCAAGAAGACCGGGCCAGTACGACGGTGGAATTCCACCTGTCGGCGCCGAACGGGAACTTCCCGTACCTGACCTCGTCCGACAACTACAACATGATCATCCTGCCGAAGGGCTACGACCCGGCGAAGTGGCAGAGCTCGTTCGTCGGCACCGGCCCGTTCGTCTGAAGAGCTACACCACCAACCCGGCGCGACCTTCACGCGCGAACCCGAACTACTGGGGCCCGAAGCCCAAGCCGGCCGGCACCAACTTCACCTTCTACGCCACCCAGACACCGGCGATCAGCGCCCTGGTCAGCGGCACGATCGACGTCATCGGCCAGTTCTCGGTCACCGGCGGCGAGCAGTTGCTGTCCGGCAGCTACAACATCATCAAGCTCAAGTCGAGCGCGCACCGTGAGCTGTCGATGCGCAACGACGTGGCCCCGTTCACCGACGCGCGGGTCCGGCAGGCCATCGCGCTGACGCTGAACCGGCCGCAGATCGTGCAGGCCCTCTTCAAGGGCTTCGCCGATCGTGGGGAACGACAGCCCGTTCGCGCCAGTGTTCCCGTCCACCGACACGAGCATCGCGCAGCGCGCGCAGGACATCGCCAAGGCGAAGTCGCTGCTGTCCGCGGCCGGGCCACCCGAGCGGGTTCTCCACCCAGCTCATCGCCAATCAGCAGCTGGAGATCCCGCAGTACGCGTCCATCGTGCAGCAGATCGCCAAGGCCATCGGGGTCAACATCAACGTCAAGGTCGAGTCACCGACGGTCTACTACGGCAAGGCGACGTTCGGTAACTCCGACTGGCTGGACGCGACGATGAGCCTGGTCGACTACGGTCACCGCAGCGTGCCCAACGTGTTCCTGACCGCGCCGCTGCAGACCATCAACGCCAAGACCGGCACCGGCTCGTGGAACGCCGCGCACTTCAACAACGCGCAGTACGACACGCTCTCGCAAGCAGTACATCGCCGCGGTCGACCTGAGTCCACGCAGAAGCAGCTCGCGGGCCAGATCGAGCAGCTGCTGCTGAACGAGACGCCGATCATCTTCGGCTACTTCTACAACTACCTGACCGCGCAGGCGAAGAACGTGTCCGGCGCCTACCCCACGGCGATCGGGCACATCTTCCTCTACAACACCGTCAAGTCCTGACTAGCCGAACCAGCGCCGCAGCCGCGGCCAGCCGCCCACCGCTGACGGCGGCTGCGGCCATTCCGGTGGGCCGCGCGATGCATAATGACCAAACGAGGAGGTGCCATGTCGGTCACGGACGCCGGCCGCGCGACAAGCTGGGACAGCAGCACGACGGTGGGGGCCGGGCTGAAGCCGGGCTGGGGCGTAAGCCCTGAGCGGCAGCAGGAGATCGTGGCCGCGCTCAGCGGCCTCGCGCCGGGTACCGGCAGGCTGACCGCGAGTCAGCTGCGCGCCATCACGCGGCGCTGGCGGCGCGCCGCGATCTGTGGTCGGACCTGGTCGTGCGCGACCCGGACGTGCGCTGGTACTTGCCGCTGCACCGGTCGAACGCCTGCGACGTGTGGCTGCTGGCCTGGGAACGGGGCCAGGACACCGACTGGCACGATCACGGCGGGTCGTCCGGGTCGTTCGCGGTCGCCGAGGGCAGCCTCGTCGAGCAGTACCGGGTGCCGAGCGGCCGGCTCAGCCGACGGCGGCTGGCGGACGGCCACGTGGTCGCCTTCGGGCCCGGCCACGTACACGACGTCGCGCACGGCGGCGGCACGTCGGCGACCAGCATTCACGCGTACTCGCCGCCGCTGGTGGCGATGACCTATTACACGGCGACCGACTACGGCCTGATCGCACGGGAGACCGTCGCCATCGACGGACCCGAGGGCGGCCGCGGCCGGGGCGGTGCGGACACCGCGCTCGCCCGGGCCAGCGCGTCCGCCGCGAGGCTGAGCAGCGACTCGCTCCCGACCGGCGCGCCCGGCATCGATGACCTGCTCGCTGAGGCGCGCAGCGGCCTGCGGCGGCTGCGGCCGGAGGCGGCGTTCGCCGCGCTGACCGACGGCGCCGCGCTGGTCGACATCCGGCCGCTCGAGCAGCGCATCGTCGAGGGCGAGGTGCCGGGAGCGATCCTCATCGGCCGCAACGTGCTCGAATGGCGGCTCGATCCGCGCAGCGAGGCCAGGATCCCGGCGCTGGCGAGGGCCGACATGCAGATCATCGTGATGTGCTCGCAGGGCTACGCGTCCACGCTGGCCGCCGCCTCGCTGCGGCGGATCGGCCTGCACGAGGCCACTGACCTGGAGGGCGGCTTCCAGGCCTGGCAGGCCGCGGGCCTCCCGGTCCGCTCCGCCCAAGCCCTCGGTTAGCCCGCTCGCTGTATTTCCCGCTCGACACCGGGGCGCTTTCGACGCGGCGCCTTCCCTCGTCGCTCGCACCTCGCTCCTCAGTCCAGGACGCCGCCGCGCCCCGGCGCCTCGCTCGGAGAGCCAGGCGTCATTGCGGCAGCGTTGGCTGGCTGAGAACCCGGCCCACGAGGGCCGGCGAGGCTGTCGTCTGGGCCGGCGATAATAGGTCCGACGAAGGCCGACATCACCGGCCTGCCGGGACTGGCGTGTTCTCGCCCCGGTCCTGCCCGCACCCGGACGTAAGGCGCCCGTATCCCATGTCATCTCCAGGCGAGGAGACCCGCGAGCCGGTCACGACCGCGCCCGCCCGGTCCCGCCGGGCTGACCACGAGCACAGCCTGCACCAGCACCGGGACGTCTCCGGTGGCTGGCTGCGGCCGGCCGTGTTCGGGGCCATGGACGGCCTCGTCACCAACGTCTCGCTGATCTCGGGCGTAGGCGGCGGCGGCGTGGACCGGCACACGATCGTGCTGACGGGCCTGGCTGGCCTCGCGGCCGGTGCCTTCTCTATGGCGGCGGGCGAGTACGTCTCCGTGTCCTCGCAGAACGAGCTCGTCGAATCCGAGGTGGAGAAGGAGCGCACCGAGCTGGAGCGCAACCCCGAAGACGAGCAAGCAGAGCTGATCGCGATGTACCGGCTGCGCGGGGTGGACGCGGACGTCGCGGAGAACTTCGTCCGGCAGCTCGCCCGGCACCCCGAGGAGACGCTCAGGGTGCACGTGCAGGAGGAACTCGGCGTCGACCACCGGGACCTGCCGTCGCCGGTCACCGCGGCGGGCGCCTCGCTGCTTACGTTCGCGATCGGCGCGCTGATACCGCTGCTGCCGTACCTGCTCGGGTTTTCTTCGCTGCTTGCGGCGCTCGTCCTGGCCGCCGTCGCCGCGTTCATCGGCGGCGGGATCGTCGCCCGGATCACCACCCGGCCGTTCTGGCGGGGCGCGGTGCGCCAGCTGATCCTGGCCGCGATCGCGGCCGGCCTGACCTACGGCATCGGCCGCCTGGTCGGCGGGCACCTCTGAGCTCGCCGGCCGGGTCGCGGCCGCCGTCACCGGCCAGGCGGCAGCTCGTTACCAGGTATCGGGCCCGAAGATGTCCCCCGCGTTCCCGTTGGTCGAGGCGAGCAGCTCCAGGTCGGCGTCCACCATCATCGCGACGAGCTCCTCGAAACCGATCTTCGGTTCCCAGCCGAGCTGTTCCCTGGCCCTGGATGCGTCGGCCCGGAGCTGATCGACCTCGGCCGGGCGGATGAAGGCGGCGTCCGTCACGACGTGATCGCGCCAGTCCAGCCCGGCGGTGCGGAACGCGCACTCGACCAGTTCCTGGCCGGTGTGCGTCTCACCGGTGCCGATCACGTAGTCGGCGGGCTCGTCCTGGGCGAGCATCAGCTGCATGGCCTGCACGTAGTCGCCGGCGAAACCCCAGTCGCGGCTGGAGTGCAGGTTCCCGAGCCGCAGCTGGCGCTCGTAGCCGAGCTTGACCTTGGCCACGCCCAGCGAGACCTTGCGGGGCAGGAATTCGGCGCCGCGGCGCGGCGACTCGTGGTTGAACAAGATCCCCGACACCGCGAACATGCCGTAGGACTCCCGGTAGTTCTGGGTCAGCAGGTGCGCGTAGACCTTGGCGACCCCGTACGGGCTGCGCGGGTGGAACGACGTCTTCTCGTTCTGCGGCGATTCGCTGACCTGCCCGAACATCTCCGAACTGGACGCCTGGTAGAACCGGATCTGGCCGCCGCCGGGACTCCGGGAGGCGCTGATGCCGGAAAAGACCCGGATTGCCTCCAGCATGCGCAGTACCCCGATGCCGGACACTTCCCCGGTCAGCTCGGCCTGCTGCCAGGACATCGGAACGTAGGAGATCGCGGCCAGGTTGTAGACCTCGTCGGGCTGGACCCGCTCGACCGCGTTGATGAGGCTGCCCTGGTCCAGCAGGTCCCCGCGGACGAGCCGGACGTCACTGACCTGCTGACGCAGCTGCTGGACCCGCGGGTTGGTCTGGCCGCGGATCAGCCCCCATACCTCATATCCAAGATCAGCCAGGTGCTCAGCCAGGTAGGAGCCGTCCTGCCCGGTGATTCCGGTGATCAGCGCGCGTCGTGTCAGCGAGGCCTCCGTGTTTTGCTTCGTCGCGGCAGCTTACAGACACCCCCAAATCCTGGCGCAGGCCGGCTTACGACTGGGGCGAAAGGGCACGCAAGTTACCGCCTTGGTAATCTTCGCTGACCACGGGGTCACGCGGGTAGCCCGTCGCGGGGTAACCAGCGTCCGATAGGGAGGGCAGGCCTGCGTGAGCGCGGACGCAGCCGACGTTATGGCGTACGATGCCGCCGTGCCCGGACAAACCGGAACCAACCCCGCCGAGACCGACGCCGAGACCGACGCCGAGGCCGGCAGTGACCGCCCGCTGCGGGTCGCGATGCTCTCCTACCGGAGCAAGCCGCACTGCGGCGGCCAGGGCATCTACCTAAGGCACTTGTCCCGTGAGCTGGCCGCGCTCGGCCACCACGTCGAGGTCTTCTCCGGCCAGCCCTACCCCGAACTGGAGCCGGGCCCGCTGTTGCGCACGGTGCCGAGCCTGGATCTGTACCGCGACGACGACCCGTTCCGCACGCCCAAGCTCAGCGAGTACCGGGACTGGATCGACGTGCTCGAATTCGCCGCGATGTGCACCGGCGCCTTCCCGGAGCCGCGCACATTCGGCATCCGGGCGATCCGGGAGATGCACGCCCGCAAGGACGACTTCGATGTCGTACACGACAACCAGGTGCTCGCCAGCGGGATGCTGAAGATCGCCGAGTTCCTCCCGCTGGTCACGAGCATCCACCACCCGATCAGCGTGGACCGGCGGATCGAGCTGACCGAGGCGCGCGGCTTCTCCCGGCTCACGAAGTGGCGCTGGTACTCCTTCGTCCGGATGCAGGCGCGAGTCGCGCGCAAGGTCGGGCCGATCATGACCGGGTCCGAGTCCTCCAAGGCCGACATCCTGCGGGACTTCAAGGTGGCGCCGGAGCACATTCGAGGTGGTTCCGCTGGGCGTCGACACCCGGCTGTTCCACCCCCGTCCCGCGCCCCGGGTGCCCGGCCGGATGGTCGCGGTCGCGAGCGCGGACTCGCCGGTCAAGGGCGTCGCCACGCTCCTGCGGGCCTACGCGAAGCTGATCACCGAGCGGGACGCCGAGCTGATCCTCGTCAGCAAGCTCACGCCAGACGGCCCGACCGCGCGGCTGCTGTCCGACCTCGCGCTGGACGGCAAGGTCAAGTTCGTCAGCGGCATCAGCGACGACGACCTCGCCGAACTGCTGGCCAGCGCCGAGATCGCGGTCGTGCCGTCGCTGTACGAAGGCTTCTCGCTGCCGGCCGTCGAGCACATGGCCTCCGGCACCCCATTGGTCGCGAGCCGGCACCGGCGCGCTGCCCGAGGTCACCGCCGACGCCGCGATGCTGGTGACGCCAGGCGACCCGGAGGAACTGGCCGCGGCGCTGCGCACGCTGCTTGACTCGCCGGCCGAGCGGGACCGGCTCTCGGCCCTCGCGCTGGCCAGGGTCGCGGAGCGATTTGCCTGGTCGGCGGTGGCCCGGACGACCGTCGCGCAGTACCGCCGCGCGATCGCGTTGCACCCAGCCAGGGGGTACGCGACCACGGGGCACGCGACCACGGGCAGACGCCAGTGCTGACCGTCGACTTCGCCCGGCTGCGGCATCCAGCCGGGGACACGGCTGCTCGACCTGGGCTGCGGCGCCGGGCGGCACGCGTTCGAGGCGGCCCGCCGGGGCGCGCGAGTGGTCGCGCTGGACATGGACCGCAAGGAACTGGAGCAGGTCACCGCCATCGCCGCGGCCATGGACGAGGCCGGCGAGATCCCGGACGGCGGCTCCATCCAGGCGTCCGCTGGCGACGCGACGGCGCATGCCGTTCCCCGACGGCAGCTTCGACATCGTGATCGCCGCCGAGGTAATGGAGCACATCCCCGCCGACCAGGCGGCGATGAACGAGGTGGCCAGGGTGCTGCGCCCCGGCGGCATCGCCGCGGTCACCGTGCCGGCCTGGCTGCCGGAGCGGATCTGCTGGCTGCTGTCCGACGACTACCACAACACGCCGGGCGGGCACGTGCGCATCTTCACCCGGCCCGAGCTGGAGACGAAGCTGGCCAGGTCCGGGCTGGCCGTCGGCGGCCACCATCACGCGCACGCGCTGCACTCGCCGTACTGGTGGCTCAAGTGCGCGGTCGGCGTGCACGACGATGCGCACCCGCTCGCGCAGGCCTATCACAAGCTGCTGGTCTGGGACATCATGCGCAAGCCCGCCATCACCCGGATGGCGGACCAGGCACTGAACCCGGTCCATCGGCAAGAGCCTGGTCGTGTACGCCGATGAAGCCGGCGGTCGCCGGGGAGGCCGCGTGCCTGCCGACCGCGGCCGGCCGCCGCGGCGGAGGGGGCGCATGCTGCAGCCTGAGCGGCTGGCCACGGCGACAGCCTCGATCTGGCCAGCACGGGCAGCCGGGTGCCGGAGGTACCGGGCATCCTCAGCGCTGACCAGCTCCTGGCCACCGGCCGCAGCATCGCCGCCGAGCAGCAGCCCAGCGGCGCCATCGGCTGGCCGGACGGGCACATCGACGCCTGGAACCACGTCGAGTGCGCGATGGCGCTGACCGCCTGCGGCCTGCACGCCGAGGCCCGCCGCGCCTACGCGTGGCTGGCGCAGACGCAGCACCCGGACGGCTCCTGGGCGGTCCGCGCCGCGGACGGCACCGACACCGAGCACACGACCGAGGCCAATCACGCCGCCTATACGGCGGTCGGCGTCTGGCACGAGCTGCTGGTCACCGGCGACGAGGACTTCGCCGCGCAGATGTGGCCGGTGGTCCGCGGGGCGATCGAGTTCGCGATCGGGCTGCAGACCGCCCGCGGCGAGATCATCTGGCGGCGGCTGGCCGACGGCACGCCGGACAGCGTACGCGCTGCTGACCGGGAACGCGAGCATGTACCAGAGCCTGGGCTGCGCGATCGCGCTGGCCGAGCGGGTCGGCGAGCCGCAGCCGGACTGGGAGCTGGCGGCGGCGCAGCTCGGGCACGTCGTGGCCATGTCACCCGGACGTGTTCGCGGACAAGAGCCGGTTCTCGATGGACTGGTACTACCCGGTGCTCGGCGGCCCGGTCCGCGGCGCGGCGGCCGAACGGCTGCTGAAGTCAGGGCTGGGACACCTACCTGGTGCCCGGCCTCGGCGTGCGGTGCGTCCGCGACGAGCCGTGGGTCACCGGGGCGGAGACGTGCGAGCTGGCGATCGCGCTCGAGGCGATCGGCGACCGGGACAAGGCGCTGGAGCTGTTCGAGCAGATCCAGTTCCTGCGCGACCCGGCGGGCGCGTACTGGACCGGCTGGCAGTTCGTGAACCGCAAGCACTACCCGCACGAGAAGAGCGCGTACACGGCCGCCGCGGTCGTGCTGGCCGCGGACGTGCTGTCCGGCAGCACCGGCGCGGCCGGGATCTTCCGGTCCGCGGCCGCCGGGCCCTCGGTCTGGCCGCCCGCCGACCCGGCCGCCTGCGTGCCCTGAGCCTGCCGCGAGCTCGAGCCCTCAGCCGATACCGTCGCCGGTTCGCTGCAGTACGTGCAGCGAGCCCGCTACCTGTACTTCCTTGAAGGCGCCCGACCGTAGCGCCCGCTGGTACACCCGGTACGGAGCCTGCCCGCCGTGCGCCGGGTCGGCGAAGACGTCGTGGAACGCCAGCGCGCCGCCCGGCGCCACCCAGGGCGCCCAGCCCTCGTAGTCGGCCACGACGTGTTCCTCGCTGTGGCCGCCGTCGATGAACAGCAGTCCCGAGCGGCGTGCCCCAGAGCCTGGCGACGTCCCTGGACCTGCCGACGACGCGATCACGTGCTCCTCCAGGCCGGCGCTCGCCAGCGTCGGCCGGAAGAACGGCAGCGTGTCCATCCGGCCGGTAGCCGGGTCGACAACCTCCGGGATCGTGATGCTCCCAGCCCGGCTGGATCTCCTCCGAGCCGCGATGATGGTCCACGGTGACGACCAGTTGGCCCGGCTTCGCTGGCGGCAGCCGCCAGGTAGATCGTCGACTTGCCGCAGTAGGTGCCGATCTCCGCGATGGGCCCGACCTGGGCGTACTCGGCCGCGGTCGCGTACAGCGCGATGCCCTCATCCGGCGGCATGAACCCCCGCGCGGCCTCGGCCGCCTGCCGGTAGTTATCCGGAATTCGCATGCCGTACAGTCTGTCGCCCGGTCATCTTGCCGCGCGAGCCGGGGACATGCTCTACTCCGGAGGACCACTCGCGCCGGCCAGGCCGCGGGCAGCAAGCACCGGACAGGAGCCGCCAATGAGAGTGGAAGTCGACTACGACGCGTGCGAGGCGAACGCCGTCTGCGTCGGCCTCGTGCCGCAGGTATTCGAGGTCGATGACAATGACGACCTCTACATCCTGGTCGACGAAGTCCCTGAACAGCTGATCGAGGGCGTTCGGCACGCGGTACGGTCATGCCCCAAGGCGGCGCTCCGCCTGGTGGAGTAGACCGGACGGGCCCGGTACGGGCCGTCGCTGGACGCGGACGGGCGGTAGCCGGCATGCGGGCAGGCCTCGATCACCGGCGCCCGACCGGGCGCGCGGCAGCGCGGGTCGGCGGCCCGGCCGCCTGCTCGTGCCCGGGCTCGCTTGCCGCCCTGGCCGTCAGCATCGCGGCCACGCCAGCGCGGCCCCCGGACTCCGGTCCGATGCGCATCTTCCCGGACGTCCGCGTCCAGGCGGCGTGCGGTCCGGCGGGCGGCCTGACCCCGAACGCAGATCCGCACCGCGTACAACACCGGCCCGCTGCGACCCGCGGCGTCACCGGGAACGGGCAGACCATCGTCATCGTCGACTCCTTCGGCTCCCCGACGATCGCGACTGACCTGACCCGCTTCGACCGCCAGTTCGGGCTGGCCGCGCCCCCGTCGTTCCGGGTGATCCAGCCAGCCGGCCGGGTGCCGGCGTACCGTCCGACCGACAACCGGACGACCTGGGCGGCCGAGACCACGCTGGACGTCGAGTGGGCGCACGCGATCGCGCCCGGCGCGCAGGATCCTGCTGGTCGAGACGCCGACCTCGGAGAACGAGGGCACCACCGGGTTCCCGCAGATCGTGACCGCGGAGAAGTACGTGCTCCGGCACCACCTCGGTCAGGTGATCAGCCAGAGCTTCGCCGCCACCGAGCAGACGTTCCCGTCCCGCGCGTCCGTGCTCCGGCTCCGCGGCGCCTATCAGCTGGCCGCGCGCGATCACGTGACGGTGCTCGCCGCGTCCGGCGACGAGGGCGCGACCGCGTTCCGGCGCGACCTGACGGACCTCTACACGACGCGCGCCGTCTCCTGGCCTGCCACCGATCCGCTGGTCACCGCCGTTGGCGGCACGCGGCTGTACCTGCGGGCGAACGGCACCCGGCGCAAGGCCGGACACGGCCTGGTCCGACAGCGGCGGGGGCCGGTCGCTGTTCTTCGCCCGGCCGTCCTACCAGTACGCGCGTGCGCGCCACCACCGGACGGCAGCGCGGCGTACCGGACATCTCGATCGACGCCGCCTGCGCCAGCCCCGTCGTCGGTCTACGGCAGCTACGGCGGCAACGACGGGCCGTGGAGCACCATCTGCGGTACCAGCGTCGCCACGCCGCTGATGGCCGGGCTCGTCGCGCTCGCCGGCAGGTAGCCGGGCACCAGCTGGGCCCGATCAACCGGGCGCTGTACAAGATGGCCGCCGCGCATGACCGGGGCATCGTCGATATCCGCGCGGGCAGCAACACACAGGTGTTCTTCCAGGACGGCCAGCCAGTACACGGTGCCGGGCTTCGCCGCCCGAGCCGGCTACGACCTGGTCTCCGGTGTCGGCAGCGTAAACGCGGCCTACTTCGTGCCCGAACTCGCCCGGCTCGCCGGCTAGGCGATCGCGCCCGTCGCGATCGCCACCCCGACGGAGATCAGCATCAGGCCGGCCAGCTGCTCGCCACGCTCGCCCGCCTTGTCGCCGATCCGGGCACCGAGTTCGAGGCCGATCAGCGACAGCCCGACGCTGACCACCCCGATGACCAGCGCGCCGAGCAGGATCGACGTATGCGTGCTGCCGAGCGCGAACCCGACGACGAGATTGTCCAGGCTGAGGATGAGGCCGCCGAGCAGCAACTTCCGGCCGCAGCGGCGTTGACGACGACCTGACTCGTCCCGCGTCGGGCCGAACAGGCCGTAGAGCCCGACCCCGATCAGCAGCGCGGCCGCCAGCCAGTGCCCGCGCCGTGCCGAGCGGCCCGCTGCCTGCGCGCCCATCGCCAGCCCGACCACCGGCATGCCGGCCTCGAACAGCCCGAACACCAGGCCGACCCGCAACCGGATGCGCGCATCCACGCCGGCGACCCCGATCGCCACCGAAGCAGCGAAGTTCGACGCCCCGACCGAGGCGGCCACCAGCAGCAGGGCCAGCATGCGGCCACGGTAGCCGATCGCGGCCGCGGCCTGCGGCCGGTCCGGATCAGCGCGGACCGCTTCAGCCTGCGCGGTAGCGGTCCGGGATCATCACCCTCGACGTGCAGCAATCGGACCCGGTCGCCCCGGTAGATGTAGCTGGTCAACCTGATGGGGCGGTCAACGCTGTAGGCGGTCCGGTTCACCACCAGCACGGGCGTGCCGCTGGCCAGCCGGAAGAAATCGAACTCACGGGAATCCGGCATCCGGGTGCCGACCTCGTCTACGAAGCCCTGCTGCGGATGCCCGAGCTCCGCCAGCAGGCCGATGCTGCCCGACTCGATCTCGCCGGCCTGCTGCAGTGCCGTGCCCTTGGCGAGGTCGCTCGGGTAGTAGGAGTTGATCAGCTGCCACGGGCACCTCGCCGATGAAGTACTGGGAGCGCCGGATGACGACCTGATCGTCGGGCGCGATCTCCAGTTTCTCCGCCACCCGCGGGCCGGCGGCGCCGGTCTCGACCACCAGCCGGACCATGTCCGACTCGTCGGCCGCCGGGCTGCACCACGGGCAACCCGGCCGAGGCGTGCGCCTCGGTCGGCGCGGTCAGGGATCCTGGACAGCAGTGCCGTGAACGGCCTGGTCGGCTCGTGCACGAACGTCCCGAGACCCTGGCGGCTGACCACGAGCCCCTGATTGGTCAGCAGCGCGGTCGCCAGCCGCACGGTGTTACGGGACGCGTCGAACTGCGCGGCGAGGTCCGGCTCGCTGGGCAGGCGCTGGCCGGGCGCCAGCGCCCCGCTGCTGATCTGGGTCCGCAGAACGTCCGCGATCTGCTGGTATTTGGACTGCGCCACCGCCTGCCCGCCTCCCGCCCGCCGATGCACAAACGAATTACCTGTTCATGTTGTTTCAAACACACTACTCATTGGTATGAGTCTGGACGATGGCACTATACGCGGGAGTGCCGCTCACGCGGCGGACGACTCGCCGGGTCAGCGACCGCGTACGGGAAGAGGCACGGAAATGATCATCCTGTTAGCGCGGCAGCAGTCGTAGTAGCCGCGCCGATCGCCGCCGCGCTGCTGGTGTCCCTGGCCAGCCTGCGCGAGGATGCCCGGCACAGCCTGGGCGGTAAGCCGCCGTCGCGGCTCGCGAGGGCGGTCCGGCGGCTGCTCAGCGTCCCGTCGCGCGGGAGTCGTACGAGCCGCGTCGGGTCCGCGCGTGTCCCGGCCGCGAGGGTCCCCAACCGCGGGTACCCGGCGACGAGGAACTCGCCGGCGGGCTGAGCGAGCCGAAGGTCTAGCGCGCGACGGATCCGGGTTACGCTGCCCCGTCATGCGCGTAGCCCTGCCGTCATGCTCAGCTCCCCGTCAGCTCCGTCCCGCAGACCAACCTGGACCGGGTCCGGGCGGCCGTCGCCGACGCCGCCGCCCAGGGCGCCCGGCTCGCGGTCTTCCCCGAGGGCACTCAGACCCGCTTCTCCGCCGACCTGCGCGCCCTGGCCGAGCCGATCGACGGTCCGTTCTGCACGGGGCTGGCCGAGATCGCGCGCGCCGCCGGGGTAGCGGTGGTCGCGGGCGTTTTCGAGGCCGGGCCGGGCGGTCGGGTGTTCAACTCCACGGTCGGCTTCGACACCGACGGCGAGCTGGCGGCCGCGTACCGCAAGATCCATTTGTTCGACGCGCTCGGGTACCGGGAGTCCGACACCGTCGCGCCGGGCGATGACCTCGTGCTCGCCGACCTGGCCGGCCTCCGGGTCGGCTTCCTGACCTGCTACGACATCCGCTTCCCCGAGCTGTCCAGGGCGCTGGCCACGGGCGGCGCGCAACTGCTCGTGGTGCCCGCGGCGTGGGCGGCGGGGCTGTACAAGGAGGAGCACTGGGTCACGCTGGTGCGCGCCCGGGCGATCGAGAACACGATCTGGGTCGCCGCCGCCGGGCAGGTACCCGATCCCGCCGAGCCGGCCACCCGGGCGCCGACCGGGATCGGCCGCAGCCTGCTGGTAGACCCGATGGGCGTGGTGCGGCTCGACCTCGGCCCGGCCCCCGCGGTCACGGCCGGGAACGTCGACGTCGAGTACACCGACAGCGTCCGGGCGGCGCTGCCGTGCCTGGCGAACCGGCGCGACGATCTGTTCCCGGGGCCGCAGCCGGGCCTGCCGCGGCGCGGCTGTCCTAGCCGGGAAGGTGCCGCTGCACGACTCCTGCACTCTGGCGGTGAACGCTACTCCGGCGCGGGCGCGGCGGGCGGCTCCGCGGCCCGGCCGCGGCCGGTGCCGGCGGACCAGGACGACCGCGACCACGGCGACGATCAGCACGGCGATCGCGATGGCCAGGCCGGTCCCGACCCGCCGGGCGACCACCGCGTACGCCGAGCCGGCCAGGTAGCCGAGCAGGCTGTAGCCGACTCCCCAGATCACCCCGCCCAGGATGTTGTGCAGCGTGAACGACCGGTACCGGACGCCAGCGGCGCCCGCGGCGGCGGGCATCAGGGCGCGCACGATGGCGACGAACCGGCCCGCCAGCACCGCCACGCCCGCCGCGTTCCCGCAGGAACTGCCGGGCCCTATGCACCCCGCCCTGGACCTTGCCCAGGCCTCTGGCCTGGAACAGCCGGTCGCCCATCCGCCGGCCGATCTCGTAGCCGACGATCGGCCCGGCGATCGCCGCGGCCACCACGATGACGATCAGCAACGGCAGGCTCAGGTGCCCGCGGCTGGCGAGGACGCCCCCGAGCACGACGGATATCTCCCCCGGCAGCACGAATCCCACGAACACGGCTGTTTCGCCGAACACGAGTGCTGCGATAACCAGATATGCGATCCAGCCGGACAGGTGAATCAGCCCGTTCGCCAGCGACGTCACGCCTGCAATACTGCCCGCTCCGGCGGACTGCTGGGACCGCAAACCCGCCCGACCAGGCCCCGCGGACGCCAGCTAGCCCGGGCCGAGCCCGCCCCAGCCGGGCCGGCCCGGCCATGCCGCCGACTCAGACACTTGCGCCGAAGGGTGGTCATCTAGTAGGAAATCAAGCGTCAGCCGTCATGGCTCCGGGAAGGGATCGAGGATGCAAGCCGCATTCCCCTCCGGGCCCGTGACCGGCGGTTTTGTCCGTCAGCAGGGCACTTTCTCCGGCCGGGTCAGCAGGGACGGCTCGACTGGTTACCCGGTTGAGCCCGGTCGCTACATGCTGTACGCCTCGCTCGCCTGTCCGTGGTCGCAGCGCTCCCTGATCGTCCGCCGGGTACTCGGGCTGGACCGGGTGATCGGGCTCAGCCTTACTGATCCCGTCCTCAGCGAGCACGGCTGGCGGTTCCCGGACGAGACCGGCGGCCGGGATCCGGCCACCGGTGCGCGCTTCGTGTCCGAGCTGTACCTGGCGGCTGACCCGGCCTACGCCGGCCGGTGCACGCTGCCGGTGCTGTGGGACACCAGGACCCAGCAGATCGTCAGCAACGACGCGGCGCAGATCACCGTGCAGATGGAGACCGATTTCGCCGCCTTCCACCGGCCCGGCGCACCTGACCTGTACCCGGCTGCGTTGCGCCGCGACATCGACGCGCTCGCGATGCTGATCTTCCACACCGTCAACAACGGCGTGTACAAGGCCGGCTACGCGACCTCTCAGGCCGAGTACGAGGAGGCGTTCGACGCCCTGTTCACCACCCTCGACGCCCTGGAGGAGCGGCTGGCCCGGCGCCGGTTCCTGCTGGGCGGCCAGGTGACCGAGGCCGACGTGCGCCTGTTCCCCACGCTGGCCAGATTCGACGCCGTCTACTACCTGCACTACAAGTGCAACCTGCACCGGCTGGTCGACTACCCGTATTTGTGGGGTTACGCGCGAGATCTCTATCAGCGGCCAGGATTCGGGGACACCACCGACTTCGTGCAAATCAAGCGGCACTACTACCAGGGCCAGACGTGGATCAACCCAGCCGGGCTGGTGCCGAAGGGCCCGTTCGTGAGCTGGCTCGAGCCGCACGGCAGGGAGCGGATGGCGAGCTAGCACTACCAGGCGCAGCCGGTAGCCTGGAAGGCGCGCAACTAACCCAGCTCCGGAAGAGGCGATGACGCCGTGTCTGCTGAGTCTCCGCGTGGGTCCGCGGATCTCACCCCATCATCCCCCGGCGACGAACCGGCGACCGATCGTCACGCTAACGGCGCTGTCCGGGCCGACTTCGGACCGAACCAGTGGCTCGTCGACGAGCTATATCAGCGATACCAGGCCGACCCCGGCTCGGTAGACCGGGCCTGGTGGAGCTTCTTCGCCGACTACCAGCCGCCCCGGACGCCGGGAACCCGCAGCCCGCCGCGCCCGCCGCAGCGCCGAGCCCGGCCGTGGCGCAGCCCGCTCCGCCAGCCGCGCCTGCGGCCCCGGCCGCCCCGGCCCGCAGCGGCCCGCCCGCGCCCGGCCCCCAACGGCACCGCCCCTGAAGGCACCAGCGCAGGCCCCGGCGGCCACCGCACCCGCCGCCGCGGCGCCGGCTGCCACCGGCCCGAGCGCGCCTGCGCCCCCGGCCGGTGCCGCCGAGCCACTCGGTGCGGCTGCGCGGCGCAGCCGCGCGAACTGCCGCCAACATGTCCGCCAGCCTCGGCGTCCCGACCGCGACCAGCGTCCGTGCCGTTCCCGCAAAATTGCTGGTCGACAACCGCATCGTCATCAACAACCATCTGGCCCGCGGCCGGGGCGGCAAGATCTCCTTCACGCACCTGATCGGATTCGCGGTCGTGCGGGCGCTGGCGACGGTGCCGGAGATGAACTACTCGTTCGCCGAGGCGGACGGCAAGCCGCTGCTGGTCGCAGCCGGAGCACGTCAATCTCGGCCTCGCCATCGACATGCGCAAGGACGACGGCACCCGGCAGCTCCTCGTGCCGAGCATCAAGGGCGCCGAGGCGATGGACTTCCGCCAGTTCTGGATGGCCTACGAGGACCTGATCCGCAAGGCCAGGGCGTGGAAGCTGGCCGTCGACGACTTCGCCGGCACCACCATCAGCCTGACCAACCCCGGCACGATCGGCACCGAGCACTCGGTGCCGCGGCTGATGCCGGGCCAGGGCTGCATCATCGGCGTCGGGCGCGATGGAGTACCCGGCCGCCTACCAGGGCGCGTCCGACGAGACGATGGCCCGGATGGCGATCAGCAAGACCGTGACGCTGACGTCCACCTACGACCACCGCATCATCCAGGGCGCGCAGTCGGGCGAGTTCCTGCGGGTGATCCATGACCTGCTGCTCGGCGGCAACGGTTTCTACGACGACGTGTTCGCCTCGCTGCGGATTCCCGTACGAGCCGGTCCGCTGGGTGCAGGACATCCCGGCCGGGCACGAGGACGACCTCAGCAAGGCGGCCCGTGTCTACGAGCTGATCCACGCCTACCGGGTGCGCGGCCACCTGATGGCCGACACCGACCCGCTGGAGTACCACCAGCGCAAGCACCCGGACCTGGACATCAACCAGCACGGGCTGACGCTGTGGGACCTGGAGCGCGAGTTCGCCACCGGCGGGTTCGGCGGCAAGCCGCGGATGAAGCTGCGGGAGATCCTCGGCGTGCTGCGCGACTCGTACTGCCGGACGGTCGGCATCGAGTACATGCACATCCAGAGCCCGGACGAGCGCGCCTGGCTCCAGGCCCGGGTCGAGCGGCCGCACGCGCGCGCCGACCACGACGAGCAGCTGCGCATCCTGTCCCGGCTGAACGTGGCCGAGGCGTTCGAGATGTTCCTGCAGACCAAGTTCGTCGGCCAGCGCCGGTTCTCGCTGGAAGGCGCCGAGTCGCTGATCCCGCTGCTGGACGCCGTGCTCACCGAGGCGGCGGCGAACGACCTGCACGAGGCCGTCATCGGCATGGCCCACCGCGGCCGGCTGAACGTGCTGGCCAACATCGTCGGCAAGTCGTACGCGCAGATCTTCCAGGAGTTCGAGGGAAACCTCGACCCGGCCACCACGCACGGCTCCGGCGACGTCAAGTACCACCTCGGCGCCGGCGGCACGTACCACGGCGCGGGCGACGTCGCGATCCCGACGTCGCTGGTCGCCAACCCGAGCCACCTGGAGGCCGTGGACCCGGTGCTGGAGGGCGTGGTCCGGGCCAAGCAGGACGTCATCGACATGGGCGAGCCCGGCTTCACCGTGCTGCCGGTGCTGATCCACGGCGACGCGGCCTTCGCCGGCCAGGGCGTCGTGGCCGAGACGCTGGAGCTGTCCCAGCTGCGCGGCTACCGCACCGGCGGCACCGTGCACATCGTGGTGAACAACCAGGTCGGCTTCACCACCTCGCCCGAGTCGTCCCGGTCCAGCGTCTACTCGACCGACGTGGCCCGGATGATCCAGGCGCCGATCTTCCACGTGAACGGCGACGACCCGGAGGCCGTGGTCCGGGTCGGCCGGCTGGCGTTCGCCTACCGCGCAGGCGTTCCACAAGGACGTCGTGATCGACATGATCTGCTACCGCAGGCGCGGTCACAACGAGGCCGACAACCCGTCGTTCACCCAGCCGCTGATGTACGACCTGATCGACGCCAAGCGGTCGACCCGCAAGCTCTACACCGAGTCGCTGATCGGCCGCGGCGACATCACGATGGAGGAGGCCGAGCAGGCGCTGCGCGACTACCAGCAGGAACTGGAGCGCGCGTTCACCGAGACCAAGGATGCCATCAGCCGTCCGGCCGAGCCGGGCTCGCTGACGGCCAGCCGACCGTGACCGCCGAGGTGCCGGTCGACTACGCCAGCCGTCCCGACCGCGATCACGGCCGAGACGATCAAGCGGATCATCGACACCCAGGTCTCGCTGCCGGAACGGCTTCACCGTGCACCCGCGGCTGCTGCCGCAGCTGCAGCGCCGCGCCGCGATGGTCGAGCAGGACGAGATCGACTGGGCCACCGGCGAGCTGCTCGCCTTCGGCTCGGTCCTGATCGACGGTCACTCGGTCCGGCTGATCGGCCAGGACTCCCGCCGCGGCACGTTCGGCCAGCGGCACGCGGTGCTGGTCGACCGGCACTACCGGCGAGGAGTACGTGCCGCTGCGCACGTTCAACACGCAGTCGGCCAGGTTCCACGCGTACGACTCGCTGCTGTCGGAGTACGCGGCGGTCGGCTTCGAGTACGGCTACTCGGTCGCCCGGCCGGACGCGCTGGTCTGCTGGGAGGCGCAGTTCGGCGACTTCGTCAACGGCGCCCAGACGATCGTGGACGAGTTCATCAGCTCGGGCGAGCAGAAGTGGGGCCAGCAGTCCGGCGTCGTGCTGCTGCTGCCGCACGGCTACGAGGGCCAGGGCCCGGACCACTCCTCGGCCCGGGTCGAGCGGTTCCTGTCGCTGTGCGCGCAGGACAACATGACCGTGGCGATGCCGAGCACGCCTGCCTCGCTACTTCCATCTGCTGCGCTGGCAGGCGCTGTCCGGCCGGGTCAAGCCGCTGATCGTGTTCACGCCGAAGTCGATGCTGCGGCTGAAGGCGGCCGCCTCGTCGGCGGCGGACTTCGCCACCGGGACGTTCCGGCCGGTGCTGTCCGACCCGCACGTCACCGATCCGGCGCGCGGTGCGCCGGGTGCTGCTGTGCTCCGGCAAGATCTACTACGACCTGGCCGAGCGTCGGGCCGCCAGCGGGCGCACCGACACGGCCATCGTCCGGCTCGAGTGCCTGTACCCGCTGCCGGCCGCGGAGATCGCCGCCGAGCTGGCGAGGTACCCGGCCGAGGCCGAGGTCATCTGGGTACAGGAGGAGCCCGCCAACATGGGCGGCTGGCCGTACATGGCCCTGCACCTGCCCGAGGTCGCGCAGCGCCGGGTCTTCTGGTGTCCCGCCCGGCGAGCTCCGCGCCGGCCTCCGGGTCGGCCAAGGCGCACGCCGCCGAGCAGGCGGCGCTGCTGGCCGCCGTGTTCCCGCGAGCGTGGCTGAGACTTCGGTGTACTTCACCGATCGCGGCATCGAGGAACTCGACGACCGGCGCGGCGACGAGCAGGTCTTGATCGTCTGGCTGGCCGAGCGGCTGCGCGACTTCGTCGACGACCATCCCGGAGTCCGAGGCCACGATCGACAGCCTGGCCAGCTGGCTGGCCCGGCTGGACGAAGACAACGACGACCTGCTCGGCGACTTCGGCGAGTCCGGAGCCGCGAGACGCCGGCGGCGGGAACGGCGGCCGCGGAGCCGGACGACTAGCCGGCCCGAGTCGGCTGAAGGCTGCGCGGCGCTGCCGGACCGAGGAGCGAGTGCCGACCGAGCCGGAAGGACACCGGCCCAGGAGCAGCCGGATGGCGGCAGCTGATGCGGCCCGAGGCAGCGCGGAGCGGCCGCGGCAGCCGGCCCGGCGCAAGTGCGAGCGGCGAGCGGCCAAAGCGGCCAGGGCCGCCCCGAGGGCTGAGCGGCCGAGCAGAGCGACGCGAGCGGCGCCGCCTCAGGGCGCCCCGGCCCGGATCAGCGCGGCATAGCGTCTAGCCGATTTCGCGGCTGCGCCTGGAATGCTGTGCTGATCACGCTTTGTGGTCCGGCCTGCGCTGGTCGCACAGACGAGATACATCTTGATTTTTGACTGACGCGACATATCGTAAGTAGTATTGAGGGAATATCTTCCGGACGAGAGGCATCTAATGCCAGGCTCTGCACTGCAGTTGGGCCTCGGTCCGTGGCTGGCGGTGAGTGAGATGAGCCCTGTTTTCCGGCATGGCCGGCTGCGGCTGTACCTGCTGAAGCTGCTCGACGAGTCACCTCGCCACGGGTACGAGGTAATCCGCCTGCTGCAGGACCGGTTCCTCGGCGTCTACGCGCCCTCGCCCGGCACCATCTATCCCCGGCTGGCCCGGCTGGAGGAAGACGGCCTCGTTACGCACGAAGAGGTCGACGGCAAGAAGGTCTACAGCATCACCGACAAGGGCCGTGAAGAGATCCGGAACCGGCTCTCTGACCTGGCCGACCTCGAAGACGAGCTGACCGAGTCGCTGCGCGACGTCGCCAGGGAGATCTCCGAGGACGTGCGCGACACCGTCCGCGGCATCCGCGAGGAACTCACGGCGGCGGCCAGGGAGTTCCGCAGCCAGCACGCGGTCGGCGGCTGCTACGGACAAGGAAGAGACCACGCAGGGGCCAGCCGTGAGCGACGAGGCGCGCCGGATCCGGGAGGAGGCGCGCCGCGCCCGCGACGAGATGCGAGCCAGGTTCCGGGCCAAGGGCGGCCGCGACTGGTCCGGCGCGGCCGCAGGCTGGTCAGCGCCGTGGAGCGGCTGGGCGGAGGAGACCGACGACGCGGGCGCCGGACACCGGGCGGGCCGCGGCGCGCAGAGCCCCTTCAGCGACCTGGAGCAGATGGCGATCCAGTTCGCCACCGAGCTGCGCGCTGCCGCGAAGCAGGCGGGCAACGTGGGCGAGCGTTCGCTCAGCGATCTGCGCGACCTGCTCACCGACACGCTGGCGAAGGTGCGCACCGAGGTGTTCAGCGAGCGGGCCGGGGACAAGCCGCCGGGCGAGCCGGGCAAGGAGTAGCCGACGCTAGCGGTTGCCGGCCGCCGCGGTCCGGATGTGCGCGAGCGGCCCGCGCGCGGAGTTCAGGGCCGACCGGATCTCCCTGATCACTAGCCAGCCTTCTCGTGCGGATCTTGCTGGGCGGGAAATGCAGCACGAGAATGCCCTGGGCCGTCATCCGGGCGTGCCGCGCGAGCGTCTGCTCCCAGTCCTCCGGCGACAGGTGCCACTCCTTGGAGTCGACCTCGGCCGCCACGCCTAGCTCACGCCACCAGGCGTCCGGGCTGGCGAGGAACTCATCGCCGACGTAGAGGTTGGCGTTGAACATCGGAGCCGGAAGGCTGGCTCTCTTCATCAGCGCCCGCAGGTCGCCCTCCGCGTTCGACCTGACGCCATCGGCCACCTCAGCCAGCGGCTCGCCGAAGCCGAGCCGAACCGCGCCTCGGGCCATTCTGCAGCTCCGCCGAGCAGCTGCCAGATCGCCGCCTTTCCCCGCTGCGACGCTGGCAGCCACGAGCGCGCGCACCTCTGCGGTGTCGTCGAGCTGGCGCGCTGCGTCAGCGACGGCTCGGGCAGGCAGCGCGTATCTGACTGCGCCAGCTATGAAGATCTTGGGCGTGATGGCCGTCGTATGCAGGCGCACGAAGCCCGCATCTCTTCGCCGGCAACCCGGCGGCACGAGCACGTCAACTGACTCCGCTGCGCTTGCACGGGATGCCCTGACGTGCCAGCGCTGCCACCCCGGTTATCGCGATCGCCGACTCGGCGTGCAGGAAGGCCGCCACATCCCGCTGAGCCGACTGCAACGCGCCGGTCTGCGCGAAGTAGATGCCGGGGAGCACCACCTGCCACGGGCCGCCGGGCCGCACTCGGTACCGAAGCGTCCCGACGGTCATCCCGCACGCCAGCGCCTGCCGTCGCGCTGATTACCTGATCCTGAGCGTTCAGCGTGGCCAGCGACAGCAGCTCGGTCATATGTGGCTAACCTCGGCATGTACGGAAGGGTTTCGCGGCCCAGTGACAGTTTCGTCGGCCCGGCTGCGGCGGATCCCGGCCGCCCGAACAGCATCAGGTAGTGGTCTGGTGCCATAAGAACAGCACCAGACCGCTACCTGATGTCATAGAGATCGGTGGCGCGGGCCGGGTCGGGCGCACGGCGGCGTTAGACGGTGAAGACGACCTTGCCGAACAGGTCGCCCGAGATCATGGCTGCGAATCCATCCCGGGCCTGGGTCAGCGGCATGGTCCGGTCGATCAGCGGCCGCACGCCGGTCTGCTCGCAGAAGGTGAGCAGCCGCGCCAGTTCATCCCTGGTGCCCATGGTGGAGCCGACGACCGACAGCTGCAGGAAGAACACCCTGGACAGGTCCGCCGACGGCGCCGAGCCGCTGGTCGCGCCGGAGATCACGATTGTGCCGCCGGGCTTCAGCGACCGCAGCGAGTGCGCCCAGGTGGCCTCGCCCACGGTCTCCATCACCGCGTCCACCCGCTCGGGCAGCCGGGCGCCGGTCTCGAACGCCTGGTCGGCGCCGAGTTCCAGGGCCCGGGCGCGCTTGGCTTCGCTGCGGCTGGTCGCCCACATCCGCAGCCCGGCGGCGCTGCCGAGCTTGATCAGCGCGGTGGCGACGCCGCCGCCGGCGCCCTGCACGAGCACGGTCGCGCCGGGGCCGAGCCGGCCCCGGTCGAACAGCATCCGGAACGCGGTCAGGTAAGCCGTCGGCATGCACGCGGCCTCCTCGAAGGAAAGCGCCGCCGGCTTCGGCACCAGGTTGCGCCGGGGCACGGTCACCGCCTCGGCGAACGTGCCCTGATGCAGCTCCGACAGCAGGGACCTGGACGGGTCCAGGGTCTCGTCTCCGCCGGCCACGAGCGGATCGCCGACCACGGAGTGCACGACGACCTCGCGGCCGTCCTCGTCGAGGCCGGCCGCGTCGCAGCCGAGGATCATCGGCAGCCGCTCGGCGGAGAGCCCGACGCCACGCAGCGTCCACACGTCGTGGTGATTGAGTGCGGCGGCCTTAACCCGTACTGTGGTCCAGCCATCCGGGGACGACAGGGTCGGCGTGCTCACCGAGTTCGAGGCCAGCGAGGGGATTCTCCGCGTCGAAGCGCGCGGCGGTGACAGCGAACATGGGACTGGACACTAGCGCCCCCTGCGCGCGCGCCGCGGGCCAGAGCCGCGGTCCAAAGCCGCGGAAAGAGACCCCGGGCGCGGTCGGCAATCGGCGGCTCGGCCAATAACAGACTGAGTGGCCCGGACCCGGCACCAAAGGCAGGAGATGTAAGGAGTTATGTACCTAACGGCGCCGCCCGGGCCCACCGGACTATGCCATACTCGGATGTCGGGAAGCGGCCACCTGACTCACGCTTGCAGGTAAGGACCGTAGTGAATCTGTCGTCATACGCAGAGCTCGCGGTTCGCCTTGCCAATACTGCCGTCCAGGCGGAGGGCGAGCCGGACCCGCTGGGCAGTACTGCCGACTGCGCGAAGGCCTTCAACGACTGCATCACCGTTGACGTGACGCGTCGCGATCTTGCCGTGCTCGGGTACCTGCGCGATGAGTTCACCGGGATCTTCACCGCGGCGGCGGGCGGCGACGACAAGACCGCGATCGGCCGGCTGAACGCGCTCCTGGTGCAGTTCCCGATCCAGCCCGAGCTCGTCAATCACGACGACCAGCGCTGGCACGTGCACCTGGCCGCGCACGGATCGGCCGCCGATCAGTTCGCGGCCGGCGCCGTCATTGGCCTGGCGCTCATGGTGTCCCGCTATGGCGTTAGCCGGCTGGGAATCTGCGCAATCGCGTCCTGCCCGCGGATCTTTATTGACTCGAGCACTAACAAGTCGCGCCGGTACTGCACCGAGCACGGAACTCGTGGCAATGTGAGCACGCTCCGCACACAGCCTGCGGTCGCCGTTACCGTCGGTAATCACGCGACCTCGGCCGCAAGCTAATCCGAGACGGTCCCGTTACTCCTTCTTAACCGCCCGGCGTCGGTCTGCCGTGGTCGGCGTCTCCGATCTCACCGCCTCTGACCTGGGCGAACGCAGCCGCAGGCCGGTCGCAAACGCGGACGCGGACGCAACGATTCAGTGACTCGCGTTACCGAAATGACGCCAAGTGACTTCTTCTCATCGCCCAAGTCGATCATTACCATGAGCCCTACTCCACGGGCATATGGCCCACGTATGCGGACCCCGAGAGGTTAGGTTCGATCGTGATTTGTGATCACCTGCGGCAGCCGTCGTCGTGATCCCGTATGCCGCACGTGGAGTGCTCCGGCTTAGCCAGATCGTCGGATCCCGGCCAAGCCGGACGCGCGCCATGCCATATTTCACCCAGTCCCCAATAGGCGTGGATGCGTCGACACTGTGCCGACCTGGTCGGCCGACCATCTAGGGAGGAAGTACATGGCTGCCACTGCCCCTGGCGCAGCGTCAACAGGGGAATACCACCTGCATACGGAAGGTGGGCCTGCGCGGGATGACGCTCGTCTCGCTCGGCTCCATCATCGGCTCGGGCTGGCTGTTCGGCGCGCTCGGCGCCGCGTCAGCCGCAGGCGGCGGCGGTTCGCTGCTGACCTGGATCATCGCGGCGATCGTCCTCGGTCTGCTCGCCCTCGTGCACGCCGAGCTCGGCTCGACCTATCCGGTCTCCGGCGGCACCGCGCGATTCCCCTTCATGGCCTTCGGCGGCCTCGGCGGATTCACCGGCGGCTGGATGGCGTTGATTCAGGCCGTCACGATCGCGCCGATCGAGGTCGAGGCCTCGCTGAGCCACCTCCAGGCCAGGTTCCCGGGCGGCTTCCACGTCTACACCGCCACCGGCACGCTCACCCTGGCGGGTGTCCTCTGGGGCCTGCTGTTCATGGCGTTCTTCACGATCGTCAACGTCATGGGCGTGAAGTGGCTGGCCGAGACCAACAGCATCGCGATGATCTGGAAGCTGCTCATCCCGACCATGACCATCTTCGCGCTGCTGTTCACCTCGTTCCACTGCGGCAACTTCACCGCCGGCGGCGGCTTCGCCCCGTACGGCGCGCACGGCATCCTGGCCGCGCTGTCCGCCGGCGTCATCTTCGCGGCTGAAGGCTTCGAGCAGGCGATCCAGATCGGCGGCGAGACCGAGAACCCGCAGAAGAACATCCCGCGGGCGCTGCTGCTCGCCATGGTCATCGGGACGGTGTTCTACCTGCTGCTCGACGTCGCGTTCGTCGGCGCGCGTCAACCCGGTCGAACATCGTGCACGGCTGGACGAACCCGCTGCCCAGGCGTGGCGAAGCTCGGCCCGTACATCACCCTGACCACCCAGGCGGGCCTCGGCTGGCTGGCCACCCTGCTGATCATCGACGCGGTCGTCTCGCCCGGCGGCACCGGCCTGGTCTACCTCGGCACGTCGTCCCGGCTGTCCTACGGCCTCGGCCGGAACGGCTACTTCCCGAAGATCATCAGCCGGATCAACGCGCGCGGCGTCCCGATCGTGTCCATCGGGATCTGCTTCGTGATCGGCATGCTGACGTTCCTGCCGTTCCCCGACTGGTTCGGCCTGGTCGGCCTGATCACGTCGGCGACGGTCATCATGTACGCGATGGCGCCGCTGGCCCTGGCCGGGCTGCGCAGGCAGGATCCGGACCGGCCGCGCGGCTACCGGCTGCCGGCCGCGTGGCTGCTGAGCCCGCTCGCGTTCATCGCCGGCCAACATCGTCGTGTACGTCTCCGGCTACAGCACGATCTTCTGGATGGAGATGTTCATCGCTGGTCGGCTTCATCATCTTCGGCCTCTACCAGGCCACGCCTGCCGGCGGAGAAGCGCACGATCCTCGACCTGCGGTCGGCGACCTGGCTCGCTGCCGTGGCTGGCGCCCTGCTGGTCATCGCCTGGCTGGGCCGCTACGACGGCAACCCGACGAAGGTGTTCGGCCTCACGCTGGTCGCGACCCAGCGCATCGGCGAGTGGTGGGACCTGCTCGTCGTGGCCGCGATGAGCCTGGTCATCTACTACTGGGCCAGCTACACCGCGATGTCGATGGACAAGGTCCAGGCGGCCGTCGCGCGAGGTCGAGGCCGAGGCTTCGATCGAGCTCGAGTCGCACCTGCGTCTGATCCGCAGCTGACCGCGGGGCGGTCCGGGCGCATCTGTCCGGGCCGCCCCGCGGCATGTCCGCGGTCTAGCCGCGCCGCGGCGGCCAGTACCGCCCGAGCACCCTGGCCTCGATCAGCTCGGGCGGCACGGGGCCGAACCGCGCGCTGTCGACCGCGCCCGCCGCCGGGTTGTCGGACGTCAGCCACCAGCCCTGCGGCTTCGCGCCAGGCGGCCCGTTTGACCAGGAACGTCGGAGGTCTCGCCGCCGGATGCCGCGCGATCACGAGCTGGCCCGGCCTGATCCGCACCGGGCGGTCGCGCCGCAGCCCCCGCCAGGCCAGCAGCCAGTCACCCGGCCGCAGCGCGGGCTCCATCGAGCGCTCGGCGACAGCGACTCGGTACAGCGGCCAGTGCATGCATGCCTCCCGCGTGGGCAGTCCGGGCGCAAGGCTGTACTGTCGGAATCCAAGCCAATATCTGAGATGAGAGAAGGCGATCAATGAGGCTGCTCGCACGTCTCCTCGCGCCGAAGGTTACCGTGCACGCGCACTGCGACCTTCCGTGCGGCGTCTACGACCCGGCGCAGGCCCGTATCGAGGCAGAGTCGGTGAAGGCCATCTGCCAGAAGTACCAGGACAACGCCGACCCGGAGTTCCGCACCCGGGCGATCGCGATCAAGGAGGAGCGGTCCGACCTGGTCAAGCATCACCTGTGGGTGCTGTGGACCGACTACTTCAAGCCGCCGCACTTCGAGAAGTACCCGCAGCTGCACACCAGCTGTTCAACGAGGCGACCAAGCTGGCGGGCGCCGCTGGCACCAAGGGCAGCACGGACGTTGCCAAGGCCGACGAGCTGCTGGCGAAGATCGACGAGATCGCCAAGATCTTCTGGGACACGAAGCAGGGCTGAGCAGCGCTATGCGACTGGCTGGCGAGCGGACAGGGACGGTCCGCGAGCCAGCCAGTTTGCCACCCGGGCGGCAACCGGACCGGCAAACCCGGCTCCGGTGTTGGTGCAATCACACGGTCACTGTAAGTTGCGGTGAGAGGCCGGCGCCTGCATGCGGCGGGCTAATCCGGCATTTGGGGGAGGTCCTTTCGTGACGGAGGAGACGACGTCGGCAGTTGCGGCGGCGGCGAGGGTGCCAGCCGGCGACCGCGGCTGCGGCCGTGCCGCGCCGGGCCGACCGCGGTCGGCGCCGCCGCCGCGCCCGGCGCCGCGCCGCTGCCAGGCGGCGGGCCGCAGGACCAGGTCACGGTGCGGATGCCCGCCGACGGTGCGTACCTGTCGGTGCTGCGCACGGCCACGGCCGGGCTGGCGGCGCGACTCGACTTCACCCTCGATGACATCGAGGACCTGCGTATCGCGGTGGACGAGGCGTGCGCCATGCTGCTCGGCCAGGCGATCCCTGGCAGCAGCCTGGAGTGCAGCTTCGATCTGGAGCCCGACGCGATGACCATCTCGGTGTCGGTACCCTGCCTGAACCCGCGGACGCCGTCCGCCGACACCTTCGCCTGGACCGTGCTCGCCGCGCTCGCGGGCCGGGTCGAGGCTCAGGCCGGGCCAGGAGACAGGCTTGCGATCGTCATGCGCAAGACCCGGCCAGGGTCGGGGTCCGCGTGACGGGGGAGACAGAGGTCGCATTGACCGAAGAGTTCGAGGTGGTGTCAGCGCCGGGCGCGGGGGCCCGCCGCCGATGATCCGGACGCCCTGGCTCCCGGCGGTGCTCGAGCTGAGCGAGGAAGCCGACCTGAGCGAGGACATCCCGCCGCCGCCGATGCGGGCCCAGCACGGCGCGCGCGAGCGGGGTCACGCCCGCGAGCTGTTCGAGCGGCTGGCCCAGCTGCCGCCGGGCGACGAGGAGCGGCTGCGCATCCGCGGCGAGCTCGTCGAGCTGCACCTGCCGCTGGTGGAGTACCTGGCCCGGCGGTTTCGGAACCGGGGCGAGTGGCTCGACGACCTGACCCAGGTGGCGACGATCGGGCTGATCAAGTCCATCGACCGGTTCGACCTCGACCGCGGCGTCGAGTTCTCGACCTACGCCACGCCGACGATCGTCGGCGAGATCAAGCGCCACTTCCGGGACAAGGGCTGGGCCGTCCGGGTGCCGCGGCGGCTCCAGGAGCTGAAGCTGGCGCTGGCCAAGGCCATCGGCGAGCTGGCCCAGCGACTTGGCCGGGCGCCGACGGTGGCCGAGCTGGCCGAGCACCTGCAGATGAGCGAGGAAGAGGTCCTGGAGGGCCTGGAGTCGGCCAACGCCTACTCCACCGTGTCGCTCGACGCGCCGGACTCCGGCGATGAGGACGCTCCCGCCGTCGCCGAGTCGCTCGGCATGGTCGACGAGGCGCTCGAAGGCGTGGAGTACCGCGAGTCGCTCAAGCCGCTGCTGGAGCAGCTTCCGCCGCGGGAGAAGCGGATCCTGCTGCTGCGGTTCTTCGGCAACATGACGCAGTCGCAGATCGCCACCGAGCTCGGCATCTCCCAGATGCACGTCTCCCGGCTGCTGGCCCGGACCCTGGCTCAGCTGCGGGACGGCCTGACCAGCGAGGAGTAGCGCCGCGGGCCGTTGCTCCCGGCATTCCTGCCAGTACCGCGAACTACCGTGGATCTGCCTTGTCTATCCGGCCGGGTGTCAGCAGTCGCATGCTCGCGGGCGAGAACAGCATGGCAAGTTCCGGCCACCGCCAGCAACAGCGCCGGAACGCCCCATTCGTATCGCGGTGCCTGCAGCAGATAGATGGCGACGATGCCGGTGAACAGCTGCGTGAGCAGGGCCGGCGTGCGGCGTCCAGCGGCGGCCCGGCCAGCAGGCCGCGGGCGACCAGGCCGAGCAGCAGGGCCGTGCAGACGCCGATCACCGTGATGGCGATACCGCTGCCAGAGCTGGTAGGACTTCCCGCTGCCGGTGTCGACGGCGGCCAGGATGGAGGCGGCGAGGACGCCGATGGCCTCGATGGCCTGAATGGCGGCCAGCGCCTGCACGGTGCGCGGCGGCTGGATGGCCCGCGGCGGCTGGGGCGCGGGCGGAGGACCGGGGCTGCCGATGCGCGGTTCGCGGCTTGCTGGCTAGCCTGGGCCCGTGCGCGCGCTTTTGATCGTGAACCCACACGCCACCTCCACGACGCAACCCCGCCGGGACCTCATCGTCCGCGCTCTTGGCTCGGCAGTCGACCTTGAGGTCGTGGAGACACGTTACCGGGGCGAGGCGACCAGGCTGGCCGCGGGCGCGGCCGCGAGCAAGACCGGCCTCGTCATCACCCTGGGCGGGGACGGCACCGTGAACGAGGCCGTCAACGGCCTGCGGTCGGCGGCCGACGCGGACGACATCCCGGCCAGCCGCCCTGCCCGCGCTCGCGGCCCTGCCCGGCGGCAACGCCAACGTCTTCGTCCGGTCGCTGCAACTGCCGGCCGATCCGGTCGACGCGGCGGCGCGGCTGATCGAGGACCTGGCCGCGGGCCGGGAGCGGCGATCGGGCTGGGCACCGCGAACGGCCGTTACTTCACCTTCAACGCGGGCCTCGGGCTGGACGCCGAAGTAGTGCGCGCCGCCGAGGGCCGCCGCGCGCACGGGCGCGCGCTGACGCCGGCCAGGTACGCGCGGACCGCGCTGCGGCAGTTCTTCCGGGTCACCGACCGGCGGCACCCGGCCATCACGATCGCCGCGCCCGAGGACCTGTGCGCCGAGCCGGTGTTCCTGTGCATCGTGTCGAACTCAGCGCCCTGGACGTATCTCGGCGACCGGCCGGTGCACACTAACCCGGATGCCAGCTTCGACACCGGGCTGGATCTGTTCGCCTTGCGCAGCCTCGGCGCCACGGGCACGCTGCTGGACGCTCCGGCAGATGCTGTCGGACCGGGCCGAGCCGCCGCGCGGCCGCGGCGTCCTGACCGGGCATGACCTCGACAAGATCACCCTGTCCGGCGGCCCGGCCGGTCGCGTTCCAGCTGGACGGCGAGTACATCGGCGAGACCGAGCTCGGTGGAGTTCCGGTCCGTGCCCGCGCGCTGCGCGTCATTGGCTTACCGGAGCCGATTGGCGCCTAAGGGGCAGCCTACGCTAAAGTCGCTGCCGCAATATCGAGTGTATCTCGACTTAGCTGCTTAATTAGGCCGAAACGGACGCGCAGCCCAGTCCGTGCCTACGCTCGGGCACTGTACTCATGCCCGCAATGTGACTGATCTGACACCGAAATCCTGCCGAACCTTTGCCCAGGACTCTTGCGGTCGATCGCCGAGCTTGAGAGGGTTGTAACGCTCCTGGTGAACGGTGTACGCAGCGGGCGCGCCGGGCCAGGCCTGGGACCGCCCGCATGCGGCCCGGCCTGACGACTCCCGGAGCGGACCTGGGCGACATCAGTGTCAGCCAGCACCTGGTGTTCGCAAACACAGTGTTAGCCGGGTAGGCACCACCGCCAAGTTCCGCCAAAGAGTACAACGTAGCCGACATATAGCAAAGCTCGTGAAATCATTCACAAGCACGACGGAGCGCCTCAGGGCCCTGTCAGGGACCTGGACCTCACCAGAGGAGTGGACCTCATGGACTGGCGTCACCACGCCGCCTGCCGTGACGTGGACCCGGAGCTGTTCTTTCCCGATCGGGAACACCGGGCCCGCGGTAACCCAGATCGACGAGGCCAAGCAAGTCTGCCAGCGCTGCAAGGTCATGGAGCCGTGCCTGCAGTGGGCGCTGGAGAGCGGCCAGGACGCCGGTGTCTGGGGAGGACTCAGCGAGGACGAGCGGCGCGCGCTGAAGCGTCGCACCAGGGTCGCCGCCCGCGCCAACGGCGTAGGCATCGGCCGGCGGCACCCGGGCCTGTCCGGGACGGACAGGCCCGGCTTTGTCGCAGCACCAGACGGGGACAGCAAGGACGGGGATACCTGGCGGGCCTGGGGGCGCGGCAGGCAACTTGGATCAGACGGGGAACACCCGGCCAGGCGTACACGGCTGCCCGGGTGACACGGGGATGCGCACCGCCAGGCCCGGCATCGGGCCCGATCACCGTGATAGCCGCCGCCCTGTGCCACTCCGCCCCGGGCGAGGCCTGGCAGGGCGGGCTCGGTCCCGGTCAGGCTCGCCCAGCGGCAATTCGACCAGCACCCTGGTGCCGCCGCCGGGCCGCGGCGCGATCTCCAAGGCGGCCATCCAGCTCGGTCAGCACGAGCGTGCGGACGATCTGCAGGCCCAGGCTGGTGGTCGAGTCCAGGTCGAAGTCGGCCGGGCAGGCCGACGCCGTTGTCGGTGACGGTCACCGTCAGCAGTCCCCGGCCCGCGGCGGGCCGCCACCTCCAGGACGCCCGGCGCGGTCAGTGCCGGGCGCGCTCAGGCCGTGCTGCAGGGCGTTCTGCATCAGCTCGGTCAGCACGAGCGCCAGCGGCGTCGCGACCGCGGCGGACAGCTGCCCGAACTCGCCCAGCAGGGTCGGCGTCACCCGCGTCTCCGGTGCCGACGACCTCGCCGGCCATCATCGCCACCCGGCCCGCGATGTCGTCGAAGTCCACGACCTCGTCGGGCACGTGCGAGAGCGTCTCGTGCACCATCGCGATCGAGCCGACCCGGCGGACGGCCTCCTCCAGCGCGAACTTCGCCTCCGGCGCGTGCAGCCGGCGGGCCTGCAGCCGCAGCAGCGCCGCCACCGTCTGCAGGTTGTTCTTGACCCGGTGATGGATCTCCCGGATCGTCGCGTCCTTGCTGATCAGCTCCCGCTCGCGGTGCCGTAGCTCGGTCACGTCCCTGAGCAGGATCAGCGCGCCCGCCCTGGTGCCGTCGACGATCAGCGGGATCGTCCGCAGCTGGACCACGGCGCCATTCGAATCGACCTCGGTCTCGGCGTGCGCCCGGCCGCTGGCCGCCAGCATGAGCGACTCATCGCGGGCCTCCCGGCTCGCGCACAGCTTGGCCGTCAGCGGGCCGAGCTGCTTGCCGACCAGGTCAGCGGTGAGGCCGAGCCGGCGGTAGGCGGACAGCGCGTTCGGGCTGGCGTAGGTGACCCGGCCGGACTTGCTCAGCCGGAGCAGGCCGTCGCCGACGCGGGGCGACCGGACCAGCGCGGCCTCCTCGCCTGGACTCGGGAACATGCCGGCCGCGACCATCCGGGCCAGGTCGTCGGCCGCCCGCAGGTAGGCCAGGTCCAGCCGGCTCGGCGTGCGCGCCGCACTCAGGTTGGTGGACCGCTCGATGACGGCGACCACCCGCTCGTCGTGCATTACCACCGGGATCGTCTCGTGCCGGACCGGGATGCCCCTGGTCCACTCCGGGTCGCCCTCCCGGCAGATCCGCCGCTCCTCCATGGCGGTGACCAGCGGGAGCTGGCGCGGCCCGACCGGACCGACCCCACGACGTCGTCGGCCAGCGCGGTCGGCGCCGTCGTCGGCCGCATCTGGGCCAGCGCCAGCCAGCCGCCGGAGGCAACGGCGCCCACAGCACGAGGTCGGCAAAGGACAGGTCGGCCAGCAGCTGCCAGTCCGAGAGCAGCGCGTGCAGCCAGTCCAGGTCCGGGCCTTTCAGCCCGGCCTGGCGGGCCAAATCGGTCAGTGAGGGCACAGGGCCATCATCGCAGGCTGGCGGAGTGAACCAGCCATCGTCCGGCGGCCTGCTGTCGTCCGGCTACCTGCTGGTAACGTCGCGCCATGAGTCAGCCGAGAAACACAGAGCAGCCCGCCCACGGCGGCGCGCAGGCGGTCGCCGCCGCCCGCGCCCACGGCGCGCAGACCATGTTCACGCTGTCGGGCGGGCACGTGTTCCCGCTCTACGACGGGGCGGTCAAGGCTGACCCGCCGATGCGGATCGTCGACGTCCGGCACGAGCAGACCGCGGTGTTCGCGGCCGAGGCGACGCGCCGGCTCACCCGCTCCCCTGGCTTCGCCGTGCTGACGGCCGGCCCCGGTGTCACCAACGGGGTCAGCGCGGTCACGACCGCGCACTTCAACGGCACACCCCTCGTGGTCCTCGCCGGGCGCGCCCCTGACGGTCGCTGGGGCTCGGGCAGCCTGCAGGAACTGGACCATCCGCCCCTCCTGGCGCCGGTCACCAAGCGGGCCTGGACGGCGCACGCGGCCGATGACGTCGGGCCGGCCACTCTTGAGGCCTTCACGCTGGCGTCCACTCGTCACCGGGGGCCGGTTTTTCTCGACGCAAGCATCGAGGCGCTGTTCGGGCCGGTGGCGTCCGGAGGACTACGGCCGCTTGATGGAGAACAGCGGCCTTCGCCCTCCGGCCCGCCGCCGGCCAGCAGTGATAAGCCCGACCAGGCGGCAGTTGATGGCATCGCGCGGTTGCTGGCAGCGGCCCAGCGGCCGGTCCTGGTGCTCGGGTCGGACGTGTGGATGGATGGCGCCGAGGACGCGGCGCGGGCCGCGGCGGAGAAGCTGCAACTGCCGGTGATCGCGAACGGTCAGGGGCGGGGGATTCTGCCCGGCGGGCATTCCCTCTTGGTGACGCGGGCGCGGGCGAGTGCGCTGGGGGGCGCGGACTTGGTGATTGTGGTGGGGACGCCGCTGGACTTCCGGCTCGGGTACGGCCGGTTCGGCGGCAAGGGCGGGACGCCGGCGGCGCAGGTGGTGCATGTCGCGGACGCGGCGGATCAGATCGCCGGGCACTGCGAGCTCGCGGGCAGCGCGAGCGGCAGTCTGGCGGCATTCTTCGGGGCGCTGGCGGATGCGGTCGGAGACGGCGCGCGGGCGTGGACGGGGCAGTGGCTGCCGCGGTTGCAGCAAGCGTGCGCACAGGCGGTGGAGGCAGACGGGGAACTGCTGCACAGCGACGCGCAGCCGATCCACCCGATGCGGATCTACGGGGAGCTGATGGCTCAGCTGGCCCCGGACGCGGTCGTGATCGGTGATGGCGGCGACTTCGTGAGCTACGCGGGCAAATACCTGGAGCCGCAGCAACCGGGCGGCTGGCTCGATCCTGGGCCGTACGGCTGCCTCGGCACCGGGCTCGGCTATGCGATCGCGGCCCGGGTGGCGCGGCCGGCGGCGCAGGTGGTGCTGCTGCTCGGCGACGGGGCGGCCGGCTTCTCGCTGATGGACGCGGACACGCTCGTGCGGCATGGCCTGCCGGTCGTGATGATCTGCGGCAACAACGGGATCTGGGGGCTGGAGAAGCACCCGATGCAGGCCCTGTACGGCTACGACGTGGCCGCCGACTTGCAGCCGGGCTGCCGGTACGACCAGGTGGTCGCCGCGCTCGGCGGGGAGGGCGAGCTGGTCAAGGACCCGGCGGATATCGGCCCGGCGCTGCGGCGCGCGTTCGACGCCGGGGTGCCGTACCTGGTCAACGTCATGACCGACCCGGCCAATGCCTATCCGAGGTCCACCACAGGGGTCTGAGCGATGTTCACCGGGGTTCGGGGGCTCGTCCCCCCGGTCGGCACTGCACGGGCTGGCTACTCGATGACGGCGATCAGGTCGCCTTCCTGCACGACGTCGCCCTCGGCGACGGCCAGCCGGGTGAGTGTGCCCGAGTCCTCCGCCAGCACCGGGATCTCCATCTTCATGGACTCCAGGATCACCAGCGTGTCACCATCAGCGACAGCGTCGCCCTCGGCCGCCACGACCTTCCAGACGTTCGCCACCATCTCGGCCCGGACCTCAGCCACCTGCATCTCCTCGCTGTCACCCTGTTGCGCACCATCATGACCGCCGGGCGGCGGTTTACGGGCGCAGACGGCTCACTATGGACGTGTCGTAATCGCCGCTACGGAACTCCGCCGATGCCAGCAGGTCCGCGTGGAACGGCAGGTTCGTCTTCAGCCCGCTGATACCGAACGCGGCGACCGCGGACGCGGCCAGATCCAGCGCCGCGGCCCGGTCGGCGCCGTGCACGCAGAGCTTGGCGAGCAGCGGGTCGTAGTTCGGGGTCACCCGGTTGCCCGCGGCGTAGCCAGAGTCGACCCGGACTCCGGGCCCGGCCGGCTCGGTCCACTCCTCGATCAGGCCCGGACTCGGCAGGAAACGCTTGGGGTCCTCGGCGTAGACCCGCAGCTCGATCGCGTGTCCGGTGACGGTCACCGCGGCCGGGTTGAAGCTGACCTGCTCGCCAGCGGCGATGCGGAACTGCTGCTCGACCAGGTCGATGCCGGTCACCAGCTCCGTCACCGGGTGCTCGACCTGGAGCCGGGTGTTCATCTCCAGGAACATGAACTCCTGGGTCGCGACGTCGACCAGGAACTCGACGGTGCCCGCGCCGAGATAGTCCGCCGCCGTGCCGGCCTGCTCGGCCGCCGCGAGCATCCTGGCCCGCAGCTGCGAGCTGACGCCCGGCGACGGCGTCTCCTCCGCCACCTTCTGGTGCCGGCGCTGCACCGAGCAGTCGCGCTCGCCGAGCGCGACGACCCGCCCGTCAGCCAGGCCCAGGATCTGCACCTCGACGTGCCTGGCCCGCTCGACGTACCGCTCCAGCAGGATGGCCGGGTTGCCGAAGAACCGCTCCGCCCTGGTGCGCGCCGTCTCGAACCCCGCGGTCAGCTGCTCCGGGTCCGCGGCGGCGCTCATCCCGATGCCGCCGCCGCCGGCCGAGGCCTTGACCATGACCGGGTAGCCGATGCTCGCGGCCGCCGCCAGCGCGGCGTCCAGGTCTGCGACTGGTTCCCTGGTGCCCGCGGCGACGGGGACGCCGGCCGCCTCCATCAGGTTCCGTGCGTTGATCTTGTCGCCCATCTGGTCCATCGACTCCGGCGACGGCCCGACCCAGGTCAGGCCCGCGGCCTGCACGCTGGCGGCGAACTCCGGGTTCTCGGCCAGGAACCCGTAGCCAGGATGCACGGCCTGCGCGCCGGTGGCGCGCGCGGCCGCGAGGATGGCGTCCGCGTTCAGGTAGCTGGCGGCGGGAGCGGCGGGCCCGAGCAGCACCGCCTCGTCTGCCTCGCGGACGAACGGCAGGTCGGCGTCGGCCTCCGAGTAGACCGCGACCGAGCGGATGCCCATCCGACGGGCGGTCGTCAGAACGCGCCTGGCTATTTCACCCCGGTTGGCGACAAGGACCGATGCGAACACGCCCGGAACTCTACAGCCGCCAGGCCAGCCGCCTGCCCGCGACCTCAGTCAGAGCCGCCACGACCGTCCTGTCGTAGCCGTGCTGGTCCTGCCGCATCCGGTCCAGCGCCGCCGCCGAGCGCTCGCGTTCGGTAGACGCGCCGACCAGGTCGTCGAACGTGTTCGCGGCGCGGATGATCATGCTGCCGAGCGGTGGCCCCGGGTCATGCCCGGCGGCCGGCCAGCTCTGACAGCGGACCAGTTCCGCGACCTCTTCCAGCACGCCGGCCTGGCGGATGACGTCCGCGCCGAGCCCGGCGATCCGTTCCTGGTCGGCTTCGGACACCAGCACGGTCGCGCCACCGGGAATCGGATCGCGCAGCGAGAGCTGGCCGATGTCATGCATGAGCGCGGCGTACTCCACCTGCAGCAGGTCACGCTCGGGCATGCCGAGCTCCTGGCCGACCGCGACGGCCAGCCGGCTGACCCGGCGCGAGTGACCGGCCTCGACGTAGCCGGCCACCTCCGTGACCCGCGCCAGCGAGCGCACGGTCTGCAGGTAGGTGGCCCGGATCCCGGCATAGCGCCGGAACGCGACCTGGGTGACCAGCAACGGCCCGAGGAAGACCGCCAGCTCGGCCAGGCCCATGACGCGCGCACCGAGCACCGTGATGATGACCGACGCGCACACGCCCGCGCCGAGCGCCCACTGCACCCGGATTTCATCGGCGACCGCCACCGAGAACCGCGCGCCGACGTCATCGGCGCGGATCAGCGCGCCGACGATCGTGTCGGCCAGCCAGCCGAGCAGGACCAGCGGCGTCATCACCGCGAGGTCGAGCTGCCACGAGTTGTGCTGCTCCAGGAAGTTGTAGCCGGCCGGGCGGAACGCGAACGCCACGCACGCGATCGCGACCAGCCGGGTGCACATGCCGGTCAGCCCGGCGGGCCGCCGCCGCGATGTGCGGCAGCGAGCCGACCATCATCCCGATGGCAGCCACCGCGATGACCGTCAGCGCGGACGCCGATCTCGGATGCATCGTCGGCGCCGCGTGCGGCGGCAGCCCGGTCGCGCCCGGCACTATGAGCAGCAGCGCGTAGGACATGCCGCCGACCATCGCGATCGGCGCCGCCTCCCGGCCGCCGGGCAGGGCCAGCCGGAGCAACTCACCGAGCGCGATGAAGCCGCCGAACGCCAGCGCCACCTTCCGCTCGACCACGTGCACGTTGATCGTCGCGGTCGCGAACGCGGCCAGCACGAGCATCGCGGTGGTCGACATCAGCAGCAGCCGGCCCGAGTCGAGCGCCTGCCATGACGACCAGCGCTCACTGGTCGGCGGCCCGGTCATTGCGCTACCCGTCATCCAGCACCGCCGGTCATCGGCTCGCCCGCGCGCGGCCTGCGGCCATGGCCGCGGTCACGGCACATCGATGACGCGCAGCGGCGCGGTCGGGTCGTCATGGTCCTTGACGGTCACGATCGTGACGTCAGTCGGCTTGGCCGCCGGCCTCGGCAGCGGCCAGCCCTCCCGGTCCAGCGCGGCGATGAACGCGTCCACGACCAGCGGGTCGAACTGCGTGTCCGCGCCCTTGCGCAGCTCGCCGACCGCCTCGGTGATCGACTTCGCTTCCCGGTAGGAGCGGGTGGAGGTCATCGAGTCGAACGCGTCCGCGACCGCGATGATGCGGGCGAACTCGGGGATCTCGTAGCCGGCGAAGCCCATCGGGTAGCCCGTGCCGTCGATCCGCTCGTGGTGGTGCATGATCCCGGCCAGCGCCTCGTTCAGGAACCCGATCTCCCGGACGATCTCCAGCCCGCGCATCGGGTGCAGCTGGATCGCCGCGTACTCGTCCTCGGTCAGCGGCCCGGTCTTCTGCAGCACCTGGGTGGGAACCCCGAGCTTGCCGACGTCATGCAGCATCCCGGCGAACTCGAGCGCGTCGGCGCGGTCGGCGCCCATCCGGATCTCCCTCGCGATCATGCCGGCCCCGAAGGACACCCGGTCACCGTGCCCGCGGGTGTAGTAGTCCTTGGTCTCCACCGCCTGGCACAGCGCCTTCATGGTGGCCGCGTAGGCACGCTGCTGCTCGGCGAACTGCCCCATGGCCCAGCGGGCCACGAACAGCGGGATCAGCACGAGCGCCGCCGCGTAGGCGTCCATCACGGCCCAGAGCGAGGCGACGATGAGGCCGAGCGCCGCGTAGCCGAGGTCGGACACCAGCAGCAGTGGCAGGCTCGACTCCAGACCCTCGTTGCGCAGCATCCGGCGGCCCCGGTTCAGCCGGTACACGCCCCAGATGAGGCCCTGGTTGGTCAGCACGTGCACGGCGGCCGCGGCCGCGAACGGCCCGATGGTCGGCCACGGATGCAGGCCGTAGAACCCCGGGTGCAGGTGGCCGTGCAGGTAGAGGTAGGTTCGGCCGGCCAGCAGCCCGGACAGCGCGCCCATGGCCCCGTTGAACAGCCGCCCGTCGAGCCGGAGCTGGCGCTTGATGCTGATCACGGAGACGGCGGCGACCAAGGCGGCCGCCACCGGCCCGAGCAGCACGACGGCGGCGAGCGTGGCTGCCGAGCTCGGTGACCACTTCGTCTGCCGGGATACCAGCGGCGCCGGCGTGGAGTCGCAGATCAGGAACAGCAACTGGAGGATGACCAGGTCACGCCAGTAGCTCGTGCGGGAACGGCACAGGTAAGGGCGTGGACTTCACCAGCGCCGCGGTCGCCAGGACGACGAGGCCGATGTAGAGCCAGGCGGCGCGGGAAACCATAGACACCCTCTCGGTGCGGTGGACGGCCGGCAAGGTTGCGCTCACGGCGCTGCGCACGGCAAATCGCGCAGGGCGGCGCTGCCGCCACTTAGAGTAACGCGGTAAGCACACTGGGCGTTGGCGTCCGCCACAATGTAAGCACTTAGTAGTCAGACCATCGCGCAGTGTCACCAACCGGCGGCCGCGAGGTCGGGGCGCTACTCCGCCAGGACTTCAGAAATCTCGATCTCGGCCCGCACGGCTCGGCGATCCGGGTCAGCACCTTGGCCCGCAGTTCGCCGGGCACCGCCTCGTGCCCGCAGCACTTGTGCACTAGCCGCTTGACGACCTCTTCCAGGCCGTACTCGCGCAGGCACGGGCCGCACTCATCGAGGTGGTCGCTGATGTCGCCGTAGCTGGCATCCTCCATCTCGTCGTCCAGGTAGGAGTAGACGAGCGCGAGTACCTCGGTACACGGCACCTCGTGCGGCTTGCCGCAGCTCATGGCGTGTCCTCCTGCGCCGCAGTCGGGCGCCTCGCGCGCGGCCGTCCATTCGCGGTGGTGGCGCGCGACGGCGGTCGAGCACGCCGCGCTCCGCGGCATAGTCCTGGAGCAGGTCCCGCAGCTGCCGGCGGCCGCGATGGAGCCGGGACATCACCGTCCCGATTGGCGTCCCCATGATGTCGGCAATCTCCTTGTAGGCGAATCCCTCGACATCGGCCAGGTAGACCGCAAGCCGGAAGTCCTCCGGCAGGGCCTGCAGAGCGGCCTTGATGTCGGAGTCCGGCAGCCGCTCCAGCGCCTCGGTCTCGGCCGACTTCAGCCCGCTCGAGCTGTGCGAGGCCGCCCTTGCGAGCTGCCAGTCCTCGATCTCCTCTGTACCCGAACGCTGCGGTTCGCGCTGCCGCTTGCGGTACGTAGTTGATGAACGTGTTCGTCAGAATACGGAACAGCCACGCCTTAAGGTTCGTACCTGCCTGGAACTGGTGAAAAGACGCATAAGCCTTGGCGAACGTCTCCTGCACCAGGTCCTCGGCATCGGCCGGGTTGCGCGTCATCCGCATTCCGGCCGCGTAGAGCTGATCGAGGAAGGGCAGGACGTCCTCCTCGAACCGCTTACTTCGCTGTTCTAGAGTCTCGGGGACCGGACCCACCCCTTCCGGAATCGAGGGTTGCGGCAAATCAGCCTGCAAACCGTCTCGCCGGGAGGATACAACGCCCGCCGCGACCAGATCGCGCGCGACCACCCGGCCGGATAGACCAGGTCGCCGCGTCGAGTCGCGGCGACCCGGGAAGGCTCGCAGGTTGCTGTCGGCATGTTCGGTGGAACACGCTGCGTGCGCGCTTCATTCCGGCCCGGCGAGGCCCGGCGGCCGGTCCGATCCCGCGCGGCCGCCCGGGATCGGGTGAACCGCCCTGGCCCGGGCAGACACGGCGTACTGGCTGCTCAGCGAAGGCTGCGATCAAGCTTGCCCTGACAGGCGACGCAGCGGGCGGCCTCCGGCTTGGCCTCCAGCCTGCCCTCGGGCACTGGTCCGCCGCAGTCCACGCAGGTGCCGTACGTGCCCAGATCGATCCGGTGCAGCGCGTCGAGTACCGCTGACCGCTGCCGCCTGGCGACGGCCAGCACGGCCTCGGACCGCTCGGATTCCGATAGGTTGGCGCCCGCGTCCGCCGGATCCTGCGGGTAGTCGCCGACAATCTGATGGGCGCCGCTTCCGTTCAGGACGTCAATCGAGCGCTCGAGCTCGTCGCGGATCTCCTCCAGCCGCTGACGTACCGACGTCACATCCATGCTTTCCCTCCTCAGGGGAAGTGGCCAGGCAGCCGATCAGGGGGATCTGCAGTGCTGTCGGGCCGGTCCAGCAGGCCTAGAACAGCGCGCCGTCGCCGGCGTCGCGTGGTGCGCCGCGGCCTCCGGCGCAGGCCGCGCCCGTCGCTAACGGAGTGGCCGTGCCCGGGCAGGCGGCGCAAAAGGCTCGATCAGGCTCGGCCCGTTGTTGCGGACCGAGTTGACGGCGGTGGAGACCGGATAGGTCTGCAGGCCGCTGACCGCGGCCGGGATGAGCAGCGAGCGCAGGTCGCTGACGTCGTGATTGGCCGGGTCCAGCCAGTCAGCCCAGCTGGCCGGGTCGATCACCATGGGCATCCGGTCGTGAATGTGACCGAGCTCGTCTGGCGCGCTGGTGGTGATCACCGTCGACGTCCAGAGCCAGGCGTCCGGGTCATCGGGCGGCACCGACGGGTCCCGCCACAGCTCGTAGAGCCCGGCGAGCGCCAGCGAGCTGCCGTCCGTCCGGCTGATGTAGATCGGCTGCTTGGGCCCGTCTGGCCGCTGCTGCCATTCGTAGTAGCCGTCGGCCGGGCAGCAGGCAGCGGCGGCCCGCGAACGCCCGGCGGAACGCTGGCTTCTCTGCCACCGTCTCAGCCCGAGCGTTGATCATCCGGCTGCCGATCTTGACATCCTTGGCCCAGAAGGGAACGAGGCCCCAGCGCACCACCCGAAGCTGCCGCCGCGCGGCGGTATCGGCCGCGGCCTGTTCGGCAGCACCGTCGCGGTCGTCGGGCTGGCGGGTCAGCACCGCGTAGACCGGCTTGGTCGGCGCCACGTTGTAGTCGGGCTTGAGGTCCTCGGCCACCCGGTCGTTTTGCACGCTGAACTCCTCCAGGAGCTCAATGCGCTTGCGCGCGGAAGCGTACCGGCCGCACATACCTCATCCTTGACCTCAGGGCGCCGACCCTGACAGCGTGAACAATCTGCAGTTCATAACCAAGATCCGGCTATGCCAAACCTTGCCGCGACATCGGGCGCATTCCGCCCGCGCAGGAAGCGCGGTGCAGAGATTGTCACTCCCGACGGCCGAACTCGTCCAGGGGTGGGACTGACCCAGTAATCTCGCACTCATGCAGGCTGCCGCGCAATCAGATAACGACTGGGAGGCCCCACCCGGTTCCGGACCTGTGCACGCGACCGTCCGGTTGCCGGGATCGAAGTCGATCACGAACCGCGCCCTGATCATCGCCGCGCTCGCGACCGGCCCGACGACGATCGGGCGTCCGCTCGCCGCCAGGGACACCGAGCTCATGGCGGCAGCGATCGGGGCGCTGGGCGCGACCGTGACGCGCGCCCCTGGTGGGGACAACGGTGCTGGCGACAACAGTGGCAGCGACAATGGCGACGCCTGGACGGTGACGCCGGGCTGGAGCGGTGACCCCGCCGACGTCGACGTGGGGAACGCGGGCACCGTGCTCAGGTTCGTGCCGCCGCTGGCCGCGCTCGCGAAGGCAGACGTGCGCTTCCACGGTGACAGCCGGGCCGCGCAGCGGCCGGTCGGGCCGCTCCTGGACGGACTACGCCAGATCGGCGTCGAGGTCGACGACGGCGGGCGGGCCGCGGTGCCGTTCACCATCCGCGGTCGCGGCGGCGTGCGCGGCGGCACCGGTGACGCTGGACGCCTCCGCGTCCTCGCAGTTCATCTCGGCCCTGATGCTGGCGGCCCCGCGCTATGACGCGGGCGCGGCGATCCGGCACATCGGGGACCGGATCCCGTCCGCGCCGCACATCGCGATGACCGCCTCGATGCTCGCGGCCGCGGGCGCCGCGGTCCAGGCCGACGGCAACAGCTGGCGGGTCTGGCCCGGCCGCCTGAATCCCGGCCTGATCACCGTCGAGCCTGACCTGTCCAACGCCGCCCCGTTCCTGGCGGCGGCCCTGGTCACCGGCGGTCAGATCATCGATCCCGGCTGGCCCGAGCCGAGCCTGCAGGCCGCCGGGCCGATAGTCGACGTGCTGACGCGAGATGGGCGCGACGGCAGAGCCGAACTCCGCCGGGCTGCGGGTCCAGGGCACCGGCCGGATCCGCGGCATCCGCGCCGACCTGCGCGACGTGTCCGAGCTGACCCCGGTGCTGTGCGCGCTCGCGGCGATCGCGGACTCGCCGTCCGAGTTCACCGGGATCGGGCACCTGCGGCTGCACGAAAGCGACCGGCTGGCCGCGCTGGCGCGCGAGATCGGCGCGCTTGGCGGCCAGGTCACCGAGCTGCCCGACGGCCTGCACGTGCAGCCGCGGCCGCTGCGGCCCGGCGCTGAGCCGTTTGACAGCTACGACGATCACCGCCTGGTGATGGCGCGCCGCGGTGCTCGCGCTCGCCGTTCCCGGCCTGCGGGTGCGCAACGCGCGACCGTCGGCAAGACGTTCCCCGGCTTCACCGGCCTGTGGCGGCAGATGCTGGAGCGCCCGCAGCTGAGCCCGGTGCGCGGCCACGAGCGGCTGGACGAAGACGATATCCGGATCCGGCCGGGCCGGGGCTCGCGGCCGCGCACCCGGCGGCGGCCCGCGCACGAGGACGCCGCCGACGCGTTCGTGACCGGGGTCGACCGCGGCCGCTACCGGTGCTGGACCGGGGATCGCGTGGTCACCGCCATGAAGGCGCGCGAACTCGGCCGCGACGGCGTCGTCGTCGGCGACCACGTCCGGCTGGCCGGCGACGTAACCGGTCGAGCCCGGCACCCTGGCCCGCGTCGTCCAGGTACTGCCGCGCACGTCCGTGCTGCGCCGGTCCGCCGAGGACGACGACCCGGTCGAGCGGATCATCGTGGCGAACGCGGATCAGCTCGTGATCGTCACCGCGCTGGCCGATCCGCCGCCACGGCCGCGGCTGATCGACCGGTTCCTGGTCGCCGCGTACGACGCCCGGCATCGAGCCGCTGCTGTGCCTGACCAAGTCGGACCTGGCCGCCCCGGACGAGCTGATCGCCACTTACCGGCCGCTCGGCGTCCGCTACCTGGTGACCGGGCAGCCGTTGGGAGCCGCGCTGGAGGAGCTGCGTCGGCCTGCTCGCGGGCCGGATCAGCGTGCTGGTCGGGCACTCCGGCGTCGGGCAAGTCGACGCTGGTGAACGCCCTCGTGCCGGACGCCGCGCGCGCGGTCGGCAGCGTCAACCTGGTGACCGGCCGGGGCCGGCACACGTCCTCGTCCGCGGTCGCGCTGCCGCTGGCCGGACGACCGACGGCTGGATCATCGACACGCCGGGCCTGCGCAGCTTCGGGCTCGCGCACGTCGCCGCGCGACAGCGTCGCTGTCGGCGTTTCCCGGAATTCGCCGGCCGTGCTGGCCGAGTGCCCGCCCGGCTGCAGCCACATCGAGGCAGGCTGCGCGCTCGAGGACTGGGTCGCCGCGCACGGTGGTCGCGTGCGGCGGCCCGGCTCGACTCGCTGCGCCGGCTGCTGCGCAGCCGTGAGGGCCTGGACCCGGTCGACACGGCCGACCGCGGACAGCTGACCGCGCCGGCTCGGCGCGCTAGCCCGGCGCGCCGCCGAGCAGCTGCAGCACCTCAGAGTGCAGCAGGCCGTTGGTGCAGACGGCGCTGCCCCGGTCCGGCCGCGGGATCGCCGGCCAGGTCGGTGAACGCGCCGCCCGCTTCCTCGACGATGATCTGCAGCGCGGCCAGGTCCCACAGCGTGACATCGGTCTCGGCGGAGACGTCGACGCGCCCTCGGCGACCAGCACGTGCGACCAGAAGTCTCCGTAGGCGCGGGTCCGCCACACCTTGCGGCTGAGGCCGAGGAGCTCCGCCAGCTTGCCTGCTCCTTTCCCAGCTAGACAACCCGGAGAAGGACAGGGACGCGTCCGACAGGCTGGCGACGCGGGAGACCCGGCAGGCGGTTGCCTTGGTCAGGCTCCGGCCGGTCCACGCCCCGCCGTCGCGGGCCGCCCACCACCGGCGGCCGCCAGCGCGGGCGCCGTCACCACCCCGGCGATCACCTCGTCCTCGTCCATCAGACCGATCAGCGTCGCCCAGACCGGCACCCCGCGGACGAAATTCTTCGTGCCGTCGATCGGGTCGATCACCCAGCACCGCTGGCTCGAGCCGGTCCGGCCGAACTCCTCGCCGAGCATCGCGTCCCTCGGCCGGGCCCGGCTCAGCACGTTGCGCAGCGACTCCTCGACGGCGAGGTCGGCGTCGGTCACCGGCGTCATGTCGGGCTTCGCCTCCACCCGGAGGTCCTGCGCGCGGAACCGGCGCATCGTGATGTCGTCCGCGGCGTCCGCCAGGACGTGGGCGAACCCGAGGTCGCCGTCAAAACCCGCCATGCCCGGAAACGCTAGCGCTTTCCGGCCCACGACTGCCACGCCCCTCGCGCCGTAGGGACACTTTGGGCTCGGTCAGACCCTGTTGGCCTATTCGGTTTTCAGGTGGCGAGGCTGAGGTTGAGTCGCTGCAGGTGGCTGGTGCGTGTCCGGTCTAATGGCGTGCTGGTCCACCAGGCGTCGAGCCGTATCAGGTTGACGGCGGCGGCGGCGGCGAGGTGTTCTAGCCGGGTTTTGTCCAGGCCGAGGTAGCGGGCGTTGCGGATGCCGGTGACGTGGGTGGCCTGGCGGATGGTGCCTTCTGCTCCGGCTCGGATGCTGTAGCGGGCTTTCCACGGCTGCGTGGCCTGCTCGGCTCGGGCAGCGGCGACGGCTTCGTGGACCTCGCGCGGGCGCAGGGTCAGCTGCCGCCCGGTCCGGGCCGAGGTGGTGCACAGGTTCCTGGCCGGGCACGGCTGGCAGGCGGCCTTTGCGAACCGGACGACGATCGTCTGGGTTCCGCGCTGGCGGCACGGGGTCCAGGAGGTGCTGGCTGCGCCCTGGGGGCAGGTCACCTGGTGATGGTCCCAGCTGATGGTGAACGCGGCGGCGGTGTACCCGCCGGCCCGAGCCTGGGGCGAGGTATCAGCCACCAGCGGGCCGAGCAGGGTGATGCCCCGTGCCCGGGCGGCCAGCAGCAGGTCGCCGGAGGTGTAGCCGGCATCGACGGCGTGCACGGCGGGCAGCAGCCCGGCGGCGTCCAGCATGTCGTGGACCGGCTCGGTCATCACCACGTCCGGGACGGCCGCGTGCGAGGTGGCCACGTTCGTGACCAGGTTCGGCACCGCGGCAGGCCGGTACCCGGGGCGTCATCGGCTGCCGGGCTGCAGGTCTCGCTGATGTGGACCTTGTATCCGGCCCAGCTCGTGTCGTGCTTCTTGCTGGCGCGGGCGTCGGTGTCGTAGGGCGAGACGATCAGGAGCCTGCCCGGCGGGAGCCCGAGCTCACCGCTGGCATCCCGCCGTATCACCTGCTCCCCGCCCTCGCCGGTGCTGCGGTAGTACTGCTGCACCCAGATCCGCCGCAGTGCCTCCACGGCCGGCATCCCGGCCAGCCAGCCCGGCGGCCGTAGCGATCCCCCCGAGAGTGCAGAGTCAATCTCGGCCGAGGGACAGCTCGGTGGGATTGCACGGGACCCAGGGCTTATTTAAACGCTTTGCGCAGAAACTCAGGCTTGCCGGGAGACGCGGGCTGACGGATGCTGGGAGACTAAGTCACAAACGCACAAGCACCCGGCGGTCGCTGCTGCGTGCGCCTCGCCGACCAATCAGGGCCATGCACGGCTCGGCATGAGGGGAGCTGCGGATGAAGGTACAGGACGGGATGACCAGGGTCGTGCTGAGCGTCGGCCCGGCCCACACGTTGCGTGAAGCCGCCCGGCTTATGTCGCAGCACCGGGTCGGCGCCGCGGTCGTGGTCGATCCCGAGCACCCGGGCATCGGCATCCTCACAGAACGGGACATCCTGGACTCCGTGGGTGCGGGCAGGACGCGGACACCGAGCTTGTCGCGGACCACCGCACGTCCGATGTCGTGTTCGCGCACCCAGCTGGACGCTGGAGCAGGCCGCCACGGCGATGGTCGGCGGGAACTTCCGGCACCTGATCGTCGTCGACGGCGCGGACGTGACTGGCCTGCTGTCCATGCGCGACATCGTGCGGTGCTGGTCCGGTCAGCGCCCGCGAGCGCGGGGATGGCTGCGGGAGTAGGCGCGACCGCCTGACAATAATGAGCCCGGACGGCAGCGTTGCCGACGGGCGAACCGCGCCAGCGGCAGGCTGAGTCAGGCGCAGGTTGCGCCAGAGGGAGACACGCATGCGGCTGGCGGACGCGGTAGCACTCATCACTGGCGCCTCCTCGGGGATTGGCGCCGCCACGGCGGCCGCCTTGGCGGCGGCGGGCGCGCGGCTCGTACTCACCGGCCGCGACCCGCGCAGACTGGCCGCGGTGGCGGCCCGCACCGGCGCGACCGCGATCCCGGCCGATCTCACCGACCCGGACGAGGCGGCCCGGCTCGCGGACGAGGCCGTGCAGCAAGGCCGGCCGGGTCGACGTGCTCGTCAGCAACGCCGGGACCGGCTGGGCCGGCGCCATCGCCGAGCTGTCCGCGGAGAAGGCGACCGAGCTGGTCAACCTGAACCTGCTCGCCCCGATCCAGCTGTCCCGGCTGCTCGGCCCGGCATGGCCGAGCGCGGCCGCGGACGGCTGGTCTTCGTGTCGTCGATCGCCGGGGCGACCGGGGTGCGGAACGAAGCCGTCTACGCCGCGGCCAAGGCGGGCCTGAACTGCTTCGCCGAGAGCCTGTCCGTACGAGCTCGCCGGGCAGGGCGTCGGAGTAAGCATCGTGCTGCCGGGCGTGGTGGACACGCCGTTCTTCAGCCGCCGCGGCCGGCGCTACGATCGCCGCTGGCCCGCACCGATTCCGGCCGACCGGGTGGCGCACGCGATCACCGACGCGATCGCCCGCGACCTCGGGGTCGTGTACGTGCCCGGCTGGATGCGCTTCCCGGCCTGGCTGCACGGCGCCTCGCCGGCGCGCATTCCGCAGGCTGGCGAGCCGGTTCGGCTAGCGACGCGGGCCGCGCGGACACCCGGCCTGGATCTGGCGACTGGGCCGGATCGGCCACCCGGCCGGCCGCGGCTACTGGCGGCCGAGCAAAGCGTCCTCGGGCGGGCGCGATGCCGGTCCATCCAGCCGCGCAGTCCGTGCGCCGAGTCCGCGAGCTGTGTCGGCGGCACCGCGAGCACCGGGCAGCGGCTGTGACGCGAGCAGTAGCGCGCGACGTGACAGGCGATCGAGCCTGCGCAGCCAGCCGTGCCGCGCCGGTGCCGATCACGAGCACGTCGCCCGGCTCGGCCGCGATCCCGGCGAGCACCTGGCCCGCCTCGCCGCGAACGGTCCGCGGTTCGAACCCGATCCCGTCCGGCGGCCCGCCGATGGCCAGGCCGATGGCCTTCTCCAGCCGCTCCCTAGCGTCGCGCACCCAGGACGCCCTGCAGCTCCGCGCACGGGAACCGGCGATCCGCGAGATCACCTGCCGGTGGCGTCCACGCGAGCACCGGCATCAGCGTGCGCGTGCTGATCCCAGGCGAGGTCCGCCGCGTACCTGCAGCGCTGCGAGGCTGCCCGCCGATCCACTCACGCCGACGACAACCCTCTTGACCTGCACTTCCGAGGCTCCTTTCCCGCGATGAGGCTTCCAGTTAAGCGCAGGCGCGCCCGTCCGGCGCACGGGCTAACAGACCTCATGCGCGCACACCTGCCCGTGCCCGCAAAGCTCATGCATGATGTCTGATTTATCGTGTTAGTGGCGGCCGCGTACTGTGCTGCGGCGATCACCCTCCGGCGTCGCGGCGCGGCCAGCTAGCCGGACGGCGCCGCCGGGTCGGATACCCGCCGCAGCACGCCGTCGGCGTCGCGCCGGTACTCGCGGGCCGCGTTCCTGGCGAGCTTGCGAGCCACCTCCGCGGTCAGGTCCACCCCGGTCATCTCGGCCAGGCTGGTCAGGTAGATCAGCACGTCGGCCAGTTCCGCGCCGAGACCCGGCTCGCGCCGGCGCCACGCGGTGAACGCCTCGCTCACCTCGGCGGTCAGCAAGCCGAACTCCAGCGCGACGTCGGTGGTGTTGAAGCCCTTGGCCAGCTTGTTCTGCCAGGCCTCGCGCTGGATGTCACTAATGTCCACTCAGGGCCTCCGCGGCAACTCAGCCCATCCCACCGATCGCCCCAGACGGTCTTCCGCGCCCGGCGGTACGCTCGCCCTTGCTCTTGCCGACCGGCAGCTGCGCGCTGCGCCCGTCGGCCGCGCACAGGTCGAGAGGACCAGGTCCTTGCGCTGCTGCGGCCGCCGGACCACCCGGCCAGTCGGCCAGTCCGGTACCCGGCCGATCGGCGCGGCGGCCGCCACGTAGCTGAACTTCTCGTCCTCGTACGGCAGTTCCGCACCCTTGACCTGCCGGTGCAGGGCCGAACGCTGCACCCGGGCGGCGAAGTGGCACCAGTCCCCCGCGGCCGCCAGCGGGCAGGCGAGCTGATGCGGGCACGGTGCCGCGATGGCGTAGCCAGCCGCGAGCAGCCGGTCCCGCGCGGCCAGGATCCGCCGGTGGCCCGGCCGGGGTGCCCGGCTCGACCAGCAGCACCACCGGCGCCGCCTGGATAGCGAGCCCGACCAGGCGCTCCTGCTGCGGCTGCGACAGCTCGCCCAGCACGTAGGCGGAGACGGCGAGGTCGGATCGGCCTGGCGCCGGATCCTGGCTGTCCGCCGCGTCGAGCCGCCACGAGCGCCACGCGCCGCCCGCAGCGACGCGGACTCGGCCGCCGCCAGGATCGCCTGGCCGAGCCGGATGGCATCGGCCGATTGCTCCAGCAGAGTGAGCCTGACCGCGCCGAGGCCGGCGGCGACTGCCCACGAGGCACCCCCCGTTCCGGCCCCGAAGTCCAGCACGCTGCGCCGGCGCCCAGCCCGGCAGCGCAAGCCGCAGCTGCGCCCACGCGGCGGCGGTCGCGGCCACGGTCGCGGGCATCCGGTAGGCGGCGTAGGCGGCCGCGTCCCGGCCCGAGGCGAGCACCGGCGAGTCCGGCACCTCACCCGAACGGTACGCGTCCATGAGTCGCTGGCCACCCCCGCCGACAGAGCTCGCCACGCCCGTGCCGCGCAGCCCGGCCTGCACGGCCGCGGCGAGCGGCACCGCGCCGTGCTCGGTCTCAGGCACGCTCACGGTACCGTCGCCTCCTCGGTCCGGGCGCGTCAACAGGGCCACGGTACGGGGCGCCCGCGACTGCGGTCCGGATTAGGCTGAAGCACATGACCGGCACGGGCGAATCCTGGGCACCCGCCGACTGCACCCTGCCCACGGCCGAGCGTCCGCTGCGCGCCGCCGAGTTCAGCGAGCTGTTCCGGCACGCGGTGACCGGCGCGGAACGGATCGAGCCGCAGCAACTGCGGCTGACCCTGCGCCGTGACCGGCAGGTCGCGGCGCAGGCGGCCGAGCTCGCTGCCGCCGAGACGGAGTGCTGCTCGTTCTTCACGTTCACCCTCACCGTCGCGAACGACCGCCTGCTACTGGACGTGAGTGTCCCGCCGGCCCGGGTCGAGATCCTGGACGCGCTGGCCGGCCAGGCCCGTGCCTGACGTCACGATCCCGGTCGTCATCCGCGACCTCACCGCCGCGGATCTGGAGCACCTCCGCTGGTCCGGCGGCCGGTCCCACCTGGTGGAGATCGGCCAGCAGCTCGAGCGGGCCGGCGGCCGGGCTCGCCGAGTACCTGGTCGCGTGCCTGCCGTCGGGCGCGCCGGTCGGGCACGCTGGCCATCGACTACGCCGACCGCGCCGACGCGGGCCTGATCCATCAGGTCGCCGTGCACGGCATGGTGGCGTCCTGCGGCATCGGCACGCTGCTGATGGCAGCCGCCGAGGACCGCATCCGCGATCGCGGCCGGAGTGCGGCGAGCTCAGCGTCGAGCACGACAACCCGCGCGCCCGCGCCCTGTACGAGCGGCTCGGCTACGTCGCCTACGGCGACGAGAGCGCCGAGTGGGACGAGGACAGCCCGACGGCACCGGTGCACGCGTCACCGGACAATCTGCACCATGATGCGCAAGCAGCTCAGCTAGGCAGGGGCTCGGCTCCGCCGCGGCGGCTGATGGAAGAATGTGCCCGGACACCCGACGAACACGGAGGCCACATGGACCAGGACCGGGCGCGAGCGCTCCTCACGGCCGAGCGCGCGGAAGTCCAGGACCTGCTGCGGGACGCGACCGAGGCCGGCGCGGAGGACCGCGAGGCCGAGGACGAGGCTGCGACCGGGGACATCTCCGACGCCGCCCAGCCGCTGACCGCGGAGGGCATGGACGACTCCATCGCGGACTCGCTGCGCGACCGGATCGACGCCATCGACCGGGCGCTCAAGCGTCTCGATGACGGCACCTACGGCCGGTCCGTGCGCAGCGGCGAGCCGATCCCGGACGAGCGCCTCGAGGCCGATCCCGCGGCCGAGCTCACGGTGGCCGAGGCGCCGAGGCGGCGAGCCGCTAGCCCGGCGCGTGCGCGCCGGTCATCATCGCGGCGAGGTCGTCCGGGTGCAGGAACGAGGGTGGCGGCGGCGGGCCCCAGGCGAACAGGCCGCGGGCGCCTTCGAGGTCCTCCGGGCGTCCAGAGCTGATCGTCGACGATGCAGTCCATGTCCGAGTAGTACTCGGAGAAGTTGCCGGCCGGGTCCTTGAGGTACCAGAAGAAGTTTGACCCGGCGTAGTGCCGGCCGAGGCCCCAGACGTGCCGTTCCGGGTTGCCCTCCAGCATCGCGTACGCGCCGCGGCCCACCTCGTCGACGTCGTCGACCTGCCACGAGGTGTGGTGCAGGAAGTTCACCGGCGCGCCGAGTACCAGCACGTTGTGATGGTCGGTCGAGCAGCGCATGAACGCGCCCGCGCCCTTGATCCGGTCGCTGACCTTGAAGCCGAGGCCGTCGATGAAGAACGACGGTGGTGCGCTCGGAGTCGGTGCTGCCCAGCACGGCGTGCCCGAGCTTGCGCGGCCGGACCGGGTCCGGCCGGGTCAGCAGCGGAGCCCGGCGCGTCGGTCCGCGGACGATCCAGCCGGGCCCGTTGTACTCGACCGGGTTGCACCGGCCGCTGGCACCGAGGCGGCCGGCGATCTCCACCCGGACCCGCGCGCCGGTCACCGGCTCGGCCGTCTGCTACCGACGTCTCGGTGCGCGCGCGCGGCCAGCTGCCGATCCCGGCCAGGCTGGCGGCGATCCGCGCCGAGGTCGTCCGCGTCGTCCGCGGCGACGCGCAGCTCGATCAGCCGCCGGGTCGGCGCGTGCTCGATCCGCAGTTGCCGGCCGCCGTCGGTCGTGCTGAACCAGCCGTCGGCCGACGGCTCGAGCCCGAAGTCGGCGTAGTACGCCGCGGTCTGCTCGACGTTGGGGACGCCGATCGTGACCGACAGCAGTCCGTGCAGGCCCATGATGTCTCCTTGTCCGGCTTATCCGGCCGCGAAAGTGTGCCGCATCTCCCCGATGCCCTCGATGTAGCTCGTCAGCACGTCGCCGGGCGCGAGCCAGCGCTGCGGGTTGCGCGCCATGCCGACGCCACCTGGCGTTCCGGTGAAGATCACGTCGCCCGGCAGCAGCGGGGTCACCCGGCGACAGCTGCTCGATCAGCTCCGGCACCCCGAAGATCAGGTTCGACGTGCGGCCCTTCTGCATCTGCTCGCCGTTGACCGGCGCAGCCGAGCTCCAGGTCGTCGGGGTTGTCGAGCTCGTCCGGGCGTGACCAGCCACGGGCCGATCGGGCCGAATCCGGGGAACGACTTGCCGAGGCTGAACTGCGGCGGGCTGGCGGCGAGCTGCACGATCCGCTCGGAGAGGTCCTGCCCGACCGCGACGCCGGCGACGTGCGACCAGGCATCCGCGGCCGGGCCACCCGGTGCGCCAGCGTCCCGATGACGACGACCAGCTCGACTTCCCAGTCGGTGTGGCCGCCGGCGGGCAGCGTGACCTCGCGCGTAGCGCGCCGGTGATGCACGAGGGGAACTTGGTGAACACCGGCGGGGCTCGTGCCCGGCCGGGCAAAGCCCGACTCCGCCGCGTGGTCGTCGTAGTTGAGCCCGATGGCGAAGACCTGGCGCGGCGCCGGCGACGGCGACCCGAGCGCGGCCGGCGCCGTACGGCTGCGCGGCCGGGCAGCGCGGCGGAGGCGGCCCAGCGGCGAACTCCGGCCAGCGCGGGTAGACCGCGGCCGGGTCGGCGCTGAACTGCCCGCGCTGGCGCCGTGCACGTCGACGGCGCCGCCGATCGACGATCAGGCTGAGCCGGCCGCTCAGGTTGGCTACGCGCATCAGGTACCTACTTCCTCACGTGCGCTGTTTCGTCGCTGGCTCGCGCCCGGGTGCTCTACGCCAGTCGCGTCCAGGTCGATGTCGTCGGGGTCGGACGCTCGCCACGCGACGTGCTGGTCGGGCCGCACCAACAGGTACTGTCCGCGCCAGGGGTAGCCGGGCGGCGGCTCGGCGGCGGTGAGCGGGATCCCGCGGGCGCGGGCCCGGGCGGCCAGCCGCGCGCCGCGGGCGGCGGGCCCGAGCAGCGTGAACCCGGTGCCGAGCACGTCATACAGCGACGATCCCGTCGGGCAGCCAGGCGTGCGGCAGCCGGGATCCGGGCTCGGCGCAGGGCGTGTACGTCGTCGTGTCGGCGACGGTGACCGGCCGCCGCTCGGCTGGATCACCGGCGACCCGGCGTAGGAGTAGCCGAGGACCAGGCCGAGGCTGTAGAACTCGAACCGCTTGGCCCGCTGGATCGCCGCCGCGTCCGCGCCCAGATCGCCCGCCAGCGCGGTCATGTTGGCGGCGGCGCTCGCGACCGTCTGCTCGGCTACGCCGCGGCGCTCGGTCTCGTAGCTGGCCAGCAGCTCCGGCCGCGCCCAGCCGTGCTCGACCGCGGCGATCTTCCAGCCGATGTTCACCGCGTCGCCGACGCTGGTGTTGAACCCGTGCCCGCCCCACGGCGGGTTCACGTGCGCGGCCTCGCCCGACGAGGAACACCCGCCGGGTGCCGAAGCTGTCCGCGACCAGCATGCGGGCGGTCCACGGGTCGCTCGCGAGCAGCTGGTGCTGGGCCGGCCTGCCGATCAGCCCGGTGATCAGCTCGCTCGCGTGCGCGGCGCCGTAGTCCGCGCCGACGCCGGGAAAGCTGGCCCACCACATCCCGGCGAGGTTCAGCCGCCCCATCAGGCCGGTGGTCTGGCCGCCCACGATCCAGTAGTGCACGGCGGGGCCGAGGTCGGTGTCCAGACCGGGCGCGTCGAACACCACGTTGAAGTTGGGCCGCGGGTCCGAGTGGCCGGCGTAGCGGGCGCCCACCTGGTCCCTTACGACGCCGCTGACGCCGTCGCAGCCGAGCACGTAACGAGCCCGGATCCGGTAGGCCTGGCCGTCCGCGGCCGTCACGCTCACGGTCACGCCGTGGTCGTCCTCGGCGAGCCCGGTCACCGACTGCCCGAGCCGCAGATCTACTCCCGGCCGGGACCGGAGGTGCTCGCGCAGCACGTCCTCGACCACGGGCTGCGGCACCTGCTGGCCCGGCTCGGCGAACTCGGCCCGGCGCGCGGTAGTGAGCCCGAACGCGCCGTCGAAATCGGTGATCCGCCGGCCGGTCAGCGACTCGCAGAACGTCACCCGCTGCGACCACGCGACCGGCAGCGGCGCGGCGGCCCGGAGCCGGTCCGCGACGCCCCAGCGGCGCAGGTGTTCCATCGTCCGCACGGTCGTGGTCTTGGCCCGCGGCCGCCGGTGCGAGACGTGCGTCCGCGGCTCGATGACCACGCACTCGACGCCGTGCAGGCTCAGCTCGGCCGCGGCCGCGAGCCCGGCCGGGCCGCCGCCGGCGATCAGCACGGGGGTACCGGGTCCCTGGCTGCCGGTCATACCAGGGATCGTCAGCGGTTTCAGCGCGACCGTACAGCCGTGATTTCATTCAATGGAACGCTGGAGGCTGACTGATGGACACGTCGGAACCGGGCGCGCCCGGCGTCCCCGGCCGCGGGCGCAAGCCCGCGCACGGGGAACCGGTACTCGATCGCGCGTTCCGGCTGCTGGCTGCCTTCGGGCCCGAGCAGCGCTCGCTACCGCTGACGACGCTGAGCAGCCGGGCGGGCCTGCCGAAGCCGACCGCGCTGCGGCTGGCCCGCAAGCTGACCGAACTCGGCGCGCTGGAGCGCGCCGAGGACGGGGAGTACGTGATCGGGCTGCGGCTGCTCGAGGTCGCGGCGCTGGCCCCGCGGGGGCACGGGCTGCGCGCCGCCGCGCTGCCGTACATGGCGGACCTGCATCACGCCACCGGCCAGCACGTGCTGCTCGCCGTCCGCGACGGCGCCGCCGCGGTCCTGGTCGAGCGGTTGTCGGCGCGCGGCGCGGGCCGGGTGCTGTACCGGGTCGGCGGCCGGCTGCCGCTGCACGCGACCGGGGTCGGGCTGGTCCTGCTCGCGCACGCGCCGGTGCCGCTCCAGGACGAGGTGCTCAGCCAGGACCTCACGCTGCGCCCCGAAAACATCGTGCGCACCGCCCAGGCAGATCCGGGCGCAGCTCGCCGCCGTCCGCCGGGAGGGAGTCGCGGTCATTGCCCGGGAGTGGCCGGAGCCGGTGATCTCGGTGGCCGCGCCGATTACCGCCAGAGACGGCAGACCGATCGCGGCGCTCTCGGTCGTCACCCCGTCGGGCGAGGTGGAGCCGGCCGTGCTGCGGCCGGCGATCGTCGCGGTCGCCCGCGCGATATCCCGAGCGGTCACCGAGGAATCGCTGGCCCGACGCCCGGAAGGCGTCGAGCCAGCGTCCTGATGTCGGCCCGCTGCCGGCCATGCGGCCGCGCGCTGAACAGTCCCGGTCCGGCCGGCCAGTGCGGCTGGTAATCCGGTTGCGACCCCGCGTCCGCGGTGCTGCAATGTCGCGGTGGATCATGCAGCCGTCCTGCGGGACTTCGACGACCAGATGCGCCGCAACAACGCCGCGGGCGCCGGGACCCGGATTGAAAAGGACCAGCGCGTGACCCGGGCCGTGTCGACCGGGGACGGCTGGAACGGCATCGTGTGGACTGAGCTGACCGCCGCCGATGCGGACATGACCATCAAGGCGGAGATCGAGCGGTTCAGTGCCGTGCCCGAACCCTGGGAATGGAAGTACTACTCCTACGACGAGCCCGCCGACCTGCCGGCCCGGCTGCTGGCGGCCGGTTTCGTTCCGGACGAGGAAGAAGCGCTCATGGTCGCGGAGATCGATGAGCTCGCGCTGGACACGCCGCCACCCGGCGGGGTGGAACTCGTCCCGGTCCGCGACGAGGACGGCGCGGCCGCGGTCGTGCGCGTGCATGACGAGGTGTTCGGCGGCGAGCACGCAGCCGTCGGAGCGGCGATACTCGCCGGCTTGCGGACGGATCCGCCTTCGGTGCAGGCCGTGCTCGCGGTCGCCGGCGGCGTGCCGGTCTCGGCCGGGCGGGTGGAGTTCCCGGCGGGCCGGGACTTCGCCAGCTTGTGGGGCGGCGGGACGCTTCCGCACTGGCGCGGCCGCGGCGTGTTCCGGTCGCTGGTCGCCTACCGCGCGCGGCTGGCCAGGGACCGCGGATACCGGTACCTGCAGGTCGACGCGTCCCCGGATAGCCGGCCGATCCTGGGCAGGCTTGGCTTCGCCGAACTGGCCATGACGACCCCGTACGAGTTTCATGGTTCCGCGGAAACGCGCCCGAGCTGATAGCAAGAGGGGCAAGCTAGAGGAACCAGCTCGGCGGAGGACACGTCCAAGAGTCATGACCTCACTATGTCGTCAGAGTCAGACCCGGCTCCGGGCCCTCGTCGCCCGCGGGGTGCCGGTCGCTGCGTGCGGCATTCTCGCCGCCGCGTGCGGGTCAACGGTCGCCCCCGCCAGCAACAGCGCGGGCGCTCCGGCCACGCAGGCGGGAGCGCAGAGCCCGGCTCCGAGCCCCAGCCCGACCGGCACCGGGACTGGCGGGAGCGGCAGCACCGGCACGCCGGGGACCACCGCGCCCGGCCAGGTGAATATCAGCATCACGGTCGCCGGTGCGAACGCGCGGCACTGGACGCTCCGGTGCGAGCCGCCCAGCGGCAACGTGCCCGATCCGCAGACCGCGTGCGAGCGGCTGCTCGCGCAGCCGGCCTCTTCAACCCGTCACCGCGCCACGTGATGTGCCCGCAGTTGATGGCGGACGGGCCCGGCTACCTCGTGTCCGGCACGTTCCTCGGCCAGCACATCAACCGGGCCATCATGGACGGCGGCTGCGACCTCGCCAAGTGGTCGGTCCTGCACCAGATCTTCCCGTAACAGCGCTATTAGGTCGGGCTCCCCGCGGGCTTGCGCGCCCGGATGGCGAGATTCCTCGGGACCGGCGCGTCACCCAGCTCGGCGACGTGCTCGATGACCAGTCCGGTCCCGATGAACGCGTTCAGCACTTCGGCCAGCGGGTGATGCCGCATGCCGACGCGCTTGCGGACGTAGGGACCCCACCACGGCGCGGCCTCGTGCCACCCGGCCAGCCGGTAAGTCGGGTGCACGGTGACACCTCCGTCTTCACGCCACTCCGATTGCGGGCCGTTGAAGCATGGATGCGCTCCGTAGAAAACCAGCACCCCTCCGGGCCGCAGCACCCGCGCCGCCTCGCCCAGCACCGCGGTGAAGTCGTCGACGTCAGTCGAGATCCACAAAGTCGCGACGGTCGTGAAGACCGCGTCGGCGAACGGCACGCGCGCCGCGTCTCCCTGGATGATCTGCCGGGACCGGCTCGCGGCGATGCGCAGCTGATCCGCCGACCGGTCCACTCCCACGACGGTCCGCCCGGTGGCGGCCAGGACGTCGAAATAGAGCCCGCCACCGCAGCCCAGGTCGAGACACAGTCCCTGGCCGGCGCCGAGCAGATCGAATATGTCCGCGGCGTTCCGCTCGGCGTGCGGCCGGCTCCAGTCGTCGTACCACTCCGCGTGCCCGTCGTAGCGGGCGTTTGCTAGCGGCATGGCTGACTCCTGCGGGAACGACGGCCCTTCCGACGCTAATCCTCGGTCGCCCGCGGTATCCAGCCGATTCGTCCTCGGCAGAATCGGGCCGCAGGTGTTGTCAGGAGCGGCGGCCGGTTTAGGGTGGCTGCGACATGAGCACCGCGATCCCGCCCGACGTGCAGTCGTACATAGACGACATACCGGCGGAGCACCGGCCGCTGTTCGACCGGCTGCACCGGCTCATCCTGGCCGCCGACCCAGTCGTGGAGCTGTCGCTGTCCTACAAGATGCCCGCCTATAAGTCCGGCCGGCGGCGCCTGCACCTCGGCGCCTGGCAGCACGGAGTCTCGGTGTATGGCTGGGGCGCCGACCGGGATGACGGCTTCAGCGCCCGGCACCCTGGACTGCTGGCCAGCAAGAGCACCATCCGGCTGCGGCCCGAGGATGCCGCGGCCATCCCGGACGAGGAGTTCCTCGGCTTCATCCGGGCATCGCTCGCGGCGTAGACGGCCTTCCGGCCCTGGAGAGCTAGCGAGCAGCGCAAATTGCGTTGCGCAGCGCGGCACCGCCGGCCCTATGATGCGGCTTGAGTAAGCACCGCACCGATCAGCCGAGGAGGGTTCATGCGCCAGGCGCACACGTCTATCGAGATGGCCTTGAGGACCTACTCACGGGATGTGGCGCGTGTCGCGGAAAACGCTCAACTTGGGGATCCTGGCGCATGTAGACGCGGGTAAGACGACTCTCACCGAGCGACTGCTGTACGACTCGGGAGTCATTGACCAGCTCGGCGCCGTCGATGCCGGCACTACGCAGACGGACTCGCTGCCGCTGGAACGGCGGCGCGGCATCACCATCAAATCAGCGGTCGCCTCGTTTCCGATCGGTGAGGTCACCGTCAACCTGATCGACACGCCTGGCCACCCGGATTTCATCGCCGAGGTGGACCGGGCGCTGAGCGTGCTCGACGGGGTCGTGCTCGTCCTGTCGGCGGTGGAGGGCGTCCAGGCGCAGACCAGGATCCTGATGCGCTCCCTGCAGCGCCTGCGGATACCGGCGCTGCTGTTCGTGAACAAGATCGACCGGCCCGGCGCGCGCCCCGACGGTGTGCTGCGGGAGATCACCGGCCGGCTCAGGGTGGCCGCGATCGCGATGGGATCGGTGACGTACGCGGGAACGCAGGGTGCGGGCGTCACCGTGGCGGGCGCTGACGACCCGGCGTTCAGGGCGGGCCTGACCGAGTTGCTGGCCGACCACGACGACGGATTCCTGGCCGCGTACGTGCGCGCGGGGGACGGCATGCCGCCCGAGCGGCTGCGGGCCGAGCTCGCGGAGCAGACCCGGCGCGGGCTCGTCTACCCCGTCTTCTTCGGCTCGGCGATTACCGGGGCCGGGGTCGCGGAGCTGATGACCGGCATCACCTGGCTGCTGCCGGCGTCTGGCGGCGACCCGGCCGGGCCGCTGTCCGGCGCGATCTTCAAGATCGAGCGCGGCGCCAGCGCGGAGAAGATCGCGTACGTGCGCATGTTCTCAGGCACCGTGCACGTGCGCGACCGGCTCAGCTACGGATCCGGACTGGAGGACAAGGTCACCGCCGTTGCGGTGTTCGACCGTGGCCCCGCGTCCTCGCGGCCCGCAGTCAGCGCCGGCCAGATCGGCAAGCTCTGGGGCCTCGCGGCGGCCAGGATCGGGGACCGGCTCGGAGCCGCGCCGAGCAACGCCGGCCTTCAGTTCCCGCCGCCGACGCTGGAGTCCGCCGTCGTCCCGTGCGTCCCGGCCGACCGGAACCGGCTGCGAGTCGCGCTCGGCCAGCTGGCCGAGCAGGATCCGCTGATCAACGTCCGGCAAGACGACGAGCGGCAGGAGATCTACGTGTCGCTCTACGGGGCCGTCCAGAAGGAGGTAATCCAGTCCACGCTCGCCGATGACTTCGGCGTGGCCGCCACGTTCCGCGAGACCACGATGATCTACATCGAGCGACCCCTCCGCGCGGCGAGCGCCGTGGAGATCCTGCAGTCCGACAGCCATCCCTATTCGGCGACCGTAGGGCTGCGCGTGGAGCCCGGGCCGGCCGGATCTGGCATCGGCTTCCGGCTCGACTTCGATCCGCGCCTGATGCCGCTGTACATCTACAAGACGGCCGGCCACTTCACCGACGCCATGACGAGGTACATCACGCGCGCGCTGCGAGCAGGGCCGGTACGGCTGGCCGGTCACCGACTGCATCGTCACGATGAATGAATGCGACTACTACATCGGCGACGGGCCGGCCAAGCGCGTGCTGCCCACGCCGCGAACGACCGCCGCCGACTTCCGCAAGCTGACGCCGCTCGTGCTGACTGAGGCGCTGCGGCGGGCCGGCACGGTCGTCTGCCAGCCGATGGCCCGGCTCCGGGTGGAACTGCCCGCAGCCCGGACGGGCGACGTGCTGTCGGCGCTGGCCCGGCTCGGCGCGGCCGCGGAGGTGCCCGTAGTGGACGCGGAGCTGGCAGTCATCACGGCCATGCTTCCGTCGGCGCAGGTTCGCGGTCTTCAGGAGCAGCTGCCGGGCCTGACTGGCGGCGAAGGAGTGCTTGAGGCCGGCTTCGGCGGTTACGAACCGGTACCCGGCAGCTTTCCGGCCCGCTGACCGGTTCCCCCCGGGGGGTTCCCGTCCCCCGAGGGTTATTCGTCCTTACCCCCAGCTAGCAGCGCCGCTTAGGTTCCTCCCCAAAGGCAAGGTAGGTGTCTTCATCCTTCACCCGGAGAGCGCCGCCTGGGCGGTCCTCTCCGCCGCGGACGGGAAGGGGCCATGCTCGATACGGACGGATGCCTGAGACGTGAGGCCGGGCCGCCGGGCCGCTGTTGCGTGCTGGCGAGCACCGCCTGCCCGCGCAGAGAAGGCTGCGCGCCTTGAGCCGTTCCCAAGCGTGCGCGGAACTGGGCCACGAGCTGGGGGTTTACCTTCTCGGCGCGAGCGCGCCTGCCGACAGGAAGGCGGTGGAAGATCACCTCAGCTCCTGCGCAGGCTGCCGGGACGAACTGGCTGACCTCGCCGGGCTGCCCGCGCTGCTCGGCCGGATTCCGCCCGACGACGCGGAGGTACTCATCCGCGATGGCGAGGCCGCGCCGCCGTCCGAACAGCCGCTGCTCGCGCTGCTAAGCCGGATCGCCCGGCGCCGCCGCCAGCGCGCGGTGTCCATGGCGGCCGCGGCGGCCGCAGTCGGGCTGGTCGCGGGCGCGGCCGCGCTGCACGGACTCGCCGGGCCGACGGCCGGGCCTGCCGGTGCGGGCTCGGCGCCCGCCGGAGCGATCACAGTGCGGGGAAGCAACCCGGCTAACGACACGAGCGCCGTCGTCAAGTACGCGTCACGACCGTGGGGCGTCCAGCTCTACGTACAGGTCAGCGGCATACCGGCCGGAACGAGATGCTCCTTCGACGTCACCGACTCAGACGGCCGGGAGTCGGCGGCCGGCAGCTGGACCGTGGCCGACGGCTACGAGAAGACCTGGTACTTTGCATCGTCATCGGTTCCGGCCGCCGCTATCCGCGGCTTCGTGGTGACCGCCGGCGCGCAGCCGATCGTAGATGTCCAGGTCCCCGTCGCTCCGCCAGTCGTCATCACGGGCCACCGGTGACAGCTGAGGCAGCCGCCCTGGACGCAGTGACGTGGGCCCGTACAGCCCAGCGGCCTGTCGGTGGACCACTTCCGGCCCTGCCGAGAATCACCAGCCACCGCCACCGCCGGACCCGCCGGACCCGCCAGAACCACCGGAACCACCAGAGCCACCGCTCGATTTGAGCGCAGTGCCAGCTGGGGTCACCGCCCACCAAAAGCCGCCCGAGGCGTTGACGTCGTTGCCGTTGACCTGGCCTGCCGCAGTGTCACCGGTGTACGTGTAAAGAGGATGACCGTCGTAGGTTGCCTGCATCTGGCCGTTCGCGTGCTTGATCGTCCCGAAGCCGTGCGGCAGCGATGTGCCAGCCGCAGCAGCCGGTGTCCCGATGACCGGCGGCCAGTACGTCGCGCATGAACCGTTGCAGTGCGAACGGCTCGCTGTGTCCTTGGCGAACCAGTACAAGATGCGCCCGCTAGCGTTCGCGAGCACAGTCCCCTTGCTCGTGCTCATCGTCATGATCACAACCGAGCCGGCGTCTGCACTGCCCTGATAAACCACGGGCGCGGCCGGACTGGACGGCGGGCTGCTGTTGGTCCCGCAGGCCGCGAGTACGACGGCTGCCGCTGCGAGGCTGGAGCCCGCCCGCCATCGATTGCGCATGGCATTGTCTCCGTTCGTAGGGCGACTGGAACGAGACCTCCGCGGGTCTCAGGCGGGAAGGATCAGCTAGTTCCTCACCCGGCGGCAGACTAGGGCCGCGCAGCCCGGCCCCGGTAGGGACCAATAACCCTCGGGGGACGGTAATCCCCCAAGGGACTCCGCCCGCGCCCGGGAGGCCGAATGCCCGGGTGGCAAGTCGCGCCTGGTCTGGGCCTGGCAAGCCTGCCGAGCCGGCCGCGACCTTTGGGGGCCACAGGCCTCCTACGGGGTATTCGTCGCTACCGGCAAGTGACCGGCGGCCTTATTTTGTCGGCTGCGAAGTAACCACTCTGTAGTCCCCGGGGAGCACGACTCGACCTCGGGCGGGCCAGACTAGGAGTACCAAGGTGACCTACATCATCACGCAGGGCTGCGTCGATCTTCTGGACAAGACATGTATCGCGGAGTGCCCAGTCGACTGCATCTATGAGGGCGACCGCATGATGTACATCCAGCCCGACGAGTGCGTCGACTGCGGGGCCTGCGAGCCGGTCTGCCCGGTCGAGGCGATCTACTTCGAAGCCGACGTCCCTCGCGAGTTGCAGCACTATCACCGGGTCAACGTCGAGTTCTTCACCTACCTCGGCTCACCTGGCGGCGCGGCCAACACGGGCAAGATCAACTCTGATCACCCGTTCGTGGCCTCGCTCCCGCCCCAGGCGCCAGGCTACTGACGCTTGCAGCTGCGCTAACGCTCGCAGCTCGCGCATGAGTCACGCCGACTATGTCCACGTACTAGCGCGGTGTCCGGTTGTCGCGTCGGCGGCGACTGCGCCAGTCAGTGACCGCCGGCGGAGCGTTGCCTGGTATGCAGCCTTCGCCGCGTTCGCCGGGGCGGTCGCCGCGATGTCCGGGCAGCCGGTGCAGTGGACGTGGGGCGCCTGGGCCGCCGGGGGTTACGCGCTGGCCGCACTTACCGCCGCGGTGTGGCGGTCCCGAGGCCGCGAAGCCGCGCTGGCCGTAGCGCTGGCCGGCGCCCTGGCGGCGCCGCTGGCCTGGCAGGTCACGTTCGGCCGGGCGATGCCTCAGGCCGACGAGAGCTCTCTGCGGGTCGTGGCCCGTGCCGCGGATCTCTTACTGCACCACGGCACCCCCTACTTGCCCGCAGATCAGATATCGCACACCCTGGAGTACAACCCGTACGAGCCCGCGATGACGATATTCGGCCTGCCCGCCGCGGCCGGCCTGCACGGTGCGGCCGGCAACCCCCGGCTCTGGATGGGCATCACTGCCGCGGCGGTCTTCGTTGCGGCATTCCGGCTGGCGAGGCCGGGCAGCGCGCTGCGCAGCACGAGTTTCGCCTTCAGCTCGCCGGTGCTGGCGCTGCCGCTGACGACAGGGCTCACCGATCTGCCGGTGCTGGCGCTGCTCTGCCTCGCGCTCGCCTGCACTGCCGCAGGCCCGCGGCCACGGCGTGGACCGGTGGCGACGGCTATCGCCATCGGCGTGGCATGCTCCATCAAGGCCACCGCCTGGCCCGCCCTTCCGGTCGTCGGCGCGATGCTCGCGGCCAGGGACGGCGCCCGGGTAGCAACCAGATTCGTGGTTACGGCTTGCATCACCACGACAGTGCTAGTCGCGGCGACGGCACCGGCCTCGGTGACAGCGCCTGCGGCACTGTTCCGCAACACGGTGCTCTTCCCCCTCGGTATGACCCGATTCCAGACGGAAGCGGTCAGCCCGCTGCCAGGGCACCTGCTCGCCGCGACCGGGCCCGCTGGGCACTGGGCCGCGATCGGCCTCCTGTGCGCTGCCAGCCTGGCGATGGGGGCAGCACTACTCATCCGGCCACCGGCGGACACCCGCGCGGCGGCGTGGCAGCTCGCTGTCAGTCTCGCCGTATTGTTCACGCTGGCCCCGGCGAGCCGCTTTGGATATTTTGCTTACCCCGCAGCGCTACTGGGCTTCGCGAGGGTCCCGACCCATGCTGAACGGGCCGGCCTTGCCAGCCCCTTTGAGCGACGGAAGCGGCCGACGGCGACACCGAGTTCTGACCTGATCGCCGGCCTGCGGGGGGCTCGCTCCCGCGGAGCAGGCCGCTGGCCCCTTGGGGGGTATTCGTCTCTCGGGAAGCTATTCGACCATGTCCGGGGCGCGGCCAGATGGCCTAGTCTCTGGCAGCAGGATGAGTCAGTTAAGCCACTCCACTCCCTGCCCGGGACCAACACCTGGCCCGGGCTCACCCTCCCCTCGTTGGAGGCCCAGTGGTCACTGTTGCCTCAGGCAGGCACCGGAAGCCTGCGCAAGAGCTGCAGCAGGCAGGCACCAGGATGCCGTTCAACTCAGCCCGATCCGCCCGGACACCCGCCGGCCTGACTGGCCCCCAGGGGACGTGGGGCCCCGGAGACGGTGGGGCGCTTGGCCCTCAGCCCAGCGACCTGGCCGGAGCCGGCCTGCACGTCGAGCCGCACTGGCCGCCTGACCCGGGCGGAGCCACGCCGTGGCCGCCGCAATGGGACGCTCCCCCGCCCGAGTTGCACCCCGATCACCCGTCGGCGCCCGTGCCGCGAGTGCGGGTGCCGGGGCCGCCGTACCACCCTCAGAGACGGCCCGATCCTGCGCGCCAGCGCTACGACGCGGGCCCCGTCTTCAGCACGAGGCAGGGACCCCCAGCCGGCCGCGGCGCGGGAGCGGGTTACAACTCGGGCCAGTACCAAGCCCGGCCGGCTCCTCAGCCGAGACCCGACCCCGCGGCACCGGGCTTCGGCCCGGCCCAGGACTACAGCGCCGGCTACGGCCGCCCCCCGGCGCGCGACGACCGCATGGGCCCCGCGAATTCCCCGGCCCAGCAAGGCCACTCAGATCACGGCCCAGCCATTGACTACGGCCCGGCCGGTTATTACGGCCCGACGGGTTATTACGGCCCCGCCGGTGACTACGGCGCTGCCGGTGGTTATGACCCGGGCCTGGGCTATCCCCAGGCTCCCGGGCCTCAAGCGCGGCCCCGCCGGCAGGCGGCTCTACGCCGTCCCCGACTCACTCGCCGCCGGCGCGGAGGACATGAGCCTGGACGGCGGGCAGATCTTCGAGTTCGGCGGCCAGGCGTCCGGGCTGGCCGAACCTGCGTGGCCGGGCGGCGATCCGCGCAACAGCGGTTCGCTCGCGATCGCCGGGCAGCTGCTGACTAACGCCGACAGCCAGGCGGCCACGATCACCCAGGACGCCTTGAGCCAGGCCACCGCGATCCGGCAAGCAGCCGAGCAGGACGCGGCCGTGATCCGGCAGCAGGCCAGCGCGATCCGTCAGGCAGCCGAGAAGGAGGCCGCCGAGATGCGGGCGGCCATCCTGTCGATGTCGGAACAGCTGGGGCGGCTGGCCGCATACGTCACGGAGAACTTCGCTGTTCCCGGGGGTGCGCCGACCGCTCTGCGCGCGGGCGCGCCGGCCGCTCTGGTAGCGGCACCTCCGGCCGCTCCGCCGGCCAGGCCCGCACGACCAGCCACCAGACCCGCACGACCAGCCACTGAGCCAGCCCGGCCGGCCACCAAGCCCAGAAAGTCAACCTCTCGGCCTGCCACCGGGACCCGGGGCCGACAGGTCCGCGCCGCGCGCAAGATGATGGCTCTTCTCGCGGCCATGGTCATGGTGGGCGCCGCCACCGGAGTTACTGAGCTCGCGCTGCACGGAGGGCCGTTCTTTATCTTCCGGGCGAATGGGGCGGGCGCATCGGAGACCGGCCCCACCGAGAATCAGGGTCCGGGCCAGCCGGATGCGCCGGGTGCGCATCACGCGCCCCCGGCGCATCCGGGTGCCCGTCACGCGCTGCCGGCACAGCACAACAACTAACCACAAAGCAAAAGACACAGCCTGCGAAGCCAGGCAGGCCTGGGCTCTGCTCGCACACTCAAGGCACTCACGCTCCAGGACGAGCCAGAGGAGGCAGGAAAGTGAGTCAACGGGACGCGATCCGAGACGGCTATTCCTACCCGGATCCTCGTCGCCTGGATGCTCGTTACCCAGACGCCGCCTACCAGGACGCTCACTCCGCGGACGACGATTATCAGGAGCCCTTCTACTATCCGGACTACGAGGACGAGGGGCTCGCGGAGCCGAAGGCCAAGAAGACCTCCGTCGATGCGTGGATGGCCCGGCAGTCCACGCGCTTTCCCCGTTTCAAGCGCCGGACAATCGCACTATTCTTCCTGCGCCTCCCTGCATTCGTCCCGTGGTTCTTCATCATGCGCGGCTGGTACACGCTGAACGCCAAGGACGTCCTGACGCTCTCCGAGGCGGACGTGCTGGGGACCGGAGGCGAGCTCGCCTTCCTGATAACTGTCTCGATAACACCGCTGATCACGCTGACCGGAGCGCGGTGGTACACGCCGCTCCGGCGATGGTATGGCATCTTTTTCGCGCTGATCGGGACCTCGGACGCGATCACCGCGGCCATCACTACCTCTTTTGCCGGGGGTGTTTTCGGCCGGCTGGCAGGCCACACCTTTCTCGTCACCGGGTTCCTCATCATCCTTATAGCCGCACCCGTTCTGGCGACGGCCAACACCCCGGCGCAGCGCCGGCTCGGGACGTACTGGAAGAAGATCCAGAAGCTGACCTACGTCATCTGGGCCATGATCGTCATTCACCTGGCCCTGCTCGACGGATTCCGGCCCTTCGACGGGCCGCAGGGCGACGGTGACCCCATCTTCCACCAGCGGCTCTACCAGATCGTGGCCGTCAGCATCCCGCTGATCATTCTCCGGCTGCCGCCGGTGCGCCGCTGGATCAGCGACAAGCACGCGGCCGGCCAGCGGTGGAAGGTCTGGTTCACCATCGCGCCGATGGCCGCGCTGTACCTCGTCGCGTTCGCGTTCATCATCAACGAGGAGATCTTCACCGGCCTCCAGGTCCTGACACTGCATCCCCCGGCGAACTGAGCGGAGCCGACGCGATGAATGTGCGGTCCAGCGCAGAAGCCCCTAAGAGGAACGTCACCGGTTTCCTTCTGCTGGCGGTGCCGTCCTTGCTGGCGGCGGGTTTGCTGGTCCTGGCGGTCCCCTACTACGCGGGCGCATCGGCCAGGATCGCCAGCCTGTACTCGAACCTTGCGGGCCCGGCCGACCGGGCACTCATTCCCGTGATGGCTGCCTACACCCGAGACCAGCACCGCAACCTCGCGGCGGCCAAGGTAGATCTGGCGAAGCAGGCGAAGATTGAGGCCTCGTTCGACAGCCAGCTGGGCGAGATCACGTTCCCGCCCGCGGCCGGTGCGCACGCCGACCTGCTCATCGCGGCCGACCAGCAGCGGATCAAGCTGATCAGGTTGCAGATGCAGGCCAAGACACTCAGGAAGTTGCGGTCGTTTGACGCCCGCATCCAGGCCGCCGACGCCGCCGTCGAGGCCCAGGTGAAGATCATCCGTACGGATCTGGGTTTGCCTGCGGCCAGCGCGCCGTTGCACTGAGGCCGTGTCGGCGCCCGGTCCGGGCGTGCGGGCAACGCCGGAATAAGACGGCGGCCCGCTTCCACCGGCGGCCGTGCCAGCCGACGGCGTGCAGGCATCCCGCGGCTTTCTCGCTGCGCCTGAGTACCGACCGAAGGTTATCAAGCTCATATTTGCGGACAAAAGCAAACTGACCGAGAGGGCTCAGCCGGCCCGGCAGTAAACTCCGGTAACGCTCCAACCCCGAGACCCCGGAAAATTGGCACGGCGAATGGCAACGCCCCCCGCCCGCGTCACCGTTCAGGTAGCCGTGCAGTCGCCATCGCGGCTGCTCCGCGACACGCTGTCTTCATGCTTGGCCGACAGGCCGGACGTGACAGTGGTCGGCACGGTCGCCGAGCCCGAAGGGATGCCTGCGCTCTGCGACTTGCGGCAGCCGGATGCGGTGATATTTGACGCCGGACCGCGGCTCCGGGAGGTGTGCCGCCCGGTCACCACGCTGATGCAACGCTTTCCCGACCTGAACGTGATCGTGACCTATCGGGACGCTGCCGCCGAAGACTTGTCCGCGGCGTGCCGCGCGGGAGTCGCCTCGCTGGTGCCGGAGTCGCACGGCCTGGAGGCCGTGCTGGCGCTGCTGCCGCGCAAACGCGGCCGTCACGCCCGGCCCAGCTCTGGCGGCATGACCGATCGTGAACTCGAGATCCTCGTGCTCGCCGGGTCCGGGCACAGTGTTCCTGAGATGGCTGACCTGCTCGGGATCAGCCCGCTCACCGTCGAGAACGTCAAACGCCGGATCTACGCCAAGCTCGATGTCAATAGCGGGGCGCACGCGGTCTCCAGAGCGGCATCGCTCGGGATCCTGGACCAGCCTCCTGCCCGCTCAGCAAGACGCCGTGAACCGCCCAGCGAGGACTTCCCGACGCTGACCGTCGTGTCGGGTCAGCCGGGTGCGGTCCTCGATCAGGTGGCCCAGATCCTCATGGCCAGCCGGCTGCCATCAGTTCTGGTGCGGCAGCGCGGCCCGGTGTCGCAGACGCACTGGGCGCGCTGGCAGCGCGGCCCGATCGTAGCGGTGATGGTCGACCCGGAACCGGAGGACTGGCCGCTCGTCGAGGAGCTGAGCGTGCCGGCGATCCTCGTGCACAGCAAGCCGCTCGACCCGGCGGAGATTGCGAGCGCCCTGGTCAGCGGCGCTACCTCCCTGGTGCAGGCCGACACGCTGCACGATCGCTTCCTGTCCGTGCTGCGCATGGTGGGCCAGGGCTATCTCGTCGTCGACTCGAAGCCGATGCGACCGCTGATCGGCGCGGTCCGGGCCCGCTGGGACCAGCGGGCGCCCGGAGGCGGAGACCTGCCGGAACTGACCGCGCGAGAGAGCGACATTCTCCGGTCGGGTGCGCAAGGTTATTCGATCCGGCAGACGGCGCGGCTGCTCGGCATCGCCCCGAAGACGGTCGAGAACATCCAGACGCGCCTGTTCCGCAAGCTCGGGGTGCGCAACCGGGCCGGCGCTGTCGCGGTAGCCAACGCGTTCGGCCTGCTCCCGACGGCATCGCCGACCTCGGCCCGCTCCGAGCGGCAGGCGCGCAAGAGTTAGGCTCCGGTGCATGACGTCATCCAACGGGTCGACGGAAGCACAGTTCGGGCCGCACCGCTTCTACCCTGGCGAGGGCGGCGGCAGCACGCAGTTCCGGGGCGCCCGGTTTGACGTCGCGGACCTGCGCGGCGCCAGATTCACCGATTGCGACCTGACCGGCGTCGCGATCCGGGATGGCTGGCTGGTCGATATCAGCATTTCCGGATTCGTCAGCAATCTGAGCGTCAACGGCGTCGACGTGGCCGACTTCGTGAGCGCCGAACTGGACCGGCGACACCCGGAGCGAGTGCAGTTCCGCGGGGTACAGGACGCCGACGGGTTCCGGGCCATGTGGGGCACCGTCGAGCGCCTCTGGGCGGAGGCGGGCGACCGGGCCGCGCGGCTGCCCGAGAGCGCCCTAGCCGAGCAGGTCGACGAGGAGTGGTCGTTCCAGCAGACGCTTCGCCACCTTGTCTTCATCACCGACGCCTGGGCCAGCCGGACGGTCCTGGACGAGCCGATGCCCTATCACGCGCTCGGCGTGCCGCAGAGCTGGTACCCGGCGGCGGATGCGGCGGCGCTGGGCATCGACCTGACCGCGAAACCCGGCTACGCCGAGATTCAGGCGGCACGCGCAGACCGGATGGCGGTCATGCGGGGCATCGTGGCCAGCCTGACCGACCTTGACCTCGGTCGCGAATGCGCCCGCTCGCCAGCACCCGACTATCCGGATGAAGACCGCACGGTCGCCGACTGCATCAGTGTGGTCATGAGCGAGGAGATCGAGCACTTCCGGTTCGCCGTCCGCGACCTGGCGGTACTCGAGGCCAGGTAGGCCGGCGCTCCGTGGGTTCTCCCGTTCGCGGCGGCGCACGACCACGTCGTCGTCGCCCTGCGCCAGAGCCACCAGATCCCAGGGAACGCGCCGGCGGAATGACAGAGCCGCCTGATAGACAGGGGATATGGCCGCCACGACTTCCGGGCGCAAGGTAACGCCCCGCCAGGCCGCTCAGGAACTAGCCGAGCGCGACCCGGTCATCGCCAGGCTGGTGGCGGAGACCGGCCCGCCATCGTTCCCGACTCCTACCGAGACCCACTTCGGCACCCTGGTCCGCGCGATCACCTTCCAGCAGCTGGCCGGGGCCGCCGCGCGGGCCATTCACGGACGGCTGGTCGCCGCGCTCGACGGGGACGTGGCGCCGGAGCGCCTGCTGGCCCTGCCGGACGAGGCCCTGCGGGCCGCCGGGCTGTCGGGCGCGAAGGTGGCGTCGCTGCGCGACCTGTCGGCGAAGGTGCTAGACGGCACCGTCGTGCTGGAGTCGCGCCGGCTCGCCCGGATCAGCGACGAGGAGATCACCGCCCGGCTGTCGAGCGTGCGCGGCATCGGCCGGTGGACCGCGGAGATGTTCCTGATGTTCCAGCTGCGGCGGCTGGACGTGTGGCCGACCGGCGACCTCGGCGTCCGCCGTGGGTACGGCCTGGCCTGGGGTGTCGACACGCCGACGCCGAAGCAACTCGACGCGCTGGGCGAGCCGTATCACCCGTATCGCAGCATCGTCGCGTGGTACTGCTGGCGCGCCGCCGAGTTGTACGGCAAGCAAGCCGTCGCGATCCCGGTGGGCTGACGTCAGCGCACTGCCGCCCGCGGCACGTTACTAGCGCCGTGGCAGGACGACGGTCGCGCAACGCGTATCGCCCGCGGCTGCCTGCTGGCCGGGAGGGTAGGTCTCCCTCGGTCATCGCAGCCGCGGCGACCCGATGTCTGCCGCGGCCGCGAGGATCGCGTCAGCGACCTGAGCTGGAGGCCGGGTGGCATCGATGATCGTCGCGCCGAGTTGTTCGCAGGCCGACTCGACGCCGGTGTTGCTGTCGAGTGCCGCCGCCAGTTCCTCTGGGTGCTTGCCGAAGGCATTTGAGGTGCGGGTCAGGAGCCGGTCCCGCAGCGTCTCGTCGTCAACCACCAGGCAGACCACGAGGTCAAAGAGGTCGCGGACGTCTGCCTCGTTCTCGGCCGACCCGCAGAGAAAGGCGGTGCTCGCGGGTACGTGCGCGGCCAGGGCCTCGACCTCCGCGCGACTGATCCGCCAGGCGAACCGGTCGAGCCAGCCGGCTGGCACCGGATAAGGCGGGTCGGAAACGACCGTTCCCTTTGCCCGGTCTACCCAGTGGCTGTAGCCCTCCCAGTCGGCGTCGACCGCTAGCATCTCGCGGTCCTTCAGCAGTTCGCAGACCGTAGACTTGCCGACCCCTGAGTTACCGGTCACCCACACCAACGGCACCGGCCAAGCATCGCACGGGACGCAAGGTCCAACCCTGGGCCGGACCGCCTATGCGTTCCTGATCAGGTCCAGGACGCCTGGATGGACGAGATCGTCAGGAACCGTCTCGGGGCCGGTTATGAACCCGACGAGAATCGGGAAGATCTCGGCGTCCATGCTTGCCATCCTGTCCCCGACGAACGTGCGCCGGGCCATCCGGTTGTCGGCGTCCTCGGTGAAGGTCACCGACACGACGTCGGCAATCAGCCGCAGCTTTCGCATGCGCTCGGATCGCTCGCGCCCGTACTCGGTGAAGTCCGCCGGTGTGCGAGCACCGTCGATGATCAGGTCCCGGACACTGCGAACATCGCGCATCGCGATCGATAGCCCCTGGCCCACGATGGGGTCGTTGTGCCCGGCGGCGTCGCCAACCAGGACGACCCCGTCGGCAAAGGGCGTGCCGGTCCACGTGTCATCGCCCGGATAGGTGGCGCAAGGCCCGGCCGGGCTGCCGGTCGCCACCAGCTCGGACAGCGGGTAGCAGCCCGCCGTCCAGGCGGCCATGAACTGGGCGGCGCCGTCGGGGCCGGCGAAGCGGCGCTGACCGGAGCGGCCCACGGCCACGTACAGCCGGGCCCGGCCACCACCCTGGTGGAAGATCAGCATGAGCTGGTCGCTGTCCCCGATCATGACGTCGTGATCGTCCGGGATCCCCGATAGCCCGTCGACCAGCAGCCCGGCGATGTAGTTCATCGGATCGTCGCGCTCGAGGGAGATGCCCGCCTGGCGGCGGACCGTGGACGAGCGCCCGTCCGCGCCGACAACGAGCCGAGCGCGCGTCTCCCCGGCGCCGTCGGCTGTGTAGCTGACCGAGACATCCTGTCCGGCGGTCAGCCTGATGTCATGAACGCCGCGCACGACAGTCGCCCCGGCGGCCGCCGCCGCGTCGGCGAGAGCCTGGCAGGCGTCCGGGTGGCGGAGGTTGAGCGAGCCGGCGACTCCCTCGACCATCCCCGCCATCGGGGCCATCGTTGGCTCGTCGCTCCCCTCGAAATACTGCATCCAGTGCGCAGCCACGTGCGCTCCAGCATCGAGCAGTATCTGGTCGACCCCCAGGTCCCTGGCTTCCTTCACCCCCCAGGGCATCATTGCCTCACCGCGGACCCGGTCCTCGTATTCGGTGCTCGACTCCAGGACCGTCACGCCCAGCCCGGCTGACGCCAGGGCATACGCCAGGGCGGAACCCGCGATGCCTCCGCCCACGATCACTACGTCCGAAATGTCGCTCATAATCCACCCCCTGCGTCCGGTTGCTCGAACACTAAGTCCGCTCGTGGACGCGCTGCAATCAGGTGGGCACCTAATTTCGGCGCAGGCCGCGGTCAGCCGCCGGTCTTGCCGGGCTGCTCACTTTGCCACAGCCCGGCCCTACTCAATCCGGGTCGCGTAGCTGCCGCAGGAAAAACAGCGGCGACTCGCCCGGCGCCGGAGAGTGCGCGACATACAGCTCGTCATTCCTGCTCGTGATGCCCGCGGACAGCGACGAATCGTCTCCGGCAGGTTCGGCTCTCGGTCGCGCCGCCACTGCTGGCCTCGGCGGCGCCGCGGAGCTGATTTCCATCGCCTCGCTTGACGGCGGGCATGTGGCGCCGATGGCCGGCCCGACGAGCATGGCAAGCGGCACGGCCGCCACGGCTACGACGGTCAGCATTCCTGCGCCGGCGGCGGCGCGGCTGAGCGGGGCCGGATTCGCGATCAGCCGTCGGATCCGTGCCGCCGTGCCGGACCCGCCGGCGCTCAGAGCGCCAGCAGCTCCGGGCGCACCGGTGCCGAGCGCGAGCAACGCCTCGGCAACGGCGAGCCGGTGCGACGCGGCCACCGCCGCGTCATCGGCGAGGAGCTCGGTGAGCCGGGCGATCTGCTGGTGCGCCAGCCGGAACGCCGAGACGACCGGGAAGGCCGCGGCCAGCGACCCGGCGACCGACACGAGAAGGTGGTGGTGGCCTTGCTGGTGCTGGCGCTCGTGCGCGAGCACCGCGGCTACTTGTGCCTCGTCGAGCGTCTCCACTGCCCGGGTCGTCAGCACGATCGCTTCGGGCAGGCACCACGCAGCGGGCTGTGAGTGCTTGATTACGACCGCATTCAACGCTGAATCGGTACGCCCGGCCAGCCGCAGCGCGATCCGATGCGAGCGGCGGGCCCGCGCTGCGCCGATGAGATTCGTCGATGCGCACCAGATAATGCGGGCGGCGATCACGAGCGCCAGTGCAGCACCGGCGCCGGCCATGTCCCGCCCGCCGGGGTGCGAGTACGCGGCGCGCAGCGCCGATGTGCACGAGGCAAGCAGCCGTCCCATGGCCGTACTGATGTGCTCGGTCGGCACCAGCAGCGCGAGTCCGCCGAGCATCACCGAGGTGACCGCCGAGGCCGCCAGCGAGAACCAGATCGCGACCGCCAGACGTGGCGCCCGGTCCGGCCACCGGGCGCGGGCCAGCATCGGCGCCACGGCGATGAGCAGGCCCGCGTAGCCGAGCAGGCAGATCGTGGCGATCACTACTTCGCCCGCCTGGCGCGCACTCGCTGCAGCGCCTTGCGCAGTTCGTCGGCCTCGGACTCGTCGATCTGCTCGGCAAAGCGCCGGAGCGCGGCGGCCCGGTCGGTGCTCGCGGCGAGTGCGTCACTCATCTGCGCGGCGGCGTAGTCCTCGCGGCTGACCGTGGCCGTATAGCGGTATGCGCGGCCGTCCTTCTCTCGGGTCAGCCAGCCCTTCCGGTACAGGATCTCGGTAACCGTCCACACCGTGTTATAGGCGCGCTCGGGCGAGAGGGTCTGCTGTATCTCACGCACCAGCAACGGCCGACCGGCCGTCCAGACGCGCTCCATGATGACTGCCTCCAGATCGCCGAAGCCTCGCACCTGGCCTCCTGCTGCACTGCTTGCGTGACGTTGCTATGCCTATCACCTAAACGGCTTCGGTGCCCGGCTTCCCGGCGACCGGGCTGACGAGCCGGGTCCCGGTCCGCAGTGGCGGGGTTCAGGCGTCAGCTGGCCGGCGAATCGCGCTACTGGCCGAGTGCCGAGCAGATGTAGACGTAATCCACCGCGAGGAACCTGCTGATAACGGGTATCCGGGCGTTCAGCCGCAACTGGGGGACTCTGATCAGCCGCCGCCTCGGATGACTCTGGGTCCAGTTGTGTGCTGAGGGAAAGCACCTCTCGACCCGGAAGAACTGCTCTAGTTCCCGCCGGAATGCAGCTGGCTGCTGGATGTTGTTGTGCGCCCAGTACGCGGTCCGCTGCCGGTGGGCGTAGTTGGTATAGGTGACGAGGAACTTTGCCGCCGGGCCGGAGCAGGGCCGAGATCTCGCTGAGTTTCTGCGACTGGAACCTTCCGACGTATTCGAACACGCCTTGCGCCACGATCAGGTCGAAGCGTCTCGCCACGGAAGCTGATCGGTTCCTCGAGGAAGTCCATTTCGATCAGGTTGGGCGCTGGCTCATGGATCGCGATGTCGATGCCGTGGTACCGCACGCTGGCGGGAGTCAGCCGGGACAGCGTGGCGGGCCCGCATCCGACATCGAGCAGGTCACAGGTCCGCCCCGAGGCGAGCTGACGCACTATCCTCGCCGCCTTGACGAGTCTGAAGTGGGGCGTTGTGAACTTCAGGTTCTCGGTCTGCCAGAACTCCCGCTTGTAGAACCGCTCGCTGTTAGCTGGCTTTCCGGCGCTTTCGCCCACCGGGCCAGGCCCCGTCGCAAGATCCTCGCTGTCTGCCGCGGCGCTCCCCGTGATCATGCCCGACGCCCCGTCCCGCCCAGTGCCGGACGCCGGGCTGCATAGCCCCGGCCGGGCTGAACACCGACCCCACTCACCATCTGCAGCTCCCATGTCGATAGCCGCGTGAGACGGCGGCGAAAGACTCCCCGGTCAGCGGGCGCCGCCGTCGCAAGGGACGGCCACGGCCCGGCACTTCACCTAAACCTTATTACCTAAGGAGATTAGGTGAAACACGATCTGGCGAAACAGGCCGCGCGGTCACGGGCCGCCCGCCTGCGCCTCGTCGGTCCTGTCCCGACCACGCCAGCACGACGACTGCCAGCGGTGCCAGGTGCCCGGCTAGATGTCTCGCGAGACTGTAGAAGCCCGGCTCGCGGCTGCCGGGCCTCATGCCGCGACGAGCAGGATGCCGATCGCGGCGAGTCCGAGGCCGGCCCGCTGTACGGGGCGCAGCCGTTCGCCGAGCACGAGCCTGGCTAGCAGCACCGTGACTCCCGGATAGAGCGAAGCCAGCACGACTGCCAGGCCGAACATGCCGGACCTGGTGGCCGCCACGTAACAGATGTTCGCCACGACGTCGATTGCGCCCGCGCCGGCTGCCGTCAGCAGCAGCCGACTGCCCGCGCCGCGCGGCAGCACGCTGCGCCGCAGCACTACCGCGGCGATCAAGACGACGGCCAGCTCGCCGATCCGCCCGGCCGCCACGGGCCACAGTGCACCGGACTGTCCGGCATTGCGGATGAGAAGGAAGAACAGGCCAAACGCCGCGCCCGACGCGACCCCGTAGGCAACGGCCCGGCCTGGTCCGGGCCGGCCAGGCCCGGGCGTTGCCTGAGCATCGCCGGCGGCGCTGGTCCGGCCGGAGGCGCTGGCTAGCACGATCGCTACCAGGCACAGCAGCGCCCCCGCGTATACACCAGCTCCGGGCCGTTCGCCCTCGCTCAGCGCGACCGCGACCGGCAGGATCGTGGATACCAGCCCGGATACCGGCGCGACGACGCTCATCGGGCCGGTCGCCAGGCCCATGTAGAAGATGATCAGGCCGAGGCCGCCGATCAGGCCCGCGCTGATCCCCCAGGCCAGGCCGGCCAGCCGGACCGCGCCCGGCGACATCGCCGCGGCGGCCAGCGCGACGATCACTCCGGCCGTGTCGGCGAGCATCAGCACTGCTAGCACGTGGACCCTGCGGCTGGCCATGCCGCCCAGGAAGTCACCGCTGCCGTAGAGCACCGCGGCGGTCAGCGCGAGCAAGATCACCATAACGCGCACCTCCGGTCGGTCAGTCCTGCTGCGAGGCAGCGGGCGTCTCTCTCTTCGGTGACTGGTAAAACTAATTTACAGGTCACTCCGAGACCGGTCAAACCGTCGATCCGGTCACGGGGGGTAGACTCCTGGTCATGACTGTGCCGTCGTGGGTGCCCGGCCAGGAGATCAAGCCGGCCCCGATGCCGCTGCTGCTCGTCCAGTCGTTCGTCAACACCTGGGACGGCGACCACGGCTCCGACCTGCTACTGGATCCCGCCGCGCCCGCGACTGGCTAATCGAAGCCGGCCTGTGGAGCGCCGAGCGCGCGCCGGAGCCAGCCGAGCTGCACCTCGCCCGCAGCGCACGCGAGGGGATCAGGGCCATGCTCGTGGCCAACGGCGGCGGGCCCCAGCCGACGCCCCGCGACCTGCAGCCCTTGCAGGCCGCCGCCAGCGCCGCCCGGCCTGCGCTGCAGGTCGGGCCAGACGGAGACGTCAGCTTCGCCGAACCCGCGAGCGAGCCCGGTACAACACTGCTCGCGGCCCTGCTCCTGGTCATCCGCGACGCGCAGCGTGACGGCACCTGGCCGCGACTGAAGGCATGCGGCAACCCCGGCTGCCGCTGGGCCTTCTACGACCGGTCCCACAGCCGGGCAGGCGCCTGGTGCGACATGGCCACCTGCGGCAACCGGATCAAGAACCGCAGGCTCCGGCAGCGACAGCAATAGCCGGCACACCGGCGAGCCGGGAAGCGCGGAGGCCGATAGCCCGCCGGGTGCCCGGATAACTTCCGGGTGGCTGGCACCACTGGCGGGCGGACCCTCGGCGCGGCATCGGGCCCAGTATCGGGCTCAGCACACGATGCGGCTGCCGGGCATGAGGACGCCGCCCCGGCGGTGAACGGACCGAGGAACGCCAGGTGGCGGCGGATGACACCGAGACGTGCAACCCCGACGGCTGGCATGCCGATTGAGCTGGCGGGCGATCTCAGGTGCTGGCACCAGGTCACTGCCAGCCGCAATGGCTCACCCGCAGGCCAGACTGCCCGGCCTGCTCGGGTGACTTTGACGACAACTCAAGCAGGCCGGGCAGCACCCGTCAGCTGACGGGTCTTTGGCCTTAAACAGCTTTCGGGTTCAGCGCGCCCGGCCGATTAGATCGGGCTAACCTGCTCGGCCTGCGGGCCCTTCGCGCCCTGGCCGGCCGTGAACTCGACCCGCTGGTTCTCTGCAAGACTGCGGAAACCGTCAGTCTGGATAGCGGAGTGGTGAACGAAGACGTCGGCGCTGCCGTCGTCGGGGGCGATGAAACCGTAGCCCTTGTCAGCGTTAAACCACTTCACAGTGCCCTGAGCCATGTTGTCTTCTCCTGCCGTACTGCCTTCGGGATCCACGGACGTGTCTCCCGGGCTGCCGCGGCCGCCTGCCTTCTGGAGACTGGGAACTGTGTGCCCCTCGGCGCCCGCCGTCAGAATTCGCAGGCGCTCTCACACGTACACGAACTTCGACTACAACCAACTGTAGCCAACAACCATCGAGGCCGCTGTTGTTCCCCCCGGACACGCGGGCGTCGCGGGCAAGAGAGCCGCGCGGGGACCTGCAGAACGAACCGCCCGGGATGAGCGCACCGGTGACCTCAAGGAGCAGCACCCGGCCGGGCGATTCCGATGATGGCCATGGACGGCTCCGGCCATCGCCCTACATGGCTCTGACCTGCGACGACAATCGCCTCACGACGCCTGACCTCGCCCTGCTTCTGCTGATGCTGGCTCCCAGCTTGGCCCCCCGGAGACCGGCTCCGGGTGAAGCCTGATCCGGTCTCCGCCTGGAACAGGGCGGGGTAAATCACCCAGCTTGGGTGAGCAACCGAAGGCTCGGAGCAGAGAGCGTGGGAAGTAGCACACCTCGAAGCTGAGCATGCGACCGATGCGGCCGGGACGTGGAGCGGGCCGGCGATGCCCTGACCGGCGGATTCAGCAGCGATCTGAAGCAAGCGCCCAAGGAGGCGGACATGAGCTCTACCGAAGCGCGCGGCAGTCACGCGGGCAGCAACGGGATGATCGACATGCACCTCGAAATCGACGTCATCCCGGTGTCAGACGTCGACCGGGCGAAGCAGTTCTACGAAGGCCTGGGCTGGAGACTCGAGACGACGGCGCCCCGGCGGGCGACACCCGGATCGTCCAGTTCACGCCACCAGGCTCCGCGTGCTCGGTCACCTTCGGCAAGGGAATCACGGCGGCCGCGCCTGGCTCGGCTGAGGGGGGACTCACCGTCACCGACATCGAAGCGGCCCATGACCAGCTTGCTGGCCTTGGCATCGACGTGAGCGACGTGTGGCACGGCGCGCCGTTCCCCCCGGAAGCACGGCTGAGCGGCCCCGACCCCGCGCACACGAGCTACGGGTCGTTCTGCGCCTTCAACGATCCCGACGGCAATGCGTGGCTGGTTCAGGAGGTCACCACGCGGCTTCCCGGCCGCGCCTGACAGGCGGGTATGAGCCCCCGGTGGGGCGGCCGCTGACCCCGGCCACGGAGGCGTTGCGCCGGGCGACCCCCCGGCCCGGCGCTCCGGAGCGTTCGGCGCCCGGCACGAGAATGTGTCTTGCGCGGGTTACGCCGGGTCCGGTGACGCCTGCGGCCCGGTGTGGACGGTCCGCAGGTGGGCCGGGACGGCCCACCACTGATCCGGGCGGTCGACAACCGGGGTGTCTGGCCCGTTGTCGAGGACGCGGGCCAGTCGTAGCAGGAAGGCGGCGATCCCGGCGGCGCCTTGCATCCATGAAGTACCGGGTGGAAGTAGCGGCGGGTCCTGGCGGTGCTCCAGGAATTGCCACCGTGCGCCGGCCTGGTCGCGGGTGGCGCGCTTGACCAGGGCGTCTGCCATGGTGCGGGCGGCCTGCAGCAAGGTGCCGGCTGCCGCGTGGTCTGTGCTGTCCTGCGCGGCGTCGAGCAGGACGTCTCCTACGCCTGCGGTGCCGCAGCAGCGGCCGTCGTTGTCCCAGAAACCCGGGCGAAGCCGCTGCGGGACACCGGAGGTGAGAATCGAATACAGGCATCGTCGCCGCAGTTGACTGACCTCGAACCCGCCGACCTCGTGCACGCCGGCGTGGGCCAGCGCCGGGAACAGGTAGGAGGTTCCCGCCGGTCCGTGGCACCAGGTGTAGGTCACCGGATCGACGTCCCGGCTGGAGTACGGCAGGGTGTGCGGGACGATGAACCCGTCGTCATCCAGATTGCCCACGGCGATCAGGTGCTGCGCTCCTTGCCGCGCAGCTGCGATGAAGTCCTCCCGGCCCAATGCCGCCCCCGCCACCGCCAGCGCCGTGGCAATCCCGGCGGTGCCGTGGGAGTAGTTCGGCATCCGCCCCGCCCGGCCCGGCCGCATCCCCCAGTCCAGGCCTTCTCCGGTCCGGTCTGCCGCCTGCAGCAGCCACGCGCCGCCAGTCGCCGCGATCTGCTGCGCGTGCTCACCGCCCGCCCAGACGGCGGCCAGCACCACGCCCGCAGCGCCCCCGACCAGATCCGTCAACGGGTCAGTGGAACCAGGCTCGATCTCTAGCGTGCTGGGCCAGCCCGGCCGGGGTCATCAGTTCGGCGAGCCGCGCCAGCGCCACCCGCTCACTGCCCGGGGCGAGCAGCTTCAGCGCCGTCACGTCCCCGCCCAGCCCGTCATACAGCGACGGCTCGGCCCGGGCAGGCGCCCTGGCGGACAGCCGGGCAACGATCCCGGCCGCCAGAGCCTGTTCCGTGCCGCTCAGCGCGCGATACTGGCCGAGCTCGGCGAGCACCGGGGCCAGGCCCCCGATCCCCGCATACAACGAGTCGCGATCCTCACCCGGTTCGACCGGCCCCCGATCATCGGGCACGACCGCGGGCAGCCACGGGCCATCCTCCTCGCGGACCTGATCCGCAACCCAAGCCCAAGCCGCCTCGCCGAGCTCACGGTAGACCTCACTGACCGCCACCCCCGCAGGCTACGACCCCGACAGCCCGCACCGCGCCAGCAGCGTGGTCGCGCCCCTGCGCGACATCCAGCACGGCGCCTGGAGTGCGGCGAACATCGCCCGGCGCTGGCGATGGATAAACATGTCTCCCTGCCTCCTTGGCCGGGGCCGGAATCGCCGCCAGGCGGGCTCTGGATAGCCGCGCGCGCACGGATGACCTGGGAGAAGCTGGCGATGACCGCCTCGCTCACAGGCCGAGGAGCGGTGGTTTGCTCGCCGCGCGGCGCTCCTGAAATGCTTCGCTTATGCCCGCCCTCCCAGGGACGTTCGCTGAGGATGTCATCGATCTGCCAGCGCGTGCCCAGTTCGAGGTGTTCCTCGACGAGCACCGCAGTGAACTCAATCGCTGCCTGGACGGGCTGACCGAGGATCAGGCGCGCGAGTCGCTGGTGCCTTCTCGGACCACATTGCTGGGCCTGGTCAAGCACGCGACCTTCGTGGAGAAGGTCTGGTTTGACGAAGCTGTCACATGCCGGTCTCGTGCTGAGATCGGTATCCCCGCGATCTCCGACGAGTCATTCATTCTTGATGACGACGACACCATCGCCAGCGTCCAGCAAGCACACCGCGAGGCATGCGAGTCATCACGGCGTGCGACGTCATCGCTGGGGCTGGACGACAGGGTCTACGGCTACTGGCGCGGTCCGCTCACCCTGCGCTGGGTGTACCTCCACGTACTGCGCGAACTCGCCCAGCACTGCGGGCATGCAGACATCCTGAGGGAGCAGATCCTCAACGGATAGCGCGCCGGGTGGCCGCTCTTGCCGCCAGTCGGGTGGATGGAGCACGGCAGCTCAGGTTCGCGTTTCGCCGTCGTCATCGCGGAACCTGGATGGCGGCCGGGCCGGGTCTACTTCCTGGCAATTCTCGAACCCTCGCGGACGACCGGACTCCGGCCCTGCGCCTGGTTTACGCGGCACCATCAACGACGCGAAGTCATCCCATCGCCTTCCCATCGCCCCATTGCCCCATCGTCCCATCGCCGGCAGCGCCCGGACTCCCATCAGCTCCAGGACGAGCGCTAAGCTGCCCGGTTCCCGACCACACCAGCGCCGACACCGGCGAAGCTCGCGCCCGGACGAACGCTCGCTCCTGCCGTCGACCTACAGACGACGGCAGTGATGGGACGATTCAGATAGGTGAACTGACCCGGACGGAGGCCTTTATGGAGGTGCGGTCCCTGGGCTGGCTCGGCGTGCGGACGCCTCATGCGGCGGCGATGACGGCTTTCTACCGTGACGTGCTCGAGCTTGAGGTGATCCTGGAGCGGCCGGGCGCAACGTGGTTCCGGCTCGGTGACGGGGCGGAAGTTCACGTCTACGGCCCGGACGATGTGGATCATGAGTTCTTCGGGAACTCACCGGTGGCCGGGTTCTGGGTCGACTCGTTCGAGGCCGCCCGCGCCGCGTTGGAGGCAGCCGGAATCGAGTTCATCTATGCCGAACCGCAACGAGCTGAGGGGCGGGCGTGGCAGCATTTCCGCGCCCCGGACGGCAACGTGTACGAGGTCATCGGGCCCGACGATCTAGGCAGTGCAACCGCTGAAACCGTCTGAGGCGGGCAGTCGGGCTCGTCTGCGGCCCCGGCCCGGCCCGGGTGCAAACCGGCCCAGCCGATCCTCACCGCGCTGCCACCGCTGCTGCCGCTGGAGCCGGTCAGCCGGAGGTTGCGATCTCGGCTAAGCCGTTGACGGAGCTTGCCTCCGCCGCTTAAATGGCTCGGTCGCTCGCCCAGCGATTCGAACTGGCGTCCAGATGCAAACTGCACTGGCGGCTGGCTGAGACCCAGTACTGCGCATAGTGGTGAAACGATGCTGGCATGACCATCAACCTTCGGGATATCGACGACGACAACCGGGCCGCCGTCGTCGCGCTCGACGTCAGCGACGTGCAGCACAACTACGTGGCCGGCGTATGCGAATCCCTCGACGACGCCGCGGACTACCCGCACGCGGCACCCCGCTACTGGGCGATCTACGACGACGACGTACCGGTCGGGTTCGTAATGATCAGCGACAACGTGCCGCCTACCGACGACCCGGAGATCCTCGGGCCCTACTTCCTGTGGCGACTCCTCATCGACACGAGATACCAGGGCCGCGGCTACGGGCGGGCGGCCATGTCCCTCGTCATCGACTACGTCCGGGCACGGCCCGGCGCGACCGAACTGCTGACCAGCGTGCACCCCGGCGAGGAGGAGTCGCCTATGGGGTTCTACCGCAAGCTCGGGTTCGTCGATACCGGCGTCGACCACGTCGACACCGAGCGGATCTTGCGGCTACCCCTGTAGCGGGCCAGGCGGGTGGAGCTTGCGCGGCGGGCCTGAGCTGCGCGTATCGGGGGCGCCCCGAGCAGGACTCGACCGGCGGCCACTGTCAGCGGCTACCCGGACCAGGCCACGGCGCTCAACGTTGGCCAGCGTGGCGCTGACCTGCGACGACAACGCCAGACGCCGCCTGACGCCGCCCAGCACCTTGGACTGCTGGCTCCCAATCTGGCTTCCGGCCTTAGACGGCCGAAGGGACCCGTCAGGCCGGAGTTAGTGCATTGAGAGAGCCCATGCGGCGGATCCATCTGCGGGCGCCTAACGGGTTTGCGCAGCAGCGAACCTGGCGGGAGCGGAAGTGATTGGCCTGCTTGCCGCGAGGTTTACCGCGCTGGTGCCGAAATTATTGCGTTGCCCAGGCCCATGGTTATTCGGTGCAGCGAATTGCATTCATGACAGTCGTGCTCGTCAGCTTCATGCGGCACTTGGGCTGCGTCGGCCCGGCGGCGGGTGAGTCGAAGAACATCGGCGCGGCCAGATCGCCGAATCGGAGCGGGTGGCCAGTCGGCTGGCTAGCCGTGGCGCGAGCGGCCATATCAACCAGTTCTGGGTGTCCTTGCCCTGGATGGGCGGGCCTGCCTGCCGGGTCGGCTGGGTGCTGGGGGCGGAACTGTGGCCGCATGCTGGAGGAGTGCCTGCGCGGACCAGCGGGTGAGCGCGACGGCGTCGTTCCTCGACAGGCCGGCGACGTCGACGAGCCAGACGATCGCCTCGATGCCGATGGTGGCGCGGATGCTGAGCACGAGCTGGCGGAGCTGCTGGTCGGACAGGTCACCTCGGACGCCGTCGAGCGCCTCGGCGATCCAGGCGATCGCGCGTCCCTGGCGGAGGGGCAGCGAGTCTCGTTCGGCGGCGTCGGCCTCGAGGGACAGGCGCAGCATGGTGCGCTGCTGGGCCTCGGTGTCGAGGATCATGGCGCTGAAGTTGGCGACGACGGCATCGAGCCGGGCCGCCGGGTCCCGCGGCGGGTCCGCCGGAAGCATCGACGTAGCGGCAGTCTCCGGGTGCGCCGCCACAAGCAGCGCGCGCTTGTTCGGGAAGTAGCGGTACGCGGTGCTCCGCGAGATGGACGCGGCGGTGGCGGCGTCCTCAACTGTCGGCGTGACGCCGCCGGCGGCGACGAGGGCGCGGGCGGCTGCGACGAGGGCGTCTCGGGTCCGGGCCTTCTGAGCCGAGCGCCCGCCGGTCTCGTAGGGCGTTGACATGACCTTCATGGTATGCCAGTCTCCTCATGGGACATACGTCCCATGAACGCAAGGCGGCACTCATGAGCGCGAGCACAGCCCGGAAGTCCCTGGTTCGGGCAGCCGAGGACGGCGAGCGCCGCTGGTTCCTCGGCGGCGGCCTGCACATCTGGAAGGCGACGGTAGACGACACCGATGGCGCGTTCCTCCTGTTCGAGGACCGGATGGACCACGGCAAGGTCACACCGCTGCACCTGCACCCCGACTCCGACGAGACGATGATCGTGCTGGAGGGCGAGATCCTCATGCACCTGGACGGGGACGAACACACTGTCCGCGCCGGCGGCATCGCCAGCGCCCCGCGAGGCGTCCCGCACGCCTTCAAGGTCTCCGGCGCTGACGGCGCCCGGCTGCTGTGCCTGCACACACCTGGCTGCTGCCAGGCGTTCTACTGGGACGCCAGCGAGCCGGTCCCGGGCGATGACAGCCGGGGCATCGACGCCGGGCCGGTGGACATGGGCCGCGTACAGGCTTCGGCCCAGAAGAACGGCGGCATCCAGATCCTCGGCCCGCCCCCGTTCAGCCACATCGCTCGGAGCTGACTTCGCTGGGCGCCGTCCACGTGCCACTGCGAGGCCGAAGGCCCATCGGACGTCCCGGACATCCATTCGCCGCAATGCCCGGCATCTCGGCTATACCCCTCCGCGGCGCGCACGTTGTCAGCCGGATCCTGTGTGCGCCCTGACGCGGACTGCGCATCACGACCGCGGCCTTCATGGCCGTGAGCTTGGTGTCCGGCGCTCGATCAACTTACCGACCCGAACCCGAGCGATGAGGATGCGCAACAATGACGCTGCGCCGCTGTCGAGGCCGCGCAGGTCGACGGGGAGAGGACCATGTCTGCGCTCCTTGCACGCAGCCGTTACGAGGCGCTGAGCGACTGCGTCTATCTCAACCAGGCTTCCCTGGGCCTGATCCCGCGCGAGTCCGTCGACGCCATGGCGAGTTTTGTGCGGGATGTCGCGCAGTATGGCAACGTGCGGATGTCAGACGCCGCCGAGGCCCGGGTCCTGGACGATCTCCGCGATGCCGCTTCGGCGCTGCTGGACGCGCCGCAGCGATCGATCGCCGTCATCGCAGGAGCCAGCGAAGGTCTGGGCCAGGTCGCAGCGGCGCTCGCCACGGGACCCGCCGAGGTGCTCCTGGTGCCTACCGATTTCCCTAGCGTCACCTACCCATGGCTCGGCGCCCGCGCCCGGCTCGGCACCACCATCCGCTGGGTCGAGGACGAGCCGCAAACGGACCTTACTGCCGCGCTGATCGAGGCCATCAGCGGCTCCACGTCGGTGGTGTGCATCAGCGCGGTGCAATATGCGACCGGCACCGCCATCGACGTCAGGGCCGTTGCCGAACGCGCACACGAGGTCGGAGCGAAGATCGTCGTCGACGCCACCCAACTCGCCGGCGCAGGCCCGGTCAGCATGCGGGAGTGGTCGGCGGACGCGCTGGTCTGCAGCGGATACAAGTGGCTCTCCGCTCACGGCGGCGTCGCGATCCTCGCGGTCAGCGACGAGCTCATCGCCGCCACGCCCAGCATCATCGGATGGAAAGGCACCGACGACCCGTTCGACTTCGACGCGACAACCCTGGCCCTGGCCCACGACGCGCGCCGCTTCGAGCTATCCACCATGGCCTACAGCTCGGCGGTCGGGCTCAGCTCCTCGATCGCACTGCTCACCGACGCGGGATTCCCAGCCCTCGCGCAGCACGCACGCGGCCTCGCGACCGAGCTCATCGAGCGGGTGCGCCCCCTGGGCTGGATGCCGTTTCGCCGGCCCGGTACCGCTGCAGCAAGCAGCCACATCATCTCGCTGCGCCACGGCTCCCTGTCCGCGGCCGCAGTGCAGGCCGCGCTAGCCGACGACCATCGCGTGATCGTCAGCTCCCGCGGTGGCGGAATCCGGATCTCTCTCCACGGCTACAACGACGGCACCGACGTCGAGGCGCTCGTCGATGCGCTGGCTGAGGTCAGCCCCGCTCTGCGTTGAGCCGCACGGAACGTCGCCGGTCCGCCTCGAAGATGGGCTCCAGCACTAGCTTCAGCCCCGCCTACATCACCTGCGGACTGTCGGGAAGATCTTCACGGCGTACCCGGATCGCGATGAGCGTGATGATGAGCGCGAGCATGGTTGCTCCCGCGCCCATGGTCAGCGCGGTGGTGACCCCACTGGATAGCGCGTGATCGTAGACCAGGCTGCCGGGCCTGGCGGCGGCATGGCCGGCGAGGTTATGGCCGGCCGGGACATGGCTGAATGAGTCCCTGACGTGCCTGTTGACCACGGTCCACGCCACGCTGCCGAGCACGGCCAGTCCGACCGCGCCGCCGATCTGCTGCCCGGCGTTGAACATGCTGGAAGCGACCCCGGCGTGCTCATCGGCGATCCCGGCGACCAGGGTCATCGTGAGCGGGACGAAGATCAGCCCGGCGGCGGCAGCGAAGACGATCAGCGGCAGGCAGACGCCGGTCAGGTACTGGCTGTGCTCACTGACACGGGACAGCCAGAACATTCCGACGGGCGCGAGGATGGCACCGATGGTCATGGGCACGCGCGCGCCGAAGCGCGGCACCAGCTTGGAGCACATGCCGGCCGACACGATGAAGGCGCCGACGAACGGCAGGTAGGCAAGGCCGCCGCGCAGCGGGCTGTACCCCCACACGACCTGCGTGAACAGCGTGAGGAAGAAGAACATGCCGAAGAAGGTCGAGGCCAGGCAAAGCAGGATCAGGTAGACCCCGGTCCGGTTCCGGCTGGCGAAAATCCGCAAGGGCAGCAGCGGCTGACGGGACCGTGCCTCGATGATGACGAACGCGGCTATGGCGGCGGCGGCGCCGGACAAGGCGAGGATTGTGCCTCTGTCTGCCCAGTGCGAGATGCCGTCGGGCCCGGTCGCGGCGCGGGTCAGACCGTAGATGAGCAGCGCGAATCCGGCCGTGCCGGTGATGGCGCCAGGCAGGTCCCACCGCCGCGGATAGCGCTGTGACTCCGGTATCGCGAACCGGGCGCCGAAGGCGAGCAGCAGCCCGATAGGCACGTTGACGAAGAACACCCACCGCCAGGACGCGTAGGTGGTGAGGAGCCCGCCGGCTACCACGCCGACGCCGCCGCCCAGGCCGGTCATCGCCGCGTACATGCCCAGGGCCCTCGTGCGGAGCTTTCCCTCGGGGAACGTTACCGTGATCAACGACAGGCCCGCCGGTGCTGCGAGGGCCGCGCCGACGCCCTGCAGCACGCGGGCGGTGATCAGCAGCCACGAGTAAGTGGCGAAGCCGCCGAGCAGCGAGGCGAGGGTGAAGAACAATATGCCCGCGCTGAACATGCGCCGCCGGCCGAGATGCTCGCCGGCCCGCCCGCCGAGCATCAGCAGCCCGCCGAACGTCAGGGCATATCCGGTCACCACCCATTCCAGGCCGGTACCGGAGAAGTGGAGTGCCTGCTGGATGTGCGGCAGGGCAGTGTTGACGATCAGTTCATCGAGTACCAGCATCAGCTGGGCCATGGAGATCACCACGAGGGCGAGCCCCAGGCGCCGGGATCTGGCCGGGCCGGCGGCGTCGAGGTGCGCACCAGTCTGCCTGACCTCGGTGGTATCGGTAGTCATGGGAGATTCCTTCCTTGAATTAGGGCGTAACGAGCTGTCGCCATAGCTGGAGTAGTCACGGCGCCGCGTAGGTGGTGGTGAGTGCGAGGGCTCAGCAGCCGGATGCGGCGATACGCCCCGGCGGCCCGCCGCTGGCACGCCAGTGCGCTAGCCAGAAATCTCCTCGCTGCGCGAGAACACGCTGACGAGGTTCCCGCCGGGATCCCTGAAGATCATCGAGCGGTTCCCCCAGGGCTGGGTGGTCGGCGGCATGACCCACGCCACGCCCATTGCCGCGATGCGCTCGTACTCCGCATCCACGTCGGCGGCCAGGAAGTCGAGGATGATCTCGTTCCGGAGCTGCAGACCCTCGGGCCGCGCTGCCTGGTCTTCCCCGTACTCGGTGAAGCGGCACTTGGAGAAGCCGACCGACAGTGCACCGGCCGGGACCTCGACGTAGTACTCGTTGAGCGCCACCGGAGTTCCCACCAGCCGGGCGTAGAACGCTGCCAGCCCTTCAACGTCGTCGGTCACGATGCGGCCCTGGATCAGTTCCATGTCAGCTCCCCGCACCGCTGGTGGTTGGCGGCGGCCGGCGTCGGCCGGGCCGAACCCGGGCACGCTGGCCGGGATGTCCCGCTCGGTGCCCGCGTAGTTGAGGAAATAGGAAGTGAAGACCGTCAGGCCCAGGTAGGCGAATGCCTCGGCAAGCTGCTCGTCGCTCCAGCCGCAGCCCGCAGCCCTTGCCCAGGCAAGGTCGCTGACGCGCCCGGAGTTCGCCGCCGCTTCCCGCACGACGCCGAGCAGCGAGTCGGTCTTTTCCTCGCCAATGTCCTTGCCCGCAAGCAGCGCCTCCACCTGGTCCCGGTTCCACCCGGACCGCTGCGCGAGCATCGCGATGATGGCCAGCGCGTAGTCGCTGCGGTCGTGGACCGCTGCGGCGAGCATGAGCGCGGAGCGGATGGGCGCCTCCAGCGTGCCAAGCCGGGCTGTGGCCCGCCTGATGGAGACATAGGCCTCAAGAACGGCCGGCGCATGCGCCATCTGCGCATGCAGGTTGAGCAGCCGTCCCGTCGGCGAGAACTGGACCATCTCGGCCAGCAGAGCCCGCGATTCCTGCGGGGCGTCCTCGATGCTGTGGCTCGGTATGCGGGTCATGATGTATCCCCTTCATCGCCGGAACGCCACGGCCGGGGAGGGCTGCGGCAGGTCACAGGCAAGGACGACATGCGAGGCGAGAAAGTGACACCGGCCTCGGGCGGCCCTGCGATGTCACAATGCGCAGGGCTGCGTCGTCCAGCAATAGGAGCCACCTGCGCGGGTCTGCGCCCTGGGCCGACATGCGCGGGCCAGACGACAGCGGGCACGCGGCGACCCCGTTCCGAGGAAAGGACGCGGCATGCACGGCGAACAGGACGGCGCGGAGATCAGCCGGGCCTACCGGGAGCACCGTCCCCATCTCGTCGATCTCGCATTCCGGATGCTCGGGGAGATCGGCGCGGCCGAGGATGTAGTGCAGGATGCATTCACCCGCCTGATGGCCGCGAAGCTCAATGAGATCGAGGACCAGCGCGGCTGGCTGATCGTCGTGACCAGCCGTCTCTGCCTGGACCAGATCAAGTCTGCCCGCTCCCGCAGGGAGCGGGCCCACGACGCCAGCGAGATCGAGTTCGTGGCGCCGCCCCAGCCCGGGCTCGCCGATCCAGCCGACCGGGTCACGTTCGACGACGGAGTCAGGCTCGCGCTTCTCGTCGTGCTGCAGCAGCTCAGCCCGGCCGAGAGGGTGGTCTTCGTGCTGCACGACATCTTCCAGATGCCGTTCGACACCGTCGCCGAGACCGTCGGCCGGTCTGCCGCTGCGTGCCGCCAGCTCGCCAGCCGGGCCAGGCAGAAGATAACTGCGGGCCCGGGCAGCGCACGCTTCGACATCCTCGCCGCCGAGCATCGGCTTGTCACCGAGAACTTCATCGCCGCCTGCTCAAACGGCGACCTCAGCGGTCTGCTCGGCATACTTGCTCCGGACGCCTGGGGCGATGTCGACCTTGGGCCGGCTGCGGCCCGGCTCGGCGTGGTCGTCGGCGCGGAAAACGTCGCCAGGAACCTAGTGCGTTTCTGGGGCCACGGCGCGACGCTCGTCTCGCATCCTGTCGCCGGCCAGCCCGCCGTGCTGGCCTTCATCCGCCGGGAACTCGCGGGCGTGCTGGTGTTCACCATGCGCGGCGAGCTCATCCAAGCAGTCCACGTCATCGGCGACCCCCGCAAGCTGGACTTCCTCAGCTCGCAGCTGACCGCCCTGGGCTAGAGCGGCCGCACGGGGCCAATGCCGGCCGGCCTGGCCAGCGTCACTATCCGCAGCCGCGCCTCGTCCTTACTGGTGCCGCCGCATGGCGGCCCAATGAAGGAGCAGCCAGATGAACGCACAGCCTGAACAAGCAGCCCAGGGTGCCGGCGGCGCGGTTGAGCCAGTCGGGCCGTCACCGATTGTCAAGATCGTGATGCGGCCCATGACCAAGATGCTCAACCCGCTGATCGTCAAGCTCGCCGGCGGGCGACACTTCGGCATGGCCGCGCAGATCCGGCACGTCGGCCGGCGCTCGGGCCGGACCTACACAACGCCGGTCAGTGCCAGGCGCAGCGGTGGCATGGTCGCGATCGCGCTAACCTTCGGCAATCAGTCCGACTGGTCCCGGAACGTGCGATCCGCCGGAGGGGCCACGATCCGGATCAAGGGCGAGGACTACGAGGTGACGCAGCCCCGGGTCATGAGCCGCCAGGAGGCCAAGCCGCTCGTGCAGGCCGCGTTCAGCCCTATGGAACGGGCCGGCTTCCGAATCCTGGGCATCAAGCAGGTAATGATCCTGCGGACGGTGTCAGCCAAGCATCTGCCAGGTGCCGCAGCCGCCGCGAACGCCGGATAGATCAGTCGTGGCAGCCGGCCCCGCGAGCCTAGCCGTGACCACGCCCTCGGCTGGTCAGGATGTCGGGGCGGGCGCACGAGCCTTGACAGTGCACGGCTGCGGGGTGACCATCCCCGTAAGGCACCGGCCGCGAGCCAGAACAGGGCCAGCGAATCGCTGAGAGCCACGCGACATCAGACATCCTGGCCGGCCGGTGCCCCCCAGGGCATGGCAGCAGGCCGGACTCTTCTCGAGGGTCGGAGCGTCCGGCTCCAGCTTGGTCGTCCACTCCGCTGGCTCGTACCGGCCGTGGATGACGTTTGCCGCCGGTTGTTGCGCAGTTCCGCATCCCGCACCTGGGCGAACGGTCCAGTTGGCAGGGGCGCGTCCGTGGCCGAGTCCGGTGGCTGAACTCGCCGGACAGGAACGCAGCGGACCAGTTCCTCATCCCCTGAACCCGCCGGGCACCCAGGAGATCCCTCCGCCAGCCAGCGCTCCGGGCTTCGGGATGGTCCTTTCCGGCTGACGACGCGAACCCAGCCGTCCCTGCCCGCACAGCTGCTGGGCAGTCTTGCGGGTGAACAGTAGGTGAACTAAGCAAAGTGTGCGCATGATGGTCGCTAGAAGGCCCAGCGCGGGAGGAGGTGCCGGGACGTGACCGTGGGCGAGCATTTCGAGCGGGTAGCCGCGGTCTATGAGTCGCTGCGCACCACTGATGCAGCGCCGGTGCGCAGGATTGTCCAGTTGCTGCCTGACCGCCCCGTGACCGGCCTCGATGTCGGCTGCGGGACGGGACGGTATTCGCGGCTGCTGCGCGGGCTGTTGCCGGACGGCTCGATGCTGGCGGCCAGCGACGTCTCGGCGGCCATGCTGGCACAGCTCAGGGCCGGCAGCGACGGCGGCGCGGTGGTGGTGCCGCTGGTATCGGCCGCCGAGGAACTGCCGTTGCGGACGGCCAGCCTCGACCTTGTCACCGCGTTCAACTGCGTTCACCATTTCGACCTCGGCCGCTTCCTGACCGCCGTCGCCCGGGTGCTGCGGCCCGACGGCCGGCTGTTCATCTACACCCGCACCCCGCAGCAAAACACGCGGACGATCTGGGGCCGCTACTTCCCGGGCTTCACCGAGCACGAGCAGCGCCTGCACAGCGAGGCCGCGTTCCGGGACGCCGTCCGGCGGACCGACGGGCTCAGGGTGGTCGCAGCGCAGACCTTCCGGCATCCGCGGTCGAGCACCGCTGAGCGGCTCAGGGCCCAGGCCGAGGGCCACCACTACTCGACGTTCTCCCTTTACGCGCCGGGCGAGTTGCGCGCGTCCATCGCGACGTTCCTGGCCCGCCTGCCCAGCCCCGAGGTCTCCTGGACTGACGAGCACCTTCTGATCGTCGCCGGCGGCAGCCGCCGCGACCAGGCGGAACCTGACCGTCCGGGCACCCCGGCGAGCCAGGCGATCAAAGATCAGCCCCTCCAGATCAGCGCCGGTCACGGCGGTTAGGCTCCCGACAGGCGTCGTAGCGGTTCCCCTTGGGGCCGAGGATGACGGGTAGTTCGGACAGGCCGCGCAGGACACCGCCGACGTGCAGCGACAACGCGAACTCTTAGCCTGACTGCCCCAACAGCCGTGCGGCTTGCGTTTACTGATCTACGGTCGCTAGCACCCGCGCGGCGGAGACAGCGTCGAGCAGTCGCCGGTAGTCCTGATCGTTCTGGTCGGCGTAGGCGATTGCGAAGTCGGCGATCGCGTGGTCGAAGTCTTCGCGGCTGCCCAGGTAGCCGGCGATCACTGCAGCGCGCCCGGTCCGGGCGTGGGCGCGGGCGAGCGCCCATCCGCAGAGCCTGCCGTAGTAGTTGAGCTGGAGCGGGTCCATCAAAGAGACGCTCATGCTGCCCTTCATATCGCGCAGCTGTCGGACGTAGTAGTCCTTGGCTGCCGCAAGCGGTCGTTCCCTAGATGCCGTGCCGCCGGGGCCGATGCCCGTCGTCCAGCCGAGGAACGGGTCGGTAGCCGCCTGCGTCAGCCGCTGGCCTCTAACCACCCGCTCTCCCTGGTGCTTGTACTCGCTCTTTCCGGCGAACGGGGCTAGCACCGACTCTTGCGCCTCCTTGAGCTGGAGGAACAACGGCTCATCCTCACGGTCACCGAGCAGCAGAACGATAAAGGCCTCGGTTCCGACGGAGCCGACACCGACGACCTTCCGTGCGAAATCGCCGAAATAGTAGCGGCGCAGCACCTCCCTGCGGTCCTCTTCGAGGGTTACCTGGTACAGGGCGATGGCCTGGCGAAGCTCTTCCAGGATGCCCGGGTGGCGCTCGATGGGATAGCGGACGATCACCGGGTGGGCCGGCCGGATCCGGTACTGCCCGTCCACCTGGTCACACATCTTCAGGAACGCCTTGAGGCTAGTACGGCGATGAGCCTTCCTGATGTCCCGATGGCGGCGGCGCACGGCTGCCTTGGGCTGGACCGCATCGAACAGGCTCGTTACCTCGTCGACATCAACCCTGGAGTACCAGACCTCGAGGAAACGCATGGCGGCATAACTCGCCATCTCGGTGCGGTAGCTGCGCGCAGCCGCGCGCGCCGCGGTGCGGGCGTCGCGGTCCCGGAAGTCCTTGTCGCGGGCGGCAACGGCGAGACTGGCTGCCAGCCGCTTGACGTCCCACTCGAACGAAGCAGGAAGCGTCTCATCGAAGTCGTTTACGTCGAAGACCAGCCGCCGGTCGGGCGCCGCGAACATGCCGAAGTTCAGCAGGTGCGCGTCACCGCAAGCCTGCACCCGGATGTCTGTCGTTGGCGTGTGCGCCAGATCCCAGGCCATGGGCGCCGCGGCGCCGCGGAAGTACGCAAACGGCGAGGCGACCATGCGTCCGTACCGGATCGGAACCAGGTCCGGAACCCGGGTCCTGGCCTGCTCCTCCAGAATGGCGACCGGATCTGGCCGGTCCGGCGGTGGCACCCACTGGCCATGGCTCGAACGGGGTACCAGTCTGCGCTGCTCGCGGCCCCGGCCGCGCCACTCATCCGGCGTGAGCAACTCATGCGGCGGGGCAAGAACACCTGGCGACATTCTGCTCATCAGGTCACCGACTCCCGATCGTGACCGCGGACAGGCATCAGGCTGGCGGTCAAGCTCATCGGCCCGAAGTCCTGCCGTTGCCTCACGGCCCGATCATGACTAGATGTTACTGTCACGACATCATTACCCACAGTTGCGGGGGATGGGTCCCGTGCTCCTGGGCGATCTGCGTCCGCAGAGCCCAAACACTCGGATGGCGTTCGCCCGAACCAGGCCAGGCAGCGCCCACCGTCGCCCTAGGTGGCACTGACCTGGCACGACAATCGCCTGACGCCGCCTGACGACGCCCGGCTCCTGCTGACGTTGGCTCCGCGGATTGGCTCCCCACGAGTCGGTGGCAGAGGAAGGCTAGGTCGACCCGTCCTTGCCAGCAAATTGGCACGGCAAGTATCTGGAGTCGGCATGGCCTGTTGCCGCGAACTGCCGTGCTCGGTTTCCCAGGTCAACTGGATTAGCCGCCGTCGTCTCCGTCGTCAAAGCTGACCAGGGCCAGGTCCGTCTGGCGGAAGTCGTTCCCGACGCACAGCAGCTTCTCGCCGGCGATGGAAGCGGTCGCATAGGTACAGCAGTCGCCGAAATTCAAGGCAGCCGGGTGCCTGCCCTTGCCGAAACGGGAGTAAGCGTCGAGCGCAACGGCCGCATGGCCCTCGTCGAACGCCACGGTATGGATGGCGTTTTCCTGCAGGAAGCGCGCCAGTATCGTCCTCCCCCGTGGCCCAAGCCGCGCCGTCAGCACGATTCCCGTTTCCAGCTGGGTCGGCGCGCCGATCCGCGTCCTGGAAGAGGCCGCGAGTTCATGGACGACGCGTTCATAGCGCGGTTCTTTGCCGATAACCGCCAGTACCGCCGACGAGTCGATGATCATGCGCCGTCTTCACCAAAGCCCAGGATTTGTTCGCGTTCGGCCTTGGACAGCGGCTTACCGAGTTGATCCGGCGGGAACAGCGGCCAGATCTCTTCCTCCAGAAACCGGGTGAGGCGTTCTTCCCGCTGCCTGACAGTGGGGCGAGACAGCGATTCGAGCACTTGGCGCAAGGCATACCGGACGGCTCCGGTCTTGGTGTTGCCAGTCAGGGCGGCGACCTCGCCCGCCAAGCGTTCGGTCTCTGGATCCTTGATGTTAAGCGCCATACTAAACATGGTACCCCAGTAGGTGGAAAGGTACCAACCGGCTCTAACTCCGGCTGCCGCTGTTCATGACCAATCCCGGCGACATCACCGGCCTGGACACCCTCCTGCCGGTTACGCCAATCACCGGCCCGGCCGTCCCGCACCAACGACCATCGATCCGGTAGCACACCGTCCGCCCGGGCCGCCGTTACGGTCGTCGGTTTGGACCTGACGGAATCACCTCCAATGGAGCGGATCTCTTCCGTGCGTTCGGCCGCCGCGGCATAGGACGGGCTCGGCGGGAGGGCCAGGTGGGGTGATTGCATGGTCGGCAGATGCCTAGCTACAGCGCCGTGAAACTTCGGCCCGGCCGACTGCGGTGAGCCCCCAATGTGGCCGGAGTGGCGGAAGGTCAGCGAGCCCAGGGTTCCCGGGCGGAGGTGACTCACCGTCGTCGCCGTCCCACCGGCGCCGGTACTGGTCGGGAATGTCGCCCCAGCCCCAGTACGGCAGAGGCGTGTCCGGCAGGATCCCCAGGACCTCGGCCGGGTCGATCCGCCGCGCGCCGACGGTGCACAGGTGGGCCCAGTCGTCGCCGAGATCGAACACGTAGGCGAACTGCTCTCCCGGCTGCAGCCGCGACAACCTCACTCGACGGTAGTCTTCGGTGACCTCGCCCTCGATCTCCCAGTCCGGGTCCGGATCGCACAAACGCCTGCCGTCGGCGAGGGTGAAGTCCTGCAGATGTGAGCGGTCCCAGCGGGCGAACGCGTCGTCGATAGCGTCTGCGAGCTGTTTGAAGGTGTGGCTGCGCGCGGCAGCGAAGATCCGTCCTGGCCGCGGCCAGTACTCCTCGCCGTGACCCTCGATCAGGGCGACCCGGATCGACAGCCAAGTCTGAGCCACTTCACACCTCCGGTTCGGTCAAACTCGACCAGGCTGCCTGGCCTGGTAGCTGGCTGGCCGCATGCGAGCCCGGACGTCACGGTGCACAGCGAAGGCTCATTCGGGTCGAGGGCCGTCGCGCTGCGCGAGTTCCTGGCATACCTGGCGCACCGGCACGCCGACTCGGCCAGCTGCGGCGCGGATATAAGCGACCGCCGCGTACAGGGCGTACTGCCAGAAGTCGTCGGTTTGCCACCAGGCGACCTCGTCGAGCAAGTCCGGTTCCGCTCCGCCGCGCAGCGCCGCCGCTGCCAGGATCGAGTACTGAAGCTTCTTGTCCTGCCTGCCGCGGAAAGCCAACTCGGGCAGGAACCGCTCCCGCATCCCTTCCAGAGCCAGCGGCTCGGCGCGGCTGATGCCGCACCAGTCCAGCACGTCAGCTGCCACGTCGAGAAAGACCTCGCCAGGGAAAGTATTGTTCCGGGGATGCAAGGGCGCTAGCTCGCCAGCCAGCTCGGATATATCGCTATCCCGGGCCAGGCCGTCAAGCAGGACCCGACGCGCGGCGGCCGCGTCCTGGGGCGTGGGCAGGTTCCTGGCAGGCATACTAAGACCGTAGGGCAGAGACGATCCGGCCGATTGGTCTTCTGGGACTGGCAAGGCGGGCAGCGGCCACTTCCTGACCGCCGTTCAGTGCGCCGCACGCCCCTATGATCGGCTGGTGATCCTGCGGTGCACGAAGAAGCTGCTGGCTGTCCTCGGCGCGGGCCACGCCGCGGAGCCAGGACCTGCAGCAGATGCCGAGGACTGGTACGCCAACCTGCTCTGGTTTGACAGACGCAAGTGCCTGCTGCTCACCCACGCCGCGACCTTGTTTGCGATCTTCGAGGCCGATGTGCGCGCAGTTGACCTGCGAGCAACCCACCGTCTAGTCACCGGCCTGGTCGAGCGGGAACTCCGCCGCGAGGGCCTGCCGACTGCAACGTTCGGCAACCTGCGCTCGCAGGAGCTGATCTTGGCAAAGACCGCGGACCGCAGGCCGGGTTTACCGCTCATACCGATGAGCGCTCACGTCTGATCGCACAAATCGGCGCTTGAGGAGGAGCAAGCCAGAGGGGGCTTTCCGAAGCCCTGCAATAACTTCTGTCTAAGGAGGCGAGCATGAGCGAGCGGGGCTGGCGAGAATTCCTCGCGGCGGAGGGCGTCGATGACTGGGTAGTTCTGCACGGCGGAGCGACTGCCGTGTTTCGCGTCCCGTCGCTCGGCGAAGCGGCGCAGCTTGCCGAGGCGGTCGCGCAGGTGCCCGGCCTCGAGGGCTCGGAGACGGTGTTGACCATCGCCGATGGCGGTCTCAGCGTGCGGTTGACCCGCGGTGTGTTTCGGCTGGAGGAGCGGCACATCGCACTTGCGCGGGCTGTTTCGGCGATGGCACGGGCGCACGGTGCTGTCGCCGATCGGACAGGTGCGCAAGAGGTCTCCTTTGCGATCGCTGCGAAGCCGGACGCGGTCGACGTCGGGTTCTGGCGCGCTGTCCTCGGGTACGCGGGGCTGGCCGATGACAACGCCATCGACCCGCTCGGCCACGGCTCGACGGTCTGGATGCAGGAACTCGACCCGGCCAGGCCGCTCCGGCACGCGATGCACGTCGACGTGTCCGTCGCTCGCGAGCACGTCGAGGCGCGCCTGGCGGCGGCCCTCGCCGCAGGAGGCCGCATCGTCGACGACGCCGATGCCCCTGCGGGCTGGATCCTCGCCGACCGCGCCGGCAACCGAGTGTGCGTCACTGTCTGGCCCGACGGGCCCGTTCCGCCTTCTTGGTCGACCCCCCAAGCGCTTTCGGAGTAGCGTCGGCAGGGTTCACGCCGATGGTTAGTCCGCCGCACGTGATGTAGGGCCCGCAGCCGATGACGGCCCGGGTTGAGCGTCCGCTCGTGCCGCCTAGATAGCCCGCCAGCCGCGGTTACCCCGGCTATGACCCTATGAGGGATGCGGGTCACCTTCGCGATGTACGGAGCATTCACTCGCACGCGCGATGCGCTCGCGCCGCCTGCCTGCCTACGGTGCCACTATGACCTGGCGAACGCATCTCCTCGGCGGGGCCGCGGCTCTCTCCGTGGTCGCGACCATGACGCTGGCCGCGGCCTGCTCATCAAGCGTCAGCACGCCGCAGGCACCTGCGAGCACGGCCGCCGGGTCCGCGGCCGGGACCGCTCGACTGCAGTGATGCGGCCACTTGCTACTCGCCCCAGCAGCTCGAGGTTGCCTACGGCGTCAAGCCGCTCCTGCAGCGCGGGATCGACGGCCGTGGCGAGACCGTGGTGCTGCCCGAGCTGGCCGAGTCGCATCTGGACCCGCCCGTGGTCACTGACCTGCGCCAGGACATGGCGGGCTTCGACGACCTGTTCCACCTTCCGGCCGCGCGGATGCGGGTGGTGACCACCCTCGCCGGCGCCGGGTCTCCCTGGCTTGCCTTCGGGGAGGAAGTGCTGGACGTGGAGCTAGTGCACGCACTCGCCCCGGCCGCCACCCTCGTCATCCTCCTGCTCCCGTCAACATCCCTGGACAACACTCCGGACGCGGTCGCCGCCGCCGTCGCCGAGCTCCGGCTGGGCCCCGCCCTCGGGGGCGTCATGTCGATCAGCGCCGCTGGACAGATCGGCGGCGAGCACTGCGTAAGCCGCGCGCAGGCCGGCCGGCGTGAACGCGGCGCTCCAGGCGGCCGTCGACCGCGGCATGACGGTAGTCGCCGCCTCAGGCGATATAGGAGCGGCGGCCTATCAGTGCGATCTCTACTCGGCCCTGACCGGCACCGCGCCTGCTGCCCCGGCCAAGGGGGTCCTCCTGCTGGCCTCCGATCCGCTCGTCCTCGGCGCCGGGGGCACTAGCCTGACGGCCAGCCATGCCACCGGCGCCTGGATCAGCGAAACGGCGTGGGGCCTGGCGTCCGGAAACCCCGGAAACCAGGGCGGCTCCTTCCAGGCCTCCGGCGGCGGGTTCAGCCAGTTGTTCGCGCGGCCCGCCTACCAGGCCGGCGTCCCTGGCATTGGCGCTACCCGAGGCGTTCCCGATGTGTCCGCCGATGCCAGCGACCGCACCGGGCGTGGCGGTCGTCTTCAGCAACGGAACCCGGGACACGGTCCAGAGCCACGGCGGGACTAGCGCCAGCGCCCCGATCTGGGCAGCGCTGATCGCGCTGGCCGACCAGTACGCGGGGCGCCACCTGGGCTTCATCAACCCGGCCATCTACCAGATCGCCCGCAGTCCCCGCTACCACCAGGCCTTCCACGACATCACCACGGGAAACAACACCGTGCAGTTCCCGCCCACCACGATCACCGGCTACCAGGCCGCACCCGGCTGGGATCCGGTCACCGGCTGGGGCAGCCCCAACGCCCAGGTCCTCATCCCCCTGCTCGCCCGCTACGCCAGCCCTTGAACCCCCGGACCCCGGTGACCGCCGTCAGCTGTGCTGCTCCCCACCACGAAACGCCCGGCGCGCGGGCCAAGCCCGCTTCACCCTACGGGCAGCGAGCCGACCAGATCGATCCATATCAGCCAGCCGCGTCCGACGCCGCGAGCCGCCCAGAACGGCTCCGCGCGCGCTGTGATGGCGCTCGACGGAAGCGCTCGAAGTGGCCCGACCGGAAATAGTCATGCGTCCTCGGCATCATGGACGATGGTCCGCTAGCCGTTGCGACACGAGGTCGCACTTAGCGAGTGAACTAGCGGATTGGAGGGCCGATCTTCATCACGAAGACCCGTAACTAGTTGGCTGCCCATAGGTGGTCTTTGGGGATGACCGTAGCGTGCACATCAGTCACTAACCCGCCTTTGCACTCTTGCGAATGTTCATGTTCGCCCCTGTTGCTTGTGCTACTTGCGGTCGATGGCGCGCTCCCCAAGCCGCCGCGGGGGCCGCGGTGGACAACCTGCCCGAGGTCGCGGTTGTTGACTTCCGTCGACACCAAGCGTCGTCAGCCGGTGCACTGCCCGGCGTCCGCAAGTCGAAGGTCTACCATCACTGCATGGGTCTCTTTCGCCGCATGGCCAGGAAGAAGCGCGAAAAGGCGGCGGCCGAGATCGACAAGGAGCAGACCGGGACTGTCGAGGCACAGGCGGAGGTTGTGCGCCGGGAAGTGAGTGCCGAGGCACGTCCCAACCCGGACCAGCCAGGGTGGGGCCGAACAATCGGCCAGCAGATCGGCAAGGCTCGCGAAAACCGCGCGAGCCAGGAATGAGAACTGGCCTGCACCTCCGCACTTGGAGAACGTAGCCCGATAAGTCATCGCCCTGTCCGTCAAGGCGGGTCAGGATGTCCGTCAAACCGGAGGAAGCCCAGCAGGACCGAGAACGTGCGCACCCAATGGCGCGCGAACGGGACGAGCGGCAGGTCATCGCTGTGAACCAGTCCAAGGTGCATCGCATAAGGGAGCAGCGGACCAGCCAGGGCGCCCTCGCCCTGGCTAACGGCGAACTGCCGAAGCCGGTTATGGAAAGTCCGGATGCGCTCGGCAAGCTGCTCGCCTTCGACGGTGCGCTGGTCATGGTGAACGCGGCGGAGCCAGCCACGATGGGCCTCGTCGCGCAGGATCTCGCGCCGCGTCGCCGCGAGGATCTGGGGCATCCGCGTCGCGAGTGAGAACGTGGTGGTTTGGCCGCCGTCTGTTACCGCGTCAAAAAGCGTGCGCTCGTAGCCGATTAGCGACTCGCGGCGGTGAGCAAGTCCCGGCGCCTCGACCGCTGCCAGCGACCAGGTCGGTCCTCCCTCCGGCCCGTCGCTGTCGCCCCGCTCCTGCACCGCCAGGAATCGACGGACGGCCAGGTCGACAAGCGTGACTGCCACGTCGCCGATGATGACCCGGCCGAGCATGACCACGCCGGCCTGCCCTGGTCGCACATTGTCGGGAGGCCGGGGGACCAGTCCGTCGCCACTTGGGATGGCGCCACGATATGTCTCAGCCGCGTGCCGTCGGTAGATGGCGCGGCGTGCCAGCAGGCGTCCACGGCGCAGGCGCCCGGCCGAGACCATGACCCGGTCGCCTTCCGTAATCGGTCTGCCGAGCGCACCCCCTGGTCGCCAGCCCATGCGACCGCCAATCTCGCTTCACCGCCGTCGCCGCACTCGATCACTCCGCGAGCCGAGGTCGCGACGACTCTCGTTGCGCTCCAATTGGTCGCAGTATGCACCGTGTTGGCTCCGCAGCCGGTGACTACCACCGCCGGTGATCTTGCTCTGCACCAGGACGTGACTCGTGGCTTGAGATGTTCGCCCGCTAGTCTGACCGCCGCCGGCCAGCAATTGTTTGGCTCCGCCCTCCCCAGTTTGGCTCCCAGCAGACACAGGACCTCACATATGTTCGATTCTGGGCGCGACGTTGCACGTTATCCAGCGACATTGAGCTTCGTCCGGCGACGCCGTACCCGCAGCAATTTCTCGTAAGGAGCGACTGCTCGCAGGCAGTTAACATACCATTGGGCACAATGGCGAAAAATTCTCTTCACCTGCATATATGCGCCCCGAGCAGGACTCGAACCTGCGGCCTACTGCTTAGGAGGCAAACCCGAACCAGGCCAGACGACGCTCACCGTCGTCCTACATGGCGCTGACCTGCGACGACAATCGCCTGACGACGCCTGACGCCGCCCGGCTCCTGCTGACGTTGGCTCCCAGTTTGGCTCCCCGAAGATCGTTAGCTCCGCTAAGCAACCGACACAGCCCAGGCGAGTCTCCGCGTCTACCAGGCAGTCGGACCTGGCAAGCTTGACCGTGCCCCCAGCCTTCGGCCAGCGCAATCGGTTCCCTGGCGGACAGAGCAGCAGGAGGTGCCAGCCGAGCTGCGCACACGCGAACCGGCCGCCCGGGCGGCTGGACAGGCACTGTTTACAATTGTAAACTGGCCTCATGGGGTTAGACGTCGACTGGCAGCACGGCGAGGACCACATGCGGACCCGGCACCAGATCACGGTGCAGGCGGCGAACGAGGCAATCGCCGATCCTGACGCGCTGCAGTTTGACCCGGACCCCAAGAGCACGTCAGGCCAGAGTGCCCGCGTGATCGGCTACTCGCCGACTGCGGCCGCGGTCCTGGTGGTCATCCTCGTCCGGCGCGAGGACAGGCCAGGATCATGGTGGGGCGCCAACGGCTGGCAGGCAAATAGCACAGACCGCCGGATCTACGCTGAAGGGAGTCAGCGCCATGAGTGACCCCAAGCAGGCAGTCGAGCAGATTGCCTCCGAAGCCGACGTCACCGCCGACCAGGCGATGCCGCCCGGGGCCGTCTTCACGCGACCGAATAAGTCGGTCACCGTCGCCACCCGCCTCTCCCCCGAGGACCTAGCCGACATCGAGCGCCTAGCGGCCCGCCTGGACGTGCCGCCGTCCAGCCTCATCCGCGGATGGATCCTCACCGGCCTCAACGCGCACAAGGACGAGACCGTGCAGAGCACGATCGAGAAAATCTCCGCCGACGTGCAGCGACTCCGCGAACTCGTAGCCTGACTAAACCGGCCCGGCACGCCCAGCCGACCCCGACGCTCCCATCACCCCAGGGACGCGAGCGTCGGCTCATACGCTCATGCATGTGCGAGCGCGATCGTGCTGGGCGAGCCCGAGTGCCGGTCAGCGCCGTGCGCAGTAGTCCGCTAAAACTCGATTCCGATTTGCGACTTGTGCATACTAATCATATGGAAAGACACCAGCCATTTAGCATGCCGATGTCACCGGCAAGCATGGCGCTGGAGACTGAGGGTTTCGAGCGGGCCCTCGCAGATAGCGAGTCAGGTCACGGCCAGGACCATCCCGACACAATCCCGGCGCGAGCGACTCTGGCGGACGCGTACCAGGCCGCCGACCAGGCTGGCGAGGCGGCCGCGCTCGCCGAGGCGAACCTGGCGATCAGCGAGCGCGGATCCGGCCCGCGCGATCCGCGCACGATCAGCGCCCGTTGCGACCTCGCGACGATCCTTGTGAATTCCGGACGGGCGAGCGAGGCGCTGCCACATTGCCTGCAGGCCGCAGAGGGTGCCAAGACGGTCCTTGGCCCCGACCACCCGGACGCGCTGATGGCCCGGTATCTGGTCGCCAGGGCCCGTGCCGTCACTGGGGAGGTCATCGAGGCAGTGTCGCTGCACGAGCGTGTGCTGGCCGAGTTCGAGCAGCTGCTAGGCGCAGGGCACCCAGACACCCTGTACGCGCGCACGGGCCTCGCCATTGCCTACTCGCTTGTCGGGCGGACCGATGAGGCGATCGCGCTGTACGAGCGGGTGCTGGCCGACCGTGAGCGTCTGCTCGGGCCCGGCCATGTCACCACCTTGCACACCCGCTGCCACCTGGCCGGTGCGTATCTCCGTGCGGGCCGGGATGCCGACGCCGTTCCGGTTCTGGAACGAGTGATTGCCGATTCGGCGCGGATGCTGGGGGTCTGCCACCAGCACACGGCCCGGGCACTGAACCGTATCAATCAGGCGTACCAGAACGTCGGACGGCCGGCCGATTTCATTCCGCTCGCCGAGCAAGCCGTCGCTGAGTGGGAGCTGGCTGAAGGGACTAACCACCCAGACACCGTCCAGGCCCGTACCGCCCTCGCCAATGTCTATTGTCGGGCCAGGCGCTGCTCCGAGGCGATCGCTTTGTTCAAGCGGATCGTCGCCGACTCCGAACGGACGCTCGGTCCAGACCATCCGACCGCGCTGGCCCACCGCCGCCTTCTCGCAGACGCGTACGCCACGTGCGGAGCCGGGCATCAGGCGGCAATCGGGTACCGGCGGATCCTGGCCGACAGCGCCCGGATTCTTGGCGCCAATCATCCAGATACGAGCTCTGCCCGCAACGCACTGGCCTACGCCTACGCCCGCGATAGGCAATTCGGTAGGTCGGCCACGCTATATAAACAGATCCTGGAACAGCGAACGGACACGCTGGGCCCCGATCACCCGGATACCCTGACAGTCCGCCGACAGCTCACCCAAATGCGCAGGCTGCAATGGACCCTAGGGACCTGGGGCTAGGCTGCTTTGGCATTGACGCACGCGGCGCTTGAAAGAATCTGACTCTCGTCCCACTTGCGGGGTGATTGGCTCCGTGGCAGAAGCCGGCGCCCGGTCACCTCGACCCGGTCGGTGAGTGCGGCAGTTTCGCTGCCGGGCTGTCGGCCGGATAGAACACCCGGAGGACGCGCGTCACCTGCGGCCCGGTGTTCTCCAGGCAGTGCCGCAGCCCAGGCGGCAGGTGCAGGCAGGCTGGTGCCGGTCTCGCCCATGCCTGGCAAGTAAGCGCGGACTGCGCGATGGTCAACAGCTGCCGCAGGCGATAAACGGCGCGGGCCTACACCCCTGCCTGCGCCCAGGTCTGGTCCACGTCCGGGTCGGCGGTGCCGGCGCCGATCCAGACGATCATCTGCGACGCGCTGTCAAACCGCCGATAGCTACAGTCCGGCGGTGAACTCAGGTCCGCCCGCTGGTGCTGCCTCTGGCCGTGGCTTGCCGGAACCTGATTGGCTCCCAGTTTGGCTCCCAGCGAACACGGTCCCGAACATATGTCCTATTCTCGGGGTGACGTTACGCGTCATCTAGCTACATTGAGCCTCGTCAGGCGACGCCGCACACGCCGCAAGATTTGACCAAGGATCGATTGCTCGCAGGCAGTTAACATGCCATTGGACACAATGGCGAAAGATTCTATCTACCTGCAGTCTGGCGCCCCGAGCAGGACTCGAACCTGCGGCCTACTGCTTAGGAGGCAAGCCCGAACCAGGCCAGACAACGCTCAGCACGGCCCTGCATGGCGCTGACCTGCGACGACATTCGCCTGACGACGCCTGACGACGCCTGGCCCCTGCCGACGTTGGCTCTCAGTTTGCTCTCAGCCAAGAGGCTCCGGGCATCGGCCAGAAGTCACTCGCAGCTGAAGTTATTTACGGCGCGTGCCTGCCCGGCGGATCTCCTCGGGCTTGTCGGCATCGCCGCGGACCAGTTTGGCGACTTCCAGGTACGCGCTGGCGTGCGCCGCGCGGGTGCGAGCATTCTCGGCGGTGCATCGCAGGCGGCGGGCGCGGCCCGGTCACGCCTGCCCAAGAAGCTGGCTGATGTCGGTGCCGGCCAGGCTGACGGCGTCCTTCCGCCAATCGTCAACGATTGGCTCGCGTGCGCGCGACAGTCGACGTAGCGCTGCCACCGACCGGTCGGTCACCTGGCAGCGATGCCGGGTCCAGCGCTTCACCAGGTCGCGCAGGCGGTGGACCCTGGTCATTCCATAGCTCACGGTCGCGCCACCCGGGCTCGCGGGCCTGACCAGCAGGATGTCGATATCACTTTCGGCGTCCCCGTCCCGGCGCGCCGCCGAGCCGTACAGCGCCGCGGCGACGGGCGGAACCAGCCAGGCCGGTATCTCGCCGCGCAGCCGGCGCGGAAGCTCGCCTCGGCGCGCAGAAGGGCTGTGACCGCCGGATACAGCACGTGGTCGCGGTTGAGCAAGTAAACGACCCGGTCGCCGATCTCCTCCGTGGTCAGCAGCCCCTGTACTGCCGCCAGGCCCAGCGCGCGCCGGACGCCTGCCTCGGTTCCCGCCGCCGCAGCCCGGCGCAGCTGCGCGGCGGTCGCCGGAGCGGCCCGGCTGGACAGTGCACGCAGGACAGGCATAGTCAGGCCCCCAGCTAGCACAGCCGCCGGCTCAGATACATCCACGCGAGAATGATACTTCAGTATCACCAGCGATACTTGAGTACCGAAATCAGCACTCCAGTATCGCCGCTCCCGGCATTGCCGCCAGGCCACAGGCCGAACCGCGCGATCACCGGCTCGCAAGGTTTACCGCTCGTGCCCAATGGGTGTTCTCGTTCGAGCCGCGCTGCCAGGGCGAGTGGGGGTCGCAGAAGTAGGCTAGAGGTAGCGATGCACGAAGGCGATCGCTATGCCGCCCTCGCCGACGGCCGCTGCCACGCGCTTCACCGATCCGGAGCGGACATCGCCGATGGCGAAGATTCCCGGGGCGCTCGTTTCGAGAGCGAACGGCTCGCGATCAGCCTTCCACTGTCCGGCCTTCATCGCGTCGGCTCCCGTCAAGATGAAGCCGTGCTCGTCGCGTGCGATCTCCGAGGGGAGCCAGTCGGTCGCCGCGTCGGCGCCGATGAGGACGAAGAGCGCCGTCGTATCCCGTCGAGATGTCGTGCCGGCCCGTCGATCGATGACCTCGATCGCCTCGAGTTGTTCGTCTCCGTGCACGGCGACGACCTCGGATCGCGTTTCCACCCGGATGTTCGCTTTCGTCGCTATCTGCTCGATGAGGTATTGAGACATGCTCGCTGCGAGCGACTCGCCACGCACGAGGAGCGTCACCGATCGGGCATGGTTGGAGAAAAAGATGGCGGCCTGGCCGGCAGAGTTGCCCGCCCCGATCAGATACACATCGTTTCCCTGCGCCAGACCGGCGTCGCTGCGCGCCGCACCGTAGTAGACACCGGAGCCGACAAGCCGATCGACCGAATCGAGCTTAAGGCGCCGCCACTCCACGCCCATCGCGAGGACGATCGACCTCGTTCGGAGAACGTCGCCTCCATCCAGCCTGACGGTCAGTTCGGCCGGGTCGATGCCTTCGACCCGACGGGTCACGACGATCTCGGCGCCCAGCCGCTTCGCCTGCTGCAGCGCACGACTCGCGAGATCGTCCCCGGAGACGCCAAATGGGAACCCCGTGTAGTTCTCGATCCGGGTCGAGGTCCCGGCCTGCCCGCCCGGAGCGAAGGACTCGATCAGCCCCGTATGTAGGCCCTCGGACGCGCCGTTGACCGCCGCCGTCAGACCCGCCGGCCCGCCGCCCACGATCACCAAGTCGTAGAGCGCCCGGCTCGGCGCAACCGTCAGTCCAGCGACCGTGGCGATAACGCGCATGGTCGGCGCGACCAGGCGCGTGCCGTCGCGCAGCTCCACCACCGGATAGGGGGCGGCCACGGCGGCTCCAGCTCCGGCGCGTGCACCGCGGCGGGATCGTCGGGGTCCCGGCGATCGTGGGGAATCTGGTTGCGATGCAGGAAGCTCTCAGCGGTGTGGACTCCCGGGTCGAGCGGCGGACCGATCACGAACATCGCCGGCTCGAGCGGCTGGGCAGTGGCCGCCCTGAGCATCTCCTGACGCTCCAACGCAGCGGCGCCCACCGTCGCGGAGACCTGGGGCGCCATGGCGGCGAGCGTGTGGAAAACCTCGACGCTCAGCTTGAGCACGCGCGAGGGCTCGACGGCCCGCATGCTTGCGGGCAACGGCGTACCCAGGATCATCGGGATCTCGCCTCCGAGTTCCCCTGGAAGCCGGATTCCGATCACGCGCTCGACGCCGTTGACAAGCTTCGTCAGCTCCATCTTCCCCGAGACCACGACCGCCAGGAATCGACCTTCGCCTTCGTGGGCTACGTACTCCCCGGGAGTGAGGTGAATGTCCTCGACGGAGCCGACGACGTACTCCAGCTCATTCTCCGCAAGCGTCGAGAAGAGCGGAAGCGTGGCCAGCTCACCGACGGTAATCACAATGCCCTCACACCCTCTCCCGCCTAGCGTCCCTGCAGCCCAAGCAACTCAGGTTACGATTACCGCGCGAGCGCAGCGCAGCGGGGGCATGCCGGCCAGCCGGGATACGACCGGGACGGATGCCCACCGGGTCAAAAAGGCCAGGCTCCGCCCGTACCACGGCAATATCGGCAAGCGTTGCAGCCTGGCGGCCGGATCGCCGCGGTGGTCTATGCGGCAGCCGTGGACAACGGATTCTTCTCGGTGCCGGTGTCGATCATCCGGCGCTGTGCCGGGCTCGGGCCGCCGCTGCCCCGCCAGCCGCGGCCGTTCAGCCTCGGCGGTTGATGGCGTGCTCGCGCAGGAACTGACCGCGGCCGGATTCGCCGACGTCGAGGTGCAGGTCATCGATGCGCCCTTGCGGTTGCTGTCGGCGGCCGACTGCCTGCGGTTCGAACGTGTGTCCTTCGGCGCGCTGTACCAGATGCTGTTCAGCCTGCCCGCGTACGATCGCGAGGCCGCCTGGGATGAGGTCGGCGCCGAGCTGAAAGAATTCGAGGGACCCGATGGCCTCACCGGGACGTGCAGGCTGCTGGTCGGTGCGGGGACGCGGTGAGCGGGCAGGCGGTCGTGGCGGCGGTGCAGGCCGCGCCGGCGTTCCTGGATCTGGACGCAACCATCGCCAAGGCCTGCTCGCTGCTCGCCGAGGCAGCCCGGCCAGGGCGCCTCGCCGGTGGCCTTCCCCGAGGCGTTCGTGGCCGGCTACCCGGTCTGGGTCTGGCGCACCCCGGCGTGGCGCGACGCGGAGCTCGCCCGGCGGCTGGCCGCTTCAGCACCGGAGGTTCGTCCTCAGCCACCGAGCAGCTGGCGCAGGCGGCAGCCGACACGCCGGTGTACGTGGCCATCGGAGTGAACGAGCGCGCTGGTGGCACCTGTACAACACCCTGCTGTACTTCACGCCAGACGGCACACTGGCATGCGGCACAGCAAGCTGATGCCAACGGGCGGCGAGCGGACCGTCTGGGGAATGGGCCACGGCTCCACCCTCGACGTGTTTCAACCCCCTTCGGGGTAGTCGGCGGGCTGATCTGCTGGGAGAACTACATGCCGCTGGCCAGGGCAGCCATGTACGCCCGGAGCGTGGACATCTACCTGGCACCCACCTGGGACAGCAGCGACACGTGGATCGCGACACTGCAGCACATCGCCAAGGAGGGCAGGGTTTACATGATCGGATGGCGCCGCAGCTGCACGGCGGCGACATCCCCGCCGAGCTGCGCGGCGAGCCGTACGCCGAGGACGGCGACTGGCTGAGCCGCGGTCACACCGCGATCGTGGCGCCGGGCGGCAGGCTCCTGACCGGCCCGGTCATCGAGCGGGCGGAGATCCTCTACGTCAAGACCGACCTGGCGGAAGTCCAGGCCAGCAAGCGCGAGTTCGACCCAGTCGGGCACTACGCCAGGCCCGACGTGTTTTCGCTGACAGTCGACACCCGGGCACCGCGCTTCCGTCGAGTTCCGGACAGCCTGAGGCTCACCAGCCTGCCAGCAGTCGCTGTCCTAATCGAGCTAGTCGACTGATGCCAAGCCGCGCACGGCTGCATGACCGGGTGCCGGGCTGCGTGCCGGTGAGGCTGAGGCAGGTGCCATGGAAGTCGAGTGGCGTCGGCGCGGTACCCCCGGGCCTTCGGCTGCCGCGTTCTGCCTAGACACCTGGCGCCTCTGCCGCTTGACGCAGCTGATAACACAGGCATAGCATAGTGATATCAGTTTATCAGCGGACGCCGCTCCGCGGAGTGCGCCGCGGCTATTCCAGGAAGAAGGCGGACGCGTGAGCAGCAATGACAGGGCAATCGAACTGGCTAGCTTGCGCCAACGGTCCGGCGACGGGGCTGAGTATCAGGCCTACTCCGGGATGCAGGCGCTCGAAGTCAGCCACCTGACCAAGGACTTCGGCGGACGGACCGCCGTCGCGGATGTGTCCTTCAGCGTCGCCCGGGGCGAGGTGTTCGGGTTTCTCGGGCCGAACGGCGCAGGGAAGACCACGACGGTGCGGACGCTCGGCACCCTCCTTGCGCCGACCTCCGGCTCCGCGACGGTCGCCGGGATCCCGCTTACGCCGGAGAACGGAGTAGAGATCCGCCGGCGCATCTCGATCATGCCCGAGTCGCCGGGCCTGTATCTGCGCCTGAGCGTGGCGGAGAATCTTGAATGTTTCGCCGACCTGTACGAGGTGCCCGACCCAGGCGATCGCGTTGACCGCGCCCTGCACGCCGTTAACCTGGCCGACCGGGCCGACGATGCCTGCGGCGCCCTGTCCAAGGGCCTGCGCCAGCGGGTCGCCATGGCCAGGGCGCTGCTCAGTGACCCGGAGGTGCTGTTCCTCGACGAGCCCACCTCTGGCCTGGATCCGGTAGCTTCTCGCGACGTCCATGAGCTGATCGCCGCGCTTAGCCGTAGCGGCGTGACGATATTCCTCACCACGCATCGGCTCGAGGAGGCCGAGCGCCTCTGCGACCGGGTCGCCATCCTGAACAGGTCGTTGCGCACCATCGGCCGGCCTGCCGAGCTCCGCGACCAGCTGTTCGCGAGGACGCTCACGGTCAGGATCCTCGTCCCGCTCCCGGATCCAGGCCGCGTCTTCGCCGGCCTGCCCTCTGTCGACAGCTGGCAACAAGACGGCTCGGCCGGCTACGTACTCGCCGTCTCCGACACAGCAGCCGCCGCGCCAGCGGTCACCCGGGCTCTGGTGGCCGCTGGCGCCGACGTGCTGTCGATAAGCGAGTCACGCCATTCGCTCGAGGACGTCTACCTCGAGCTGATCGAGCAGGATGAGGAGGTTGGCCCGAGATGAACATCAGCAAAAGGCGAGTCCGCGGCATCTTCCACAAGGAGCTCCGCGAGTACCGGCGCAACGGCTCCATCGTCGCGGCGATGGCAGTCATCCCGCTGCTGTTCGTCCTCAACCCGCTGATCGAGGTATTCGCCCTGCCTGCGTCGGATGCGAGCGCATTCCGCCACGAGGAACCTCTGCTGTACCTGCTGGGCATCCCGGCGCTCGTGCCGGCCGTGGTCGCCGCCTACTCGGTGGTTGGCGAGCGCCAGCAGGGCACCCTCGAGCCCGTGCTCACCACGCCGATCCGCCGGGAGGAATACCTCCTGGGCAAGGCTCTCGCGGCCCTCGTCCCGTCGGTTGCCATCGCCTATGCGGTATACGCCTTCGTCGTGGCCTGCATCGAACTGTTCGCACAGCCGGGCGTGGCATCGGCGCTCCTGCGCGGCCCGGACCTTCTCGCCCAGCTGTTCTTCACTCCGCTCCTGGCCGGTTGGTCCATCTGGGTGGGCATCGCCATCTCCACCCGAGCAAGTGACGTCCGCGTCGCCCAGCAACTCGGCATGCTCGCGAGTCTCCCGTCGGTCGCGGTGACAACGCTCATCGCCTACAACGTGATCCCCCCGACGCTCGGCCTTGCTCTCGCCGCCGCGGCCGCACTGTTGATCCTTAACAGACTCGGCTGGCGGATCACCTCGGCCGCGTTCGACCGCGAACGGCTCATCACCGGTACCCGGTGACCAGGCGCGGGCACGCCGGCCCTCAAGGGCATGAGCGGGCCATCAGCCCACTCTCTGTCGTCACGCCCGACCTTCTGTGCACCGACCCGGCCCGCCCGATTCGATCGGTGCGTATCCCCAGCGTCGCCCGCGGCGCCGAAGGAGCGCAAAGGCGTCGCCGTGTCGGCAATGGCCATCAACCCGCACAGAAATCGGCGCTAGCTTCCTCCCGTAGGCCTGGCTCTCAGTAGACACTGGCCCGAACATATGTCCTATTCAGTGAGCGACGTTGGGCGTCATCCGGCGGCTCAAAGCCTCGTCGAGCGATCCGCGTCACCCGCCGCAAGATTTCACGAAGGAGCGATTGCTCGCAGGCAGTTTACTGCCGGTGGACACAATAACGAAAAATTCTCTCTACGTTCCGCCCCGCACTGCGCCCCGAGCAGGACTCGAACCTGCGGCCTACTGCTTAGGAGGCAAACCCGAACCAGGCCAGGCGACGCCCACCGTCGCCCTACGTGGCGCTGACCTGGCACGAAATTCGCCTGGCGACGCCTGACACCGCCTCGCTCCTGCTGACGTTGGCTCCCACTTTGGCTCCCGGTTGACTACACGGCTGCAAGCAGTCGCCTCCAGTTCGGCGCTACCTAGGCTAACGCGGGACACTGCGAAGCGACCCTTGCATGACTGACGACCGGCGGACCGTATGGTTCGGCACGGAAGCAATCCCGGCTAAAGCCGCGCCAGTAGCACCAGGTAGCACCCGGTGCTACTATAAGGATATGAGCAATCCTGAGATCACGCAGCGCGACTTGCGGTCACGGTCGCGGGAAATCATGGATGCCGTCGAACACGGGCAGTCCTTTACTGTCACCCGCGACGGACGCCACATCGGAGAGCTGATTCCCCTGCACCGACGCCGCCGGTTTGTCCCGCGGGAGGAGTTCTCGGCGATGTCGCGCAATGCTCCGGACGGTAACCTGAATGCGTTCAGGTCGGATCAAGACGCCGCCGCTGACCACGAGACCGCTAGCCCCTATGACCGGTGACCTTCCCCGGCAGGGCATGCTGGACACGAACATCATGATCTTGCGCAGGTGGATCGATCCCAGTCAGTTGCCCGATGAGATGGCGATCAGCGCCATCACTCTGGCGGAGCTGTCGGCCGGCCCGAACGAGGTCCGCGGCAATGGCGAGCAAGACATGTACGACGAGCACGCCGAGCGCGCCCGGCGCCTGGAAATACTGCAGCGCGCCGAGAGCGAGTTCGACCCCATCCCGTTCGGCGCCGAAGCGGCCCGCGTCTTCGGGCGCGTTACCGCAGCGGTGATCACCGCCGGACGCAAGCCACGCCGACGAATCGCCGACCTGCTCATCGCAGCAACCGCCATCGCCGAGGGACTGCCGCTGTTCACGACCAACCCCGATGACTTCACCGGCCTGGACAACCTTCTGCCGGTCATGCCGGTCACCAGCCCGGCCGTCCCGCACGAACGACCACCCGGGCGGTAAGAGCCCAGTCGTGTAAGAGGAGACCCGCCCCTCTGCGCGTCTGCCCACATGTTCCGTCGCGTCGTCGTTGATGAGCTCAGAACCTGTTGATCTACGCGCTGAGAACGATGAGCGCGCCCGGACATGCCGATGCTCGCCCAGGGCGCGTCGCATCGGTGCCGGCGGACGGGACCGTGCTGGGCTTGCCCTAAGTGTTACCGGGCTGCTCATGGCTCAAAGCACAAGACCCCCGCCCAGGAACGAGCGAAGGTCATATGCCCGTTAATCTGCGAAGCCCTAGCCGGACGCTACGACATGTCCAGCTGTGACCTGGGGTGGGTTCGGAAACAGTGGCTCGAGATTCGCGTGCACGAACTCCCCGGCCCTTTTCGTCGATTCTTCCTCCCCCGGTTCATCTTGAAAGACCGAGGTTGAGAGCATTACCCCGTCCCCCGCATCGACCCAGTAATAAGCTACGAATCCGGGAACCTCTCGGAGAATCTCGACAAACTGGTCCTCCACCCGGCGTCCCGCCTCTTCAGGATCGGTCACCCCGCTGTATCGCCGTACCACTGCAAACATGTCCGGCCTCCTGTCTAAGCTCCCCCGAGGTCGCCTCATGCGACAAACCCAGCATGCCTTCCGCCGCGTCCCCGAACCCACGCGGGGGCAAGCGGAGGTCAACGAGCAGGGCAGCGTAGCCTTCAGCGTCTGTGACCGGGCAACCAGCCCCTGACTGGCGGTTTGCGCGCGGACCGTCCATGGTTGGCCGCGTATGGCCTGGCGGGAGCACATGCGGCGGGGAGGCTGCGACCTGAGTTAGTCGCCCTGGATATCAGAGGCGTGATGGATCCACGGTGACGGCGCCGACCAGCCGCCCGAGCGGGACAGCGTCAGCGTCCGCATCGACCGCAAGCGCAAGCAGAGAACGAGCATTCGGTCAGGCTGGTAGCGAACTGCATATACGCGGTGCAGGCCCCCAGAGAAATAGTCGGGGGTCGCGACTGCGTGTCGACTTGAAGCGGTGATCGGCCAGCACGGTCGCGCCTAGCGCGAGGACGCAGAAGGCAACCAGATCTGCACGCGCACGACAACGTCGATCGCTCCGGCAAGTCAGCGCAGCACACGGCCGGCGCTGGGCCTGGCCGTCCGGCAGCCAGGCCGGCAGTTCCTCCGCTTGTGCCGACGCGGCACCGCCTGGCACCAGCCACGCGTCGGCGCAGTCAGCTTGCGGTCCATGGTCTCAGTTGTCGTAGTGCGTCGGCGGGAGCGAGTCGCGCTGACCCTCGATCTGCAGTTCGTCCTTGTCGACCTCACGGCGGATCTCAGCCCGCTCCTCCTGGTATTCCTCGGTCTCCGTGACATCCGAGGCCGGCGGTGCATCGGTCGCTGGCGGAACCTCATCCGGATCGTAGTCATCGATCCCGGCCGCTACCCGTTCCTCCTCCGTCAAGCGCGCAAGCCGGTCGTCATCGAGGTGCTCCGCCGCGCCGCCGTGCTCACGGCGCTCGCGATGGAACTGCTCGGCTGGCTGGTCAAAGTCCTGCTCTGCCATATCGCCTCCAACGGATCGCGGCTCGGGCCTGGCCCCGGCCCCATACATTCATTCGACGCTACCCCGGCACTAAACCGCCCCTGACGCCGCCTGGGGCCATCTCGCCAGCCACCCGCAAAGCAGAGTCGGGATGGCCGAACAACCCTCGCGTACGCCTATTTAGCGGCCGGCGGCTGGGTGAGGCGATCCCGCTGTACGAGCAGACCCTTGCCGACGTCCAGCGGGTGCCAAGCCCGGCCGCATTCAAACACGAACCGCCCCGGTAACCCCAAATTGCTGCCAGGCGGGGACCCGGACAGCTCGTACCGGAACTCGGCGTCGGCGTCGAGGTCATCTTCGATGCGCACGCTGTTGGTGTCGGCTGCCCAGACGAACCGGTCGTGCCGCCGCTGCAGTGCCAACACCACGCCGGTGGTCGTCTGGTCGTCTGCGGTGAGATTCACTGACCGCGCCGCGCAGGCGGCCATCTCGGTGGTGTCTGCCCTGTGTTCGTCCACCTGGGATCGGCACGGCACGAACCGGCCGACGGTGAACTCATGTTCGCCCGCAGGTGCAACCTCTGGCCGCGGTTTGGCGGAAAGTGATGGCTCCCAGTCTGGCTCCCAGCAGACACAGGCCCGAACATATGCCCGATTCTGGACGCGACGATGCGCCGCGCCACCCCGGCGCACGCGAGCACGAAGATGGCCAGCAACAGCCGGCACAGCCCAGGCGAGTCTCCGCGCGTGCCAGGGAGCCGGACCTGCTAGGCCCGACCAATGCCTGCCAGCCCCCACCAGGGCTGGCGGACAGCGGAACAGGAGTCGCGAGCCGGTCGGGGCATACGCGGCGCGGGCTGGCCCACGGCGACTGGACAGGTGCTGTTTACAATTGTAAACTTACCTCGTGGGGTTAGGCGTCGACTGGCAGCACGGCGAGGATCACATGCGGACCGCGCACCAGGTCACGGTGCAGGCCGCTAACGAGGCACTCGCCGATCCTGACGCGCTGCTGTTTGACCCGGACCCCAAGAGCACGTCAGGCCAGAGTGCCCGCGTGATCGGCTACTCGCCGACCGCGGCCGCGGTCCTGGTGGTCATCCTCGTCCGGCGCAAGGACAGGCCAGGATCATGGTGGGGCGCCAACGGCTGGCGGGCAAATAACACCGACCGCCGGATCTACGCTGGAGGGACCAAGCGACATGAGTGACCCCAGGCAGGTAGTCGAGCAGATTGCCTCCGAAGCCGACGTCACCGCCGACCAGCCGATGCCACCCGGTGCCGCCTTCACACGACCGAACAAGTCGGTCACCGTCGCCACCCGGCTCTCCCCCGAGGACCTGGCCGAGATCGAGCACCTGGCCCGCCGCCTCGACGTGCCGCCGTGCCGAGCCTCATCCGCGGATGGATCCTCTCCGGCCTCAACGCGCACAAGGACGAGACCGTGCAGAGCACCATCGAGAAAATCTCCGCCGACGTCCAGCGACTCCGCGAACTCGTAGCCTGACCGAACCGGCCCGGCACCCCACAGCCGGCTCCGGCGCTCTTGGGCCACCGGCAGCGCAGCTCTTCCACGCAGGCCATCCCTTGCCAGCACTGAGCGTCAGCGGCGGCGACCACTCGAGCGCCATCCCAGAACCTCACCCAGGCTGGCCACCGGGATCCTCAAACAGGCCCTCACCGTCCGGCTGACCGCCGCTCATCCTGGCCCCGCGTGGCCCGGTCAGCTCAGCCGGAACGCCGTACCGGCAGGCGGCTCGCCGGATTGCATCCAGGTCCGCCTCGCCGAGCCCGAGCACGGTTGACACGTTCCTCCTGCGCCCGTCACGCAGCACTACGCCCAGGGCCCAGATGCGGCCCACATCGCCCATCTCGACCGATCCGTCGCCGAGGTGGCTCACGTCGGCCCAGCCCGATCTGCTAGGTTCGCCAGAAGTTGCGGACCATGACGCCGCGCTCGTCCATCCGCAAGCCCGCCCGCAGCGCCCGCACGCAGCCAACGATCAACGCGACAGCCAGCGCGATCACTGCCACGGCAGTAACCGATGCATTACTCCTCTTTAGCCGGCGCTGTCGAGAACCACCCCTCCGGCAAGTCCCCAGGCGATCAACACTCCCGGCAAGAGGAGGACTGCGCGTAGGGGAGAGCTGACAATGACAGCCGTTGACCTATTTCGCACCACCGTAAGGCATTATGAACGACAGCTGGAATCAACACAAACGCCATTGGCGGCTGCCGGCTGCAATAGGTGCAGCCGCAGGAGAACTAGCTTCAGCATGTCCAATCCTGCCGGGCTCGCAGGTGTGCCCAGGTGACCGCGGGCGCATAACCGGAGACGGCCGCGCTTGAGGCCGGTAGCTTATTAACTCCCCCCGCGGCTCCCTTGGAGCAGTACACATGGCCCTGATCGGCGCTGCGCCGGCTGGAGGCCACGCTCCCGTATCTTGTCGGAGCCAAGATCGTCGCACCTACCGGCGGCCGAGCGGGCATGTCCAGAGTCGGCCTGGCAACCATCCGGGCCCGGCCAACGAGGCGTGGAGGTCGTATGTCTAAGCGTCGCCAGCACCTGGGGCCGAGGCGCGCATCTGTCGACGATAGGTGCCAGCTGGCCGTGAACTCACGGTCGCCCGCTAGTACAACCTCTGGCTGCGGCTTGCCGGAAATTGATTGGCTCCCAGTTTGGCTCCCGGCAGGCACAGGCCCGAATACATCTCCGGTTCCAGACACGACACCGCACGTCATCCAGCGACATTGAACCTCAGTAGGCGACGCCGCACCCGCCCCAAATTCCTCGAAAGGAGCGATTGCTCGTAGGCAGTTGGCAGGCCATTGGACATAATGGCGAAAAAATCTCTCTACGTGCCTGCCTGCGCCCCGAGCAGGACTCGAACCTGCGGCCTACTGCTTAGGAGGCAAACCCGAACCAGGCCAGACAACGCTCACCAGCGCGCTACGTGGCGCTGACCTGCAACGACAATCGCCTCACGACGCCTGACGCCGCCCCGCTGCTGCCGGCGTTGGCTCCCAACCTGGCGCCCGGAAGATTATTAGCTCCGCTAAGCAGTCGCCAAGGCCAACGCGGTCTCCACGCCTGCCAGGCTTCGCCCTGCGACGAGATCGCACAGAGCGCGATCGAACTCCTGCAGCCCTCCTGTACGTGCCGCCCTCCAGCCTCTCCCGCGGGCTTGAGTCCTCTCCGTGGCCTCATCGCACACCGGGACGAGATCGCGCGCAGCTCGGGCGAGACGGCTGCGCCGACGTGTAGGGCTCCGCGAACTCGTCGCCTGATCGAACCCGCCCCTGCGCCGCCATCCTGCGACGCGAACGCCGACTCGCCCGCTCCTACCGACGGGGAAGTTGCGGCCGTCGCTCCTGATTCCGCGTGAGAGCGGACTTGCCGCCGAGTTAAATCGGGCGGTAGGTCCGGCGACTGTTTGCTTCGGTCCGCATAGGTGCGTTGCCAGCCGGCAAACAATGCCGTTAGAGGTCGAACCGGAATATGGCCGGTTTGTCGGCTAGGGATGCGCCTGTCTCGACCCCACCTGTGAGCAGGAAGGACGCGGTGCGGGGTATCCGGACGACGCCGATGTAGCCGCCTGTGAGACCGGGGCGCGGCTCACTAAGCCAGGTCCCCCCGGTCCAGATGGCCGTAGCGCCGAACCAGTAGCCACCCTTCCCGTCCGGGACGATGTGACCGGGGTCGGCATCAGCCGGGGTGTTCAGGGTGTGCCATCGCCGCCCGTCCCAGTGCAGTGCATGCGTGCTGGTTTTGTCGTACCAGCCAATCCAGATGTTCGAGGCCGACACTGCCGTGACGTTCGTGCCACCGTTGTCGACCACCGGATGCGGCATGCGAACCCGGTGCCAGGCTTTGCCGTGCCAGTGGTAGGCGGTTACGACATGTTCCTGCCTGAGTACGCGAATCCCGATACCCAGACGTCACCCGGTCCTAACGCGGAGATCCCCTGGGGGATGAAGTTAGTGCTTCCGTTGAGGGAGTACTGCCACCTGACGCCGTTCCAGTGGAAGATGTCATCGGGGACAGTGCCGGAGGTGCCGAACGCCCAGACGTTGTTCGGGGCGAGCGCGACGACCCCGTACAGGTCTGTCAGGGCAGGCATCGGGATCTTTTTCCAGCGAGCACCGTTCCACCTGTACACCACGGTGGTGTCGATCTGGCTGTTCTTCAAGCCGCCGACCCAGACGTTATTCGAGGCGGACGCCGACACCCATTCGGCGGTCGAACCTGAGGAATGCGGAATCGTGATGGCCTGCCACGATCTGCCATTGAAATGCCGGATGAACGGCCGGTAGATGATCTTGCCGGTGCTGGTGTGGGCGGGGCCCACCGCCCAGATGTTGGTACGGCTGATGGCCGCTACCTGATTGAAGAACCCGAAAGACTGTGCCTGGTAGACCTGGTACCAGACGGCGCTGCTCGCCTGCGCCGTCCCCGCCGTGAAGATTCCACTCGCCGCGGCAAGCCCCATTGCTGCGACGACCACCCTGCGTTTCACACGGCCTCCTCGCAGGCGCCAAGCTCTCCATGCGACTGGGACAGCCCATTCGCTATGGCAAAGTCTGCCCGGATAAGTCCCACTGAAGCAAGCTAAATCGGTTCAGGGTTAGCATGAGCATGGCCGGCCGGCAGAAGTCATCCTCATTGAGCAACAGAACGGTGGCCTCAACGCGGGACGAGGTCTGGGTCACCGCGTCCATGCAGCCAAACTCGCACGGGGCCCAGAACGAAGCGCATCAGGGGGACGTGCCTCCGTCACGAACCGACACGCAGAACGTGTTTCTAAGCAGATGGTCGTGGTGACCGATCACGACTCGAAAGTCCTCGCGCGGCGGACGTTCCGGTGCCGGGCGTGGGATCTCGGCGCGGCGCTGGACTGGCCCGCGAGCGGCCACTGCGGCGGGCTGGACCAGACCCTCGACCTGGTTCTCCACTGCCCGGATCCAAAGTCAAAAGGGTCTGCGCATAGCCTCAGCCCAACGCTCGCGACGGGCTCGGCTTCGAGAAACTACCGGGAGAGGCGCCGAGCTTTGGGGCGCGGCGTCAGTAGCGATGACCCTCAACGGCGTGATGGCGATCGGCATGGAGTGGCTATGGAGCAGGTCGCAGCGACACCGCCAGAACGGGCAGCAGAACCGAGGCCGCCTGTGATGGCGGGATACTGGCTGGCTGGCAAGCTCGGCCGGCTGTGGCTGACCCTACACAAGAGCCTGCAGTCGCCTCTGGGCGATCTGCCCCGACGAGTGCGCGCTCGTCGCCCACGGCCAGGTGCTTTCGGCTGGCAGGCTGTGCCGGGTGCCATGGGTAACGGTAGTGGCGTGTACCGCGGTGACCGCAACCGCAACGCACGGCTGAAGCGGCTGCGCGTCCTGGTGCCGGTGACTAATGCGATCGCCGGGATCGACCTGGCGGGCGTCAGAGTAGCGCGACACACGTGACTTCGGCCTTGGCGGCTACATGTGTAGAGTTCGGTGTGTGAGGATGACCGGGCCGCTGGAGCGCGTGCTCGGTGCGTTCCTGGCAGATCCCGCTGCGCCGCGTTACGGCTATGACCTGATGAAGGCCGCGCGGCTGCCAAGCGGGACCCTGTACCCGCTGCTGTCCCGGCTTGAGCGCCAGAAGGTGGTCGCCTCCGCGTGGGAAACGCCGCAACAGGACGGACAGCGGCCCCGGAAGTACTACCGGCTGACTGGCGAGGGCATCCGGGTGGCCCGGCTCGAGATCGCGCAAGCATCCGCCCGCGGTCAGTGCGCGCCCGCCCGCGCGGGCCGCCCGGCACCGGGGAACCTGGCATGAGGGCAGAGCGCGGGCTGCTGCGCCTCGGCGAGTACCTGGTGGGCCGCGCCTGCCAGCGGCTCCCGCAGGATATCCGCGACGAACGGTACCGGGAATGGGCGGCCGAGCTGCCCGCCATCTTGCATGATCCCCAGATCCGGCTCGCGCCGCGCCGCGCCGTTCGCATGCTGGGCTACGCGGCGGACACGCTCCGGGGCACGGCCCTGATTCATGCCAGGGCAAGGCGCCAGACGCCCGCCATGACCGCAACGCTCAGTATTCTCCTCGTCGCCGACCTGGTCGTTGTGACCTGGAACACCTGGAACATCGCGGGGGCACCGGGGCATCCGCTGAACTACCTGCGGCTGGCCTGGAGCCTGCTGCTGGTCGCCTATCCGATCAGCATGCTCCGGCGCTCCGCCGCGCGCGCGACCACGCTGATCGCCATCAGCGGCGCCCTGACGGGCGCAGCCATCAGCCTCTGGGATGCGGCGCAAGCACCGGCGGACTGGGTGAATTACTTTGCCGCAGCATCGCTCGTCCTTCTCCTCCTGGCTTTGGGGCTCGCCAGCCGATGGGCCCGCACCAGGCGGGCCTAATGCCGTTCACAACCAGCTGACCACTTCGTCTTAAGGTGATTCTGGCGGCGCCGGCAATATGGTTTCTCCCGGGGGGCCAGGCGCGCGTGCTTGACCAGCGCCCGTGCGGTGGCGAACCGGCGGGGATCGCCGGTCTCGGCCAGGATCGCCGCTGCGCCGACGGCGGATAGTTCAGTGATCGAGGTGACCAGGCCGGTCAGGCCGAGCTCGTCCAGGACGGCGGTCATCCGCTGCTCCGTCTCAGTCAGCCGCGTCTGGGTGAGCTGATCTGAGTGCGCGATCACATCGCTGGGTACCACCCCATCAACCCTTGGAACCCGCGAGTGTTGTCTACGGGTACTGGCTCACTGAGCGGGTCGCGTGCCCTCGGAACTTCCTGATGCCATCCCAGGCAGGACCGAGAACGTGCGCACCCAATGGCGCGCGAACGGGCGAGCGGCAGATCGTCGTCGTGAACCAGGCCGAAGTGCATTGCGTACGGGAGCAGCGGACCAGCCAGGGCGTCCTCGCCCTGGCTTGGGGCGAACTGCCGAAGCCGGTGGTGGAACGTCCGGATGCGCGCGGCAAGTTGCTCGCCTTCGGCGGTGCGCTGGTCATGGTGAATGTGGCGGAGCCATCCGCGGTGGACCGCGTCGCGCACGATCTCGCGGCGTGTCTCCGCGAGGATCTGGGGCATCCGCGTCGCGAGCGAGGACGTGGTGGTCTGGCCGCCCACCGTTACGGCGTCAAGCAGCGTGCGCTCGTAGCCGGTCAGCGACTCGCGGCGGTGAGTTAGTCCCGGCGCCTGGGCTGCGGCCAGCGACCAGTTCGGTTCTCCCTATAGCCCGTGACGGTCGCCAAGTTCCTGTACTGCCAGGAATCGACGGACGGCCAGGTCGACCAGCGCGACTGCCACGTCGCCGATGATGACCCGGCCGAGCATGACCACGCCGGCCTGCCCTGGTCGCACATTGTCGGGAGGCCGGGGATTAGTCCGTCGCGACTTGGCATGACGCCACGATAGGTCCCAGCCGCGGCCGACGGTAGATGGCGCGGCACGCCAGAGGTCCACGGTGCAGGCGCCCGGCCAGGACCATGACCCCGGTCGCCCTCCGTAATCGGCCTGCCGAGCGCACCCGTGGTCGCCAGCCCATGCCGACCGCCAATCCTGGCTTCACCGCCGCCGCCTTCGATCACTCCGCGAGCCGAGATCGCGACGACTCTCGTTGCGCTCCAGGCTGGTCGCAGTAAGCACCGTGTTGGCTCCGCACCCGGTGATTACCACCGCCGGTGATCTCGCGCTGCATCGGGACGTGGCTCGAGGCTTGAGATGTTCGCCCGCTCGTACAACGTCCGGCCGCCGCGGCCGGAGATTGTTTGGCTCTCAGTTTGGCTCCCAGCGGAGACTGTCCCGAACATATGTCCGATTCTGGCGCGCGACGTAGCACGTCATCCAGCGACATTGGGCCTCGTCAGGCGACGCCGCACCCACCGCAAGATTTCACGAAAGAGCGACTGCTCGCAGGCAGTTAACATGCCATTGGACACAATGGCGAAAAAATTCGCTCTACGTGCTTGTCCGCGCCCCGAGCAGGACTCGAACCTGCGGCCTACTGCTTAGGAGGCAGTCGCTCTATCCGCCTGAGCTATCGGGGCCAGTCGCGCCCGGCAGCCGGAATGACCGTCCCGCGGGCAGGTCAAGCGTAGCTTGTGACGGCCGCTGCCAGCGCCCCGGTTTGCCCGCCGCCAACGCCCGCCGCGGCAGCCGGCCCATATCGTGGGAACACCACACCCACGCGAGGAGTGAGCCAGTGCAGGTCAGGGACGTCATGACGCAGGCCACGGTGACCGAATCGCGGCACGACAGCCTCCGCTCCGCCGCCGAGCGCATGTGGCGCCAGCAGACCGGCTCGCTCATCATCACCGAGGGCGGCCAGCTGACCGGCATCATCACCGAACGGGACGTGCTGCGCGCCGTGGCCCTGGGCGCGGACCCGGACAAGACCTCGGTCGACGACGCGATGACCGCTGAGGTCTACACGGTGCCCCCGGACATGCAACTGCAGGACGCGGCCCGGGAGATGGCGACCCGCTGGATCCGGCATCTCCCGATCGTGGCCGGCGGCCAGTTGCTCGGGGTCGTCAGCATGCGGGACGTCACCGGGGTATTCGCGGCCATGGGCGGCGGCCAGGTCCGGGTCGAGCATGAATTTGATCAGCTCGTGCGGGAACGGAGGCTAGCCCGCATCGAGCACGGAGATCTGGATTAGCGCAGCCAGATTGCGGTGAGCGGCCGCGCTCGAAAGGTTCAGGGCAGGGCTATCGGCAGGTTGAGCCCGTCCAGCGCGTGCGGGCACGGGCACGCCCGGTCGCTCGGCAGGTCCGAGATGAACTTCACGATTACCTTGCGCAGCCGGGTGATGTTGGCCGCGAAGACCCGCATCACCTCTTCGTGCGTGACGCCTTCGCCTTCCTCGACGCCCGCATCGGTGTCAGTCACCAGCGTGACGGTGGTGTAGCAGAGGGCGAGTTCGCGGGCGAGAACCGCCTCCGGGTGGCCGGTCATGCCGACCAGAGTCCAGCCCTGGGCGGCGTACCAGCGCGACTCGGCCCGGCTGGAGAACCGCGGACCCTCGATCACGACCAGCGTGCCCTTCGGCACCGGATCCCAGCCGGTGGCCTGCGCTGACCGGATGGCGGTGGTCCGGCCCACGGGGCAGTACGGGTCGGCGAACTGGACGTGGACGGCGCCGCCCTCGTCGTAGTAGGTCTGCGTCCGGCCGGAGGTGCGGTCCACGATCTGGTCCGGGACGGCCAGGATGCCGGGACCGAAGTCGGGCGTCAGGGACCCGACCGCGCTCGGCGCGATGATCTGCCGTACGCCGACCGACCGCAGCGCCCACATGTTGGCCCGGAAGGGGATCTTGTGTGGCGGGAACCGATGGTCCCGCCCGTGCCGGGGCAGGAACGCCACCCGACGGCCGCCGAGCTCGCCGATCACCAGCGGGTCGCTGGGCGGCCCGTACGGCGTCTCGATGCTGATCTCGTCGGCCGAGTCGATGAACTCGTAGAAGCCGGAGCCGCCGATGACGCCTATCTCTGCCAGGTCGCGCACGCCGTCAATGTACCGGGACGGCTGGCCCGCAGGCAGCCGGGCTGGCTCAGCTGGAGGCAGCTGCCTTCGTGGTCGAGGAGGACTTCTTGTCCGAACTGGCGGCGGACCCCGAGTCGGACGACTTCGAGTCGGACGACTTCGAGTCGGACGACTTCGAACTGCTGCCGGAGTCGCCGGACGAGCCGTTCGAGCCGTTCGAGCTGGACGAACTCTCGCTGGACGAGTCGGACCCGTTCGACGAGGCCGCCGGGACGGTGCTCGACCCGCTACGGCTGTCGGTCCGGTAAAAGCCCGAGCCCTTGAAGACGATGCCTACCGGGGAGAAGACCTTACGGAGCTTGCCACCGCAGAGGCTGCAGACGGTCAGCGGGTCATCGGTGAACCGCTGCACGACCTCGGACTTGTCTCCGCAATCGGTGCAGGCGTACTGGTACGTCGGCACGTTTCCTCCCTCTGCGGCTTAGCACTCGCCGCGGTCAACTGCTAAATATTAGCAACGGCTAGGAGAACCTGGTGATTCCTTGGCCGGGCAGCGCCGCGGCGCGGACCGGGACGTCGTGCCCGTCGACGGGCACCTGGCCTACCAACTCCCGGTCATAAAGCAGCGCCACGGTCAGGACCGCCTGCCCGACCCTGGCGAGCGCCCGGTCGAAGCTGCCCCCGCCGCGGCCGAGCCGGGACCCGGTCCGGTCGACCGCGACCGCCGGCACGATGATCAGGTCCGCGCTTGTGATTGCCGTCACACCGCGCGGCGGCTCGGTCGGCTCCAGCAGGCCGCGCGGCCCCGGCGCCAGCGACTCCGGCCCCTCATACGACGCCCAGTCCAGGTCACCGTCCGGCCGCAGCAGCGGCAGCAGCACGTAGGTGCCACGCTTCCAGAGCGCGAAAATCAGCCCGCGGCTGTCCGGCTCGGTGCCGACCGAGTAATAGGCGGCCACAGTTCCCGCCATCTCCGTCTCCGGCAGCCCGAGCACAGCGTCGCGGATGCTCCGGCCGGCCGCTGCGCGCTGCTCGGCCGTGAGCGTCCGCCGGACCGCCAGGAGCTGGGTCCGGAGGGCGGACTTCGTGGCGGGCAGGTCAGCTCGACGCCCTGGCTGACTTTCAGGGCGGGCCAATATAACCTCCAGAAATATCCAGGAATCGACAGGAAAACTGGCCGTTCCTGTGCATCAAACTGTCAAGAAGGGACAGATGATCCGTCCGACCTGTGCAGTTCGCGGGTTCTCCGAATCGCTGGCTAAGGTTCTCAGCATGACTCATTCACCAGTCATCACGAAGGCGGTCATCCCGGCCGCGGGCCTGGGCACCAGGTTCGCGCCCGCCACGAAGGCGATGCCGAAGGAGATGCTGCCGGTCATTGACACGCCGGTGATCCAGTACGTCGTTGAAGAGGCCGCGGCCGCTGGGCTGACCGATGTCCTCATGGTCACCGCGCGGAATAAGACGAACATCGAGGATCATTTCGACCGCAACATCGAGCTCGAAGAGGTCCTGGAGGCCAAAAACGACCAATCTGGCCTGATTAGCGTCCGCGCCTCCAACGAGATCGCGTCGATGCACTACGTGCGCCAGGGCCAGCCACTCGGCCTCGGCCACGCCGTGCTCTGCGCGGCGGATCACGTGGGCAATGAGCCGTTTGCGGTGCTGCTCGGCGACGACTTCATCGACGCCCGCGACAAGCTGCTGTCCCGGATGCTCGAGGTCAGGCAGCAGTACGGCGGCAGTGTGCTGGCGCTGATGGAGGTGCCAACGGACCAGGTATCCGCGTACGGCGTCGTCACCATGCAGCCGACCGACACCGAGGACATCGTCGCGGTCACCGATCTGGTGGAGAAGCCGTCGCCGGAGGACGCCCCGTCGAACTGGATCGTCGTCGGCCGCTACGTCTGCGACCCGTCGATCTTCGGCGTGCTGAAGGAGACCCCGCCCGGCCGCGGCGGCGAGATCCAGATCACCGACGCGCTGAAGGTCCTGGCGGGCAGGGACAAGAACCACGGCGGCGGGGTGCACGGCGTGCTGTTCCGCGGCCGCCGGTACGACACCGGGAAGAAGCTCGACTACCTGCAGACGGTGATCCAGTTCGCCTGCGAGCGCCCGGATATCGCCCCGGAGTTCGTGCCCTGGCTGCGCGACTACCTGGACAACCTGCGCCCGGGCCGCTGACGGGCCTGGGCAGGTCCGCCGCCTGGTCCGGCGGGGTGGCGGCCCTCCGGGCAGCCAGTGTCCGGCCCGGTAGTCTGCGGATGACTACCCCTTAGCGCCAGGCAGGCTTGATGGAGTCCGTGGAGAAATACCTCGCCGAGGTGCTGGGCGCCCTCCGCCCGCTGCCCGCGCGCGAGATCGCCCTCGCCGACGTGCTGGGCGCCGTCCTGGACGGCGACGTCACCGCGCAGTGGCCGCTGCCGTCGTTCGACAACTCCGCGATGGACGGCTACGCGGTGCGGGCCGCCGACATCGCGGCCGCGACCGGCGAGCACCCGGTCTCGCTGCCCGTCACCGGCGAGATCCCGGCGGGCTCCACGGCGCCGCACGCGGTCGAGCCCGGCACCTGCATGCAGATCATGACCGGAGCCGCGATGCCCGCGGGCGCGGACACGGTCGTCCCGGTCGAGGCCACCGACGGCGGCACGTCGACGGTGCTGATCCGCGAGGCCGTGCCGTCCGGCTCCTCGGTCCGCCTGAAGGGCGGCGACGCGCAGCCCGGTGACCTGCTGCTCGCCTCGGGTACCCGGATCGGCCCGGTGCATCTCGGCCTGCTGGCGGCGGCCGGCCGCGCGACCGTGCGGGCCCGCCCGCGGCCGCAGGGTCACCGTCATCTCCACCGGCGACGAGCTGATCGAGCCGGGCACCGAGCTGATCCCCGGCCAGATCTGGGAGTCCAACGGCAAGATGCTCGCCGCCGCGGCCCAGCAGGCCGGCTGCGACGCGAGCCGCTACCCGATCGTGCGCGACACCACCGCCGCCGTCCTGGCCGCGGTCGAGACCGCGATCACCGAGTCCGACCTGCTGATCACCAGCGGCGGCGTGAGCATGGGCGGCGAGCACGACGTCGTCAAAGCCGCGCTCGCCACCCTCGGCACCGTGACTTCCGCAAGGTCGCCATGCAGCCCGGCATGCCGCAGGGCTTCGGCACCGTCGGCGCGGACAGCACGCCGATCTTCACCCTGCCCGGCAACCCGGTCAGCGCGTACGTGTCGTTCTGCCTGTTCGTCCTGCCCGCCCTCGACGCCCTGCAAGACCATGAAGGGGAACGGCAAGCGCCCATCCCGGCCACGCTCACCAAGGCGGTGCGCTCACCGGCGGCCAAGCGGTCGTTCCTGCGCGGTGTCCTGGACCGACTCAGGCGGCCAGGACGCGCGCCAGGTCACCCAGGTCACCCCCGTCACCGGCCAGGCGTCGCACCAGCTCGCCTCGCTCGCCCGGGCGAACGCCCTGGTAATCGTGCCCGAAGAGATCACCGAACTGGCCGCGGGCGCGATCGTCGACGTGCTGGAGCTGCCCGGATGACCGACCGGTACAGGCGTCGACTGCTCAAGCCGCCGGAGGGCCACGACTGCTGGCATCACCCACCTAGACGCCGCCGGGCACGCCCGCATGGTGGACGTGTCCGCGCAAGGCGATCACGACCCGCACCGCGACGGCCTCCGGCACCGTACTGCTGTCCGACGCAGCGCTGGCCGCCCTGCGCGAGGGCGAAGTGCCGAAGGGCGACGCGCTCGCCGTAGCGCGGATCGCGGCGATCCAGGGGGCCAAGCGCACGCCCGGACCTGATCCCGCTGTGCCACCCGATCGGCCTGCACGCGGTCGACGTGACCTGGAAGTCGAGCGACAGGGCGTACGACATCACCTGCACCGCGAAGAACAGCCGACCGCACCGGGGTGGAGATGGAGGCCCTGACCGCCGTGACCGTCGGCGCGCTCGCGCTCATCGACATGGTCAAGGCCATCGACCCGGCCGCGGTCATCAGCGGAGTCCGGGTCGAGAAGAAGACCGGCGGCAAGACCGGCACCTGGCGCCGGCCGTGATCAGGGCCCTGGCGCTCACCGTGTCCAACCGGGCCGCGGCCGGCGTCTACCAGGACCGATCCGGCCCGGTCCTGGCGGAGCCTGCTGCGCGAAGCCGGTTGCGAGGTCGACGGCCCGGTCGTCGTGCCCGACGGCACCGCCGTCGAGCAGGCCCTGCGGGACGCGATCGCGGCCGGCTACGACGTCGTGGTCAGCACCGGCGGCACCGGCCTGACCCCGACGGACCTGACGCCGGAGATGACGCGGCTGGTCCTGGACCGCGAGATTCCCGGTATCGCCGAGGCGATCCGCGCCACCGGGATCGCGGCCGGCGTACCCGCGGCGGCCCTGTCCCGCGGCCTGGCCGGATTCGCCGGGCACCACGCTGATCGTCAACCTGCCCGGCTCGACCGGCGGCGTCCGGGACGGGATGGCCGTCCTGGCCGGGCTGCTCGACGCACGCAGATCGAGCAAGTCCACGGCGGTGATCATCCGCGGCCGGACGGCGCGCAGTAACCGACCGTGCGGATGGATGGCCCAACTCATCACAATAAGTATCCCTGACGGCTTCGTCGTCGCGACCCGATGGCGGACCGGGCAGCCCGCACGTAATGATTGCCTTGTGGGACGTTCGCGTGGATGGGTGACGCTAACTGAGTCGGGGCTGCTCGATAAGCCGGTGAGTCTGCGGCCCATCAAGGTCAAGGACGCCGCGCTCTGGCGGGACGCCAGGGTGCGCAACGCGTCCTGGCTGCGGCCCTGGGAGCCGACCAACCCGGAGACGCCGCTCTACCGCTCCAGCCTGGGTCCGTACGTGGCGATGGCGCGGACGATGCGGCGCGAGGCCAGGCGCGGGCAGACCCTGCCGTGGGTCGTCACCTACGACGATCACTTCGCGGGCCAGCTCACCGTCGGCAGCATCGTCTGGGGCTCGTCCCGGTCCGCGCAGGTCGGCTACTGGATCGACGAGGCCTTCGCCGGCCGCGGCATCATCCCGACCGCGCTCGTCCATGGCCCTCGACCAGTGCTTCTTCGGCCTCGGGCTGCACCGGATCGAGGCCACGATCCGGCCCGAGAACACCGCCAGCCGCCGGGTCGTCGAGAAGCTCGGTTTCCGCGAGGAAGGGTCTGCGGCGTCGGTGCCTGCACATCGACGGCGCCTGGCACGATCACATCTGCTATGCGATGACCGATCGAGGACGTGCCTAACGGGCTGATGCGGCGCTGGCGCAGTACAGTCATGTCGGCCAGGCTCGGCGCCAGCTAAGCGTCTTAGTGCACCGGGCACGCATCGGTCATACCGGCACGCATGTCGCCGGTCCGGACGTGATCTCGCGACACACCGGGCGGAATGCTCGTCATCGCCGTCGCTGCCCTTTACCGTGCGTGACGTGACCACGCCTGATTCCGCATCTTTCCGATTGCGGATACGGCTGTCGGCGGGCCGCTGCGCTCACGCCGGGACGGCGCTGTGAGCAGCGCGATTCTCTACCTGGCCATCGTCGCTATCTGGGCGTTCGTGCTCATCCCCCGGTGGCTGCGCCGCCCGCATCTGCTCGGCGGCGAAAACGACCAGCATGAAGACATCGCGGCCGGGGAAGCCGACGTTACCGCGGCCGGGCACGACGAGTCTGACTCCGGGCCGGAAGCACACCGGGAACCGCCCGGACGCGAGCGGGCGGCACAGCCCAGTTCCCGGTCCAAGGTGATCCAGGCGCGGCGGCGATTGCTCACGACGCTGCTCACGCTCATGATCGTGGCGGCGGCGTGCACGTACCTCAAGCTCACCTCGTGGTGGGTGTGCATCCCGCCTGCCGTGATGCTCGGCATGTATCTCCTCCTCCTGCGTGAGGCGGCGCTCGCGGATGCCGAGCGTGCGCGGTGGCGGGCGGCCGAAGACAGACGAGTCCAGGCTGCCCGCCATCGCGCCGAGGAGGAGCACGAGGAGCACGGCGCCCAGATCATCGACATCTCCGCGCGGCTCGGCGACCAGCTGTACGACCAGTACGCGGACGCCACGATCCGCGCGGTCGGCGACTAGCTCAGGCGCGGCGGCTCAGTCGGTGCGGCGGGGCCGCCGGGCCAGGCACTCGCTCAGGTCCGCGGCGAACCGGGCGGACTCCGCCGCGGTGATCGTCCCGATGCCGACCCGCACGCCCGGCGGCGACGCGATCCGGAACCGCTCGCCGGGCGCTATCGCCCAGCCGCTACTCAGCATCGCCGTGGTCACGCTCAGCTCGTCGGCGACCGGGATCCAGACCGCCAGGCCCGACTGGCCGAGCGCCTCGATGCCGCGCGCCGCCAGATCGCGCGATCAGCGTCGCCCGGCGCTGCGCGTAGTCGGCGCTCGCCCGCGCCAGCAGCCTGCCGGTACCGCCGTCCTGCCAGAGCGCGGCGACGGCGTCCTGCAGCACGTAGCTCACCCAGCCGGTGCCGAGTGACTGGCGCCCTTCCACCCGGCCGATGCTCACCGCGTCGCCCGCGAGCACCGCCAGCCGGAAGTCTGGGCCCAGGGTCTTGGACACCGACCGGATCGTGACCCACCGGCTGCGGCCCGCGTAGACCGTGTACGCGCGCGCGACCCGGCGACCTCGGCGGCGTGATCGTCCTCGATCACCAGGACGTCCGGGTACTCGGCGAGCACCGCGCCCAGCGCGGCCGCCCGGTCCGCGTCCCAGGCAGCGCCGGTCGGGCTCTGGGCTCGCGGCACCAGCACGACGCCGCGGCAGCCGCGCGCGAGCGCCGCGGCGAGCGCGTCCGGCCGGACGCCGCGACCGTCCAGCGCCATCGGCTCCGCGGTGATGTCCATCGCGGCCAGCAGGTCGAGCAGCGGCGCGTAGCCGGGATCCTCGACCGCGATCCGATCGCCCGGCCGCAGCCACGCGCCGAGCACGCGCTCGACGCCGTCCAGAGCGCCGCCGACGACGGCCAGGTGCGCGGGATCAATGCCGTCCGCCCGCAACCGCGCCGCCGCGAGTTCCGCCAGCCGGGGATCCATGGCGGCGTCGCCGTAGAGGCGGGGCGAGACCGGTCCCGACCGGCTGGAGGTCGTTGCCGGGAACGCGGGCAGCAGCCCGGGATCGGGCGAACCCGCGACGAGTGCCCGCACGCCGGCCGGGACGACGAGCGACGGCCGCGGCGCAACCGGCGGGGCCCCGGTGATGTGCGTCCCGGCTCGGCGGTGCCCGCGCGCGATGCCCTTGATCCGCAGGTCGCGGTAGGCGGCCGCCACCGTCGCCGGACTCAGCCGCAGCTCGGCCGCCAGCGTCCGGACCGGCGGCAGCGCGGACCCTGGCTGCAGCCTTCCGTCCCTGATCGCAGCCTCGATGTCGGCGACCAGCTCGCTAGCGCTAGCACCCGTTGGGCGATAATGTATTGGCATAATGTAGTTATGTACTGTAACAAAATCTGAGGAGCTTGTCATGGTCTTCCTCGCGCCCGAGCTCGCGGGCAGCGTGGTCCGGCTGGAGCCGCTCGGCCTGCAGCACGCCCGCGGGCTGGCTGCCGCCGCGGGCGGTGCGGGCGACCTGTACCGGATGACGAGGGTGCCGACGACGGAGACGGACGCGGCGGACTACATCACGCAGGCAGTGGCAGGGCGGGACGCGGGGACGGCCGCCCCGTTCGCCGTCGTCCGGCTGGCCGACGAGACGGTCATCGGCTCCAGCCGGCTGTGGGACCTGCAGTGGTGGCCGTGGCCCGACGGCCATCCGCGGCACGGGCCGCCAGGGTCCCGACACGTGCGAGATCGGCCACACGTGGCTCGCGAAGTCGGCCATCAGGACCGGCACCAACACCGAGATGAAGCGCCTCATGCTGACCTACGCGTTCGAGACCTGGGACGCGGAGTGCGTCTGCTTCCACACCGACGCCAGGAACGAGCGGTCGGCCGCCGCGATCGAGCGGATCGGCGGCCGGTTCGAGGGTGTGCTGCGTTCGCACCGGCTGGCCACTGACCTGCGACCCCGCGACTCGGCCCGGTATTCGATCACCGCCGCGGAGTGGCCGGCCGTCCGGGACCGGCTGGCCGACCTGGCCGCGAGCCGGGCCGTCGCGAGCTAGTCATGGCGGGCCGCGCGGGGCCGGCCTGCCGCGCTCTGCTGGTCGCCGGTGAGCAGGAACTCCCGGCATTTGCTACGCTGACTGGCGTTCCAGGGGCTGTAGCGCAGTCCGGTAGCGCACCTCGTTCGCATCGAGGGGGTCAGGGGTTCGAATCCCCTCAGCTCCACCCAGGCCACAGGCCAGTTGCGATTTTGCGACTGGCCTATTTTAATCGATTTTGCGACTGGCCTATTTTAATCGTGGTGCAGCAGCAAGGTGCACCGTCTATACGCACTTGACGGCAGCCAAGGGAGGGGCGGGGTCAGTGTCCGGCGCGCAGTTGTACGACACCATCGGAGCCACCTACGCCGTCACGCGGCGCACCGAGCCGCGGATCGCCGCCCGGGTCTGGGCTGCCCTCGGCGATGCGCGGACAGTCCTGAATGTCGGGGCTGGCACCGGCTCCTACGAGCCCCTCGACCGTGACGTCACCGCGGTGGAACCGTCGGCGGTCATGCGGGCGCAGCGTCCCGCAGGCGCGGCGCCGTGCTTGGCTGGCACCGCGGAGAGCCTTCCGTTCGGGGACCAGTCCTTCGACGCCGCGATGGCTTTTGCCACCATCGATCACTGGCAGGACCCGATCGCGGGCCTGCGCGAGATGCGGCGCGTTGCTCGCCGCGTGGTGGTGTTGACGTGCGACGCCAGTGACCCCGATCGGTTCTGGCTGAATCGCGACTACCTGCCCGAGCACCACGACCTCCGGGCCGGTCGGCCTTCCCTGACCGAGCTGGCCCGCGCGATCGCAGCCCGGACCGAACCAGTGCCCATCCCGTGGGACTGTGCTGACGGCTTCTACGAGGCCTACTGGCGCCTGCCCGAGGCATACCTGGACGAGAATGTCCGCCGCGGAATGTCGGTCTGGGCCAGAGTCGGGCCAGCCGCCGAGCAGAGGGCAGTGCGCAACCTCCGTAACGACCTCGCATCCGGCCGGTGGGCTGAACGCAACCGCGACCTCGTCGATCTCGACGCAGCAGAGCTTGACACTCGCTTGCTTATCGCCTGAACCGGCCACAGCTGCGGGCCACTTCGCTGCCCGAAGCCACGGGCGTTCCCGGCCCTGGCTCGCACCGTTCGGATGCCTGCGGGACGCTGAAGGCGGTCGATGACGGAATACTTGTGGCTCATGGCGTCGGAGCCCTGGGCGAGCGAGCAACCCGGCTACGACGCGTCACGGGTGCTGACGGCGAAACTTCCGGCCGGCGCGCGAAGCCTGAAGAACCCCGACAATGTACAGGACCCAAAACAAGGCCACGGCCGCCAGCAAGTGTCCCGCGATGCTGCTCATTCTGGTCGAATGAGCGAACACAATGACAAAAGGTGGCGGGCTAGCGGGCTCGGGTTCAAGCACCAGTGATATGCGGGGGCAGACTCCGGCGCTCCCTATACCAAGTCTGCCTCCTGGCGCGGCGGTCTGCCGCAGGCCGGATGGCAACCTGACCCGCCCCGGCGCGCCTGGCCGAGGCGCGCGCCGGAGCCGCAGCTGCAAGAGCTGACCGGCCGTATAAGCCACCGGGCGTGATGTCATCGCCGGGTCGCCGATAGGCGGCGTCACCCAAGTCCTTCCTCAATGCGATCTTGTCCTCGGCTTGCTTGAGGATCCGCGCTTTCCGTCGCTCCCGCCACCTCTGGATCGCGGCACTAAGCCCGGTCGGTTTTGAGGCCGGAAAGGTCATGAACGAAGTGCACCACGTCTCCAGGCGTCGGAAAAGGGGTGGCGAGCTTTGACGTCGTGCGGGCGGTAGCGAGACTCCACCTTGTGATGTCGCAGGACATCGGAATGACCCCGGACCCGTGATCAGGGTTCGGGGTTTCAGGTTTTGCGGCTGGTTCACTGCCGCGCAGATGACCGACTACGGCGGGCAGCTTTGGCTGCCGCGGGTCCGCATCTAGAGGAGCGGACGACGTCCATCTCGTAGTGACCGTCTGCGGTGTGGTAGCGGATGTCGATTGCTTTATAGGCTCCGCTCGGCCCGGTGAGCTGAACTACCAACACCAGTGCGACTTCAGCGGGCATTGGCGGAGTATGCGGGATGCGGGCCCCGTCAGCGCGCTGACGACGCGACCACAGCACTCCGCGCGGCAGATCACGCTGCGGTGGCGGGTATCCCGTCCGGTCGCCGTAGCCGCCACCCTGGCCTGTGACCGGCACGGTATACGCCGCGAGCAGCCGGAGGCCGCGGGCATGAGTAAGCCTGATCTGGTCGATCACCGCTGCTGGGCCGGAGTTGGTGAACGCCATCACTGGTTGCGAAGACCGAGTGCGGGGGCAGCGGGTCCGTGCATGTCGATACGCCGCCGTAATTCTTGCCGCCGAACGGACCCGTGTTGACGAGATTGACCACCCCGCCGCAGCCAGTCAGCAACGTCGCTGCTGGCGAGCCTGCGGCGAGAGCCGTCCGCACGCGACTGCGATAGGTCATCGCGATGTCGGTCTCACGTCTTTCAGTAGCCGCCGCCGGTTTGGCAGGTCCATCACTATTCTTCCAGCGCTGTTGGCTGCCGGTGTTCCTAGCTGATCGTGGCCAGGGACTCCGCGAGAGCGGCGACGAAGAGATCAGCCTGGTCGGTATGCCAGATCAGCGGCGGGCGGACCTTGAGGACGGTGCCGTCGGGTCCGGTGAGTCCGGCCAGCACATGATGATCTCGGAGCGCCTCGAGCAGGGCCCGGGCGAGTGCGCGACGGCCTGCTTGGTCCTGGGCGTGCGGCTGGCCGCTGATCTCGATGCCTGCGATCAGCCCGGTCCCGCGGACGTCGCCGAGGCGGGCGTCTTGCCGAGCCAGGTCGCGCAGCCTGTCGCGCAGATGATTCCCGACGATCGCGGTGCGCTCGGGGATGCGCTCGTTTTCCAGGACGTCGAGGACAGCGAGACCTGCGGCCGCAGCCGCCGGGGTGCCGGCGAAGGTGGAAAAGTACTCGTAGTCGCGGGCGAGGCTGTCGGCGATCTCCCGCCGGGTGATGACGGCGCCGATCGGGTAGCCGGCTCCCATCGGCTTGCCGAGGGTCACGAAGTCGGGGGTGACGTCGGCGACGGCGAAGCGCCAGAACGCGGGGCCGACCCGCCCGAAGCCAACCTGGACCTCGTCAGCGAGGAAGAGAGCGCCTGCACTGTGGGCGCCGTCGACCAAGCCGGCGATGAATTCGGCGGGGGCGTCGAGGATGCCTTCGCTAGTAAAGCCGAGGTCGGCCAAGACAAGGGCGGCCTCGTCGCCATGGTCCGCGAGCCGGGTGGCAGCCGCGGTTACCCGGTCGGCAGCCGTCTGGCGGTCGACGCCGGTACTGCTGCGGGGCGCAGCAAAAGTGGCGACGTGGTCGGGGTGGTAGCCGGCGGGCCATTCGTTGGAGCTCAGGTCGGCCATCCACTTGGTTGATCCGTGGTAGGCGTGCTCGGCAATGACGGCGGCGTTGCCGCCGGTCCAGGCGGTGGCCATCCGCCAGGCGAGCTCGTTGGCTTCGGTGCCTGAGGTGGTGAACAGGCAGGTGTCCAGTGGCTCGGGCATGGTCGCGATCAGCCGCTCGGCGAGCTCGACGATGCCGTGGTGCAGGTACCGGGAGTGCGTGTCGAGGACGCGGAGCTGTTGACTGACCGCTTGGGTCACGGTGGGGTGGGCATGCCCGACGACGGCGACGTTGTTGTAGGCGTCGAGGTAGCGGGTGCCGTCGGCAGCAAACAGCCACGGCCCTTCACCGCGGACGATGTGCAGGGGCCGGGAGTAGAAGAGCGGACTGAGTGCACCGCCGGTGACCCGGCGGCGACGCCGGAGCAGGTCTCCGGGCTCAGCGCCGTCTGCGCGGCTCGCGCTGTGCGCGCAGCCCGCGCTGCTGTCCGCACCGGGCAGGCGGGTGCCGGGGAGGATCACCCGGCTGATGCCGGTCAGGGTGTGCAGGCGGCGGGTGATCTGGTCGGGGCCGAGGTCGAGGAGCTCGCCGAGGAGGCGGCGCGTACTGGCGTCGTACTGGCCGATGTAGGCCTGGTTGTCCTGGTGCGCGGCCAGCCGACGCTGCGAGATCGCCAGCGTCAGCGCGAGACGACTGATGATGAGGTCGCCGAGGACGTCGACCTCCTGCGGGGTCAGCGGGCGGTGCCGCTGGTAGCCGGTCAGGGCGGCCCCGGCCAGGTCCCAGGTGCTCGCCAGCTGCTGCGCCGCGGTATTGCGTACGACGGAGGTCAGGGCGACCGCCAGATCGCAGACGTGCGCTGTGTGGTGCATGTCGCCGAAGTCGATCAGCCCGGTGATGGCGGGTGGGCCCAGCGTAGTGCTGGTCAAGATGTTGGTCAGGGTGATGTCGGCGTGGTTAAGACCAGCAGGCAAGGCCTTAGTGGCGTCGGCAGCGGCGGCCAGGCGCGGCAAGATGCTGGCGAGCCGCGGGCCGAGGGCGCCGAACCGGCCGAGAACATCCGGCTGGCCGAGCACGTGGTGGGCACGGCGGACGTCCCAGTCCAGGATGCGGCCGCCGGCGCGGTGGAATAGTCCGTGCAGAGCCAGGCTGGTGCGGGCGGCGAGGGCACCGATCTGCCCGGCGAGGTCGGTGGTGACGGGCCGGCCTTCGGCTGGAGAACCCGGCACGACGGTGATGAGCCGGGCCAGGCACGCTGCGCCGGCGTCGTCGGTGACGCGGGCGACGGATGCACCGAACGCGGCGGGAATCAACGACGGCACCGGCAGATCGGCCGCAGCCCGCGCTGCGTACGACATTGCCGCGTTCTCCATGTCGACGACGGCGGGATCCTCGGCCGGGTTCGACACTTTGAGCACGTAGCGGCCATCGAGGAGGAGGTTCGCGTCCCGCTCTGAGGACAGCGGCCGGACCGCGTCGACGCGCAGCCCCCAGACGTCCGCCACCAAGGAGGCGGCCCGGTCCGCGCGCATGAGGGGGACTGGCGTGCCGAGGACGTCGCCGGAGACGACCGGTTCGCTGCCAGGCCGGTCGGAAATATGCGCCCGGTCTGGCGCATCGGGCAGGTCGGTCACGTGGCTCTCCAGGTCGGGACGGGCTCGGCTGAGGACGGCGAATAAGTCCTAGCTTGAGTCCGAAGGTTAGTGGCTGTGCCAGGCGGCCCGACCGGCCCGCTGGCTCAACTAATCTCAGCTACCGGGGAACCGGAGTGGCCTGCGGCTGCGACAGGGAAGGCATGGGAGCACCGGAACGGCCGGGGCCATGAGGCCCACGGCCGAGGAACCTGATGACGCGGCCTTGCTGCGCGCCGTGGCGCGAGGCGACGAGGACGCGCTCGCCGCGCTCTATGACCGGCACGCCGGCTGGCTGACGGTCCGGATGACCCGGCGGTGCGCGATGCCGGACGTGGTCGACCACGCGGTTCAGGACACGTTCCTGGCCGTATGGCGCGAAGCAGGTGGCTACCGCGGCAGCGGCGACGTGGCCGCCTACATCTGGGGCATCGGCAGTCCGCCGCCTGATCGACGCGATCCGCCGGGAGAAGGGCGCGCGGCGGTCGCTGCCGCTGCGGCCGAGCCGGAGGTCGTCGTCTCGGCCGAGGATCAGGTGCTGGTCGGCATCGAGCACGGCCGCCTGGGCCAGGCCCTGGCCGAGCTGTCACCCGGAGCTGCGCGGCGCGATCGAGGCGACCGTGCTGGACGGTCTGACCTGCGCCGAGGCGGCGGTCCTGCTGGGCGTGGCCGAAGGGAACCGTCAAGTCCCGCTGTCACCGCGCCCGGGTGGCGCTGCGCGCCGCGCTCGCCGAGCAGCAGCGGAGCCGACGGCGGCCGCCGAAAGTCTGGGGGACATCATGACGAGCTCAGCTCCTGGCCGGCCGGCCTGGCACGTCGGCCGATGACCTCCTGGCCGGCTACGCCGCCGGGATCGGGCAGCCGCCGACGTCGTCTGGTCGGTGGAGGCCCACCTGACCGGGTGCGCGCGCTGCCGGTCGGCGCTGTCGGCGCAGGTGGACGCCGGAGCGCCTGGCGCGCAACCGCGCGGTGCTGCTGACGCGTGCGCGCTCGGCCCGGACCAGGGCCGGACCCGGCGCCTGCTGTGCCGGTGCGGCATTCCCGATCACCTGCTTGGCCTGCTCGCGGCGACCCCGTCGCTGCGCCTGTCCTGGCTGCTGTCCGTCGTCGGCGTGCTGGCCGTGGTGGCCGGCGAAGCCGCGTGCGGTCAGGTACGGCTGGATCCGGCCACGCCGGACCGCTGCCCGCCGGCGATCCGGACCCGGCGGCCCTGGTGCCGTTCCTGCTGGTAGCGCCGCTGCTGGTGCTGGCGGGGGTGGCGGCGGCGTTCCTGCCGATGTTCGACCCCGCCTACCGGCTGGCGGTCGCGGCGCCCGTTCTCCGGCTTCACGCTTGCTGCTGGTCCGCACGGTCTGCGCGCTGGCCGCCGCGCTGGTCCCGGTGGTCGGCGCCGCGCTTCGTCGCTGCCCGGGCCGGGCTGGCTGCCGCTCGCGCTGCTGCTGCCGTCGCTGGCGTTGTGCGCGTTCGCGCTCGCGGCCGCGACCGTCTGGACCGCCGCGCCGCCGCCTGACCGCCGCGGCGGCGCTGTGGGCGCTGCCGGTGCTGCTGCTGGCGGCCCACGTTCCGCTGCGGATCGTGCAGCCGAACGCCCAGATCGCGTGCGCCGCCGTGCTGTGCGCCTGCGCCGTGGTGCTGCTGGCTGCGCCGTGACCGCTTCGAGCTGGGATGGACGAGATGACCCTGAACGTGAGCACCGCCGCTGTCCGCGTCGACTGGCCTGTCCCGGCGGTACGGCGCCGACCCGGGCCCTGGACGAGGTCGACCTGGCGCTAGAGCGGGGGATCACCGGCCTGCTCGGCCCGAACGGCGCGGGCAAGACGACGCTGCTGTCGATCCTGGCCACCGTCAACGAGCCGGACGCGGGGCGGGTGTCGGTGTTCGGCCTGGACCCGCGGGATGCGGCCGAGCGGATGGAGATCCGCCGGCGGCTCGGCTACCTCCCGCAGGAGCTGGGCTATCACCGGCACTTCACGGTCGCCGGGTTCCTGGACTACGTGGCGATCCTGAAGGAGATCACCGACCGGCGTCGCCGCGCCGAGGAGGTGGCCCGGGTGCTGGCCGCCATCGGGCTGGAACGGCCGGGCCCGGCACGCGGATACGCGCCTTGTCCGGCGGGATGCGGCAGCGCCTGGGGATCGCCCAGGCGCTGCTGGGCCAGCCTGACCTGCTGATCCTGGACGAGCCGACGGCCGGGCTGGACCCGGAGCAGCGGCTGCGGTTCCGGGAGCTGCTGTCCGACCTGCCCGGCGACCCGGTGATCGTGCTGTCGACCCACCAGGCCGACGACATCGCCGCGATCTGCCCGCAGGTCGTCGTGCTGCTGCAGGGGCGGGTCCACTTCGCCGGCACCCCGGCCGAGCTGGCGGCCACCGCCGCCGGGCGGGTGTGGGCGGCGGACGAGCGTGACGGCCGCGCTCACCTGTCCTGGCGCGGCGGCGACGACCGGTGGCGGCACATCGGCGACCAGCCGCCGGCCGGGGCCGAGCTGGTCACGCCGACGGTCGAGGACGGCTACCTGCTGCTGTCCCACGCGGCCGGTGCACGATGATGACAGCCGGCAGCGGACCCGCGGCCGCCACCGCCGCGGCCGCCACGCCTCGTCCCGTGCCGCCCGCGCCAGCCCGGCTCCGGACCGTGCTGCGACTGGCCAGGGTCGAGTCGGCCCTGCTGGTCCGCGGTCCGCTGGTGCTGGCCGGGCTGCTGGCGGGCGCGTCCTCGATCTGGATCCTGATCGACGCGCTCCAGCCGCTGTGGTGGAACGCCGCCTGGCGAGATCGGCTCCGGGCAGCTCGTCCTCGGCATGGCCGTCCTGGTCGCCGCGCAGCTGGCCGCCGGCCGGGCCCGCCGGGACGGCATGGCGGACCTGTACGCCAGCTTCCCGGCCACGGCCGGCACCCGCACCCTCGCCCACCTGGCCGGCCTGGCCGGAGCGGTACCGGCCAGCCTGCTGCTGGCGGGCGCCGCAGCGGCGTTCGTGCAGCCGCGCGGCGCCGTCGGCACCCCGAGCATCACGGTGCTGGCCAGGCGGCGTGCTGCTGGTGATCGCCGCCGGAGCGGCCGGGATCGCGATCGGCACCCGATTCCCGCATCCGCTGGCCGGAGTGCTCGGCGCGCTCGTGCTGCTCATCACCTCGGTCACCACTCACCTGGCCTCCGGAGCGGGCATCTGGCTGCTGCCCTGGGAGATTCACCAAGATCAGCTCGGCTTCCTGCCCGGCCCGCTGCCCGGGTATCCGCCCGTAGCGGGCACGCACTCGAGCTGGCCGGCCTCGCCGTCCTGGCCGGGATCGTGGCGCTCGCGGTGACCGCGCCGCGGCCCGGGCCAGGGCCGCGCTGGCGGTCGCCGGGCTCCTGGCCGTAGCGCTGATCTGTCTCGCCGGGGCGGTGCAGCTGCGGCCCATCCCCGCCGCCGAGCCTGAACCGGCTGGTCACCGAGATCGCCGACCCGCCGGCGGTGCAGCGTGCACCACCGCCAACCAGGTCAGGTACTGCCTCTACCCCGGCTTCGGCCGCGACCTCCGGCCGCTGGAAGCGCCGGTCAACAGCGTGCTCGCGCGCCTGCCCGCCCGCCCGGCGGCGCCATTGACCATCGAGCAGACAATCTTCCCTTCCCTGGACCCGACCCTCACGCACGGACACCCGCAGGCGCAGGTATCCAGCTGGCTGGCACAGGACCGGCGCGCGCCTGCCAACGGCACCACTGAGCCCGCGGTCTACCTGACGGTCGGGTCGTGGCCGGCCACCAGCGGACAGCTCTCCGCCGCGCGATTCCAGCTTGCGCTCGCCGCCGCCGACTGGGCCGTCCGCCTCCCGTTCCCCGTCGCCAACGGCATGTCCTGCGTGCCGCAGGGCCAGGCCCGAGAGGCGATCGCGATCTGGCTCGCCCTCCAGGCCGTGCACGGGTCGCCCGGTGAATTCTCCGGCGGCCTCACCGGACCGCACGGCCTGCCGCCCTTCACCGTGGTCAGCAACACCACGGTCGCGACCTGGAACTATCCCGGCCTCGGCGAGGGCTCTCTTACCGGCCAGTTGCCGCAATACACCGCCGCCGGCTACGTGCTGGCCAACGCGATGCTGAGTCGGCCGGCGGGCACCGTGACCAGGGTCCTGGCCGGGCTCCTGGAACACGTGGCTGAACCCACGCGCCACTGATGCCCAGCTCGCGGCTGTGCTCGGCATCAAGCTGCCGCCCACCCCGACGCCGGCGAGACCGGGACCAGGAGTACGGATCGTCGGCCCCGCACCCGAGAGTGCAGTCTGCCCGTGACGACGCCACCGCCGGCGACCCGGCAAACAGGCCGGCGGCCGCCCAGCGCCCGCCGGCCTGCGATGACCCGGCCGTCGTATATGCGCGCCGTGCGCCCGGCCGTCCCTCACATTTTCGCGTCAATGCCATGGGCAACCCTCGGCGCCGGCTGCCTGGCGGGCGTACTCCTGATGGCGATCCTGGCCCACGTCGCCGGTCCATCGCACGCGCCGATCGACCCGGTGACCGTCCGGCTCACGTTTGTGCCCGCCGTGGCCACATTGGGCTTCGTCCTGCGCGATCCCTTCCGGCCGCTGACCCGAACCACACCCGTGCCAGCGTGGGTGACACCGGCCGCCCACCTTGTACTCGCCGTGCCCGTCCTGGCCGCCACGTGCTGGGCGCAGCTTGGCATCGCGGCCAGCCCGGTACCGGCAGGTCTCCCGGCGCCGGCGGTCTATCCGCTGCTAGCGCAGCTCACCGGGTGGGCGGCGGCCATCGTGGCCACAGCCGCCTGGGTCGGACGTACCCGCTACGTCGATCTCGGCGGCGCCATGGCCGTTCCAGTAGCCTTCGCGGCGATCGCACTCGCCTGGTACGTGCCGCTGACCGGGCGCTTCCTCGCCGATCCGCCCGCCAGCGAGCACGCCGTGAGCATTGCCTGGTACGCCGTAACCGCCGCTGCGCTCGCCGCGACGGCCGTCGCCCTGCACGACCAGTGGCACCGCTACTCCGCGGTTCGGGTGACGCTGGTCCCGTCGCGCAGGATCTGGCAGAAGCCGGACCGGCAGAAGTAGACCCGCGTCTGGGTCAAGGGCAGGCGCCGCAGGCAGTGTCGGGTCTCAGGAAAGCCATCGGCCCGACGGTCGCCGATCCCGGCTACCGGGCGCCCGGCTCGGCGGCGAGCAGGATCGCCGCGGGCGTGCCGCGGCGATCCCTGCTCTCCCCGCCAGGGCGTCTAGTGCCATCTGTCTCCGCGGCGCGGTCGCGCTCTCCCCCACCGCCACGGCCGGATGTCAATTCGCAAGGACAGCCTGCCGAGCAGGCGGGCATGAGTTCAAGGGGAGCCCTCCCCATCCGTGCGGCGAACGCGAAATCCGCAAGCGGTCAGAGTCCGGGTGTGTCCGCCGGCAGCGTTACCCGCAGCACGCCTGCCCGCCACGGGCTGTCCACCACGACGAAGCCGGCCGTGGACACGATCTCGCGGTACCGCGCCAGGTCCCGGCCGCGCCTCGCCTGGGCCCACGGAAGGCCGGGGTGGCACGTGACGCTCACCCACCCGCCCTCGGGGTCGCCTTCCACGATGAATCCGCGGCGCCCTGGCTCGTAGTCCTTGAAGCCGGCGTCGCGCAGCAGTGATCTGATCAGGCCCGCTGAGGAGCTAAGGTCCATGAGCAACACCAATCAGCGTCAAGGGCGCCGCGGGTCCTCGTGCCGCCCCGCGATGCGCAGCGCGTGCACCTGCACGGCGCGCCGCAATTCTGGCGGTGAGATGACCTCGACCTCGGTGCCGAATCCCAGCACATCAAGGACAGCATGCGCCAAAGGTCCGGTGCGCAGCCAGCCCTCAACCCAGCCGGGTGGCGCGGGCAACGGACTGGCGCTGCGCCGGACCCGGAAATCGGCCGACCGGCCGGACAGCGCGACGAGTTGCCGGCCGCGCAGGGAGAGCAGGACATGCGCACGGATCGCCGCGCCGGGTCCGCCGCTCGCTGGCTGGCTACCGGCGGTAGGCCGACCGACGGCAGGCCGACCGACGGCGGGCCGACCGACGGCGGGCCGACCGACGGCGTAGCCGGAGATCAGCTCGAAACCGCCCGCACTGCCGCGGACGGCGAAGACCGGGAGCCCGGCGCTGCTCAGCTCCGAGAGGTCACGCAGGATGGTGCGCGGGCTCACTTCGAGGGCGTCCGCGAGCTGGCCCGCGGTCATCCGGCCGCGCGCCTGGAGCAGGTCCGCGACAGCGACGAGACGGCTCGCGCGCATTGCTTCAGGCTAGCGCGCAATCATGACACGAGATGTCATGTATGGGCTGGGATACTGGCCTGGTTCGCACACTGGAGGGGGAGATGACGATGACCGCCACCGGATCGGGTACCGAGGCGGATCCGTGGGTGCTGACCACGCCGCCGGGCAAATCCGAGTTCGAGGCCTGGCGCGACGAGCAGTCCGATCCGCCGTCGCTGGTCGTCCAGGTCGGCACGACGCAGCTTCGGTATCAGCTTCGCTGCATCGACGACCTGCACGCCATGCTCAAAGACCAGGGTGACTGGGTGCCGCTGGGCAATGCCGACGAGCAGAAGGACGCGCAGGACGGCACGGTCGAGGGGTGGGGGCGCTCGGCCGGCAATCCGGTCGGCGGCTGGTACGGGATGAAGAAGGGCCTGCGCGGCCGGTTCGGCAACTACGTGCCGCCCGTGCTGGAAGTGCTCGGGCTGGCCGAGGTGGAGCACAACGCGCGCAACAACCGCATGCGCGCGCTCTAAAGCGCCTCCAGGCGAAACGAAAGGCCCGCGGCAAACAGCCGCGGGCCGTTCCAGCAAACCGAAAAGCTACGCCACCTTGGCGAGCACGTCGGGCGCCACCTCGTAGGTGAACACGTCAGCCTCGGGCTCCTCGAACACCCCGGCGCACCGGACCGGCCCGGTACCTGCCGCCAGCGTGATCAACTCCAGCGACCACGCGTAGTCCGCCGGATGCTGATCGAGCACGGAGTGGATCTCCAGCACGCCGGCCTTCCGGTCCACGAACGCGTGGATCGTGCCATGCGGAGCCGCCTGAACTTCGGTGCTCAGCACTATCTCAACCATCGCCTTACCCCCCTACAAATAACCTTCAGCAATGAGACGTATCACCAGGCAATGACGTTTACAGGACCTACCGACGGCCCCGAAACTCGGGCTGCGCCCCGGTGGACCGCGCCAAGCGATAGGAGAAAACCGACGGCGGCTCGATCCGCTCCACCACGCCAAGGTGGAAGGCCGGATGGGCCCGCCGACCCGGTTAGCGGACCCCGTAGAGGTGTTCGAGGGCGAGTTGGTCGAGGTGCTCGAAGGCCATGCCGCGGGCGCCGAGCGCGTCGGCGTCGACCGAGAACCCGACCAGGTCGCGCCAGGTCTCGCCGGGGGCCAGGGTCGGCTCCCCGAGCTGGTCGACGCGCGCGGCGGCCAGCGCCGCCTGGACGTCGGGGTCGGCGCGGAACGCGCGCACCTTGGCCCGCAGGATCAGGTAGTTGCGCATGCACGCGGCGGCCGAGGCCCACACGCCGTCGTCGTCCTCGGTCCGCGGCGGCTTGAAGTCGAAGTGCACGACCCCGTCGTAGCCGCCGGCTTCGAGCGCGTCGACGACCCAGAACGCGCCGCGCGCGTTCCCGGCGCCGAACCGCAGGTCCTGGTCATAGCGGGGGCCGTGCTGGCCGTTCAGGTCGATGTGGAACAGCTTGCCGTGCCACAGCGCCTGGGTGATCGCGTGGGCGTAGTTCAGCCCGGCCATCTCCTCGTGCCCGACCTCCGGGTTGATGCCGACCAGCTCGGGATGCTCCAGCTCGTTGATGAACGCCAGCGCGTGCCCGGCGGTCGGCAGCAGGATGTCGCCGCGCGGCTCGTTCGGCTTGGGCTCGATCGCGAACCGCAGCGCGTACCCGTGATCGAGCACGTACGCGCACAGCACGTCGAAGGCTTCCTTGTACCGGTCGAGCGCCGCGCGCACATCCTTGCTCGCGCCCGACTCGGCGCCCTCCCGCCCGCCCCAGCACACATACACCGACGCCCCGAGCTCCGCGGCCAGGTCGAGGTTGCGCATGACCTTGGCCAGCGCGAACCGGCGCACGTCCCGGTCGTTCGCGGTGAGCGCGCCCGTCCTTGAACATCGGGTGCCCGAACAGGTTGGTCGTCGCGGTGGTCACCACCAGCCCGGTGTCGGCCAGCGCCTGCCGGAACGCCGCGATCTGCTTGTCCCGCTCGCCGTCGCCCGCCGCGAAGTCGAACACGTCGTTGTCGTGGAAGTTGACGCCGTACGCGCCCAGCTCGGCCAGCTTGCGCACCGCCCGGTCGGCCGGCATCGGCGGCCGCACCGCCGTGCCGAACACATCCACCCCCTGCCAGCCCACCGTCCAGATGCCGAACGAGAACCGGTCCGCCGGCGTCGGCGCGTAGGCGTCTGTGCTCATAGCTGCCTCCAGCGATGGTTCTTTCGGGAACGGGGAGTTCAGGTCCCGCAGCCTGCGCACCCTCCCGGGCGTTACGGGCTAGTCACGTGACCGGGGTGGTGAGCACCCGGTCGGCGCCGGCCGCCGTTCCGGGCCGGAGAGCTCAAGCTCGCCGCGCAGCCGCAGGTCAGCGGACGAGGAGCCGACGGCGACCTCGATCAGGCCCGGCTCCACGACCCGCGCGCCGGCCACGCCGTGGAACGACGGTGCGGTCGGCGTGCAGGCCGAACGTCACCCGGCGGGCTGCGCCGGGCTGCAGCGTCGACCCGCGCGAAGCCCGCGAGCCAGCGGACCGGCCGGGCGACCTGCGCGACCGGGTCGCGCAGGTAGAGCTGTACGACCTCGGTCCCGGCGACCGGTCGCCGGTGTTGCGGATCACGCACGAGATCTCGGCCGCGCCGTCGGTGCCGATCCGCGCGCCAGCTGCCGCCGGGCCCGGACGGATCCGCTGCTCGGCCGCGACGGATGCGACAGGTCCGAGTAACCGAACGTGGTGTAGGACAGACCGTGCCCGAACGGGAACAGCGGCGTCGGGTCGACCGAGCTGACCGCCGAGCGCGCCCCGAGCGGCGCCGCCAGGTAGCGTCGGCTGGTGGCGCGCCCGGCGCGGCCGGCATCTCCATCGGCAGCTTGCCGCTCGGCACGACCCGGCCGGACAGCACGCCGGCGATCGCGCGGCCGCCCTCCTGACCGGGGAAGAACGCCTGCACCGCGGCGGCGAGCCGGCCGGTCACCGGCGCCGAGCGCGTACGGCCGCCCGGTGATCAGCACCAGCACGACCGGCTGTGCCGGTCTCGATCAGCTCGGTGAGCAACTCTTCCTGCACCCCGGGCAGCCGCAGGTCGGTGGCGTCGCAGCCCTCGCCGGAGCGTGCCGCGGCCGAACAGTCCCGGCCTCGTCGCCGAGCACCGCGATGACGGCGTCGGCGGCGCGCGCGCAGCTCGACGGCCGCGGCGATCCCGGACCGGTCGTCGCCGCGCACGTCGCAGCCACGGCGCGTAGCTGAACGTCGCGTCCGGCAGCTCCGCGCGCAGCGCCGCGTGCCACCGGCAGCAGCGGGATGCCCGGCGCTCGCTTCCGGATGCGCGTGGCCGACGTGCCGCGGGAACGTGTAGCAGCCGAAGAACGCGAGCGGGTCGCCGGCGAGCGGGCCGACGACGGCGTAGCGGCCGCCGGCGGCCGAGCGGCAGCGCACCGCCGTCGTTGGCGAGCAGCACGATCGAGCGCTCGGCGAGCTCGCCGCGCCAGGTCGCGGTGGGCCGGCGGGTCGAAGTCCGGCGTCCCTGCCGGCTCGCGGCCGCGCCCGCCGCGGCCGGCGGCGTCCAGCAGGCCGAGCTCGAACTTCTGCCGCAGGACCCGCCCGGCCGCCCGGTCGACCAGGCTCTCGGGCACGGCTCCGGAGCGGACGGCCTGCTCCAGCGGCTCGCCGAAGCAGCGGACGTTCGGCAGCTCCACGTCCACGCCGGCCCGCAGGGCCAGCGCGGCCGCCTGCGCCGGCGAGCCCGCCACCCGGTGCAGCGTTTCCAGGAACGAGATGCCGTAGTAGTCGGCGACGACGACGCCGTCGAATCCGAGTTCGTCGCGCAGCAGCTCGGTGAGCAGCGCGTGGTCAGCGGCGGGCGGCACGCCGTCGAGATCGGCGTAGGAGTGCATGACCGACCGCGCGCCGCCCTCCCTGATCGCCATCTCGAACGGCGGCAGGAACACATCGCCGAACTCGCGCCGGCCGACGCTCACCGGCGCCATGTTGCGGCCAGCCCGCGGAGCCGGAGTAGCCGGCGAAGTGCTTGAGCGTGGCGATGCACGCCGGTCGACTGCAGTCCGAGCACGTATGCGGTGCCGAGCACGCCGACCAGGTACGGATCGGCGCCGATCGTCTCCTCGACCCGGCCCCAGCGCGGGTCACGGGCCACGTCGAGCACCGGGCGCCAGGCCCTGGTGCACGCCGCCGGCCCGCATGCTGCGCCCGATCGCCGCGGCCATCTCGCGCACCAGGTCGGCGTCGAACGAGGCGCCCCAGGCGAGCGGGGTCGGGAACGCGGTCGCCGTCCAGGCGGCGAACCCGGTCAGGCACTCCTCGTGAGCGATCGCCGGGATGCCGAACCGGCTGTTGCTGATGACCTGCGCCTGCAGCCGGCGCAGCTCCCCGATGCCTTCGGCCGGCTGCAGCGGCCGGGTGCCGAACACCCGGGTGAGCTGGCCGAGTCCGTGCCGGATCAGCTCGGCGCAGCGGCGGCATGTCCGCGGTGAACTCGCCCTGCAGCGGCGCGACGTCGTCGCCGTCGGCGCGGCGCCGCTCAGCCAGACGCTGCCGAGCTGCGCGAGCTTCTCCGCCAGCGTCATCCGGGCGAGCAGGTCGCTGACCCGCTCGGCCACGGGGCGGGACGGGTCCCGCCACGCGGGCCGCGGACGAGCGTCGCCCGGTCCGCCGTGGTCGGTGCCGCGATGAGGCTGCCCGCGGTCACGTCGGCGGATGACGACGGCCTCGCGCTCCGCTGGCTCGCTGGGCGTGCCGAGGTCTGAGGCATGCCCGGTTGGCCCGGCCGGACGGATGCGTCACGCCAGCGGGCGCCGGTGGACTCCCGCACGATCAGCTCGGTCGAGAGCTCGACCCGCTGGCTGCGCAGCGGCACGCCCTCGATCAGATCGCCCAGCATCTCGGCCGCGACCCGGCCCATGTCGGCGAGCGGCTGGCGCACCGTCGTCAGCGGCGGCGACACCCAGCGGGCCGCGGGCAGATCGTCGAAGCCGACGACCGAGAGGTCCTGCGGGATCCGCAGTCCGCGCTGCCGCGCGGCCTCGTAGACCCCGAGTGCCTGCTGGTCGCTGCCCGCGAAGATCGCGGTCGGGGGCTCGGCCAGGTCGAGCAGCTCGCCGCCGCGCATGAAGCCGCCCTCGTGCTGGAAGTCGCCGTGCCGGACGAGGCGCTCGTCGAATTGCGCGCCGGCCCGTTCGAGCGCCGAGCGGTAGCCGTCGATCCGGGCCCGGCTGCACAGATAGTCGGCCGGGCCGGTGATCGCGCCGATCCGGCGGTGCCCGAGGCTCAGCAGATGGTCGGTGGCGGCTATGCCGCCGGCCCAGTTCGTCGCGCCGACGCTCGGCACGTCCGGCTCGGGCAGGTTCACCGGGTCGACGACGACCAGCGGGATGCCCTCCTCCCGTACCTGCCGCAGCTGCGGCATGGTCAGCTCGGACGTGACCAGGATGACGCCGTCGGTGTCGTGGCTCGCCAGCGCGCTGGTCCAGCTGGCGGGCGTCGCGTTGCCGTGCCGCACGGCGGATACGGCCGCGCCCATGCTGTGCTCCGCGCACCAGTCTTCGACGCCGCGCAGGATCTCGACCGCCCACGGGCTGTCGAGCCCGTTGAAGATGAGGTCGATGAGCCCGGCCCGCCGTCCCCGGCGCGGTCCTGGACGCTGGTACTGGCGCTCCCCGAGCAGCCGCTCGACCAGGGCCCGGGTGTCCGGCGCGACGTCCGGGCGGCCGTTCACGACCTTGGAGACCGTCGGCAGCGAGACACCCGCCTCGGCGGCGATGGCGGCCAGCGTCGTCCGGTTCCGGCGCCGCGCCTCCGGCGCGTGCCCGTTGCCGCTCGGCTTGGTCCTCGCCATGTCCCGTCCACCCTCCTGCCGCGACCGTACCTGCCGTGGTCGGCCCGGAGTCGCAGGCCCGTCCGATCACGCACCCTGACCGCACCAGATCGACCAGCTCAGGCCTGCAGTCTTCGAAAGTTTCGGTCACCATATCGGAGCCGGAGCTCAAGATCTAGGGTCGTGATCCATCCTGCCTCGCTTTGAGAGTGTCCGCAATAGTGCACTTCGCCGTCGGATTCCGCCACTTGGCGCATCTCCGCCGCCCTCGGTAACAAATCCGGTACAGGGGGTTGACCCCGACCGGGCCGGTTCCTACGATGACGGCACATCGAAATGTTACTGAATATTTCGAACCCCTCGAGGCGCCGGTGATTCTGCCCAGGGTGTGGCGGCTTGACCGACGTACGTGCTAAAAATCACAATTCGGCCGTCAGGAGATGACGAACATGCGCAGCACCCGGATCCCCCGGAAGTACGCGGCCGTAGCCATCGCGGCGTCGGCGGCGCTCATCCTCGCTGCGTGCGGCAGCTCGGGCTCATCGAGCGGCCAGACCGCGAATGGCAAGATCACGCTGACCTGGTGGAGCAACGCCAACGCTAATCCGCTGCTCGGCATTTTCAAGAAGCTCATGAAGAGCTACCACGCCAGCCACCCGAACGTCTCGTTCAACTACGTCGCCTACCAGAACGAGCAGTACGACACGAAGATCCAGGTCGCGCTGCAGGGCAACAACGCGCCCGATGTCTTCTTCCAGCGCGGCGGCGGATTCATGGCCACGCAGGTCAAGTCCGGCGAGATCAAGAACCTGACGCCGTACGTGTCGAGCTGGATCGGTGAACTCGGCTCGCAGGCGCAGGCCTGGCAGATCAGCGGCGCCCAGTACGGCGTCCCGTATGACCTGCACACCGTCGGCTTCTGGTACCGCAAGGACCTGTTCGCCAAGGCCGGCATCACCACCCCGCCGGCGACTATGCCGGAGCTCGAGTCGGACATTACCAAGCTGAAGGCGGCTAACATCGTGCCGATCGCGGTCGGCAGCAAGGACCAGTGGCCGGACGCGTTCTACTACGACTACCTCGCGGTCCGCGAGTGTTCCGTCGCCACCCTGCAGGCCGCGGTTAAGAACGTCTCGGCGAGCGCCCCGTGCTTCGCCAAGGCCGGTAACGACCTCAAGTCGTTCATGGCCAGCAGCCCGTTCCAGCCTGCTTTCCTCGACACGCCGGCCCAGACCGGGGCCGGCAGCTCGGCCGGCATGGTGGCCTCCGGCAAGGCCGCGATGGAACTCCAGGGCGACTGGGACCCGAGCGTGTTCCAGGCGCTGGTGCCGAAGAGCCAATGGCAGTCCGACACCACCGACCTCGGCTGGTTCGGATTCCCCTCCGTTCCCGGCGCGCCCGGAAATGCCACCGCCCTGCTCGGCGGCAGCGACGGCAATTCGTGCTCGAACCACGCGCCCGAGCCGGCCTGCGCCGACTTCCTGCAGTACCTCGACAGCACATCGGCGCAGAAGCTGGTCGCCGGAGCGAGCCTGCTGCCTGCCAACCCGGCCGCGGCCTCGGCGGTGAGCCTGTCGGCCGACCAGAGTGTCCTGCAGACGAGCAAGGCCTCATCCTTCACCCAGGAGTACCTCGACCTCGCGTGGCCGACCAACGTGGGCACCGCACTCGACTCCGCGGTTGCGACCTTCTTCGCCAAGCCCACCACCACCTCGCCGCAATCCATCGTCTCGGCCATCAACCAGGCCGCGGCCCGGCAGTAACAGCGGAACTCGGGTAATGACCGAACTCAAGGGGGTGGCGGCGACCGCAGGCGCGCCTGCGGTCGCCGCCACCCCGCACCCCGCACCGGCCGGACGCCGCCGACCGCGCCGGCAGGTCATCGAGCTGATCGTGCTGCTCGGGCCGGCCCTGGCGCTGTTCGCCGCGTTCGTGTTGCTGCCCATCTGCATCGCCGCCTACTACGGGATGTTCAACTGGACCGGCTACGGCCCGCTGTCCGATTTTACCGGCCTGCACAACTACAAGCTGGTGCTCGAAGACCCGGTGTTCCGGTCGTCCCTATGGCACAACCTGATCATCGCCGTCCTCTCGCTCGTCATCCAGCTCCCGATCAGCATCGCGATCGCGTTGCTGCTGAACCGGCGGCTGCGCGGCGGCTCGTTCCTGCGGCTGGCGGTGTTCGCGCCCTACGTCGTGTCCCAGGCCACCACCGCGGTGCTGTGGCTGCTGCTGCTGCAGCCGGGCGGCTTCGTCGACGAGCTCATGAAGGCAGTCGGCCTCGGCGGCCTCGTGCAGGAATGGCTGGCCGACCCGACCATCGTCCTGTACACCATGTTCGCGGTCCTGACCTGGCAGTTCATCGGCTTCGGCGTCATCTTGCTGCTGGCGGGCCTGCAGGGCATCCCGGCCGAGCTGCGGGAGGCCGCCGCGATCGACGGCGCGTCCGCGTGGCAGACGACCCGGCGGATCACGCTGCCGCTGCTCGGGCCGACCGTCCGGATCTGGATCTTCCTGTCGATGATCGGCTCACTGCAGGTATTCGACCTGGTCTGGATCATGACTCTCGGCGGCCCGGCCAACGCGTCCAGCACGATGGTCACCTACATGATCTTCTTCGGCTTCCACAGCCTGGAGTTCGGCTACGGCAGCGCGGCGGCGGTCATCCTGTTCGTGATCAGCTTCGTGCTCGCGTTCCTGTACCAGCGCTTCGTGCTGCGCCGCGATACCGACGGCGCGCTGACCCGGGCAGTGAGGTGATCGGCAGTGGCCGCAGCAGCTGAAGCCGTCCGGCCCGCGCCCGGGCCGCCGCGCCGGCGGCAGCGGCGGGTCCGGCCCTCGATTCCGGTCAGCTACCTGGTCGCCCTGGTGATCATCGCGATCACGCTGGTGCCGATGCTGTACGTGATCGTCGGCGGGTTCCGGACCACCGCGCAGCTCAACTCGGCACCGAACGGCCTGCCGCATCCCTGGGTCTGGCAGAACTACAAGTCGATCCTCACCTCGGCGACCTTCTGGCAGAACCTCGGCAACAGCGCTCTGATCTCGATCGTGGTCACAGTCCTCGCGGTCGAGCCTCGGAGCGATGGCATCGTTCGCGCTGTCCCGGTACCAGTTCCCCGGCCGGGACGTCTGGTACATGGTGTTCGCGATCGGCCTGCTGTTCCCGGCCAACGTGGCCTCGCTGCCGGTGTACCTCCTGGACAAGCAGGTCCACCTGCTCGACAACTGGCTCGGCGTCGCGCTGCCGGAGGCAGCCTTCGCGCTGCCGATCACGGTCATCATCTTGCGGCCGTTCATGCGCGCGGTGCCCGGTGAGCTCGAGGACGCCGCCGTGGTCGACGGCGCGAGCAGGCTCACGTTCTTCCTGCGGATCCTGATCCCGCTGTCCCGGCCCGCCCTGGTGACGGTGGCCATCCTGGCGTTCGTCACCAGCTGGAACGCTTACCTGCTGCCGCTGCTGGTGTTCACCACGCCGGCGCACTTCACGCTGCCGCTGGGCGTGGCCAACTTCCAGTCCACCTACTCGCAGGACACGGCCAGCGTGTTCGCGTTCACGGCGCTGTCGATGCTGCCCGCGCTCGCGTTCTTCGTCCTCGCGCAGCGCCGCATTGTGGGAGGCCTGTCCGGTCTGGCCGGGTCGGTCAAGGGTTAAATAGCGAGCATGCTCGCTGACCTCCCGCTCACCGACCTGCGCGGCTACCGCCCGGATGTCGCGGAACCGGCCGACTTCGACAGCTTCTGGACCGAACAGCTCGCGGCGGCCCGCGCGCACCGGGCCGAGCCGGCCTTCACGCTGACCGACTCGCCGGTCCGGCACGCCGAGGTGTACGACGTGACGTTCCCCGGCCACGGCGGCAACCCGATCAGCGGCTGGCTGCTCGCCCCGCGGACCGAGGTGCCGGGCGCGGCCGTGATCGTCGAGTTCATCGGGTACGGCGGCGGCCGCGGGCATCCGTTCGACTGGCTGCGGTGGAGCGCCGCCGGGCACGTGCACCTCGTCATGGACACCCGCGGCCAGGGCGGCGGCTGGCGCAGCGCGGACACGCCGGATCCGGCCGACGGCGGCTCGCCCGCTTCGCCAGGGTTCATGACGCGCGGCATCATGGACCCGGCCACGCACTACTACACCCGGCTGTTCACCGACGCCGCCCGGGCGGTCGACGCGGCCCGGTCCTGGACTGGTTCGGCCTGGCCTGCCCGATCGTGACCGCGGGCGCGAGTCAGGGTGGCGGACTGGCCATCGCGGCCGGGCACCTCAGCGACGTCGGGGCGGTGCTAGCTGACGTTCCCTTCCTGGCCCATCCGGTCCGGGCGCTGGAGGTCACCGACGCCCACCCGTACCGGGAGCTCGCCGACTTCTGCAAGGTGAACCCGGGCCGGGCGGACCAGGTCTTCACGACGCTGTCCTACCTCGACGTGGTCAATCACGCCAAGCGGGCGACCGCGCCGGCGCTGTTCTCGGTCGGGCTCGCGGACGTGATCACGCCGCCGTCGACGATCTTCGCCGCGTTCAACCACTACGCCGGGCCCAAACAGATCGCCGTGTACCCGTACAGCGGGCACGAGGGCGGCGAGACCGCGCACTTCCTGGCCCAGCTCGACTTCCTCCGGCAGGCGGGCCTGCGGCCGGCGGCGTAGCCCCGGCTAGGCGCCGAGCGCGCCCTCGACCGCCTGCTGCATCGTTTCTACCGGGGCCTGGTGCCCGGTGAGCTGCTCAAACGCGAACGCGCCTTGCAGCACGAGCATCCTGACTCCGCCGATGGTCTGCGCGCCGGCCGACGCCGCCCGGTCCAGCAGCGCCGACCGGCCCGGCCGGGTCACGACGTCCATCACGATCCGTGCCGTCGCGAAGACGGCGTCGGGAACCGGCACGTCGGAGCGCAGGTCGTTCCCGATCGAGGTCGCGTTCACGAGGATGCCGGGCGCTGCCGCCGCCACGTCGCCGAGCTGACCGCCATAGCTGGCGCCCAGGCCGTCCGCGAGCGCACGGCCCTTCGCCGCCGACCGGCTGAACACGCGGACATCGCAGCCGGCCTGGCGGAGGCCGTAGACCACCGCCCTGGCCGCGCCGCCCGAGCCGAGGACCGCCACCCGCTGGCCGGCCAGCTCGCACTTCTCCGCGAGCGCCCCGGCGGCACCGATCCAGTCGCAGTTGTAGCCGGTCAGGTGGCCGCCGGCGTTGTGCACGAGGTTCACGGCGCCGATGGCGGCGGCAACCGGATCCAGCTCGTCCAGGTGCGCGATGATCTCTTCCTTGAACGGCTTGGTCACGCTGACGCCGGCGAAGCTCAGGGTCCGGATCGCGGCCATCGCCGCGCCGGCGTCGGCCGGCTGGAAGACGAACCAGCGATAGTCGAGGCCGAGTTCCTCGAACGCCGCGTTGTGCATGATCGGCGACGTGGTCTGCCGGTTGGCGGGCCAGTGCCCGAGGGACGCGCACAGTCGCGTGCTTGCCGTGATCATCACGCTGAATGCCTCCGCTTCCGCCGGCCCTGCCCGCGCGGAAACGATACCTTTCCGGCAATCTACGCCGAACCTCCGGGCCCGGGCCGCAACGGCCACTGCCCGGGCCCGGAGGACGCGACTACATCTCGAGGGCTTCGTACACCTCGACCGAGCCGCCGCCGGTCAGCACCGGGCAGCCCTTGGTCTTCGCGGTCGCGTCGCCGATCGAATCGGCGGTCACGATGGAGTAACCGCCCGCCTTCGAGGCGCCCCCCTCGGACGTCCCGCCGGCGCTGACCGTCGCGGACGAGCCGAACGGGTTGCCCATGTCGGCCACCGCGTCGCCCAGGGTCCCGAACCAGGCGCCCCAGGCCTGCATCTGCTGCTCCTGGTCCGCGGGCGTTGCTGCCATCTGGCCGCCGGTGTAGACGTATACGAACTTCGCCATCGAAATCTCCTCCTGGGTGGCCGGCCGACGCTGCGGCCGGGAATTTGGGACGTGATACCCAGTCCGACGAGCAGCCCCGCGCCCAATCGACAGCCGCCGGAAGAAATTTCCGCCCCGCGCCAGGACCGTCCGAACTCATCATTCATTTCGGGGGGCACAAACCATCCGAAACCTTCCGCCCTACCCCGCGAAATGAATGAAATGTTGCCTCGGAGCGAAGACCGGCGGTCGGTCAGCGGCTAACCGACGCGCGCGGCCGTGGCCCAGGCGGCGGCGGTTAGCTCGAACGGGCCGGCGGGCAGCTGGGACCGGCAGCGCTCGCGCAGCTCCGCCCGCCGCTCCGGGTCGAGTGACGCCAGGTGCGCTCCGGCCGGGCCGACGCCGAGCGTGTACGGGTGCCACCAGTCGTCGAAGGACGCATAGCGCGAGGTCACGGTCAGCGCGACCGACCGGAGCGGTTCGAGACCGGCCTGGGTGACCAGTTCCGCGAGGTGTCCCTCGCGCGCGCCGGCCAGCGCGGACTCATCCCGCGCGGCCGGGTCAAGCTCGAGCGCGGCCCGCCAGAACGTGGTCAGCGGATCCCGGCCGCCGCCGTAGTCCCAGACGGTTGCCGCCACGATCCCGCCCGGCCGGGTCACCCGGCCCATCTCCCGCAGGCCCGCGACGGGATCGGCCATGAAGTGCACGACCAGCTGAGCCAGCGCGACATCGAAGCTGGCGGCCGCGAACGGCAGGCGCTCGGCGGCGGCCCGGCTGATCGCGGCCGCGGGCACCCGGCTCGCCGCCGCCAGGGCGAACGACTCCGACGGCTCGACCGCGCAGACAGCGTCCGGGCCGAGCCGGACGGCGCAGCTCCGCGGTCAGCGCGCCGGGACCGGCGCCGACGTCGATCGCGCGCTGACCCGCCGCGACGCCGGCCAGGTCGGCGAACAGCGGCGCCAGCGGCTCGGAGAACCGGCCCATGAAGGCGGCATACGCCTCGGCGCTGACAGCAAACGACATACCTCCGCAGTCTGCCACCGGCACGTTGGCCGCCGGTTGCCCGGCGCCGGCGGCACACGACGGGCCGCGGTGCGCGTCAGCCGGAGGGCGCCGCGCGCTGCGCGGCACCCTCCGATGAGCCAGTCAGCCATGCTCAGCTGAGCGCGGCGAAGAATTCCCGGATGTCGGCCACCAGCACGTCGGTCGCCTCGTGCGCGGCGTAGTGCCCGGCCGCGTCGGTCTGGGTGCCTGCCGCCGGGGTGGCGCCGTAGGAGTGCCAGCTCACGATGTTGGCGTGGTCGCGGTCGGCGAACCGGCGGATCGACTGGAAGTCACCCGCGAACATCGCCAGGCCGGTAGGCACCGTCGTCGGCCCGGACGGCGCCTCGCCCGCATGCGCGTCCTCGTAGTAGAACCTGATCGACGAACCCGACGTCCCGGTCAGCCAGTAGATCGAGACGTTGGCCACGATGAACTCGGGGTCCAGGCTCTCCCCGAACAGCTGGCCGTTCCAGGCCAGCAGGCCGGCCGGCGAGTCCGCCAGCGCGAACGCGAGGGTCTGCGGCTGCTGGCTGTGCAGCGGGTTGAAGGAGAATTTGTTCTCGTAGAACCACTGCAGGTGCTGCATGGCCGCCTGGTCGGCCGCGGACATCCCCTCGAACTCCGCCGGGTCGCCGGACGGGAACGAGAACAGCTGCGTGACGTGCACACCCAGGACGTGCGTGCCGTCGACGCGGCCGAGTTCGGGCGCGACCATCGACCCGGCGTCGTTGCCCACGGCGCCGTACCGCTCGTAACCGAGACGCGCCATCAGCGTCGCCCAGGCCCGCGCGGTGCGGAACCGGTTCCAGCCGGCCGAGCGGGTCGGGCCGGAGAACCCGAATCCCGGCAGCGACGGGATCACCAGGTGAAACGCCGGGTCGCCGGGCGCCTCGGGCTCGGTCAGCGGCCCGATGACGTCGAGGTACTCCAGCACCGAACCCGGCCAGCCGTGCGTCAGGATCAGCGGTGTCGCGTCCGGCCGCGACGAGCGCACGTGCAGGAAGTGGATGGTCTCGGAATCGATCTCGGTCCTGAACTGCGGATAGGAATTCAGCCGCGCCTCGGTCGCCCGCCAGTCGTAGCGCTCGAGCCAGTAGCTGGCCAGCGCCCGGATGCGGCTGCCGCTCTGCCCGTAGCTGTCCCCGGCACCGGGCAGTTCGTCCGGCCAGGCAGCGCGCCGCAGCCGGTCCTGCAAATCGTCGAGGGCCGCCTGCGGGACTTCGATGCGGAACGGCAGGATCTCCTGACTCGGGTCCTGAACGGTCGCGGTCATCGTGGCCTCCTGAGATCGGAACGGAATGTTCTGTTCCTATACTCTAACAGAACGGAACGATCTGTTCCAGTGCTAGAGTGTGACTCATGACACAGCCGAGTACCGCCCGCCAGCCGGAGACTGCACCTCCCGGCCGGGCCGGATTTGCCGGCTGCCGGGCGCAGGCGGCCCGCAACGACGAAGTCATCTTGCGGGCTGCCAGGGATGTCTTCATCGCCGACGCGGACGCGCCCGTCTCCGCCGTCGCGCACCGGGCCGGCGTCGGAATCAGCGCACTCTACCGGCGCTACCCAAGCAAGGAAGACCTGCTCCGCCAGCTCTGCCACGATGGCCTGCGTCAGTTCATCGCGATCGCGGAGCGGGCGAGCGCGGAGCCGGACGACTGGGACGCGTTCGCGGCGTTCCTGACCGGCGTGGTCGACGCCGACGTGCACTCGCTGACCGTGCACCTGGCGGGCACCTTCACCCCGACCGCAGAGATGGGCGCGGACGCCCAGGCGGCAGTCGCACTGGCGGACGCGTTGCTCGCCCGGGCGGCCGCCAGCGGGCGGATGCGGCCCGGCATCGTGAGCGGCGACGTCACGCTGATCCTCGAGGGCTGTGCCGCGATCCGGGTGCCGGACGCGGACCGCTCCCGGCAGCTGCGCACTCGCTATCTTGGGCTCGCGCTCGACGGGCTGCGGCAGCCAGAGGCGGGTGACCTGCCCGGCCCCCCGCCGGCGCCGGGCGAGCTGAACTGGCGCTGGACGGCTGGCTGATTCCGGTCGCCCAGCTGATTCCGGTCGCCTAGCTGATTCCGATTGTCAGGGCCGTCCAGGCGCCGATGCAGATCCGGTCCCCGGCGTGCAGCCGCACCGGCACGCCGACGGCGATCTCGACCCCGTTCAGCTGAGTTCCGTTAGCGGAACCCGGGTCTAGCAGCGTCCAGCTGCCGTCGGGGGCCGCGGTGAGCACGGCGTGCAGGTGCGAGATGGCGAAGTCGGTCGGCGGGCCGGTCAGATCGACCTCTGGCTCGATGCCGCGGGACGGGCTGCGCCGCCCGATCCGGACCTCGGGGCCGATCAGCCGGAACCGGCGGGGCGGGCAGTGCAGCGGAAAGTCGATCTCCGCGAGGCCGGGGCCGGCCGCCGCGATGCGTTCGAAGTAGGTGGGGTCCGAGGTCACGAGCGCCGTCCACTCGAACTGCGCCCGGGACCGGTCGGGCGGCTGGCCGGCCGGAGACCTGGGTCCGGGGACCTGCCAGGTCTCGGCGGCGTCCCTGTTCCCGGCTGTGTCCATGTTTCCCCCGTCCCAGTTCCCGGCGGCGGCCCTGTCCCCGGCCGGTGCCGCGTGCCTCGGTAGGGGCCGGGCGCCGGGTCCGCCGCCATGGCCAACGGGCGACGGGACCGCGGCCATGGGCAGGTCGCAGACGTCGCAGTAATCCCCGGCCAGCGTCAGATGACCACTAGGGCAGGTCGGCATGTGTCCCCCCGCTGCTTCCTCGGCGGACGCGGATGCGTCTCAGGCGAGGACCCTCGCACGGCGCCGGTACCTGTCCAGGTCACTTGGCGCTGACGGAATATGCCATCAGATTCGCACAGCGACCGCAAGTCCCGTTGGCTCGGGTCTGGGCCGATTTCCGCCGATCGGCGGTCAAGTCCGCCCGGCTGGCCGGCGCCGTTGACACCCCAGTCGTGCCGCACCTAGATTTTCATCGTTCGAGCACGTAACTCGTGTTCGGAAAGCGCACACTCAGCTTGCTGTGCTTTCCCGGACTTCCACTAGGAGCGGGCGTGACTCTCCTCGACGCATCGCGTTGGCAGGGCAAGATCTTCAGCGGCGGCTGGCGGCCCGCCGACGGCGAGGGGACATCGCCGGTCCGGAGCCGGCCACCGGCGCGGAGCTCGGCCGCGTCGGCCTGGCGTCGGCCGCTGACGTCGCGGCGGCGGCGCAGGCAGCGGCGGCCGCGCAGCCAGCCTGGGCGGCGACGCCGTACACGCAGCGCGCCGCCATCCTGCGCAAGGCCGGTGACATCTGGCTCGCGAACGCGGCCGAGATCGAGGACTGGAGCATCCGCGAGGGCGGCAAGATCCCGCCCGCGGCGCAGTTCGAGACGCACGTCGCCACCGAGGAGGTCTTCGAGGCCGCGACCCTGCCGGGGCGGCCCTACGGCGACCTGCTGCCCAGCGAGCAGCCGCACCTGAGCTTCGCCGAGCGCGTGCCCGTCGGCGTGGTCGGCGTCATCTCGCCGTTCAACTTCCCGCAGATCCTCGCGATCCGGTCCGTCGCGCCCGCGCTCGCGCTGGGCAACGCGGTGGTGCTCAAGCCAGACCCGCGCACCGCCGTCTGCGGCGGGGTCGTGCTCGCCCGGATCTTCGAAGAGGCCGGGCTGCCGGACGGGCTGCTGCACGTACTGCCCGGCGGCGCGGACGTCGGCGAGGCGCTGGTGACCGACCCGCGGGTGAGCGTCATCTCGTTCACCGGCTCGACCGCGGCCGGGCCGCAAGGTCGGCGCCCTGGCCGGCGAGCACCTCAAGCGCGTCCACCTTGAACTCGGCGGCAACTCGGCGCTGATCGTGCTGGACGACGCCGACCTGGACAAGGCGGCCTCGGCGGGCGCGTGGGGATCGTTCCTGCACCAGGGCCAGATCTGCATGACGACCGGGCGGCACATCGTGCACGAGCGGGTCTACGACGACTACGTCGGCCGGCTCGCCGAGAAGGCCAGTCACCTGCCGGTGGGCGACCCGGCTTCAGGCCAGGTGGCCCTCGGACCGATCATCGACGAGCGCCAGCGCGACAAGGTGCACGCGCTCGTCACCGGCACCGTCGACGCGGGCGCCCGGCTGGCCGCGGGCGGCACCTACGAGGGGCTGTTCTACCAGCCCACGGTGCTGGCCGACGTCGCGCCCGCGATGCCCGCGTACGCCGGCGAGGTATTCGGGCCGGTGGCGCCCGTCGTGCGGTTCGGCAGCGCGGAAGAAGCGGCCAAGCTGGCCGCCGACTCCGAGTACGGCCTGTCGCTCGGGATCCTCACCAAAGACGTCATGCGCGGACTTGAACTGGCCCGCCAGATCCCGACCGGCATCGTGCACATCAACGACCAGACGGTGGACGACTCGCCGAACACCCCGTTCGGCGGCATCCGGGCGTCCGGCACCGGCGCGCGCTTCGGCGGCACCGCCAACCTGGACGCCTTCACCGACACCCGCTGGGTCACGGTGCGCGGGGACATCGCGCCCTATCCGTTCTGAGCGCCACGGCACAAAAGGAAACATGCGCACTCGCACCCAGATCGGCATCGTCGGGGCCGGCCCGGCCGGCCTGCTGCTCTCGCACCTGCTCGCGCTGCGCGGCATCGACTCGGTGCTGATCGAGACCCGCAGCCGGGAGTACTGCGAGGCACGCCAGCGCGCCGGGGTGCTCGAGGCCGGGAGCGTGCGGCTGCTGCGCGAGGCGGGCCTCGCCAGCAGGCTGGACCGGCAGGGGATCGAGCACGGCGGGATCTACCTGCAGTTCGCGGGCGAGCGCCGGCACCTCGATTTTCGCGAGCTGACCGGGCGCACGGTGACCGTGTACGCGCAGACGGAGGTCGTCAAGGACCTCATCGCCCGGCGCATCGCCGACGCGGGTGAAGCGGCGATCCAGTTCAGCGTCACCGACACGTCGGTGGCCGACCTGGAAACCGACACCCCAGTGCTGCGCTACACCAGCGAGGATGGCGTCAAGTACGAGGTCAGCTGTGACGCCATCGCCGGCTGCGACGGGTTCCACGGCATCTGCCGGCCGGCCATCCCGGCCAGCGAGCTGACGATCGTGGAGCGCGACTACCCCTACGCCTGGCTCGGGATACTCGCCGATGTCCCGCCGTCAACCGACGAGCTCATCTATGCCCACCACCGCCGCGGTTTCGCGCTGCACAGCCTGCGCGGGCCGACGACCAGCCGGCTCTACCTGCAGGTCGACCCCGACGAGGACATCGCGAACTGGCCGGACGACCGGATCTGGGCCGAGCTGAGCGAGCGGTTCGCGCTGCCCGGCTGGGACCTGAAGCCAGGCCCGGTGCTGGACAAGAGCATCACGCCGATGCGCAGCTTCGTCAGCGCGCCGATGCGGCACGGCCGGCTGTTCCTGGCCGGGGACGCCGCGCACATCGTGCCGCCGACCGGGGCCAAGGGCCTGAACCTCGCGCTCGCCGACGTCGCGCACCTGGCCCCGGCGCTGGACGGCCTGGTCCGCGGGCAGCCGGACAGAGCGGACGCGTACTCCGCCACCTGCCTGGACCGGGTCTGGCGGTCCACGCACTTCTCCTGGTGGATGACCTCGATGCTGCACCGCACGCCGGGCGCCGACGACATGGAGGCGCAGCTGCAGCTCGCCCAGTTGCGCTACGTCACGACTCGTCGCGCGGCCGCCGCGACCTCGCTGGCCGAGAACTACACCGGCCTGCCACTCCCCTGAGATAGAAGGACAAGCCATGCTCAGCTTGCCACCGTTCCGCGCCGATCACGTCGGCAGCCTGCTGCGGCCCGCGGGCCTGCTGGCCGCCCGCGAGGACTTCGCGGCCGGCCGGCTCGACGCCGCCGAGCTGCGCGCCGTCGAGGACACCGCGATCGAGGCGCGTCGTCGCCATGCAGCGCGAGGCCGGGCTGCAGACGGCCACCGACGGCGAGTTCCGCCGGGCCTCCTGGCACATGGACTTCATCTACCAGCTCGGCGGCATCAGCAAGGCGCCGGGCAACCTCGCGGTGAAGTTCCGCAACGCCGAGGGCAGCATCGAGTTCACGCCCGCGGCGCTGCACGTCGGCAGCCAGATCCGGCTCGACCACACGATCTTCGCCGACGACTTCCGCTTCCTGCAGTCGGTCGCCGGGGACGCGACGCCGAAGCTGACGATCCCGTCGCCGAACATGGTGCACTACCGCGGCGGTCCGGCGGCGATCGACAGCCACGTGTACCCGGACATGGAGCAGTTCTGGTCCGACCTGGCCGCCGCCTACGCGGACGAGGTGCAGCGGCTCGCCGAGCTCGGCTGCACCTACCTGCAGCTGGACGACACGAGCCTGGCCTATCTCAACGACCCGGCCCAGCGGGCCGAGATCGCCGAGCGCGGCGAGGACGCCGAGCACCTGCACCTGCGCTACATCCGGCAGGTCAACAGCGCGATCGCGGGCCGGCCCGAGGGCATGCGGGTGACGACGCACATGTGCCGCGGCAACTTCCGGTCGTCCTGGGCCGCCGAGGGCGGCTACGACTTCGTCGCCGAGGCGCTGTTCAGCGAGCTCGCGCGTGGACGGGTTCTTCCTGGAGTACGACGACGAGCGCTCCGGCGGCTTCGAGCCGCTGCGGTTCGTGCCGCCGGGCAAGATGGTCGTGCTCGGCCTCGTCACCACCAAGTCCGGCGCGCTGGAGGACCCGGACGTGCTCAAGCGGCGGATCGACGAGGCGGCCAGGTACGTGCCGCTGGAGCAGCTGTGCCTGTCGCCGCAGTGCGGCTTCTCCTCCACGGTCGAGGGCAACGTGCTCACGCAGGAGGAGCAGGTGGCCAAGCTGCGGCTGATCGTCGATGTCGCCCGGACGTCTGGGGCGATAGGCTGACCGCCGAAATCGGCTCAGCGCAAGACGGCTCGGCTCTGAACGGCTCGAGCCCTGCGACCTGAGGTCGTCCTCGATCCGGCGGGCGGTCTCCAGCAGCGCCGGCAGCAGATCGGACCGCATGGACGCCATGCTGACGCGGCTGGCGTGCGCGGACACGTTGATGGCGGCCGTCACCGTGTCGCCCGGCGCCGTGAATCGGGGCGGCGATCGCGCGCAGTCCTTCCTCGAGTTCCTGGTCCACGATCGAGTACCCGAGCCTGCTGACCTCGCCCGACGATCTCCCGGAGCCGGCCGGGATCGGTGACCGTGCGCGACGTGAACGGCTCGAACTCGGCCTCCGCCAGGTACCGGGTCGAGGTCCTCCTCGCTCATGCCGGCCAGCAGCACGCGGCCCATCGACGTGGCGTACGCCGGGAACCTGGTGCCGACCGAGATCGCGACGGTCATGATGCGCTTGGTGTGCACCCTGGCCACGTAGACGATGTGGTGCCCGTCGAGCACCGAGATCGAGGACGACTCGCGCACCCGGGCGACCAGCTCCTCCAGGTGCGGCGACGCGATCTCGGGCATCGCCAGCCCGGACAGGTAGGCGTAGCCGAGTTCGAGCACCCGCGGGCCGCAGCGAGAACTCCCGGCCGTCGTTGCGGACGTAACCGAGCTTCACCAGCGTCAGCAGGAACCGGCGGGTCGCCGCCCTGGTCAGTCCGGTCGCTCGCGGCGACCTCGCTCAGGCTCAGCTTGTCCCGGTCGGGGCCGAAGGCCCGGATGACCGCGAGGCCACGGTCCAGCGACTGGACGAAGTCGCTATTGCGCGTGCCGTCATCGCCGCTGCGCGGGCTGGCGGCGGTGCCCCGCCGTCCGCGCCCGATGTGTTCGCTCTGCGCGCAGAAGTTGCCATCGCTCGCATGCTAGCGCTCAGCGCGCCAGAACTGGTCGGCCGCGGCCGCCTGCTCGAAGTGCGCCGCAGTGCGCTCGGTCACCGCGGCGCGCCGACGAGATCGCGGCCAGGTGCGCGGCGTCCGGCAGCACGTGCAGGCCGCGCGCCGGCGATCCGCGCGGCTATCGCCGCGCCGTGCTCGGGCGGCGTCGCCGGGTCCGCCGTCGCCGGCGAGCACCAGCGTCGGGCGCGGTGATCGCGGGCAGCTCGGCGCGCAGGTCCATCGCCGCGATGGCCTCGCAGCAGCCCGCGTAGCCTTCCGGGTCGGCCTGCTCCAGCGTCGCCCGCACCGATCCGACGACCGCCGGCTCGCGGGCGGCGTAGTCGGCGGTGAACCAGCGGCCGATCACCGGCGCGGAGACTCGAGCTCATCCCGCTCTGCCCGCACCGGAGCGGCCCGGTCCCGCCAGCCGTCGGCGGGCGGCAGGTAGGCCGACGTGCAGACCAGCCCGAGCGCGGCGATCCGGTCCGGCGCGTGCGGCCGCCAGCCACATCCCGATCATGCCGCCGAGCGAGATGCCCGCGTACCCGGCGCGCTCGACGTCGAGCGAGTCCAGCAGCGCGAGCACGCCGCCGCCCAGGTCGCGCGATCGTGTACGGGCCCGGCCAGGCTGCCGCCGCGCCGTGGCCGGGCAGCTCGAACCGCAGCAACCGGAAGCTTCGTCGCAGGTCAGGAACCTGCCGGTCCCACACCGCGGTGCTGGTGCCGAGGGAGTTCCCGAGCACAGCACGGGCGCGTCGCCGCGGCGGGTCGAACTCCGCCGCCACCGGTACCGGCCAGGCCTGCCAGTCAGACATCAAAGAAGACGGTCTCGTGCTCGCCCTGCAGGTGGATGTCGAACCGGAAGTCGCCGGGTCCGCCGTCGGCCGGCCGCGCGATCAGCGTCTCCCGGCGATCGGGATCGACCGACGCGCAGCACCGGGTCGGCGGCGTTCGCCGTCGGCCTCGTCGGCGAAGTAGATCCTGGTCACGACCCGGTCGAGCAGCCCGCGCGCGAACACCGAGACATCCAGATGCGGCGCCTCGGTGCCGCCGCCCGGGGCCGGGCAGCGGGCCGGGCCGGAGCGTGACTATCTGGTAGCCGCCCGTCGGCGTCGGTGGCGCTGCGGCCGAAGCCGCGGAACGCCGCGACGGCGCGGCCGGGCCGCCCCGCGCGGATCGTCCGGATGGTCGAACCGCGAGTCCGGGTCGGCCTGCCAGGTCTCGACGAGCGCGTCCGGCAGCGGCTGTCCGGCCCCGTCCAGCACGATGCCGGTGATCACGATCGCGCCGGGCGTGTCCGGCGGCACGACGAGCGGGCCGTCCGGCCACGGCAGCTCGATGGCCAGGAACGGGCCGACCGTCTGGGACGGGGTGAGTCCCGCGGTCACTGCTCCTCCCCCGGCTCGAAATAGGTCGCGGTCCGGCCGCGCAGCACGATGTCCCACTGATACGCCAGCGCCCAGTCCGGCTCGGTCAGTGTCCATGTCGAAAGCTCGCGATCAGCCGGTCCCGTGCCTTCGGGTCCGGGATCGAGTTGAAGATCGGGTCGAACGGGAATAGCGGATCGGACGGGAAGTACATCTGCGTCACCAGCCGCTGGGTGAACGCGCGGCCGAACAGCGAGAAATGAATGTGGGCAGGCCGCCAGGCGTTCCGGTGATTGCCCCACGGGTAGGCGCCCGGCTTGATGGTGACGAACCGGTAGCGCCCCGAGCGAATCGGTCAGGCACCGGCCGCCGCCGGTGAAGTTCGGATCGAGCGGCGCCGGGTGCTGGTCAACCACGTGCGCGTACCGGCCGGACGCGTTGGCCTGCCAGACCTCCACCAGCGTGGCCGGGACCGGGCGGCCGTCGGAGTCCAGCACGCGGCCGGTGACGATGATCCGCTCGCCGAGCGGTTCGCCCGGACTGGCCCTGAGTGAGATCCGCGTCCTGCGCCGTCACCAGCCCGTCGCCCAGCAGCGGCCCCGTTACCTCGGTCAGCCCCTGCGGCAGCGGCACGAGCGGCCGGGTGGGCGCGCGCAGCGCGGTCGAGCGGTAGTCCGGCGAGTGCAGCGGCGGGTGGGTGCCCGTCGGTTGCTCATACCGGGGCAGCACCAGCCCGCCGCCCGAGGCCGCCGGATCGTCAGTCGTCATGTGCGTGCTCCTTCCGCCGGGCTGGCCGGCCCGCTCGCCCGCAACGCGCGCAGCGTGGCGAGCTCGAGCCTCCGCCGGCGGCCTGGCTTGCGCCAGTCCGGGCGAGACCCGCAGGTCCCAGCCGGTCTTCTCCTGCACCTGCGCGACACTCACGCCGGGGTAGATCTCGGTCAGGACGAGTTCCAGGGTGTCCGGGTCGGGCCGCAGCACACCGAGGTCGGTGATCACCTGGCGCGGGCCGCCGCCGGTCAGGCCGAGGCGCTCCCGGCTGCCGGGGCCATCGCCGTATCCGACCGAGGTCACGAAGTCCACCCGCTGCCCGAATGTACGCCGTGACTGGCGCAGCACCACGATTACTTCCTTGCACGCGGCCGCGATCTCCGGCGCCCCGCCCGCACCCGGCAGCCGCACCACCGGGTGGTCGTAGCTGTCGCCGACGACGGTGGTGTTGATGTTGCCGTACCGGTCCAACTGCGCCGCGCCGAGGAAGCCGACGTCGATCCGACCCGGCTGCAGCCAGTAGTTGAAGATCTCCGGCACGCTGACGACGGCGTCCGCGGTCTCGGCGAGGATGCCGTCGCCGATCGACAGCGGCAGGTGCGCGGGCTTCGCGCCGATGGTGCCGGATTCATAGATCAGCACGAGGTTCGGAGCGTGCACCGCGCGCGCGAGATTGGCGGCCTCGCTCGGCAGGCCGATGCCGACGAAGCACGTCATCCCGTCGCGCAGCGACCGCGCGGCGGTGACCGCCATCATCTCGTCCGGGCCGTAATTCCCGGTTGGCCCGCTCATAGCGCGGCCGCCTGCGCGTACACGTGCTCGCTCAGCCAGGCTGCGAACTTCTCCCGATCCCGGCTGATCTCGTCCCAGGCCAGATAGAAGCCGTTGTCCCTGGCGGAGTACCCGAGCGCGTAGGACGGGTGCGCGCCGCCGGGCACGGCCGCGACGTAGGTGACCGCCCACGCGGGCAGCACGACGGCGCCCGGCGTCGGCGCGAGCGAGTCAACGATCTCCTCGACCGTCACCACCGACCTGGCCGCGGCGAGGACCGCTTCTTTCTGCACGCCGGTGATGCCCCAGAACTGCACGTTCCCGCGCCGGTCGGCCTGCTGCGCGTGGATCACCGTCACGTCGGGCCGCAGCGCGCTGACGGCGGTCAGGGTCTCGCCGGTGAACGGGCAGGTGATGTCGGCGACACCTGCCGTGTGCTCGCCCAGGCTGGTGCCGCGGTAACCGCGCAGTATCGCGAACGGCAAGCCGGACGCACCTGCCTGGTACCGGTTCGCCATCCCGGCATGGCTATGCTCCTCCAGCTCAAGCGGACCCGGCCAGGCGTGTTCGACCGCGTCCCGGAACCGGTGCAGTGAGCCGACGCCGGGATTGCCCGCCCACGAGAAGATCAGCTTGCGCGCGCAGCCCGCACCGATGAGCTGGTCGTAGATGATGTCGGGCGTCATCCGGACCAGCGTCAGCTCGCGGCGGCGCTGCCGGATGACCTCGTGGCCTGCGGCGTGCGGGATCAGGTGGGTGAACCCCTCCATCGCGACGGTGTCCCCGTCATGCACAGCGGCTGCGATCGCTTCGGCGAGCGTGACGATCTCTGCCACTTCAGGCCAATCCTCCTCAAGGTTTTACCGAAACGATATACGCATCTGCCGCCCAGTGAACAGTTGTGCGGTCTACGACAGCTCGTCGAGGACTGCCCGCGCGACCGCGAACGCCCGGTTCGCGGCCGGGACGCCCGCGTAGACGGCCACCTGCAGCAGCACCTCGGCGATCTGCGCCTCGGTGAGCCCGTTGCGCCGCGCCGCGCGCACGTGCATCGCCAGCTCTTCATCCCGGCCGAGGGTGGCGAGCATCGCCAGCGTGATCATGCTGCGCTCCGGCCGGCTCAGGCCGGGCCGGTTCCAGACCTCGCCCCACGCGTACCGGGTGATGAAGTCCTGGAACGGCGCGGTGAACTCGGTCGTGCCCGCTACCGCGCGGTCTACGTGCGCGTCTCCCAGCACCTCCCGGCGGGTGCGCATGCCCGCCGCCGAGCGCTCCTCGTCGTTCATTGCGCACGCGTCCTTTCTGCTGCGGCCCGGTTGCGATGTGCGGTCAGGGCACGGCGGACGAACTCCGCAGCCGTTCCCAGATAGGCGGCCGGGTCGACGGCGGCCTCCAGCTCGCCGGGCGTGACCCCCGCGCTGGCGAGCGTCGCGCTGATGCTCGGATCGGCCAGCATCGCGGCCGGCAGGCTCAGCCCGCGCGCGACCGCGGCCACTGCCGCGTCCCTGACCAGGTCGTGCGCCGCCAGCCGGCCGAGCCGCGGGGCGAGCACAGCCGCGACGTGCTCGGCCAGCGGCAGGCCGCCGGCCGCGTCCAGGTTGGCGCGCATCCGGTCCTCGTCCGCGCGCAGGCCCGCCAGCAGCTCGGCCGCCCAGGACGCGGCCGAGCCGGTCAGCCGCAGCAGGTCGGACAGTGGTTCCCACTCGGCGTGCCACGCGCCGGCGGCGCGCTGAAGTTCGTGCTCGGTCGCCGCGGCGAGGGTGGCGAGCAGGCCAGGCGCGCGCCGGGCGCAGCTGAGGATCAGCACCGACACGACCGGGTTGCGCTTTTGCGGCATCGCCGACGAGCCGCCCCGGCCGGGCTCGCCGGCGCCCTCGGCCACCTCGCCGATCTCGGTCTCCGCCAGCAGCGTCACGTCCCTGGCTATCTTGCCCAGGGCGGCGCACACGCCGGTCAGCGCCGCGGCCAGCCGCAGGATCCGCTGCCGGTCGGTGTGCCAGGGCAGGACCGGCTCCGGCAGCCCGGTTTCCGCCGCGAACAGCGCCGTCACGGCTGGCCCGGCCGGACCGAGCGACGCCAGCGTGCCGGCGGCTCCGCCGTACTGAATCGCGAGCCCGGTGTCACGGACCCGGCCGAGCTCGGAGCTGGCGTCGTCGATCGAGATCAGCCAGCCGGCCGCGACCAGCCCGAACGTGACCGGCACTGCCTGCTGCAGCAGCGTGCGGCCGGCCATCATGGTCTGCTCGTGTCGCTGCGCCAGGCCGGCCGCGCCATCCGCGGCCGCCTGCAAGTCAGCCATGATCGCATCCAGCGCGCGCCGCGCGATCAGCATGGCCGCGGTGTCGATGATGTCCTGGCTGGTGGCCCCCCGGTGGACGGCCTCGCGCGCATCCGCGGGCAGCTTCGCGCTGAGCGCGCGAACCAGGGCGGGCACCGGATTGCCGGTGAGCACCGCCTGCCGGCCGAGTTCGGCCGGGTCGAACTGGTCGGCGCGAGCGGCCGCGGTGACGGCCGCGCCCGCGCCCGCGGAGGCCAGCCCGGCCCGCTCCAGCGCTCGCGCCAGCGCGGCCTCGGCGTCCAGCATGGCCTGCAGCCAGGCCGCGTCGCCGGTGGGCGCGGCGCCGCGATCGAAGAGGCCCGCGAACAGGCCAGTGCGGCCGGAGTCTGTCACGTCTCCATGATCCTCGGGGCGCACCGGGCCCGTCAGCCGACCGGACCCCTTGCCCGGCGCAGCATGCATGCCACATAATTCCTATATGAAAAGTAGAGATAACGTCGCGAGAGACAGCGCTGTCGCGGGCGGCCGGCCCTCCCCGAGCCGCGAACTCGGCAATCTCGTGGCCGCCGTCCGGGCGGCGACCCACCAGCCCGGCGACTGGGCGCACACCACCCGGCAGGTCGCCACGGCGCTCCGGCCGCGGCTGCCGAGCCCGGCGATCCTGACCTCCGAGCAGCGCTACGGCGACCCGCTGAGTTACCGGTGTCATCTGCTGCACGCCGAGCCGGACGGGTCGTTCTCCGTGCTGGCCGCTCGTCTGGCGGCCCGGCCAGGAGACCGCCGTCCACGATCACGTGACCTGGTGCGTCGCCGGGGTCATCCAGGGCACCGAGCACGAGGAGCAGTTCGAGCTGGGCACGGACGGGTGGCTCACGCTCACTGGCACGGCGCAGCTCAGCGCCGGTCAGGTGGCTGGTTTCGCGCCGCCGGGCGATATTCACCGGGTGCGGAACATCGGCGCCGAGGCCACGATCTCGGTGCACGTCTACGGGACCGACATCCGCCGCCTCGGCAGCAGTGTGCGCCGGGTTTATCAGCAGCCGATCGTCGCGGGCTAGCCGCCCGCAGACCGCAGCACGTCGGCTCCGACCGGGCCCGGCGGTGCACCCGGTTCCGCGTACCACTCCCGCCCCAGGGCGAGCGCGAAGACCGGCAGCGGCGCGGCGAGCAGCATCCGCGCGAGCCGGGCCGACCGGCCGCTCGAAGTCGTGTAGGCGACGTGCGCCATCAGCGCTTGCGCTTCTGCCGCGCGAACCGGTAGCACGGGGACGCGGTGCGTGATGGCCGCGCGCGGCGTGAAGCCGGTCCGGATCTCGGCCGGATTGTGCCGGACCACCAGGCGCGCAACCGGACCACCGTGAACACCCGGCTCATCAGCTCCCTCGGGCGCGGTGGCCTCGAGCACGCGCACGCCGGTCAGCCCGGCGGCACGGGCGCCGCCACCTCGTGCACCCTGACGTGGTCGGGATGACCGTAGCCGCCGCGCGGATCGTAGCTCAGCAGCAAGTCGGCCTGCTCGGCCGCGCAGCACGGCGGCGAGCTTGCCGCTGCCTCGTCCAGTCCGCCCGGACGAACCGGGCTACGCCCGGCGGATCCGGGTACAGGACCGGACCGCGCCCGCTGTCGGCGTACCCGAGATGCACGACCCGGGCCACGCCCAGGATCTCCGCACTCTCGCGCAGCTGGTCGAGCCGCTCGCTGCCACGGGTGCCCGCTCCGTCCATGGGCACCGAGCAGGCCAGCGCGATGACCACCCGATGGCCGCGCGCCGCCAGCCCGGCGAGCGTGCCGCCGGTCAGAGCAGCACCTCGTCGTCGGGGTGCGCGTGGAACGCAACGACGGTGGCCATCTGGACATCCTGGCAGCCGGCGGCCGGTCGTGCGCCGGGACAGCCGCCGGATCGGGTCTTGCGCCGGCCGGTAACATACCCCCTGGGAGTATCTATCGGCAGCGGCGACAGCGGCCGAGGAGGGCCGAACTGGCATGCTGCTTGACCTGGCCAGGGCGCTGCGCGAGGGCTTCTTCATGTTCTGGGAGACCCTCTGGCCGCTGATCCTCGGCTTCGGGCTGGCCGGTGCCGTCCAGGCTTTCGTGAGCCGCGATTCGATGCAGCGCAAGCTGGGAGATCACCGACCCGCCGCGGTGGCCAGGCGCCGCCGGCTACGGCATGGTCTCCTCGTCGTGTTCCTACGCCGCGACCGCGATGGCGCGATCGCTGGTCACGAAGGGCGCGGACTTCGTGGCGGCCATGGTCTTCATGTTCGCCTCGACCAACCTGGTCATCGAGCTCGGCATCGTGCTCGTCGTGCTGATGGGCTGGCAGTTCGCGGTCAGCGAGTTCGCCGGCGGCATCATCATGATCGTCTTGCTGGTGACCGCGGGCGCGCTCTGGCTGCGCGGGCGCGCCGTGACGGGCGCCCGCAACCGCGCCGCGGCGGCGAGGCCGCGCCGGACCACGCGCGCCCAGCCACGCCGCGCCCGGCCATGACCACGATCAGGGCGGCCACGCGCCGTGCCCGCGGCCGAGGCCCGCTCCGCCAGCGGCTGCGGTCGAGGGCCGGCTGGGCCGACGCGGCCGCTACACCATGTCGCGACCTGACGATGCTGCGCCGCGAACTGCTCATCGGTTACCTCGTCGCCGGCCTGCTCGCGGTGCTGGTGCCGGTGTCCGGCCTGGCACGCCCTGTTCCTGACCGGGCACGGCTGGTGGACGAGCGTCGAGAACGCGATCGTCGGGCCGTTCGTGGCGATGATCAGCTTCGTCTGCTCGATCGGCAACGTCCCGCTGGCGGCGGCGCTGTGGCACGGCGGGATCTCGTTCGGCGGCGTCATCGCGTTCCTGTTCGCCGACCTGATCGCCTTCCCGCTGCTGCTGATCTACCGGCGCTACTACGGCACCCGGCTGATGCTGCGGCTGCTCGCGATCGTTCTGGGCGGTGATGGCGGCGGCCGGCCTGATCACCGAGGTGCTCTTCCGGGCGGCCGGCCTCGTGCCCGCGACCCGGCCGACGGTGATCGCGCCCGCGCAGTTCGACTGGAACTACACGACGTACCTGAACATCGTGTTCCTGGCTGCTGTTCGGGCTCCTCTACTGGCTGTACCGCAACCGGGACCGGCTCGGCGGCGGGTCCGGGTACGCCCAGGACCCGGTGTGCGGGATGCAGGTCGAGACCGCGAACGCGCCGGCCTCGGCCGAGCACGACGGCCAGCGCGTGTACTTCTGCTCCGACCGATGTGCCGGCCGGTTCGCCCGCGCCGAGATGGCATCATCGACCACATGACTGTGGTCAAGATCAACGCCATCACCGTGCCGGCCGACAGCGGGGACGAACTGGCGCGGCGCTTCGCCGCCAGGGCCGGCGCGGTCGACGACCAGGATGGCTTCGAGGGATTCGAACTGCTCAGGCCCACCGACCAACGCAACACCTGGCTGGTGGTGACCCGATGGCGGGATGAGGCCGCCTTCGAGGCCTGGCGGACCTCGCCCGCCTTCGGCCGCGGGCACGGCTCGCCCGCCGGCGCAGGCGCCCCCGGCCACCCGCACGGCCACGGCCAGCACGGCGGCGATCACCCCCACGGCCCCGGCGGCGGCCAGTCCCCGGTCGCGGTCAGCAGCGAGCTCTGGTCCTTCGACATCGCCGGCGGCTCGGCCGAGCCCTAGCCCTGCGGCTTGTACCGCGGGCCGTGCGGCAGCTCGCGGCCGAATGTGCGATCAAGCGGCGAGGTCGTCGACCCGGGCAAGTCGGTCAAGCTCGGCTCCGGTCTCGACCCGAGCACGCAGATGGGCCCGCTGGTCTCCGAAGAGCAGTTCCAGCGCGTCTCTGGCTTCCTGGAGTCCGGCCGGACCGACGGCGCGACCGCGCTGGCCGGCGGCGGCCGGCTCGGCGACCGCGGCTACTTCATCGAGCCGACCGTGCTGACGAACACCCGGCCGGACATGAAGGTCGTCCGCGAGGAGATCTTCGGCCCGGTCGTCGTCGCGGCCCCGTTCAGCAGCCTGGACCAGATCGCAGCCGAAGCCAACGACTCCGAGTACGGCCTGGGCGCCGGAATCTGGACCAGGGACATCTCCAAGGCCCACGCGCTGGCCAAGAAGCTGCGGGCCGGGACCGTGTGGATCAACTGCTACAACGTCTTCGACGCGTCACTGCCGTTCGGCGGCTACAAGCAGTCCGGCTGGGGCCGCGAGATGGGCGCCGAGGTACTGAACAACTACACCGAGGTGAAGGCAGTCACCACGCTGCTGTGACCGCGAGAAAGCTGCGGCCGGGCAGGCCTACGGCCGGCCTCAGCGTGCCGCTTCGCCTCAGCTGAGAGCCCGCGTCGCCGGGCCAGCAGTTGCCGTCGCACGGCAGGCTGGCCCGGCTCGCCCGGCACGTCGTGCTGATCGATGACGTCGAACAGCCGTCCGGGCAGCAACGACGCGGGCTCCCCCGGTCGCAGGCACCACTGCGCGGGCAACTCCGGACGGCGCTGCCGGGCCGCGTCCGTCAGCGACTCCCAGGCGAGCACGCCCTCGGCCGCGACCACGCCCGCGGCCACGTCGAACACCGCGCGCTCCCAGAAGTTCGTGCACAGCACCAGCGCGTACCGATCCGGCCCGGCGTCCCAGGCCGCCAGGTCCGCGTGCACGAGCGCCAGCCGGTCGGCCACGTCCTGTCGCGCGGCCTCGGCCGCGAGCAAGCCGAGTCCGGTGTCGGAGACGTCCACGACGGTGACCGGGTGCCCGATCGTCGCCGCCAGCAGCGCGCTGCCCGACGGCCCGGCCGCCAGTTCCAGCACCGGGCCGGCCGCCGGCACCAGCCGCAGCGCCCGGGCCGCCAGCGGGTGCGGCCGGAACGACGGCGCGTAGTCGCCGCCGTAGCGAGCGTTCCAGCGCAGCCGGTCCGGATGATCAGCGAGTTCGGGCCGGGGCCGCCACATGCAGCCGAGGTTAGCGGGCGCCAGGTAGTGGCAGCATGGCGGCCATGCCGCTGACCGTGCCCCTGCCCGTCATCGGGGTCATCCGCAGCCAGTACACCGACACCGAGCACACGCCGATCCAGGCCCGGCTGAACCCGGCCGCCGAAGCGGCGATCGAACTCGACCCCCAGTTCGCCGGCGGCCTCGACGGCCTGGCCGGGTTTGACTTCGCCTGGCTGCTCACCTGGCTGCACCGGCCACGCGGCGCGGACCGACCGCCGCTCCTCCGGCACGTGCCGTTCCTGCTGCGGGCGCAGCAGCGGCAGGTCGGGATCTTCGCGACCCGCGGCCCGCGCCGGGTCAACCCGATCGGGCTGGGCCCCGCGCCTGAGTCCTCCTGAAAAGCAACGGGCAGCAGCGCCCCCCAGTTGCGTAAGGTGGCGCCGTGACCAGCCAGCAAGACGGCGGGAGGGCCGTCCGCGCGCGGCTCAGCCAGGCCCTGCGGGACGCGCTGCGCGGCCGGGACCAGGTCGCCACCTCGGCCCTGCGGTCCGCGCTCGCCGCCATAGCCAACGCCGAAGCCGTGGCGGCGAGCCCGCAGCCCGCCCCGGCGTCGGGCAGCGAGCACTTCGCCGGCGCCGCGGCCGGACTGGGCGCTACCGAGGTGGCCAGGAAAGAGCTGACCGAGGCCGGCCGATGCGGGAGATCGTGCGGGCCGAGATCGCCGACCGGGAGACGGCCGTCCGCCAGTACTGCGCGGAGCGGGCACGCCGACCGCGCGGACCGGCTGCGAGCCGAGATCACCGTGCTTCAGGTGTCCTCACCCCAGCGGCACTGACGGGGCCAGCCCGCCGCGAGAGGATCGGAGCTGGCGCCAACCATCGTGGTGGCGACCAGGAAGGCAGGTCCTCATGTCCGGCACCGGAACACAGTCAGGCACAGCTCCGCAATCCAGCACAGCTCCGCAATCCAGCGCTGTTCCCCAATCAGCCGCAGCTCCGCAGCCACCCACCGCCCGCTGGCCGGACGACCGGCGCATCACCGTCACCGACCTGCAGGCGGCGACCGACCGCGGCGAGCGATGGTCGATGCTGACCAGCTACGACGTGCTCACCGCCGGCATCTTCGAGCAGGCCGGGGTCCGGGCGCTGCTCGTCGGTGACACCAGCGCCGAGCTGGTCCTCGGCTACGCCAGCACGCTGCCGGTCACCATGGCCGAGCTCATCAGCATGACCAGGGCCGTGGTCGCGGGCACCAGGACGCGCGCTGGTCGTCGCCGACCTGCCGTTCGGCAGCTATCAGTCCGGGCCGCAGGCGGCGCTCGCGAACGCGGTCCGTCACCTCAAGGAAGGCGGCGCGCAGGCGGTCAAGCTGGAGGGCGGCGAACCGCGTGCTCCCGCAGGTCCGGGCGCTGGTCACGGCCGGCATCCCGGTCATGGGCCACCTCGGCCTGACGCCGCAGAGCGTGAACGTGCTCGGCGGCATGCGCCGGGTGCAGGGCCGCGGTGACGCCGGCGAGCAGCTGCTGGCGGACGCCCGCGAGCTGGAGCGGGCGGGCGCGTTCGCGGTCGTGCTGGAGTCGGTACCGGCCGAGCTGGGCCGCCGGGTCTCGGCCGCAGCTCCGGATTCCGACCGTCGGCATCGGCGCCGGGCCCGGCTGCGACGCGCAGATCCTGGTCTGGCCGGACATGGCCGGGCTGACCACCGGGCGGCTGCCGCGGTTCGTCCGTCAGTACGCCGACCTGCACGCGGACCTGCTGGCCGCGGCGGGCCGGTACGTGGCCGACGTCGCGAGCGGTCGCTACCCGGACCCGGCGCACAGCTACGCCTGATGACACGCTCGGTGCCCGGCCCCTGCGGCCGGGCACCGGACAGTCCGGGCGCGCCCTACCATGTTCCCCAGGAAACCGGCAGCGGCGAGCGGAGGATCATGTCCCGGCCCACGATGGACCAGGTGCGGGCGGAGGGCCAGCCCCGCTGGGTGGTCGAGCGGGTCAACGACGAGCACCTGTTCGGCCGGCTCTATATGCGCAAGCTGTCCCCGCGCGTCACCTGGATCCTGGCCCGGCTCGGTCTGTCCCCCAACGCGGTGACGCTCGCGTTCATCGGCTGCGGCGTAGCCGCGGGCGTCGTCGTCGCGTTCGGCGGGCTGGCGACCGCGATCATCGCGGTGATCCTGGTGCAGGCCGGGCTGCTGTTCGACTGTGCCGACGGCGAGCTGGCGCGGCTGACGAAGCGGACCTCGGTCGGCGGCGTCTACCTCGACCGGATCGGCCACTACCTGTGCGACGCCGCGATGATCGTCGGGCTTGGCCTGCGCGCGCAGGGCCACCTCACCATGTCCGGCCGGTACGTCACCGCCGGCTTGTTCGCCGCCCTGCTGGCCGTGCTGGTCAAGGCCGAGACCGACAACGTGATCGTGGCCAGGGCGGCGGCCGGCCTGTCCGGCGGGCACGACGACGAGGCGCTGCAGCCGCGCGGCGCGGGCCTGGCCAGCCTGCGCCGGGCCGCCAGCGTGGTGAAGATCCACCGGATCATCCAGGCCATCGAGCTGTCGGTGCTCGTCCTGATCGCGGCGATCGTCGACGCGGCTCGCGGCGGACTGCTCGCGACCAAGATCGTGCTGCTCGCATGCCTGGCCGTGGCCGCGCTCATGGTGGTAGCGCACCTGGTCGTGATCATGGCGTCCCGGCGGCTCGCGTGAAGCTGTCCTGCGTCATCCTCACGATGGGCAACCGCCCGGCGGAGCTTGAGCGCGCCATCGAAAGCACCGCGCCGATGCGAGCCCAGGGTCTCCAGCTGGTTCTGGTCGGGAACGGGGCGGACCTCCCCCCGGTGGCGTCGGACGTGACCACTGTCCGGCTCCCGGAGAACCGCGGCGTCACCGGCGGCCGCAACGCGGGGGTGGCGGCTGCCGCCGGCGACGTAGTGCTGTTCCTGGACGATGACGGCTGGTTCCCCGACCCCGGCCTGGCCGACCACGTGGCCAGCCGGTTCGCGGCCGACCCGACGCTGGCGGTGCTCGCGTTCCGGATCGTGGACCCCACTGGCGGGCCGGGCATGCGCTGGCACTCGCCGCGGCTGGGCCAGGGCGACCACGGCCGCTCCTCGCTGGTGACCACGTTCATCGGCGCAGGCTGGGCGGTGCGGCGGTCCGCGTTCACCGAGGCTGGCGGGTTCCCGGACACGTTCTTCTACGCGCACGAGGAGAGCGACCTGGCCTGGCGGCTGCTGGACCGCGGTTACACCCTTGAATACGACGCGGATGCCCAGATGTGCCACCCGCCGGTCGCGAACGCGCGGCACGAGTTCTGGTACCGCCAGGACGGCCGCAACCGAGTGCTGCTGGCCCGGCGCAACCTCCCGTGGCTGCTCGCGGCGGTCTACCTGCTCGACTGGACGCTGATCACGATGGTCCGGGAGCGCGCTCCCGGCGCCCGCCGGACCTGGCTGAAGGGCTTCGCCGAGGGCTGGCGGACCGATCCCGGCGACCGCAAAGCGATCTCCTGGCGCACCGTCTGGCGGATGACGAAGGCAGGCCGGCCGCCGGTGATCTGACCGCAGGGCGGCCAGCTCACCGGCGGATTAGTGCCCGATAACCCGGCGGTGACCTGACCGCAGGGCGGCCAGCTCACCGGCGGATTAGTGCCCGATAACCCGGCGGTGACCTGACCGCAGGGCGGCCAGCTCACCGGCGGATTAGTGCCCGATAACCCGGCGGTGACCTGACCGCAGGGCGGCCAGCTCACCGGCGGATTAGTGCCCGATAACCCGGCGGTGACCTGACCGCAAGGCGGCCGCGCGATGCTGTTCAGCGGAGCGGGCCGGTGACCGTCTCGGCGGCGCGCAGCGCCCGGCCGTCGGCGACGAAGGACACCGCGGCCTCGATCTCCGGCGCCAGGAACCGGTCCGGGCCGGGCCCCGGCGTCGCTTCCCGGAGCGCGGCTACCACCGCGCCGGTCGCGGCCGCTGGGATCAGCGGCGCCCGCATCTCGCAGCGCCCGGGCCGCGGTGAGCAGTTCGATCGCCAGCACCCGGGTGAGCCCGTCGATGGCCCGGCGCAGCTTGCGGGCGGCCGACCAGCCCATCGACACGTGGTCCTCCTGCATCGCCGAGCTGGGGATCGAGTCGACGCTGGCCGGGGCGGCCAGCCGCTTGAGCTCGGAGACGATCGCGGCCTGGGTGTACTGGGCGATCATGTGCCCGGAGTCGACGCCGGGGTCGTCGGCGAGGAACGCGTTCAGCCCGTGGCTGCGCGCGACGTCCAGGAACCGGTCGGTCCGCCGCTCGGACATGCTCGCGACGTCGGCGGTCACGATCGCGAGGAAGTCCAGCACGTAGCCGAGCGGCGCGCCGTGGAAGTTCCCGTTCGACTCGACCCGGCCGTCGCTGGTGATGACCGGGTTGTCGATCGCCGAGGCCAGCTCGCGGCCGGCCACCAGGGCGGCGTGGTCGACGGTGTCGCGGGCCGCGCCGGCGACCTGCGGCGCGCACCGCAGCGAGTACGCGTCCTGCACCCGGGTGCACTCGGGGCCGCGGTGGCTGGCCATGATCGCGCTGTCCGGCCAGCAGCGCCCGCATGTTCGCCGCCGCGGCCGCCTGGCCCGGATGCGGCCGCAGCTCCTGCAGGTCGGCGGCGAACACCGCGTCCGTTCCCAGCTGTGCCTCGACGCTCATCGCGGCGGTGATGTCGGCCACCGTCAGCAGCCTGCGCAGATCGGTGATGGCCAGCACCAGCATGCCGAGCATGCCGTCGGTGCCGTTGATCAGCGCGAGGCCCTCCTTCTCCCGCAGCTGCACGGGCTCGATGCCCGGCGGCCGCGAGCGCCTCCGCGGCCGGCATCGCTGCTCGCCGGCGGCGTCCCGGACCACGCCCTCGCCCAGGATGGCCAGCGCGCAGTGGGCCAGCGGGGCGAGGTCGCCGGAGCAGCCGAGGCTGCCGTACTCATGCACCACCGGAGTGATGCCGGCGTTCAGCAGCGCCGCGTACGCGCGGACGGTCTCCTCCCTGGCCCCGGTGTGCCCGGTCGCGAGGGTGGCCAGCCGCAGCAGCATGAGCGCCCTGGTGACCTCGGTCTCGACCTCCGGACCGGACCCGGCCGCGTGACTGCGCACGAGGCTGAGCTGGAGCTGTGCCCGCAGCTCGGCCGGGATGTGCCGGGTCGCCAGCGCGCCGAAGCCGGTCGACACGCCGTAGTGCGGCTCGGAGTCGTCGCGCGAGATCCTCGATGATCTTGCGGCCGGCCCGGACCCGGTCGAGCGCCTCGGCGGCCAGCTCGACCCGCGCGCCGTCCCTGGCCACCGCCACCACATCGGCCGGAGCGAGCGGCTCGGCCCCCACGATCACCGTCATCTGGCTCACCTTTCCGACGAGCAGCGCTGCTCCGAACATACAAAGCCGGCGGCCCGGTGTGACCAGGTCCGCCCGGTACTCGGGCACTCGGCCGGCCTTTCGGGCACCCTCAAGTGCGGCTTACTAAGTACTTGCAAGTAATGTGCAATACAGGTTAGCGTGCCAGTGACCCCGTGCTGACTGCCATCCCGGAGGGACGACCAGTGACCGAGGCGACCAGGCCGCCTCCGGCGCGGATGGGCCGGATGGTCCGCACGTCGTTCATCGCGATGTCCCCGGTCGAGCGGCGCCGGGTCACGGCGATGTACGGTCTGATCTTCGCCCTGCACGCGATCGGCTTCTTCGTCTTCATCGCCTTCGTGGTCCCCGGCCCACTACAAGGGCCTGGGCATCGGCGTGAGCGTGCTGGCCTACACCCTCGGGCTTGCGGCACGCCTTCGACGCCGACCACATCTCGGCCATCGACAACACCACCCGCAAGGTGCATGCACGACCGGCAGGGCACCGGCCAGCCGCGGCCGTTCTCGTTCGGGTTCTTCTTCTCGCTCGGCCACTCGACGATCGTGGTCGCGATGGGCGTCGGGATCATCATCGCCGAGAAGACCGTCTTCTGCGCCGTGTCCGACAGCGACTCCAGCCTGCAGCAGTTCGGCGGCGTGTTCGGCACCCTCATCTCGGCCACGTTCTTGTTCCTCATCGGCGCGATGAACCTGGTGATCCTGGCCGGGATCGTCCGGGTCTTCCGGTCGATGCGGCGCGGCGAGTACGACGAGGCCGAGCTCGAGCGGCAGCTGGACAACCGCGGGCTTCTTCTACCGCTTCTTCGGCCGGCTGGATGCGGGCCATCGACAAGGAGTGGAAGATCTACCCGGTCGGGGTCGTGTTCGGGCTGGGCTTCGACACCGCCACCGAGGTCGCTCCTGCTCGGCACGACGGCGTTCATGGCCGTCGCAGCACCTGCCCTGGTACGCGATCATGTGCCTGCCGATCCTGTTCACCGCGGGCATGACGCTGATGGACACCACCGACGGGATCTTCATGAACCTGGCCTACGGCTGGGCGTTCTTCAACCCGGTCCGCAAGGTGTACTACAACCTGACGATCACCGGCCTGTCGGTCGCGATCTGCTTCCTGATCGGCGGCATCGAGGTGCTCAGCCTGCTCCCGCAGCGAGATCCACGGGCTGCCGCGCGGACCAGGCTTCTGGGGCTTCATGTACAACTTCAACATCAACACGGCCGGCTTCGCCATCGTCGGCCTGTTCATCCTCACCTGGGTCGGCGCGATGCTCGTCTGGCGCTACGGCCGGATCGAGGAGAAGTGGATCGGCCAAGCTCGGCGGCCGGCCAGAGACCGGCGCCGAACTCGGCTGACCGGATCTCGGCCGGCCTGCGGCCGGGTCGGCTAGCTGCCCAGTCCTGGCTGGCAGCGTTCTAGCGGGCAGCGTTCTAGCGGGCAGCGTTCTAGCTGGCACCGTCCTGGCGGGCGCTTTCCTGGCTGGCCGCCTGGATCAGCATGTCCCGGAACGCCTGCCTGGCCTGCGGATCCCCGGCGCCGGGCCGGTTGCGCCGCAGCGGGCCGGTCAGCACGCCGCCGTCGACGGCAATCGCCTGGCCGTTGACGTAGGCCGAGCCGTCGCCGGCCAGCCAGAGTGCCGCCTCGGCGATGTCGGCGGGCTGGCCGGCCCGGCGGATCGGAGCGGCCTCGCTCATCGCGGCGGTCATGAAGCCGACGGTCCGCTGCGCGGTCTCCACGTCCAGCCCGAGGCCGCGGCCGTAGATCGCGGTCGCGATCGCACCAGGGCAGATCGCGTTGACCCGGATGCCGTCCTCGCCCAGCTCGTTCGCGGTGGTCTTGGTCAGCTGGATGATGGCCGCCTTGCACGCGCTGTAGTCGTGCCCGGCGTAACCGCCCGACAGCCCGGCGACGCTGGCGGTGTTGATGATGCTGCCGCGCCGCACCGGGCGCATCACCCGGGCCGCGGCGCGGATGCCGAGGAACATCCCGCGCAGATGAATGGCGACAGTCCGGTCGAAGGTGGCCATCTCGATCTCTTCGATGCCGCCGATCGAGCCCGGGTTGCCCGCGTTGTTGAACAGGCAGTCCAGCCCGCCGAAATCGGTCATCGCGAGGGTCGACGGCGGCGTCGATCGCGCCCTCCACCGCCACGTCGGTGCGCAGGAACCGGCACCGGTCGCCCAGTTCGGCCGCCAGCCGCGCGCCGCGGTCGGCTTCTATGTCCGCCATTACGACGCACGCGCCTTCGTCGAGGAAAAGCCGCGTCGTCGCTTCGCCAATTCCGCTGGCCGCGCCGGTGATAACCACCCTAATACCATCAAGTCTGCCCATAGCCGCAACCCTAGTGCCGGATTAACGCGCTCTCTAGTGCGAAAACGCGGCGGACAATGCGGCTTCGGAATACCGCGCCAAGCCGCCATCGGGATGTCCTTATGCAGGGAGTCCCGGGAACCGGCTTGTAAGATGACCCGACCTCCAGGACCCGAATTCGGAATGAGGAAACCTGTGCCCCAGCCGGCGCCCGTCGCCTGAGCAGCTCGTAGCGCCAAGGCTGCGGACGGCTACCGGACTCGGGATCGGGGTCTGCGCCCTGGCGGTCATCCTGCTCGGAATCCTGGTGGCGCCGCTCGAGGGCCGACCGGGCTGGACAGCGCGGTCTGGAACGCGCTGCCGTTCCCGTGGGGACCGGCCGGGCCAGCAGGGCGCCGGGGCCAAGATGCTCGCGTCATGGACATCATCCGGCAGCTCGGCGGGCCGCTGCGCGATCACGTTCCTGACCGTCCTGCTGTGCTACTGCTGCCTCGCCTGCGCCGCTACCGCGCGGCGATACTGGTAGCGGGCAGCGAGATCGTGGCGTCCGGGCTCACCGAGTTTGTCTTCAAGCCGGTCGTCGGCCGCACGCTCGGCGGCTCGCTCAGCTATCCGAGCGGCCACACGACCGCGGCGTTCGCGCTGGCGCCGTCCCGGTGGTCTTGCTAGCTCGCGAATGCGCCCGGCACCCGGATGCCGCGGTCGATGCGCGTCGTCCTCTCGGTGACCGCGCTGGGCATGGCATCACTGGTCGGGTTCGGGATGGTCGCCTGGCATGAGCACTACCTGACGGACACCTTCGGCGGCGCCGCCGTCGGCATCGGCGTCACCCTCGCGGTCGCCTTGGTGATCGACTTCGTCGCCGAGCCCGCCGCGGCCGGGAACCGGCGAGCAGCCGGTGCCCGACGCCGAGCCGTGACCGCGGTTACGGCGAAGAGCTAGGGGTCATTTCGGCACCAGCTCTCCGATCCGTGCAGCTCGGGGCGCACCCCTTCGCGGACCGAGGTTTACTGGTAGGTAGAGCAACTCCTGTGCCCACGGAGGGAGCGCTGCCATGACCGCCATGTCAAGGGTCATCGTCGGCGTTAGCGACTCGCCAGGATGCCTCCCGGCCGTGCGTTACGCGGCTGAGCTCGCCTGTGCGCACAAGGCGCCGCTGCTGCCCGTCCTCGTCTGGCAGCCGCCCGGCGGTGATCTTGCCGAGCGAAGCCATCCGTCCCCGGTGCTGCGCGACCTGTGGGCCGAGGCGGCCAGCAGCCGGCTGCAGGCCGCCCTGCTGACGGCGTTCGGCGCGTTACCGCCGGAGGTGTCGATCGAACCGCAGGTAGTCCGCGGCGAGCCGGGCCGTAGCCTGGTGGAGGTGGCCTGCAAACCGGCGACCTGCTCGTCATCGGCACCGGCCGAAGGCACCCGGTGACGCCGCGCGCTGCACGCGGGCGTCAGCCGGTACTGCCTCGCGCACGCGCGCTGCCCGGTGCTCGCCGTGCCGCCCTCCCCGCTGGACCGGGCGCTCGGTCGGTTCGGGCTGCGGGGCTGGGCGCATCCGGCGCAGGCCGCTCAGTCCGGCCGACATCGCCGCGCCCCGCCGGCGACGAGGACGTGACGTGACCGCACCGGACAGCGGCGCGCCCGACCGGCGATCGGCGCAGGCAGCCGGTGACAGCCGGACGCGCTGGGCAGATGACCGGCCCGGCGACTCGGTCTGCTGGCTGCGGCTGGTGTGCCCGGAATGCGGGACGATCGCCGAATCCGAGCCGCCCGTCGACTGCCCGCAGTGCAGCGCGCGGATCGAGGCCGCCCGGTAGCGTTCTGTCCTGAAGACAGGGAGCAACTGGGGAGGCCGCGATGACCGGGACCGCGCTCGTACGACTGGCCGGCAGCGAGCGCCGCCCGCTGCCGGACGCGACGTTAGCCGGACCCGCCGATCCGGCGGAGCGGGTCGAAGTGACGCTGGTGACCCGTCGCGCCGCCGCGCTGCCGAGAACCGCCGCCGGGCCCCCGGCCCGGCTCACGCGCGCTGAGCTGCGCCAGAGCTACGGTTCGAGCCGCGCCGATCAGGACCGGGTCGAGGCGGTGCTGACCGTCGTCGACCCCGGCATCGAGGTCACCGGCGCCGATCCCGGATCGCGCCGCATGACCGTGGCCGGGCCGGCTGGCGCGATGGCCGCCGCGTTCGGCACCGAGCTCAGCGTCGTGACCAGCCCGAGCCCGGCCGGCGGCGCAGGTCCGGCACCGCTACCGCAGCGGCGACCTGCAGATCCCCGCCGAGCTCGACGGCATCATCGAGGCCGTGCTCGGCCTGGACAACCGGCCGCAGGCCGCGCCCCACTACCGGTACGCCGCCCCGGAGGCGGCGCAGGTCTCCTACACTCCGCCGCAGGTCGCCAGCGTGTACCAGTTCCCCGGCGGGCACCGACGGCAGCGGGCAGACGATCGCGATCATCGAGCTTGGCGGCGGGTTCGGCCAGTCCGACCTGGACAGCTACTTCTCCGGGCTCGGCATCCCCGTGCCGTCGGTCACGGCGGTCGGCGTGGACGGCGCCGGCAACGTCGCGGGCAAGGACCCGCAGGGCGCGGACGGCGAGGTGCTGCTGGACATCGAAGTCGCGGGCTCGGTCGCGCCGGCGCGCGCATCAGGTCGTGTACTTCGCGCCCAACACCGACCAGGGCTTCCTCGACGCGGTGAGCAACGCCGCGCACGCGCAGCCCACGCCGGCCGCGATCAGCATCAGCTGGGGCGGGCCGGAGAGCTCCTGGACGGCGCAGTCGATGAACGCGCTCGATCAGGCCATCGCCGACGCGGTCGCGCTCGGCGTGACCGTCTGCGTGGCATCGGGCGACAACGGCAGTGGCGACGGCGTCAGCGACGGCCAGCCGCACGTCGACTTCCCCGCGTCCAGCCCGCACGCGCTCGGGTGCGGCGGCACGAGTCTGCAGGCCGATCCCGCCACCGGCGTGATCAGCTCCGAGACGGTGTGGAACGACGGCGGCGGCGGCGGAGCCGGCGGCGGCGGGGTAAGCGGCCAGTTCCCGCTTCCGGCCTGGCAGGCAACCGCGGGCGTCCCGCCGGGCCCGGCCGATGGCAGCGCGGGGCGCGGCGTACCGGACGTGGCGGGCAACGCCGATCCGGCGACCGGCTACCAGGTCCTCGTCGACGGGCAGCAGACGGTGATCGGCGGCACCAGCGCGGTCGCGCCGCTGTGGGCCGCGCTGGTGAGCAGGCTGGTCCAGTCGCTCGGCCGGCAACCTGGGCCTGGTGCAGGACGCCCTGTACGCGGGCAGCTCGCCGCGGCGCCGCCGAGGACGGGCTGCGCGACATCACCGAGGGCAGTCAACGGCGCGTACCAGCGCCGGGCCGGGCTGGGATGCGTGCACCGGGCTCGGCGTGCCCGACGGCAGCGCGTTGCTGGCGCGGCTGCGCGCATTGTCTGACCCGGCACCGCCCGCCCCGCCGCCGCCGGCCGGCGCCTACTGGTACTGGCTGCTTAGGGCCGACGGCTATGGTTGCGGCGGTGTCCCGATGGTGGCAGGCGCGCCGAAGCGGCTGAGCACGTCCGGCACGGCGACGGTGCCGCGCTCGTCCTGGAAGTTCTCCATGATCGACAGCAGCGCCCGCGCCGTCGCGCCCGGTGCCGTTCAGCGTGTGCACGTGCTCGAGCTTGCCGTCGCGGCGGAACCTGATGTTCAGCCTGCGGGCCTGGTAGTCCGTCGTGTTCGAGCAGGACGTGATCTCCCGGTAGCGCTGCTGCACCGGGAACCACGCCTCGATGTCGTACTTCTTGGCGGCCGGGGCGCCGAGGTCGCCGACCGAGATGTTCATCACCCGGTACGGCAGCCCGAGTTCCTGCGCGATCTCCTCTTCGTAGGAGAGCAGCTGATCGTGGATCTCCCGCGACTGCTCCGGCAGCGCAGTAGACGAACATCTCGACCTTGTCGAACTGGTGCACCCGGAACATGCCCCTGGTGTCCTTGCCCGCCGCGCCCGGCCTCGCGCCGGAAGTTCGTCGTGAACGCGGTGTACCGGGCGGGCAGCTCGGCTTCCTCGAGCCGCTCGTCGGCGTGGATGCCGGCCAGCGCCACCTCGGACGTGCCGGTCAGGTACAGGTCGTCCTTCTCCAGGTGGTAGAGGTTCGACTCCTCGGTCGGCAGGAACCCGGTGCCGTACATCGCGCGCTCGCCCACCATGATCGGCGGCAGCACGAGCAGGAACCCGCGGCCGGTCAGCTTGTCGATCACGTACCGGTACAGCGCCATCTCGGTCATGGCGACGTCGCCGATCCGGTAGGCGAACCGGGAGCCGGACAGCCGCGCCCCGCGGGCCATGTCGATCCAGCCCCGCGCCGACGCCAGTTCGGTGCTGTCCCGCGGCTCGAAGCCGAACTTCGGCTGCTCGCCCCAGGTCCGGATGAGCTGCGCGTCTTCCTCGTCCATGCCGTCGGCGGCGGTCGGGTCAGGCAGATTCGGGATCCTGGCCAGCAGCTCGTCCCGCTGCTCGGCGGCCGCGGTCAGCTCGTCCTGGGCCTGATCCAGTTCCTCGCGCAGCTGGCGCAGCTGCTCGATCTGCTCGGGTGTCGGCTTGCCCTTGGACGAACTCTTCTGCGCGGCGCGCAGCGTCTCCGCGCGCTCGGTGAGCGAGCGCCAGCGGGCGTCGGCGGCCAGCAGCGCGTCGAAGTCCTCCGCCGCGCCGCGCCTGGCCAGCGCGGCCCGGACAGCGTCAGGGTCCTGGCGAGCAGCCTTGAGGTCGATCACTCGCGCGAGTCTAGCGGCGCGGCCGATCCGGTGCCCTCGGATAAGCAGTGCGTTCGGATAACCGGCGCCCGGACCGGCTACCCGCCTGGCCCGGCGGGCTGTGCCGCCATGACCTCGCCTGCCGCTTCTCCCCCTTTGTCCGCCTGGCTTCTCCGTCTCCGGCGCAGCCGGCGGCGGCCCGCGCCCCGGTGGCGAGCACGGAACCGGCCGAGGATCAGCACGAACGCGCCGATCATCGCGAGCGTGATGCGCTCGCTCAGGACCAGCGCGCCGAGCGCGACCGCCACCGCCGGGTTGACGTAGGTGATCACCGTGGCGCGGGCGGGGCCGACCTCGGCGATCAGCGCGAAGAAGCCGATGAACGCGATCGCGGTGCAGATGACGGCCAGCCCCGCGATAGACAGCGAACACCTTGGCCGCGGGCACCGCCGACGGCCACGTCAGCGCCGCGAGCGGCGCAGTAGACGATCGCCGCGAACGCCAGACAGGCCGCGGTCATGCCGAGCGACGGCAAGTGGCTCAGCTTCCGGCTCGCGATCAGCGGGCCGATCGCGTAGCAGACCGCGACCGCCGAGCACCTCGAGCCACCGAGAGGTGTCTGGCCGTGCGGCGCGCCGGGCCCGAGCAGCACCGCCACCCCGGCGAGTCCGACCAGCAGTCCGGTCCAGCGGATCACGGACAGAGCCGGTCCTTGCTGCCGGTGAACCGGGCCAGCACGGCCGCGATGATCGGGACGGCGGCGACCAGCAGTCCGCTGAGCGAGCTGGACAGCTTGGTCTCGGCGTCGGTCAGCAGCAGCCACGGCGTGATGATCTCGACCACCGCGAACAGCGACGAGCCAGCGCCAGCACGGGCAGCAGCACCGCCAGCTCGCGGCGGCGGATCGCGATCGGCAGCAGAATCGCCGCGCCGATCGTGACCCGCGCAAGGACCAGCACAGGCGGCGCGACCCCGCCGACCGCGACCTTGATCAGGAGGTAGGGGATCCCCCAGATCAGACCCATCGCGGCGAACAGCAGCCAGCCACGGCGACTCACTGAAACTCCCTCGTCATCTGGGCAACTGCACCCAGTATCGAGGGGCAGGCATGTGCCGTCTTGAACGCTCTTGCAGCCCATCAGGCTACCGGGCCGCGGCCCGGCCGGGCTAGAAGTGCAGGCAGTGCCCGAGCGGGCCGACCTGCCGGTCGGCCCGGCCGGCTAGAAGTGCAGGCATAGGCCGAGCGGGCCCACCTGCACGCAGGTGCCTCCCTGCGACGGCGATGGCGAAGGCGTCGGCGATGGGGATGGGGCGGGGCTAGGCGTCGCCGATAGCACGGACGGCGAAGGCTCGCCCGATATCACCGGGTCCGGCGACGTCGGCCCGGGTGTCGTTGGCGTCGGGACGGGGGCCGATGTCGGTGACGGCGTCAGGCTGTCCTTTGGGCCGGGCGGCCCGGCGGCGGCGCTCGGTCCCAGGCCCGGCGAGCCGGGATCGACGGCCGGCTTGACCGGCCGCCCGCCGGTGCCGACGTCCTGACTGTGCGCGGATCCGGGCAGGCCGACCTGGGTCTGCGTTCCGCCCGCGCTGCCGTGCTGGGGGACGGTCATCGTCACAAACGACATCAGCACGAAGATGATCGCGCCGGAGACGAGCAGGATCAGCGGCGGGAGCAGCAGCAACGGATGCCCGCGCGTGGCGGCCGCGCCGTTGCGCAGCGTGGTCCGCAGCTTGTCCGCGCTGACCGCCATGGCCATGCTGACGGAGGTGAGGTCGGGGCCCTGGCCCATCCGGGCACGACTCCGGACCCGGATCAGCGCGGCCCGCCGCTGCGCCGGGGTCAGGCCCGGCTGCAGGTAGATGATCGTGTCGCCACCGTGCTGCTCGGCGGTGACGTGTAAGCCGGCGGGAAGCTCCGAATAACGGATCTTCACCATTTCCGCCGTCATATCCCACTATTATTCCGGGCAATCAGCGCAATCCACGAAACAGACGGTGACGACGTTATCACGGTGGATAGCTGCAATCTCACGGACGACCAAACTGAGATTTATCCGCAGGTCTCCGTGTGATCCGCCGATTCCGCGAGCCAGGACTCGATCAGGGCCCGTCCGATCGAGTCCTGCCGGTACGGCGGCACGGCCGCGGTGTCCGCGATCCGGGTCCGCACCTCGGCCTCGCTGAACCAGCGCGCGTCGATCAGTTCGGCCTGATCCACGGCGATGTCGGCGGACTCGGCGACGCCGCGGAAGCCGATCATGATCCCCGCCGGGAATGGCCAGGCCTGCGAGCCCTGATAGCGCACCGCCCCGACGGTGACGCCCGCCTCCTCGGCCACCTCGCGCCGGACGGCGTCCTCCAGGCACTCGCCGATCTCGACGAAGCCCGCCAGCGTGCTGTACCGGCCTGGTCCGGCGCCCTGATGCCGGCCAAGCAGGCACCGGCGCGGCTCGCCCGGCAATTCGACCAGGACGATGATGGCGGGCTCGATCTTCGGGAAGTGCAGGGTGCCGCATTCGGCGCACGCTCGCAGGTGCCCGCCATCACGCGACTCGCAGCGCCCGCCGCAGCTACCGCAGAACCGCTGCCTGCGCTGCCAGTGCAAGAGCCCGCGGGCGTAAGCGAGCAGGCCGGCCTCGGCCTGGCTGACCGCCCCGATCAGGGCCCGGACATCGGTGACGTCCTGCGCGCCGGTCACCGCGAGGGCGGCGTCGCGGTCCTGGCCGGACAGATCCGCGGCGAAGACCGGCTGCCCGGCGGACAAGCCGAGGAACACCGGATCGGCCGCCATCAGCGGCCGGGCCTGGTCTGCTGCCAGCACCACCGGCAGCCCAGCCCGGATCAGGCAGTTATCCGACCAGAGCGGGATGAGGCGGATATCCGGTCGGTCTCGCTGCGCCTGCATCCAAACCGGATCTGAGCGCCGCATGCCCGCCCGGTCCAGTTCGAGGCCCGTGTAGTACAAACTCCCGGTTTCCAGCACGCGCACTCCATCCGCCGCCGACGCCTTTGTCCTGCCCGCCGCCCAGGCTAGGAGCCCGCCACCTGCCGGGCAAGATCGCGGCGGACGGCTGAACCGAGCCGCCCCCAAGCAAGTCGCCTCGCTCCGGGTCATGTGACACCGATGAGCCCGAGCGAGCCAGCGGGGCGCGGCGGCGTCCTGGACTGAGGAGCGAGGTACGAGCGACGAGGGTAGGCGCCGCATAAAGAGCGCCCCGCTGGCGAGCGGGCAGCACAGCGCCCCGGAGGTCCGGCTCGCGACTAGGCTCGCAGGCAGGCGCACATTGCGCCCGGCCCGTGGAGGAACAGTGCGGCTCACCAGCACCGGCACGGCCCTGAGCCCCGCCGCGACTGGCGCGCGCCCGCTCGCCTGCGCCGCGGCTGGCCAGCTGGCAGGCCCTCCTCGTCGCTGTCGCCGGTGGCGTGGCGCTGGCCGCGGCGCTTCCCGCCAGCCGGCTTCTGGCCGCTGGCCGCGGTCGGCCCCGCGCTGCTGGTCATCTCGCTCTGGCGGCAGCGGCTGCGGACCGCGCTGGCCGCCGGGGCGGTCTTCGGCCTGGCCTTCTTCCTGCCGCTGCTGTCCTGGCTGGTCAACGTCGCCTGGTACGCGTAGGTCGCGCTCGCGGTCGCGTCCGCCGTGATCTTCGCGGTGCTGGTCGGCGGCCAGTGGCTGCTGCTGCGGCTGCGCGGCCTGGCCGGTGGCGGTGGCCGGCTGGTGGGTCACCTGCGAGGCGGTCCGCAGCCGCTGGCCGTGGGAGGGCTTCCCGTGGGGCCGGCTGGTCATGAGCCAGGCGACCTCGCCCGCGGTCCGCTGGGTCGGCGATCGGCGGCCCCGCGTTCGTGACCTTCCTCGATCGCGCTGACCGGGGCGTGCCTGGCCTGGGTGGTGCTCGGACCGGCCGGCGGCCCGGCGGGTCGCTGGCGCCGGCGGCTGCCCGCGGCGGCCGCGCTGGTGCTGGCCGCCGCCGTGACCGCGGGCGGAGCGCTGCTGCCCGTAGATACCGGAACGGCAGGCCAGCCGACCGCGGTCGTCGCCGCCATCCAGGGCGACGTGCCGCATGCCAGGAACCTGCCCGACCTGCTGCGGGCCACCACCGTGACGCAGAATCACGCGAGCGCGACCGAGCAGCTCGCCGCCCGGGTGCGCGAGCGGTCAGGCGGCCGCGCCCAATCTGGTCATCTGGCCGGAGAACTCCACCGACCAGGATCCGTTCCAGGACGCCTTCATCTACGGGGCCATCAACGCGGCGGTCACCGCCATCGACCGTCCCGTCCTGGTCGGCGCGATCCTGCAGGACCCGATTCGCAACGCCGGGCTGCTGTGGCTGCCAAAGCGCGGCCCGGTCGCCGCCTACTACAAGCGCAGGCTGGTCCCGTTCGGCGAGGTGATCCCGTTCCGCAGCCTCCTCGCTAAGATCACCAACCTGCCGTCCAGCCTCCAGCCGTACGAACTTCACCCCCGGCCACAAGGCCGTGGTGTTCCGACGTCGGCAAGATCCGCCTCGGGCGACGTCATCTGCTACGAGGTGGGCTTCGACGGGCTGGTCGGCTCCGAGGTGCAGGCGGGCGCGAACCTGCTCGCGGTGCAGACCAACGACGCCGACTTCGAGCTGGACGGCCAGACCGGCGAGACGCTGCAGCAGCTGGACATGGCCAGGATCAGGGCCATCGAGCACGACCGCGCCGTCGTGGTCGCCTCCACCACGGGCGTCAGCGCGATCATCGCGCCGGACGGCGATCTGATGGTCGCCACCCGCACCTGGCAGCGGGCCGAGATCGAGGCCAGGGTGCCGCTGCTGACGTCACGACCACGCTGGCCGACCGGCTCGGCGGCTGGCCCGAGGCCGTGCTCTGCTGGGTCACCGTCGCGCGCGATGGTCTGGGCTGCTGCCGGAACCGGTGCGCTCCGGCGTCGGGCGCAGGTCCGATAGCGAGCCGTCCGGGCTGGCCGCACAATAGGGAAGGTGGGAATCCGGCGCGCACTCGGGCAACCCGTCCGCTATGCCGCGCTGCTGTCGGGTGCCATCCCGATCCTGGCCTTCCCGGCCGCCAACCTGGAGATTCCTCGCGCTGGATCGGGCTCGTGCCCGGGCTGGCCCTGATGCAGCGCGGCGCCGACCCGGCGCGAGGCCGCGGTGCGCGGCTGGTGGTTCGGCACCGGCTACCTGCTCGCGGCCATGTACTGGCTGACGCCCAACCTCGGGCCCGGCCGTCCTGCTGGTGGCCATCGTGCTCGGCTTCCTGTGGACCGCGGTCGGGCTGGCGGTCTGGGCGTTCACCCGGCCGCCCGTCTCGCCGCGGCCGGGCCGCGGCCGCGCTGCTCGTCGTCCCGAGCGCGTGGCTGGTCACCGAGTGGATCCGGTCATGGCAGGGCATCGGCGGCCCGTGGGCGGTGCTCGGGGCCAGCCAGTGGCAGCATCCGGCGTTGCTCGCGCTCGCCGCCGTCGGCGGCGTCTGGCTCGTCACGTTCGCCCTGGTCGCGGCCAACACCGGGATCCTGCTGATCCTCACCGCCGGGGCCGCGCGCCGCTGGCATCGCCGGCGCGGCCGGCGTGCTCGTCGCGGCGCTGGCCGGCCCGGTGATCTTCGCCGCCACCGCGCCGCGCCGGTCAGCCAGCACATCACGATCGCCCTCGTGCAGCCGGGCCTGCAGGGGCCGGGGAACCCGCCGGGCCCCCGGCTCGCCGCCAGCGAGCGGCTGACCGCGGCCAACGCGCACCGGGCTGATCTGTACGTGTGGGGCGAGAGCAGTGTGGGGTTTTACCTGGCCGACCGGCCGGCCATGGCGGCCAGCATCCAGAGCGCTGGCCAAGGCGGCCGGGGCGCAGATCCTGCTGAACCAGGACGCGCTCAACTCGGCCGGGGCCAAGTCCAAGCAGGCCGTGCTCATGAGCGGCGCCGGCGTCCAGGGCACCTACGTCAAGACCCGGCTGGTGCCCTTCGGCGAGTACATCCCGTTCCGGTCCGCGCTCGGCTGGCTCGACAAGATCAGCAAGGCCGCGGCGGCAGAACATGGTCGCCGGGCACGGCGCGCATGTCCTGCACGCCACGCTGCCGGGCGGCCAGCGACTCACGATCGGCGTGCTGATCTGCTTCGAGTCGGCGTTCCCCGACATGTCCAGGGTCGACACCGATCAGGGCGCGCAGCTGATCCTGTACCAGACCTCGGACTCGACGTTCCAGGCGAGCTGGGCGCCCGCGCAGCACGCCGCGCTCGGCGCGGTGCGCGCCGCCGAGACCGGCAGGCCGGTCGCGCAGGCGGCGCTGACCGGCGACTCGGCGGCCTTCGACGATCGCGGCCGCCAGCTCGCCTGGGCGGACTCGAGCTACCGCGGCGTCCTCTTCGTCCGGCTGGCGCTGCCGTCGCGTGTCGTCCAGGACGCTGTACGACCGGCTCGGTGACTACGTCCCGTGGATCGCGATCGCGATCGCAGCGCTGGCGGCCGCGATCGGACTGGTGCGTCTCCGGCGACGCCGCCAGACTCCAGGGAACGGCACCGCTGCGGGCCCGCCCGTTGACGTAGGCTTGGACAGTAGCCGCATTACGGGCAGCTCCGGCCAGCGCGGAACGGCCAGCTCGCAGAGCAGCGCGCGGGCCCGGCCAGCGACAGGTACTGGCGCGGGCGGACCGGGAACTGCGGCCGGGCGACGTAACTGCGGGCGAAGGAGGCCGGACGTGCGCGAAGGCAGCCAACGCCCCCGCCGTCGCCGCGGCTGTCTCGGTCCTGTGCGCGATGGCCGGCCTGCTGGTCGCGGGCTGCTCGGGCGGCGCGCGCCGGCCACCACGGCCACGGCGCGCCCCGCGCCCGCGCAGCGCGAGCCGCGACCACCCCCAAGCCCGCGATGCAGATCGCGATCACGCCCGAGCCGGCAGCAAGAACGTGAACCCCGCGGGCCGGCATCAGCGTGACGGCCGCGGGCGGCAAGCTGACCAACGTCTCAGTGCATGCTTCCGGCGATCCGGTGACCGGGACCATGAACGGCACCGCGACCGCCTGGCACAGCACCTGGGCGCTCGGCCTGTCCACGCATTACACGGTCACCGCGACCGGGCAGGCCCCGGATGGCCAGTCCGTGACCCAGACCAGCACGTTCACGACGCTGACGCCGTCCAGCACGTTCCAGACCATGATCTTCGAGGGACAAGGCGCGACCTACGGCGTCGGGATGCCGATCATCCTGGACTTCAGCCAGCCGATCAAGAACAAGGCCGCGGTCGAGCGCGCGCTGCAGATCCGGACGTCCAAGCCGGTGGTCGGCGCGTGGTACTGGGACGGCGATCAGACCCTCGACTTCCGGCCGCAGACGTACTGGCCGGCGAACACGACGGTGAGCTTCACCGGCCACCTCAACGGCGTCGAGGGCGCGCCCGGCGTGTACGGCTACCACACGCTGACGCAGTCGTTCCGGATCGGCGACTCGCTGATCGTGGTCGCGAGCACCGCCACCCACTACATGAACCTGTACCGGAACGGCAAGCTCCTACAGCACTGGCCGATCAGCACCGGGCGCTCGACCCTGCCCACGCCGAACGGCACCTACCTGACGATCGACAAGGGCAACCCGGTGCTCATGAAGGGACCCGGCTACCGCGAGGAAGTGCCGTGGTCGGTGCGGTTCACCTGGACCGGCGACTACCTGCATGACGCGTTCTGGTCCGTGGGCCAGCAGGGCAGCGTCAACGTCAGCCACGGCTGCGTGAACATGGCGCCGGCCGACGCCGAGATGTACTACAAGATGGAAGTCCCCGGCGACCCGGTCACGATCACCGGCAGCACCAAGGCAGGGACCTGGGACAACGGCTGGACCGAGTGGTTCCTGACCTGGCCGCAATACCTCAAGGGCAGCGCGCTGCACGAGGCGGTCCAGGCGGGCCCGCAGGGCAGCGTCTTCGTCAGTCCGGCTTCGGTGGCGTCCGCGGCCGGGAGGGCGCCGCTGCACACCTCCAGGCCGGGCAACTGGCACTCCACCTAGCCAGTTCGGCGCGACCCGCGGTTTCGCAATCAGCATCAGGTCGTGGTCTGGTGCTGCTCTTACAACAGCGGACCATTACCTGATGCCGTAGTCACCCTCGCGCCAGCACAGCGCCGGCCAGGGCCGGCAGCCTGCCACGAGAACCCTGTCCTATTCCCGTTACCGGCCGGTAGTGACAAGCGTCATACCGGGATGGCGCCCGTTCTGAACTGGCGTTATACCTCCCAGATCCACGGGGAGCGGCAGTAACCATCCAACCCGTCACGCGCCCATGCGCGGGCGCAAGCATGCCGGCGACCGTCCGGCGCGCTCATCCCCAACCGGCCAGCATGGCCGGGCGGAGACGACACGCAGGAAGGAAGCCGATGCACACTGCAGAGCGACTGACCGGCACCATTAGCCGTCACCGGAAAGCCATCGCCTGCCTGTCCGGCGCCCTCGTGCTGGCCGGCGCGGGCACCGCCAGCGCGGCCACGGTCGCGCCGGCCGGGCGCGTCGCCGTCACCCCGGACGCGGCCCCGGTCGCCGTGCAGCACGTGCCCGCGCACGCTGACACCACCCTGCGGGCCGGCGTCGTCGCCGTCGTGGCCGGCCGGCTCGCCCTGCCCGCCACGCTCGGGCAGCCGCGGCCCGCGGCTCATCCGGCCCGGGCCCCGCATCCAGCCCGCCCTGCGCATCCCGCCCGCGCCGCGACCGCCCGCGCCGCGCAGCCGACCCGGCGGGCGCGGCCGGCCGCCCATCCGGCCGCGCTGCCCGCGCACCCGGCCGGAGCGCATCATGGCCAGGCAGTCGTCGCCCAGGGCGGCCGGACGGCCCGCCCCGCCTTCGCCGTCCGCCGGACGGCCCCGGCCTCCGCCCGGCTGCTGCCGGTCGCCACCGCGGGCCCGCAGAACGTCATGCCGATCACCCCGGCGCAGTACGTCGAACGCGGCGACCATCGTGCACAAGGCGCTGGCCAAGCGGATGGGCGTCGCGGTCGGCTGTCATCGCCGTCGCCACCGCCATGCAGGAGTCGAGGCTGCTGAACCTCAACTACGGCACCGGCCACTCGCTCGGCCTGTTCCAGCAGCAGTGGGACATGGGCTGGGGCACGCCGCAGCAGATCATGAACCCTGCCTACGCGTCCGGCAAGTTCCTCGAGGCCCTGCGCAGCTATCAGGCGACCGACCCGGCGTGGGCGTCGCAGCCGCTGTACCAGGCCGCGCAGGGCGTGCAGCGCTCGGGTTTCCCCTTCGGCCTACGCGCAGTGGGAACGTCAGGCGGCGCAGCTGACCTCGTCGGTCCTGCACGGCAGGTAAAACTTCCGGCATCCGGCCTCCTCCCCCCTGGGCCGGACCGGAACCGCCAGGCCGCCGGGCTCCCCCGGTCCGGCAGGCCAGGCACTAGTGTGCCCCGCCCTCCCCGAGGGGGCGGGGCACACTCATACGACCAGCGGTCTGACCGCGAATAAGACCACGGATGGCTTGCAGACCACCGGCGATGAGGTAGAACAGGGTGCCATGACGACCTTCTTGACCAACGAGGGCTACCTGGCCCTGGTCATCTTCGCCTTCGTCCAGGCGTGCTGCATCCCGATCTCGTCCGAGATCACCTTCGGGCTTCGCCGGCGTGCTGGCGTATCAGCACCACCTCAGCCTCGCGCTGGTCATCGTCGTCGGGACGCTGGCCGAGCTCGCGGGCTCCTTCACCTCCTATGGCATCGGCCGCAAGGGCGGCCGGTCGGCGGTGGAGCGGTACCGCCGCTACGTGCTGATGACCAGGAAGGACGTCGAGCGGGCGGAGCGGTTCTTCTCCGGCCGCGGAGCCTGGGCCGTCGCGGTCTTGCCCGGATCATCCCGCTGGTCCGGGCCTTCGCCGGCCTGGTAGCGGGCCTCGTCGAGGTGCCGGCCGGGCCGTTCGCGCTGTTCAACCTCATCGGCACCGCCATCTGGGTCACCGCGCTGTCGCTGGCCGGGTACGCGGTCGGCAACGACTGGGCCAAGGCATCCAAGAACTTCTCGCACGCCAGCGACCTGCTCGCCGCTGCTGGTGATCCTCGCGCTCGTCGTGCTCGTCGTGCACAAGTGGCACCAGATCCGGAAGGAACGTAAGGCCGACGACCGCGGCCGCGTCGGGTGACGCACCGGCTGGCGAGCCGCCAACCAGCGGCGCGGCGGCCAACGGCCCGCCAGCCGACGAGACTCGGGCCGTCGGCGGCAGGCACCGCGCGCCGACGGACAGCCAGGGTGGCTGACCCGGCCGTTCCGGTCAGGGAGCCCTGGCATCACAGCGCCGTCATCTACGAGGTCTACCTGCGCAGCTTCGCCGACGGCAACGGCGACGGCGTCGGCGACCTGGCCGGGCTCCGCGGCCCGGCTGCCGTACCTGCGCGACCTCGGCGTGGACGCGCTGTGGATCACGCCCTGGTACGTCTCGCCGATGGCGGACGGCGGCTACGACGTCGCCGACTACCGCGACATCGACCCGCTGTTCGGCACGCTGGCCGAGGCCGAGGAGCTGATCGGGGCCGCGCACGCAGCCGGCCTGAAGATGATCATCGACCTGGTCCCGAACCACTGCTCCGATCACCATCCCTGGTTCACCGCGGCGGTCGCCGGCCGGGCCCGGCTCGGCCGAGCGAGCGCGGTTCTGGTTCCGGCCCGGCCGGGCGCGGACGGCGAGCAGCCGCCCAACGACTGGCCGTCGATGTTCGGCGGCCCCGCCTGGACCAGGGTCACCGAGCCGGACGGCAGCCCGGGCGAGTGGTACCTGCACCTGTACGCGCGCGAGCAGCCGGACCTGAACTGGGACGACCCGGAGGTGCGGGCGGAGTTCGAGTCGATCCTGCGGTTCTGGCTGGACCGCGGCATCGACGGCTTCCGGATCGACGTGGCCGACTTCCTGGTCAAGGACCCGGCGCTGCCGGACGTCGCGGGCCTGCCCCGCGGACGCCCGCAGGCCGTGGGAGGACCAGGACGGCCTGCACGACATCTACCGGCGGTGGCGGGCGGTCATCGACTCCTACCCGGGCGAGCGGCTGTTCGTCGGCGAGATGTGGCTGAAGCCGCTCACCAGGCTGCGGCCGTACCTGACCGGCGACCAGCTGCACACCGCGTTCAACTTCGACTACCTGGGCACCGCCTGGGATGCCGGGCAAGCTCAGCGGACGTCATCGAGCTGACGCTGACGAGCATCGGCGCCGGCCGCGCCCTGGGTGCTGTCGAACCACGACGTGACCCGGCACCTGACCCGGTACGGACGCGCTGACACCAGCGGCGGCTGGCATCCCGACGCTGGCCGCCCCGACCTCGCGCTCGGCACCCGGCGGGCCCGGGCGGCCATGCTGCTCTCGCTCGCGCTGCCCGGCAGCGCGTACGTCTATCAGGGTGAGGAGCTCGGGCTGTGGGAGGTCGAGGACATCCCGGACGAGCTCATCGCGGACCCGGTGTACGAGCGGACCGGCCACGCTGGTGCGCGGCCGGGACGGCTGCCGCGTGCCGCTGCCCTGGCGGGCGGGAGCGCCGCGGCTTCGGCTTCGGCCCGGACGGCGTCGGCTGCCCCGTGGCTGCCGCAGCCGGCCGCCTGGCGGCCGCTAGCGGCGGACGCCCAGGACGGCGACCAGCGACTCGGTGCTGGAGCTGTACCGGGCGGCCCTGCGGCTGCGCAAGGCCCGCGAGCAGCTCGATGACGACGCGCTGAGCTGGCATGACACGGGCGACGGGGTGCTGGCGTTCAGCCGGCCCGGCGGCCTGATGTGCGTACTGAACATCTCCGCGACGGGGGATCGAGCTGCCACCCCACGACGCGGTCCTGCTGGCCAGCGCCGACCTGGCGGACGGCACGCTGGCCGCCGACTGCGCGGTGTGGCTGCGCGCGCTAGCCAGGGCGGCTGCCGGGATAGCCGGAGTGGCCGCGCCGGTCAGGGCACCTCGAACACCCGCGCATAGCCGTCCCAGCTGCCGGTCGCGATCCCGCTGCCGTCCGGCCGGAACGCGACGGCGGTGACCGGGCCATCGTGTTCGAACCGGGCCAGCTCGCCCCCGGTCACCGCGTCAATCAGCCGGGCGGTGCGGTCGTGGCACGCGGTCGCCAGCGTGGTCAGGTCCGGGCTCGCCGCCACCACCCAGATCAGCCCGTCGCGGCTATGCCGCCAGCTGACCGAACCGGACTCCAGGTCATACGCCGTGAGCCGGGTGCCGCTGGCGGTGACGAGGGTCTGACCGCCACGGCAGAACACGATCGAGCTGACGTAGTCGTCGTGCGGGAAGCTGGCGATCAGGTCCCCCGCCGTCGTCGCCACGTGCGCCGAACCGCGGCGGGTCTCGATCGCGTCGTGGCCGCCGAAGGCGATCAGGTCGCCAGGCCGGGCTGAACGTGGCCGCGCGCAGCGACGGACCCGGGCTCAGGGCTGGCCGGTAAGGATTCCCGGCCATCCCCCGGATCTCGATTGCGCCGGGTTCCGGGCCGAGGGTCAGCAGCACCGCCGCGCCCGTATAGGACGCAGCGACCAGCTGGCGGCCGTCCGGGCTGAACTGGACGGCGGTTACCTCGTCGGCCTGATCGGCGGCTCCGAGCGGCGACCCCGTTCGGGCATCGATGGGGTGACCTGAGCCACCGCGACGCCGCTAGCGCGCCTCCAGCGAGCCGATCGCGCCGGCTCCGGAGTCCGGCAGCTCCGCCCGCTCCGCCCGCTTCGCCCAGTAGCGCCGGACCCAGGTCGGCCGCATGTCCCGGCCCGCTGTCTCGGCGGTTACCCCCGCGGTCCACTTCGCCAGCAGCTCGTCCGCCTCGGCGAAGGCTTCCGCCGGATCCGGCGGCACCGCGAGCCAGCGTCGCTGCACCGCGGCGCGCACGGCGGTGAACACCGGGTACGCGGCCGCCGGATCCCGCATCGCCCGCCGGTGCAGCACCTCGTGCCGCCACCACACCGCTGCCGGGTCGTACCGGTCCGACGGCCGCGGCCCGAGGTCGAGCGGGCTGTCCACCCGGACCGGCTTGAACAGTGACGTGCACGGCGCAGCGGTGGCCGTCGCCCAGTGCGAAGTTCGCCACGGCGTCAGTTCTGCCACCCAGGACGCGGTCGTCTGCGAGCTGGCGGCCACGCCGCCGGCGTGCATGCACGGGGCCGCCATCGCCCCGTTCACGACCGAGTACCGCGGCTCCGCCCCGCCCCGGCCGTGGTCGGCCAGCGCCGCCATCAGGTCACCGGGTCCGGCGGCCTCGCCGGCCAGGCGCTGCGTCAGCGACTGGCGGATCTTGCACGCGGACACCGCGGTCCTCAGATAGGCGCCGTACTTGCTCGCGAACGGCTCGATCGTCAGCCCGTTGGAGATGCTCCGGGCGCCCGACTCGACCCGCTCCACCGCCCAGTGCCGCCCGGCGGTCTCCAGCACGTACGCCGCCGCTGGCGTCGGCCACCAGGAAGCTGTTGTGGTAGGTGAAGTCCGGGCGTTCGTGCCCGCAGCCGCCGCCCTGCCCGTACTGCTCCAGCAATCCGGTGATCACCGCTACCGCGTCACCCGCCGTCGCCGCCCGCTCGAGCGCGAGCCGGAGCAGGTCCATGCCGGTAAGCCCGGACCTGGCGTAGCGCTGCCGGGTGAAGACCGCCTCGTTCCCGAGCACGACGCCGTGCTCGTTCGTGCCCATCTCGGCGCCCCACATCCAGAACGGACGGCTGAGCAGCACCGCGTTGGTCTCCCGCACCTGGGCGATCTCGATCCAGGTGCAGCGCAGCCTGGCACCCGCAGCGTGGCTGCGGCGGGGCTGCCAGTCGAGGAACTGCGACTCGTTCGGGTCCCGGTCAGAGTTCTTCGCGAACAGCACCGACCCAGGTCGAACCACCGCGATCGTGTCGCACATGCAAGCCAGATTTCTGTCGCGCTCGCTGCATACGTGAATCGGCCGAGCCGGCCGATTCACGTATCAGTCAACCAGAGCCTGGTAGACGAGCTGGCGCAACTGCGGCCGGATCGGGTACACGCTCGACGGCATGAACTGGGTGAAGAAGCTGACCGTGAGCTGCTCGGCCGGGTCCACCCAGAACGTCGTGCTGGCCGCGCCGCCCCAGTTGAACTCGCCGGCCGAGCAGAGCGTCTTGGACGCCGCCGGGTCCAGCTGGACGGCGAAGCCGAGGCCGAAGCCGACGCCCTGGAAGACCGACTCGGCGTACAGCGGCCGGCCGAAACTGTCCAGGTCGGCGTGGCCGGGCAGATGGTTCATTGTCATGTACGCGACCGTGCGCGGGCTGAGCAGCCGGGCGCCGTCCAGCTCCCCGGCCGGGCTGTCCGGCCGGTGCAGCAGCATCTCGGTGAACCGGTGGTAGTCGGCCGCCGACGACACCAGACCGCCGCCGCCGCTGAAGTAGGCGGGCTCGCGCAGCGCGGCCTTGCCCATCGCGTCGATCCGGCCCAGCTTGCCGTCGACGCGGTTGTACAGCGCGCCGAGCCGGCCGGCCTCTTCCGGCCCGGCCCAGAACGAGGTGTCGGTCATGCCGAGCGGCCGGAAGATCCGCTCGGCGAAGAACTCGTCGAGCGACTGCCCGGACACCACCTCGACGATGCGGCCGAGCACGTCGGTGGAGACCGAGTAGTTCCACTCCGAACCGGGCTGGAACAGCAGCGGCATATCCGCGAACAGGTCGCAGATCCCGGCCAGGTCGGTGTCCCGCGGGCTGCCCCACTCGAAGCCGCGGGCGCGGTAGATCGCGTCGACCGGGTGCGCGCGGTGGAAGCCGTAGGTCAGGCCGGAGGTGTGGGTGAGCAGGTGCCAGATCCGCATCGGCTCGGTGACCGGCTCGGTGGTGAAGGCGATGTCCGAGCCGCCGGTGAACACCCTGGTGTTCGCGAAGGACGGGATGTACCGGCTGACCGGGTCGGTGAGCTGGAAGCCGCCCTCCTCGTAGAGCATCATCGCCGCGACCGACGTGATCGGCTTGGTCATCGAGTAGATCCGCCAGAGCGTGTCCGGCTCGACCGGCAGGCCGGCCTCGATGTCCCGCTGCCCGTGGGTCGCGACGTAGGCCAGCTTGCCGTGCCAGGCTGACGGTGATCAGCCAGCCAGGCAGCCGGCCCGTGTCCACGTAGCGGGCGAAGTGCTTGCCGATCCGGTCCAGCCGCCCCTGGTCCAGTCCGACTTCCGCGGCCTCGACCTCGGTCTGCACTCCGCCCATGTCTCCTGCCTCCGATACTTCGCAGTCCGCAAGTTCCACCTCGATCCTGCCAACTAGAACGCCACTCGGTCTAGGGGCGGATCCAGGTTGGCTCGCTCGCCGCCGGCGCAGGCTGTCGGCGCAGGGCTAACGGCGCATGGCTAACGAGGCGGCAGGCCGGTGCGGCGGCGGACCTCGTAGAGCAAGATCCCGGCGGCGACCGCGAGGTTCAGCGACTCCGCCGTGCCACTCATCGGGATCGAGATCCGCAGGCCCGCTGCCTCGATCAGGTCGGCTGGCAGGCCGCTGCCCTCGCTGCCCAGCAGCAGCGCGCACGGCGGGGTGAGGTCAGCGTCCCAGTACCCGGCCTCGGCCCGGCCGGACGCCGCGATCACCCGGACACCTTCGCTGGCCGCCCAGGCCAGGAACTCTCCGGCCGTAGCCGCGGCTGCGACCGGGACCGTGAACAGCGCGCCCATGCTCGCCTTCACCGCGGCCGGGTCGTACTGGTCGGCCGACGGCCCGATCAGGATCACGCCGTCCGCGCCGGCCGCGCTGGCGGTCCGGACGATGGTGCCGAGGTTGCCCGGATTACCCGGCTCGTGCAGCGCCACGAACAGCGAGCCCGCGCCGACGGCCAAGTCCGCGAGCACGCGTGGCTGCGACCGGACGATCGCGGCGAGACCGGACGGCCCGTCGCGCTCGGCCAGCCGGGTGAACAGCTCGTCGGACAGCCGGGCCACGCTGACCCCGGCCGACTCCTGCGCGGTCACCATCGCGGCCGCGCCCTCGTGTCGCAGCAGTCCGGGCGCGACTACCAGCGTCTCTATCCCGGCTCCGGCCTCGACCGCCTGCCACACCGGCTGGATGCCGTGCACCACGTACGCCGACTCACGCCGGCGGTGCTTGCGGTCAGCGAGCAACCGCATCCGCTTCACGAGCGGATTGGCGGCGCTCGTAATCAGATCGGCCATTAGCCATTCATCCGTTAATCACCTGGCATTAGCCCGCAGGCAATTCTGCTCGCGCTTTCTGTGAGTGCGCGAAGAACCGAAAACTGCCCATAGGGGGATACATGCGCTCTGCTTTGCTTAGCACCAGGGTAGCCGGGCTCGCGGCGGCGGCCACGCTCGCGACCACGATGCTCGCCACGACCGGACTCGGCACTGCCGAGGCCGCACCGGCGGGCGGACCAGGTCACTGGACGCAGGTGACGCCCAACGGATCGGACACCATTCAGGACATCGGCCTCGCCCGCGGCGGCCACAGTGGGCTCAACGTGATCTGGGCCAGCCTCGGCGCCGGCAAGAGCGCGATCCACGACACGGTGATCGCTTCCAGCGGGGCGGTCCGGAAGGCCAGGACGATCGCGGGCGGTCAGTTCCTCGTGACCTACCCCGACGCCACCGTGAACGCCGGGCACGTCTTCGCGATCTGGAATGGCATCGCGAAGAACGCGCCGTCTAGCCCGGAAGGCACGTTCATCGCCACGACGCCGATCGGCGGCGGCGCCTGGTCCGCGCCGGCCAACATCCCGCCACTGCCCGCCATTCCCGACACCAGCAGCAGTGACTCGGCGACCATTGGCTCGGACGGCAAGCCGTGGGTGGCCTTTGACGGCTCCTTCTCGCTGACTGTGGTGCACGCGGGGCAGGCGGAGCACGAGATCCCGCCGACCGCCTGCTGCGTCTACAACTCAGGCCTGGCCGTAGACGGCAAGACCGGCGCGACCTACATCGCGTATCAGTCGCTGATCAGCAAGCACGAGGGGGTCTTCGCCCAGCGGCTGAACCAGAACGGCACCGCCACCGGCAAGGCGGTGCTGCTGCCCGCGTCGCAGAAGCACGGGCTCACCCCGGTAGTCAGCGAGCGGATCACGGTCACCGGGCGCGGCAAGGGGCGGCCCGGCGTCTACGCCCTCTACAAGACCAACTATCCGTTCTCGACCGGCCTCAACCTGATCCGGCTCGGCGGCGGCAAGGCTCGGCAACTGGCCAAGACCAGCACGACGCGGCAGTTCGCGGGCGCGGCGCTGACCAGCGGCCAGGGCGGGCGCCTCTGGGCAGCCTGGTTCACTGGCGACGGCGCCCCGGCGAGCCTGTTCGCGCGGCAGTCCAACGCCGCGGTGACCAAGTGGGGCCGCGCGGTGAAGGTGGGCCTGCCGTCGGGCACCGCCCGGATCCTCAAGGTCTACATCAGCGCGCAGGCCGACAAGGTCGACGTGCTCGCGCTGCTGACCAGGCACGGCAAGACCGCCTGGTACGCGACCCAGGTGAAGTAGGCACCGGCCGCCAGCGCTACCGGCGGCTAGTCCAGCAGGTGCTTGTCGAAAAAACCGCGGGCGCGCTCCCAGAAGTCCAGCTGGTGGGCGCGCTCGCTGATTCCGTGCCCCTCGCGCGGGTAGACAACCAGCTCGACCTCCGCCTGGCCGGTGTCGGCGATACCCCGGTACAGCTCCTCGGCCTGGCCGATCGGGGTGCACAGATCGAGCGCGCCGTGCACGATCAGGGTCGGCGTGCGCACGTTTCGCACGTGCATGATCGGCGAGCGGACATAGTAGGCGCCGCTCGCGTCGTAAGGATCCGCGCCGACGAACAGCTCGTCGAAGCGCCCGATGTTGGTCGTGTGGTGGAAGCTGAGCCAGTCCGATACGCAGGCCATCGGGAGCGCGGCCGCGAACCGGTTCGTCTGCGTGATCGCCCACGCGCTCATGAACCCGCCGTGGCTGGCGCCGAAGACGCCCACCCGGTTCGTGTCGGCCAGCCCCTCGGCGACCAGCGCGTCGACGCCGGAGAGGATGTCGGTCAGCTCGCCGCCGCCCATGTCGCCGAGGATGGCCTCGGCGAACTCTGGTCCCCAGCCGCGGCTGCCGCGCGGGTTCGGCATCAGCACGGCGTACCCGGCCGCTGTCCAGAGCAGCGGGTGCCCGAAGTTCGTGAACGCGTGCGTCCAGGCTGAGACTGGGCCGCCGTGCACGATCACGACCAGCGGCAGGCCGGCCGCGTCCCGGCCTGGCGGCAGCGCCACCAGGCCCTCGACGCTGGTCCCGTCCGCGGACGTCCAGCGCCGCTCGACCCACCGCGGCAGCTCCAGCTCGCGCAGCGCGGCGTTGAACGCGGTCACCGGCTGCCAGCCGCGGTCTGGCTCGGCCAGGTCGAGCAGCGCGACCTCGGGCGGTTCGTTGGTCGACTCGCGGACGGCCGCAAGCCGGCCGCGGGCCGCATCAGCTGAAATCGGCGCCGTGCCCCGGCCGCCTACTGTCTCCGGGTTCGCGCACAGCGTGTGCGCGGTGCCGTCCAGGCTGAGCGTGCCGCAGCTGGACCGCAGCCCGGCCCAGGCGTGATAGAGCAGCGTGCTGTCGTCGCGCCAGCACAGCCAGCTGACCTCCATCCCGGAGCCGAGATCCCGCGCGGCCAGCTCGCCGCCGGTCAGCTCGGCGACCTTAGCCTGGCCGCCGGGCCAGGTCGCGCGATCGCTCGCCACGCCGTCGATGAACGCGACCTTGCTGCCGTCCGGCGACAGCCGGGGCCCGGAGAGCTGGAGCCGCGGCTGGTAGCGCCCGGTCACGGCCCTGGTCCGCAGGTCGATGCTGACCAGCGCCGCGTCGTACCAGCTGCTCTCGGACGGCCCGGCGGAGACGACCGCGACCACGGTCGACTCGCCGTCCCAGTCGAACTCCCAGACGTTCTCCCCCGGCGGACCGACTTCGGTCGTGGTGTCACCCGTGGTGGTGTCGCCCGTGGTGTTGTCGGCAGCGACGTCGACCAGGAACAGCCGCCGCCACGCCTGCCCGGGCCGGGTCACCTTCGGATCGGACGGTGCGGCCTCGCGGTCCTCGATACGGGTGGCCGTCAGCGCGCCCGCCCGGTCGGAGCCGGGATCGGCGGCGAGGATGAGCAGCCGCTGCCCGTCGGCGGACCAGGCGATCTCCTCGCACGACCCGCGGATGGTGCCGACTGGCCTGGCTTCACCGAGGTCGCCATCCAGCAGGTACGCCGACAGCAGGCCGGGATGGTCGCGATCGGAGCCGAAGGCGAGCCGCTGCCCGTCCGGCGACCAGCGCGGGAGCGAGTCGAGCCATGGCCCGCGGGTCAGCGGGCGCGGGTCCGCGCCGGGCGCGACCAGCCACAGGCCCGCCTGCTGCCCGCGCGGCGGATCGGTGCACGGCGCGGCGAGGACGCTGCAAGCTATCCATCGTCCGTCCGGGGAGATCACTGCCTCGGCCGGCCGGCGCAGCGTCTGCAACGCCTCCATCGTCACCGGCGACCGGCCAGCCGGGTCGTCAGCGGCCGACCCGGCCGGGCTGATGTCTGGTAGCTGCGTTGTCGTCATGAGTTAGCCCTCCTTGCGGCCAGGTATCGCACTGGTCACGGACCAGCCGGGGCGGGCGGCTGCCAGACCTGCTGGGCGACCCGCAGGAAGTTGCCGCCCATGATGCCGGCGATCGCATCCTCCGGGTACCCGAGCCCGGCCAACTCTGCCTCCAGCGGCGGCAGCGCCTCAGGCGGCACAAAGTCCATCCGGCCCCAGCGCCGGTAGGCCTCGGAGAACAAGTGCGGGCTGTTCGCCAGCTCCCGGTTCAGGTCCTCGCTGTCGAAGACGTAGTCGGTGCCGATGCCGACGTGCTCGGGCCCGGCCAGCTGCACCGCGTAGTCGACGTGCCGGGCCAAGGTCTCCACCCTGATGTCGTTCTCGCCCAGGAAGATGCCGACGCCGTTGACCCCGATGACTCCGCCGGTCGCGGCGCACGCGAGCACCTGGTCGTCGCGGATGTTGCGCTCGTGGTCCCACAGCGCTCGCATCGAGGAGTGGCTGAAGATCACCGGGCTCGAGGACCGCTCGATTGCCTCCATCGATGTCCGGTAGCCGCAGTGCGACGCGTCGACCACCATCCCGACCCGGTTCATCTCGTCCACCACGGCGCGGCCGAAGTCGGTCAGCCCGGTGTCGTCGGGCGCGTGGCAGCCGAACCCCGCGAGGTTCTCGCCGTTGTAAGTCATCAGCATCGACCGCACGCCGAGGTCGTAGTAGGCCTGAACCATGCCGATCTCGCCGCCGAGCGGGTTGGTGTCCTCTAGGTCGAAGCCGACCGCGAGGCGACCGGACTCCTGCGCGGCGAGCAGGTCCGCGGTGGTGTTCGCCAGCACGAACTCGTCCGGTCGCAGCAGCACCTGACGGCGCCACGAGCTGAGCACCCGCATCGTCGAGTCGATGTCGTGCGGCGCGAACCCGACGTTGACCGACAGATAGCTGACGCCAACGTCGCGGTACCGGCGGAGCGGCCCGATGTCGCACCCGGCTTCTAGCGGCAAGCAGCAGTGCTGCTCCCACCCGAATGCACTCCGGAGCCGGGCGGTCGGCGGCGCTATGTCTGTCATGATCCACCTCGCATCAGGTCGGCCATCTTCTCTCCCACCAGCACGGCGCTGATGTGCGTGTTGGCGCTCGGCACCCACGGGAAAATGCTGGCGTCAGCGACCCGCAGCCCGTCCACCCCGAGCACCCGGCCTTGCTCGTCGACGACCGAGCCGGGATCGGAGGCGGCGCCCATCCGGCAGCTGCCGCTGATGTGGGCGGCGTCATAGAGGTTGGCCAGCACGTACTGGGTCAGCTCGGCCTCGGTGACCTCCCGGTCGAGCAGCGGCAGTCCGGCCGGGTCGGCGGGCCCGGGCGCCAGCCGGGCCGAGTCGGTCACCTTTGCCAGCGCCGGGTGCCTGCTCAGCTCCACGATGTGCGCGATCATCGCGAGCATCCGGCTGAGGTCCCGCGGGTCAGACAGCAACTCCTGCTCGACGACCGGGTGCTGCCGCGGGTCGTCCGACGCCAGCCGGATCCGGCCCTGCGACAGCGTCCGGTTCAGCCAGCCGAAGATCTCGCAGATATCCGGTGCGTCAGCGTGACTGAGCAGGCACAGCATCCCGTCGGCCGGCTCGGTGGTGAGGCCGAGTCCGAAGCGCACGCAGTAGCGGCTGTGCCGGGTGCCCGGCAACTGACCGTGCGCGCCGGGCCGCAGCCGGATTACGAGGCTGATCAGCGGGTGATCCTGCAGCGTGGCCCCGGCGGGCAGGTCGGCCAGCACGTCGATGCCGAGCGCGCGCAGGTCCGCGGCGGGCCCGACGCCCGAACGCAGCAGGATCGCCGGGCTGTGCACCGCCCCGGCTGAGAGCACGACGGTGCCGGCCCGGTACTGCTCCGGCGTGCCCGCGGCCAGCGCGCTGACCCCCACGGCGCGGCCCCGTTCCACCAGCACGCGGTCGACGATCGTGTCGCCCTGGATCGTGAGGTTCGGACGGTCCCTGGCGGGTTCGAGGTAGGCATCGTTGGTGGAGAACCGCCGCCCGCCCCGGCCGTTGAACGCGTACGGCGACAGGCCGTGCGCGCCCGGCGCATTGTGGTCGGGCGCCCACGGATGGCCCAGCGCGAGCGCCGCCTCGCGGAACGCGTCGTCCACCGGCAGGAAGTCCGTCCCGGCCGGGCGCATGATCGGGATCGGTCCGGTGCTGCCGTGATAGTCGGCGGTGCCGAAGTCGAGGTCGGTCTCCATCCGCCGGAAGAGCGGGAGCACCTCGTCGAACGACCAGCCGCTCGCCCCCGCCGCGGCCCAGCCGTCCAGGTCCTCGACCGTCGGCCGGATCGCGAACAGACCGTTGACGCCCGAGCTCCCGCCGGTACCGCGGCCCCGCAACAGGAACGTGGGTGGCTGTGCCTCGGTCCTCCGCGCCATGAGCCCGGCGTGGTGGTAGTCCGACACTTTCGCGTCTGGCGGTGGCGGGTAGTCCTCGCCGTCCAGCGGATACGGGTCGATGCTGACCATTTCCGGCGGCGCCTGCGCGGACCGGAAATCCAGGCCGTGTTCGAGCAGCAGCACGCTGCGGGCCGCATCCTCGGTCAGCCTGGCGGCCAGCGTCGCGCCCGCCGATCCGGCGCCGACGATGATGACGTCATATTCGTTCGCGGCCACGCTCACTCTCCCTTGCACCCGTGGTTGGTGGCGACTGCGTTGGTTCCGCCAGACTGGGGATTGACTGCGCGCGTTACGACTGGGCGGGCTCCTCATCCAGGGCCGTAGTGTCCAGGCCAGAAGTCTCGGCCGCCTGCGCCAGCCAGGCCTCGTCCGAGCTCGGAATCGAGTCGACCAGCATCCGGGTGTACCAGTGCTGCGGGTTGTCGAGCACGTCGCCGGTGCCGCCCTGCTCCACCACCTCGCCCTGCCGCAGCACATACACCCGTTCTGCGACCTGGCGCACGACCGCGAGGTCGTGGGTGATGAACAGGTAGCTGACTCCCAGCTCGCGGCGAACCTCGGTGAGCAGGTTGAGGATCTGCGCCTGAACCGAGACATCCAGCGCGGAAACCGGCTCGTCGCAGACGATCAGCCGCGGGCGCACGGCCAGCGCCCGGGCCACCGCCACCCGCTGCCGCTCGCCGCCAGACAGGGCCACCGGCTTGCGCTCGGCGTACGGGGCGGGCAGGCCGACCCGCTCCAGCAGGTCGCCGACGGCCTTGCGCACGTCGCGGACCTGATCGTCGGCAGCGGTCAGCGCCTCGGCCAGGGTAGCCCCGACGGTGCGGACCGGGTTCAGGGTCGAGTACGGGTCCTGGAAGACCATCTGCACGGTCCGCCGCAGCCGCCGCCGGTCCGCGCTGCTGAGCTTCGCCGTCTCGCTCCGGTCGACGCCGTTAACCAGGATGGTGCCGCCGGTCGGTGTCTCGAGTCCGACCAGGCAGCGGCCGAGCGTCGTCTTGCCGGAGCCGGACTCGCCGACCAGGCCGACCGCCTCGTCCGCGCCGATCTCCAGCGTGACGCCCTTCAGCGCGGCCACGCGACGGCCGGACTCGCGCTTGTCGCCGCCGAACACCTTCTGCACGTCCCGCGCCACCACGACGGCGCCCGGCAGCTCGGCATCGGCGGCCAGCGCGGCCGTCTCCTCGTGGTCGAGCTGTGCTGCGAGCGCCTCGCCCCTGGCCGCCTGCATCTGCGGCGCGATCTCGGCCACCCGGATGCACGCCGACCAGCGCGCGGGCGCCACTTCCCGCAGCGGCGGCGCCGACTCGGTGCAGGTCTCGGTCCGCCACTGGCACCGGGGCGCGAACGTGCAGGAGCCGGCCACCTGGTCGGGCGACGGCACCGAGCCGGCGATCGCGGCCATCTGCGACAGCCGCCGGTCGATCGGCGGATCGGACAGCAGCAGACCCAGCGTGTAGGGATGCAGCGGCTCGGCTTCCATCTGCTCGGCGGCCGCGGTCTCCAGCACCGACCCGGCGTACAGCACGAGCACCCGGTCGCAAAGCGCGAACGCGACCCGCAGGTCATGGGTGATCATGATGAGGCCCATGCCCCTGGCGTGCTGCACCTCGCGTAGCCGGGCCAGGATCTCGCGCTGGGTCGTCACGTCCAGCGCGGTAGAGGGCTCGTCGGCGATGAGCACCTGCGGGTCGCGCGCGATGGCAGCGGCGATGCCGACCCGCTGGCGCATGCCGCCGGACAGCTCGAACGGGTAGGCGTCGGCGACCGCCGGATCGGTGATGCCGACCTCGGCCAGCCGCCGGACTGCCTCGTCCCGGCGAGCCGCGCGGCTGAGCGCCCGGCCCCGTTCGTCTTTGATCAGCTCGACGATCTGCGCACCGCACCGCATCAGCGGGTTCAGCATCGTGAACGGATCCTGGAAGATCATCGCGATCTCGGCCCCGCGGAGCTGGCGCAGTTGCCGCTCGGGCATGGTCAGGATGTTGCCGCCGCGGTACAGGACGTCGCCGTCGGCGTGCACGCCGGTTGGCAGGAGGCCGATCAGCGCCTTGGCCGTCAGGGACTTGCCGCTGCCGGACTCGCCGACGATGCCGAGCGTCTCGCCCGGCGCCAGGCTGAAGTCGGATCCGACGGTGATGACCCGCTCGATCCCCTCCAGCCGACTGGAGATGCGCAGGCCGCTGACCGTCAGCAGCGGGGACCCGTCGTGCGCCGGCGGGCCGGCCGGATCAGGCTGGGTCATCATCGGGCACGTCCCCTGTCCGACAGGCGCTCATATATCCAGTCACCGATGAGGTTCATGCTGGTCGCGGTCAGCACGATCGCGATCGCCGGGCCGAGGCAGGCCATCGCGTTTTGCTGGATCAGCGACAGGTTCTGGGCCAGCATGCCGCCCCAGTCCGGGGTGTTCAGCGGCACCCCGAGCCCGAGGAACGACAGGCCCGAGAGGGCCACCAGGCTGAACGCGAAGTTCAGGAACGTGTTGGCCATGACCAGCGGGAGCAGGTTCGGCCAGATATGCCGGAGCATCACCCGCCGGGACGAGATCCCGAGCGTGACCGCGGCCTCGACGTACGGCATGTTCCGCTGCTGCAGCGCGGCCCCGCGCACGATCCTGGCGTCGACCGGGAACGTCAGCACGATCAGCACCGTGACCGCGACGTAGTAGCCGCCGCCGATGACGCCCACGACCACGATGGCGATTAGCAGACCGGGCAGCGCCCAGACCAGGTCGGACAGCCGCATGATGAAGTAGTCGACCCGGCCACCGAAGTAGCCGGCGATCAGGCCGAGCGCGTTGCCGATGACCAGCGCCCCGATGGCGATCAGGGCCGGCCCGATCACGGCGGCCCGGGCGCCGACGATGATCCGGGACAGGACGTCGCGGCCGAAGTCGTCGGTCCCGAGCAGGTGATGCGCCGACGGCGCCTGCGTGGCCACGATCAGGTTCTGGGCGTTCGCGCCGAACGGCGCGATCTGCGCCCCGGCCAGCGCGCAGAGGACCACCAGCAACACGATGAGGATGGACAACGCGATCAGCACCGACGGCCGCCGCCGCCCGCGCTTGCGCGGGGCGGCGAGGAGGCCGGTGTCGGGCGCGGTGATGACGGTCACTGGGCGCCCCGTCCTGCGGTGATCCGCGGATCGATGAAGAGGTAACAGAGGTCGATCAGGAAGTTGGCCGCGATCAGGATCGCGGCGGCCAGCAGCGTGAAGCCCTGCACGACCGGCACATCCTTGGCCTCGACCGAGGTGATCAGGAGCGTGCCGATGCCGGGCAGCGCGAACACCTGCTCGACCAGCACCGCCCCGGTGATGACCACGCCGAGGATCAGGCCGCCGGCGGTGATGATCGGGCCGAGCGCGTTGCGCAGCGCATACCGCACGATGACCCGGACCGGCCCGACGCCGCGGGCCTGCGCGAACGCGATGTAGTCCTGCTCGAGCACGGTGATCATGGATGCTCTGGTCAGCTTCAGGATCAGCGCCATCACGCCGAAGGCCAGCGCGAACGCGGGCAGCGTCAGGTGCCACAGCCGGTCGACGAACCCGCCCCCCGGTCCGTAGACGGGGAACCAGCCGACATCGATGGCCAGCAGATAGAGCAGGAAGATCCCGCTGACGAAGGCCGGCACGCTGACGCCGAGCAGGCTGACACCGACGATGGCCCGGTCGGCCACGCTCCGGTTGCGCATCGCCGCGATCACCCCGGCCGGGACGCCGAGGAGCACGGAGATGAGGAACGCGTAGATGCCGAGGAAGATCGTCAGGCCGATGCGGCTGCCGATCAATGAGGTCACCGTCTGCCCGGTCTGAATCGAGATGCCGAGGTTCAGGTGCACCGCGCCCTTCAGCCACAACAGGTACTGCGCGATGAAGGAATCGTTCAAGTGGTACTTGGCATTCAGCGCGGCGATGATCGCCGGGCTGGACGGGTGGGTGCCGAGCAGCACCTGGATGGCGTTGCCAGGCGCCAGATACAGCAGGCCGAACACCAGGAACGAGATCAGCAGGAGCAGGATGACCAGGGCCAGGATGCGGCGGACCAGAAAGACCGAAACTTGTCGTTTGCGCATGCCGCCTCCGGTTACGCGCCGGTCGCGCGGTGGGATCGTCCCATTTGTGAAGCTAGCATCGGAGCGCTTGCCCCGGCATTAGGCAGTTGACGGAAGATGGCTATAGGTCTTGCTCCCGTGGTTGAAGGCGGGCTCGTCACGAAGCGGGGACTTCCTGCTCGTCCTGGAGCAGGACCGGCATCGCCGCCGAGTCCCACAGCGTGATCGCGGGCACGTACACCAGGGCGTCAAACGACGCCGTCACGGAGACGTCGATGTACTGGTCGAGCGCGCGCATCGCGCGCGGGGCGCGGAGCAGGTCCGCGTCCGCCGCGGTGAGCGTCCGCAGGTCGAGCAGGCCAGGAGTCGGCTGCGCGGCCGCGAGCAGCCCGTCAATGCTGTCGGGGTCGACCGGGCCCAGCTGCCGGACGACGTCCCTGATGTTCCAGATCGGGGCGTCGGGCGACGGGCGGCCCGCCTCGACCCCGACGACCTCCCCCGTGCCGAACGTTGTGCCGAGCACGAAGTAGTCGTCACCGAGAGACTCGTCCAGATGATGCCCAAGCGAGCTGGCCCCGCCGCCCGAGCCGGACTCGCTCAGCCAGGACAGGCCGTACGGCGTGCGCTGGATGTGCTGGTTGTGGGCGAGGATAACCAGCCGCTCCTCGCGTCCGAGGACCCAGCTCACGGTCTGCGCCATCGACGCGTCGCGGATATTGATGTCGAAGAACGGGTGCTCGCCGGTGGCCGCCGTTGCGTTGTCGCGCAGCCAGCTGTCGAGCTGCCGGGCCACCCGCAGGTGCTGGCGGGCCACGTCGTAGTCGTCCGTCCCGGTCCGTTCGCGGTACTGCAGCTCCACCGCGTCGAACCGCGCGGTCAGGTCGGCCAGCAAGCCGGTCAGCTCGTCCCGCTCCGACTGCGGCCGCGTGCAGTAGGCGCGCAGCGCCCGCCTGGTTTCGGCGTCGCAGCGCGGGTCAGCGGACACGTACGAGCCGGCCAGCTCGCGGAGCCGGGCGAGGTGCGGCAGCCGGGCCGGATCCGCGTCGGTCAGGTACCGCTCGACTGCCCGCAAGGCTGGCTGCAGCGACCCGCACGTGGCCGGCAGGTCGACGCCGTAGAACCGCACCGGCCGGGACCGGCCGGCATTCAGCCCGCGCAGCCAGCTCAGCATGTCGGCCATCTCGGCGCACTCACCGAACAGGTACGTGAGCCCGGCCGCCTGGACGTCCGCCAGCCGGCCGGGGCCGCCGCCGATCCACTCGTCGGTCACGAACGCCTCGCTGAACCCGGACTCGAACGCGATCGCGGTGAAGCCGAGCCGCTCGATCAGGAACCGGGTCAGCCGGTGCCGGAGCTGGTAGAACTCGTGCGTGTAGTGGGTGCTCTCGCCGATCGCCACGACCCGCGCGTCGCCCACGAGAGTCCCGGACGAACCCGAGGTCGTCCAGGCTCGCGTGCGGATCGAGCGTCGACAGCGGGGCGATCGGGCTGGTCAGCGTCGCGGTGGTCACCAGTCGGGCTCCTTCGCGGCCAGGCTAGTCCCGGACGTCAGGTCGCGTTGAAGATCCGGCTCAGCCAGTTCTGGTTGTAGTAGAGGCCGGTGAATGTTCTCGTAGACGTAGGTCTTCTGGATGGCCATGATGTCGTTCTGCCACCACAGCGCCAGGTAGGGCAGCTGCTCCTGGGAGATCTTCAGCACTTCGAACAGGTACTGCCCGCGGTCCGCGTTCGACGAGGACGTGCTGGCCTGTTGCCAGCAGCTTGTCGACCTGCGGATCCTTGAAGTTCGCGGTGTTGAAGTTGTTCTTCACCGCGTTCGCACTCGGATACAGGATGTTGATGTAGTCGGCCGGGTCGGCGTAGTCGGGCCCGAACTCGCTGCCGACGATGCCGATCGTGTCGCTGTGCGCGTAGAGGTTAGCCAGCCACTGGTTCTCGCCCACCTGCTCGACCGGCAGATTGATGCCGATCTGCTTGAGCGTGAGGGACAGGCTCTCCATCGCGTTCACGTAGGCGGGCGCATTGTTCGGGATGAGTAGCTTGTTCGCGGTGAACCCGTGCGGGTAGGCCGACTGGGCGAGTTCCTTCTTCGCGTTCGCCACGCTGTACGGGTACGAGGGCAGGGTCGCGTACAGCTTGGCCACCTGCGCCTGCGGCAGCACCGAGCCCCACTGCTGCGGCGGCACGACGCAGGACGCGGGCGTACCATTGCCGCCCAGGAACGCGCGGACGTAACCGTCGGTGTTAGCCGCGTAGGCGACGGCCTTGCGGACGTGCATGTCGTTCCACGGCGGTCGGCTGACGTCAAACGACAGGTAGAACATGAGCATGCCGGGCGCGGAGTAGGTGCGCACCGTACTCAGCTTCTTCCAGCTGCTGGCCTGCTGCACCTGCACTTCGAACGTGCCCGCGACCTGGCCGCTCTGCGCGGCCAGCAGCAGGGTCTGCGCGTCCGGCGATGCAGGTGAACGCACACTTCTGCACGGCCGGCTTGGCTCCCCAGTACCCTTCGAACCGCTCCACCGTGGCGGACGTGCTGCTCGGGAACGAGCTGATCTGTACGGTCCGGTGCCCATGATCCGCAGTCCGCTGCCCGGCGAGCCGAGTCCCGAGCCGATCTTCTCGACGAACGCCTTGGACAGGATCGGCGCGAACACCAGCGAGTTCGCCACGGTCCGGGTCTTGCCGCTTGAGCTTGGTCGTCACCTCGGCCGGGCCGGTCTTCACCCACGACGTCGACGTTGGAGAAGTACGCGCCGATCTGCGAGCTGACCTTCGCGTCGATGTGCCGGGTCAGCGAGAACACCACGTCATCGGCGGTCATCGTCGTGCCGTCCCAGAACTTCACGCCCGGCCGGATCTGGAACACGTACTTCAGGCCGGCCGGGTCGTACGTCCAACTGGAGGCCAGCAGCGGGGCCAGCGTCAGTGGTTGGTCGCAGCCAGCAGGCCCTCCAGGCCGCAGCGCTGGACGTACATCGCGTGCCCGTCAAAGGCCGTCGCGATGTCCAGGCCGACGATCGTGTCTCGTGCCGATGCCCCAGGTCAGGCTCGGGATGTTGGTGGTGGAGTGCTTGACCGCCGCCACGACGACCCGGCGGAGGGCGATCCAGATCCGGATGAGCCGCAGGCAGCAAGGAATCCGGGCAGGGTGAGCGCGGCAGCGCCGAACCCAAGCCGCATTGCCTGGCGGCGATCGAGATGCGGGGATAGAAACGACGGGACGTCAGGTTCTGTCATGTTCGGCCAGTCCCCTCAGGTGTGTACTGCAGCTGCGCGCGGGTCGGCCGAGCAGCGGCGCTCCAGGCGTTCAGGCCGACTTCTTTAGCGAAATCTCGCGGTAACGGCGTCTTGCAGTTGTGTGACGAAATCGTACGCCCTGGCGTGAGAGTCGCTCATGCTACAAAAGTGGCAGAGAGCCGTAAGTAACTGCGACGATTGTCGCTAGCACTGCCTGCGGTGATTAATTCGTAATACCGGTGAACCGTCGTCGAAACATAACCGTGTCAATGACGACATTCGTCGCATGCGAATTCCGCAATCGATCTTTAGCATCGCGAGCGGGGAACACCGCATCGGCTGAAGGAGATCGCGTGACCGAGCCCGCCCTGCCCAAGTCCGCCGACGCCGTGCTGATCGGGGCCGGCGTAGTCGGCTGCAGCATCGCGCTGCAACTCGCCCGAGCCGGGCTCGACGTCGCCGTGCTGGACCGCAACCGGGCCGTGGGCGCCGGCTCGACCAGCGCGTCGTCTGCGGTCATCAGGTTTCACTACTCGACCAGGGCGGGCGTGATCGCCGCCTGGGAGTCGAAGTTCGAGCTGGGAGCGCTGGGGTGAGTTCCTGGGCCACGAGGATCCGGCCGGCCTGGCCCGCTACGTCCGACTGGGCGGCCTGGTGCTGGAGTCACCGGCGTTCGCGCTGAACCGGGTGACCGGGCTGTTCACCGACATCGGCGTCCCGTTCGAAGTGCTGTCGCCGGCGCAGTTGCGGGACCGGTTCCCGGCCCTGGACACCGGCCGCTACTACCCGCCCAAGGCGCTGTCGGACGAGCAGTTCTGGGCGGACGCCAGCGGCGAGATCGGCGCCCTCTGGACCCCCGACGGCGGCTACGTGCAGGACGCCCAGCTGGCGGCGCACAACCTGATGCACGCGGCGCAGGCCGAGGGTGCCCGGCTCGTGCTGGGCGCGACGATCGCTGCGATCGAGACCAGCGCCGGGCGCGTGGCCGGCGTCCGCACGGCCACCGGCGACGTCATCAGCGCCCCGATCGTGGTCAACGCGGCCGGCCCGCACTCCGGCCACGTCAACGACCTGGCCGGGGTGCGGGGCGAGTTCGCGATCTCGACCCGGCCGCTGCGGCAGGAGGTCCACCACGTCGCGCCGCGGATCGGGCAGCCGCTGACCGGCCTCACCCACGTCGGCGACTGCGACCTCGGCACCTACTTCCGCCCGGAGCCGGGCGGCGGGCTGCTCGTGGGCGGGCAGGAGCCCGAGTGCGACCCGATGCAGTGGCTGACCGACCCGGACGACTACCACCCGGCCGTGACCGCTGCCGTCTTCGACGCGCAGGTGACCCGGCTCGCCCGCCGGGTGCCCGATCTGCCGGTCCCGCCCCGGCCGAAGGGCATCGCCGGTGTCTACGACGTCACCGACGACTGGATCCCGGTCTACGACCGCACGTCCCTGCGCGGTTACTACGTCGCGATCGGCACCAGCGGCAACCAGTTCAAGAACGCTCCGGTCATCGGACAGCTGATGACCGCGATCATCACCCAGTGCGAAGCGGGCCGCGACCACGACGCGGACCCGGTCGTCTGGCGGGCCCCGCACACGCAGCTGGACGTCGACCTCAGTCACTACTCCCGGCTGCGGACGCCGCACGCCAGCAGCGGGACCGTCATGGGCTAGTGCGGCGCCCGTGGTTGTGAGGACGGCGGCATCGGCGACAGGGCAGTGCCGGCCACGTAGTGGTCGAACCAGGCCCGGGCGCGCTGCCAGAAGTCGATCCGGTGCGCACGCTCCGCGATCCCGTGCCCTTCCCGCGGGTACACCACAAGCTCGACCGGCACGGTGCCCAGCCGCGCGATCCCGTTGTACATCTCGTAGGCCTGGCTGACGGGCACGCACCGGTCAAGCTCACCGTGCACGATCAGGGTCGGCGTGCGGACGTTGCGCACGTGCACGATCGGCGACCTGGACAGCACCTTGCCGGTCAGGTCGTAGGGGTCCGGGTCGTAGAAGAGCTCCTCGATGTAGCCGATGTTCGCGGTGTTGTACTTGCTGAGCCGGTTGCAGGACGCGGCGATCGGGATGGCGGCCGCGAACCGGTCGGTCTGGGTGATCGCCCAGTTGGTCGCGTAGCCACCGTGGCTGGCTCCGGTCACGCCGAGGCGGCGTTCGTCCGCGATCCCGCGCCGTACTAGCTCGTCCACCCCGGCCAGCGTGTCCTGCAATTCGCCGCCGCCGATGTCGTGCACATTGGCCCGCGCGAATGCCTGGCCGTAACCGGCGCTGCCGCGCGGGTTGGGCATGAGCACCGCGTAGCCCGCGGTGGCCCACAGTCCCGGCAGGCCGAAGTTCGACCACTGGTAGGTCCATGCGGCGGTCGGCCCGCCGTGAATGAGGACGACCAGGGGCAGACCCTCGGCGGGCCGGTCTGGCGGCAGCACCACGATGCCCTCGATCTGCTGCCCGTCCGCGGACGCCCACTGCACCGCCTCCCATACCGGCGGCTGGTCGGGCCCGGCGCCGGCGTTGAACGCGCTGACCCGGGTCCACTCGCCCGGCGCCCGGTCCGGCGCGTCGGCCGGCGGCAGGGCCAGGCTGAACGCCTCCGGCGGCGCGTTTGCACCCTCGGCGACCGCGACCAGGCGCTGCCCGGCCGCGTCCTGTGATGTGCGGACGTGATGCCGGAAGCCCACGGTGAGGTCGCCGTGCCAGGCCGGGCCGGCTGTGCCGTCCGAACCAATCACGCCGATGGTCGCGCCGACGCCGGCCAATGTCGTGCAGACGAGGGATCCGCCGTCGCGCCAGTCCAGGTACGTGACGTTGTCCTGGCCCAGCGACCGGACCGACAGCTCGGCGCCGCCGTCACTGGTCTCGGCCAGCATCAGCTCGCCCGCGATGATGCCGCGGTCGCTGCAGACGCCCTCGATGAACGCGAGCTGACGGGCATCCGGCGACAGCCGGGGCACGCCGAGCTGCCACCGCGGCCGGTATTCCGCCACGAGCCGTGGCGCCGGACCAGCCGCGAGGTCGAACACCGCGATGGTGGCCGTGTACCAGCCGCTCTCGGACGGGTCGGCCGAGACGATGGCGGCCAGGGTGCCGGCCCCGTTCCAGCTGAAGTCCCACACGTTGCGACCGCCGAGGTCGAGTTCGCTGATCGCGCCGGTGGCCCGGTCGACGCGCCACAGCCGCCGCAGGCCGGGCGGTCCGGACACGACCACCGGGTCGGGCGGGAGCGTGTCCGCCGCCTCGATCGTGACGGCGTTCAGCGACCCGGCGGTGTCCAGGCCGAGGTCGGCCGCGAGCACCAGGAGCGAACCGCCGTCGGGCGCCCAGGCGATCTCCTCGATGGACCCGGCCGGCTCGGCCAGCGGGCTGACGGCGCCCGAACCGGCCTCGGCCGAGGTAGAGCGACATCCGGCCGCTGTGGTCGCGGTCGGACCCGAACGCCAGCTCGCGGCCGTCCGGCGACCAGCGCGGCACGCCGTCTACGCAGTCGGCGTCGGTGATCTGCCGCAGATCGCCGCCCTGCGGGCCGAGCCACAACCGGACGGCCGGGCTACGGCCCTGCGCGCCGTAGCCGTCAGCAACCACGACCGCAATGCTGGCGCCGTCGGGCGAGATGTCCGCCTCCGCGGGCTGGCGCACGGCCAGCAAGTCGTCGATCGTCAGCTGCCGGGACATGGTCGGCACTCCTTCCGGGCGGCCGTCGCTAGCGCGGGCGGCCGGCGTAGCTGGGGAACCGGAACGGCGCCGCCGCGCTGGGCGGCGTCCCGGTGCGGACGAACTCGGCCACATGCGCGCCCGTCACCGCGGCGAGCGTGATGCCCAGCGTGGAGTGGCCGGTCGCGAGATACGCGTTGGCGACGCCGGGCACGCGGTCGAGGACCGGCAGGCCGTCGGGGCACAGCGGCCGCATCCCGGTCCATTCTTCAGCGACGTCGGTCCAGGTCAGGTCCGGGAAGTAGGCGCGGGCGGCGTGCACCAGCGAATCGATCCGACGCCGGTCGAGGCGGCTGTTGAGGCCGGAGAACTCGATCGTCCCGGCCAGCCGGAGCCGCCCGGCCATCGGCGTCGCGCCGACCCTGGTCTCCACCAGGTACATCGGCGCGGCCGGCAGCTGCGGGCAGCCGACCGACACGCTGTAGCCCTTCCCGGCCGTCATCGGGAGCCGGGCGCCCAGCTTGCGCGTCACCGGCACCGAGAGCGCGCCCGCGGCGATGACGACATGGTCGACGGCGAGGCCATCGGGGCCGTCGCGGCCGGTATCGGCCTGGACAGCCGTGACCCGGGCGTCGCGGACGACGAAGTCGGCTACCGGCACCCCGGTGCGGATGACGGCGCCCCGGCTGGTGAGCACCGTGGCCAGGGCCGCGGTCAGCTGGCGCGGGTCCAGGTGCCCTTCGGTCGCCAGGAAGATCCCGCCCGCCACCGCCGGGCCGATGACCGGCTGCCGGTCCCGGCACTCGGGCCCGGACAGCCGGGTGATCTCCGCGGCGATGCCGTGCGCCGGCAGCCGGCCGAGCTCAGCCAGCTCCGCGTCGAGTTCGGCCTCCGACCGCGCGATGAACAGCAGGCCGCGCCGCTCCAGGTCGACCGCGACGCCGTCGGCGCGCATCTCGTCGTAGTACCGGAACGCGTCCCGGGACAGCAACGCCGTCGCCGCCAGCCCGCGCTCGTTGCTGGCCCGGGTGCAGTGCCGCAGGAAGCTGAGGCCCCACAGCGCGAAGCCAGGATCGGGCTGCGGCCGCAGCCAGAGCGGGCTGTCCGGCTTGCCGATCGAGCCGAGCGCGGTACGCAGTGCGGCCGGGCCCGGGATCGGCGCCGACAGCGATGGCGTTATCCAGCCGGCGTTGCCCCACGACGCTCCCTCGCCGACCGGGCCGGCGTCCAGCACCGGTGACCTCGAACCCGGCCCGTTGCAGGAAGTACGCGCAGCTCAGCCCCACCGCCCCCGCGCCGACGACGACAACCCGGGCAGCCATGACGCTGCCCGTCAGGCCGGCATGTACCGCTCGAACCAGCCCACGATGCGCGTGCACTGGTCGATCAGCGCCGGGAAGTTGCGGACGCCGTGGCCCTCGCGCGGGTAGATCGCCAGGGCCGACTCGACCCCGACCTCGCGCAGCGCGTTGTGGAACTCGACCGCCTGGCCGGGCGGCGTGCACCGGTCGAGCGCGCCGGTGGTCTGCAGCGTCGGGGTGACGACCTGGTCGGCGAACAGCAGCGGGCTGCGGTCAAGGAACTTGCCGGTGCGGGCGCGCGGCTCGTCGGCCAGGAAGAGCGTGTCGAAGAAGGGAATGTTGGACGTGTGGTGCTGGGAGTACCAGTTGGTGCTCGGCGCCATCGGCACGGCCGCCGCGAACCGCTGATCCTGCGTGATCAGCCACGCGGACATGAAGCCGCCGTAGGACCCGCCGGTCACGCCGATCCGGGCCGGGTCGGCGATGCCGCGCTCGACCATCGCGTCGATGCCGGACAGGTAGTCGTAGGTGTCGGCGCCGCCCATGTCGCCGAACACGGCCCGGGCGAAATCCTGGCCGCGCCCGCCGCTGCCGCGCGGATTCGGGTGCAGCACCGCGTAGCCGCGGCTGACCAGCAGTGGCGTGAAGACGTACCCCATCGACCAGCGATCCCGGTAGGCCCACACCGGGCCGCCGTGGACATGCACGACCAGCGGGTGCGGCCCGGGGCCGTCCGGCACGCACAGCAGCCCTTCGATCTCCCAGCCGTCGGGCGCCTGCCAGCGCACCGGCTCGGCCGTGCCGGCCACGCTGCACGAGGTAGTCCGCGCCCGGGTGGCGCAGCGACGCCACCGTCGTGGTGCCGCCGTCGCGGACGAAGGCGAGCTCGTGATACCGGGTGTAGCCGTGCAGCACGACGGCGGCCGAACCGTCCGCCAGGAACCGGCCCAGCGGATAACGGTCGCCGCACGTCTCGGCGGCCGACCAGATCTCCTCGCGCCTTGCCCGCGGCGTGGTCGTAGACGCCGGCCACGGTGGTCAGCCCGCGCAGGCCGAAGTAACCCAGGCGCTGCTCGTCGAACCACTGCGCGCCAGGTGACGTCGACGCCCGCCGTGTCGACGACAACGCCGTCGCCGGTCGGTCGCGCTCGCGATGTGCAGGTCTCCGGCTACGATCCAGCGGTCCGAGCAGGTCGCGGTCACGAACGCCCACCGCTCCCCGGACGCCGTCGCGGCCGGCCAGCCGAGCTGCTGCTCCGGCGTGAACAGCAGTTCGGCGCTTCCGCTGTCCAGGTCGATCCGGTACAGCCGGGCCGTGTACCAGGCCCCTTCGCCCGGCTCCGGGCTGGTGACCACCAGCAGCGCGGCCGGCCCGGCCCAGGCCGCCTCCCACACGTTCGTGCCGTCGGCGCTGACCTGCCGGGCCTTGCCAGTCGCGACGTCGACGACCCACGCCGACCGCCAGGCGTCAGCCGTCGGGCCGGCGTCGGCTGTCGGGATCCAGTCGGGCAGCTCGTCAGTCCGCCCGCGCCGTCGTGCCGGACCCCTCGCCGCCGGACATATCCGCGCCGTGCCCGGCCACGCCCAGCAGGATGTGGCTGCCGTCCGGCCCGAACTGCAGGTACTCGATGGTCGCCGGAGACTGCATCCACAGTCCGGTCGGTACCGCCGCGAGGTCGCGGATCCGCAGCTGGAAGTCACCCGCCTCGCCAGAGTCCGAGAGGTAGGCCAGCAGCGAGCCGTCCGGCGAGAACCGGGGGTACCGCTGCTCGCCGGGGCCGTCGGTGAGCGTCGTCACGGACCCGGACTCGGCCATGCAGACCCGCGCCGTGCCGTGCCCGGCCAGTTCGGTGAAGACCGTTCCGGTGAACGCGATCGCGCCGCCGTCGGGCCGCGGGTCGGGATCGGTCGCGGCGCTCGGCTGGCCGAAGGCAGGCTCGTGCAACCGCCGGAAATGCTCCTCGACCGCGCCGAATAAGCTCTGTGCCGCGCAGGTCACGCTGGCCGAAATCGATGGTCATGCGATCGCCGCCAATCTGTCGTGCGCTGATTCCGCTGATCCGCAAAATTCCGGTGCAGCCCTCTCCCGACTGTAGATACCGACTGCATCAGGGCTTCCGACCTGGGTGGCAAAGAGGCACTATGGATCGGACAGTTGTCGAATGGGCCATGTGAGGTGTACGTGCAAGATGAGCTGCGGGCAGTGTGCGATGGGCTTGCCGCGCGGCTTGCAGCGGGCCAGTGGCGATCGACGATCCGCGCATGCACCTGCTCGTTCACACGGCGCATGACGAGGATCCACGACCAGGTAGACCAGACCCGGATCACCTCCGTCCTGACCATGCAGATCCCGGCCGACGTGCTGGAGCACGTGCTGAAGGCCGGCATCGCCAAGGCCGAAGGTCCGGTCCGGGTGCCGTCCTGGCCCGACCGCGGCCTGCTGAGCCGGGTCGCCGTGCCGGTGCGTTGCGGTGGCCGGCTGTTCGGCTACCTCTGGCTGATCGACGACGGAGTACACCCTCACCGACGACGAGCTGCAGATGGCGACGGACTCGGCCGCGGCCGCGGGCCAGATCATGCACCGCGAGCTGCTGCTCGGCGATCTGCGCCGCAGTCAGGAACAAGCCCTGCTGAGTGACCTGGTGTCTGAGGACGCCAACGTGCGGTCGCACGCCGCCGCCGAGCTGACCGCGACCGGCCGGCTGCCCGCTTCCTGGCACGTCGTGGTGCTCGCGGTCCGGGTCGCGGCCGAGGTGCTGGACCGGAACGCCGACGCCGCGACCGAGCTGGACCTCGCCCTGCAGCGGCTCGTCCGGCAGCTGATGCCGATGGAGGCCATCGCCGTGACCAGGTCCGGCGGGCACGGCCTGCTGCTCGCGGCGACGCCCCGGCCGCCGACGGCGGAGATCCTGCGCGGTCACGCGCGCCGGCTCTGCGCCGAGCCTGGCCCGGATCGCGCCCGGCCCCAGCCCGAGGTCCGGGTGGGCATCGGGCCGGTGGTCAGCGGGCTGGAAGCCGCGCACAGCTCCTGCGCGCTCGCGGACGTGAGCCTGCGCGTCGCCGAGCGCCGTGTCCGGCTTCGGCCAGGTCGTCTGCTACGACGAGCTCGGCATCTACGGCCTGCTCGTGCACCTGCCGCTCGACAGCCTGCCGCCGGACGCGGTGCCGGCCGGACTGCGGCAGCTGATCGAGAAGGACACCGCCGGTCATCTGGTCGACACGCTCGAGATCTACCTGGACTCGGCCGGCGACGCGCGGGCGAGCGCGGCCCGGCTGAACGTGCACCGGACCAGCCTGTACTACCGGCTGTCCCGGATCGAGCTGCTCACTGGCATGAACATGGCCAGCGGCACCGACCGGCTGTCCCTCCACCTCGGCCTGAAGCTAGCCCGGCTGCTGCACCTGCTGCCCGACGATCCCCGGCGGCATTAGCGCAGCGACGGTGCTGCCTGACCGGTATCGCCCCAGCCTGCCTCCAGCGGCCGTCACCCCGCGACGATCAGCGTCCCGGTCCGACGCACTCAGCCGGTCGGCGGCCGTCGCGGTGACGGCGATCGTGTCCTCGATGCGGACGCCGAACTCGCCGGTCAGGTAGATCCCCGGCTCGACGGTGATGACCATCCCCGGCTCCAGCACCAGCGTGTTGCCCGCCACGACCGAGGGCGGCTCGTGCACCTCAAGGCCCAGGCCGTGCCCGGTCCGGGTGAAGAACGCCGCCCCGAAGCCCGCCGCCGTGATCGTGTCCCGGCAGGCCTGGTCGACGTCATGGATGGTCGCGCCCGGCACGGCAGCGGCCACCCCGGCGGCCTGAGCGGACCGGACGACCTCGAAGACCTCGGCGTACTTGCCGGACGGCGGACCGAGGGACAGGTTCCTGGTGATGTCGGCGAAGTACTGACCGTGGGTCACCGCGATGTCGAGCAGCACGTTGCCGTTGGCCGCCAGGACCTGGTCCCCGGCCAGGTGGTGCGGGATCGCGGAGCTGGCGCCGAACTGCACGAGCGTGTAGTCGAGCGTCTCGGCGCCGGCGGCGAGCAGTTCGGTCTTGATGACCCGCTCCAGGTCCCGCTCGGACAGGCCGGGCGCGAGCGCGGCCGCGGCCGCGGCGATCGACTTCTCAATGATCGCGGCCGTCGTCCTGATCGCCTCGATCTCCGCCTGGCGTCCTTGACCAGGCGGTACCGGGGCAGGCTGACCGTCAGCAGCCGCTGTGACATGGGCTGGGCGACGGCGAGCAGCATGCGCGTGAACAGGTACGGCATGCCGTCGTCGATGGCGATCGAGCTGAGGCGGGAGCCCCCGATCTGCCGCCCACACCCGTTCCAGGGTCCGCTCCGGCCCCTCCAGGTCGGACCAGCCGAAGACCAGCGCGCCCGGGGCGCTCGCGCTCATCTCCTCGGCGTCGAAGTTCGGCAGCACGATCGCCGTGTTCTCGGCGGTCACCAGCAGCAGGCACAGCCGCTCGTTGGCGACCGGCGCGAAGCTGCACACGTAGCGCCAGTTCGCGGACGGGTAGCATCACGACGCAGTCGAGGCCAGCGGCCGCCATCTGACGGCGCAGGTCGGCGATCCGGTCCGGGTGCACGCTCGCTCTCCTTGCGCGCGGCTGTCTGCCCGGCGCTCAGCCCATCACGGTGCCGCTGGACGCGGTGTTGACCGGGCGCTTGCGGGAGAACGTTCCCAGGTTGACGGTGCGGCCGGTGTACTCCCCGCGGTAGCGCACCGGGTCGGTGTCGTGGTCGTGGCCGTTCTCGACCGCGTCGACGATGGCGGCCATGAACCGCCCGGCGACGGGTGCGTTCTTGAACTGGTTCCCGCTGGTCCCCATCGCCACGTAGAAGCCGTCCAGCGCCGTCCGGTCGTAAATCGGCGTCCAGTCGCTGGCGACGTCGTAGACCCCGGCGATGCCGCGCGGCGTGCCCGGCACCTTGAGGCCGGGCAGCCGGCGCGCGGCCCTGGTGAGCTGGGACTGGTAGACCGAGGAGGTGGGATTGGGCGCGGCGTCCTCGGGCGCGTCCAGCCACTGCAGCGGCTCGCACTCCGGCTCGGTCCCGCCGACGAGCAGGCCGTCACCCGGCGTGCCGCGCATGTACGTCCCGAGGTCCAGGTCGGCGATCACCGGGCCAAGCTGGTCACCGTTGTTGTAGCCAGGTGGCGCCGGGACGTGATGCACCTCCTGTCGCATCGGCCGCACCGAGATCGTGAAGTCGTCGCCGACGCCCGCGATCCGGTTCAGCCCGGACGACCACGGCCCGGCGACGTTGACGACGACCGGCGCGGACAGCGCCGAGCCGTCCGCCAGGTGCAGCCGGTCACCCGGCCGCCGGCCTGGCGGACCCCGACGACCGTGCTGCGGAACCGGAACGTCACGCCGCGGCGCTGCGCCGCGGCGGCCAGATTGACGGCGGCCAGCTGGGCGTCGTCGACGAATCCGCCGTCCGGGTTCCAGAACGCGCCGAGCTGGCCGTCCGGTTCGGCCCAGAAAGCCTCGTCGTCGAGTCGCTTCGGCGGCCAGAACCGGCCGGTGTCGATGCCCGGCAACCGGGCCGCGAGCGTGGCCGCGTCCCAGTCCTCGTACGGGACGCCGATCTCGTCGTACATCTCTAGCACGGGCTCCTTCGGCACGACGGGCACGTCGAGCATGACGATCCCGGTCTGGCGGAGCCGGGCCAGCGGCCCTTCGCCGTCCGCGTGCCTCCAGGTGATCCGCCCAGTGCAGCCAGTGATAGTGGGCTTCCCACGCCGCCGCGATGCCGTCCGCGGTGGAGTAGTTGAACCGGACGACGGCGCTGGACGCGCTGGTCGAGCCCTGGCCCGGGCCCGGCAGCTGGTCGACGACCACGACCCGGCGTCCCGCCTTGGCCAGTTCGAAGGCGGTGGCGGTGCCGATCACGCCCGCCCCGACCACGACAGCGTCCGCAGTCTCAGTCACACAGCCACGATCATACTCCTGGCCAGGCTGGCACCACCGACAGGTGTCGCAGCATTGCCGGGATGTTTTCGACATTGCGTCCGCTGACTGAGCCGCCCGGCCGTCATTAACGTGCTGATCGTGGCGCCAGCCGCGAGATTTTCCGGGAAGGGGCGGCCATGACCGCTGATTACACGTGAGCCTCGCCGACCAGCCCGCCGAGCAAGCCGCCGCTGGCGAACCACCGCGCGGCCCGATCTCGCCCCGGCTGACCAGCACGACCAGGATCATCCACAACCTGCGGTGCCGATGCGCGACGGGGTCGAGCTGGCGGTGGACCTGCTGCGGCCCGAGCTGCCGGGTCCGCTGCCGGTCGTGCTGCTCCGGACCTGCTACGACAAGACCCTGGCCCGGTCCGAGGTCTACGAGAAGCTCGCCCAGCGCGGCTACATCGTCGCCTTCGCCGACTCCCGCGGCCGGTTCAACTCCGACGGCGAGTTCCGGCCGTACTTCGACGAGGCCGACGACGGCTACGACACGATCGAGTGGATCGCGGCCCAGGACTGGTGCGACGGCAACGTCGGGATGACCGGCGGCTCGTACGTCGGCCAGACGCAGTGGTACGCCGCGTCCCGGCGGCCGCCGCACCTGAAGGCGATCGTGCCGTTCGTCTCGCCGCCGAGCACCATGTGGCGCAACGAGCCGATCTTCGGCGGCTGCTTCCTGCTGCCGGTGACGGAGTGGGCGCTCGGCATGGGCCTGCGGTCGTGGCAGGTGCCCGAGTTCATGAACCTGTTCTCCGAGCAGCAGGACTACTACGACGCGCTGCCGCTGTCGTCGGTGCCGGAGCGGGCCGGGGCCAGCTGGACGTGGTGGGACGACTGGATGGAGCACCCGGTCTACGACGACTTCTGGCGGCAGGGCGCCTACGACAACCACGCCGAGATGGACGTCGCGGCGCTGAACATCACCGGCTGGTGGGACATGAACTTCCCCGGCGGGCCGGACAACTTCGAGCGATGCAGGCGAGCAAGGCCGCCGCGCACCAGAAGCTGATCATCGGCCCGTGGCCGCACTGGGTGAACCGGCAGCGCGAGCTGTCCGGGCGTCGACTTCGGCGAGCACGCCGTCATCGAACTCGACGACTACGTGACCCGGTTCTTCGACCGCTACCTCAAGGGCAAGGCGAACGGGATCGAGGGCGAGAAGCCCGTGCACGTGTTCGTCATCGGCGCCAACCAGTGGTGGGCCGAGGACAGCTGGCCGCTGCCGGGGACCGAGCACGTGCCGTTCTACTTCCACTCCCGCGGCCACGCCAACAGCCTGCGCGGCGACGGCGCGCTGTCGCCCGAGCCGCCCGGCGACGAGCCGGCCGACCGGTACCGCTACGACCCGGCCAGCCCGACCCGGGTGCTGTGGAACCTGCGCGAGGGCCCGGTCGACGACCGGCTCGCGACGATCGGCGACGACTGCCTGTGCTACACCACCGAGCCGCTGAGCCGAGCCGCTGGACGTGGTCGGCTGGGTCACCTGCCGGCTGTACGCGTCCTCCTCGGCCCGCGACACCGACTGGCACGCCCGGCTGGTCGACGTGCATCCGGACGGCAGCGCGCACCTGATCTGCAAGGGCTGCCTGCGGGCCCGGTTCCGGGAGTCGTTCGAGTCCCCGGTGCTGCTGCAGCCGGGCACGCCGGTGCCGTTCGAGTTCACGATGGACGCATGCGGCGTGCGGTTCCTGCCCGGCCACCGGATCCGGGTCGAGATCACCAGCTCGTGGTTCACCCAGTACGACCGCAACACCAACTCCGGCGCGGAGAACTTCTTCACCGACGCCACCGTCGTCGTCGCCAACCAGGAGGTACACCACTCGCGCGGGATGGCGTCGTGCGTGGTGCTGCCGGTGATCCGCGGGCACGCCGACCCGGACGCCGGCTGATGGCCGGGCCTGCCGCCGGACGCGTTCGCGTTCGCGTCCCCGTGGGGAGCAGCCGCTGGCCGGCCAGACGGCGCTGGTCACCGGCGCCGGGCCGCGGCATCGGCCTGCGGCGTGGCCCAGGAGCTGGCGGCGGCCGGGGCCACGGGTGATCGCGGCCGACCTCGACGTCGAGACGGCCCGGCCAGACCGCGGCCGGCCTGGGCGCCGCGGGGCCGGGGCGTTCAGCCGTCGACGTGGCCGACCCCGGCTCCGTCGACCGAGCTGGTCCAGGTCGGTCCGCGCGGCGGGCGAGCGGATCGACATCCTGGCCAACGTGGCCGGGGTGATCAGCATGGCGACCGTCGCCGACCTCCCGGTCGAGGACTGGGACCGGATCATGACCGTGAACGCGCGCGGCACGTTCCTGGTATCGAGGGCGGTGCTGCCGGTCATGATCGAGGCCGGCGCGGGCGCTATCGTCAACATCTCCTCGGCCGCCGGCAAGGACGGCGTGGCCGGCGGTGCGCACTACTCATCGTCGAAGTTCGCGGTCATCGGCTTCACCCAGTCGCTGGCCAAGGAGGTCGCCCAGTTCGGCATCCGGGTCAACGCCGTCTGCCCGGGCGTGGTCCCGACCCAGATGATCGCCGACGTCGGCGCCGCCTGGCACCTGACCACCGAGCAGATGGTGACCGAGTGGCAGCTCATCAAGCGACCGCAGGAAGCGCGGGAGATCGGCGCCGCGGTCGTGTTCCTCACCATCATGACGTCGATGACCGGCCAGTCGATCAACGTCGACGGCGGCTCGATCTTTCACTGACGGTGAGGGGACATCCGATGGGGCGACTGGACGGCAGGGTGGCGCTGGTCACCGGCGGGGCCTCCGGGCTGGGCAAGGCGATCGCGGCGCGGCTGACGGCCGAGGGCGCGGCGGTCGTCCTCTCCGACTGCAGCGCGACCTGGGCGAGCAGACCGCGGACGGCCTCGGCGCGCATTCCTCTACCAGGACGTCACGAGCGAGGATCAGTGGCCGCTGGCCCTGCAGCGGGTGGCGAGCTGGCCGGGCCGGTCAGCATCCTGGTCAACAACGCCGGGCATCGCCGGGGCCGCCGACCGGGTCAGCCCGGAGGACACCAGGTTGGCCGACTGGAAGCAGATCTTCGCGGTCAACGTCGACAGCGTCTTCCTCGGCTGCCGGGCCGGGATCGCGGCGATGCGGCACACCGGCGGCGGCTCGATCGTCAACATGTCGTCGATCGCGGCGCTGCTGGCCACGCCTGGACTCCACCGCATACGGGGCAGCCAAGGCGGCCGTCCGGCAGCTGACCAAGTCCGTCGCGCAGCACTGCGCGACCGAACGCCTGGCGATCCGGTGCAACTCAGTGCACCCCGGCGAGGTCTCCACGCCGCTGTGGGATCGCTACATCGCGCAGACAGCCGAGGTCAGGGCGTGCCGGCCGATCAGCTCGTGCGGGAGGCGAAGGCCAGGGTGCCGCTCGGGGACATGCCAGAGCCGGACGACATCGCCGCGGGCGTGGCGTTCCTGTGCTCCGACGACGCTCGGTTCATCACCGGCTCCGAGCTGATCATCGACGGCGGGCTCATCCACTGCGACACGTTTAGCCCGCAGGCCCAGCCTGTCCAGCGCCGAGCGCCGCGGCCACCTGCCCGGCGATGTACTGCAGGCCGTCGGCGCTGCCCGGCAGCACGCCGACCCGGCCGAGGAAGCCGTGGATCTGCCCGGCGAAGCGGCGGTGGTCTGACCGGCACCCCGGCCTGGACCAGCCGCATCGCGTACAGCTCGCCTTCGTCCCGCAGCACGTCGTGCTCGGCGGTCAGGATCACGGCCGGCGGGACGCCCGGCGAAGAACACCGCCTGCAGCGGCGAGGCGTCGGGGTGCACGCCGGGCCGCCAGATCGGGCGCGTACTGGTCCCAGAACCAGATCATCTCGTCGCGGTCCAGCAGCAGCTGGTTGGCCGGGTCGGTGTAGGACAGGCTGTCGGTGTCGCTGTCGGTGACCGGGCAGATGAGCACCTGCAGCAACACGTCGGGCCGCCTCGCTCGGCGGACCGGCGGGCGACGACGGCGGCGAGGTTGCCGCCCGCGCTCTCCCCCGCCACGATCAGCGGCACCGGCTCGCCCGCCGGCGTCCCGCATCTCAGCCGAGTGCTCGCGCCGCCCAGCGCAGCGCCGCCCAGGCGTCTTCGACCGCGGTCGGGTAGCGGTACTCCGGGCGCGAGCCGGTAGCCGGGCACACGACCGCACAACCAGTGTGCATCGGCCAGCGCCCAGGCCTCCGCCTCGCACTCGTCCAGGCCGCCGAGCACCCAGCCGCCGCGCGTGGAAGAACACGATTACGGCCCGCGGCGGCCCGTCCGGCCGCGAGGACCCGGACCGGGATCGTGCCGCCCGCCACGGGGAGCAGCGTGTCCGTGACGCGGTCGCGCGAGCTCCGGTCGGCCGCCGCGCGGCGAAGCCGCCGCGGCCTCCGCCACCGGCTGCGCGGGCGGCTTCGGGTCGCCGCCGTACCGCGCGACCAGCGCCGCCGTCGCCTCATCCAGCGCCATGGCCGGCCTCGAGCAGCGCGGCGCGCGGTCGACGCCGACCTGGAAGCCGCGGATACCCGTCGGCCGCGATCTGCGTCGCACCTGCGCCGGTACACGCCGAGCCCGCCGATGTAGGGCAGGAACACCCGCGGCTTGCCGGGGATGTTGGCGCCCATGTACCAGCTGTCGGCCGTCGGGTACAGCGTCGCGTCCGCAACCTCCTGGACGTGCGCTGTCCACTCGACCGCCGCCTCCGGGGTCGCCTCGATCGTCTCGTGAGCCGTGTTCCCGCAGCGTAGCCACAGCAGGTCGGCGATCCACTCCACGTGCTGCTCGATCGCGACCGGCACGTTGGTGACGCACGCCGGGGCTGCCCGGCCCGGTGATCGTGAACAGGTTCGGGAAGCCGCGGGACCATCAGCCCGAGATAGGTGCGCGGCCCGGCCGGCCCACGCGTCCGCGAGCCTGCTGCCGTCCCGGCCGGTGACGTTCAGAGCGAGTGATCGAGCCGGTCAGCGCGTCGAAGCCGGTGGCGTAGACGATCACGTCGAGCTGGTGCTCGCCGGAGCGAGTCCGGATCCCGCCGGGGTGATCCGCTCGATCGGATCGGCGCGGAGGTCGACCAGGCTGACGTTCGGCCGGTTGTAGGTCTCGTAATAGTCCGTGCCGATAGGAACTCGCTTGGTTCCCCAGGGATGCGTGCGCGGCTTCAGCTTCTCCGCGACGTCCGGATCGCGGACGATCTCGCCGATCTTCGACGCGGACGAAGTCGGCGACGACCTCGTTCGACGCCAGGCTCGGTGACGGCGTCGGTGAACGTCCCGTCCAGGAACCAGATGCCGCCGCGCCGCCAGGCCTCCTCGCAGACGGCCGTCCGCTCCGCGGCCGAGAGCTCCTGCGCGGTCCGCAGCGGCGTCGGGGATCGGGATGCCGCCGGGGGTGAGCTTGGTGCGGCGGCGGATCTCCTGGTAGTTGGCCTTCCAGAGCGCGACCAGTCTCGGGTCGAGCGGCTCCTGCCGGGCGGGGGTGACGAACTGGGCGGTGCGCTGGAAGACCGTGACCGACTGTGCCTGCCGGGCGAGCTCCGGCAGGCACCTGGACGCCGGAGGAGCCGGTGCCGATCAGGCCGACCCGCTTGCCGGCGAGCGACACCGGCTCGTGCGGCCAGCTCGCGGTCGAGTACTGCTCGCCCGCGAAGTCCGCGGCGCCCGCGAACTGCGGGCCGTTCGCGGCGGACAGCGCGCCGGTCGCGGTGACGACGTAGCGTGGCCGTGACCGCCAGCCGGGCCGTCAGGCCCGCACCGTCCAGAGCCCGGTCTCGTCGTCCCAGCGGACGCTGTCCACCCGGGCCTCGAACGTGAAGTGCTTGAGCAGGTCGAGCCGCTCGGCGACCGTCTGCAGGTAGCGCAGGATCACCGGCTGGGTCGGATAGCGCTCGTCCAGCGGCCACTCCTGCTCGAAGTCGGGCAGGAACGAGAACGAGTAGTACATCGACTCCGAGTCGCAGCGGGCGCCTGGATACCGGTTCCAGTACCAGGTGCCGCCGACGCCGTCGCCCGCCTCCACGCCGAGCACGCGGAAGCCGGCCTCGCGCAGCCGGTACACCATGTAGAGGCCGGCGAAGCCGGCCCCGATCACGACGGCGTCGTAGTCACCCTCTGCGCCTGAGGCCTGCGGCATGCTGCCCATTGTTCGGCAGACCCCCGCGGGCTGGCGCTGGACAGGAGTAGCAAAGCCGGGCCGGATTCTCCCACTTCGGTAGCGTGCCGTGCCGGCGAGCGCTCCCGTATGTTTCGGAGCACGCAGGAAGGGCGGCCCGAACACACGCGCGCTGATAAGGGATGTGACCTGACCATGGCTGCTGGTGATGCGGAATCCGCCAAGTCGATGTACCTCGACCGACGCCAACTGCTGCGCGGGCTTAGCCGTCGGCGGCGCCGCACTCGCCATCCCTGGCGTGCTCGCCGCGTGCGGCGGCTCGAGCGGCTCCGGCGGCAGTCCTGGAGCGGCAGCTTCCTCGGCCGGGGCCAAGCCCTCATCCAAGGACATCCCCAGCCTGCAGTGGGCGCTGTCGACCTCGACGATTGTCGGCCTGGACATCGCCACGGCATTCGAAGCCAACGCGCAGACCGTCGCGATCAACGGGATGGAAGGCCTGCTCGCGGTGTCCGACCAGCTGACACTGATCCCGCTGCTGGCGACCAGCTGGAAGTACGACGAGCCGAACCTGCAGTATGTGTTCCAGATCCGGCCGGGCGTCAAGTTCTGGGACGGCACGCCGATGACGACGGACGACGTCGTCGTTCTCACTCACCCGGCACATCGACCCTAAGGTGTCGTCGCAGATCTCCGGCTACTTCGCCAATGTCGACTCGTTCGTCCAGACCGGCGCCAGCGAGATCACCGTCAAGCTGAAGCATCCCGATCCGCTCGTGGCCAACGCCCTGGTGTTCGCGCCAATCCTGTCCAAGGCCTTCGCGCAGAAGATCGGTAAGGGCCTCGGCTCGCCCGGCAGCGGCCTGCGGATCATGGGCACCGGGCCGTACCAGATCACCTCGTTCCCCAACAGCACCGCGGCCACGGTCGAGCGGTTCGACGGCTACTGGGGCGCCAAGCCGCGGGTCAAGACCTGCACGTTCAGCTGCATCTCCGACACCCAGACGCTGCAGCTGGCGGTCCAGTCCGGGCAGAGCAGCGGCACCTTCAGCGTGCCGGTGCAGGACGCCGCCGACTACCGGAAGCATGATCCGCACAGTCCGGACCTACTCTGCCCCCGGCATGGCCATCTCGGCGCTGTCGTTCGACATCAGCATTCCGCCGTTCGACGACCTGCACGTCCGTAAGGCGATCGCGTACGCGTGCGACCGGTCCGGTTACGTGCGCGCGTTCCTGGGCGGGGCCGGCACGCCCGGCCCAGGGGGTCATCGTCCCGCCGCAGCAGTGGGGCTCAGTGCTGCCGCAGGCACAGGTGGCCAAGCTGTACCAGCAGCTGCCGTCATACCCGTTCAGCATCGCCAACGCGAAGAAGGAACTGGCTCAGTCGGCCCACCCGCACGGCTTCACGACCAACAACGATCCTCGTGCCGAACAACTCGCCCGCGGTCGTCAAGATGCTGGAAAGCCTCAGCACGACGGTCAAGCAGCTCGGCATCAATATGCCGATCCAGCAGGTCCCGACCAACGACTGGCTGGCCAATCTGTACGCGCATAAGAATCTCGGCCTGATCTGCCTGCTGTTCGTACCGGACTACGCCGACCCGGCCGACTACATGAACCTCATCTACCCGAGCGCGAACGCGGTGAAGAATAACTTCAACCTGGCGAACTTCAAGAACTCGGAGGTCGATAAGCTCGTGCAGCAGGCCAATTCGGCCGCGTCGAATGCGCAGCGAGCGCAGGACCTGGGGCAAGTCCTGACGATCTCGCAGCAGCAGCTGCCGTATTACTGCCTGACCTGGCAGAACGACATCATGGCGATCCAGGATTCGTACAGCTACCAGGGCTTCACCGGCCTGTACTACAACCAGCCCTGGCTCACCCGCATCTACTCGGCGAGCTGACAACGGTCGCGGACCCGGCCGCCTGGACGGCGCCGGAGGGGGCGTCGTTCCGTGTCGCCGAATGGACCGACGGCGCATTCGCTGTCCGGAGCCTCGCGCTCGCGCCGCCAGGACCCGGCGAGGCGCAAGTCCGCGTGGCGGCCTGCAGCGTGTGCCTGACCGAGGTGCACTTCACCGACGGCTACTACGACGAGCTCGACGCGCCCGCCCGGCTCGGGCACGAGTACTGCGGCGTCGTGACCGCAGTCGGTCCGGGTGTCACCAGCCCGGCGCTCGGCAGCCTAGTGGCTGGCTTCGACACGTTCGGCGGCTTCGGCGAAGTCGTCACCGCGGCGGCCGGGCTGTTCGTTCTGCTGCCCGACGGGCTGCCCGCCGACCGCGGCTGCCTGCTCGAGCCCGTCGCCTGCTGCGCCTATGCGGTCCGCCGGGGCGCGGTCCCCGCGGGCGCAACCGTGCTGGTCACCGGCGCTGGCAGCAATGGCCTGCTGATCACGCAACTGGCCCGCAAGGCCGGCGCGCGGCGGGTGCTCGTCTCCGAGCCCGACCCTCGCCGCCGCGGGCAGGCCCTGGCCCTCGGCGCCGACGAGGTGATCGATCCGGCGGCCGGGCCGCCGGCCGAGGCCCTGCGCGGCGAAGCTATCGCCGTCGCGTTCGAGTCCGCGGGCAGCCCGGCCGCGCTGCGGGACTGCCTGGACGTCGTGGCCGATGAAGGCCGGGTCGTGATGTTCGGCGTGCACCGGGACACCGCCATGCTGCGGCTGCCGCTGTACGGATTTCACTTCCGCAACCTGTCTCTCATCGGCAGCTTCGGCGCCGACCGCCCGGCGGCGGAGGAGGCCGCCGGGCTGCTCGGCCAGCTCGACCTCGAACCGCTTATCTCGCACCGGTTCGGGCTGGACGATATCGGCGCCGCATTCGACGCTGCGCGCTCGGGCGCGGGATTGAAGGTCATTATTCACCCGGACCGGCAGGCGGCCGCCGGATAATCCCCGTAGTATTAATCCCATGGTGAAGTCCGGGCGCATGCTGATTGCTGCAGCCGGGCTCATTATTGCCATTTCCAGCTAGGCCTGCCTGGCAATTGCCGCCGCAGGCCATACCGGTCCACCACGGATCGGCGGCTCGGAGTGGCCCCGCGATCCTGACGGGACCACGAAGGAGCCGTGCGTGAGCCAGGTCCAGCTGCTCGAGCTTAACGTCACCGCCGATCCCAGCGTGCTGCTGCGTATCGTCAGCCTGTGCCACAAACGCGGGATCGCGATCGCGTCGCTGCAGTACGAGTCTCTCCCTGGCAGGCTGCAGCTCGGCCTGCGCTGCGACGCCGGCGCGGCCGGGCAGGCCGCGCGCTGGCTCGACGCGATCGTCCCGGTGCTGGCCGTCCGCCCGCAGTGGCCGGCGGCCGGTCAGCGGCTGACCCGAGCAGCCGCCGCGGGTATGTCAGTCAGTCAGAGCCCGCCGCCCCTCGGGACGCTCGCGCCATAGCAGGCGCGCAGGTAGCTGAGGAACGACTGGGTGAAGCCGGTCATGTGGGTGTCACTGGGCAGGATGCGCGCGCTGAATTCCAGCCCGGCGTGATCACTGAGCCAGAGCCGGTCGACCAGCCGGGCGAACTGGATCCCGAGGTCTCGGTAGATGTGCGACCGGCCGGTGATTTCCAGCTCGTTGACGGTCAGGTGCAGCTGCACGTTGTCGAAGGCCTCGCCGCGCTCCGCGATGGCCTGCTCCAGCCGGAAGATCTGGCTGTCCGCGTGGAGCACGCCCGGACTTCCCGCGCCGTACCGGCGGAACATCGGGCTGCGCCGCATGAGCGCGAACAGGCAGAACAGTCCGCCGTAGGAGTAGCCGAAGTGCCCGCTGCTGGCCGGGTCGATCCGGTACCGCTCGTCGATGACCGGGCGCAGCTCCTCTTCCAGGAATGCGAGGAACTGCGCGGCCCGCCCCTCGTGGATCGAGCGGATGTACTCGTCGTGCTCGGCCTGCGTCCAGCCTGCGGTCTCAGCGTCGGCCGCCACCGCGGCGATCATGCTGGGTGGCGCGGGCTCGTCGGCCGGGACCAGGTCGCGGTTGCGCAGGGTCAGCCAGTCCGCAGCCTTGTCCGGCGCGTAGCCGACGGTCACCTGCACGTACGGCTGGAACGCTCCGATCAGATCGAAGGCGGTATGCGCGGCGTACGGCGCGAGCATGGCCGCCGATGTGTTCCCGTCGGTGACGTAGATCGCCGGAAAGCGGGTACTGGCGTCGCGGTCGTAATCCACCGGCTTGGTCACCCAGATGGCGAACCGGTCGCCGACGTGGGCCGAGTCCAGCTCGAAGTAGTCGGTACTCGCCAGCGTGACGGCGAGCGGGGGCTGTGGTCCGGACATCGTGATCCTCCTAACTCAGCGCACGGCGGAAGAAGTCGCCGATCTTGCGCCAGCAGTAACCGTCGTGCACCCGGTCGTAGTCGTGGATCTGCTCGGGCAGGACAACGAATTCGTGTGCCTTGCCCGCCTGGATCAGCGCCTCCGACATTTTGATTCCGTCGGTGAACGTGAAGTGGTCGGCCGTGCCGTTGACGATCATGAACTCGCCCTGCACCTCGCCAGCCCGCCGGAACACCTCGGCCGCCCGGTAGGCCGCCGGGTTCTCCTGCGGGAAGCCGAGGTAGGCCTCGTAGAGCAGCAGCGCGTAGACGTCGAAGCCCGGTGCGCTCGACACCGCGGCCCGGTACACGTCGGGCCGGTCGACCAGACAGCGGAACGCGTGGTAGCCGCCCCAGCTGTGGCCGTACACGCCGACGCGGTCGCCGTCGAGGAACGGCTCGCGCGCGCAGAGTTGCCGGATCGTCTCCGCGTGGTCCTCGATGTCACCCCAGTTGCCGACGATGAAGTCGTGGAACGCTTTGGTCCGCTCCGGCGTGCCGCGCCCGTCGACCATGATCACGACGAATCCGAGCTGCGCGAGCGCCTGCGAGTACTTGACCGCGCAGGACGGCGCGCCGGCCTCTGGCTTGGCGGGCCAGTCCGGCTCGAACGCGTGCGGCGCGAAGATCCACTGTGCGCCGGCGTAGATGTGCTCGATCACCGGGTACGTCCGGGCGGGATCGAAGTCGTCAGGGAAGAACATCGTTCCCCACAGCTCGGTCTCGCCGTCGGCCGCCACCGTGGTGAACTCCCGCGGCGGTACCCAGCCCAGCGCGTCGAGCCTGCTGCGGTCCGCGGTCGAGAGCGGGCAGAGCAGCTCCCCGTCCGCGCGGCGCAGCACCGAGGCCGGCGGCTGGTCGGGCTTGGACCAGGTGTCGACGAACGCGTCGCCCTGCGGCCCGAAGACGATCGTGTGCTGACCCTCGTGCTCGGTGAGCCGCCTGGCCGGCCCGCCCGCGAGCGGCACCCGGTGCAGGTGCAGGTCGTAGGGCCTGCTTGGGTCGCTGTGCGCGGTGTAGTACACGTACCCGCCGGCGATCAGCTGCGCATAGTCGACCGGGCCGGCGTCGTCGGTCAGCTGGCGGACGAGCTTGCCCTCAAGGTCGTAGAGATACAGCTGTTTGACGCCCGAGCGGTCGGAGAGCCACAGCAAGTGCTCCTCGCCGGGGACGATCCAGACGCCGAGCTTCCGGCCGAAGTAGATGTCGTGCAGTATCCGCCGGAACGTCGGGCCTTCCTCGGTGCGGACGTGCGTCGTCTCGCCGGTCTTCGCGTCGGCGATGTACACACCGACGCGCCGGCAATCGCGCGACATCGTGAAGACGAGCAGTTCCTGCCCCGAGGCGAACCAGGCCGCGTGCACCGGGTAGGAGTCGGTCGTGTCACCCAGGTCGATCTCGACCGGCGGGCGGCCGTAGGTGTCGAGCACGTGCAGCGTCATCCGCTCCAGCACGCCACCTGCTTTCGCCGCGTGCTGGTACACGACCTCGTCGCTGCGCTTCAGGTGGTGGATCTTCGGCATCCGTCCGACGCCGCGAAGGTCGGTGCGCGTCGCGGCGATCCGGCTGCCGTCCGGCGACCAGTTGGTCACCGGCAGGCCCACGCCGGACCAGCCGAGCGTCGGGTCGCTGTAGTCGACGCGCCACTGGATCTCATCGGTGCCGTCGGTGGTCAGCGGCACCTCGCGGCCGTCGGCCGTCGAGCGCAGGATGACGTTGCCGCCGCGCACCGCCAGCAGGTGCAGCCCGTCGGGGCTCGGGATTTCCAGCGCCGGCCACGGATCCTCGATGGGGGCTACCCGGAAGAACGGGCGCGGCATGGCGTGCGGGTTGACTGCCTCCGGCTCGACCGCCCCGCTGCGAAGGTCGAGGGTTAGCGCGGCCGCACCGGCCCGGAACGCGATCACGTGGTCGGATACGAAGCGCACCGCCGGGAACGGCAGCCCGCGGCCCGGCGGCGTCTCGCCGGTGCAGGCCCGGATCGCCGCGCGGACAGCGGCGACGTCCGCGAGCTCGGTGCGCGCGCCGGTCGCGACGTCGACCTGCCAGCCGCGGCAGTCGTCAGCCGGCCCGTCTACGTAGGCCATTGTCGAGCCGTCCGGCGACCAGGCCGGGACGACCGGCCCGCCGATCACGAGGGCCGTCAGACCCGCGTCGTAGTAGGCATCGAACGCCGGGATACCGGTCGTGGCCATGTTCAGGTGGCGCCCGTGGTCACGTCAGCAGCCCGGACGACCCGGCCACCCTGGACGACCAGGGCCACCCGGTTCCGGTCAGCGAACTGCTCGGGCTCGGCGAGCGGGTCGCCCGCGAACCCGACGATGTCCGCGATCTTCCCGGTCTCGACCGTGCCCAGGTCGTCGCCGAGGCCGATGATGTCGGCGTTGATCCTGGTGGCCGACTCCAGCGCGCGCATCGGGGTCTCCAGCGTGGCCCGGTGCACCAGTTCCCGGCCCCGGTCGCGCTGGTCCGGGCCGAGCAGGTCGGAGCCGAGACCCACCCGCACGCCGGCGGCCCGGGCTGCCAGCACGGCCTCCCGCCCCGTCTTGGCGAAGCTGGACAGCCGGGTCGCGTAGCTCGGTGCCAGGCCCATGGCTCCAGGGTCTGCCACCAGCCGTTCCATGATCGACAGGGTCGGCACCAGCGCCACGCCGTGCTCGCTCATCAGCGCCGCGGTCTGCTCGTCGATCTGCGAGCCGTGCTCGACGCACCGGACCCCGGCGGTGACGGCCGCCCGGATGCCCGCGTTGTTGTGCGCGTGCACGGTCACGTACGTGCCCTTGGCGTTCGCCTCCTCGACCGCGACCGCGATCTCGGCGACGGTGAACTGCGTGTCGCTCGGCTGCTGGGTGGAGATCGCCACCACCGCACCGGTGACGAGCAGCTTGACGAACGTGGCCCCGCGGCGGAACCCCTCGCGGACGTTCTTGCGCAGCTCGTCCGGGCCGTCCGAGAGCAGTGCCCACGCGACCAGGCCGGGGATCGCGTGCTGGTCCCACAGGCCGGTCGGCTCCCACTCCGCGCCCATCTGGCCGCCACCGCCGGTCTGGCTGTGCACGGGCCCGCACTGCAGGATTCGCGGGCCCGGCATCTTGCCGGCCGCGATGACGTCGGCCAGCCCGCGGTCGATGCCGCCGGTGTCGCGCACCGTGGTGAAGCCGCCCGCCAGCGTCTGCTCGCAGTTCAGGAACATGTCCGCGGCCATCTCGGCGACCGACACGTCATAGCGCAGGCTCGGGTCGAACGGGGCGCTGGCCATGTGCACGTGCGCGTCGATCAGGCCCGGCGTCAGCGTCAGGCCGGCGCAGTCGACAACCTCCGCGCCTGCGGGCCGGGTGCCGCCGAGCCGGGTGATGCGCCCGGACTCCGCCAGGATCCCGGGGTTAGGGACCGGATCACGGCCGGTGCCGTCGGCGAGCGTGCCGCCGTCCAGCCAGAGCGAGCCGGGCGCGCCGGGGCCGGCCGGAACGATGTCGGTCTGGGTCACGGCTTCCGATTCTGCGGCCCGACGCCGGGAGGTTACAACGGACAGCCGTCGCACGCCGGGCGGCATTTCTGCCACTTCTGTCGCGTGCACCCCGCTCTGGGCCGGCCATACGCTGTCCCCAATATCCGCGGGGGGTCCGGGGGTCACCCAGGTTGGCACTGACCCACGGGCGGCAACTCACGATCCGCACGCACTGCCGGTACCGGGAGGAGCGGGACGCAGATGACGCCAGGCCTTCGATGACCACGGTCAGTCCGGCCGAGCGGGCCGGGCGGTCGCCCGGAGCGCTCGCCGACGTGGCCCCCGACCTCGCCGCGATCCTGGCCGGGACGCGGCCGCCCGCGCTGGCGTGGCCGCCCGAGGCGATCAGCCGCGAGACCGTCAGCGTGGCGATGCGCGACGGGACCCGGTTGGCGACCGAGTTGTACCGGCCGCCCCTGGCCAGGGCTCCGGCCATCGCGGTCCGCACGCCGTACGGCCGGCGCGACACTGGAAGCCGCGTTCCTTGCCCTGGCGCGGCGCGGGCTACGCGGTGGTCGCGCAGGACTGCCGGGGCACCGGCGACAGCGAGCCGGAGCACTGGGACTTCTACCTCTACGAGCGCGAGGACAGCCTCGACTTCGTCAGCTGGGTGACCGGCCAGGACTGGCACGACGGCTTCCTCGGCGCGATGGGCGGCTCGTACGTCGGCGGCACCCAGTGGTGCATGGCCATGCACCCGGCGATGACCACCATCGCCCCCGAGGTCGCCGGCCTGGGCGTCGCGACGGGCAAAGGCGTGCGGTTCCACATGTACGCCAACGCCTACGCCAAGACCGTCGGCAAGGGCGCGGACAAGGTGCCGGTCGACCACAATGACATGGAACGCCAGATGCTCGCCGAGACGCTGGCCACCGGGTACTTCAACGACCCGCTGCTGGCACCGCTGCGGCCGGAGCTGCTGGCGCGGTACCCGCAGCTGGCGGCCCTGGCGCCGGGCGCGGGGCGGCGGTGGCTATGGGCGCAGTACTGCCAGGCCGACCCCGCCGAGCGCGCGGCCATCATCAAGCTCGCCCTCGGCGCGGACGACATCACGATCAGCGACGTCGAACGGCTCGACACCGTGTTCCCGCCCGCGGTGCACCCCGACGCGCACATGCTGCCGGCCACGAGCGGGGCCGACCTGTGCGCGTCCGTCCGGGCGCCCGCGCTCATGATCACCGGCTGGTACGACTGGTGCCTGGACGACGCGATGCGCACCTGGGAACTACTGGCCGCGCACGGCGCGGACGAGGTCCGCGCGGCCAGCCGGCTGCTGATCACGCCGGGCGCGCACAACGCGCCGGGCTACCACGAGGGCCGCGAGACCCACCCCGAGCTCGACCGGACCTACCGGCACGACCCGGCCCTGGTGCAGTACTGGCACGACACGGTCCGAGCCGGATCGGTCGCGGCGCTGCCGGTCGTGACGTACTACCTGATGGGCGCCAACCAGTGGTGCACCGCGGGCGAGTGGCCGCCGGCCAGGGCCCGGCGGCGCGAGGTGTACTTCGGGCCCGGTGGCTCACTGCGCTGGGATACGCCGCCGGACTGGTCCGAGCCGGACAGCTATACCTACGACCCGCAGGACCCCACGCCGACCGTCGGCGGCAGCATCCTGTCGAATGTCTACCCGCCAGGCAGCGTCGATGTCACCGACTTGCAGCTGCGCTCCGACGTGCTGACGTTCACCACCGAGCCGCTGGACCGGGACCTCGACGTGGTCGGGCCGCTGTCGGTGGTGCTGTACGCGAGTTCCAGCGCCACCGATACCGACTTCGTCGCGCGGCTATCCGACGTGTTCCCCGACGACCGGGCGATCCAGCTGCAGACCGGCATCGTGCGGGCCCGCTACCGGGACACCGACGGCGACCCGGCGCTGCTGGAGCCGGGCCAGATCTACGGCCTGGAGATCAGCATGGCGGCCACTGCCAACCGGTTCGCCGCGGGGCACCGGCTGCGGGTGGACGTCTGCTCGGCCGACTTCCCCAAATTCGACCGTAACACCAACCGGGGCGGCGAGCCCGGCCCGCCGGCCCGCGCCATCCAGACGATCTTCCACGGCTCGGCGTACCCATCCCACCTCGTCGTGCACGTGATCTGACCGCCGCCAAAGGAACGAGGCAATGACCGCAGCTGAGAACAGTGCCCATGAGAACAGCACGCAGAAGGACTTCTTCCCGCCGACGTCGCTGGAGAAGTCGGTCCGCGAGCTGGGCGCCGACGCGATCCGGTACCGGGTCGACTACATCATGCTGCCGATGCGCGACGGGGTGCGGCTGGCCACGGTCGTGATCCGGCCGAGGGCCGAGGGCCGGTATCCGACGCTCATGATCCGCAGCCCGTACGCGGAGACGTCGATCCACGAGCCGTTCAAGCCGCTGTCCAAGGCGCAGTTCGAGCACGACTACGTGCTGATCGTGCAGAACGAGCGCGGCACCGAGTGGTCCGAGGGCGAGTTCGGGTTCCTGACCAAGACCACCGCCGACGCGCAGGACACCCTCGACTGGGTCGCCGCGCAGGACTGGTCGAACGGGAAGGTCGGGCCTGCTCGGCTGCTCGTCGACGGCCGAGAACCAGCTGAGGCTCGGCGCCATCGGGCACCCGGCCCTGACGCGCCTGCGTGCCGATGAGCTCGGGCGCGGCGATCGGCAACGTCCCGGGCGTCGAACGGATCGCAAGGCTGCTTCTACCACGGCGGCGTCCCGATGCTCAAAACCTGGGCGCTGTGGCACGCGCCGTTCGGCGTCCGGCTGCGGCCGAAGCTGCCGGCCGAGGCCGAGGGCGATGAGCTGGCGCGCACGTTCCGCCGCTACTCGGTCAGCGTGCCCGACTTCCGGGTGCCCGAGTACGCCAAGGCGCTCGACAAGTCCACGCTGGAGGCGCCGAGCGGGCACGTGCTGCGACGGATGGGCTCGCCGCTCAGCGGCTTCGAGATCTACATGGAGGAGGGGCCGACCGGCCCGTCCTGGGAGACGGTCGACCTGATCGACGCCAGCTTCACCGGCGCGACGCCGTCGATCAACATCAACGGCTGGATGGACATCGGCGCGTTCGAGACGGTCAAGCTGTTCGAGTTCCAGCAGCACCACCCGGACCAGTACCTGATCATGGCGCCCACCGTCGCACTGCCAGATGCTGACGACCGCGCCGGACGCCAAGCTCGGTGACCGGCCGGTGGGCGACAGCCGCTTCCCCTACGACGACATCCTCATCTCCTGGTTCGACCGGTTCCTGCTAGACAAGCCGGACGACTGGAAGCCGATGCCGAAGGTGCAGGTCTTCCTGATGGGCGCCGGCGACGTGGCTGACCGGCGACTCCTGGCCGCTGCCCGAGACCGAGGACCGCACGCTGTACCTGACCAGCGGCGGGTCGGCGAACACGCTGTGGGGCGACGGCGCGCTGGTGCGCGGCACCCGGCGCGGCCGGCACGGACTCGTTCGTCGCCGACCCGCACAACCCGGTGCCGTCGCTCGGCGGCGACCTCGCGATGGACGCGCCGGTCTGCGCCGACCAGCGCACCGTCGAGTGCCGGGCCGACGTGCTCGTCTACAGCACGCCGGCGCTGACCGAGCCGATCACGATCGCCGGCGACGTCAGCGCGGTGCTGTACGTGTCCGCCGACGTCGAGGACACCGACGTCTTCGTCAAGCTGGTCGACGTCTATCCCGACGGCACCGCGTACAACCTGGCCGACAGCTGCCTGCGGCTGCGCTACCGCGACGGCCTGGACCAGCCGGAGAAGCTGGTGCCGGGCGAGATCTACCGGATCGAGATCACCGGCATCACGACGGCCAACTACTTCCCGGCCGGGCACCGGCTGCGGATCGAGATCGCCGGGCTCCAACTTCCCGCTCGCCGACCGGAACTGGCACGGCTGGGAACGCAACGACCTCGCGACCGACGGCCCGGTCGCGCACGTCACCCTGCACCACGGCGCGGGCCACGAGTCGGCTCTGGTCTACCGCGCGTACACGGGCGAAGTGACGGCGGACACCCCGATGGCCAAGCTGCGCGACCAGGAGGCCGAGCCAGCCAAGTCTTAGCCGGCTGGATCGGATCCGCCAGGGGACGGCAGGCGGCCGGGGGGCGGGGCAGCCCCGTTCCCGTAACATGCGTCGGGTGAGCCAACCGCGGTGTAATGCCGGGAAGGCCAGCCACCGGTGAGCGCCGAGCGGGACCGGGTGGCTGGCTTCGGCCGGCTGGAGGACGGCCTGCGGCAGGCCGGCGACTGGTACCGGTGGGGTCCGTACGTCAGCGAGCGGCAGTGGGGCACGGTCCGCGAGGACTACAGCCCGGACGGCGAGGCCTGGGACTACCTGCCGCACGACCACGCCAGGTCGCGGGCGTACCGCTGGGGCGAGGACGGCCTGGCCGGCTTCTGCGACGTCGAGCAGCGGCTGTGCCTGGGCCTCGCGCTCTGGAACGGCGCGGACCCGATCCTGAAGGAGCGCCCGTTCGGGCTGACGGGCGCGCAGGGCAATCACGGCGAGGACGTCAAGGACTACTGGTGGTACCTGGACGCGGTGCCGAGCCACGTCTGGAACCGGTGGCGCTACCACTATCCGCAGGCCGCGTTCCCGTACGCGGAGCTGATCGCCGAGAACGGCGCGCGCAACCGCACCGAGCCCGAGTTCGAGCTGATCGACACCGGGGTCTTCGACGACGGCCGGTACTGGATCGTCGAGGTGCACTACGCCAAGGCGGGCCCGGACGACATCCTGATGACGGTCGAGGTCACCAACGCCGGGCCGGACGAGCCGAGTTGCACGTCCTGCCGACCGCGTGGTTCCGCAATACCTGGTCCTGGGACGGGGTGCGGGAAGTCTCGGCCGGCGAGCCGGGCGAGGGCAGGCCCGAGTTCACCGTGACCGGACCCGGCCGGGTGACGCTGACGCACCCGTTCGTCGGGGACATGGAACTGCTGGCGGGCCCGGCCCCGGACGGGTCGCGGCGCAAGTCGCTGTGCTGCGAGAACGAGACCAACACGGAGCGGCTGTTCGGCGACGGCCGCGTGACACCGTTATCCCAAGGACGGCATCAACGACCACGTGGTCGGCGGCGCGCCGACCGTCAACCCGGACGGGCGCGGCACCAAGTGCGCGTTCTGGTACCGGCTCACGCTGGACGGCGGCGCGTCGGCGCAGCTGCGGCTGCGGCTGCGGGCGGTTGCCCGGGAGCCCGCAGGCGGGGACCCGCTGGGCGACGGAGTTCGCCGCGGTCGTCGCGCAGCGGCGGGCCGAGGCGGACGAGTTCTACGCCGAGCTGACGCCGTCGACCGCGAGCGCCGACGAGGCGATGGTGATGCGCCAGGCGTTCGCGGGCCTGCTGTGGTGCAAGCAGCTGTACTACTACGACGTCGCCCGCTGGCTCGACGGTGACCCGGCCCAGCCGCCGCCGCCCGCGTCCCGGCTGTCGGGCCGCAACTCCCGCTGGCGCAGCTTCGACGCGTTCGACCTCATGTCGATGCCGGACAAGTGGGAGTACCCCTGGTTCGCCGCCTGGGACCTGTCCTTTCACTGCGTCGCGCTGGCGCACGTCGACCCGCAGTTCGCCAAGTACCAGCTGATCCTGTTGTGCCGGGAGTGGTTCCAGCATCCGGGCGGCGCGTTGCCGGCCTATGAATGGGACTTCGGCGACGTGAACCCGCCGGTGCAGGCCTGGGCCGCGCTCGAGGTGTTCGCCGTCGACGGCAGCCGCGACCTGGACTTCCTGAGTCGCGTCTTCGACAAGCTGCTCGTCAACTTCACCTGGTGGGTGAACCGCGAAGACGCCGAGGGCAACAACCTGTTCGAAGGCGGCTTCCTGGGCCTGGACAACATCGGCCCCATCGACCGGTCGCACCTGCCGGTAGGCGGGATCCTGGAGCAGGCCGACGCGACCGGCTGGATGGCGTTCTACGCGATGGCGATGATGTCGATCGCGGAGATCCTGCGCCGGGCGGCGCACCGGCCGGGCGACGACCTGGTGCTGAAGTTCCTCGAGCACTTCGCCGCGATCAAGCAGGCGCTGGATGACCGCGGCCTGTGGGACGAGGCCGACGGCCTCTACTACGACCGGCTGATCACCCCGTCCGGCGACCAGGTCCCGGTCAAGGTGCGGTCGTTCGTCGCGATCCTGCCCGCGCTGGCCATGAGCGTGGTCGGCCAGGAGACCATCGACCTGGCCATGGTCGTCGGCAAGCGATTCGCCGCCTTGCTCGCCGACGTCGACCTCGGCCCGGACCGCGGCCAGCTGGCGGCGGCCGCGGCTCCTGCACGGCGGGCCCGGCCACCAGCGGCTGCTGCTCACGCTCACCGGGCCGGACCGGCTGCGGCGGCTGCTCGGCGTGCTGCTGGACGAGTCGGAGTTCCTGTCGCCGCACGGGCTGCGCGCACTGTCGGCCGTGCACCGCGAGCATCCGTACACGATCAGCGTGGAAGGAGTCACCGCGAGCATCGACTACGAGCCCGCCGAGTCGACCACGCCGCTGTTCGGCGGCAACTCCAACTGGCGCGGGCCGGTCTGGTTCCCGGTCAACTACCTCGTCATCAGCGCGCTGGAGCGCTACCACCGGTTCTTCGGCGACGAGCTTCACCGTCGAGTACCCGACCGGCTCCGGGGCGCAGCGCACGCTGGGTGAGGTGGCCACCGACCTGCAGGACCGGCTGATCTCGCTCTTCACCGTCGGGCCGGGCGGGTACCGGCCCTGCTTCGGCGGCGTGGAGCTGCTGCGCGACGATCCCGGCCTGGCGGGACAACCTGGTGTTCAGCGAGTACTTCCACGGCGACAACGGCGCTGGCCTCGGCGCATCGCACCAGACCGGCTGGACCGGCCTGATCGCCGACGTCATCCGCCGCCGGCACGGCGCGGTGCCCTCGCTCGGTACCGCGCTGGCGCGCGGTTTTCCAGCGCGAATAAGGTCGAAGACATGAGTCTTGACGGAGAGTACGAACCGAGTACGGCGCAGTGGGTGCGCGACCAGGTCGAGCGAGTATGAGTCGTCCGGCGGTCAGCAGGGCACGACGCTGCGCGACACCGGCCTGCCGGTCGTCATCGTCACCTCGCGCGGCAACAAGAGCGGCAAGATCCGCAAGACGCCGCTGATGCGCGTCGAGCACGACGGCGAGTACCTGCTCGTCGCGTCGATGGGCGGCGCGCCGAAGCACCCGGTCTGGTACTACAACCTGAAGGCCGACCCGGCGAACGTCGACGGTCCAGGACGGGCCGGACGAAGTTCGACGTCGCCGGTCCGCGAGCTCGACGGCGACGAGCGGGCGCAGTGGTGGGAACGGGCCGTCGCGGCGTTCCCGCCGTACGCCGACTACCAGCAGAAGACCGCGCGCACGATCCCGGTCTTCCTGGCCACGCCGCAAGGGCTAAATTCAGCTTTACTCGCCCGATTTGGACCGGATTACGTCGCCGGTGTCGTGCGCAGGGCCACCACCGGACGCGGCGCCCGGCAGACCGGCCGGGGCCGTGCCACCAGCCGCCGCATCTTGGCCGCGCTATGGGTGCTGACCTGCGGTTATAGTCAACGGAGGGGGCCGCCGGAAGCGCCGTGATCGGGCCGTCGTAGGTTGGTCTTCGTGCGTACCGTGCCGTGGTGGGGGGCCGCCTCCGCGGTCATAGCACCGTCCGCCCTCATCAGCGGCTGGAGCTATCGCCGCCGACCTGCAGCCAGGCTCGTTCGACTCCGTATCTCGAGGTCGATCAGCACGCTGGCGGCCTATGGCGCCACCGACCGCTGGGTCATGACCCTGGCCCTGATCGTGGTGGCGGCTGCGAACGCGATCACCGGCCTCGGCCTGCTGCCGGCTGCCCGGTACGGGCGGATCCTGCTGGTGGCCGGGCGGGATCTTCGGTCTGCTCGTCGCGTTCAGCCCGCAGCCAGCGGCCGGCAGTTCGATCCGGCATGTGATCGTCGCCGGCCTGAGCTGCGCCGCCATGACCGCCTGGCCGCTGTTCGGCCTGCGGCGCGAGCCGTGGGCGCCGTTCGGCCTGCGCCCGGCGCCGTCGATCTGGGCGACCTGGCGTCGTGGCCGCGATCCTCGCCTGGTTCTGCTTCGAGGTCGTGGCCGGCGGCGACATGATCGGGCTGGCCGAGCGGACCCTCACCGGGGCCCAGACGGTATGGGTCCTGTTCGTCGTCCTGACCGTCGTCGCCGCGAGCTGGCGCCGTCCGCCCGCCGCATGGCAGGCCGTACCGCGCTCCGCCGGCAGGCCGCCGAGTCCGGCAGCGGAGCGGCTAGGAGCCGTCCCGGCCCGTGATCGCGGCGAAGATCTCGCTGACCTCGCCGGGCTCGAAGTCCATGGTGGCGTCGCCCACGGACAGCTCGATCCGCTGCACGCCCGGGTCGGTCGTGGTCATGCACGTCGGCGCGATCCAGATCCCGCGGTCCTCCGCCAGCCGCTTCGCCGCCGGCCTCGTAGCCATCGCCGGTAGACCGCGAGCAGCAGGTGCATCATCGGGCGTCTGCGGCGGGTCGGGCACGACGGTCACGCCGGGTGTCGCCGGCCAGCGCCGCCGCGAGCGCCCTGGCGTGCTCCAGGTACGCGGGAAACCGCGGCAGCCGCTGGCCCAGGCAGGACAGCGCCGACGCCGCACTCGGCCACAGGCCGTACAGCGTGCCGCCCATCCGCCGCCGCCAGTCCCGCACCTGGCCGATGACGTCCTCCGGCCCGGCGACACAGCAGCCGGGCAGCGCGCCGATGCCCTTGTAGAAGGACACGTACACGGTGTCGAACAGGGCGGCTATGTCCGCCGGAGCGCTTGCCGTAGCCGGCCGCGGACTCCCACAGCCGCGCGCCGTCCAGGTGCGCCGCCGTTCCCCGCTCGTGCGCCCAGCGCGACCTGCGCGAGCAGGTCGTCGAAGGCCGGCTGCTGGCCGCCGATGTCGCGCTGCGGCAGCTCGATCAGCAGCGCCGCCGCCGGCTCGCTGACCTGCGCCGCAGGTCATCGAGCGTGAGCAGGCGGTTCTGGTCGCCGACGGGACGGCCGGTGAGCCCGTGCAGCCGCTGGTAGCGCCTGCTCCTCGTGCCGCTCCAGGTGGCACATGGGGTGGAAGAGCACGGTCCGCCGCTGCCGCGCGTCCGCGTGCACCCGCAGGACCGCCTGCTGGCCCATGGTTCCCGATGGGCAGGAACGCGGCGGCCGGCTTGCCCAGCAGCCCGCAGATCTCGGCCTCCAGCTCGCGACCACGCCGCCCTGGCCATAGGTGTCCGGCTGCGGTGTCAGCCGGGATGGTGGCCAGCAGCGTCGGCCGCCGTGACCGGGCCGTGGCCGTCGAGGAACCGGGTGCACCGGTCGCGGCGGGCGAGCATGTCCTCGTGGTCGGTCATAGCGTGCCGGGCTCCGTGACGAAGTCGATCAGTTCCTCGACCCGGCCGAGAAACGCCGGCTCCAGGTCGGCGTACGACTGTACCCGGCTCAGGATCCGGCGCCACGCCGGCGGCCGGGTCCGGCGGCCAGCCGATCGCGGCCAGCACGCCTTCCTTCCAGGGCACGCCCGCGCGGCACGTCCGGCCAGGCGGTCAGGCCGACCACCGACGGCTTCACGGCCGCCCAGACGTCGATGTACGGGTGCCCGACGATCAGCACGTCCGGGCGACGTGACCTGGGCGGCGATACGGCTCTCCTTCGAGCCGGGCACCAGATGATCGACCAGGACGCCGAGCCGCCGGCCGGAGCCGGACGCGAACTCCGCGGCGATCGCGGGCAGGTCGTCGATCCCGTTCAGGAACTCGACCACGACGCCGACGTCGCGCAGGTCATCACCCCAGACCTTCTCGACCAGCTCCGCGTCGTGCTTCCCCTCGACATAGATGCGGCTCGCCCTGCGCGACCTTGGCCCGGCTCGCCGGGAGCGGCGACGGACCCCGACGCGGTCCTGGCCGGGCGCCGCCGGGACGGCCGCGGCCGGCCTGGTCAGCACGACCCGGCGGCCCTCCAGCAGGAAGGTCCCGCTGAGCGGGAAGACCCGCCGCTTGCCGAACCGGTCTTCCAGCACGACCGCGTCCTTCTCGCAGGCCACGACGGCCCCGCAGAAGTCGGCCGCGCCGTCCTCCACGACCAGCCCGGTCTCGGCCGGGACCCGCGGCGGCGGGACCGGCTGGCGCGAGGGTGCGGCCAGGACGTCGTCGTCGTACTGCCTGCTGCGCAAGGCGAGCCCTTCCGGTGGCGGCTAACGGCTCGTTCAGTATCGGCGCAAACCGGCCGCTGGCCACGCGGCGCGCGCTGGCGGCCAGCCGATGTGAAGATTAGGAGAACAAAGCCCGACTAGTGTTGCTGACTGCCGCTATCACAGTATGGTCCCGGTGGGAGACACCCGCACGCCGAACCGGGGGAACCGCGATTCGCGTGCCCGCACCGCTGGCGCCTGAGGCTTTCAGGCCCTTCTCATCTCGCCGGAGCCACTCGTGCGCATCAGAAACACTCGCCATCGCGTTCGGGGCGGCCGTGGCGCTCGGAGCGGCCAGTCGTGCCGGTCGCCGCCCGCGGGGCTGCCGCGGACGCCGTCACGATCACGAGCGTGACTAACCCGAGCCCGGGTGTGCTGGCCGTCTCGGTTACCTCGGACACCTCGCTCACCTCGCTGGACGTCACGCTGACATCGGCGGCCAACCCGGACGCGCTCAGCTTCACGATTGCCGACTTCACCCTGGCGGGCACCGACACCGCCGGGACCTACACGCTCACGAGCCCGATCACCGACGCGCAGCTGCCCGCCTTCGACACCTACACCGTCGACGTTTCCGCGGGCGACTCGGGCAGCGGCACCGCGACCGACAACTCGGCGACCATGCCCTGGCTGCTGCCAGCCCTCGATCACGCTGACCGCCAGCAGCACGACCTTCAGCTATGACTTCCCCGCGATCACGTTCAGCGGCACGCTGAGCCTGACCGATCCGGACGGGTCGGCCGCCGATCCGTCCCTGCTCGCCAATCAGACGCTGCTGCTGACGAACAGCCAGAACCGGAACGACGCGGTCACCACCGAGTGCCGGCGGCGCGTATTCGATCGTGATCAACCAGCCGGATAGCGGCGCCTATTACGTCGCAGTACCAGGCGACCGGGACGACCTCGGCAGCGCAGTCGCCGCCGGTGACCGTCACCGCCTCGCAGTATCAGACCGAGGTCACGGCCAGCGTCAGCGCGACGCAGCTTAACTCCGGTCAGTCACTCACGATCAGCGGCACGGCACAGTACGACCCGGGCACGCAGTTCGTGCCGCTCGCGAACAGCGTCGTCGCAGATCTACGGCGGGCCGGCGACGTCCGAGCCCGGCCCGCTGGCCACGGTTACCACCGATCCGCAGGGCAACTACAGCTACACGTTCGCCGACCAGGCGCCGGGGACGTTCTACGTCTACGCCGGGGGCGTGCCCGGCAACACCTTCCTGGACGAGGTGCTGGCCCAGGCCGTGGCCCAGACCGTCAAGGTGAACGTCGCGCTCCCGCTCACGATCAGCGGGCTGCAGGCCAGCCTCAGCCCGTTCGCGGTGCCTGACCCTCAAGGGCTGCCTGGTCGTAGGCAACGGCCAGCTCCCGCCCGCGCTGACGCTGCGGGTCGAATCGGCCTCGAAGGCCGCCGGGCCCTGGAAGACCCTCAGCACCGTGCACGGCGTCGGCAGCACCACCTGTGGCACTGCGCCCGGCCGACGGGCCTGCCGTTCGACTATCAGGTCCAGGTGCCGGTGGCGTCCGCCTACTACCGCCTGGCCTACGCCGGCAGCGTCCAACTTCCAGCCCGCCGTGAGCACGGTCGTGCACGAGGCCAAGACGCTAACCAAGATCACGAACTTCAACATCTCACCGCGATCGGTCGCGAAGCGGAAGTACGTCACCGTCTCCGGCCGCCTCTGGCGGTACAGCCAAGGGCTGGCACTCGATGGCGCGGCAGCGGATCTGGATCCTGGCCCGGTACAAGAACAAGTGGTACTTCTACGTCGCAAGCCGCTGACCAACTCCGCGGGCAAGTTCAGCGGCCGGTTCCAGGTCTACTTCAGCGGGCCCTGGCTGGCCGAGTTCACGGGCAGCACGACCTACTTCGCCAGTGCCAGCGATCGGCTGACGGTCACCGCGACGGAGCGCCGCGGCTGTGCCGGCCCTCGGCGACGACCGCGCTCGCGGCGGACGGGCTGCGGCCCGTGCTCTCGGCGGGCACTGTCCTGGCCGAGACCGGCCTGCGGCTGGCCGGGTAGCCCCGGCGGGCGGCGATGTCGGATTACGAGGCCGGGCGGCAAGTGCGGCGCATCCCTGACTCGGATGGATGTCCGGACCGTGAGCGCGCTTAACATTTGCGAATCCCAAAGCGACCTCGCACACGAGGCTGTCACGCTTCGCTAAGGTTACCAATACATTCTGGAATACGTGTTTGAATCGCCGGGAATACAGCATGCCGAGACTTCGCCCTCACCATCCGTGCCGTGCTTGGCGTGTTTGCCCTGCGTCGCGGGCATGGCATGGATGCCAGCGACGGCCATGGCCGCTGTCCGCCAACATCAGCATCCTGTCGGCCGGGCGCCGACGGCGGCGGCAACCCGTACGACCTGACCGTCGCTGGCCAACGACGGTAACGGGGTGCCGATCACGAGCATGACGGCGCATCTGACCCAGGGCAGCGTCAACGTGTCCGTGCCATGCAGCCCGTCAACACCTCCAACGCGGCCAGCCAGACGTGGGCAGCCAGCACGCCTGTGCCCGCGGTCAATCTGCCCGCGGGCAGCTACACGATCACCGTAGACGCCGCCGACCGGACCGAGACCGACACCGGTCTGGCGGCCCCCAGTCCGCTCGTCATCACCTACAGCGCGACCACTGTCAACGTCACCCCGTCGGCAACCTTCGTGACCGAGGGCTCGCAGACCGTGAAGTTCACCGGCAGCGTCACCGGGACCGCCAGGACGGGCTGAACACCCAAGTTCCGATCGGCGGCGTGACGCTCAATGTGTCGAACGGCGACCACACCACGGCGAGCCCGAGCGGCGTCATCAGCTACACATCACCGAGCCTCACCCAGTCGACTTCATTCGACTTCACGCTGCCTGCGGCCGCGGACGGCAGCTACCCGGCCGGCGACTCCGGGTCCATCCAGATCAGCGCCCAGCAGGCCGCGACGTCGATCAGCGTCAGCGCCAGCCCTCCCAGCATCAGCCAGGGCGCCGGCCAGGTCACCTTCAGCGGGCAGGTGACCGCCGTCCCGGCCGGCGGCGGCTCGGCCGTCCCGGTCTCCGGCGCCACCGTCAACGTCTATACCGGAGCCACCCTGATCGGCCAGGCGGGGCCCACAGCGGCCGACGGTTCGTTCTCCTACGGGCCGACGACGGTGTCGTCGGCCACGGATTTCACCTTCAGCGTGACCGGCACCAACCTGTACGGGCCCGCCTCCAAGGACGTCTCGATCGGCACGGCCCAGTCCGCGACCACAGTGAGCGTGTCGCCGTCCCAGACCTTCGTGACCCAGGGCGCGAACACCGTCATGTTCACCGGCCAGGTCACGGTGACTCCGCCGGGTGGATCACCGGTCCCGATCGGCAGCGGTGTCCCGGTCCAGGTCAGCGGACCGGGCGTGCCCACCACCACGGTGACGACGGGTACAGGCGGGAGTTTCGGTTACACCGCGAACGGGCTGACCGCCAGCACCGTCCTTCACCTTCAGCGTCGCCGCGAGCACCCTGTACACCGCGGCTAGCCAGACGGTCCAGATCTCCGCCGTACAGGCGACCACGGGCGTGAGCGCGACGCCGAGCCAGGGCACGATCGAACTGGGCTCGCAGAAGGTCAGCTTCTCCGGCCAGGTGATGATCACCACACCCGGCAGCCCCGGCGCGCAGTCCATCGGCGGCGGCGTCCAGGTGACCGTCATCGGCGGATCCTTCAGCACGACGGTGCCGACGCAGTCAGACGGCTCGTTCAGCGTCCCGGCTACGACGGTCAGCACCGGCACTACGTTCACCTTCAGCGTCACCGGGACGAATCTCTACAGTTCCGGCTCGGGTCAGGTTCAGATCGCGGCGGCCGCGCCCGCGACGACGAGCATCGCCCTGGCGTCCTCGGGCGTCATCACGTTCGGCTCCCCCGGAGCCACGCTGACCGGCACCGTCACCGCCCTCAACGCCAGCTCGACCTCGGTGCCGGTAGCCAACGTGCCGGTCTATCTGAACGGCGGCTCCACCCCGGTCGCGACCACGAACTCCGGCGGCCAGTTCAGCTACCCGGTCGCGAGCGCGCCCGCGAACCCGACGTTCACCTTCAGCGTCAACCAGGACTCCGACCCCAACCCGCTCTACACCGCGGCGTCCACGCCCATCACAGTGACAGTCACGCCGGGCCAGACGAACGTGGCCGTCCAGCCGAACATCACGGTCAACGGCGGCCCGCAGACCGTCATCTTCACCGTGACGGTGGACGTGACCCCGGCCGGGACGGGGACGACCGCGCAGCCGATCGGCAGCGGCATCCCGGTCGAGGTCACCAAAGACGGCAGCGCCATAACGACGACGCTGGCCGGCACGACCGATGCCAACGGCGTCGTCAAGTACACAATCGGCGGCGTCCGGCCCGGCGACGACTACAACTTCGCGGTGAGCGGCGGCACGCTCTACACAAACGGGAACCTGGACTTCGCGTTCAACAAGGAGTCGACCAACCTCACGGTCACGCCGTCGCGGGCATCGGTCACCAAGGGCGCGCAGACCGTGACGTTCGCCGGCACCGCGACCGGGACTGGTGGGGACAACTCGGTGCCGATAGCGGACGCCGCGGTCACGCTGAACAACGCGCCGACGCCCGTCGCCACCACCGACGCCAACGGCGACTTCAGCTACACGGCCAGCGCGATCTCGCACGCGGGCACGTACGAGTTCAGCATCGCGGGCACCGATACCTATACCTCGGGCAGCCAGAGCATCGCGATCGGCATCACGGCCGCCGTCACCCGTATCGACTACATCAGGGTGTCGCCCTCGGGCCTGAAGTACGGCCAGCACGCGACACTGCAGGCCGCGGTGCAGTACAAGAGCGGCACGACCTGGGTTGGCTTCCCCGGCGCGCGGGTCTACCTGTCCGAAGGCAAGACCACGCTGGGCAGCGTGGTCGCGACCAAGCACCGGAAAGTTCACCGCGGAGCTGCCGACCACGCACGGCTCCGCCTGGATGGTGCAGGTCCACGCCGCCACCCTGAGCCAGCAGGCGTCGGCCGCCGGCAACCTGGCCATCGCGATGCCGCTGAGGTCGGGACGTTCAGCGCGGGCCTCTGGTCCGACGGAGCCGTGCAGCTCCACCGGCTGCCTGGTGGTGACGGCGCCAGTCCGGGTACGGCCCGATGTCGAGCGTCCAGCTTCAGTACGCGACCAGCACGCGCGGCCCGTGGCACCTGCTCGGGAAGCTTCCGCTGCACAACTACGACAAGAAGGCCAAGGGTTGCGCGAGCCCCAACGAGTCGTACTTCAACGGGGCGATCCAGCGCCGCGAACGACAACGCGTACTACCGCGTGATGTTCCCGGCGACCAGCAGCTTCCAGACCGCCGTCAGCAAGGTGATCCACAGCTCGCGCTACCCGACCAGGATCACCGGGTTCGCGGTCAGCCCGCACACGCTGAAGAAGGGCCAGAGGTCACGATGACCGGCCGGCTGTGGCGCAAGGTCAGCGGAACTACCTGGAAGGCGTACGGCGGCCGGACCATCGAGCTGATCTACAACGAGAAGGGCACCTCGTTCTGGAGCAACGCTCGGCTCGTCACGACCGAACTCGAACGGCAACTTCAAGCAGACCGCGGCGGCGGCGGCGGTAACTTCACCGCGATCATCTACGCGCAGTACACCGGCAGCAAGACCGACCTCGCCGTCCGCAGCACCGGCATCTCCGGTGACGATCAAGAGACGCGTCGGCGCGTGGCGGTTCAGGCCGACCCCGGCAGCGCCAGGCAGCTCGTCGTCATGATGGCGGCGCACGGGGCCGGAGGCAACCATGCTGGCCGAGCAGAACCTGCTGATCCTGGGGCTCATGCCGGACAGATCCCGGTCCTCTGCCCCGACGGATGCCGGGAGCTTCGCTGGTTACTGCTGCTGCCCAGGGCGGCTGCGCTTTTCTCCAGGAACGCGCGCATCCCCTCGGCTGGCCTCGTCCGACCCGAACAGCCGGGCGGACTGCTCGGCCAGCGCCTCCGCCCTGGCAGTCGAACCCGTCCAGGATCCCGGCCGTCAGCAGCGGCTTGGTCTCCCGCAGGCCCTGCGGTGAGCAGCCGCGCAGCGCGTCCAGGACCGCGAGCGTGCCCGCGTCGATGTCCTCGACGGCCTCGGTGATCAGCCCGATCCGGGCCGCCGTCGGCGCGTCGAACGACTCGCCGGTCAGGTAATAGCGGCTGGCCGCCCGCGGGTCGAGCCGCGGGATCGTCGTCAGCGAGATCATGGCGGGCGCCAGCCCGAGCCTGACCTCGGAGAACGCGAACGTCGACTTCGGCCCGGCCAGCACGATGTCGCACGCCCCGACGAGGCCGAGGCCGCCGGCCCGGACGTGCCCGTCGATGCTGCCGACGACCGGCTTGGGCAGCGCCACGATGTCCCTGAGCAAGGCCAGCACGCGCAGCGCGCCGTCCTTCATCCCGCCCTTGCTGGCCTCGCTGAGGTCGGCGCCCGCGCAGAACGTGTTGCCGGTGTGGGTCAGCTCGACCGCGCGGACAGCTGTCGTCGGCGGCCGGCCGTGGCCAGCGCCTCGCGTCAGCTGCGCCACCATCGCCGCCGAGAGCGCGTTCCGGTTGCGGGGCGAGTCGAGCGCGATCCTGGCGATCCCGCGGCTGACCGAGTACTGCACGAGCTGGTCGGACATGGGCCGCCTCCTCCAGTGCGGCTCCGCTAGTACGACTTCGGCAGGCCGAGCGAGTGCTGCGCGACGAAGTTCAGGATCATCTCCCGGCTCACCGGCGCGATCCTGGTCGTGCGGACGCTGGCCAGCATCGCCGCGAGCCCGAACTCGGCGGTCATGCTGCTGCCGCCGAGCGTCTGCATCGCCTGGTCGACGGCCCGGACGCTCGCCTCAGCGGCCGCGTACTTCGCCATGTTGGCCGCCTCGCCCGCGCCCATGTCGTCACCGCCGTCATAGAGCGTCGCCGCCTTCTGCATCATCAGCCGGGCCAGCTCGAGCTCGATCTTGACCTGGGCGAGCGGGTGCGCGACGCCCTGATGCGCGCCGATCGGAACGTCCCAGACGGCCCGCTGGGTGGCGTAGCCGACCGCCTTGGCCAGCGCGTACCGGCCGGACCCGATGGCCAGCGCGCGGCCATGATCGCGCTCCGGGTTCAGCCCCGCGAACAGCTGCAGCAGCGCCGCGTCCGCGTCGCCGACCAGCGCGTCCGCCGGCAGCCGCACGTCGTCCAGGAACAGCAGGTACTGCTTCTCCGGCGCGACGATGTCCATCTCCAGCGGCCGGTAGCTGAAGCCAGGCGCGTCCGTCGGCACCACGAACAGCGCCGGCCGCAGCTTGCCGGTCTTGGCGTCGGCGGTCCGCCCGACGATCAGCACCGCGTCGGCCTCGTCGACGCCGGAGATGTAGATCTTGCGGCCGTTCAGCACCCACGTGTCGCCGTCTCGCGTGGCGACCGTGGTCAGCTTGTGCGAGTTCGAGCCCGCGTCGGGTTCGGTGATGCCGAAGGCCATGATCGCCGAACCGCTGGCCAGCCTCGGCAGCCAGTGTTCCTTCTGCGCCTGCGTGCCGAACCGCGCGATGATCGTGCCGCAGATGGCCGGCGACACCACCATCAGCAGCAGCCCGCAGCCGGCCGCCGCAAGTTCCTCCAGCACGATGGCGAGCTCGTACAGGCCAGCGCCGCCCCCGCCGTACTCCTCCGGCAGGTTCACGCCGAGGAAGCCGAGCCGGCCCGCTTCCGCCAGAGCTCGGTCAGCCGCCCGCCGCCGCGGGCCTGCCGCATGAAGTAGCCGTAGCCGTATCGCGCGCCGAGGTCGGCGGCGGCCGCGCGCAGGGCGCGCTGCTCGTCGGTCTCGGTGAAGTTCACGGTGTTGCCTCGATGCGCACTCCTCCTCGGGCTTGACCACGGCGAGCACGCTGCCGACTTCCACCTGCTGGCCCGGGCGCGACCGGCAGCTCGGCGACCGCGCCCGCCACCGGGGCCGAGATGGCGTGCTCCATCTTCATTGCCTCCAGGTACAGCAGCGGCTGGCCGGCCCGCACCTGATCGCCCACGGCGGCAACGATCCGGGCGACCGTTCCCGGCATCGGCGCGAGCAGCGAACCCGCGGTCAGCTGCGCCGCCGGGTCGGTGAACCTCGGCTCCGGCACGAGGGTCACGGGCCCGAGCGAGGAGTCCACGCAGACCAGGCCGGGCGCCCCGGCCGCGGCCGGGTAGGCAGCGACGTCGAAGGCGCGCCGGACGCCCGCCACCTGCAGGACGACCCGGTCCGGGGTCACGGACAGCAGCTGGATGTCGTCCGCCGCGTCCGTGCTGCAGCCCGGCCCGGTCAACCCGGAACCCGATGTCATACCCGGCGTACCTGGCCCGCTGGAGCTGGGACGGGACGTTCCGCCAGCCGGGCGGCAGCCCGCCGAGGACCCTGGCCCGCCGCTGCCGGTCGGCGTCGTCCGGCCAGCGCGGCGGCCAGCGCGGACAGCTGCGCGGCCTGCCGGGCTGGCCAGCGGCGCGGCGAGCGCGTCCAGGCCGTGGGTGTCGAAGAACGCGGTGTCGGTGTCGCCCGCGCGGAACGCCGGATGCCGCAACACGTTGACCAGCAGGTCCCGGTTGGTGACCAGGCCGTGAATCCGCGCCGTGGCGAGCGCCCTGCGCCAGCACCGCGGCGGCCGCGTCGCGGTCGGTCGCCCAGGCGATGACCTTGGCCAGCATCGGGTCGTAGAACTCGCTGACCTGGCTGCCGGAGGTCGACCCCGGAGTCGAGCCGCAGCCCGCTGGCGGGTACCAGCGCTGCCGGCACCGGGCCACCGGCCGGAACCGGCAGCGGACCGGCCAGCTCGAACCGGTGCAGCGTGCCGCTCTGCGGCTGCCAGCCCGCGGCCGGGTCCTCGGCGTACAGCCGGGCCTCGATGGCGTGGCCGAGCGGCCGGCGGCGGGCCCGGCGGCAGCGGGCGGCCGTCAGCGACCTGCAAGCTGCAGCGCGACCAGGTCCAGTCCGGTCGTGGCCTCGGTGACCGGGTGCTCGACCTGCAGCCGGGTGTTCATCTCCAGGAACCAGAACCTGCCGGTCTCGTCCGCCAGGAACTCGACCGTGCCCGCGCTGACGTAGCCGATCGCCGCGGCGGCCAGCCGGGCCGCCTCGAACAGCTCGGTCGCGCAGCCCCGGCGTGCGCTCGCACCAGCGGCGACGGCGCCTCCTCGATGATCTTCTGATGGCGGCGCTGGATCGAGCACTCGCGCTCCCCGCGGTCCAGACGGTGCCCGCCGCGGTCGGCGAGCACCTGCACCTCGATGTGCCGGCCCCGGCTGCACGTAGGGTTCGCAGAACACCGCCGGGTCGCCGAACGCGGCCGCGGCCTCGGACGCCGCCGCCGCCAGCGCCTCGGGCAGGTCGGCGAGCGAGCGCACGATCCGCATGCCGCGGCCGCCGCCGCCCGCCGAGGCCTTGATCAGCACGGGCAGATCCGCCTCGGTCACCGCCGCCGGGTCCAGATCGGTCAGCACCGGCACGCCCGGCCGCGGCCATCAGCCGCTTGGACTCGATCTTGCTGCCCATCGCTGCGATCGCGTCCGGCGGCGGGCCGACCCAGGTCAGCCCCGCGGCGATCACCGCGCGGGCGAAGTCCGCGTTCTCCGACAGGAACCCGTAGCCAGGGTGGATCGCGTCGGCACCGGCCAGCTGCGCGGCCTCGATCAGCAGGTCGGGCCGCAGGTAGGTGTCCGCGGCCGCGCTGCCGGGCAGCCGGACGGCGACGTCCGCCTCGGCCACGTGCGGGGACCGCCGCGTCGGGATCGGAATAGACCGCGACGGTCGACAGCCCGAGGTCACGGCAGGACCGGAACACCCGGCGGGCGATCTCGCCGCGGTTGGCCACCAGGACGCTGCGGATCATGCCATCACATCCGGAAGACGCCGTAGCCGGTCCGGGTGCCCTGCACCGGCGGTGCCGTGAATCACCGACAGGCACAGGCCGAGCACGGTGCGGGTATCCCGCGGGTCGATGATGCCGTCGTCGTAGATCCGGCCGGACAGGAACATCGGCAGCGACTCGGCCTCGATCTGGCTCTCCACCAGCGCCTTCATGGCCGCGTCGGCCTCCTCGTCGAACGGCCGCCCGGCCGCGGCCGCCGCGGCCCTGGACACGATCGACAGCACGCCGGCCAGCTGGGCCGGTCCCATCACCGCGGACTTGGCACTGGGCCAGGCGAACAGGAACCGCGGGTCGTAGGCGCGGCCGCACATGCCGTAGTGGCCGGCCCCGTAGGAGGCGCCGAGCAGGATCGAGATGTGCGGGACACCCGAGTTCGACACCGCGTTGATCATCATCGCGCCGTGCTTGATGATCCCGGCCTGCTCGTACTGCGCGCCCACCATGTAGCCGGTGGTGTTGTGCAGGAAGATCAGCGGCGTGTCGACCTGGTTCGCCAGCTGGATGAACTGCGCCGCCTTCTGCGACTCCGCGCTGAACAGCACGCCCTGCGCGTTGGCCAGGATGCCGACCGGATAGCCGTGCACCGCCGGCCCACCCGGTGACCAGGCTGGTGCCGTAGGACGGCTTGAACTCGTCGAAGTCGGAGCCGTCCACGACCCGCCCGATGACCTCGTGCGGGTCGAACGGGAACCGCAGGTCCGGCGGCACGATGCCGAGCAGCTGCTCGTCGTCCTGCACGCGGTGGCGCCGGATCCGCGGCGGGCCCCGGGCCGTGCTTGCGCCAGTTGAGCCTGGCCACGATCCGGCGCCCGATCCGGATCGCGTCCGGCTCGTCGGCGGCCAGGTAGTCGGCCAGCCCGGACGTGCGCGCGTGCATGTCGGCGCCGCCGAGCGACTCGTCGTCGGACTCCTCCCCGGTCGCCATCTTGACCAGCGGCGGCCCGCCCAGGAACACCTTCGACCGGCCGGAGATCATGACCACGTGATCTGACATGCCCGGCACGTACGCGCCGCCCGCGGTCGAGTTGCCGAAGACGAGCGTGATCGTCGGGATGCCCGCCGCCGACAGCCGGGTCAGATCCCGGAACGTCCGGCCGCCAGGGATGAAGATCTCCTTCTGCGTCGGCAGGTCCGCGCCGCCGGACTCGATCAGCGAGATCACCGGCAGCCGGTTCGCGACCGCGATGTCGTGGGCCCGGAACGTCTTGCGCACCGTCCACGGGTTGCTGGTCCCGCCGCGCACGGTCGGGTCGCTGGCCGAGATCACGCACTCGGTGCCCTCGACGACGCCGATGCCGGTGACCACGCTGCCGCCGACCGCGAACTCGGTGCCCCAGGCGGCCAGCGGTGACAGTTCCAGGAACGGTGAGCCCGGATCGAGCAGCAGCTCGATCCGCTCGCGGACCAGCAGCTTGCCCCGGCCGCGATGCCGGTCGGTGTACTTGGGGCCGCCGCCGGCGATCGCCTTGGCCTGCTCGGCCGCGATCTCATCGAGCTTGGCGAGCATGGCCGCCTTGTTCGCGGCGAAGTCGGCCGACTGGTCGTCGATCGCCGAGCGCAGCACGGTCACCGGCCAAGCATACGAGCGGCCAGCGGCGGACCCGATGGCCGCTCCTGCCCCCGGATACGGCGCTGCCCCGCCGCCCGGTTCCCGGGCGGCGGGGCAGCCCCGCGTTCCTAACTCTTCGGGTGGACGGTCTTCGTCACGGGCAACCCGCGCCCGACCTTGTTGACGGCCTGCACCTCGACGGTGTAGCCGACCGTCGCGAGGTCCTTGGCGGTGGCCTTGCGGGCCTTCGCCGAGACCTTGACGGTCACCGTCTTGTGGTGCGCGGCGCGGAAGGTGAGCACGTAGCCGGTCACCGGGCTACCGCCGCTGTCGCTGGGTGCCTTCCCAGCTGACGGTCGCGCTGTGAACGCCCGCCTTGGCGGTCACCTTGCGCGGCGCGGACGGCGTGCTCTTGGTGTAGGTGTAGCTGACCGACGTGCTCGTCGGGGTGCCGGTGAGCTGCCCGCCGAGCGTGCTGATCGTGACCGACACCTTCTTGCCCGCCGTGCCCTGCGGCGCCACCACGAAGACGGCGCCGCTGGCCGTCAGCGTCGGCTCGCTCAGGATCGTGGCCTTCACCGAGCCGAAGTGGACCGCCGTGAGCTGTGAGTCGAGCGACCCGTTGATCGTCACGACGTTCGTGCCGTGGGCCGGCCCGCTGGCCGGGGACAGGGAGTGGATCACGGGCCGGCCCGGGTAGGCCAGCGTGAGCGTGTCCACCGACGGATCTGGCTCGCTGCACCCGCTGACGCTGCAGACGAGCACGTCCGCCGGGGCCGCGAAGCCCTGCGGGATCTGCAACCGTCAGCGACGTGTCGCTCTGGTTCGAGATCATCGTGGACGTCGACGACAGGAAGTCGAGCGCACCCTGCAGCTGGACCACGACGCTGTTCACGTCCGACAGGCCCTGCCCGGTGATCGTCAGATTGCCGGGGTCGGCCTGTGCCGCCAGGTGCTTGGAGATGCCGGTCAGCAGCGGAGTACCCGCGTAGTCGAACGACGAGTCGTTCGACAGCAGCGGGGCACCGCCGGAGTCCTGCACCGAGATGTCGGTCGCGACCGACTCGGTGGTCGGCTCGGAGGCCGGCACGCCGATCGTGAGCTGGGTCGGGGTGACCCCCAGGATGTCGAAGTCCTGGTTGAAGCCCGGACCCGACGGCCCGACGTTCACCCAGTCGAATGTGAGCAGGTTGAAGCCGGAACCGTTGATCTCCAGCGTGTCGCCGTTGGTGCTGGCGAGCTGCGGGCTGACCGACGTGATCGTCGGCGGGTTGGTGTAGTCGTACTCGTCCGGCTGCGGGATGACCTCGCACCCGCAGTTCGACGGCGCGAAGAACTCGCCGTTCTGGCCGTACTGCAGCGGGCCCTGATAGGCCGGCAACGGAGCCGGTCCGGAGCTGGTGCCCGACGCGTTGGTGACCGTGACCGCAACCGCGCAGACGCCCTGCGACGCGCTGACCGCGCACGTGTCGTCGCTCGCGGGTACCGTGACGCTCAGTTCGTTGTCGCTGAGCACCTTCAGGTTGGTCGCCGCGACGTCGCCAAAGTCAACGGCCGTGGCGCCGGTGAAGCCGGAGCCGACGATGTCGACGGTGTTGCCGCCGCCGGTGACGCCGTCCTCGGTGCTGACGTAGTCCACCACCGGGGCACCGCTCGGCGGCCGAGGTGTAGCTCGTACACCGACTTGGCGCCCGGCGGGCTGGACTGAGTGCGTGCCGCGGTCACCACGGTGACGATGGCCCGGCCGGCCGAGCCTGCCGGGTTGCCCGCGGGCGGCTGGTAGGCGGGAATGTCGACCGTGACGGCCGTCGCCGTCCAGTTCGTGACCTTGGCGGTCGACGGTGCCGAAGAACACGCTGCCCTGGGCGGCGCCGAAGTTGGTGCCGTTGATGGTGAGCGTGCCGCCGCCGGCGCTACCGCCGCTGGTCGTGCTCAGCGAGGACACCTGCGGAACGGCGGCGCGCTGGTGCCCGCGGCCGCCGCGCACAGCTGCGCGTCCAGGCCTGGCGTTCCGTTCGCGTCCGTGACCCGCGGCGTGCCCAGGCCGCTGGCCAGGTCGAAGCCGGTGCCGGCCTTCCAGTCGAGCGCGCTGCCCACGCCCAGGTTGTCGTTGTTACCGGCGGTGACGTCGCTGAACGCAGCCGCGTAGTTCGCCGCCGAGCTGGCTGCCACCTGGTAGAACAGCGGCGTCGCGAAGCCGAGGCCCTGCGGCAGGCTGCTGCACTGGCTCGACGCGTTCATCTCCGCGGTCAGCGCCGCCCACAGCGGGGTGGAGGCCGACGTGCCGCCGATCTGGAACCAGTCGCCGTCGAACACGATCGTGTAGCCGGTCTGCGGATCGGCGAGCGCGCTGACGTCGGGGGTCTCCCGGCACAGGGTGCCGGACGGCAGCGTGGTGCTTCAGGCCCGCCAGATGGAAGTCGTCGGCGGTGCCCGCCTGGTCGTTGCTGCAGGCTTCGCGTCGACGTGGTCTGCGCCACCGCCGTCGCGGTCTCCCACGGCGGCATGGCCCAGGCCTCGGAGATACCGCCGCCGGCGGCGCCGCCGGCGTTGCCGTTGTTCCAGACCGTCTCGGCCGGGGGCTCGGTGGCGTTGGTGATCGTGGTGCCGCCCACCGACGTCACGTACGGCTGGCTGGCCGGGTCATCGAGCGACAGGTTGGTGGCAACCGAGTTCGAGGCGTGCCCCGCGCAGTCGTCCGACCCGTCGTCGCCAGCCGAGGCGTAGACCGTCTGACCCTGCGCGGCGGTCTGCTCGAAGATCTCGTTCTCGACCTGGAGCGTGCCGGGGGCACCCTCCTGCTCGGCCGTCTCGCACAGTCCCCAGCTGCTCGACACCTGACGGGCGTCGTCCGCCATCGCGATCGCGTTCCAGGTGTCCAGCTCGCCGATCTCGCCGTTGTTGTTCGGGCCGGTGAAGACGTGGATCTTCGCGGCCGGGGCGAGGGCGGAGACGTTGTCGATGTCCAGCGCCGACTCACCCGAGCCAGGCCCGGTGCCCGCGCCGCCGTCTATCAGCGTCTCGGTGAGCTGGCTGGTGTGGTCCGCGCCGAAGTAGCACTCGTCGAAGATGGCTACGTCTGAGTCCAGGTCCGGCTCGAGCTCGTAGATGTCCACGGTCTGGCCGGTCGCCGAGGTCACCCGCGGCGTACAGCGGGTCGAGCCCGTACGAGGACGCCAGCTGCTGGTCGGTCACCGCGCCGCCCTGCTGCTGCTCCTGCGCGATCGGCACGCGCCCTTGGTCCGCCGGTGACCGCCGGCGCGGCCGGTCCGGCCGTCTTGCCGTGGTCGAGCGCCTTGACCGGACGGGATGGCCCGTCGGTCTGGTGCACCAGCTGGTTGAGCCCGACGACGGCCTGGACCGACCTGGCGATCGAGGCGGGCAGCCGGACCGCCGGAGGTGGTCGCGCGGCCCATCGCGCCGCCGGCCAGCCGGACGTGCTCCAGGCCGGTGTGGAACGTGGCGCCGACGCGGCTGGCCGAGCCGGTGAAGTTCACCAGCAGCCGGTTCGCGGACACCCCGGTCACCTTCAGGCCGTCGGCGCGAAGCGCTGACTCCACTGCCGCGACCGCGGCCGTCGACGGGCCGAACCTGCGTCGCGAACTGCCCCTTGGACAGGTAGTGGTGATACTGGCTGGAGCGCGGGTTCGCGGTCGCGTCGATGAAGGCCGTCACGGCCGACTGGTTCGGCAGGCGCATGGCGAGCGTGGCCGACACCGTCGCGCTGGCGGCGACGGCCCCGGCCACGCGCGCTCCGCCGGGTAGCTTCGGCTTGGCGCTGACCTGGACGAGCTGACCCGGATTGCCGGCCGGACGGGCGGCGGTGAGCGTGCTGGCGCTGGCGGCGGCCGGCAGAGCCGCGGCGACTGCCGCGGTCAGTGCAGCGGCGACCACGACGGCACGCCTGCGCGTGCCGGGCCAGCCTCTGGATTGCGATCTATCAGACAATTTATCCCCTTCTGATGCGTCCCCCGGTGATGGCTCGCGTGCGACGCACTTTCATCGGGGGTCGGCCGGTTTCCTGCGTGCAGACGGGCGGCGTGGCCCCGAGGCTGCCGTCGCACAGACATACTGCGCTCGTTAGCCGTATCCTTATCAATAGAACCGTTAGTTAAGATTTAGCAATGAAATTCGCGTATGTGCGTGATCCGGGCATGGCAAAATGGCGCATCGCTGGCGCAGGGGTCGCGCCCGGCAGAGCGGCCCGGTAAGGGGCCGGCCGTGGCCGGCCCCTTACCGATCAGCCGGGTCGCTAGCTCCCGACCGTGTAGGTGTAGTTGAGCGACGTCAGTTCGTCGCCACCCTACCTGGCCGTAGGGCGAGACGAAGGCGATGAAGTCGTCCACGTTCAGGGTGCCGCGCACGACCGTGCCCGCCGCCCCGGTGGGCGTGATCGTCACGTTGATCGTGACGGTCTGGCCCGGGTTGACTACGGCCGGCGTGAACGTCGTCGTCGGGTCGATGGACGTCAGCCACGCGTCACCGGTGTCCGAGGTCACCGCCGAGTCGAACGCCTTCGTCACCGCCGTCAGCGAGACTGTCGCCGTGCCGGCCGGAGCACCACCCGGCGGATACGGTCCGCACTCGGTCGGGCCTGCGCTCCACCCGCCGGCCGGAACCGCGCCACCAGTCGGCGCGTAGTACGCGAACGCCGTGGTCGCGCACAGCGGCGCGGGCCCTGGCGGCGCGCTCGACACGTCCGGGTCGCCCGCGAACGGGCTGACGTCGAACATCGCCGGCAGGCTCGAGGTCTGCGTGACGGAGATCGCCGACGTATCGGTCGGGACCAGCCAGCTCGGGAAGAAGGTCACCAGCGGCAGGGCCACGGTGCTCGTCGTCGGCTCCAGGGTCGCCAGCGTGAGCGAAGTGCTGGTGTTGAGCCGCGGGTCGAGGAACACGTCCTCTGGCGCGACGCTGTTGTTGGTGAAGGTCACCGGCACCGTGACCGGCTTGCCCGCGGCCAGCACCGTGCTCGCGCTGTGCGGCAGGCCGCTCGCGCTCGCCGACTGGGCGTCGAACGCGATGGTGCCGGTGAACGGCTCGGACAGCTCGTTGCCGACGACAGCCCCGGCGAAGTCCGCGATCAGCGTCCACCGGCCCGGTGCCGGGTTGATCGTGGTCGCCGCCGCAGCGGTCTGCGCCGTGCCGTTCAGCTGGTTCTGGCCGTAGCCGAGCGCGTCACCGTCGGGGCTGATCAGGTACAGGCCGGTCGGATCGGCCGCGTCGTTCGGGAACGACACGTTGGCCGTGAGGTTGTGCACGCCAGCCGGGACGTCGAACTGGTAGAACGCCTCCTGGCCCTCACCGTTGTTCCGGCCGTTGCCGCCGGTCAGCTCGCCGCTGAAGGTGCCGGTGCCGTGCCGGATCCCGATCAGGCTGCGGAGCGTGACCGGGATCGAGTTGCTCTCGAAGCCGAGGTAGCTGTCGATGCCGCCGCCGGTCGAGGTCAGCACGATCGACCCGGACGAATCGCCTGGCTGCGACGGCGTCGTCGCCCGCACGGTGACGGTCCGGCTCTGGCCCGGGAGTAGCGCTACGACGGCCGGCGACACCGAGCCGAACGGCGCGAACCGCTCGGTCGACATCTGCCAGAGCACGTTGCCGTTGGTCCCGCCCAGCGAGGCGAGGTCACCGAAGATCACGCCGGTCCAGGTGCCTGGCACCGGGTTGCGCACGTCTACCGTGCCGTGGTTGCCCGGGCCCTGCGGCAGCGAGTGCACCGCGAGCTTGCCGGTCGGATCGATGAGGATCATCCGCACCCGGCCGTTCAGGCCGGTCTGGCAGAACTGCTGGTTGCAGCCAGTCTGGTCACCCGGCCAGTCCAGGCTGCCGGCCAGTCGCTGCTGCCCGGGTCTGACGGTGAAGTGGAACACGCCGTAGTTGTTCTGCAGGCCCTGGTAGTTGGCGAACTGCGGGCTAACGCCGTCGGTCAGCGTGACGCTGCCGGTCTGCGTGCCCTCGTTTGGCCCGAACGTCCGGCCGTGCAGCGCGACCACCTGGGTGTTCTTGCCGGTGTTGGTGATGGTTACCGGCCAGCTCTGAGTGCTGCCGGTGCCGCCGGTGCCGCTCAGGTGGGTCTGGCTGAGCAGCAGCGAGTTGCCGACCGGCTCAGGCGAGCCGTCCGCGGTGCGGACCGACTCGGCCATCTCGCACTGCCTTGTAGGAGTTGAGCAGGCCGGAACCCTGCTCGGTCGCCGGGGTGCCGAGGTCGGTGGCGGTGCTCATCAGGATCCGCTTCACCAGCGCCGGGGCCGGGGTCGCGCCGCCGTGCGTCTGCCGGTAGGCCTGGATGACCAGCGCGGCCGCGCCCGCGATGAACGGCGACGACTCGCTGGTGCCGCCGGACTCCTCGATGTCCGATGGCTGGCCCTTGAGGTTGATGCACCCGTCGAACAGGCCGGACTGGCGTCGCACGAGGCGAAGCTCAGCTCACCCGGCGCCACCAGGTCGATGGTCCCGTTGTCCTCGTCCGTACCGCCGGACGACTGAGCTGGCTGATGTTGTCGTTCAGCCAGCCGGTGGTGGCGAAGTACCGCGCCGCCGCGTAGTTGGTCTGCGCGTAGAACCGCAGGTCGGTCGAGCCACCGGCGGCGATCATGTTCGGGTCCGTCGCCGGCGAGCCGATCGTCGCCGAACGGTCCGGCGTCCCCGGTGCTCGCGACCACGGTCACGCCCGCCGCGGTTGCCGCGTCGTCGAACTGCTTGGTCGCGTCGGCCGCGGTCGCGTCCGGGAACGGGTTGGAGCCGAAGGACTCGTTGATCACGTTCACGTGGTCGGTCTGGACCGCGTAGTTGATGGCCTCGCAGGAAGTTCGACTCCGTGGTCTGCTCGGACGCAGCCGAATACGTTCGAGGCCGACCAGGCTCGCGCCGGGCGCCACGCCCTCGATCCGGATGTTGCAGGACGGGATCGGCAGTGACTGCGGCGCTGAAGCTGTTCACGTCGTAGACGTGGAGGCCCTGGCCCGCGATCGTGTTCGCGTCCAGGAATGCCTCGTCGCCGCCGGTGACCTGGCCGGGTCCGTCGCCGGTGAAGTCCTGGTAGTCGAAGAAGGCCGATGTGCCGTTGGCCCGGATGAAGTTGATGTTGTTGGGGTCGACGCCGTCGGCGATCCAGGCGACCTTGACCCCGGCGCCGGTAATGCCCAGCGACCGCGCCGTCTTCTGGTTCGGGTTGTCGGAGTCAGTGTTCGTCAGCGACAGGCCCTCGGGGTCCAGCTGCGAGGAGCCGCTCTTGGCGCAGGCGCCAGGGATGTTGTTCGTCGGCAGCGACGTCGGCATGGCCGCGGCGGTGGCCTTCTTCGCGCTGGCCGGCATCGCCGGGTTCTGCAGCTTGATGCCCACGTCCGGGATGACCGCCGCGACGGAGCCGTTGGCCTTGAGCCGGGTCTCCTCGCCCTTGGACACGGTGGCCGCGAACGAGTTGATCAGCGTGTACTGCTTCACGTGCGTCGCGTGCACGTCCCGCAACTCGGTCATCAGCGGTGACTGGGAGCTCTTGACGGCGGCCGCGCGCGAGGCGGCGGCCTTGCTGCCCACATGCGCCTGCGTCCGCTGGCTCCTCAGCAGCACGATGACGTGCTGGGTGACGTTCTTGGACAGTTGCGCCGCGAGCGTCGGCGTCATGGCCCCGAGCACGGAGCTGACGGCCGGCGTGGCCGGAGCCGCGCTCGCCGCGGTCACGCCCTGGCTGAGCACAAGCGCGGGGACGGCGGCCGCCGTCGCTATCAGGGGGATCGTCTTCCTTGACGCGCGTGCGCGCACTGCGCCGCCCGCCATGCTTCCTCGCATAGCTCCCTCTTTCCGAATTGCGGCCATCCAGGCCGAGCGCTCGCGGCCGGGCACGGGCACGTGCAATTAACCCGCACCGACCATATGAGACCCCATCGCGGACGGTAGCAGGAAGTGCACCAATCAGCTATTTCTGGCTTTGTAACATTTGAATAACGGTCACAATTACTGTGCGCTATTGCGCACAGTAAACTTGTGCTTTTACGGAATCGGTAGAACATAGCCGCGCATCGGGACCGCGAAGCACGGCTCGCGTCCTCGACCCGGCCGCGGCCGGTTCAGCCGCGGAGGTTCCGCACCGGGCCGAGGCTGGCCGGCGACACGGGCGGGGCACCGGGGCTCAGCCCCCAGTCCATGACCATGAAGGTGCGCGCGTTGATGACGATCGAGATGTAACTGCCAGTCGGCAGCTTCGCGCCCGGCGGCACCGATGCCATGTGGCCGGTGAAGTGCCCCCGCATCGTGATCAGGTAGACGTCCGACCGCGCGCCCGCGGCCTCCGAGTCGCCAGGGGTCGCCGACGCGAGCGCTCTGGCGTGCGTCGTGATCACGGCGTTGATCCAGGCCGGCCGGGCGTCTCCGTTTGCCTTGGCGAATCCGCGCGCGATCCCGTCGAGCCGGTTCGCCGCCGCGGCGGACACCGCGAGTCCCGGCACCGAGGCGTTTCCCGCCTGCGCTGGCTGGCCCGCGAGACCCGCGAAGATCCCGAGGCCCACGGCCGCCAGCCCGATCATGATCCCGGCGGCGCCCCGCCGCGTCCGCATCGCTCTGGTACACACAGCCCTAGTGCACACAGTCCGCAGTGTCATGTCCCAGCCTCATCGCCTAGCTGCATGACCCCGTGCTCCACGACAGTTCGCCATGCCCTGACCCGACCCAGGAAATGCTGCTGATTACCGAGCTCGGCGGCTGGATACTCGCCCCGGACCAACGGGAGATGAGGTCACCAGCCGTGTCGAGATAGTACAGGTCCTGGATGTTCCCGACCGCGTGCGCGGTGTCGTTGGTGATCTCCGCGCCGGCTTCCATGGCCCGCCCGGAAAACGGATTGTTGACCGATTCCGCGCTCCAGGTCGGTCCTTGCACGTCCCAGGTATTGCTGCCGGCCCAGGTCACGCCCACGAAATAGGTCGTGTCGAGGGACAGCGTGCCGCCAGGGTAGTGGGCGTGGTAGCCGCCGCCATTCGGCCGGTTGTCGGCCCAGAACCAGTACCGGCTCGCCCCGTTGGGCCACCCGTACGCGCCGCCCAGCTCCACCCAGTAGCTGAGCCCGGTGCTGTTGTCGGTGCCCTGCCACAGTTCTTCGTCGGTGAAATCCGCGCTCGGGTTCGCGCTGTAAAGACAATTAAAGTAGATGTCTCCCCCGCTGCCGTTATCCGGCGGCGCGCTATACCAGGCCGCCACCCCGTAACAATGCGAGGAAAGACTGCACGCGTTCGCCGGCGCGGCCGGGCTGGCCGCGACGAGGAATCCGCCTGCCGCTAAGAGCACAAGCACGGCCGGGCGCATTCTGCGCGCGATGGCAAGCATTTCCCGCCTCGAACTCAGTACCTATAGTCCGGTGTCCCGCCGGAATCGCCTTGATTAAGCAGCTTTAATCGCGATTCAGCCGCCGTCAAGACTGGCGTTTTGGTGCTGGCTCAGGTAAGAGCGGATCAGTCCGCGTGGCCCATCAGGTCCAGCACGAACGCGTACACCTCGGCCTCGTACCGCAGGTGCCCGAACCGGCCCGACGGGCCGGTGTGCGCGCCCGGCCCCGAGTTCCACCCGGAACAGGACACTGCTGCTCGCGCCGGTGTCCGTCGCCCGCAGCCGGGCCACCCACTTGGCGGGCTCGTGCACCAGCACCCGCGGATCGTGCACGGCGCCGGTCACCAGCAGCGCCGGGCGCGGTGCTGCGGGCGGATTGTCGTACGGCGAGTACCCGCGGATGCAGGCGAAGTCGCCGGGGTCGCGCGGGTCGCCCCACTCGTCCCACTCGTTGATCGTGAGCGGGATGCCGGCGTCGAGCATGCTGGTCACGCAGTCCACGAACGGCACCTCGGCCACGACCGCGCGCCAGCGCGCGGGCGCCTGCGAGTACGCGGCACCCTGCAGCAGACCGCCGGCCGACAGCCCGCGGGACACGATCCGGGTCCCGTCGATCAGCGGCTGCCGCGCCGTCCGCGTCACCCGCGAGCCAGTCCGGCCACGTCGATGAAGTCGGTGAACGTCGTCGGGCTTGGCCCGCAGCCGGCCCTGCTGCCACCACTGCCTGCCGCACTCGCCACCGCCGCGCACGTGCGCGACCGCGTACACCACGCCGCGGTCCAGCACCGAGGGCAGCTCGGGCTCGAACTCCGGGTCGAGGCACGCCTCGTACGCGCCGTACCCGTAGAGCAGGCAGGGCGCGGTGCCGTCCAACGGGACGCCGGCGCGGTAGGCCAGCGTCACCGGCACGCTGCGTGCCATCGCGGGCGATCGCCGCAAGCCGTCTTGTCTGGTAACGCGACGCGTCGTAACCCGGCACGTCGGCCCGCTTGCGGACTACCCGCTGCCCGGTCCGCAGATCCAGCGACCACCAGGAGCGCGGCTCGATCAGCGACTCCTCCTCGATGATCACCGTCGTGGCCGCGTAATCCTCAGCGTGCGCCACTGTGATGGAACCGGGATCGCGGTGCGGCCAGATCTCGCGCGCGTTCCGGCCGTCCGGGTCGGCGATCGCCAGCAGCGGCGACCCGGCCCGGCGCAGCGTCAGCAGCAGCCGGCCGCCGACCACGTCGCAGCGCACGAGCCTGGTGTCGGTCCTGGCCGGCGCCATGGCTGGACACGAGACGGGCAGCCAGTTCTCGCGGCCGGGCGCGCGGACCGGCGCCCGCATGAGCCGGAACTCCGGCGCTCCGTCGTCGGTCACGATGAACAGCGTGCCCGCGCCGCCCGCCGGGTCGGCGAGGTGGTCGATCCGGTACTCGACGCCGCGCCGGCGCGGCGTCACCACGGCCGGCGCCGCGAGCGGGTCGGCCGCCGGGATGATCAGCACCTCGGTCGTGTCCCTGGACGCGGCGGTGATGACGACGAGCTCACCGCTGCGCGCGGTCTGCAGCGTCAGCTCGAACCGCGCGTCGGTCTCCTCGTAGACCAGCGCGTCGCTCGGCGGCGTCGGTGCCGAGCCGGTGCCGCCAGACCTGGTACGGCCGGTTCAGCGCGTCCGGCACCAGGTAGAAGTAGTGCGCCGAGTCGCTCGCCCACGCGCCGCCCGGGTAGCTGCGCTCGATCCGGTCGGCGAGGTCGCGTGCCGGTGGCCGTGTCCCGGAACCTGAGCTCGTAGATCTCCGCTCCGCTGGTGTCGGCCGACCAGGCCAGCAGCGCGTCGTCCGGGCTCGGCTCGCAGGTGCCGATGTCGACGTAGCCGGTCGCAGCCCCGAGCACGTTCTCGTCGAGCAGCACGACGCCCGTGTCCGGCGGACTCCCCGTTCCGGAATCTGAGCAGTTGCCTGCCCTCGGCTCCGGCCGGAGTCCGGTGCAGGTACCGGTAGCCCCGCAGCGGCCAGCTGACCGAGTCGTCGGTGCCACGCCGGCGTCCGGGCGACCGCCTCGGCGAACAGGTCGTCGGTCAGGCCGGACAGGTGCCGGGTCCGCGGCGTCGTAGTAGGCGCGCTCGGCTGTCGAGGTACTCGCGCAGCGCGGGCGCGGCGTGATCGCGCATCCAGGCGTAGTCGTCCTCATCGCGACGGCCGTGCAGCTCGCGCACGGACGGGACGCGCGGGGCAACCGGGCCGCTCATGTCAGGTGACACGCGGCCAGGTGACCGGTGCCGGGAACCGACTGCGGAACCCGGAGCGCAGGGTCGTCGGTCCGGCACTGATCCACCGCGATCGGGCAGCGCGGATGGAACCGGCAGCCGCAGCGGCACGTCCACCGGGTCGGGCGTCTCGCCGGTGAGGATCTGCGGCGCCGACGTCTCCCGCGGGTCGCGCTTGGGCACGACCGACAGCAGCGCCTTGGTGTAGGGGTGCTGCGGGTTGCGGACGACCTCGCTCGCGGTGCCGTGCTCGACGATCCGGCCGAGGTACATGACCGCGATCTTGTCGGCGAAGTGCGCCGCCGTGGACAGGTCGTGGGTGATCATCAGGATGCCCATGTCGGCGTCCCTGCGCAGGCTGTCCAGCAGCGAGAGCACGCCGGCCCGGACCGACACGTCCAGCATCGACACCGGCTCGTCGGCCAGCAGCAGCTGCGGGCCGAGCACGAGCGCGGTCGCGATCGCGACCCGCTGCCGCTGGCCGCCGGACAGCTCGTGCGGGTAGCGGTCCAGGTACATGTCGGCCGGGCGCAGGCCCGCCTGCTCCAGTGCCTGGACGATCAGCGGCTCGCGGTCCGATCCTGGAGCTGCCGATGCCGTGCACGAGCATCGGCTCCTCGACCGTCTGCCGCACCCGGAACCTCGGGTCAAGCGACTCGTACGGGTCCTGGTAGATCATCTGGACGATGCGGCGCAGCGGGCGCATCTGCCGGTCCGGCCAGGCCGGCGATGTCGGTGCCGTTCAGCCGGACCGAGCCGCCGGTGGGCTGCACCATCCCGAGGATCGTCTGCACCGTGCTGGTCTTGCCGCAGCCGGACTCGCCGACCAGCGCCATCATCTCGCCCCGGTTCGAGGCTGAAGCTCACCCCGTCGACCGCGTGCACCCAGCCGCGCGGCCGGCGCAGCGCCGCCGCGGCCAGCCCGCGCCGGACCGGGTAGTGCGTGACCAGGTCGGTCACCTCCAGCAGCGGCGCACCGCGCCGCCGCGTCAGCGCGCTGCCGGCGCGGCCTCGGCCGGTGGCCGGCGTCCGGCGCGGTGCCGTGACCGCGGGGCTCGCTCAGTCCGGGGCACCGAACGCGCCTGCGGTCTCACTCGATACGGCTCGTGTCCTCTACGGCTCTGCCCGCGATGATGCGCCTCCGCGTGCTCGGTGCTGAGCTCCCGCGCGCGGTGGCAGGCGGCGCGGTGACCGACGCCGATCTGGCGCAGCGCGGGATGGTCGGATCTCGCACCGCTCGATCGGCACGTCGCAGCGCGGCCGGAACGAGCACCCGGTGATCCCGCGTGTCCAGCCGCGGCGGCGCGCCCGGGATCGACGCGACCGCTTCCGTCGCCGTACAGGTCCGGGGTGGCGGCGAACAGCATCCGCGTGTAGGGGTGGCGCGGGTTGTGGTACAGCTCCTCCATCGGGCCGGTCTCGGCGATCTCGCCGGCGTACATGACCGCGGCCCGGTTGCAGACCTGCGCCACCACCGGCAGGTCGTGCGTCACCAGGATCACCGCGAGGCCGAGTTCGTCCGCGAGCCGGGTCAGCAGTTCCAGGATCTGGGCCTGCACCATCACGTCGAGCGCCGTGGTCGGCTCGTCGGCCAGCAGGATCCTCGGCTCGCACGCCAGCGCCATCGCGATCGACGCCCGCTGGCGCATGCCGCCGGAGAACTCGTGCGGGTACCGGTTCGCCGACCGGGCCGGGATGCCGACGAGTTCCAGCAGCTCGCCCGCCCGCTGCAGCGCCGCCTTGCCCTCGGCGACGCCGTGGAACGCCATCGGCTCGGCGATCTGCCAGCCGACCTTCTTGACCGGGTTCAGGGCGTTCATCGCGCCCTGGAAGACCATCGCGACGTCCTTCCACCGGAACGGCCGGACCGAGTCCTCGCCGCCCGCCAGGATGTTCGTGCCGTCGATCCGGACCTCGCCCGCCAGCGTGGCGTTCGGCGGCAGCAGGCCCATCAGCGCCAGGATCGTCGTGGTCTTGCCGCAGCCGGACTCGCCGACCAGGCCGAACCGCTCCCCCGCGGTCAGCTCGAAGCTGACGCCCTGGACCGCGTGCACCGGCGCCGCGTGCGGTGGCTCGAACCAGACGTGCAGGTCCTCGACTTCCAGCAGGCCTCATATCGCGTCCGCCTCCCGGCCGGCCAGCGTGCGGATCTTCCACCGGGTCAGCGACAGGTGCGCGATCTTGAGCCGCGGGTTCAGCGCGTCCTCGATCGCCTGGCCGAGCAGGAAGCAGCCGACGCAGACCAGCGCGATGCAGATTCCGTCCGGCACGATCGCCCACCAGGCGCCGGAGCTGACCGCACCCCGGTTGAACGCGTGCTCGAGGATCGTGCCCCAGGTCGTGACCGTCGGGTCCTCCAGGTTGAGGAACGCCAGCGCGGTCTCCAGGTAGATCGCGATCGCGATCGTCAGCACCGTGTTGGCGATCAGCAGGGGGCCGACCTGGGGCAGGATGTGCTTGACGATGATCCGGGTGTGCCCGGCCCCGAGCGCCCTGGTGCGCCTGATGTAGACCCGCTGCTTCACGCTCATCACCTGGGCGCGGATGACCCGCGCGGTGCTGGTCCACTCCAGGATGCCGATGACCAGGATCACGTGGAACAGGCTCGGTCCCCAGATGTCGGCGATCACCATGGCGAAGACCAGGTCGGGGATGACCAGCAGGTAGTCGGTGACCCGCATCAGCGAGACGTCCACCCAGCCGCCGAAGTAGCCGGACACGATGCCGATGCCGCCGCCGAGCACCATCGCGACGAGGGTGGCGGCGAAGCCGACGATCAGCGAGATGCGGCCGCCCTGCATCAGCTCGCTCAGCATGTCGACGCCGCCGTCGTCGCAGCCGAGCCAGTGGTGCGCCGAGATCGGCGCGAAGACCGCCGACGGCCCGGTCCCGCAGCTCTGCGCCGTCGGGCTGTACGGGGAGATCAGCGGCGCGATGATCGCGAGGATGACGAAGAACGCGATGAGCGCGAGCCCGAACGCGGCGGCCTTGCGTTCCTTCAGCAGGCTCCGGAAGAAGCCTCCGCGCCGCGCGGTCGGCGCGACCGGCTCGATCCCGGCCGACGGCTCCTGCATGAGTGCGCTCATTCGCTGATCCTCGGGTCGAGGCGGAAGTACACCAGGTCGGAGAGGAAGTTCAGCACGATCACCGAGACGGTCAGGATCAGGAAGCCGCCCTGCAGCATCGGGTAGTCCCGCTCGCAGCACCGCGTTCTCCATCGCCAGGCCGATCCCCGGCCAGCTGAAGATGACCTCGACCAGCAGCGCGCCGCCGACGATGTAGCCGAAGTCGAGCGCGATCAGCGTGACCATCGGCAATAGCGCGTTGCGGACCGCGTGCCGCCAGACGATGCGCCGGACCGGCAGGCCCTTGGCCCGCGCGGTCAGCACGTAGTCCTCGCCGAGCGTCTCCAGCACCGAGGTCCGGACGATCAGCGTGTAACTGCCGTACGCGGTCAGCAGCAGGGTCAGCGCGGGCAGCACCATGTGCTCGGCGATGTCGCCGAGGTGCTGCCAGAACGGCTCGGGATAGAACGCCCCGGCGTCCGGCCAGGTCATGCCGGCGGTCGGCAGGTGCCCGGAGAGCAGGATCAGCAGCATCAGGCCGAGCCACTGGGTCGGGAACGCGTACGCGAACACCGCCGCGTTTGTGCTGATGTGGTCGGCGACCGAGCCGCGCCGCCAGGCGGCCAGTACGCCGGTGAAGACGCCGACGACGATGGCCAGCACCGTGCCGACGGTGACCATCGGGATCGTGTTCTTCAGGTCGGTCAGCAGCAGGTGGCTGACCGGCTGCTGGTTCGCGTACGAGACGCCCAGGTTCCCGTGCACGAGTTCCTTCAGGTACAGCCCGTACTGCTGCCACTTGGACTGGTCCAGCCCGAACTCGACGGTCAGCGCGTGCTTCAGCTTCGGTCCCATGCTGGCCGTCCGCGGCGAGCGCCGTCACGGCGCTGCCCGGCAGCACCCGGAACAGGAAGAAGTTCAGCGTGATCGCCACGAAGATCGTGACGAGCGCGAAGAACCCGCGCTTGATCACATAGTCGGCACGGCGCACAACTGCCTCAGCCCGCCAGGTGCACGGACTCGAACGGGATCGTCGACTGCGACGTCCACGACGTCCCGGCGATCAGCGGGCAGGCCGGCCCACTTCGAGCTGTGCGCCTCGATCGAGTCGGGGTAGTCGATGCACCAGGTAGGTCCGCGCCTTGGCGATCATCTGCTGCATCTGGTCGACGATCTGCTGCCGCTGGGCCGGGGCCATCGCCGCGCTCTGCGCCGAGTACAGGTCGTCGTACTGCTTGCTGCAGTAGCCGGTGTCGTTCCACACCGTCCACGACCCGCAGGTCAGCACCGAGAGCATGAAGTCCGGGTCGGTCTCGGGGAACCAGTCCCACATGGACAGCTCGAAGTTCTTGTACTTGTTGGCCAGTGATCGCGTTGTAGGCGGCCGAGTTGTCCAGATCCTGCGGGGTCAGCTGGACGCCGATCTGCTTGAAGTCGTTCTGGATGATCGCGAACGACCGCGCGCCGTACCGGTCGGTGGTGTCGGCCGGCATGATCACGGTGTAGGCCATCGGGTGCCCGTCCGCGACCCGGATGCCGTTCGCGCCCTTCTTGAATCCGGCCTGGTCCAGCAGCGCGTTGGCCTTGCTCAGGCTGAACGGCGTCGGCTTGATCGCCGCGTCCGACCAGCTGCCGGTGGCCGGCGGGATGATGGTCGAGCCCGCCTTGCCGTAGCCGAGCAGCGAGGTGTTGACGATCTGCTGCCGGTCGATCGCGTAGTCGAACGCCTCCCGGACCAGCGGGTTCATCAGCTCGCGATGGCTGGCCAGCTGGTTCGGGTTGTCGTTGATGATGAGGTCATCGAACGCGTCGCCCGGCGTCTTGCTGATGACGAAATGCGCCTTGGCCAGGTTCGCGACCGACGTGTTCGGCACCGCCTCGACGCCGTCCAGCTGGCCGCTCTTCAGCGCGGCGATCATCGCGTCGTCGTTGGTGTAGAACTCCAGCGCCAGGCCGTTGATGTGCGGCTTCGGGCCGTAGAAGGTCGGGTTCCGCTTGAACAGGGCGGCCTGCTTCGCGGTGTACTTGAACAGGATGAACGGGCCGCCGGACACGACCGGCGCGTTGTTGGTGAACGTGGTCAGGCCCTTGCCGTTGCCGGTGGCGTACTTGGCCCAGACGTGCTCGGGCAGGATCTGCACCTGCTGCACCTGCGACAGCACGTTGGCGACCGGCTGCTTGTAGGTCAGCACCAGGGTGTCGGCGTCGGGCGCGGTGGCGCTCGCCATGTGCGCGACGTAGCCGGCCGAGTTGGCCGTCGGGCCGTTCTGGTACTTCAGGATCGTGGCGAAGGTCCAGGCCGCGTCCTGCGCGGTCAGCGGCTTGCCGTCGGACCACTTCGCACCCTTGACCGTGTGGAACGTCCAGACCTTGCCGCCGTCGGTCACCGTCCAGCTGGTCGCGAAGTCGGGCACGAGCTGCATCTTGGCGTTGTACTGGGCCAGCGTCGGATAGATGTAGTCGAAGGTCGTGTACGCGTCGGTCTGGAACGCGACGAACGGGTTGAGCGAGTCGATCGACGTGTCGGATCCCAGGTTGAAGACGCCGCCCTGCTTGACCGACCCGGCGGGCTGGCCGCCGCAGCCAGCCGCCGTCAGCGCGGCGACCGCCGCGACTGCCACGCACGCCGACAACCGCCGGAACCCGCTCTTGCCGCCTGGCTGCTTGTTCATGCGGAATCTCACGCTGAGTCACCTTCACTCTCGGGAGCGGCGAGCACGGGCGGACGTGCTGGCCGCTGGCTGGTGCTGGTCTGGGGGAACCGGCCGATCGGGGCACCGGCGTCAGTTCCCTGGCGTCCACCTCGTCGTGGCGTAGCCCAGCACTGCGGCCTGATCCGAACATATTGCCCAGATCAGCCTTTACCGCCTGACTCGTTGTTAAGTTGCGTGATGTTAACACACGACAACAGGTCCGCAAAGCTGTCAAGTAGGCGGTTCCGGCTACGAAATGGACACACTCTCATATCCGGGCGGCGACCACAAGATCTTCGGCCGGAGGGGCAGTTATCCACAAGAAGCGCGTAGCCGGCGGCATCGGAGCAAGATCTTGGAGAGTCGATCGACTCATGGGCCGGGCGAACTCTCCAAGATCGCTTAGTGTGCGGTCAGAGCGAGCAGCCGGCGTCCGGGCCCGGCGGGGCGTGCCGACCGCGGCGGCCGGCGACGGGTCGATCCGCCCGGCCTCGGTCAGCAGCTGAGCCACCCTGGCCGCGGGCAGGCCGCGCGAGGTGTTGCCATCCCGGCCGGTAACCGTCGGGGCCGCGAGCAGGCTGTTCAGCACCGCCTCCTCGGTCGCCTCGACGACGGCCGCGAAGAACGGGTCCAGTTCCCGGCCGGTGAGCTGGGCCACGTCCGGCGGCGGGTGCGAGCCGCGCGGCGCCCGCAGCCCGGTGGCCAGCGCCAGGAAGATCTCCCCGCTGCCGTGACTGGCGGTCGAGCCGGTCCGGGCCAGCCCGAGGCCAGCCCGGCGGGCCAGCCGCGAGCAGGCGGCAGCGTCCAGCGGGCCGTCGGTGACCACGACCGTGATGCACGACCCCGCAGGCGGCCGGGCATGTGCCGGCCGGGATCGGGGCTGGCGCCGGGTCCGGCGGCAGCATCCGGCCGACCGGCACGCCGTCGATCGTCAGCCGGTCCTGGTCGCCGAAGTTCGTGAGCGTCAGCACCCCGACCACGTGGCCGGAGGGAACCCGGCGGGACGAAGTGCCGATGCCGCCCTTGAAGCCAAGGCAGCTCATCCCGGTCCCGGCCCCGACGGCGCCCTCCGCCGGGGGCCGCCGTCTGGCTCGCCGGCCCGCGGCTCGCGCGGCCTCCCGCGCGATGCGCACGTCGGTCGCGCTGACCTGCATCCGGCGCGAGTCGGACAGGAAGCTGTCGTCGCACTCGGCGACCACCGGGATGATCACGTCCTCGACGCCGATCCCCGGGCTCTTCCTCCGCGAGCAACTCGCAGGCCGCGTCGTAGACGCGGCCGACCTGCATGGTCGAGGTGAGGAACACCGGCGTCTCGGCGAGGCCCCACTCGGTCACGGCCAGGAACCCGGTGCACTCGCCCGCGCCGTTCAGCACCGCGCCGCCGGCGGGCACCGGGGCGGCGAACAGGTTCCCGCCGGGATCGATCACGGTGACGCCGGTCCTGGCCACGCCCCGGCCCGCCGGCGGCGGCGGCTCGTCCCGCCACACCGTGACGTGGCCGACGCCGACGCCGGGCACGTCGGCGATCGACGCGGTCGGGCCGGTCGGCAGGACACCTATCCTGATGCCAAGATCGCGGGCCCTGGTGGTCTGTTCATCGGTGTTGCGGCACCTACCGAGCATGCCCCAGGAGGATTCGCCTGATGTCCACTGACCCTGTGCTGGTTGGCACAGTCGGGCTGCGCATTCCGGTGATCTGGGACGAGGACTGCCTGCGGCACGAGCCGGCCGGCGAGGTGTGGCTCGGCGTCAGGGACGCGGGCACCGAGGTCCCGGAGCGGGCCTCGTGATCCTCGGCGCGCTGCGCGCGGCCGGGCGCACCGGTGCTGCCCCTCGGCGCCGCACGACATCGCCGCGCTGCACTCGGTGCACGAGCCGGACCTCGTCCGGCACCTGGCCACCATCTGGGCCGACTGGGAGGCCGGCGGCTACGTCCGCGAGTACGGCCGGGACCGGGTGGTGCCGTACGTCTTCCCGACCGCGGCGATGCTGGCCGGGCTGGCGGCCCGGCTGCCCGCCGCCACCCACGGCCAGGTGGGCCTGTACTGCTACGACACCATGACGCTGGTCGGGCCGGGCAGCTGGGAGGCGATCCGGGCGGCCGCCGGGTGCCGCGCTGACCGCCGCCGAGCCTGGTCGCCGCCGGGCAGCGCGTCGGGCTACGCGCTGTGCCGCCCGCCCGGTCACCACGCGGGCCCGGACGGCTATGGCGGCTCGTGCTACCTCAACAACGCCGCGCTGGCCGCGCAGGCACTGCGCGACCGAGGCGCCGAGCGGGTCGCGGTGCTCGACATCGACGCCCATCACGGCAACGGCACACAGGCGATCTTCTACTCAGCGGCCGGATGTCTACTACGGCAGCGTGCACGTCGATCCGGGGGCCGGCTGGTTCCCGCACTACATGGGCTTCGCGGACGAGCGCGGGCGCCGGTCAGGGCCTGGGCGCGAACCGGAACGTCCCGCTGCCGCCGGGCGCGGGCGACGACGCCTGGCTGGCGGCGGTCGCGCGGCTGTGCGAGGACGCGTCGGCGCACGGCGCCGAGGCGATCGTGCTGTCCCTCGGGGTGGACGCGGCGGCCGCCGACCCGGAGAGCCCGCTGCAGGTGACCGCCGACGGCTACCGGGCGGCGGGCGAGCTGATCGGTGCGCTCGGCCCGGTCGCGGTCGTCCAGGAGGGCGGCTACGACCTCGGCTCGCTCGGGCGAGTACGTGCTGGCCGCGCTGACCGGCGTGCAGGCCGGCGCTGGCGGCCTGGCTGAGCCTCGCGGCGGGGCACCGGCCGACCCCGCCGCCCGATTGCCGGCGCGGCGGCAACTACCCGGCGCGGATGCGGCTGGCGTATGACTGCCCTGCTCGCGCTGGCCGCATCCGCCCTGTGGGGCACCTCGGACTTCGGCGGCGGCCTGATCTCCCGCAAGCTGCACCCGTCGGCCGCGGTCCTCATCTCCCAGGCGCTCGCGCTGGCCGGGCTGCTCGTGCTGCTGCCGTTCCTGTGCCGTGCCGGCCGGCTCGCTACATGCTGGTCGGAGCGGCCGCCGGGGTCGTGGCGACGCTGTCGCTGGCCGCCTTCTACCGGGCGATGGCCGACGCGCCGATGTCGCTGGTCGCGCCCATCACCGCGAGCGGCACGGCGATTCCGGTGCTCGTCGGCATCGCCAGCGGCGAGCACCTCGGCGCGCTCCAGCTGGCCGGGATCGTCGTCACGCTCGCGGGCATCGTGCTGGCCTCCGGGCCCGAGTTCAGGTCCGGCGTGGCGGTGCGGCGCCAGGCGCTCGGCTTCGCCATCGGCGCGGCGGTCGGCTTCGGCGTCGCCTACACGCTGCTCGCGCTCGCCGCCGGGTCCGAGCGTCTACGGCACCCTGCTGTGCCAGCGGATCGGCGGGCTGCTCGCGCTCGGCCCGATCGTGCTGCGGGCCGGCATCCTGCGCGACGGTGCGGCTGACCGCCAAGCGGATCGGCGCGCTCGCCCTGATCGGCGGCTGCGACATCGCCGCGAACGGCAGCTATGCGTACGCGGCCAGCCACGGCAACCTGTCGATCGCGGCCGTCCTCGCCTCGCTCTACCCGGTCGTCACCGCGCTGCTGGCGCGGGGCATCCTGGCCGAGCGGCTGCGCCCGGTGCAGAGCATCGGCGTCGATCGCCGCGCTCGGCGGCGTGGTGCTGCTCAGCTCCTAGCCGCCGGGGGTGAGCCGTGGCCGACCGGGTGGGCTGGGCCGCCGGCGGGCGGGTTGAGGCCGGAGGGGTCGGTTGAGGCCGGAGGCGGTTCGGCGGGGCCCGGCCGCGCCAGGCCCCGCCGGAGACCACCGCTACCCGGCGCGCCTGGTGCCGGGCGCGAACGAGACCCCGCGCAGCACCTCGCCGTAGCCGGCCGATCGCGACCGTCGCGAACGCCTCGCCGCGCCGCCGGCGCCGTCGCCGACGAGCGGGTCGGTGATCGCGACCAGCTTGTTCGGGTCGGCGCCCTGGTCGCCGCTGCCGCTCACGGTCGAGGTGATCGCCCAGATCGTCGACCGTGCCGTCCGGGTTGACCCGGCCGGTGATGTTGCGCAGCCCGTCGGTGGCCGGCGCCCACGGCAGCCCGGTCGCCGGCGTTGTCGCCGGTCGGGTAGCCGGGCACCGTGTACGGCGTGCCGAGGTTCAGCCCGGCGCGTGAGCGTGTAGGCGAGGTTCCAGCTCGTGCCGTTGAACACCCACTTCTGCAGGCCCGGCCGTGGTCTGCGCGGCCGCGGTGGTGTACGTGCCGGTCGCCGGGTCGAAGGTGGCGTCGCCGTTGCCCTCGTCGGCCACGTACAGGGTGTCGGCGTTCGCGAACCAGAGGCCGAACGGGAACGCGGTCGACGTCTTCGCCAGCGTCGTCGGGAAGCCCTGCAGCACGCACATGTTGTACGGCGTCACGCCCTGCGGTCTGCAGAGTCCGCGGCGTTGTAGGCGATCGGCGAGGTGGGCAGCGCCGCGCCCGGCTGCGGCAGGCCGATGCCGCTCGGGCAGGCCTGTGCCGGTGGTGTCGATGAAGTAGACGGTGTTGACGCCGTTGCTGCCGCTGCCCTTGGTGAAGTAGACGACGTTGTTGAAGATCGTCAGGCCGCGGAAGTTGGTGTCCTTGCCGACCTTGTCGATCTTGTCGCCGAGCTGGGTGACGTTGAAGCTGCCGACCGGCGTGCGGCTGGCCCGGCGTCTGCACCCGCTCCGGCGCGCGCTGCGGCGGTCACGATCTGCGCGCCGCCGCCGATGATGATGCCGTCCGGCTGCGGGTTGCCGCCGTTGCCGGCGTTCCCGGCCGTGTAGAGGACGTCGTTGCCGTCGGCGTTGTTCAGGATCGCGGCCCGGCCGTTGTTGCCGCTGTAGGCGTTCGTGAGCGTGTAGTGGATCTTGCCGTTCTGGTTCACCTCGGCGACCACCCGGTAGTACGCGCTGGTGACCGGGTCGGTCGGGTCGATCACGCCGGGCGTGTTGGAGTTCGACACGTCGACGGTGTTCGGCACCGCGTCGTAGCCCATGAAGGTCAGGTCGCGTGCCGTTGGTCGACAGGTTCAGCGCGATCTCGGACTTGCGAGGAGAAGCTCGTCACCATGTGATCGGCCGGCGAACCGCCCCAGCCGGTCCCGTCCGGCACCCGCAGCACGTTGACCAGCTGCCCGTCGGGAGTGAGCTGGTCCAGGAAGATCGGCGACGTGACGCCGAAGCTGGGGTCGACGAGGTCGTTGTTGAAGACGCCCGGGTACGAGCCCGTCCGCGTTGGCCGCGCGTGCACGCGGCGCCGGACGCAGCCTGGCGGCAGCTCGGTGACGCCCGGGCGTGAACAGGCTCGACTGGCCTGTGTAGACCGAGCCGCTGACCACCAGGTTCCCTGGCTCGAACCAGGACCGGTGCGTCGCCGCGCTGGCAGGCCCGGCGGCGATCAGCGCACCGGTCAGGGCGGTCACGGCCGCCGGTGCGACGACGCGCCAGCGACTGCGCCTCAGGCGGCGTGTGCTCTGCGTGCTCATGAGTGGGTAACCTCCGATAACCATGCGGACTGGGCCCGTCCAGGGCCAACGGCCACAGCATGGTTTCGGCAGGCGGCCGGTATCCGGCCTGCCGGTGAACGGCCAGGAAATATCAGTTCATGCCTCGGCCGGCCCGGCCGAACCTGGCCCCGGCAGCAAGTCGATGTCGGTGGCGGTCATCGGCTCGCCGCAGACCGAGCAGTGCAGCTCGGCGTGCGCGATCTCGCCGCACGCATGGTGCCGGTACAGCACCGGCGGCCCGGCCTCGCCCGCGAGCCACTTGTCACCCCACGCGACCATCACCATGAGCACCTCGAACAGCTCCAGGCCCTTGGCGGTGAGCACGTACTCGTGCCGCGGCGGCCGGGCGGAGTACTCGCGCCGTTCGAGGACCCCGTTCTCGGTCAGCCAGCGCAGCCGCTCCGCGAGCACCTTGCGGGAGATGCCCAGGCTCTCCTGCAGCTGGTCGAACCGGTTGATCCCGATGTAGATGTTGCGCAGCACCAGCGGAGACCACGGCTCGCCGACCACGTCCATGGTGCGCGCGATCGAGCACGCCATCGAGCCGAACGACGTCCGTTGCATCCGATCAGTTTACCCGACTGGGTTCCTTTAGGGAACGTGGCGATGTTATCGTCGGTCGATGTAGGTCTCCTCAAGGAACTAACTCGGTAAAGGAGCAGACCGATGAACCGGCCCCAGGTCGTCTCGCAGCACGAGTGGCAAACGGCGCGCGATGCGCTGCTGATCCAGGAGAAGCAACTCACCAGGGAGCTGGACGCGCTGGCGGCGGACCGGCGCCGGCTGCCGATGGTGCGGCTGGACGCGGCGAAGTACCAGTTCACCGCGCCCGGACGGCAGTCCGGCTTCACTCACCGAACTCTTCGACGGCAACCGGCAGCTGATCGATCTATCACTTCATGCTCGAACCAGGACAGGACTGGATCTGCGGCGGCTGCGCCACGCTGACCGACAACTTCGACGCCCAGTCGCAGCCGCACCTCAGCGCGCGGAACACCCGGCTGATCATGATGGCCAGGGCACCGCTGCCCGAGATCGAGGCGGTCCGGCAGCGGTTCGGCTGGACGCTGCCCATGTACTCGTCCTCCGGCACCGAGTTCAACGATGACCTGGGCCTGAACGGGCTGTTCGGGCTCAGCGTGTTCCTGCGCGACGGCGACGAGGTGTTCCGCACGTACTTCACCACCGCGCGCGGGGTGGACCGGCTGCGGCTGGACTTCAACCTGCTCGACCTGACGCCGTACGGCCGGCAGGAGGCGTGGGAGGACTCGCCCGCGGGCTGGCCGCAAGACCCGACGATGTCCTGGCTCCGCCTGCACGACGAGTACTAGTACTTGTTCGGAGCGGCCGTGCCGCTGGGCGCAGATCTTTGCGGCATAGCGTGTGGAGTTCGGTGATGCGGTTGCGAGCTGGCGGGCCGGCGTGCGCAGGCGCGGATTGGATGGGCGGGTGTCCCTGCTTGCGCTGGTGTCCTGGACGGCGTCAGTGCAGACCCAGGCAGTACGCTGGCCGCCGTGGATGTGACGTTCAGTGAGATTACCGATAAGAACCGGCAGGCGGTACTTGCGCTGCGCGTCGCGCCCGGTCAGGAGGGTTTTGTGTCGTCGGTGCGGGACTCGCTGGCAGAAGCCGCCGAGTACCCGCATGCCATGCCGTGGTATCGGGCGGTCTGCGCGGGCGATGAGCCGGTCGGGTTCGTAATGGTGAGCTGGAACGTGGAACCGCAGCCGCCGGAGATCATCGGGCCGTGGTTTCTGTGGAAGCTGCTCATTGCCGAGCGGCACCAGGGCCGCGGCTATGGCTCGGCGGCCGTGCGGAAAGTCGCGGAGCTCGTCCGTGCTGCGGGCGCCACGGAGCTCCTGACGAGTTACGTGCCGGAGGACGGCGGCCCAGCCGGGTTTTACCAGCGGCTCGGGTTCGTGCCGACCGGTGAACTAGATGTAAACGGCGAGGTCATCGTGCGCCTGGTGCTGCCCTAGCCCTGAAGCCGAATCCCGTGGTCCTGTCTGGTGCGGCGGCGTGCCATGAAGCGGCCACCGCTCGGCGTGAGGCTGAGCGACATTGTCAACATAGGTTGACATGCTCGCCGCGTCAACTTATATTGACGTCATGAACAACGAGGTGGCACTCGCCGAGGCGGCGAGCGGGCCCGATCCGGCGGCCGGACTGCGGGCGGCCCGCGCGCTGCGCGAACTGGCCGACCGGCTGGAGGCGCTGCAAGTGCAGAATGCGCGCGAGCGCGGCTGGTCCTGGCAGGAGATCTCTATGTTCCTCGGGGTCAGCAAGCAGGCGGTGCACAAGAAGTACGCGGCCGGGCCGGGCTCGCGGTCCCGGCGGGCCGGCCGCAGGCAGACGGGAGCTGACGATGTTTGAGCGATTCGAGCCGAGCGCGCAACAGGCGCTCTCCGACGCCAGGGACGAAGCCCGGCGCGCGGGCAAGGACCGGATCGGCAGCGAGCACGTCCTGCTCGGGCTGGCGGCCCAGCCCGGCGCGGCCGCGGACTCGCTGACCGACGCCGGTCTCACGCTCCCTGAGCTGAGATCGAGGGTTCCGGCCCGGGCCGCCTGTTCCCTGGACGCCGCGGCGCTCGCGTCACTCGGGATCGACCTGGACGCGGTCCGGCGGGCGACCGACGCCGCGTTCGGGCCCGGCGCGCTGGACCAGGCCCGCAGGCCGAGTCGCAGGCAGCTGCCGATGGCCGAGGACACCAAGCGGATGCTCGTCGGCGCGGTCCGGCACGCGCATCAGCACGGCGAGCGAGAGGTCACGTCCGGGCACTTGCTCATCGGGATCCTCGACCAGCCGGATAACTGCGCGCGCACCATCCTCACCGAGACCGGCACAGATCTGCAGGCGCTGCGCGCGGACGTGCTGCGCCGACTCGATGCCAGCACCTGACGGCGATGCTGTTCCTGAGCTGGAGCCGCTGGCTAGCCAACGCCAGCGAGCGCCAGCACGATGCCGATCCCGGCCGCCCCGACGATCGCGGCGACCACGCTCCGGCGCAGGACCACGAGCCAGCCGAGCGCCGCGGCGAGGACGACGACCTGCCACGGATGCATCAGTTCCAGGCCGAGCGTCACCGCGGCGCCGGCGATGGCGCCGATCGCGGCCGGTCCCGCGCCGGCCAGGAACGCCTGCGCCCGCTCGTTGGCGCGGAACTTGTCGAAATGCCGGCCGCCAGCCAGCACGAACACGAACGAGGGCGTGAACGCGACCGCGGCCGCGAGCAGGCCGCCGCCGATGCCTGCGGCCGCGTAGCCGACCGCCGCGACCGTCTGCACCACCGGGCCGGGCGTGACCTGCCCGAGCGCGACGGCGCTCAGGAACTGGGCGCCGGTCATCCAGTGATAGGTGTGCACGGCGTCCCGCTGCATGAGCGGGATGATGACGAACCCGCCGCCGAACGACAGCGCGCCGACCTTGAACGCGACCCAGGCGACGGACGCGAGCCCGCCGACCGCCGCGGCCGGCGACCGCCAGCGGTCCCAGCCAGGCGGCCGCGCCGGGCTTCGCCGGTGGCCTGCGGACCAGCAGTTCGGCGACCCCGCAGCCGGCGAGCACGACCACGACGAACCCGCCGGCCAGGTCGGCGGCCAGCCCGCCCGCGATCAGGTAGCCGAGCCAGCAGGCCCGACCGGACCAGGCGCCGGCCCGCTGCCAGCTAGCCGGGGTCAGGCTGGCGGCCGCGCTGACGGCCACGGCCGGGACAGCGGCGCCCGCCCCGGCGGCGGCGCCGGTCACCCAGGCCGGCGGCGAGTGCGCCAGGAACAGCACCGAGAGGGCCAGGATCACGATCAGGCCGGGCACGATGAAGCACAGCCCGCCGACGAGCGCACCCGCTGGGCCCGCTAGCCGCCAGGCGCAGAAGATGGCGAGCTGCGTCGACGCCGGCCCTGGCAGCAGGTTCATGGCGGCGACGCCGTCTTCGAACTCCGTCGCGGTCATCCAGCCGCGGCGCTGTACGCACAGCTGGCGCAGCAGGGCGATGTGCGCGGGCGGTCCGCCGAACCCGAGACAGCCGATCCGGCCCCACTCTCTCGCGATCACTCGCAGCGGCGCCGACGGCGGTGCCTGCGCGCCGGGGTCAGGCTGCTGGCTGGCAGACACCTCGTTCCCTTCCCACGTGATGATCACCAAGGTAAGCGACGCTCGCCCGCGGGCGCCGAGCACCCTGCGGCATTTGCCCGGACCGCGACATAGCCTGGCAGATCCGCGCCAGGATCCCTGGCCAGCGGCGGCACTCAGCCAGGAGAATCGGCCGGGTGAGCACCTTCATCACTCGGCTTGAACACTCCGGCACCGGCCCGCGGATCGCGGTCAAGGATCTGATCGACGTGCGCGGCGTGCCGACGACGGCCGGCTGCAAGGCGGTCGCGCAGACCGCGCAGCCAGCCCGGGCGGACGCCGCCTGCCTGGCCGGGGCGCGCGCCGCGGACGCCGCGCTCGTCGGCAAGGCGAATCTGTACGAGCTCGCGTTCGGCGCCAGCGGGACCAACCAGTGGTACGGGACGCCGGTGAACCCACTGGACCCGGCCTTGATCCCCGGTGGATCCTCCAGCGGCTCCGCGGTCGCCGTGGCGGATGGCGACGCCGACTACGGCTATGGCACCGACACCGGCGGCTCGGTCCGGATCCCGGCCGCGTGCTGCGGGCTCGCCGGGCTCAAGACCACGCACGGCCGGATCAGCGCGGACGGCGTGTGGCCGCTGTCCCCGAGCCTCGACACGGTCGGCCCGATCTGCCGGGATGTCGCCGGACTGACCGCGGCCATGGCTCTGCTTGAGCCCGGCTTCACCGCGACGGCCCGGCCCGCGACCCGGCTGGGCCGGCTGCCGCAGCACCGGCGAGGAGACCGACGCCAGGATCGACGCCGCCATCGACGCAGTCCTGGCCAGGGCCGGGGTGAAGATCGTCGAGGTGGAGCTGCCCGAGTGGCAGGCGGCGCTGATGCAGGCCTACCTGCTCATGTTCGCGGAGGCGGCGGACGTCAACGCACGCTTGCTGGCCGACCCGGCCAGCGCGGGGAAGATCGGCGGCGAGGTGCTCGCGCTGCTGGCACAGGGCCAGGCGGTGACGGCCGAGCAGGTGCAGCGCCGCACGCGAGTATCCAGGCCCGCTGGCAGTCGGAGTGGACGGCGCTGCTCAGCTCCGTCGACGCGGTCGTGTTGCCGACGCTGCCGGTCTTCCCGCCGCCGCTGGCCGAAGCGAACAAGCACCACCTCAGCGCGCTGACCGCGCCGGTCAATCTGGCCGGCCTGCCGGCGCTCGCGCTGCCGGTCCCGGCCGCGCACGAACTGCCCGCGAGCATGCAGGTCGTCGGCGCGCGCGGCGGCGAGGAAGCCCTCCTGGCCACCGGCGCCGTACTAGCGGAAGCAGCCGGTTACCGGCCGTGACCCAGACGCGTTCAGCCTGCGGGACGCTCCAGTCCGCGGGCGAGCCGGTCGGCCCGGCGCAGCGCGTCGGGAATTCGGTGCGGCCCGGTCATCTCGCTGATCATGCTCGCCGCCGCGGACACCGGGCAGCCAGCTGACGTGATGTACAGCGGCCGGCGTGACTTGCCGCGGGTCACGAGGACGGCGTGGGTCGCGGCAACGAACGGGTTCTTCGCGACACCGACGACGGGGACGCCGAATTCGGCGTGGACGTAAGCTCCCAGCCCCGGCTGGCCGGCCGGATCCAGGTCCACATAACCGTCGATCACGATCAGCTCGAATGGGCCTGCCCCGGCGCAGACGGCTCGCACCGGCGGAAGTTCGCGCAGATAGAACTGTCCGCTCCGGTACGGCTCGACGTCAGTGCACACCACCGTCTTCTCGGCAGTCAGCTGCGAGAAGCGCGGCTCGGCCGCCGCTACCAGCGCGGCGCGGGCCCGCCCGCCGGCCAGGTAATGCACATCTACAGCCGCGTAGACGCCGGCTCGAGTCATGAAGTCGACGTTAACCGCGGCCGGCCGCCCGCGCCGCACAGCGCTGCCGCCGGGGTTACCGTCGATGACGTGAGCGCCGACGCTGACTCGGTCCGGGCCGCCCTCGCGGCGGCGGCCGGGGCCGGGCCGTTCTTCCGGCTAGAGGTTCTGGCCGACCCTGCGGCCGGTGAATGGCGGCCGGCCGGCAGCGAGCTGGCCGGCCTGACCGCCCGCACCGCCGCCCAGCTCGGCACCCGCGAGCCACGGGTCGCGGCGTCGATCCTGCATCTGAGCCTCGCCGCCCGGCTCTGGTCACCCGTCGCTCGGCTGCGGCCTGCTAGCCGGTGTCGTGCCCGACCTGGACGTCGCTGGTGATCAGTACGGGCGCCGAGGTCCGGCTGGGCACGACCCGGCTGGCCGGCTGGCGAACGACCGGAGTGCGCGGAGCTGGCCGCGTTCGCCGGCGCCGACGGTCGGCCGCCGCTGGTCGCGCTCGCCGCCGCGCTTCCCGACGCCGCTGCCGCCGGGCCTGCTGCGCGGTAACTCCGCCTCGGCGCTCACCGGCGCGACTCGGCATCCTGGTGCGCGTCCCGGCCGGAACTCACCGGGCTGGCCCGCGCGCTGGCGGGCCGCCTGCTGTCCAGGCCGGATCTGCGCCGGGGCCGGCGTCCTGGCCGGGGCCGAGACCAGCGGGTTGTCATTCCGCAGGCACTCCTGCTGCCTGTACTACCGGGTGCCCGGCGGCGGGTTGTGCGGCGACTGCTGCCTGGACCGCCCGCCCGGCGACAGCTGATCGCACCGCGGCGAGCCCGAGGGCTGACCCAGTTCAGCCGGCGGTTGCCTGCACGCCGGCCGGGTCGGCCCGCAGCTCCAGGACCTGCCAGCCGTCCGCGGCGATCTCCAGCACCGCCGCGCTCGCCTCGTCGGTGGCCGGCAGCGCGAGTACCGAAGGACCGGCCCCGGACACCGCGGCCGCGATCCCGGCCGCCCGCAGACTGCCGATCAGCGCCGCGGTCGCGGGCATCGCCGCGGCCCGGTACCGCTGGTGCAGGAAGTCCTCGGTCCCGGCGAGCAGCAATTCCGGCCGGGTCGTCAGCGCGGTGACGAGCAGCGCGGTGCGCGCCGAGTTCGCGGCCGCGTCGGCGTGCGGGACCGTGCCGGGCAGCGCTTGCCGGGCCACCTCGGTGGCGAGCGGCTGTTCCGGGATGCACACCACCGGGGCGAGCGCCGGGTGCGGGTCGAGCCGGACGGCCTCCACCTGGCCGGGCGCGGACTGCCACGCGATCGTCAGCCCGCCGAGCAGGCACGCGGCCACGTTGTCCGGGTGCCCTTCGAGCTCGGTCGCCAGCCTGAGCGCCGCGATGTCCGGCAGCGCCGCGACGCCGCGCCCGCCCGCCAGCGCCCGGGCCGCCGCGATGCCGGCCACGATGGCGGCGGCCGACGAGCCGAGCCCGAAGCCGTGCGGGATGACGTTCTGGCAGGAGATCGCGACGCCCGGCGGCTGCGCGCCGATGGCGTCGAAGGCGGCCCGCATCGCGCGCACGACCAGGTGCCCCTCCCCCGCGCTGGCGGTCTCGGCGCCGGTGCCGGTGACGCGCACGTCCAGTCCGGCCGCGGTGACCCGGGCCGTCACCTGGTCGTGCAGCGACAGCGCGAGCCCGAGCGAGTCAAAGCCGGGGCCGAGATTCGCGCTCGTCGCCGGCGCGCGGACGGTGACCGGCGGGCCGACCAGCCCGCGCTTGCTGCCGCCGTGCTCACTGAACCCCGCTCACGAAGACCAGCTCACCGCAGCCGAGCGCGGCGGCCGCCGCGGCGAGGTCGATACCGATCGGGGTGGCCCGGTGGGCGCCGGCGACCGCGGTGTCCGGGTCCTTGAGGCCGTGCCCGGTCAGCGTGCAGACGACGACCGATCCGGCCGGGACCTGACCGGCCTCGCTCGCCTGCAGCAGCCCGGCGACACCGGCCGCCGACGCGGGCTCGGCGAATACGCCCTCGCGCTCGGACAGCAGCCGGTAGGCGGCGAGGATCTGCTCGTCGGTCACCGATGTCGATCAGGCCGCCCGACTCTGTGCGCGCGGCGTCGGCGAGATGCCAGGACGCCGGGTTGCCGATCCTGATCGCGGTGGCGACCGTGACCGGGTCCGGCACCGGGTACCCGAGGACGATCGGCGCCGCGCCCGCGGCCTGGAAGCCGAGCATCCGCGGCGTCTTGCGGCTGACTTCGTCGGCCGCGTACTCGCGGTAGCCGAGCCAGTAGGCGGCGATGTTCCCGGCGTTGCCGACCGGCAGGCAGTGCACGTCCGGCGCGTCGCCCAGCTCGTCCACGATCTCGAAGGCCGCGGTCTTCTGGCCGTGCAGGCGCTCGGTGTTGACCGAGTTGACCAGCGCGACCGGGTAGTCGTCGGCCAGCTTGCGCACCAGGTCGAGGCAGTCGTCGAAGTACCCGTCGACCTCCAGCAGCCGGGCGCCGTGCGCCAGCGCCTGGGCGAGCTTGCCGAGCGCGATGTTGCCGCGCGGCACGAGCACGGCGCAGTCCAGCCCGGCCCTGGCCGCGTACGCGGCGGCGCTGGCACTGGTGTTGCCGGTGGAGGCGCAGATGACGGTCTTGGCCCCGCGCGCGGCGGCCAGTGTGACCGCGACCGTCATGCCGCGGTCCTTGAACGAGCCGGTCGGGTTGCCGCCTTCGACCTTCAGATAGACCTGGCAGCTGGTCAGCCCCGACAGCACCGGGGCGGGGAGCAGCGGGGTGCTGCCCTCGCCGAGGGTGACGACGGGAACTTCGTCCGGCACCGGCAGCCGCGATCGGTACCTGGCGATGACGCCGGTCATTCGCCCTCCACGCCCTCGACCCGCATCACGCTGTCGACGTTGCGGACCGCTTCCATCGCGGCCAGCATCGACACCGTCTTGGCCAGCGCGGCTTCCCTGGCCGAGTGCGTCATGATCACCAGGTTCGCGTCCTCGCCGCGGCCCTCCTGGCGCACGTCCTTGATGGACACCCCGTTCTGGGCGAAGGCGTCGGCGACCGGCGCCAGCACGCCGGGCCGGTCGGCGACGTCCAGCTGCACGTAGTACCGGGTGATCGCGTCGCCGATCGGCACCAGCGGCAGCCCGGCGTAAGTGGAGGAATCCGGCCCGCGCAGGCCGGCGAGCATGTTCCGCGCGATCGCGACCGTGTCGCCGAGGACCGCGCTGGCGGTGGGCTGGCCGCCGGCGCCCGCGCCGTAGAACATCAGCCGGCCGGCCGACTCGGCCTCGATGAACACCGCGTTGTAGGCGTCGCGCACGGCCGCGAGCGGGTGCTCGCGCGGGATCATGGCCGGGTGCACCCTGGCGGTGATGCCGCCGTTGCAGCGCTCGCAGATCGCCAGCAGCTTGACCACGCAGCCGAGCGCCTTCGCGCTGGCGATGTCGGTCGCCGTCACCGACAGGATCCCCTCGCGGTAGACGTCGTCGGCGGTCACCTCGGTGTGGAACGCGATACTCGCCAGGATCGCCGCCTTCGCGGCCGCGTCGAAGCCCGCGACGTCCGCGGTCGGGTCGGCCTCGGCGTAGCCGAGGGCCTGCGCCTCGGCCAGCGCGGCGCTGAAGTCCGCGCCCGAGGTGTCCATCCGGTCGAGGATGAAGTTCGTCGTGCCGTTGACGATGCCCAGGACCCGGCGCACCTCGTCCCCGGCCAGCGACTCGCGCAGCGGCCGCAGCAGCGGGATCGCCCCGGCCACCGCGGCCTCGTAGTAGAGGTCGACCCCGGCGTCCTGCGCCGTCCGGTGCAGCACCGCGCGGTCAGCGGCCACGAGCGCCTTGTTCGCGGTGACCACCGACTTGCCGGCCTTGAGCGCGGCCAGCAGGTACGTCCGGGATGGTTCGATACCGCCGATGAGCTCGATCACGATGTCGACGTCGGGGCGGGTCACCAGGTCCAGGGCGTCGGTCGTGAGCAGGTCAGGGTCGACCGCGACGGCGCGCGGCCGGTCCGGCTCGCGCACCGCCACGCCGACCACCTGCAGCGGCGCGCCCGCACGGTGCCGCAGGTCGGCCGACTGCTCGGTCAGCAGCCGGTAGACCTGGGATCCGACGACACCGCAGCCCAGCATGGCCACCTTGAGCGGCGATCGCTCCACAGCACAGCTCCCCTCACCGACCCCGGCCGGGGGATGTGCCAGTCAGCGCTGACGGGCCGTAGATGCCAGGGCGTTGCCAGGCCACAGCTTAGCGAGGGGCAGCGTCTGGTCCAGCGGGGCCGTCCAGACGCCGGACCAGGGCCCGCAGCAGCCGCTCGGCCTCGGCGGCCGGGTCGCGGGTCAGCCCGGTGTGCACCGGTCCTGGCTGCACGACGGTGCTGCGCGGTGCCGTCAGCCACCGGAACCGGCGGCCGATGTCCTGCTCCCCCGCCTGCCCGGCCACGGCCGCGGCGCCCCGCTGGCCGGCCGGGCTGTCCGGCTCCTCGCACACCGCCACGATCGCCGCGAGCGCCTGCCGGACGCCCTCGACATCGGCGGCCGGGTCCAGCGCGAGCAGCCGGTCGGCGTCCAGGTCCACCAGCGCCCGCAGGAACCGGAGCGGCCGGCAATAGACGAGCACACCAGCGTTGATCGCCTCGCCCCGGTCCACTCTGGGCACGACGCGCAGCACCGCGTACTCGAACGCGTGCGATTCGCCGGTCATCGCGTGCTCCTGTCGGCGGCGAGCGCTGCCAGCCCCGGCAGCCACGCGGACCGGGTCGCCAGCCGGGCGAGCAGCCAGTCGCAGTATGCCCGGCGCACGGCCGCCTCGGTCTCGAACTCGGTCTCTTCGGCCAGCCACTCCGGCGGGACCTGCGCGACGATCTCGCCGAGCAGGCCGGCGGTGACCAGCGGCGCCAGCTCGGCGTCGGCCGCCTCGACCTGCGCCGCCGCAGCCGATCAGCGCGTGCCCGGACGCGTCATAGGGCCGCTGCGCGGCGGCGCTGGCCGAGGACCACCGGTGCTGGAACGTCAGCGTGGCGCCGTGATCGATCAGGTAGAGCTGGCCGTGCCAGAGCAGCATGTTCGGGTTGCGCCAGGACCGGTCGGCGTTGACCGTCAGTGCGTCGAGCCACAGGATCCGCCCGGCCGTCTCCGGGTCGACCCGCGCCGACTTCACGTCGAAGTCCAGCGCGCCGGGCAGGAAGTCGACGCCGAGGTTCAGCCCGCCGCTGGCGCGCAGCAGATCCTGGATCTCCTGATCCGGCTCGCCCGGCGCGAGCGCGGGATCGAGCTCGACGGTCGACCAGGTCGGGCACCCTCAGCCCGCAGGCGCGGATCGAGCAGGCCGGTGATGACCTCCGCGATCAGCGCCTTGCGGCCCTGCCCGGCACCGCGGAACTTCACCACGTAGGTGCCCAGGTCGTCGGCCTCCATCAGGCCAGGCAGCGAGCCGCCCTCACGCAGCGGCGTGACGTACCGGGTGACCTGACACTCGCGGGAGCACAACGCCGCAGCCTACGCCGTGGCCTGGCCGGAGTTAAATGGCCGCTGAGGCGGCGGGAACATCGGGCAGGCTTGGCCCACGTTCCCAGCTGAAGTGAGTCAGGTGACGAGAGGCGGATCGTGATGCAGCCGATACCAGAGGACTGGACGCGCGCGGTCGCGGTCGTCGCGCACCCGGACGATCTGGAGTACGGCGCCGCGGCCGCGGTCGCGCGGTGGACGCGGCAGGGCAAGAGCGTCGCGTACGTGCTGGCCAGCAGCGGGGAGGCCGGGATCGCCGGGCCGGGCCCCGGCCGAGGTCGGGCCGCTGCGCGAGGACGAGGAACGGCGCAGCGCGGCCATCGTCGGCGTGACCGAGGTCGAGTTCCTCGGACATCCGGACGGCCTGATCGAGTACGGCATCCCGCTCCGGCGCGACCTCGCGGGCGCGTTCCGGCGGCTGCGACCCGAGGTGGTGCTCACGATGAGCTTCGACCTGACCTGGGGCGAGGAGGGCCCGGTGAACCACGCCGACCACCGCGCGGTCGGGCTCGCGGTGCTAGACGCGTGCCGGGACGCCGCCAACGAGTGGGTGTTCCCTGACCTCGGGCCGCGCCGTGTCGACGATCAAGAGCGCGTACGTCGCGGCGTCCGGCAACCCGACGCACTTTGTCGACGTGACGGACACGATCGAGGCTGGCATCGCGTCGCTGAAGGAGCACCGCGCCTACATCGAGGGGCTCGGTACCGACTTCGACCCGGACACGTTCCTGCGCGACATGGCCGGCTACATCGGCATGGGCGCGGGCGTCGACTACGCGATGGGCGCGCGCCATTACCCGATGGGCTAGCCGCTTTCAGCGGCCAGCGCGGCCGCCAGCGCGAGCAGGTCGGCGTCCGTGCAGTCCACGTGCGGGCTGACCCGCAGCGCCCGCCCTGGTCATCTCCCGCGGGGCCCGCAGCGTGCTGGCCATCGTCGTCACGATCGCGTGCTCGGCCAGCAGCCGCGCCCGCACGGCGGTCACGTCCTGGCCCGCCTCCGGGTACACGGTCGTGATGGCCGACTGCGCGTCCGCCGGTCCGTCCGCCGGTACATCCGCCGGACCGGACACCGACCAGCCGGGCACGCCGGCGAGCACCTGCCGGGTGCGCCGGCCCACCGCCGCCAGCCGGGCCTGCACCCGGGCCGGGCCCGCGGCCAGGTACTCGGCCACCGCCGTGGCCAGACCGACCCGGCCGGCGACGTTCGCCTCGGCCGACTCCAGCAGGTCCATCGGGCTCGCGCCGGTCGCCATGTGCTCGCGGGCGAGCGGATTGCTGGTCGTGTGCAGGCTGTCCCACCAGCGCTCCGCGATGCCGAGCACGCCGACGCCGCGCGGTCCGGTCAGCCACTTCCGGCTCGTCGCGTAGACCGCGTCGGCGCCGCAGGCGGTGTCCACGTGCCCGATGGCCTGCGCGGCGTCCACCCACAGCGGCACGCCGGCGGCCCGGCACAGCTCCGCGGCCGCCCGGACCGGCTGCACGAGACCGCGATGCGACGCGACCTGGGTCAGGTGCACGACGGTCGGCGGGCTGGCGGCCAGCAGCCGCGCCAGCTCCGGCAGGCTGACGGTCCCGTCGTCCTCGGCGGCCAGCTCGGTCAGCTGCAGCCCGCGCTCGGTGAACGCCGTCATGTTCGGGCCCCACTCGCTGCGCACGATGCCGATCGTGCCGCCCGGCCGCAGCGGCCACGCGGCCAGCAGCCGCGCCCGCGCGGCGGACGCGCTCTCGGTGAACGCCAGGGCACGGGCCGGCAGGCCGAGCAGCCCGGCCAGGTCGGCTCGGCCCTGGTCCAGGACCGGCGCCGCCTCGGCCTGCGCGACGTACGGACCGGCCACCGCCTCGCGCTGGAGATGAGCGACGGTCGCGGCCAGCGTCCGCCGTGAACTCCGGCCGGCCGCCGCGTTGTCGAAATGAATGCCGTCCGGCCGCGGCCTGCGGTCGCGCCAGTCCCGCCAGGCCCGGCCGGAGTCGGGCTCGCCGGCGCCGTCATGACCAAGCAGGTCGGCGCTGGCGGGTGACTGGCGGACTGACTCGGCAACCATGCAAGCTCGATTCCTTGGACTCGGGACGACGGCGCAACGCGTCAATCATCGCAAACAGGACGTGGCCGGGTCCCCGCGGCCGACGACGCGAATTCTCACTGTTCCGGTGACCCTCTGCGCCCGATTAGCCCGGTATGCGGTCACCGCAACAGTGAAAGGTCTGCCGGTGGGCCCTGGAGCGCGGTCGCCCGGCGGCCATCTCGCCGACTCCTCATTCATTCCAGGGCCTGCTGACGACGTTTTGTACGGTATTTGCGGCCCTGGAACGAATGAAAAGTCCGGGTCGCCCGGATGGCCTCGCCCCGATTGCGGTCTTTGCGACCCAGGGCCGGACCGCGCCGCGCGACGGCGTCGGGCAGGCCGCGAGCGGCCCTGGCCGCGCCCCGCCTGGGTCCCGATCCCTCGTTGCCCAGGGCGAACGCGGACCGGAAACAAACGGAGGCTGGCTTCGCTTATAGAGCTGTAATTGCGTAATCAACGCACGCTACAGGGGAAGTGATTCTTCGATGGCCCAGACGCTTTCGCTGCCGGTGCTGCCGCTAGACGACGCGGTGGTGCTGCCGAGCATGGTCGTCCCGCTTGACATATCCGCCACCGAGGCGCGCTCGGCGATCGAGGCCGCGCAGCTCGCCGCGAAGGCGGCGGGCGACGACGAGACGGCTCAGGTCCTGCTCGTCCCGCGCCCCGACGGCAGTTACTCCTCCATCGGCACGCTCGCCACGATCGAGCAGGTCGGCAGGCTGCCGAGCGGCGAGCGCGCCGCCGTCGTGCGCGGTACCGCGCGGGTGCGCATCGGCACCGGCACGGTCGGCCCCGGCTCCGCACTATGGGTCGAGGGCACCCTGATCGAGGAGCCCGAGCCCGGCCAGCAGGGCGGCCGAGCTGGCCCGCGAGTACCGCGGCCTGGCGGCGACGATCCTGCAGAAGCGCGGCGCGTGGCAGTACGTCGACGTGCTGCAGCGGATCACCGATCCGGCGCAGCTGTCCGACAGCGCCGGGTACGCCGGCTACCTCGAGCTTCGAGCAGAAGCGCCAGCTGCTGGAGACCATGGACCCGACCCGGCGGCTTGAGCTGCTGATCGGCTGGGCCCGTGAGCACCTGGCCGAGCTTGATGTCGCCGAGACGATCAGCAATGACGTCAAGGAAGGCATGGAGAAGCAGCAGCGCGAGTTCCTGCTGCGCCAGCAGCTCGCCGCCATCCGCAAGGAACTGGCCGAGCTCGACGGCAAGCCCGCCTCCGAGGAGGAGGACTACCGGGCCCGGATCGAGGCCGCCGACCTGCCGGAGAAGGTCCGCGAGGCGGCGCTCAAGGAGGCCGCGAAGCTAGAGCGCGGCTCGACCAGTCGCCGGAGGCGGGCTGGATCCGGACCTGGCTGGACACGCTGCTCGAGGTGCCGTGGAACGAGCGCACGCAGGACGCCTACGACATCACCGGCGCCCGGGCCGTGCTGGACGCCGACCACTCCGGCCTGGACGACGTGAAGGACCGCATCATCGAGTACCTCGCCGTGCGCAAGCGGCGGTCCGACCGCGGGCTGCAGCTGGTCGGCGGGCGGCGCAGCGGCGCCGTCCTCGCGCTCGGCGGCCCGCCCGGCGTCGGCAAGACGAGCCTCGGCGAGTCGGTCGCCCGCGCCATGGGCCGCAAGTTCGCCCGCGTCGCGCTCGGCGGCGTGCGGGACGAGGCCGAGATCCGCGGTCACCGGCGTACCTACGTCGGCGCGCTGCCGGGCCGGATCGTCCGCGCCGTGACCGAGGCCGGTTCCATGAACCCGGTCATCCTGCTCGACGAGGTCGACAAGCTCGGCGCTGACTACCGGGGTGACCCGACGGCCGCGCTGCTCGAGGTGCTGGACCCGGCGCAGAACCACACGTTCCGCGACCACTACCTGGAGGTCGAGCTCGACCTGTCGGACGTGCTGTTCATCGCCACCGCCAACGTGGTGGACGCCATCCCGGCGCCGCTGCTGGACCGGATGGAGCTGATCACGCTCGACGGCTACACCGAGGACGAGAAGGTCACGATCGCCCGCGGGCACCTGCTGCCGCGCCAGCTCGACCGCGCCGGTCTAGGCGGAGAACGACGTCGACCTGACCGACGACGCGCTGCGCCGGATGGCGGCCGAGTACACCCGCGAGGCCGGCGTCCGTAACCTCGAGCGCGTCATCGCCCGGGTGCTCCGCAAGGTCGCCGCGGAGGCGGAGACCGAGCAGCCGGAGACGATCCCCGTCACGATCGGTCCGGACGAGCTGACCGGCTACCTCGGGCACCCGAAGCACACGCCCGAGTCGGCCGAGCGCACCGCGGTCCCCGGCGTCGCGACCGGCCTGGCGGTCACCGGCACCGGCGGCGACGTGCTGTTCATCGAGGCGTCGCTGGCCGACCCGGAGACGGGCGGCACCGGCGTCACGCTCACCGGCCAGCTCGGCGACGTGATGAAGGAGTCGGCCCAGATCGCGCTGTCCTACCTGCGCTCGCACGGCGCGGAGCTGGAACTGTCGGTCGCCGGGCTGAAGGACCGGCGGCGTGCACGTGCACGTGCCAGCCGGGGCCGTGCCCAAGGACGGCCCGAGCGCCGGGCGTCACGATGACGACCGCGCTCGCGTCGCTGCTGTCCGGGCGGCTCGTCCGGTCCGACGTCGCGATGACCGGCGAGGTGTCGCTCACCGGCCGGGTGCTGCCGATCGGCGGCCTCAAGCAGAAGCTGCTGGCCGCGCACCGGGCCGGGATCACCACCGTGCTGATCCCGAAGCGGAACGAGCCCGATCTGGACGACGTGCCGGAGAAGGTGCGCGAAGCGCTCGAGATCCACCTGGTGAGCGACGTGCGCGAGGTGCTCGGCGTGGCGCTGGAGAGCGGCCCGCACGCCGGCGTCAGTCGCGGCGTAACGCGGATCCGCGAGATCGGCCTGTCCGGACGCAGGGTTCGTCCGGGCCCGGCCGATTTGTCTGGGAACGGAAGGTGCGGTGGCCTCAGCGCGCCCGGCGGCGCAGCGCGAACGGCATCAGCGCCGACTCCAGCTGCACCTTGAAGCTCATCTTGCTCTCGCCCTCGCGCCGGTCGGCGAAATGGATCGGCAGCTCGACGACCTTCAGCCCGCGCTGGATCGTCCGGTAGTTCATCTCGACCTGGAAGCTGTATCCGTTGCTGCGGCACGCTGGCGACGTCGATGGCCGCAGCGCCGACGCGCGCCACAGCTTGAACCCGGCCGTCACGTCCCGGATGCCGAGCCGCAGCAGCACCCGCACGTAGGTGTTCGCGAAGCCGGACAGCGCCTTTCGCCGCCAGGACCACTCCTTGGCCAGGCTGGCCCCGGACACGTAGCGCGATCCGATGACGACGTCGGCGTTGCTGGCCAGCAGCGTGCCGAGCATCTGCGGCAGGTACTCGGGCGCGTGCGACAGGTCGCTGTCCATCTGCACCACGAAGTCGGCGCCCGCCTCGAGCGCGCGGCATCATGCCGTCGACGTAGGCCCGGCCGAGGCCCTGCTTGCCCGGCCGGTGCAGCACCTTCAGCCGGTCGCTCCCGTAGCGTGTCGGCCAGTTCGTCGGCCACCTGCCCGGTCCCGTCCGGCGAGTTGTCGTCGGCGACGAGGATCTTCAGTCCGGTCAGCGGCAGCGCGAACAGCTGCTCCACGATGACCGGGAGGTTCGCGGCCTCGTTGTAGGTCGGCAGCACGACGGTGACCGCGGACGACCGCCACGGCTCCGGCAGCTCGACGGCATGCCCCCCGAGCGCTTGCTCGCGTACCGCCATTACCTGCCTCCCGCTAAACGTCTGGTTTGCCCAGGATCACAGCTTACCGCCCGGCTCGGAATACCGTCCGTCGTGGTCGCGGCCGCGAGACCCTGCCGCATATCTACCCCGGGCAGCGCCGCGACGAGCGCGTACCGCGTTAGCCCGAAGCCTTTTGCGCCCGACCGGCCTAAAAAGTCTTCGGCCTGACAGGGCGCTATGGCACTGACGTCGCTGGGCGCATGGCGCCCCGCACCCAGGCGGCCTGTCGTGCCGCCCTGCCCCGCCGGGTCACAGCGTTTCGAGTTTACCTATTTCGAGTTTACCTATTGACTTTATAGGGATCTGTTCCGACAATTGAGGCATGTGTAGCGGACAGCTCCTGGTCACCCGGTTGCACGTCGACCTCTGCCGCCAGGCCAGTGCGCTGTGTCGTGGCTGCACGACAGCGGTCGCGCCAGGCCAGACCCGCCCGTAACCGACCCGCGGCGGCGAAGCCACGGCGGCGTCCGCCGCGCCAACCGGCAGGCGCACCGGCGCCCCGGTCAGTTCGAAGTCACCCGAGTACCAGGAGGTTTCAGCGTGCCCGCAACCGAGCAGGCCGTCGCGGCCGGCGAGCGGCCCCGCGCCGTCGCGGTGAGCGTCGCGCCGGCGGCGCGGCCCGCGGCCAGCCCGCCGCCGGCCATCGGGTCCAAGCGCGCGCGGCGCGGCTGGCTGCGGCTGATCAGCCCGCTGCTCGTGCTGCTGATCTGGCAGCTCATCAGCAGTACCGGAGTCGTCAGCGCGCAGAAGCTCCCGCCGCCCAGCACGGTGTGGTCCACCGCGGTCTCGCTGGTCACCACGAACTCGCCTGCCTTCGGGACGCTGCAAGGCGGGATGGCGATCTCGCTGCAGCGGGTCGCGCTCGGCTTCGCGTTCGGTGCTGCCGCCGCGCTGATCCTCGCGGTGACGGCGGGCCTGAGCCGGATCGGCGAGAACGCCATCGATCCGCTGCTGCAGATGCTGCGGACGCTGCCGCTGTTCGGGCTCATCCCGGTCTTCATCGTCTGGTTCGGCATCGGTACCGAGCCGAAGATCCTGCTGATCGCGATCGGCGCGGCGATCCCGCTGTACCTCAACACGTTCGCCGGGATCCGCGGCGTCGACGCCAAGCTCGGCCGAGCTCGGGCAGGTGCTGCACCTGCGCCGCCGCGAGCTGATCACGCAGATCGTGCTGCCGGGGGCGCTGCCGCAGATCCTGGTCGGGCTGCGGCAGAGCCTGGGCGTGGCCTGGCTCGCCCTGGTCGTCGCCGAGCAGGTCAACGCGAACGCCGGGCTCGGCTTCATGATCACCCAGGCGACCCAGTTCCAGCGCAACGACGTGATCATCGTGGCGCTGCTCGTGTACTGCGGCCTCGGCCTGCTGACCGACGCGATCGTCCGGCTACTGGAACGGAGAGTGCTGGCATGGCGCCCGACCTTCACAGCACCGTGACCGCATCGTCGGACGGCGGCGCCGGGCACCAGCGCCGGCGCCTGGCGCCGCCCACGGTCGCGGTCCGCGGCCTGTCCAAGTCCTTCGGCGCGCACCGGGTGCTCGACGACCTCGACCTCGACATCGCGCCCGGCGAGTTCGTGGCGCTGATCGGCCGCAGCGGGTCAGGCAAGTCGACGCTGCTGCGGGCCCTCGCCGGGCTCGATCCCGACGTCACCGGCCAGGCGGAGGTGACCGGGACCAGTCGCCATCGCGTTCCAGGAGCCCCGGCTCGTGCCGTGGAAGCGGGTCTGCGCCAACGTGTGCCTCGGCCTGCGGACGCCGGAAGCGAGCGCGGTGGCGATCGCCGCCCTGCGCGAAGTCGGCCTCGCCGACAAAGCGCGAAGGCCTGGCCGCTGACGCTGTCCGGCGGCGAGGCGCAGCGCGCGTCGCTCGCCCGCGCGCTGGTGCGCGAGCCGCGCCTGCTGCTGCTCGACGAGCCGTTCAGCGCGCTCGACGCGCTCACCCGGATCACCATGCACCGGCTGGTGCTGCGGCTGTGGGAGCGCCACCAGCCCGCCGTCCTCCTCGTCACCCACGACGTCGACGAGGCCCTCGCGCTGGCCGACCGGGTCGCTGGTGCTCACCGACGGCCGGATCAGCCACAGCGCCGAGATCCGCGCCCCGCGGCCCAGGGACCGGGCCAGTTCAAGCCTGACCGCCTCCGGACGCGCCTGCTCGCCGAGCTAGGCGTCGACGACGGAAGGAACCTCATGATGAACGCGGCGAAAGCCGGTGACCGGCGAGCTGCGCGCGAGCGCGCTCGCCGCCGCCTTGCTGCTCGGCGGCTGGCGCGACGGCCTGCTCGTCCTCAGGGCAGCCCGAGCGCGGCAGGCGCGTCGCCCAGCAACGCCGGGTCGGCGGAGCCGGTCAGCGTCGCGAACGTCACCCTGCACGTCGGCGACCAGGCCGGGGCCGGTGCGCAGGCGCTGCTCACCGCCGCCGGCCTGATCGGCAAGCTGCCGTTCAAGGTCGACTGGTCCGACTTCACCTCCGGGCCGCCGATGCTCCAGGCCATGAGGCGCCGGCTCGGTCGACATCGGCTCGGTGGGCGACGCGCCGCCGGTATTCGCCGCCGCCGGCGGCAGCCAGATCGCCGTCGTCAGCGCGCTGCAGGCCAACCCGGACGGCGTCGCGATCGCTCGTCCCGGAGAACTCGCCGATCCACTCGGTCGCGCAGCTGCAGGGCAAGCGGATCGCGGTCACGCAGGGCAGCGCGTCCAATTACCACCTCCTCGCCGACCCTGCACCAGGCCGGGCTGACCATCCAGAACGTCATCCCTCGATTACCTGCAGCCGCGCCGACGCGCTGGCCGCGTTCTCCTCCGCAGCAGGTCGACGCGTGGGACATCTGGTCGCCCTTCATCGAACAGGCCGAGCACCAGGACCACGCCCGCGTGCTCGTCGACGGCGCGGGCGTCGGGCACGACCTACTCCTTCGTCGTCGCCTCCCGGGCCGCGCTCGGCGACCCGGCCAAGGCGGCCGGCCATCCGGGACTACCTGAAGCTGCTCGACCAGGCCTACCGCTGGGCCGCCAGCACCAGTCGACCTGGGCGGCGACCTGGGCCAAGGCGACCGGCCTGCCGCTCGCCGTCATGACGCACGGCGGTCAAGGACTCCCTCACGACGCCCGAGCCGATCACGCCGGCGGTCATCAGCTCCGAGCAGAGCCGTCGCGAACGCGTTCACCACCGCCGGCCTGATCCCGTCGCAGATCGACTTCTCCCAGCTTCGCCGTCACGCACGTACAACGACCTGCTCGGAGGCACGTCATGAGCCTGGTCTTCCACTGGTTCCTGCCCACCTCAGGCGACGGCCGGGGCATCGTCGGCCGGGGCACGGCGTCCCGCTGGTCGGCGACGGCCGCCCCGTCGGCGTACGCGACCGGCGCACGCGCCGTCGCCGGCCGCCGGACATCGACTACCTCGGCTCAGATCGCCCGGTCGGCCGAGCAGCTCGGCTTCACCGGCGTGCTGACGCCGACCGGCACCTGGTGCGAGGACGCGTGGCTGGCCACGGCCGCGCTGATCAGCCAGACGCAGCGGCTGAAGTTCCTGGTCGCGTTCCGGCCGGGCCTGATCTCGCCGACGCTGGCCGCCCAGATGGCCGCGACCTACCAGCGGATCTCGCGCGGCCGGCTGCTGCTCAACGTCGTGACCGGCGGCGAGGACACCGAGCAGCGCCGGTTCGGCGACCACCTGGCCCACGACCAGCGCTACGCGCGGACCGGCGAGTTCCTCGACATCGTCCGCGGCGCCTGGAGCGGGCGCCCGTACGACTTCGACGGCGAGCACTACCAGGTCGAGGGCGCCACGCGTCATGAGCCCGCCCGACCCGCTGCCGACCGTGTACTTCGGCGGCTCGTCGCCGGCCGCGGGCCCGGTCGCGGCCAAGTACGTCGACGTGTACCTGACCTGGGGCGAGCCGCCGGAGCAGGTGGCGACGAAGATCGCCTGGATGCGCGAGCTGGCCGAGCAGGCCGGCCGGACGCTGCGCTTCGGGATCCGGCTGCACACGATCAGCCGGGACACCGCCAGGCGAGGCCTGGGCCGAGGCGAACCGCATGCTGGCCGAGCTCAGCCCGGACGAGATCGCCACGTCGCAGGCCGCTCTGGCCAAGTCGGTCTCGGTCGGCCAGCAGAACGCATGCGCGGCGCTGCACCAGTCCTACCGGGACGGCGGCCGGCGCCCAGGACCTGGAGATCTATCCGAACCTGTGGGCCGGCGTCGGCCTGGTGCGCGGCGGTGCCGGCACGGCGCTGGTCGGCAGCCACGCCGAGGTCGCCGACCGGATCGAGGAGTACGCCTCGCTGGGCATCGAGGAGTTCATCATCTCCGGCTACCCGCACCTGGAGGAGGCGTACTGGTTCGGCGAGGGCGTGCTGCCCGAGCTGAGAAAGCGGGGAGCGGTCGCCGGGGCGGCCGACTCCCGGCTCTTGGTGCCTGCCTGAGGGGGGCCGGGCGGCGGTGACTGACCACTGACCGCCCGGCGAAGCGGGCACCCAAGACGCTGTGCCGGCCGGGTTTCGTCGACCTTCCCGGCCGGCGCAGCTTTGCCGCCGTCCCGGCGCGGAATGTTCTTGCCGCGTTTGCTGGCGGCCCGGTGCAACGGCCTGGAAACTGTGCAACATGCCGTCAAACCAGTTGCCCTCCATCCAGCACATCGTGCAGCTCATGCTGGAGAACCGCTCCTTCGACCACATGCTCGGCTTCCTCTACCCGGCCAAGACCGGACCCGGCGGCCAGCCGTTCGAGGGCCTGACCGGCACCGAGTCGAATCCCGGACGCGCAGCGGCACCGCGGTGCACGGTCTACCCGATCGACACCACCGAAGCCCGGCGCCTACTTCATGCCGGGCGCCGACCCCGGCGAGGGCTACGCGAACACCAACGCGCAGCTGTTCGGCAGCGGCAAGGCGCCGAGTCCCGCCGGTCGCCACCATGTCGGGCTTCGTCACCAACTTCGCGGCCGCGATCACGTTCGACGAGCAGACGCACCGCGGCTCGCTGCCCGGGCACGGTCGCCGTCCGACATCATGGGCGTCTTCGCGCCCGAGTCGCTGCCGGTGCATGTCCGGCCTGGCCAGGGGCTTCGCGGTCTGCGACCACTGGTACAGCTCGGTGCCGACCGAGACGTTCCCCAACCGGGCGTTCGCGTGCGCGGCCACCAGCCAGGGCCACATGAACGACGCCACCGCGTCCTACACGGTGCAGAGCATCTTCGGCCTGATGACCGCGCACAACCTGAGCTGGAAGATCTACGGCTACAACGCCGAGCCGCTGACCCGGGCGAACTTTCCGGACACCCAGAGCGCCCCGGACACCAACTTCGGTAAGTTCGCCGACTTCCAGGCCGACTGCGCGGCGGGCACGCTGCCCGCCGTACAGCTTCCTGGAGCCGAGCTGGGGCTCGACCGGCAACAGCCAGCACCCGAACTACGACGTCGCGCTCGGCGAGGCGCTGATCCAGCAGGTGTACCAGGCGGTGCGCGGCGGTCCCGGCTGGGACCAGACGCTGCTGATCATCACCTACGACGAGCACGGCGGCCTGTACGACCACGTGCCGCCGCCCGCGGGCGCGGTGCCGCCGGACGACTCCCCCGGCGAGTTCGGCTTCGACTTCACCCGGTTCGGCGTCCGGGTGCCCGCCGTCCTGGTGTCGCCGCTGATCGCGGCGGGCACGATCTTCAACGTGCCGGCCGGCAGCACGCCGATCGACCACACCTCCGTGCTCAAGACGATCGAGGTGCGCTGGGGGCTGCCGAGCCTGACCGCGCGCGACGCGGCCGCGCCCGACCTCGGCGACGTGCTCACGCTGACGACGCCGCGCACCGACGACCCGATCGCCGGCGTGGTCGCGCCGGCGTCGACCGGCCCGAACCCGGCCGCCGGCGAGGTCTCGCACCTGCAGCAGCTGCACGCGCAGATGATCTCGAACCTGCCGGTGCCGGTCGACAGCTGCTCGACAAGCCGCAGCTGGCGAACCAGCGGACGCCGCAGGACTTCGCCCACTACATCGACACCCGCGCGGACACCTGGAAGGCCGCCAGGGACGCCGACCAGGCACCGGGCGGTCCGGACACCAGGCCGCGATGATCTGCGTCCTCGGGGACGCCCATCTCGATGTCATCGTCGCGCTGGTCGGGCCGCTGGCTGAGGACACCGACACCCCGGCTACGACCTCGGTCGGCGTCGGCGGGCAGGCGGCCAACGTCGCCGCCTGGGTAGCCGCGCTCGGCGGCCGCAGCAGGCTGATCGCCGCCCGCGGCACGGACATGGGCGCGCAGCTCGTCGCCGCCGAGCTGGCTGGCCGCGGGGTCGAGCTGGTGGGCCCGGTCCTGGCCGGGCACACCGGCGTCGTGGTCTCGCTGTCAGAGGGCGGCACCCGCCGGTCGATGCTGACCGACCGGGGCGTCGGCACCGGGCTGTCCGCCGATGCGATCCGGCCGGCCTGGCTGGACGACTGCGACTACCTGCACCTGCCGGCCTACAGCCTGACCCGCGATCCGGTCCGCGGTGCGGCGCTCGCGGCCGCGAGCGCCGCCGCCGCGAGGTCGGTGCCGGTCAGCATCGATCTGTCCTCCACGGCGGCGATCAGCGCCTTCGGCGCGGATCGCTTCCGCGAGCTGATCGCCAGCCTGCGGCCGGAGGTGATCTTCGGCACGCACGAAGAGGCCGGCCTGCTCGGCGGCGGGCACGACGACCGCCTCGTGGTGAAGTACGGACCCGACGGCGTGCGGATCCGCGGCCGGCGACTACCCGGCGGTCCCGACCGAGCCCGTAGATTCGACCGGGGCCGGCGACGCGTTCGCGGCCGGGTACCTTCTTGGCGGAGTCGAACTGGGCCTGACCGCCGCGGCCCGGGCCGTGGCGAGGATGGGGGCAATGCCGTGACGTTCGCACCGCAGGTCAGCGACGAGATCGCCACCGCGCTGCGGGAGGGGAGGCCGGTCGTCGCGCTGGAAACGACGCTGGTCTCGCACGGCTTCTCCGAAGGGCCGCGGCCTGCAGGCCGCGCTGGAGTCTGAGCGCCGGGTCCGGGTCGAGGGCGCCGTGCCGGCCACCGTCGGCGTGCTCGACGGCGTGATCCGGGTCGGGCTGCAGCCCGCCGAGCTCGAGCGGTTCGCCGAGGCGGGCACGAGCGCGCGCAAGGCCGGCGCCCGCGACCTCGCCGCGTGCGTGGTGCAGGGCGCGCTCGGTTCCACCACGGTCGGCGGCACGCTCGCGGTGTGCCGGGTCGCCGGCATCCGGTTCATGGGCACCGGCGGCATCGGCGGCGTGCACCGCGGGTTCGCCCAGACCCTGGACGTGTCGGCCGACCTGCCGCAGCTCGCGCGCACGCCGGCGATGGTGGTGTGCTCGGGCGCCAAGTCGATCCTCGACGTCAGCGCGACCTCGGAGCTGCTGGAAACCCTCGGCGTGCCGGTCCTCGGCTGGCAGACCAGCACGCTGCCGATGTTCTACACCGGGCAGGGCGGGCCGCCGGTATCCGCCGAGGTCACCGGCGCCAGCGAGGCCGCCCGGATCGCCGCCGCGCACTGGCAGCTCAGCCGGGACTCCGGGCTCATCCTCGGCCGGCCGCCGGCCGACGGCCTCGACATCGAGGCGCTCATCAGCGAGGCGGTCGAGCAGGTCCGCAGCGCGGGCGTGACCGGCCAGGCGGTGACGCCGGCCGTGCTCACCGCCATCGAGGAGCTGAGCGGCGGCGCGCAGCGTGGCGGTGAACCGGCGGCTGATCGCCGACAACGCGGCGCTCGCCGCGCAGATCGCGGTCGCCTACGCCGGCCTCTAGTCCGTGATCGCCGCCGGGTCGTACTCGACGCTGACCGGCAGGTGATCGGAGGCGCGCCGGGTCAGCTCGGTGTCGGTGACGCGATGCGAGCGCAGCGCGGGCAACGACCGGCCGGGTGACCCGGATCGCGTCGATCCGGCGCACGATCCCCTGCGAGCCGTAGCCGTCGCCGGGGTAGTGCCCGCACGTCGCCTGCCACGGCGCCCGCAGCGCCGCCGCGGCGTCGGTCAGCCCGCCGTCCACCAGCACCTGACCCGCCGCTCCGGTCGACCCGGTGCCGCGCACCGCCCGGCTCGAGAAAGCACTGGTGGATCATGTCCTCCCGCCACGCCGCGGCGGCGAACGGATCGCCGGGCTCGTACAGCACGGGCGCACCCGAGGCAGCGTCCGGCACGCAGGTCGGCCGACTCGCCGTTCCAGTCCGCACCTATCAGCAGCGGCAGCCCGCCGTCCGGGCCGGTCGTCAGCAGGGCCAGCAGCCGCGCGTTCTGCTCGGCCCGCAGCTCCCGGCCGAACGGGCGTCGCGTGGAAGCTCGCGTGCCGGACCAGCCGCCCGCCGGGCGGAAGGTCAGCCAGCCGGCGCTGTGCCACAGCGTTCCTGGCCCGGACTCGCGGAACGATCCCGGCACCACCTCGAGGTCCGGCCGCCAGAGCAGCCCGCAGTGGTAGCCGCGGCTGCCCGCCGCGAGCGCGACCCGCGGCTCGCCGTGCCGGCCACCGGGACCTCGCACGTCATCGCCGTGTCGCGGGCCAGCAACGCGCAGCCGCTGCGCGGCCTGCTGCGGCCTGGTGCCGCGGATCTCCTGCACCGCCAGCACGTCCGGGCGCAGACCGCGGATCACGTCGACGACCTGCCGGTAGTGCTCGCGGTCGCGCTCGCGCCGCACCTGAAACAGGTCGAAGGTGTTGTAGCTGGTGAACAGCACCACCCAATGATCTCGTCAGCCGATCGGGCAGCCCGCCGGGCCCGCGCCTGGCCCGAGTTCGGGCTGACCATCAGGCACGACTCGTTGACCGCCTCGAAGTCGCTGGCCGGGATCTGCTTGAGCAGGGACACCAGGTCGTCCGGCCACTGCGGGTAGGCCGTGCCCTGGAAGTACCAGTTGCTGCCGTTGTCGGCGAGGATCAGGCCGTAGTTCTGCATCTCGGTCAGCACCGCCTTGGCGTCCCGGCAGTACGGCCTGCGGAGTCGCGGCAGAAGCCCGCGACGCTGAAGCTCGCCTTGAGCCGGAACCGCGCGCCCATCGGCGGGAACTGCGCCACGCTGCCGCTGCCGGCCTCGTGCCGGGCGGGCCACAGGTACGCGGCGCTGGTGTGGTCGGCGGTGAACCGGATCGCGTGCGTGATCGGCTTGCCGGTCTGCACCGCCTGCTGCACCTGCGCGTAGTCGAGCAGGCCGGGCAGGATCGGCAGCCCGGCCGCGTCCGCCGAGGTCCAGCCGGCCGGGCGCAGCGCGTTCGACCTGAGCTGCCACATCGCGCCGGAGCCCGCGGTCGAGCCGCTCGCGCGAGTAGCGGGCCTGCCAGAGCTCGTACAGCGTGCAGGTACTGGTGTTCACCATGATCGCGTGCCGGTCGGTGTCGAGCGGCGCGTTCTGCCCGCCCTCGATCGGCGTGCCGGACCCGAACGGGTACGGCCCCTGGTAGCTCTCGCTTGCGTACTGGAACGTTAGGTGCACGCCCGGGGTCTGCGCCGGTGACGACGCGTGAACGGGATGCCGTACGGATAGCCGCCCTGGTTCGGCCCGAAGTCGGGGTGCAGGTCCGTGCTGGCCGAGTCCATGCTGGCCAGCCACGCCGCGCTGTGCTGCTCGACCGGCAGCCGGGAGATGTTCGTGTTCCACACGTTGTCGGCCGGGAACATCGGGCAGTTGGCCGCGCCCGGCACCCTGGTACCGGCGTGCTCGCGGCCGGGCGGGACTGGACGCCCAGCTCACGTCCTCGGCCGGGGCGATAGAGGTCGCCTGGTGACTGCGGGGTCGCGGACGCGCTCGGACTCGGCGGCGCGGCCTGGCCCCGACGGCCGCCGGGCGCCGCGGCACAGCCCGCGAGACATGGCCACCGTGGTCACGGTGAGCAGCGGTGACGCCGCAACGTGAAATGTCCGGTTCGGATGCTCACTGTCGCATCCTGGCACGGATAGCTACCCGGCATGCTCGGCAACTGCGAAGTTCCTGACGGTGCGCGCAGACTCCGGGGCGCACGGGCGCTGCCGTCCTCTACAGTGCAACCCATGGCGGCTCGCCCTTTGCGTGAACTAGTCGCGCCCGACTGGGCCGAGGCCCTGGCGCCGGTCGAGGAGCGCATCGGTGAACTCGGCGAGTTCCTGCGCGCGGAGATCGCGGCGGGACGCAGCTACCTGCCGGCCGGCGACAACATCCTGCGCGCGTTCCGGCAGCCGCTGGCGGACGTGCGGGTGCTGATCGTCGGACAGGATCCGTACCCGACGCCGGGCAACCCGGTCGGGCTGAGCTTCTCCGTCGCGCCCGACGTCCGCCGGCTGCCGGGCAGCCTGGTGAACATCTTCAAGGAGTACGAGACCGACCTCGGCTACCCGCGGCCGTCGAACGGCGACCTGAGCCCGTGGAGCGAGCGCGGCGTGATGCTGCTGAACCGGGTGCTCACCGTGCAGCCGGGCGCGCCCGGCTCGCACCGCGGCAAGGGCTGGGAGCAGGTCACCGAGCAGGCGATCCGCGTCGCTGGCGGCGCGCGGCGGCCCGCTGGTCGCGATCCTGTGGGGGAACGACGCGCGCAACCTGGCGCCGCTGCTCGGCAGCGTGCCGAGCATCCAGTCCGCGCACCCGAGCCCGATGTCGGCCGATCGCGGGTTCTTCGGATCCCGCCCGTTCAGCCGGGCGGACAAGCTGCTGCAAGAGCAGGGCGGCGGCCCGCTCGACTGGAAACTGCCCTAGCCGCAGTTCTCCCCCGGCAGCGCCCGCCCGGCCGGAAACTCGGTGGCCCGGCTGGCGGGACTCCGGTAGCTTTCGGCCGGTCCTGCTGGCCGATAGAAGGGCATGAGCGTGGTGCGGGCTGATCGCGGCGACTTGTCCTGGCGGCCGCTGGCGGAGAGAGACTTCACGGCCACGGCGGCGCTCGCGGACCGCTGCCTTGAGGCTGACGGCGGGCAGCCGTTCGCCGCGAGCCCGGATTTCCTGCGGCGGGCCTATCCGGTTGGCCGGTATAGCCGGGCTGGCTTCGATGGCGGCGGGCTCGTGTGCGTGACGTCGCTGCATGGCGGCTGGCTGGCTGAACCAGGAACCGGGGACGCTGACGTGACGACCGGGCTGCTCGATCCGTCCTGGCGCCGGCGGGGAGTCGGAGGCAGCGCCTTCGACTGGGCCCGCGCGATGTCCGGCCGCCGGGCCATCCGCGCCGAGGCCGAGGCACTCGGCGACGGCGCTCATGCGCTCTACCTCAGTCGTGGCTTGCGCCAGGTTTTCGCAGAGGACGTCATGCAGTTGTCTGCGCTGGATCAGGTTGCGGTCCCCGGCCGGCTGGCCGGCCTGGCGTTGTCGCACTGGGGCGTGGCGGCCCCGGCGCGGTTCTTCCGGGTCTATGACGCCGCATTTCGTGGCCGGCCGAACTTCCCCGGCCGGACCCAGCCATAGTGGATTGAGTGGATCAGCGACGACGAGGACTTTCGCGCGGAGTGGACGCTGCTCGCGACCCTCGATGGGGAGGATGTCGGGTTCATCGCGGGCGCGGCGACCGGATGGATCGTGCAGCTGGGCGTCGTACCGCAGGCTCGTGGCCGCGCGCTGGGCGCGACCATGATCGCGGAGGTAGTGCGACGGATGCGATCGGCGGGCGAGACCACCATCACCCTCAACGTGAATGTCGACAACCCCCGCGCCGCTGCCTTGTACGCGCGTGCTGGCTTCATCCGGACGGGCCGCCGGGCCAGGTACGCCTGATCATTCGGAGTAGCCATGACGTGCCTGGTCAGATAACTACCTGATACCGCTGAGCGCGCCCTATTCCCGCACGAACGTGCCGCGGCCGGGCACGGAGCTCACCAGGCCTTCGTCGCGCAGCGTCTTGAGCGCGCGCTTCACCGTGCCGTCCGAGACCCCGTAGACCTGCATGAGCGTGGAGATCGACGGCAGCAGCTTGCCCGGCGGGATCGCACCGCGCTCGATCTGCCCGCGCAGGATCCGGGTGAGCTGAGACCAGACCGGCTCTCCGGCGTGATGATCAATCTCCTCCATGCCTACCACGCTAGATAGGCCCTACCAGGCGCTATCCGGCAGGACCAAGTTTACCCAGGTTAACCAGGGTGTTTTTTGGCAGTGCCGGGAACTGATGGGTCTATCCGTGATCGAGTTGGGTATCCGAGGTAAACCTAGGTATCATGGGCGACATGGACGACACCGAGGCGGAGCTGGTCCGCCTGAAGAGCATCTGGGGTGGTATTTACTCGATCACCTGCCTGGACGGCGTCTGGTCGGCCTACTACATCCGCACGGGCGAGGAATTCTCCGCCACTACCCTGCGCAAGCTGCGGAGCATGCTGCGCCAGGACTACGAGCGACGGATCGAGTTGCGGCCCGGATCACCGGAGCGGATGTCGACCTGAGCGGTAACCGCCGGAAGCCGGGTCACGGCATCCCGCAGCGACCGGGCGGGTGCCCAGGGCTACTGCGCCGCAACGGCGATTGACTCACCCGAAGGCGCGGATCACTGGCGCCATCAGCGCGAGATCATCGGCGCTGGTGAGGCCGGGCAGCGCGACGAACACGGTGCTGACGCCCCGCCCGGCCAGCTCGCGGTACCGGGCGACCTGATCGGCCGCGACGCCGGCGTGATGCCGCCGTCCGAACGCGGTCGCGCTCGTGCGGCCGCGCAACCGCTCGACCAGGCTGGCCACGTGCTCGCGATCGCTGCCGAGGATAGGAATGTCGAGCACGGTCACCGCCACCTCGGCCGGGTCGCGTCCGGCCTGCTCGCAGTGCGCGCGCAGCGCGGCGAGCTTGACGTCGAGGATCGCCGGGTCCGACGGCAGGTTGCAGGCGTCACCAAGCCGGGCCGCGATCCCGAGTGTGCGCTTCGCGCCGTTCCCGCCGACGATGATCTGGATCGGCGTGACCGGGCGCGGGTAGCAGGTGGTCTCGGGCAGTTCCACTCGCTGGCCGCGGAACGGCTTGGTGCCGGGCTGCCAGAGCGCCCGCAGCGTCTCGATCGCCGCCTCCAGCAGGTCGAGGCGCTGCGCGGCCGGCGGGAACGGCAGGCCGAAGGCCTCGTGCTCGCGATCCCACCAGCCGGCCCCGATGCCGCAGAACGCGCGCCCGCCGCTGACGGCGTCGAGCGTGGCCGCGGCCTTGGCGATCACCCCGGCCGGCCGGTAGGTGACGGGGGTTACGAGCGTGCCGAGGCGCAGGCTCGTGTCCAGCCCGGCCAGCAGGCCGAGGGTGACCCACGGCTCGGGGATCGGCTCCCAGGCGCGGCCGACCTGGGGGATCTGCAGCAGGTGATCCATGAGCGCGATCCCGCTGAAGCCCGCCGCCGGCCGCCGCCGCGGCCATGTCCCGCAGCCACCCGGCCGGGTCGTCGTCCCAGCCGAAGCGGGAGATCTGCAGGATGAACTCGAGCGGCCCGGCGCCAGGCCGCGGCTGGTCCGCGGCGCCAGCCGCCGGTGCGGCCACGACGGTCCGGCCGGGCGCGGGCGCGCTGACGCCGTCCTCCCCTGCGGCCAGGACGACGAGATCCCAGCCCTCGGCCTCGAGCTGACCGGAGATGTCGCGCATCCGGCGCAGCTGCGCGGTCAGGACCGCGGCCGGAACGGGCACGTCGCGGGTCCGGTTCCGGTCCCGGCAGCGGGCCGCGCTCGTGCCGAACACGACCGCGACGGCGGGCAGCCCGCTGCCGGCGGGCCACCGCCAGGTAGTCCAGCCGCCGGTCCGGGTCCAGCCCGAGCGTGTCGACGACCACCGTGAGGCCGCGCCGCGCCCTGGCCGTCGACGATGTGGCCGAGCAGCGCGAACGCGTCCGCCGAGGCGTCGAGGTCGTGCTCGCCGCTGCCGACCACGCCGCGCAGCTGGTCCGAGGAGACGATCTCCCTGCGCCAGATAGCGCTCCGCGGCCCAGCTCGACTTACCCGAGCCGGACGGCCCGACCAGCACGATCAGCGCCGGGTCGGGAATGCCCGCTGCCGCTTCCACGTGCCCCAGCGTGGCAGACCGCGGATCAGGCCGCAGCGCGATACCGGACCCGGCCGCGGTCGATGACCACGGTCCCGTCCTCCTTCGCCGTCTGGAACACCGCCGATCCGTCACCGTCGGCCCAGACGGAGATCACGAGCGTCTCGCCGGGCAGCACCGGCGCGCTGAACCGGCCGCCCATGGAGACGAACCGCGCCGGGTCGCCGCCGCACAGCTCGTGCAGCAGTACCCGGCCGGTGAACCCGTAGGTGCACAGGCCGTGCAGGATGGGCCGGCTGAAGCCGCCCCTGGCCGCGAACTTCGGGTCGACGTGCAGCGGGTTGCGGTCGCCGGACAGCCGGTAGAGCAGGGCCTGCTCCGGTCGCGTCGCCTCGGCCACGCGGTGGTCCGGCTGCCCGGTCGGGCAGCTGCCACGGCGCCGCGTGCCGCGGTCCCCGCCAAAGCCGCCCTCGCCCCGGATGAACGTGCTCGACCGGATCGTGATCATCGGCTCGCCGGTGGCCGCGTCGACCGCCACGCTTTCCGACTCGACCAGCGCACCCGAGCCCTTGTCGTACATGCCCGTGACGGTCGCGCTAGCTGCGCACCGTGCCGGCCACCGGCAGCGGCCGGTGCAGCTCGACGTACTGCTCGGCGTGCACCAGCATGGCCCGGTCGAAGTCGCCGATGCTGCGCGCCGCCCGCGGCCTGGGCGAGCAGCACCCCGAACGTGGGCAGCACCTTCTGCTCGATGCCCTCGGAGTTCTCGGTCGTGAACTCCAGCTCGCGGAGCGGATCGCCAAGTCCGGCCCCGACGCCGATCGCGTACAGCAGCGAGTCCTTGGACGTCCAGGACCGCTCGTGCCCGGGCCCGGGCTCGCCGACGAGACTGTGATCGAGGGACATGCAGACCTCCTGCGTGGGGCGCGGTCCGGGTGCTCTGACAGCTGGATCAGACAGGACCATTCTGGGCAGACTGGCCGGGGGTGGCAAGACGTGGGGACCCCTCCCCGGGCGGGCTGCGATTCTCGGCGAAGAACATTAGCCTGGCGCAAACGGGGAGGTCGCGATGCGCGCCAGAGTTGCTTACCAGGGTCTTGCGCTCGGGGGCGCGGCAGCGCTCACGCTTGGCCTGGCCGCAGCGCCCGCCAGCAACGCCGCAGCACCGTCCTGGCGAGTGGTGCAGAACGTCGCCACGACCACGGCCGCCCACGGGTGGACCTCCAACTTCGCTGTCACCGGCGCGGGCAACGCGTGGGTCGCCTGGACCGCGCATGCCGCGGCGCGGCCCCGCTGGCTTCGTCGTCCAGCGCTGGACCGGCCGGAACTGGGTCTCGGCGAACGTGCTGGCGGCGCAGACGCCGCTGGCGGAAGCTAGCGTCGCGCTCGGGTCGGGATCGGCCACGGACGCCTGGATCATCGAGACGCCGAACCCCAAGTTCACCCGCGTGCTGCGGTGGAACGGCAGCGCGTGGGCGCTGTGGGCCATCCCCGCCTGGGCGCTCGTGTCGGACCGGGCCAACCTCTACCGCGCGGCCCCGGTCTTCTTCGGCGCGAGCGACGTGTGGATTTTTAACCTGGGTCCCGGCGGCGCAGGCCTGTACGCCGCGCGTTACAACGGCCGCAAGTGGGCCAAGCAGGGGTATGCCGGGGTGCCCGAAAGGGTGAGCGTCGACTCGCGGACCGACATCTGGTTGTACGGCGTGAACGGCCACGTCTCTCGCAAGAACTCGTCCTACGCCCTGATGCGCTGGAACGGCCGCCGGTGGCTCACGGTGCAGATGCCGAAATCCCTGCTCTTCTACCCGCAGTACGTGAAGTACCTGGTCGCGCTCGGTCCGAACGATGTCTATGTCAGCGAGAACACATCCAGCACTCAGACCCAGCGCCTGCTCAACTGGAACGGCCGCAGCCTGCAGCCGGTGGCCCTGCCGGCGCAGGTCAGCGTCGTCGCCGCGATGACGAAGGACGGGCACGGCGGACTCTGGGTCTACGGGACCGGCCCGCAGGGCCAGCAGTACTTCGCGGATCGCAACGGCGGCAAGTGGACCGTTCAGGCGGTGCCCGCCGACGACGGCGTGACGGCCAGCGCGGTGACCGGCATCAACTGGATTCCCGGCACCCGGTCGGTGTGGGCCACGGCGGAGTATCCCGGATCCGGCGGCACGGTCGCGGCGATCCTGAAGTTCGGCCCGTAGCGCGCACCCGGCCGCCGCGCGGCAGCAAGCCGGTCCGGGTGGTGGTTGGCCGGCTCAGAACATGGTTCTAGTATCTGGTTCACTGCTTTCTTGCGGGCGCGACCAGGGAGGTTCCGGATGGGCATGCTCGACGGCCGGGTGGCCATCGTGACCGGCGCGAGCCGGGGCATCGGCGCGGAGATCGCCCGCCGGTTCGGCGCCGAGGGCGCCGCCGTCGCCGTCGCGGCGCGCACCGTGGAGCCGGGCACGTCCACGCTCGCGGGCACCATCAGCGAGACGGTGGACCAGATCAGGGCGGCAGGCGGCACGGCCGCGGCGATCCCGGCGGACCTGGCCAAGCCCGCCGACCGCGAGCGCCTCGTCGCGGAGACGACCAGCCAATTCGGCGCGCCGGACATCCTGGTGAACAACGCGGCGGTCACGTACTTCACCAGGGTCGAGGACTTCACCGCGAAGCGGTACGCGCTCATGTTCGCGGTGCAAGTCGAGGCGCCGTTCGAGCTGGCGCGACTAGTGCTCCCGGGCATGCGCGAGCGCGGCCGCGGCTGGATCCTCAACATCTCCTCGCTGGCCGCCGTGCACCCGGCGATGCCGCCCGGTGGCTTCGCCGGCCGCGGCGGCACGGTGTACGGCATGTGCAAGGCGGCCATCGAGCGGTTCTCCACCGGGCTGGCCGCCGAACTGTACGCGGACAACATCGCGGTCAACGCGCTGTCCCCGAACAAGGTCGTGCCGACCCCTGGCACCCTGTTCCACCACCTGATCAGCGGCGAGGACGACCCGCGGGCCGAACCTGCCGGCGGTCATGGCCGAGGCGGCGCTGATGCTGTGTCACCGGGATCCGCAGAGCCTGACCGGGCGCATTACCTACTCCCAGGATCTGCTGGCCGAGCTGGGCGTGTCCATCCCGCAGGCCGGCTAGCCGGGTTCGCGGTGACCCGACCGGGCTGGGTGCGCGTCGACTGTCACCTGCACACGGCCGCGTCCGGCGACGCGGTGACCACGATCGACGAGCTGGGTGAGCGGGCCGAGCAGCTCGGCCTCGACGTCGTGTGCATCACCGATCACAACGTGACCAGCGCGGCGGTAGCGGCGGCCGAGCGGGACATCGGCGCGCGGGTGATCATCGGGGAGGAGATCAGGACGCCCGCGGGCGACGTCATCGGCCTGTTCCTGACCGAGCGGATCCCGTACGTGCTGCCGCTAGCGCAGGTTGTATCGCTGATCCGCGGCCAGGGCGGCCTGGTGTACCTGCCGCATCCGTTCGACCCGGGCCGGTCCAGCCTCGGCGAGGCCGCGGTCAGGCTGTGCGAGGCGGGCGACGCGGACATCATCGAGGCGTTCAACGCCAAGGTCGAGGATCAGGCTCGGAACGACCGGGCCGCTCAGCTGGCGAGCCGGTACGGACTGCCCGCCGGTGCCGGATCGGACGCTCACGATCCGGACGGCCTCGGCGCCGCCTACCTCGAAATGCCCGATTTCGACGGGCCCGGCGACTTCCTGACCTCGCTGCGGGCGGCGGTCATCACCGGCGCGTACCGTCCGCACGCCATCAGATACGCGCCCCGCCCGCGCTGAGCAGACGACCGCGACCAGGCACCGCTACGAGGCCCGCCAGCGGCCTCGGGGGGACATCAGGAACGCCGGAGCGGTCTTACAGCAAACCTCCAGACAGCGCCCTCTACGCTGGGGGAACTCCGAAGAGCGTGAGGGGTATCAAACCGTGCGTGACAACGTGATCGTCGCCTACCGGGGCGCGAACTACGAGCTAGGCCAGTGGCCGTATGGCTACGGGATCTGGAGCTCGGCCAACCAGGAACCGTTGCCGCTGGAGTGGTGGGACGCCGACACCGGAGGGCTGGTCGGCCGCCTGGTACCGGTTCGCCGCGCTCGAGGTGCCAGGGTCGATTACCCCGGTCAGCGGGGCAGTTCCGGCCGGGGCTGGCCCGGCCGGGGCTGGTCCCGCCAACCCGGCACCCACGACTGCCCCTGGTCCGGCGGACAACGTCGCGAGGCCCCCGCGACGCCGCCGGGCCAGGGGACTGACACGCCGCCGGCCTCGGCCAGCGGCCTGCGCCGTTCTTCGGCCGCCGGCCGCCCGCCCGCGGCTACCGCGCCCGCGGGTACCGGCGGCGCTGGCACCGGCCACCCAGGCCCGGCGTACGCCGCCTGGGCACCCACGCTCCAAGCGCAGCCGGCCGCTGGGACGACCGGCACCGCAACAACCGGCACCGCAGCACCGGCGCCACAGCTCAGCAGCGGCCGCGCACTGCTCGCGGCCGCGCTGCTCGCGGCCGGCGTCGTGCTCGGCGTGATCGGCTTGTTCCCGTCCTACAGCGGGTCGCAGCCTGGCCTCGCAGGCCGCGAACCTCTGGCCGCACCTGATCTACCTGGCGGGCTGGGCGGCGGGCGCGGTGCTCGATCTTCCGTGGCGGCGCGCTGCAGCGCACCGGCGCGCTGATCGCGACCGGCCTCAGCGTGGTCACGTTCGGCCTCTTCCTGGCCGACGTCGGCTTCCCGATCGCCGACGGCTCCAGCTTGCTCGGCGCTGGCCTCGTGCTGAGCGTCATCGGCTGGGCGGCGTGCGCGGCCGGCTCGGTCGTCGCCTTCGGCCGGTGGCCCGCCGACTGGCCGCGCCGGCCGCTCGGGCCAGACGGCGGCGTCATCGCCGCGCTGATCGTCGCCGCGCATCGGCGTCGCCATCACGTTCGCGCCCGCCTGGGACAAGATCACGCTGCCCACGGGCACTGGCGTCACCCTCTCCGAGACGCTCGGTAACGCCTTCAGCAATCCGGGCGCGGTGATCGCCGGCGACATCCTCGTCATGCTCGGCCTGGTCACCGTCGTCGTGATCGCGGTGCTGTGGCGGCCCGCCCGGATGGGCTGGGCGCTGATCGCGGGCGCGATGATCCCCATGGTCGCGCAGATCGTCTCGGCGCTGGTCCAGCTCGGCCAGCCGACCACGGCCGCCGCACCTCGGCGTCTCGCCGACGCAGGCGGCGCAGCTCGGAATCAGCACCAGCCAGGTCGCGCACACCAGCCTGACCGTCGCGTTCTGGCTGTACTGCATGTTCGTGGTCGTGCTGCTGATCGGGTGCGCGTGGCTGGCGTTCGGCCGCGACGAGCATGCGCCGGCTGGACCGCTACGGCCTGGTCGCCCGGTCGGCTTCGGCGCCGCGCGCCGCCTGGTCAGGGCGGCTGGCCGGGCACGCCGGCGAACTACACAGCCCCGGCGGGCTATCCGGTGCCGGCGCACTACGGCGCCCCGGCCGGTTATCCGGCGCCGGCCGCCAGTCCCCGCACCAAGGTCAGCCCGCGACCGCGGCCCCGGCGCCGGGCTCAGACCAGGTTCAGTTCGGCCGGCCGGACGGACCGGACGTGGCCAGCCGGTCGGGACCTGACCGCCGGTCACGGGAAGAAGCCAGACCCCGTCCGCCCGCATGCTCACCGACCGCAGCGGGCGGGCGGGGTCTTCATCATCAACCCGAAGAGTTAGGGCCCTAACTCTTCGGCTTGATGTTCCCGGCGCCCTGGAGCCCGAAGAGGCGCACGCCGTTGTGCCATAGCACCGCGCGCAGCCAGTCGTCACCGAGCCCGAGCGAGGCCAGCCCGCTGACCTGCGCCGCGATCTGGTGCGGGATCGTCGGGAAGTCGGAGCCGAAGACGATCCGGTCGCGCAGCGCGCCGAGCCGGCCGACCAGGTGCGACGGCGTCGGCCCGAGGTAGGGCGGATCGGTGAACACCATCGCGGTGTCGAGCCACACCCCCGGATGCGTCCTCGGCGATCTGCACGAACGCGTCCTCATCGGGCGTGCCGAGGTGCGCGATTACCAGCCGCAGCCGCGGGAACCGCGCCAGCAGCCGCCGGACGGGCCGGGTCCGCAGTACTCCTCGTTGCCGGACCCGTCGGCGACCGCGCCGGCGTGGAGGATGATCGGCGTGCCCGCGCTCCGCGAGCTGCTCCCACGTCTCGTCCAGCAGCGGGTCGACCGCGTCGAAGCCGCCCACCTGCAGATGCACCTTGACGCAGCGCCCGCCCGCGGCCAGGCAGCGCGCGGTCTCCGCGGCGACGCCCGGCTCCGGGTAGATAGTGAACGTCGGGATCACCGCGGACACGTCGGCGGCCAGTCGCGAGGGTGTGGTCGTTGAGGAACCGCAGCATCCCTGGCTGATGTGCGTAGGCGAGCGCCGTGTGGTGCCGGATACCGGCGGCGCGCCAGAGTCTACAGTCGGTCCTGGCCGCCGGGGCGCGGTAGGTGACCGGCCACGCCGGCGTCAGCCGGTCGAACCAGCGCCAGACCGCGTCCTGCAACCGGTCCGGCAGGAAGTGGACGTGCGCGTCGACGATGCCGGGAACGCCGAGGGCCGCGAGAAAGCCCGGAATGTCGTCGTCGGTCATCGGGCAGCAGCCTAGCCTCCGGCCCGCTAGGGCGGCCCGCCGGTAGGCACCGGGCGTGATCGCGTAGTACCGGACGAACCAGCGCGTCAGGTGGCTCTGGTCGGCGAACCCGACGCCGGGCCGCGGTCTCGCCGATCGGGCAGCCGGACGCGATCAGGCGGCGGGCGAGCCGCAGCCGGAGCTGCCGCTGATAGCCCGCCGGCGTCAGGCCGTAGGCGGCGACGAACGAACGGTGCAGCGCGAACCGGCTGCACCCGGCGGCCACGGCCAGCTGCGCCGCCGGAGATGTCCGTCGAGCGGTGCCGCCTCCAGCAGGTCCCGGCCCGGTGCGCGGCCTCGCGGCCGCGGTCCGCCCGCCGGTCAGCTCCCGGCCGCGGGCACGCCGCCGTGGTGTCTGCCGCCCGCCGGGTCAGCGCGCCGACGGCGGCGGTCAGCAGCTCGTCGCGGCGCAGCGCGGACGCGCCGCCGGCCAGGCCGCGGTGCAGCGCCCGGATGCGGCGGCCAGCACCGGGTCGGTGTGCACCGGCCGGGCGAACAGCGGCAGGCCCGCGTTGGCCGCCGGAGATCCGCGGTCAGCGCGGCGCGACGACTTCGGTGCCGATGTGGACGATCCGGTAGGTGAAGCCGGACTCGTTCGCCGGGTAGCCGTCGTGCGGGTCGTCCGGGTTGAACGCCATCACCATCCCGGACGCGCTCGTATGCCCGGCGCCGCGGCAGCGGAACGACTGCGCGCCGTCCTCGGTGACGCCGAACGAGTAACCCTCGTGGCTGTGCCGGTGGTAGATGGTCGTCTCGAAGTGCGCGTGCATCGCCTCAAGCGGCAAGCCGGGAGCCCGCCAGTACCGCGACCAATCGACCGCCACGTTCCCATCCTCGCGCACATCCGTTCAAGACCAGCCGCGCGACCCGTGCCGGCAGAATGCCCGGTCATGCCTTTCGATACCAAGATCGCCATCGCTGTGCGCTCCGACCTGGCTGTCTGGCAGAAGCTGAACGTGACGGCGTTCCTGGCGAGCGGCGTGGCGGGCGGGCGGCCCGAGGTCATGGGCGAGCCGTACCAGGACGCGGCCGGCACCGGCTACCTGCCTCTGCTGCGGCAGCCGGTCCTCGTCTACAGCGCGACGGCCGCAGAGCTCGGGGCGGTGCGCGACCGCGCGCTGGCGCGCCAGCTCGACCTCGCCGTCTACATCGAGGAGATGTTCAAGACGGGGAACGACGCGGACAACCGCGCCGCCGTGTTCGGTGCGGACGCGGCGGCGCTACCGCTGGTCGGCATCGCGGTCTACGGACCGAAGAGCCGGATGGACAAGGTGCTCAAGGGGCTGACGCTGCACCCGTAACCGGCCGGGCCCGGCGCCGGGGTGCGGCGGGCAGCCGCTAGAGACCGATCCGGCTCGCCAGCCGCTCCCGGTGCAGGGTCGCGTCGCCGAGGAACAGCTCGCTCGCCTTGGCCCGCTTGAAGTACAGGTGGGCGTCGTGCTCCCAGGTGAAGCCGATGCCGCCGTGCATCTGGATGTTCTCGGCCGCGACGTGGAAGTACACGTCCGAGGCGTAGGCCTTGACCAGCGCCGCGACCGACCGGTACCTCGGGCGAGTCCTCGGCCACCGCGGCCGCGGCGTACTGCACAGCCGAGCGCAGCGACTCGACCTCGAGCAGCAGGTCGGCGCAGCGGTGCTTGAGCGCCTGGAAGCTGCCGATCGGCCGGCCGAACTGGTGCCGCACCTTGAGGTACTCCACCGGTCATGTCCAGCGCGCGCTGGGCGCCGCCGAGCTGCTCGGCGGCCTGCGCGATCGCGGCCACGTCCAGCGTCTTGGCCAGCACGAACTCGGCCGCCCCGTCGGCGCCGATCGAGCGTCGCGGGCACGCCGTCAAAGTCCAGCCGGGCCAGCTTGCGGGTCTGGTCCAGCGTCGGCAGCGCGGTGCGGGTCAGACCGGGCGCGTCGGCCTGCACGGCGAACAGGCTGAGGCCGTCCCCGGTCCGGCCGACCACCAGGATCAGGCCGCGGTGTGCCCGTCGAGCACGAAGCTCTTGCGCCCGTCGAGCCGCCAGCCGTCGCCCGACTCGGTGGCCGCAGCCTGGTCGCGTCCGGTCTCCCAGGAGCCGTCCTCCTCGGTGAAGGCCAGCGTCGCGATCAGCTCGCCGGAGGCGATGCCGGGCAGGTAGGCCTTCTTCGCGCGCCTCGTCCCCGCTGGCGAGCAGCGCGTTCGCGGCGAGCACGGCGCTGGCCAGGTACGGGCCGCCGTACAGCGCGGCGCCGAGTTCCTCCAGCACGATCGCCTGCTCGGCGAACGAGAAGCCCGCTCCCCCGTACTCCTCGGGGATCGCGATGCCCTGCAAGCCCAGCTGCTCGCCGCCTGCGCCCAGACGGCCGGGTCGCCGCCGTCGGCGGCCTCCATCAGCTCGCGCACCGCGGAGATCGGCACCCGGTCGGCCAGGAACCGGCGGACCGATCGCGCGCAGTTCCTCCTGCTCAGCGGTTACTCCGAGAATCATCTGCCGGGCTCCTGTATCTGCGTCGGTTAGCACAAGTACGTCGAGCGCCTCGATCTGGCTGCCGCGCACCCAGAGCGGATTGACCTTCGAGCGCCGCAGCCCGTCCACCGACCGCGCGAGCTCCGCGATGTCGCTGATGACCTTCGCCAGCGCGTCCAGGTCGGCGGGCTCCGCGCCGCGGGCGCCGGTGAGCAGCGGCAGCCCGCGCAGCTCGGCCGAGCATGCGGCGGACCTCGGCGCGCGTCGACCGGCAGCACCCGCAGGCTGACGTCGCTGCAGCAGCTCGACGAAGACGCCGCCGAGCCGACCGCCAGCACCGGGCCGAAGCCCGGATCGACGCTGCACGCCAGCGAGCACCTCGATGCCGCCGGTCCGCATCGCCGTCACCAGCACCTCGCCGGACGTCGTCGCCAGCGCCGCGCCGCGTTCCGCCGTGACCCGCTCGTAGGCCGCCCGGATCTCCTCGTCCGAGCTGAGCCCGAGCGCGACGCCGCCGACGTCGGACTTGTGCGTGATCCGCGCCGACGAGATCTTCAGCGCCACCGGGCGGCCCGCCGCGGCGGCGGCACTGACGGCCTCGGCCGCCGACCGGGCTACCGTGCCGGGAACGACCGGTATCCCCGTCGCGGCCAGCAGCTCGCGCGCGCGCGCCTCCGGACCACGCGGTCGCGGTCCCGGCCGCTGGTGCCCGGGCGCGGGGCAGCTCGCGGACGCGCGCCGCGCCCTTCCTGCCAGCGCAGCGCGTTCCCGATGGCCTGCACGCCCAGCTCCATCCCGCTGACCAGGTGCACGCCACGGGCGCCGAGCAGCTCCCTGGCGTAGCCGCCGATGTCCACGCAGGTCAGGCTCAGCGGGATCGCCGGGATCGGCGCCGCTGCGATCCGGTCCGCGAGCCAGCCGATCCGCGACTCCAGCAGCTCCGCCAGCCGGGTGTCCGGCGGGCCGCGTCTCCGGCACGGTGAAGCCGGTGAAGATGACGAAGTCGAGGCCCGGGTCAGCCAGCGCGGCGTCGAGCGCGTGGTCGATCGCGGTCAGCGGCGAGGTCCGGGCGTTGGCCAGCACGTAGCCGGTCACGTCGAGCGGGTTGCGGGCCGACGGCGAACGACGGCAGGTGCGCGGCGATCGCCTCGGTCGTCTCCGGGCGTGAACGGCGGGATCTCGAGGCCGGCGACGCTCGCCCGGTCCGCGATGATGTCGCAGGCGCCGCCGGAGGCGGTCAGCACGCCCATCCGCCGGCCGCGCGGCACCCGCTGGTAGCCGAGCACGGACGCGGTGGTCAGCAGTTCCTCGATGCTGGCGACCCGGATGATGTTCAGCTGCCGCAGCACCGCGTCGACGACCGCGTCATCGCCCGCCACCGCACCCGTGTGGGCGAGCGCGGACTGCTGCCCGGCTTCGCTCGCGCCGACCTTCAGCGCGACGATCGGCTTGCCGGCCTGGTCCGCGCGCAGCGTCGCGGCGCTGAACGCGGCCGGGTCGCCGATCTCTTCCAGGAACAGGCAGATGACCTTGGTCTGCTCGTCTGCCACCAGGTAGTCGAGCACGTCGCTGGTGGTGATCATCGCCTCGTTGCCGAGTGACGCCACCGTGCTGACGCCGATGGCCTGCGACCGGGCGAATGCCAGCAGCGCGCTGGACAGGGCGCCGCTCTGCAGCCCGATGCCCACCGGGCCCGGCGTCAGCGGCAGCGGCACCGTGAGCGCGAACGGGGCGACCTTGGCCGCGGTGTTCAGGAAGCCCAGGCAGTTGGGCCCGAGCACCGCGATGCCGTGCGCCGCGGCCCGCGCGATGAGGTCTGACTCCGAGCGCCCGGCCGCACCGCCAGCCTCGCGGTAGCCCGAGGCAAGTACCACCACGTTCCTTACTCCGGCGACCGCGGCGTCCTCCAGCACCTCCAGGACCGCGTGCGTGGGCGCCAGGATGAAGGCCAGGTCCGGCGGCTCGGCCAGGTCGCGCAGGCTCGGCACCGCGGGCCGGCCGAACACCTGCCGGTGGGCTGGGTGCACCGGGTGCAGCGGCCCGGTATAGCCGACCGCGCTGCTCGCGGCCACGATGAAGCGCGCCCAGCCCGACGTGTCAGACGCGCCGACCAGCGCGACGCTGCGGGGCGCGAAGAACTCCGCCAGCCGGTCCTGGCTGATCAGCTCGCGGGCCGCGGCACTGCTCACCACGGACTTGCTCACGCGCGCGCCCGCGGCTCCTTGGGCAGCCCCAGCGCCCGTTCGGCGACGATGTTGCGCTGGATCTCGCTGGTCCCGGAGTAGATCGTGCCCGCCCGGCTGGACAGGAAGACGTTCTGCCAGGTCGTGGTCGGGTAGCCGTCCCCCTCCGGGCCGGACGAGTCCGTCGGTGCCCTCGATCGCCATCGCGATCTCGCCCAGCTTCTTGTGGTACTCGCTCCAGAAGAGCTTGCTGACCGACGCCTCGGGCCCGGGCTGGCGGCCCTCGGCCAGGCCGGCCAGCAGCCGCAGGCCGGCGTAGCGCATGATCTCCACCTGGGTGTACGCCCAGGCCAGCTGCTGCCGGATGAGCGGGTCGGAAGCGACGCCGCGCTTGCGCGCGGTCTCGGCCAGTTCCCAGAACTCGCGCTCGTAGGCGAGATGCAGGACGGTCGCGCTGCCGCCGCGCTCGTAGCCGAGCGTGGTCATCGCCACCTTCCAGCCGTTGTTCAGGCCGCCGATGACGTTGAACAGCGGCGCGCGGACGCCGTCCAGGAAGTCCTCCGCGAATCCGGACGCACCCGACATCTGACGGATCGGCCGGAAGCTGATGCCCGGATCCTTGAAATCGATCAGCACGTAGGAGATGCCGGCGTGCTTCTCGGCATCGGGATCGGTCCGGCACAGGACGAACATCATGTTCGCCAGCTGGGCCCCAGAGGTCCAGACCTTCTGTCCGGTGATGACGATCTCGTCGCCGTCGACCACGCCCTTGGTCTGCAGGCCGGCCAGGTCGGACCCGGTGCTCGGCTCGGAGAAGCCCTGGCAGTAGACGTCCTCGCCGGAGATGATCCTGGGCAGGAAGGCGGCCTGCTGGTCCGGCGTGCCGTGCACGAAGACCGACGGCCCGACCAGGCTCTCGCCCATGCCGCGGATGACCCGCGGGCAGGCCGGCCCGGTGCAGTTCCTCGTTGAAAATCGAGATCCGGATGGCGTCCAGGCCGCCGCCCGCCGTACTCCTGCGGCCAGCCGGGACAGATCAGCCGGGCGTCCGCGCACGCGCTCTCCCACTGCGCGTACTGCGAGCTGGCCATCGCCTCCATCCGCCGCGCTCGCGCTGTAGCCGCCGGTGACGATCGAGCGGTTCCAGTCGACCAGATCGGCGAGGCCGGGCGGGGCGTGCGCCGTCGATCCAGCCGCGCAGATCGGCGCGGTACTCCGCGATCTCCGGGCCAAGGTCCAGTTCCATCGAGCCTCCCGACGCCGCCGTGCCGCAGCTGGTCAGCCGCCCGGGACAGACCGGGCAGCATGGCCAGTTTTGTCAGCAATCTTAGAATTGGATTCTAGATGAGCACAAGACCGGCGGGCTTTCCGGCCGCGGACAGCGCAGCGGGCGGCAGGGTCCCGGTCCGGAAGCCTGCCGCCCGCATCCGGTGGATCAGAAGAATCCTCCGGTCTGCGCCACGCCGACCGCGCAGGCCGGCGGCAGGCCCCCGGAGTATCCCCGCCGAAGTAGGCCGAGAAGACGCCGAACTGCTAAGCAGCGCCGGGTATTCGGGAGAGCGTGACGACACAGCTCATCCCATCCGGCCGCTGCCTCGCCCGTACCGAAGCGCACGTCCCACTGATCTCTTGAAGGTGGAACAGTGACCCTGTCACCACGACGGGGACTCACGCCGGGACTTCAACTGACCCGAAATCGCCTTCCGTAGGGGCCAGGGCTTGCTTGTATGCACGCTTGTCGGCCTTGATCCGGGCCGTCGCGCGCCAGCCTGCTATCGCTTCATGCGCGTTGCCATCGATGACCAGCTCCGCGGCATCAGACAGGGCCGCGATCAAGTCGACGGCGAACCCGGACCGTTCGGACTGCGACAGGTGCCGGGACCACGGGAACACCTCCTCGAGCACTGAAGTCACGGCCTGCGTGCCTGACTCCGTCCTGGCGAGCGCTGCGAACATCCGAGCGGCCGTCATCAGGTTCTCGTCGCGTTCCTCTTCACGATCCGCGAGGGTCAGGTAGAAGTCAGCGGCGTCGCGGTGCGTGATCTTCAGCCGTCCCAGCCGCTTGGCCCGCTCGGCGACAGCGCGCGGATTGCGCGACAGGTCCGAAAACGTCACGGCGTCTGCAGGCTGCGCGGTCATAGCCCCATGATAGTTCAGATCATAATCTGAAGTCGAATTGGCAACATTCGCCGCGACGGCGAGCGCAAACGGTGGCTCCCCGCTACCCGCCATACGCTCGGCCAGCCGCCATTGAACTGGTGATCCGTCCGATAGAGACCTTCGCCGCCGAGTGGCAGCACATGGGGTTAGCCACTGGTAACGACCGTGTCCGGGCGCAGGTACATGAGGCTTACGTGTATGGAATTTACGTAAACCCGGTCTACTAAGACCTCGGCCCAGCCTCGATCCTCCAGCAACCGGCGACGAGCAGCCATCCGACCTGCATAATTCCAGAAGAGCGTTCTAGTATTCAGCTCTCAATTCTCACGGAAGGGTCGGGTGAGCCGCATGGGCACCCTGGACGGGCGGGTCGCGATAGTCACCGGCGCAGGCCGCGGCATCGGCAGGTCGACTGCCGCTGCTGCTGGCCGCCGAGGGCGCCAGCGTCGTAGTGAACGATCTGGGCGGCAACGCTGGACGGCTCCGGCGCGGACACCAGCCCGGCCCAGCTGGTCGTCGATGAGATCACCGCCGCGGGCGGCAAGGCAGTCGCCAACGGCGCCGACATCTCCGATCACGCCGCGGCCGAGGAGCTGATCAAGACCGCGATCAGCGAGTTCGGCCAGCTCGACGTCCTGGTCAACGTCGCCGGCATCCTGCGCGACCGGATGATCTTCAACATGACCGAGCAGGAGTGGGACGACGTCATCCGGGTGCACCTCAAGGGACCTTCAATACCTCCAAGTTCGCGTCCGCGCACTGGCGGTCGCTGCGGGACGAGAGCGCACAGAACCGGATCATCAACTTCACCTCGGTCTCCGGCCTGCACGGCGCGCCGGGCCAGCCCAACTACGCGGCGGCCAAGATGGGCATCGTGGGCCTCACCTGGTCCTGCGCGAACGTCGCTGGCCAAGTACGGCGTGACCGTCAACGCCGATCTCCCCGGCGCGGCGACCCGGATGACCGACTCGATCCCGACCGACCGCCGCCGCACGGCCGGCCGTCTGAACGAGGACGAGCGCCGCTCGCCGGACAACGTCGCCAGGGTCGTCGCCTACCTCGCCAGCGAGCGGTCCGGCTGGCTGACCGGCCGGATCGTGCACTCCTCCGGCTTTGAGGTCTCGCTGTACAACAACGCCGCGCCGGTCGTGCGGCTGATCGGCGAGCAGCCCTGGCAGCTGGACGACCTGGCCGACCAGGTCGAGCGCTCGTTCCGCCCCATCGCCGCCCCCGGCAGGATCGTGTGAGCCTCCCGGCAGCAGCGAGGCCGGCTAAGCCGGTCCCGAGCCGACGCCGGAGACCCAGCCGTTCTGGGACGGCTGCGCCCGCGGCGAGCTGCTGCTGCAGCGCTGCCGCGACTGCGGCAAGCCGTACTTCTACCCGCGGCCGGTCTGCCCGTCCTGCGGGTCCACCGACGTCGAGTGGTTCCCGGCCAGCGGCCGGGCCACGCTCTACTCGTACGTGATCAACCACCGGCCGGCGCGCGGCTTCGAGGCCGACGGCCCGTACGCGATCGCGGTGGTGGAGCTGGCCGAGGGCCCCCGGATGATGACCAACATCGTCGGCGTGCCCGAACACGCCGGAGGACCTGGTCCTGGACATGGAGCTGCAGGTGACCTTCGAGCAGCGCGGCGACATCGCGATCCCGTTGTTCGCGCCGGCCGCAGGCGGGAGCCCCGTGACCGGGGAGCGCGGCGTCATCATCGCCGGCGCGGCCGAGACCAACGCGGTCGGCAAGCTGCCGGACCACTCCACCCTCCAGCTGCACATCGAGGCGGCGGTCAACGCGGTCGCCGACGCCGGCCTGCGCATGCGCGACATCGACGGCATCGCGACCGTCAACCAGCCGGGGCCCGTGCAGATCGCCCACGCGCTCGGCATCACGCCGTCCTGGATGGACGGCACTGCGGTCGGAGGCACCTCGTTCCTGCTGCATGTCCGGCACGCCGCCGCCGCGATCCGGGCCGGGTACGCCCGCACGGTGCTGATCACCCACGGCGAGTCCGGGCCGCTCCCGGGTCGGCGCGGCGCGGCTGGCCGCGCGGCGCGTCGTCGATGCCCGGCCAGTTCGAGGCGCCGTACGGCACCGCGGGGCCGACGACCGCCTTCACGATTCCGGTGCTCCGGTACATGAAGGAGTACGGGCTCACCCACGAGCAGCTCGCCTACGTCGCGGTGGCGCAGCGCAAGTGGGCCGCGCGCAACCCGCGGGCGATGTTCCGCGACCTCATCACGGTCGAGGACGTGCTCGCCTCCCGGATCGTCGCCTGGCCGTTCCACCTGCTGGAGTGCTGCCTGGTCACCGACGGCGGCGGCGCGCTGATCGTGACCTCGGCCGAGCGGGCCGCCGACTTCCCCAAGCCGCCGGTCCACGTGCTCGGCACCGGGGAGTCCGTGCGAGACGCCGATGATCTCGCAGATGGTCGACTTCACCGAGTCGCCGGCGTTCCGGCTGGCCGGGCAGGCGGCGTTCGCGGAGGCCGGGATCAGCCACGGCCGACGTGCGGCACCTGATGATCTACGACGCGTTCGCGCACGTGCCGATCTACGGGCTGGAGGCGCTCGGGTTCGTGGCCAAGGGCGAGGCCGGCGCCTTCATCAGCGACGGCAACACCGAGCCGGGCGGCCGGCTGCCGCTGAACACCAACGGCGGCGGCCTGTCCTACACCCACACCGGCATGTACGGCATGTTCGCGATCCAGGAGGGCGTCCGCCAGATCCGGGGCGAGGCTCCGGCCCAAGTGCCGGATGCCGACATCAGCGTGATTCTCGGGAACGGCGGGATGTTCGCGACCGTCGGGCGTGCTCGTGCTCGGCCGCGAGGCCCGCTGACCTGCCGGACGTCCGCCGGCCCGCAGGCTCACCGGCCCGGATCCGCTGCCTGAACCGGCCAGGCAGTGCCTCCGGCCGAGTCCGGATGCGCCGGGCAGCTCAGGCCGCGTTCAGGCCACCTCCGTTCTCGCGAAGCTGTCGAGGCGCTTCGGGTGAATCACATAGGGTGACGGCCCGCCAGGAGGCGTATGGACGTCATCGGGCTCATCACCGCGGTGGTCGCGGCCGGCTTCGGCCTGTACCTGCTGTCCATCTGGCTGATCGAGTATGACCAGGAATTCCAGTCGTCGGCCGCCACCCGGCTGCCCCCGCCGCTGCTCGCCGGACACGTGCTGGCCGCAGTGACCGGCGTGCTGCTCTGGATCGCGTACCTGGCCTGGGGCAGTCATCGCCTGGCCTGGTTCAGCCTGTTCGGCTTCCTCGCGGCCGCCGGGCTCGGCGCGACGATGGCGTACCGCTGGATCAGCGTCTACCAGGCCAAGCGGGCCAGCATCCGGGCCGCGGCCACGTTCCTGGCCGCTCCCGCGAGCGGGACGCCTACGCCGCGTACCTCCGATGTCGGGCCGCCGGAGCGCAACTTCCCGCTCACCGTCGTCCTGGCGCACGGCGTCTTCGCGGTCGCCACCGTGACGGTGGTGCTGCTGACGGCGGTCGGGCGTCGTTCCACACCTAGGCCCGCGGACCTGAGTCCCGGCCGCTGCACCGCAGGTGGCCCGGCCGCAGCGGCCGGGCCACGCGTACTCGCGGGCGACTGTCAGCGGCGGCGCCCGCGTCTGCCGCTCGGGCAGCGCGGGGCCCTTGCCCGGTCAGGTGCAGGGCCAGCAGCGCCAGGCCGACGAACGCGAGGCTGAGCGGCGCGAACACCGCGCTGGTGGCGACGCCGGCGGCGTACATGATGAACGCGATCGCGAACAGGATCGCGGCGATGACGGCGAGCATGTGTGACTCCTTGCTGAGCACCCGGTAACACCGACGCTCGTCAACTACCCGCGGCGCGGCCTTTCACTCCGCGGCCGCGGCCACTGGCGGCCGGCCAATCGCGCCGCCCAGCATGCTTTCGCCCGCTCGCGTCCCTGGCGGTGAACCGGACTGAACCTCCGATCCGTGTACATGCCTGGTGGGACCTAGTCGGTGCGGTCCTGTTGTTGCGCGGCCGCGCGTTGTCGCACCTGGACCGGGGCTGCATGAGCCTCGTTGCGCTATTGACCTGGATCGCCACCGCCAGCCTGGGCCTCTACCTGCTGTCCGTCTGGCTGATCGAGTACGACAAGGACTTCCAGGCGGACGCCGACGACCAGGCTGCCGCCGCCGGTGCTCGCCGCCCACGTCCCCTCGGCGGCGGCGGGCTGATCGTCTGGGCGTACTACCTGTTCTTCGACAACGATGACCTGGCCTGGATCTCCGTCGGCACGGTGCTGGTCGGTGCCTCGCTCGGCGTGTTCATGGCGAACCGGTGGCTCGAGGTCTACCGGGCCAAGCGGCAGGTCCTGCGGGCTGGAACGGATCACGCCACGTCTTGCGCCGCGGCGGGTGGCCGTGCTCGACCGGTCGGGGCGCGCGGGCGGGCGCGGCCCGCCGGAGCGGAACTTCCCGCTGCCGGTCGTCATCGCGCACGGCGCCGTTCGCGACCGCCACGATCGCGCTGGTGCGTGCTCACCGCGTTCGGGGTCGGCGGCAGCTGACCGCCGCCGCTAGCCGGCTGCGCGCCGCCGCCAGCAGGCCCATCTCCCGGCTGATCAGTTCGTCGTGGGTCTCCCGGCGGACGCCGAGCCTGCGCCGCGCCGTCCCGGCAGTAGATCACCGGCGGCCGCAGCGCCCCGTTGTAGTTGTTGCACATGGTGAAGCAGTAGGCGCCGGTCACCGGGACCACCACGAGGTCCCCGATCTGCGGACTGCGCAGCATCACTTCCGGGGTGACGATGTCACCCGACTCGCAGTGCCGGCCGACCAGGTCGGCGAGCACCTCTGGTTCCGTCCCACCGGCCGACCACCAGCGGCGAGAACCGCTGGCCGTACAGCGAGTGCTCCAGGTTGTCGCCCATCCCGCCGTCCACCGCGACGTGCAGCAGGCCGGACTGCTTCATCGTCAGCACCCGGTACAGCGTCAGCCCGGTCGGCGCCACCAGCGACCGGCCCGGTTCGACGATCAGCTCGATGTCGTGGCCCAGGTGCCGGTGCGCGGCGGCCGACGAGCTGCTCCAGGTACTCGTCGATCGTGGGCGCGACGTCGCCCGGCTCGTACCGGACGCCCAGGCCGCCGCCCAGGTCGTAGACGTCGAACTCGCCGAGCGTGCCCAGCGCCGCCACCTCGGCCTCGAACTGCTGCAGGTTCGTGATCTGCGATCCGATGTGGGCGTGCAGGCCGCGCAGGTCGATGACCGGCGAGGCCTGCATCCGGGCGATCGCCTCGGGCACGTGCTCGACCGGGATGCCGAACTTCGAGGACTTGCCGCCGGTAGCCAGCGCCGCGTGGGTGTGCGACTCGATACCGGGGCTGACCCGCAGCAGCACCGGCGTCCGCTGCCGTGCGAGCCGCTCGATCCGGTCGATGTCGTCGAAGCCGTCCACGATGATGTAGCCGATTCCGGCGGTCGAGCGCGGCCTGGATGTCCGTCGTCCGACTTGGCGTTCCCGTGCATGACGATGCCGGCCGGGTCGGCTCCGGCCGCCAGCGCGATCCGCAGCTCCCCGCCGCCGACCACGTCCAGGCCGAGGCCCTCGCTGGACAGCACGCTGACCATCGACGCGGACGGGAACGACTTCATCGCGAAGCACACCCGGCTGTGCGGATGCCGGGTGGCGAGCCCGTCGCGGTAGGCGGCGGCGCGGTCGCGCAGCGCCTCCTCGTCGATGACGAAGGCCGGCGTGCCGAACTCGGCGGCGAGCTCAGCGAGCGAGCAGCCGCCGACCCGCAGATCGTGTCCGTCGATCACCGCGGTAGCGGCAGCAGCGAGAGGTCAGCCATAACCGATGCTTACCGGACCGGCGCGGCCCAGTTCAAATCGGCCCCCTGCATCCGCTGCCGGACCGCCTCGTAGGTGATGATCGCCGCCGACGTCGACACGTTGAGCGAGTCCGCCAGGCCGAACATCGGGATCCTGACCCGGACGTCGGCCCGGTCCAGCCAGCGGCCGGGCAGCCCGGTCTGCTCGGCGCCCACCGCGATCGCGACCGGACCGGTCAGGTCGGCCGCGGTCAGCAGCAGGTCCGCGTCGGGTGTCGCGGCCACGATCCGCAGGCCGCGTGCCGGCGATCCAGTCAAGGACCTGCGCCGAGGTAACCGCGACGCGACCGGCACGGAGAACACGGTTCCCTTGCTCGCGCGCACCACGTTGGGGTTCCCCCAGTCCGTGACCGGATCGGCCGCGATGACCGCGGCTCGACCCCCGCCGCGTCCGCGGTCCGCAGGATCGCGCCGAGGTTGCCGGGCTTCTCCAGCCCGGCGCAGACGAGGATCAGCGGGTCCGGCGCCGACGGCCAGCCGGTCCAGGCTCGCTGGTGATCGCGGGCGACGACGGCGAGCAGCCCGTCGGGCCCTTCGCGGTAGCTGATCTTCTCGAAGACGGGCCTGGGCACCCGGACGACCTGCGCGCCGTGCTCCGCCGGCGGCGGCGATGACCGGCGCCCGCGGTGGCCGGGTTCAGCTCCGGGCAGTAGTACAGCGCCTCCGGCCGTACGCCCGGCCGCAGCGCGAGCGCGATCTCGGCCTGGCCCTCGACCAGCGTGACGGCGGCCTGGTCCCGGCCGCGCCGCCGGCGCAGCGCGACGAGCTGCTTGATCCGCGGCATTGGCCGGGCTGGTGATCTCCAGCTCTGCGAGCCGGTGCCGGTCAGCGCCCATGCGCCTCATGCTATTGCGCGCAGCCAGGCGCGAGGATGCGTGCCGGCCCTGTCGAAATCTGGCGTCCGGAGGAACGGGCCGTCTTGTGGTCGGTGTGGTATTACTACAAAGTGCCTTTTACTTCCTTATTGGCAAATTAATGGGGGATCACAGTGACCGGGTCGGCTGCTGGTGTCAGTTCCGATCGCGCGCGCGGCCGCGGACTGAAGTTGCTGATCGCGGCGGGGATGCTGGTGGGCGTGGCGCCGCTCGCTGTGACGGCGTCAGCCGCCGCCGACGGCTACTCCGTGTCGCTCGTCCCCGCTCCTGGCCCTGTTCCAATCGCGGTTGCGGTCGATCAGGCGACTGACAGGGTCTACCTGGCCAGCCTGTCTAGTGATCAGGTGACGGTAATCAACGGGGCAACGAACGCCATCGCCGCCACTGTCGCACTGACAGGGAACCCGCTTGGCGTCACCGCCGATGCGACGACCAACGTCATCTACGTCACGGAACGAACTCCGTCCGGCGTGGATGTGGCTGTGATAGATGGCGCGACAGCTACAGTCACCGCCACCATTCCGGCAACGTCCGGCCAGACCTCTATCGGAATCGCAGTCGACAGTTCCACCGACACCGTCTACGTCGCCAACGAGGACGAGGCCGACCTGACGGTGATTGACGGCGCCACGAACACCGTAGTGGGCACAATCAGTACCGGCAGCAACACCATGCCCTACCAGGTCACTGTCGACGAGCCGCCGGCGTCGTGTGGGTTTCCACGCTCGCGGACGGCACTGCCGGGGGCAGGGTCGTAGCCATAGACGCGGCCAGTCATGCTGTGCTAGCCAGCATCCCGGTGAGCAAGGGCAGCGTCTACGGCATCGCCGTCGATGCGGCGACCGACACAATCTATGCGGCGGACGGCGGCGGCCATGATGTCGCGGTGATAGACGGCACGACTGATGCCCTGGTCGCGACCGTGCCGGTCCCGATCAGCCTCGGCCCGCTGGGTGTTGCAGTCGACACCCAGGCCGGGACTATCTATGCGACCAGCTCCAGCGCCGAGTTCGGCACTACCTGGACCATCAACGCGGCGACCAATACCATCACCGACACCCTCGGGCGCGGCGGGATTGCGGTAGCGGCTGACCAGGTCACCGGCGCTGCCTACGAAGCGCCGTATTCAATGCCGGGCCTTTGGGTGGTCACCCCTGCTGCCAGCAATGCGTGGTCGCCGGTCATCACTACCACCAGCCTGCCCAACTGGAACACCGGCTCGCCCGGTTCACAGACCGTCGCTGCCAACGCTTTCCCGGCGGCAAGTTTCTCCGAATCCGGAGCCCTGCCGCCGGGTCTGAAGTTCAGTCCGGATGGCACGGTATCCGGAACCCCGGCGGCAGGAAGCGGCGGGAACTATCCGATCACGGTGACGGCGAGCAACGGCACGCCGCCGGACTTCACTCGGCCAATTGACCTGGTTGTTGACCAGCCGCCTGTCGTTACCGCACCGTCAGGCGTCACGTTCCGGGTCGGCACTACCTCGTCGGTTCCGCTCCAGGCCACCGGCTACCCGGCACCAGTGCTCGGGATTGTCTACGGGCCTCCTGGTCTGGCGGTGCGCGGCTCTGCCGATACCGGCTGGCAGCTGGTGGGCTCACCACCTCCGGGCTCGGGCGGCACCTACGATCTTGAGCTGTCGGCCAGCGGTGCGGGCATCACCTACCGGCACATCGCCGTCACGATTGACGAGGCCCCGGCCATCACTTCGAAACCCGCGGCGACGTTCCGTGCTGGCGTGCGTGGCGGATCCTTCTTTGTCGACGCGACCGGCTATCCGGCTCCGGCCTTCACCGAGACCGGCAAGCTGCCCTACGGCATCTCGCTGACTCCGCGAGGTGCGCTCATCGGCACGCCCGGCGGGCACGCCGGCGGCGTGTACCACTTCACGATCACCGCCAGTAACGGCATCGGCGCCGCCCAGCAGGCCTTCACGCTGACCATCGACCAGCCGCCGGCGATGACCACAACGCGCAGCGCCACTTTCCGGGCCGGATCCCGGCGGACATTCACCTTCCGCAGCATCGGCTTCCCCGCCGCCAGACTGTCCGAGCGCGGGCACCTGCCCGGCGGTGTGCGGTTCGTGCGGGAGCGCAACGGCACCGCCGTCTTGACCGGCAAGGCTGCGCGGGGCGACAAGGGCCGGACCTACAAGATCACGATTACGGCCGCAAACGGGATCGGCCCGGCGGTGCACCAGACTTTCTGGCTGAAGGTCTCATAGCCGGGCTCGGATTCGACCGCATCAGGATTCGCTCGCCGCGCCCAGCGCCCTGGCGACCATCGCTGCCCGCTCCCGTTGGCCCGTCGCATCGAGCAGCACCTGCATGGCCGACAACGGCAGCACCGGGATCGGCCGGCCGCTGACGATGACCCGGTCCAGCCGGTCCAGGTCCGGAGTACCGACCACCACGTCGCCCGCTGGGCCCACCGCCTCGACGCCTGCCAGAATCTCGACCTCGACGCCGCGAACCACGGCAAGGGCCCTGCGGACGGCGCGCACGTCGCCGCGATCCCAGCCGGCTTCGTCGCTCACCACGGCGTCGCGCAGCCCGTCGACCAGCTCGGCCGCGGCGAACTGATCCGCCAGCAGATCCAGGTCCCTGGGCTCGACCGGCAATCCAAGCAGGGCGAGCGCGGCGCTTCCGCCGACCGCCCACCGGCCACGTCGGACAACGGGCAGCTCGCCGAGGGCCGCACGCCACGCTGGCAGTGATCCGGTCACGGCGACCAGCCTCCCATCTGGCTGGCGACGCCCTAACCGACCGGCCGGCTGGCCGACGGCAGCCCGGCCGCCGCGAGCGCGCGCAGCCAGGGGAAGTCGCCCACGCTGTCGTCCCCGGACTCGCGCGGCCGCCCGATATCGGGGCCGTACAGGACGCGCACGCCCCACGATCGCAGCTTGCCGAGGTTCTCGGCGAACGCGGGATGCGCCGCGTGGGCGGCATTACTCCACGGCACCGCCACTATCGGCAGCTTCAGGCCGATGCCCTCGACCAAAAGCCCGAGCGCGAGCGTGTCACAGATCCCGGCGGCCCATTTGTTGACCGAATTGACCGTGGCGGGCGCCACGATGATGGCGTCCGGCGGTGGCAGCACGTCCGGCTCGCCGGGGTCCTTGTACTCGCTGCGGACCGGGTAGCCGGTCTGTACGGACAGCGCCGGCCCGTCGATGAACCTGACCGCGGACGGCGTGGCGAGCACACAGACGGTCCAGCCCTCGGCCTGCGCAGCGGCGACGAGCAGGCCGATGTCCCGTGCGGGCGGCGCCGCGCAGGCGATCGCGTACAAGACGCGGGTAGTCACTGCAGCACCGTACTGCGGGTTCGGGTCGCGCCCCGGCCCGGCCACCGCCAGGACTGGCGCCGGTCAGGCGTCGTAGTCGACGGTGACCTGGTCGGTGACCGGCAGCGACTGGCAGGTGAGCACGAAGCCAGCCGCTAGCTCGGCCGCCTCCAGCGCGAAGTTGCGGCGCATCCGCACTTCGCCGGACCGCAGCAGCGCCCGGCAGGTGCCGCAGACGCCGCCCTTGCACGCGAACGGCAGGTCCGGCCGGGCCCGCTGGGCCCCGTCCAGCACCGGCGTGCCGGGTTCGATCGTGGTGGTGCTCGTCCGGCCGTCCAGGATCACGGTGACCTCGCAGCCGCTGGTCAGCGGCGGCTCCTCGTGCCGTTCCTGGTCCGGCGGTGACCTCCTCGACGTAGAACAGCTCGCGGTGCACCCGCTCGGCTGGCACGCCCAGCTCGGTCAGCACGTGCATGGCGTCGGTGACCATCCCGTACGGCCCGCACAGCCACCAGTGATCGACGCTGTCCACCGCGCACAGGGCGGGCAGCAGCCGCCGCAGCCGGTCCGCGTCCAGGCGGCCGCTGAACAGCTCGACCTCCTGCGGCTCGCGGGACAGCACGTGCGCGAGCTGCAGCCGGACCGGATAGGTGTCCTTCAGGTCGGCGATCTCGTCGGCGAACATGACCGAGTCCGGCGCGCCGGTTCCCGTACAGCACGGTCACCTGCGCGTCCGGGTGCCGCAGGGCGGAGGCGGTGATCGACAGCACCGGCGTGATGCCGGACCCGGCCGCGATCAGCACGTGCCGGCCCGGGACCTGCAGGTCCGCGGTGAACGAGCCCGACGGCGGCTGCACCTCGACCCGTCGCCGGGCCGGACCTCGCGGACCAGCCAGCCGGACACGGCGCCGTCGGGTACCTCGCGCACGCCGATCCGCAGCGCGCTCGCCGGCCGGGGCGCAGATCGAGTACGACCGCCGCTCCTCCCGGCCGTCGACGACCCGCCGCAGCGTCAGCGACTGACCCGGCCGGAACGCGAACTCGGCCGGCGAGCTCGGGCGGCACCGCGAACGTCACGGCGACGGCGTCGTCGCACAGCCGGTCGACAGCGCGACGGTCAGCTCCCGGAACTGGCGCCGGGAGCTGGCGCCGGCCGCCTGCTCGCCTGTTGCCAGGTCAGTGGGCGCGGTCACGCTCAGATCTCCTTGATGTGCTCGAACGGCTCCGCGCAGGCGCGGCACCGGTACAGGTCCTTGCACGCGGTCGCGCCGAACGCGGCGGTCCGCTCGGTCTGGGCCGAGCCGCACGCGGGACACGGCACGCCGCCGGCCAGCCGCGGTCGTCAGGGTCAGCGGAACCGGCCCCGCCGACCGGCTGGCGTGACCCGCCGCCCCTGCGGCCGACCGTACGGCTGGCGGCGCGATCCCGGCCGCGGCCAGCTTGCGCCGCCCGGCCGTGCTAATCCACTCGGTCGGACCACGGCGGACTCAGCACGGTCCTGATCTCCACGTCGACCGAAGCCGGCCGCGGTCAGCCGGCCGGTCACGTCCGCGCGCATCTCGGCCAGCGCCGGGCAACCGGAGTAGGTCGGCGTGATCGACACGACGACCCGGTCGCCCTCGACGGTGACGTCGCGCAGGATGCCGAGATCCGCGAGCGTCAGCATCGGCAGCTCGGGGTCGGGCACCGACTCGGCGATGCGGCGCGCCAGCTCGAGGTCCGCGCTCACCACGTCGCTCCCGGCAGCGACCGGGCGATGCTCTGCAGCTCCGCGAGCAGGTAGCCCATCGCCTCGGTGTGCACGCCGTCCCGGCCCGCCAGGCCCGCCACCCGCGCCATGGGCGGGCACGGCGGGCCACTCCAGCCCGGCCGCGGCCAGCGCCGTCGCGAGCACCGAGTCGAACTCCGCCCGCAGCGCTCGCCGGATCGGCGGCGACACCCGCCGCCGCCAGCCGCGCTCGGTGTCCGACGGGCTCGAACAGCTCCGGTACCAGCGGCGCGACCGCCAGCAGCCCGGCTTCCATCCGGGCCGCGAGTAGTCGGTGCCGTCGCCGAGCCGGACCAGCCACTGGGCGGCGTAGTCGCGGTGATAGGTGAGCTTCCCGCACGCCCTGCGCGGCGACCGCAGCGAGCACCGGGTCGGCGGACGGACCGCAGCCGGACCAGCAGCGCCAGCCGCCAGGTGCTGAACACCAGCAGCCGCGCGATCAGCCCGCCGAAGTCGGCGTCGCTCGCCTCGGCCAGCCGCACGTTGCGGAACTCCCGCTCGGCCCGGCCGAACGCGTAGTCGTCCTCGGTCCGGCCGGTGCCGTCGGCCGGGCCGGCCCTGGACAGCAGCAGCCGGGCCTGGCCGAGCAGGTCCAGCGCGATGTTGGCGAGCGCCGTCTCCTCTTCCAGCTCCGGCGCCCTGGCCAGCCACTGCTGCAGCCGGTGCGACATGATCAGGGCGTCGTCGGCCAGCATCAGGCAGTACGCGGCCAGGTCGCCGCCGTCGACTCCGGCGGGCAGCGTCGGTGTCGACGCCGGCCAGCGGGTCGGTGAAGCCGGTGCCGTAGGCCCACCGGTGGCCGGTGTCCTCACCCTCGATGATCGCCTCGTAGGCGGTGTCGCCACGGCATTAGATGTGCGGGACCGAGTCGGGGATCTCGTAGAAGGTCGGGTGCCGGTAGACCTTGTCGCCGCTCGGCGCGAAGAACGGGTCCTTCTCGTCCGGGCTGGACGCGGTGATGTCGGCGGCCTGCACGACCCAGATGCTGACGCCCTCGTTCCGGCGGGTGTACAGGTCCCGCGCGTGATGCAGCGCCATCTGCGCGTCCGCGGCGTGCAGCGAGCCGACGTGCACGTGGTTCAGGCCGCGCTTGCTGCGCAGGAACACCTCGAACAGCGGCCAGTTAGATCGCGATTTCGTCGCTCATGCGGACGCCTCTCTCGTTGCCTGCTTGGCGGCGTGCGCGGCGGCAGCGTCCCGCACCCAGGCACCGTCCTCGTGGGCCGCCCGCCGGTCGGCGATCCGCTGTGCGTTGCACGGGCCGTTCCCGGCGATGACCTGCTTGAACTCGGCCCAGTCGGGCTGGCCGAAGTCGTAGTGCCCGCGCTCGTCGTTCCAGCGCCAGGGCCGGGTCGGGCAGCGTGACGCCGAGCGCCTCGGCCTGCGGCACCGTCATGTCGACGAACCGCTGCCGCAGCTCGTCGTTGGTATGCCGCTTGATCCGCCAGCGCATGGACTGCTCGGTGTTCGGCGACTCGGCGTCCGGCGGGCCGAACATCATCAGCGACGGCCACCACCAGCGGTTGGTCGCGTCCTGCACCATCTCGCGCTGCGCGTCGGTGCCGCGCATCATCGTGAGCAGCAGCTCGTAGCCCTGCCGCTGGTGGAAGGACTCCTCCTTGCAGATGCGGATCATCGCCCGCGCGTACGGCCCGTACGACGACCGGCACAGCGGCACCTGATTGCAGATCGCGGCGCCGTCCACCAGCCAGCCGATGACACCGACGTCCGCGAACGTCAGCGTCGGGTAGTTGAAGATCGACGAGTACTTCTGCGCGCCGGTGATGAGCCGGTTCGTGAGGTCGGCCCGGTCGGCGCCGAGCGTCTCCGCGGCCGAGTACAGGTACAGCCCGTGCCCGGCCTCGTCCTGGACCTTGGCCAGCAGGATCGCCTTGCGGCGCAGCGACGGCGCGCGGGTCACCCAGTTGCCCTCGGGCTGCATCCCGATGATCTCGGAGTGCGCGTGCTGCGCGATCTGCCGGATCATGGTCTTCCGGTAGGCGTCCGGCATCCAGTCCCGCGGCTCGATCCGGCGGTCCCGCGCCACCGTGTCCTCGAAGTATTGCTCCAGGTCAGGGGCATCCTGAACGGCCGTCATGGGCGGCTCCCTAATAACCGATCATTCGGTCAGTAATTATAGCGCGCCTTGGGCCGGGAACGGGGAGTCCACCCCGCCCCGGCCGTGGCCGGCTGGCGGTGTCAGCCGCCGGTCATGGCGGCGTCGATGCTGGCGACGGTGGCACCGGCGGCCACGTTGATGATCTTCGCGGTCGCGCTGGACGCGGCGGCGTCCCACCACTGGGTCTTGACGCCGGACTTGACCGCAGCCGCCTGGAACTCGACCCGGTACTTGCCCGGCGTCATGACCGCGAGCGTGTACGCTGCCGGCGCACTGTCACCGTGTAACGGTCGCTCTGCGCCGCGGCGACCGGCACGGCGCTCGACGCAGACGCCCGTGAGCGGGGCCGCGCCCGTTCCCGTCACCGAACCGCTGATGGTCCCGTCCGCGGGCAGCGCCGCGTTGACGCCGGCGTGGATGACGCCCGCCTGGACGGTCAGCCCCTGCACCCAACGGATGCCCAGGCCCGTGCCGCCATCGCCGCAGCCGTTGTTGAACTCGAGCTTGTACGAGCCGGGCGCCAGGCCGCCGGCCGTGTACTTGCCGTGCGCGTCGCTGGCCTCCGTCTCGACGAGCCCGCCGGGCAGCTTGAACACCTCGACGCAGACGCCCGGCTCGGCCTGCGCAGCCGGGCCGGTCACGAAGCCGATGATCTGGGCGCCGCGGCGCAGACTGGCGTTGACACCAGCGGTGACCTTGCCCGTCCGCACGCGGACCAGATGCGTGAGGGTCAGGGGCACGAGGTCCGGCTGGGTGCCCGCGCAGTCGGGGTAGATCAAGATCCGGTACTGGCCGGCGGCCACTCCGGTGATCTTGTAACTACCTGTCCGGCTGGTCTGCGCGAAACCGCCGAATAGGCCGTGGCCGGCCGCGGCGCCGACGGGACCGGCAGTGACGCAGCCATTCCGAACCGGAGAGCCCGACGCGGCCGTCGTGACCCGGCCCTCGATGGTGCCGCCCCGGGACAGGTCGATGCGGACTTTGCCGGTCGTATACCCCGCGCGCACGGTCACCAGGCCCGGCGCAGTCGCCGGGGCAAGGTCGTTCCCGAACAGGCAGTCATAGCCGGTGACCCAGTACCGGCCCGCCGGCAGGGCCGACAGCGTGAACTGACCGGCCCCGCTGTTCGCCTCGAATCCGGCCTGGGCGCCGGTCGCCTGGTTCACCGCGTAGACGCAGTCGAAGTCGACCGGCTGGCCGGCCGCGGTCACGGTGCCGGAGATGCCGCCGCCCCGGGCCAGCCTGGCGTCGACGCCGGTCACAGTCTGGCCCGCCGCGGTAGCGACCAGGCCCGCGGTCCGGGAGTCAGGCTGGCCCTTGAACCACTGCAGCGCGGCCGCGTTCGACGGGCCCTCGCAGCCCGCGAAGAACGCGACGGCGTACGAGCCCGGCGCCAGGTTCGCCTCGGTGTAGGAGCCGCTGGTTCCGGTAATCGCGCTCCCGAAGAACGGCAAGGACCCGGCCCCCGGAGCACCGGGCGTGACGAAGACGCAGATGCCCCGTGCCGCCCGGCCGGCCGCGTTCTGCAAGGTCCCGGAGATCGTGGCGCCGGGCAGCAGGGCGGCGTCGATGGCGCCGGTCGTGTGCCCGGCCGTGATCGTGACCGTGCTGGCCGCCTCCTGGACGGCCTGATTGTCGTAGTACTGCGGCGCGTAGCTGCCCGCGTTCCCGCAGCCGCCGCTGAATCCGACCGCCGTCCGTTCGGCGGGCAGTTGCTTGATTGCGTAGGTCCCGGCGCTGGCGGTGACGGCGCCGTCGCCCTCGCCGTCGCCGACGCAGATGCCCGCGACCGGCTGGCCGGTCGCCAGGTCGGTGACCTTTCCGGTCAGGGTGCCGCCCGGCTGCATGTAGAGGTTGATCCCGGACCTCGTCCTGGCGTCGGCTACGCGCACCGTGCCCGGGTAGTTCGCCTGGGCGTAGTTGCCGTTGTTCCCGCAGCCCACGTTGGCCTCGACCTGATACCGGCCGGCCGGCAGCCCTGCACCACGTACTTGCCGGTCCGCTGCGACGTGGCGAAGCCGCCCGCCTCGAAGTTCGACGGGGAGAATACGTTCACGCACATGCCTGCCAGCGGTTTGCCGGTCTTGCCGCCCAGCCGGACGAAGCCGGTAATCGTGCCCAGCTTCGGCAGCACGACGTCGATGCCGCCGGTCCGGTGCCCGAGCCTGACCTTGATCACCCTGGCCTGCCGGACAGTGGCCGCGCGCGGATACCAGGTCTGCCCGTAGTCGCTGGTGCCGCCCCTGCAGGCCGGCACGGCGAGCAGGCGGTAGTTACCCGGATCCAGCCCAGTGATCGTGTACTGGCCCTTGGCGTTGGTGAACGCCTGCCCGAACTCCTGCCCGGCGGAGTCTGTGAGCACGGCGCATGCGTTCTTGAGCCGACGATGGTCCGATCCGGTCACAGTGCCGCTGACGTCGCCGCCCGAGCGCATCACCGCATTGATCCCGCGAGTCGTCTTCCCGGCCTTGACCAGAACCTTGTTGGCTTCCGCGGCCGCGAACTTGGCCTTGTACCACTGCGGCGCCCACCGGCCGGGCGCGATCGGCCCGAACGGATCGGACGAGAGACAGCTGGAGTCGAACTGAACCGGGTACCGGCCGTTCGGGACCCCGCCGCCGGAAATGTCGAACCGGTACACACCATGCTTGTCGGTGCTGACGCCGACGGCGAAAGTCGATCCGACGATCCACGCGCATGTCCCGCTCAGCGCGTGTCCGGCCGGGTTCGTTGACCTTGCCGGTCACGACCGCCGCCGACGAGTCTCCGGCCACCGCCGACTGCGCCCGTCCACCCGCGAACATCTGGCCCGGCTCCAGGCGGATGATCCGCTGGTGCGCTGGGACGACGACGCCCGCCGCGGCCAGCGCCGACGGCCGGCTCGTGGTCGCGTGCTGGTCCAGGGTCATCGCGGGCAGGCTGGTGATCGGGCTCGCCCCGATCACGACGTGGCGGCTCACGCTAGGCCCGGCCGGCGCGTGTCCGGGCTGGCAGGTCCGGTAGCTGATCGTGTACGCGCCGGTCCGCGGCAGCGTGAGCTCATACTGCCCGGCCGAACCGGTCCGCGCGATCTTGACCGGCCCGGTCGCGCTGGCGGCAAACACGCACGCGTCGCTGACCGGATGGCCTGACTGGTCCCGGACGACGCCGGTGACCAGGTGCACGGCCGTGAGGCTGGCGCGTTGCGCCGTGGCCGGCGCGCGGGCCGGGCTCAGCCCGGCCGAGCGCGGCTGCGCGATCGCCGCGCCAGCCGGAACGAGCGCAAGTGCCGTGGCCGTCGCGACGGCACCCAGAACGAGCCGCTTCATGAACTCCCCCGCTCTGTGGGCGCCGGCCGATGCACGGCGGCCCTGCTGGGCCGTAAGCATAGACATCGGGGCACACGGTGCATAGATCTGAAATCGGCGTGTTCCCGGCACGGGCAGATACGGCGACTGGGCGTGGATAGGGACGCCAGCGCGTCCCTATCCACGCCCAGTCAGCTCACGGAGTGGGAGTGGCGCTGAATCAGGCCGGACCGTTTTTGTCGCCGCCGGAGCCGACCCTCTCGGCCGCCCGCACCACCTGGGCGTCGGGGGCGTCGATGGCCGTCGGTCCGCCAGGGATCGGCACGAACCACACGTGCATCATCGGCGGGGTCACCTTGTTGGTCGAACCAGCCGGGCAGCTCGCTGTCGCTCGGCGCTCACCACGCCGGTCACGACACCCAGGCTGCTGGTGCACAGGTTGGTGTGCTCGTGCCACTGGGTCAGGCAGCCGCCGGGCTGCGGCGTGCCGTCGCCCTTCGGCGAGATGTACATCGCCGCGGCCAGCACGGCGCCGCTTCGGGCGTGTTCGCGTACACCAGCGACTGCGGCTCGGTCGTGTCCAGGATCGGGCCGCCCTTGAGCGTGTCGAGGTAGTACTTGATGTTCAGGTAGTGCACCACCGGCGCGCCGGCGGGCGTGATCGCGAAGTAGCCCGCCGCCTCGGCCGCGGCCAGGCTGCGGAACTTCTGCAGCGTCCTTCCAGCTCGTGTCGACCAGGCTGACCGCCGCCTGCTGCTGCGTCCTGGTGGGCGCGGTCGCGCAGGTCGCCGGGCTGGCCATCTTCATGCCGGGCATCATCTGCATGTTCGGGGACGGCATCGCTGATGTTCCCGCCGGGCGTCGAGGTCGCCAGGCTGACCGAGGCGACGCTGGCCCCGGTGGCGCCGGACATCTGCATGCCCGCGCCGGACTGCCATCCGGCGGTCCCGGCGGCGGGCGCCGCCGGAGCGGCGGACGAGTCGCTCATCACCATCTCCGGGCCGCCGGCGACCAGCGCGATGCTCAGCAGCACGACGACCGCGCCGCCGGTGGCCGCCGGCGCGCCGAGCAGGTGCTCGCGCGGCAGCCGGAAATCCTTCCGGCTCGAACAGCAGGAAGCAGCAGCCAGCGACGATGATGGCCTCCAGCACCGTGCACAGGCCGTCCCCGAAGCCGAACGGCTCCACGTCGTGCGGCGTCGGCCCGACCATGTCGCCCACGGTCCGGGTGAGGATGTAGATGACGACGATGCCGGCGTTGACGATCGCACCGGCCCACAGCTGCCACTTCGCGGGCCGGGCGACCATCGCGACCGCCCAGGTCAGCTGCAGCCAGGCGACGACGAGCATGAACACGCCGAACAGCCAGTACTCCTGGAAGTGCTCGCCGGCCACCGCGAAGTGAATGACCGCGGCGGCCACGCTGATGATGGCCAGGCAGTACCCGAGCACCTTCGGGCCGGAACTGACTGCTCTCCGGATCGGCCGCTGGACGGCACTGTCCGCGTACGCCATGGTTTTGCTCCGCTATCCCCGTCTGCAACTGTCAAGTTCATTGACTATTTAACACCGAGGTGGCGGTCCGGCACAACGGACCTGCCCGACTCGTCAGGAAGCGGCCAGCTTCGCCGCAGCTGGCGCTCTGCCTTGAGTCACGTTGACGGATCGTGTTCAGCTGATGCTTGACGCTTTCTAGGGTCCACTGTCGCTGATCAGGAAGGCAGGCCAGTCCCGCATTCGCCCGCGCCGAGTCGGCGGGCCGGTCCAGCGCTGCCGCCACCCGCCGTTCCCCCGGGGGCTGCAACAGCGCCCCGCTCAGCAGATTTCTTGGTTGCCTACCGGCCGGGCATACCGCCGATAACCTGCCGGCCGGTGAAGCCTGGCAGGCTCACGATCTGCCCGTTGACCAGCGCACCGGCCTTGCCGAAACAATCCACCAGCGGATGCGCGCCGCCGGGGCCCAGCGACAAGACGTCGCACCCGGCCTCAAGGGCGCTGGCGTCGCCGGTCGCGCTGGCGCTATACAGAGTGCGCTCTAGTTGGCCGGTGTGCGCATCCAGTTCCACGATCCGGCCCTCGGCTTCGTGGCCGTGCGAGCGGAGAGTCACCCGCGAAGTGACGACGGTCTGCCCATCCGGGGTGACAAGGACCGTGGGAACGGTGTTGAAGTCTGGTCGCTGGGCGTCCGATGAGGCGACAGGCTCGCTGGCGGCCAGCAGGTCTGTGGCGGGTGCGGCGGACAGTGGCAGCACCCGATAGGGCCTGGACCCGCGGGTAATGGGCCGATAGATGATCCGGTCGCCGCCTTTGAATCAGGGGAACCCACTCGAACGCCAGCGATCTGGCGTTCACCCAGGAGAGATTGTCCACCTCACCGATGCCGCCGTGCGTGGACCAGCTGCCTGTGACCGCACCAGTGGTCAGGTTCAGCACCTGGATGCCAGTACGCGCGCAGCGGGTCTTGCCGCAGTCCCAATCGGACGCGATCGCGAGCCTGGTGCCATCAGGTGATAGGTCAATGTCCTGCGAGCTTATGAATGCGTCGGACGGAACATGAAAAGGCAGCTGCGTAACATGGACGGCGCCGCTGTCGCTGACCTGCAGCCGGAACATCCTGGTGGCGTAACCAAACGAACCTTCGCGGTTATCGGGGAACGGAAATGGTGCCGACAGGAGCACGAAGGTCCGGCCGTTGCGGGCGGCTGTGATGTCCGGCAGGGAGATCGCGGAGATGCGGCCGTCCCTGAAGTACACGGTCGGCAGGCTCAGCCGGGCAACCCTGGCGCCGGTCGCCGAGTTGTACACGGCCACGAAGGTCTTGAGGCCGTGGTCGGATGGCCCGGCGACAGTCGCGTAATACGGCGGGATAGCGTTGCTGCGCGCCAGTGCCGACGCCGTAGGCGCCGTCCGTCCGCCGGGCTGGCTTAGCGACGACGCGACCACGCCGAGCCCGACCGCGACCGCGACTACCGCCACGGTGGCAGCCACGGGCGCGAGCAGCCGGGAACGCCGTGCCCAGGCCAAGTACAGCCGCCCTGGTGCCGCGGCCCTGCTGCGCCTGGCCGGGCCGCCGAGCGGGCGGATAGTCTCTGGCTGCGCTACCTCGGCCAGCTGGCGGAGCTCCTGCGTGAGCCGGTCTTCCAGTGCTGTCATCGTTCTTCCTCCCCTATCTCAGCGGCGAGCCTCGCAAGCCCGCGGCTCAGGCACGCGCGGGCGTTGCCCGCGCTGATCCCCAGCGTCGCGGCGATCTCGGTCACACTCAGGTCGGCGTAATACCGGAGCACCAGCACCTCACGCTGACGGCGCGGCAGCTTCCGCAGTGCTGCGGCCAGCTGCAACCGGTCGGCGGTGACAGAGGCGGTGTCCGGGGCAGCCGCGTCCGCGCGCACCGCCAGCCGCGGCGCGTGCCCGCGGGCCACCGCAGACCGTCGGTGCACCGACCGGCAGCCGTTCAGGACCGCTGAGCGGGCGTAGGCCAGCGCCCGCTCCGGCTCGCGGACACGGGGCCAACTGGCGTGCAGCCGCTCGAAACAGTCCTGCACGACGTCCTCGGCGGTCGCCAGGTCACCGACCATCACGAGCGCGAGCCGGACCAGCTCGAGGTGGTGGCGGCGGAACAAGTCAGCGACGGTCGCCGGGGCGTGGTCCTGGCGTGGCCTGCCGACGTCGCTGCAGCGCGAGAGTGTGCCGTCCGGCGGCACGCTGTCGTCTAGCCCGACGGGCACGTCCATTGAGGGGCTCACAGATAAGAGACGCTCAGCGTAGCTGGAATGCTGTCCGCCTTGCCGCGCCTGCCCGATCGTCTCGCTGGCGGCCGTGCTGGCCACTGCCTCTCGGTTACCGTAGCCCTGGAGGCTGCGGGTGGTTATGGATGGTTGACCTGGGGCGGTCGCAGGCCGATTCCGGCGGCATGGTCTTCGGGTATCTGGGAGTCAGGATCAGCGAGGGTGCCGTGTGGACGAGCAAACACGGGGACGCCAGCCGGTATCTGGGTCCTCTGGCCGGTGCGTGCGCCGGCCTGGATGAGCCGCGGCGATCGTGGATCGGCAGCTTCGTGTCGTCGGTGCTGACGGGCAGTTCGGCGCCCAAGAACGCGAAGCTTTATGTGGCGTTTGCGGATGGCAGCCGCTATGAGCGGATGCCGCTGCCGTGGGTCCGCGAGCTGGACTGGCCGAAGATAGGTGGGGAGATCGGTCGGTTTAACGCGGCCGCGTATCTCGCCTCGGAGGGGTAAGCGTGCTGGTGGCCGGGGCTGGTTTCCCCGATGGCTGCCAGCCAACGCCCGAGCAGGCCGCGGGAAGCGGTCTTCATGCGTGCGTCCGGGTGCCGTAGGCCTTGGCCAGCTCGTAGGCCGGGTCCCCGCCGCGGGGTGCGCGGTGCGGAGCTGGCTGATCAGCGCTTCGACACGGGGCAGCTCGCCCTCAGCTCGGCCACTGCTTGGCCACCATCGTCAGCAGGTCGTACTTGGCCACCGAGGCGCCGGACTGATTGGTCACGTCGGTGTCCCACCGGACCTCGCCGTGCGCCGCGTCCTCGCGCGGGATGATCTGCTTGCACGTCAGCGTCACCGTCAGCTCGTCGCCCGGGTAGACCGGCGTGAGGAACCGGAGGTTCTCCAGCCCGTAGTTGGCCAGCACGGGGCCCGGGTCCGGGTCGCACGAACAGTCCGGCGGCGAACGACAGCACCAGGTAGCCATGGGCGACCCGGCCGTCGAAGAACGGATTCGCCCGGGCCGCCTCCTCGTCCATGTGCGCGTAGAAGGTGTCCCCGGTGAACTCCGCGAAGTGCTCGATGTCCTCGAGGGTCACCGGCCGCGGCCCGGCCACGACGGTGTCCCCGATCTGCAGCTCGGCCAGCGACTTGCGGAACGGGTGCCCGGTCTCGGTGGCCCGGGCCGCGCCGGGCACCCACTGCCCGGTCACGGCGGCGAGCACGCGGGGGCTGGCCTGCACGGCCGTGCGCTGCATGTAGTGCAGCACGCCGCGCGTCCCGCCCATCTCCTCGCCGCCGCCGGCCCGGCCGGGGCCGCCGTGCACGAGCATCGGCAGCGGCGACCCGTGCCCAGTCGACTCGGCCGCGCTGTCGGTGTCGAGCACCAGCAGCCGGCCGTGCCACGGCGCGCAGCCGAGCACGACCTCGCGGGCGAAGGCGGCGTCGCCGGTCACGATCGATCCGGCGAGGCTGCCCAGGCCGCGGCCGGCCAGCTCGATCGCCTGGGCCGTGCCCTGGTAGCCGATGATCGTCGACACCGGCCCGAACGCCTCGATCTCGTGCGGCGCGGCCCGGTCGGCGTCCTCGGCCAGCAGCAGCAGCGGCGAGATGAACGCGCCCCGCTCGGCGTCCGCGCCAACGACGTCGACCTGCTCGGGATCGCCGTACACCAGCCGCGCGCCGGACTGGAGCGCCTTGACGCTCCGCCTGACCTCTTCCCGCTGCTCGACGCTGGCGAGCGCGCCCATCTGCACGCTCTCGTCGGCCGGGCTGCCGACGACCACCTCCGCCAGGCGAGCCGCGACCGCGTCGATGACGGCGCCGGTCATTTGCACGGGAACGAGAGCGCGCCGGATCGCGGTGCACTTCTGCCCGGCCTTGACCGTCATCTCGGTCACCAGCTGCTCGACGTACAGGTCGAACTCCGCGGTGCCGGGGCCGGCATCCGGCCCGAGGATGGAGCAGTTCAGCGAGTCCGCCTCGGCGTTGAACCTGGTCGCGCAGCTGACCACGGCCGGGTGCGCCCGCAGGTCCCGCGCGGTCGCCGCCGATCCGGTGAACGACACCAGATCCTGCTCGGTCACGTGATCGAGCAGGTCACCCGCGCTGCCGCAGATCAGCTGCACCGCGCCGGGCGGCAGCAGGCCGGAGTCCACCATGAGCTCGACCATCCGCGCGGTGAGGTACGCGGTCTGGCTGGCGGGCTTGATCAGGCTCGGCACGCCGGCCAGAAACGCCGGGGCCAGTTTCTCCAGCGGACCCCAGACCGGGAAGTTGAACGCGTTGATCTGGATGGCGACGCCGCGCAGCGAGGTCAGGATGTGCTGGCCGAGGAAGTGCCCGGCCCGGCCCAGGGCCTCGGCCGCGCCTTCCACCAGAACCGTGTCGTTGGGCAGCTCGCGCTTGGCCCGGCTGGCATAGCTCAGCAGCACGCCGATGCCACCGTCGACGTCGAACTTGGCGTCGGCCAGCGTGGCGCCGGTGCGGGCCGACAGCGCGTACAGCTCATCGCGGTGCTCGCGCAGCAGGGAGCCGAGCGCCTTGAGCAGCGCGGCCCGCTGATGGAAGGTCAGCTCGCGCAGCGCCTGGCCGCCGACCGACCGGGCATGGTCCAGCGCGGCCGCCAGGTCGATGCCGTCGGAGGAGATCCGCGCGACCTCGTCACCAGTCACGGCGTCGTAGACGGGCCGGCCCTCGGTCGCCGGCGACTGCCAGGATCCTGCTACATAGCTGCGAAGCGCCGCCATCGCCACTCCCTGCACGTCGTCCGTTTACTGACCGTACGTTCGGTCTGACCCGAGCATATCCACGGGTCCCGCCGCCGGACGGTTCACCTCTGGCGCCGACGAAGGCGCGAACCGGCTGCAGTCCAGGCCCCCAGAGGACGCGATGCCAGAAACTGCGCGTCCGGACCAGGAAGGCCCACTCGCGCAGGGATCTCTTCGGAACTGGATTGTGGATGCACAGCCCGCTCTCCCCAGGGAGCAGGCAATCGCCGTTGCAGTTGCCCAGGCAATGCTTGCAGTGCCGGGTGCTTACCATGCCGCCTCCCGGCTTCGCCGGAAACGTCCTAGGGATCACTTCACCCACCGTGACACAGAATCGCGCGTTCCGGACCAGTGCACTCGCCATGAGAAGCAAACCGGCCAGAGATCGGAATTACAAACCGTACGTTCGGTCCGCTATCGTGTCTGCATGCCGCGAGCCAGGCTGGTGTACCCCGGCGGCGCCGCGGCGCGGGCGGCCCGGCTATGACCTGGAGTCGCTGCTCGCGGTCGCGGTCGCCGTCTTCAACGAGCGCGGCTACGACGGCACCAGCATGGAGGACCTGTCGAGGCGGCTGGGCATCACGAAGTCCTCGATCTACCACCACGTGGACAGCAAGGAGGAGCTGCTCTCGCTCGCGCTGGACCGCGCGCTCGACGGGCTGTTCGCGGTCGCCGCCGACGTCGCGGTCAGCACGGAGCCTGCGATCGAGCGGCTGGAGCGGCTGGTGCGCGGCAGCGTCGCGGTGCTCGCCGACCGGCTCCCGTACGTCACCCTGCTGCTGCGGGCGCGGGGCAACACCGCGACCGAGCGGACGGCGCTGGCCCGCCGCCGGGAGTTCGACCAGATCGTCGCCGACCTGGTCAAGCAGGCCGAGCGCGACGGTGACATCCGGCCCGACGTCGACCCGGCGATCACCGCGCGGCTGCTGTTCGGCCTGGTCAACTCCCTGGTCGAGTGGTACAAGCCCGGCGGCCGCAACGCCGCTGCCGGGCCGCAGGCACTGGCCGACGCGGTGTGCGCGGTGGCCTTCGACGGCCTGCGCGTCCGCCGGCCGCGCCCGGCAGGCTGACCCCAGTCAGGAGGCGCCGATCGCGCGCAGGCGCGCGATCGCGTCAGCCGGACAGCGACGCCGCCACCGCGAGCGACCCGACGTTGACCGCGACCTGCTCCGGCGACGTCGCGCCGAAGAGCACCGTCGTCACCGCAGGGTTCAGCAGCGCGAACGCCATCGCCAGCTGCGCCGGCTGGCAGCTGAGCTCGGCCGCCAGCGCCGCGAGCTCGACGCCGGCCGCCGCCCCGGCGGCATAACGCGGCCGGTCCAGCTGCCCCGCCGCCCGGCCCGCCGCCGGATCGGACGCGTACTTCCCGGTCAGCACGCCGCCGGCCAGCGTGTACGAGGCCACGATGGCGACTCCCCGGGCCGCCGCGACGCGCGTCATCTCCGGGTCCTCGACGAACTGGCGCGTGATCAGGCTGTACGGCGGCTGAGTCGCTACCGGTCCGGGCACGCCGGCCGCGCCGGCGATCTCCCAGGCGCTGGCCATCTGGGCCGGCGTCCAGTTCAGCGTGCCCCAGCTGCGCGCGAGGCCCGAGCTGACCAGCTCGGCGATCTGCCCCACCACCTCGGCCAGCGGAACGTCCGGCGGCGGCGCCTCCGAGTAGATGAGGTCCAGGTAGTCCAGGCCCATCCGGCCGAGCGAGCCGGTGATCTCCGCCCGCGGCGACTGCGACGGCCAGAACTCCCACCACAGCTTGTTGGACACGATCGTGTCCGCGCGCCGCCACCCGGCCGCGCGGAACAGCTCGCCGAACACGACCTCCGAGTAGCCGGTCGGCATCGGCGCCCGGCCGGTCTCGTCGTTGTAGCGGGCATCGTCGAGGAAGCGTCACCCCGGCGTCACGGGCGGCCCGCATCACGGACACTCCCCGTTCCCTGCTGATGCGCTCGAACGTCCGCCACGAGCCCAGCGCGAGCCGCGACACCTGGATGCCGCTGCGCGCCGAGCGGTACGACGGGCAATGAACGGCTGATGGCTGGTCATGGTGCTCCCTCGCGCGAGCGCATTGACTTTCCCCTCGGCGTCATGCCAGCTTCAGCTCGCATGGTGCCCAGCTCTTATAACGCGTACTTCACCGCGATCGCAACGGGCGCTGCCGCCCTCATCGGGCTGCTGTTCGTCGCGGTCTCGGTGCGGGACGAGACGATCTTCGGGCCTAAGGCGATCGCCGGCGGTGAGGCGCTCGCGATCACCGCGTTCACCGGCCTGGTGAACTCGCTGCTCATCTCGTTGCTGGCGCTCATCCCGCAAGACAACCTCGGCTTCGGCGCGATCATCCTCGGCCGTGGCTCGACACGTGGAGCATCATCCAGCTGCACAGCCGGCTGCACTGGGCCAGGAGCACGATCCTGCTGGCCGTCGCGGTGATCGCCTACCTCCTCCAGTGGGTACTACGGCATCGTACCTGCTGATCCACCCGCACGACACCAACTCGGTCAACAACATCAGCTACGTGGCTGTTCACGACGTCGTCTATCTCCCTGCAGCGCGCCTGGTCGCTGCTTGAGGGCAAGCACATCGCGGACGCCAAGGCGGAATCCCAGGCGGCGACGGCCACACAGCTGCGCGAGCCGGCCGCCGTCGCGCCGGAGAGGAGCGCCTCGTGATTCTCGACCAGCTCAACGTCCCGATCGTGCTCGCGCCGCTGGCCGGCGGGCCGACGACGCCGCAGCTCGCGGCCGCGGTGAGCGAGGCGGGCGGGCTCGGCTTCCTGGCCGCCGGGTTACCTGACCGCCGACGCGCTCCGGGACCGGATCGCGCGGGCCCGCGCGCTGACGCGAGCGCCGCTCGGCGTCAACGTGTTCGTGCCCGGCGGCTCCCCGGCCGCGCCGGAGGTCGTCGCCGCCTACGCCGCGACGCTCGAGGCGGACGCGCGCGCGGCCGGGGTCGCGCTCGGCTCGCCGCGCTTCGAGGACGACGACTGGGCGGCGAAGCTGGCCCTGCTGACCGCCGACCCGCTGCCGGTCACGTCGTTCACCTTCGGCTGCCCTGAGCCCGGCGTGATCACCGCGCTGCAGGAAGCGGGCACCGAGGTGTGGGTCACGGTCGCCAATCCGGCCGACGCCGGGAGGCGGCGAGCGCCGGCGCCGACGTGCTGGTCGTGCAGGGCGGCGAGGCCGGCGGGCACCGCGGCACCTTCCGCGACGACCCGGCCGCCGACCCTGGTGGCTTCGGCCTGCTGGCGCTGCTCCAGCTCGTCACCGCGCGGACCAGCCTGCCGCTGGTCGCCGCGGGCGGCATCAGCACCGGCGCGGGCATCGCGGCCGTGCTGGCCGCCGGCGCGAGCGCCGCCCAGCTCGGCACCGCGTTCCTGCGCTGTCCCGAGGCGGGCACGTCGGACGGGCACCGGGCCGCCGTCGCCGGGACCGGCGAGACGGCGATGACCCGTGCGTTCACCGGCCGGCTGGCCCGCGGCATCCGCAACCGTTCCTCGACGCGCACAGCCAGGACGCCCCGGTCGCCTACCCGGAGGTGCATCACCTCACCGCGCCGCTGCGCGCAGCCGGGCCGAGCGCGACGGCAACCCCGGCGTCGTCAACCTGTGGGCCGGCCAGGCCCACGAGCTGACCGCAGGAGCTGCCCGCCGCTGAGCTCGTCGGCAGCTGGCCTATGCGGCCCAGGAGGCACTCCGGGCCGTACGGCGGACCGGTGGGGCTAGAGTGCCTGTCAGCGACTGATTTGAGAGGGAACGTAGCCGTGTCCGAAGACAGCAGTAACGCAGGCCGCGGCAGCCCGGGACCTGTTCTCCGTGGCCGGCAAGGTCGCGGTCGTCACCGGCGGCTCGCGCGGCATCGGCGCGATGATCGCCGGCGGCCTGGTCCAGGCCGGCTGCCGGGTCTACATCACCGCGCGCAAGGCCGAGGCGTGTGACGCCAAGGCGGCCGAGCTGTCGCAGTACGGCGAGTGCGTCTCGATGCCGCTCAACCTCGCCGATCCGGCGGCCGCCGCGACAGCTCGTCGAGCGCGTGAGCGAGCGCGAGGACCGGCTGCACATCCTGGTGAACAACGCGGGCGCCACCTGGGGCGCGCCGCTGGCGGAGTACCCGCTGGACGCGTTCGACAAGCTCTGGGCGATCAACGTCAAGGCGCTGTTCCAGCTGACCCAGCTCAGCCTGCCGCTGCTGCGGGCCGCGGTAGCACCCGGCGATCCGGCCCGGGTCATCAACGTCGGCTCGATCGACGGCCTCGGCGTTCCCAGCATGGAGACCTACGCCTACAGCGCCACCAAGGCCGGCGTGCACATGCTGACCCGGCACCTGGCGAGCACGCTCGCGCGCGAGTCGATCACGGTGAACGCGATCGCGCCCGGCCCGTTCGACAGCAAGATGATGGCGTTCGCGCTGGACAACCCGGACACCCGCGCGGCGATCGCGGGCGAACGTGCCGCTCGGCCGCATCGGCCAGCCCGACGACATGGCCGGCACGGCGATCTTCCTCGCCTCACGCGCGGGCAGCTACCTGACCGGGGCGGTCATCCCGGTCGACGGCGGGCTGGCCACGATCCGCCGCTAGCCGCTTCAGCCCGAGGCCGGCCGGGCTGCCCGGCGAGCGGCCTGCCTACCCGGCGGCCAGGCCGGCTCCGATCCGCCGCAGCTGCGCGGTCGCGCCGCCGAGCGCGAACTCGTTGTGCTTGGCGGCGGCGAAGTAGCGGTGCACCTCGCCGTCGGTGTCGACGCCGACGCCGCCGTGCACGTGCACCGCGGTGTGGGCGACCCGGTGCCCGGCGTCGGCCGCCCAGAACTTGGCGGTCGCCAGCTCCGTCTCGGCCGGGTAGCCCGCTGTCCAGCCGCCAGGCCGCCTGCCACAGCGTGAGCCGGATGCCCTCGACGTCGATGAAGCCGTCGGCGAGCCGGTTCGCCACCGCCTGGAAGCTGCCGATCGGCTTGCCGAACTGCTGCCTGCGCTGCGCGTACCCGGCGGTCAGCTCCAGCGCCCGCTCGGCGACCCCGAGCTGCAGCGCGCACAGCCCGATGGTGGCCCGGGCGGCGAGCCAGCGGCGATCTCCGACCCGCCGGCCGGCGCGCCGAGCAGCCGGTCCGGGCCCACCCGGACACCGGCCAGCTCGACCAGCGCGGTCCCGTCGCCGCCGGTCACCTGCTGCGGCGTGACGAGTCACGCCCGGCGTCATCCGGCGTCACCAGGAACACCGCGGGGCCGGACGCGGTCATGGCCGGGACGAGCAGCAGCGCCGGCGTGCGCGCCGGCGAGCACCGCGGTCTTGGTGCCGGTGAGCAGCCAGCCGTCCGCGGTGTCCTCGGCCGTGGCGGCCGGTCGCGCCGGGTCCTCGGCGTCCTCCTCGGCCAGCGCGGCCGCGATGATGAGCTCGCCGCGGCCGGCCGGCGACCGCCCACTGCTCCCGCTGCTCGGCGGTGCCGAACCTGGCCAGCGCGGTCGCGCCGAGCACGATCGTGGCCAGGTACGGCACCGGCGCGACGGCCCGGCCGATCTCGGCCAGCACCGTGCACTGCTCCAGCAGCCCGAGGCCGTCCCCGCCGGCCGCCTCCGGCAGCGCCGCCGCCAGCACGCCGGCCTTGGCCAGCTCGGCCCACAGCTGCGGATCGAACCGGACTGGCGCCGGCCTCGACCGCGCGGAGGCGCTGCTGCGTGCACTGGTCGGTGAGGATCTCGCGGGCGAGCGCGCCGAGGTCCTGCTGGGCTTGCGTCAGGGTGAAGTCCATGCCGCGGTCTTCCTCGCTTACCGGCGGTTGAGGGGCAGTCCGAGCGCGGCCGCGCCGATGATGTCGCGCTGCACCTCGTTGGTGCCGCCGCCGAAGGTCAGGATCAGCGCGGACCGGTGCATCCGCTCGAGCCGGCCGGCCAGCAGCGCGCCCGGCGAGCCCGTGCGCACCTCGGCGTTCGGGCCGAGCACCTCCATCATCAGCCGGGCCGCCTCGATCGTCAGCTCGGTGCCGTAGACCTTGGTGGCGGACGCGGCGGCCGGGCCGAGCGGTCCGGCCTGGGCTGCGATCCGCCAGTTCATCAGCTTGAGCAGCTCCGCCTTGGCGTGCACCCGGGCGAGATTGAGCTGGACCCACTCCTGGTCGATGACCCGGCGCCCGTCGGCGAGCTTGGTGGTCCGCGCCCACTCGGTGACGTCGGCCAGCGCCGACAGCAGCGGGCGCCGCCGAGGTCAGCGCGACCCGCTCGTGGTTGAGCTGGTTGGTGATCAGCGGCCAGCCCTTGTGCTCCTCGCCCGACGAGATTCGCGGCGGGCACCCGGACGTCGGCGTAGTAGGTGGCGCTCGTGGTCACGCCGGCCAGGGTGCGGACCGGGGTCCACGAGAAACCGGCCGGCGTCGGTCGGCACGATGATGATCGACAAGCCCTTGTGCCGCAGCGCCTCCGGATCGGTGCGGCACGCCAGCCACACGTAGTCCGCGTACTGGATCAGGCTCGTCCACATCTTCTGGCCGTTGATGACGTACTCGTCGCCGTCCCGGACCGCCCGGGTGCGCAGCGAGGCGAGGTCGGTTCCGGCTTCCGGCTCGGAGTAGCCGATAGAGAAGTGCAGCTCGCCGGCCGCGATCCGGGGCAGGAACCGCTCCTTCTGCTCCGGCGTGCCGAACCGCATGATCGTAGGGCCGACGGTGTTGATCGTGAGGAACGGCACCGGCACCCCGGCGATCGCCGCCTCGTCGGTGAAGATCAGCTGATCGAGCATCGACCGGTTCTGGCCGCCGTATTCCTCCGGCCAGCCGATCGCGAGCCAGCCGTCGGCGCCGAGCTGCCGGACGACCTCCTTGTACACGGCGCCGTCGCCGTACTCGCCGTCCGCGTGCGCCAGCCCGGCCCGGCGCTCCGGCGTCATCAGCCGGGCGAAGTACGTCGCGCAGCTCATGCCGCAGCTGTTCCTGCTCAGGCGTGTAGCTGATCTGCATCCGCCCCTGCTCTGCTCTCCCGGCCCACGCCCGAGTAGAACGTGTTCTAGTGGAGTGTAGCTGGCCTGGCCCGGCCGCCGGTAGCGGCCGTAAACTGGAACGCGTTCTAGAAATGGGCCGGGGTCGCGGCCGCCGGCCAAGATCGTGGAGGACAACCGTGGCGCAGGCATACATCGTCGATGCGGTTCGCACGCCGGTCGGCAAGCGGGGCGGCGGTCTCGCCGGAGCGCACCCGGCCGACCTCGGCGCGCACGTGATCAGCGCCCTGCTGGCCGCGACCGGCGTCGATCCGCTCGCCGTCGATGACGTCGTGTTCGGCTGCGTGGACACGATCGGGCCGCAGGCGGGCGACATCGCCAGGACCGCGTGGCTGGCGGCCGGGCTGCCCGAGGCCGTTCCCGGGGTCACCGTCGACCGGCAGTGCGGCTCATCCCAGCAGGCCGTCCACTTCGCCGCGCAGGCGGTGCTGAGCGGGACGGCCGATCGTCGTCGTCGCCGGCGGCGTGCAGAACATGAGCCAGATCCCGATCGCCGCCGCCATGCTGGCGGGCCAGCAGTTCGGGTTCACGACCCGTTCAGCGGCTCGGCGGGCTGGCAATCGCGGTACGGCGGCGAGGAGATCTCCCAGTTCCGCGGCGCCGATCTGATCGCCGAGAAGTGGGGTATCAGCCGGGCCGAGATGGAGGAGTTCGCGCTCGTGAGTCACCGGCGGGCGGTGCGCGCCATCGATGACGGCTACTTCGCCGCCGAGATCACCCCCTACGGCGGCGCCGCGGCGGACGAGTGCCCGCGCCGGGACACCTCGCTGGAGAGGATGGCGGGCCTGCAGCCGCTGCGCGACGGCGGCCGGATCACCGCTGCCCTGTCCAGCCAGATCGCCGACGCCGCCGCGGCGCTGCTGATCGTGAGCGACGCGGCCCTGGCCGCGCACGGGCTGACGCCGCGCGCCCGGATTCACCACCTCAGCGCCCGCGGCGACGATCCGGTCCTGATGCTGACCGCGCCGATCGCGGCGACCGCGCACGCGCTGCAGCGCACCGGGCTGACGCTCGGCCAGATCGACCTTGTCGAGATCAACGAGGCGTTCGCCAGTGTCGTGCTCGCGTGGCAGCGGGAGACCGGCGCGGACCTCGACCGGGTCAACGTCTGCGGCGGCGCGATCGCGCTCGGTCATCCGCTCGGCGCGACCGGCGCCCGGCTGCTGACGACGCTGCTCTCGTCGCTGGAGCGGACCGGCGGCCGGTACGGACTGCTCACCATGTGCGAGGGCGGCGGCCAGGCCAACGTGACGGTCATCGAGCGGCTCTGACCGGTCCCCTCAGTCCTGGTGCACGTCGGCCCCGACAATCTTGCCGTTCTCGACGGTGTCGGTCCCGGTGAAGTGCTGGACCTGCCCGTTGCACGTGTCGGTCGCGCTCAGGCTGAACGTGACCTGGTTCCCGGACGCGCTCTGCTCGCTGAGGTCCTGCGAGCCAGTGCAGGCGAAGCCGTCCACGAACTGCTGATAGGTCTGGCCGGTGGTGGCGCCCGAGTCGAGCAAGGCCCACGCCTGCTGGTAGTTGCCGGACTCGATGTCGCCGTAGTAAGCCGACACGACGGCCCAGGGATCGGTGACGTTCGGCGACGCCGGGGGCGCCGCCTGCACCAGGCTTGTGACGTAGTGGATTGGCCTTCCTGCTGGGCCCCGTCCGGCTGGTGGCCAGGTATCTCTTACTCACAGTACGGGAGGTATCACTCGTCGTGACTAGCCACCCCGGCGGTCAGTTGCTAGCGTCAGACCAGGCAGCGAGCAGGAGGCAGCCATGAACCGCCGTGTCACCGAGGGCCCGAACGACGAGTACCGGCGGCAGCAGGAGGGTCTGCGCCGGCGTTCCGACTGGGAGCACGGCCCGGCGTCCCGCCCGGACCCGGACTGGGAACACGACCCGGCGTCCCGGCCGGACCCGGACTGGGAGTCGGCCGACGATCCGCTGGCGGCCGTCCGCGATCTCCTCGGCGCCCTGCTGCGGCGCCCCCGCGGCCGCCTCTAGCGCCGGGCGAACTCGAGCGCCTCGCGGCCCAGCGCCAGCCAGTCCAGTCCCGACTCCGGCGCGAGGCTCAGCCACTCCTTCATCGGGGTGCCCTTGTTGGCGTCGAAATGCACGCCCGCGCCGGCCTGCACCAGTTCCGCCACCCGGCGGGCCGGTAGCTTGAGCACCAGCCGGCCGCGGACGAACATGGCGAAGATCCTGCCGCGATAGCGCAGTGCGCTGCGGCCGAAGCCGCTGCCGCCTTGCGGCGGCGTGACATCCTCGGTCCCCATCAGGTCATCGACGAGGTCCGCGTACCGCTCGTCGACCGGGCCAGCGCCGGCCTTGTCCGCAGCCATGCCGTCAAGCGTAGGCCCGGGTGCCGACAAGCCGGGCGCGGCCAGCCGGTGGCCAGGGCAGATTCCTTGCTAGCGGCCGATGGCGTACAGGGTGGCGTTGTTGATCGCGTACACGGTGCCGTCGGGGCCGATGATGGTGGGGGTGTAGGCCTCGGGTCGCGGGCTGTTGAGCCGGATCTTCTCCGCCAGGGTGTTGTGCGCCAGATCCCAGCGGTAGAGGATTCCGTCCTCGCTGTTCACGATCACCGAGTCATCAGCGGTGTCGACTACGGCCGAGTTGATGCACCACTCGTACCGGGCGGCAGCGGGCGTCTTGGGCTCGTGGACGGGCGACAGGATCGTCTGGACGGCCTTCATGGTCCGGGTGTTCGCGTACGGGTCCTTCTGGCTCGCCCTGGGATCGAGCACCGCTACCCGGTTCCGCCCGTCTCCGTGCGGGCCGATGAGGTAGTTGTTGTACTTGGAGACCAGCAAGTAGGGCGAGGACCCGTGGTAGCGGGGCACCGCTCGGGCCGGCAGCACGGAGACAGTGTTGTCCCAGCCAAATGAGCCGGGAATCTTCGTCCGGCTCAAGCTCGAGTTGTAGTGCAGCAGCCAGCCCCGGTCATCGTGCGTCGGAAACGGATTCTCCAGCACGCCGTAATACACGTCCCCGTCCGGGCCGACCGTGGGTGAGGCGGACGAGCTGGTCGAGATCATCGACGGACGGCCGCTGACCGGATCCTTCAGCAGGACGTGGAATCGCGGCTTGAGCGTGCTGGCGTTGAGCCCGACCAAGATGCCGCTGCTGGGACCGACGACGGTGATGTACACCGTCGTGCCGGACGGCGACAGCGCCGGTGCGCAGTTCATGGCGACAGCGGTGACGGTCCGGTTGCCGCCGGCGGCCGCCGCCGCCGTGATCCAGGTCGCGTGACCGCGGGCATCGATCCGGGCGATCCCGCTGGAGAGGTGCGCCGCCGCCGCGCCGGTGACCGTGAAGCCGAAGTACACCGACCCGTCCGGACCTGCCGTCAGCGGCGTGCTGATCCGCACCGCCTTGTCGTACCGGGACCGGTGCGCCTTCCACTGAGCCAACCCGTAGAACACCCTCCGCTGTACCGCGCCGGCGGCCGGTTGGCGTTCCGGCGCATCAGTACCGTGCCGCCCCCGCCGGCAACCGCCAGGGTCTTGGCTGGCGTCAGGACAGCGGGCAGCGGCGGCGCGAAGGCAGTGGCATGGCGGCCGACAGCGAACGCGGGCGGCCGGTAGTCAGTGGCGAGCGACCAGCGCTGCACGCCACTGGTCCCGGAGTAAGCGATCACACGGAATCCGGCCTTGGCGCTGATGTGGGTGGGGACCAGTACCGTGTTCGCCGCCGTGATCATCGGGGAGCCGTAGTGGATGGGCAGCGTCCCTTGTATAAGCGCCGGTGTCCGGTCGACTTTCGCGCGCCACCGGATCCGCTTGAATGGCTGAGGCCGTTCGCTCGCCACGGCCGTATGCTGCGCGTTCGCGGCGAAGCCGGACCACTCGACCGCTGCCCCTGGACCCGTCGGCCGCGACGTGCCCGCCTCGGCCAGCTGCGCGCTCGGCATGAATGTGACGACGCAGGAACCGACCGCAATCCCGATTGCCGCAACCGCGCCGGTCTTCAAACCAGCCATGAGTCCCCGACTCTCCCCTCGTGCCGCGACTGGCCAAGGTGAGCCGTCCCCCGGTTCTGACGCCTCGTCATCCGCACTGGCGGAGCCTTCGCCTGCAGCCTCGATGATGCAGCAGGAACGGGCGCATTAGGTCACATATACGCAGCAATTTGGCTCCCAGTTGGCTCCCCCGGCAAGCGCGGTTTGTGCCCGGCCGGACTGGGTCCGGCCGGGCACAGGCGTCGCCGTACTTAACCGCGCAGCCTGGCGGCGGCGTCCCTGAGCGCGTCGGCCAGCGGCACCGGAGTGAGCCCGAACGTGTCCGTCGTCGCGCTGGCGTCGATCACGAACGGACGGGTGAACTGGTACCGCGTCGTCCGCAGTTCCTTGACCATCGCGTTGAACACCCCGGTCGTCCACAGCACCGGGTAGGGGATCGCGCTCAGCTTCGGCGCGGGCGCGCCGTTCGCCTCGGTGAACTTCGCGGCTAGCTGGCGCACCGTCAGCGCCGGGTTCGTGGGGACCAGCCAGACCTGGCCGTACGCGCGCTCGTCGGCGGCGACGGTGACCAGTGTCTTCGCGCAGTCGGTGACCGACGTCCAGCTGTGCGGCACGTTCAGCGGCGCCGGCGAGTAGGCGCGCTTGCCGGCCAGAAGCGGGCTGCCCAGCCCGTACGACAGCAGGCCGTTGGCCTCGATGTAGTCACTGGCGCGGACATCGGTGGTGCGGATCCGCCCGGCCTGCATGGCGGCCAGCTGGTCGTCCCACATCCGGGCGCGCAGCAGCAGCTTGGGGTGGGTGGCGCGGATCGGGGTCTTCTGCGTCATCGGGCCGTCAACCGGGCCGTAGCCGTACAGGTTGCTCATCGAGGTCAGCACCGCGCCGCTGCGCTCGGCTGCGGCGAGGAACGCCGCGGCCAGCGGCGGCCAGTCGGTGAACCACTGGTGGTACTGCGGGCTCGCGCAGTTGTACAGCGCCGCGGCGCCCTGTCGCGATGGCGGACAGCCGCTCGGCGTCGGTCGCGTCCGCGGCGACGCGCTCGATCGCGGGGTGCTCCGGGCCGCTGCCGCTCCGGGTCACGAGGCGGACGTGCTCACCGCGCTCGGCGAGCAGAAGTGCGGTGGCTGACCCGACTGCACCGGCGCCGACGATCACGTGCTCGGACATTGTCCTTCTCCTCTTCCTCCCGGCGCCGGACCTCGTGTCCGGCTCTCCGTTTCGAGAGCACTGCTCTCTGTTGAGAACAACACTCGCACAATCCGGCCGCCTCCGCAAGAGCAGCTGCTCTCGAATGTGTGCAACAATCTTGCTATGCCCGCAGCATCGATCCGGGCGCGCGTGCGCGCCGAGATGACCGCCGAGATCAAGGCCGTGGCGCAGGCGCCACCTGGAGACGGACGGCGCCAACCTGTCGCTGCGCGCGGTGGCGCGGGACATGGGCATGGTGTCGTCGGCGCTGTACCGCTACTTCGCCAGCCGGGACGAGCTGCTCACCGCGCTCATCGTGGACGCCTACAACGAGATCGGCGCGACGGTCGAGACGGCCGACGCCGGCGGTGCGCGACCGCGGCCAGGCTGCGGGCCCGCTGGCTCGCGGCCGCGCGCGCGGTCCGCGACTGGGCGCTGGCGCAGCCCGCCGAGTACGCGCTGCTGTACGGCAGCCCGGTGCCCGGCTACGCGGCGCCGGCCGACACCATCGTCGCGGCCGCGCGCACGCCGATCGTGCTGATCCGGATCCTGGCCGACGGCTTCGCGGCCGGCACGCTCTGCCGGCACGAGGGCAGACCTGCCCGCCGCCAGCGCGGCCGCGCGCTGACCGACGCGATCCGGGCGGACTGGGCCGGACCCGGGCCGACATCGCGCCCGAGACTCCCGATCAGCTGATGTTCACCGGGATCACCGCCTGGGTGCAGCTGTTCGGGGTGGTCAGCTTCGAGCTGTTCGGACAGTTCAACAACGTCATCGAGGCCCGGGCCGAGTTCTTCGACGCGCAGATGGAGCTGATGGCGGACGTCATCGGCCTGTAAGCGGCCGGGAACACCGGCGCTCCCGCCGGGGTTGCCGCCACCGGAAGCCGGGTCTATGTCAGCAAGGAGAACCGCGTGACTGAGCAGTGGCGGGAACGGCTGGGACGGTACGGGGTCTGGCGCGGCGCCTGGCAGACGACTCCGGCCATCGCCACGGGCCTCGAGCTCCTGGGGTACGGCGCGTTGTGGCTGGGTGGCTCGCCCGACGGCGATCTGCTGATCGTCGACGAACTGCTCGACGCGACGTCGGCGCTGGTCATCGGCACCAGCATCGTGAACATCTGGAAAGACGACGCGCGGCGTCGTCGCAGAGTCGTTCCACCGCATCGAGGGCCGCCACCCTGGCCGGTTCATCCTCGGTATCGGCGCTGGTCACCGCGAGGCGACGCAGGAGTACGCCAAGCCCTACGAGGCACTGGCCGGCTTACGTCGACGCCCTGCTGGGGCACGGCGTTCCCGCCAGCGGCATCGTGCTGGCGGCGCTCGGCCCGCGGGTCCTGCGGCTAGCGGCCGATCGGACCGCAGGCGCCATTCCTTACCTGGTGACGCCGGAGCACACCCGGCAGGCACGCGAGCTGCTCGGCGCCGGCCCGCTGCTGGCGCCCGAGCACAAGGCCGTGCTCGACGGCGACCTGTCGCGGGGCGCGCGAAATCGGACGGCGCCGCGTCCGCAATCCGTATCTCGGGCTCGTCAACTACACCAGCAACCTGCGCCGGCTCGGCTTCACCGACGCGGACGTGACCGGCGACGGCAGCGACCGGCTGATCGACGCGCTCGTCGCCCTCGGCGGGCCGGAGCAGGTCGCGGCGCAGCTCGGCGGCGCACCTCGCGGCCGGCGCCGACCACGTCTGCGTGCAACTGCTCGCGGACGCGGACGCCGATCCGATGGCGGGCTACGAGCAGCTGGCGGGCGCGCTCGGGCTCTAGCTCGCCCGGTCGGGTACCGCCATCTCGCCCAGCCCCGACCAGTCATCCTGCGGGACGGTGAAATTCACGATCCGCGGCGTCTCGGCCAGGTACTGCGGCAGCGTCTGCTGCGCCTCCTTGAAGTGCGCGGACTGCACGTGCGCCGCCCCGGCGTCACCGTCCGGAACGCCTCGACGAGCACATACTCATTCGGGTCGTCCCGCTCGCGACCAGTCGAACCACTTGCAGCCGGGCTCGCTGCGAGTCGCGTGGGTGAACGGCCCGGATATCTCCGGCCAGCTGGTCCGCGTGCTCGGGCCGGACGCGGAACTTGGCGGTGATGAAGATCATGAGGTCTCCCTGCTGGCTGCCGGACTTCCATGATCGCGCGTGTCCCCGGCGCGAGGCTAGGTCAGCGCGCGCCTCGCGCCGTCGCGAAATGAGGCACTCGCGCCCTCCAACTAACCGCCGGTCCGCGGCGTCTCAGGGTGTGCAACTGCAACTGCACAGCCCTAAGGAGAACTCCATGCGCGACTGCCACACCTGACCCTGCGGCGGACCACCGCCGCGATTGCGATGACCGGAGCCGCCGTCCTGATCCCGGCGATTGCGCTTGCCTCGCCGGGCAGCCCGGCCGCGGCCGGCCGCCCGGCCACGCTGGCGCTGCGGCCGCCCGGTGCCCGACCGGGTCCCTCACCGACTGGGTCGGCGTGCCCGGCGACGGCACGGCCGGCGGCACGTACTACATGCTGGAGCTATCGCAACACCTCGCCGCGACGTGCACGCTGTTCGGTTTCCCCGGCGTCTCGGCGGTGGGCGCCGGCGGTCACCAGCTGGGCAGCGCGGCCGGAGCGTTCCTCCGGCTGGAGCGAGCTGCCGCTGACGCTGCGGCCGGCCGACCGTGCACGTCGTGCTCGCGGATCACCGACGTCAGCAACTTCCCGGCCTCGGCCTGCCACCCGGCGACCGCGGTCGGGCTGCGGGTCTACGCGCCCGGCGCGTTCACGTCGCAGGTGATCCCGTTCTCGTTCCGGGCCTGCGCGGCGCACGGGCCGGTCTTCCTGCACGTGACCACCACCATCGGCGGTACGGGCATTCCCGGCGTCGGCAACTGACCCGGATCAGCTGCACCACCCGTGCGGGCGGGCCGCTGGCCCGCCCGCACCATGTCTGCCGCCAGCCGAGGCCCGCCTAGCCGAGCACGGCGCGGAACTCGCCGCCAGCGCCGCCGCGCCGTCCCGCAGCCGGTCCACGTCCGGGCCGGAGCGCAGCAGCGACCTGGACGCGCTCGGCATCACCCGGTCCGGGCAGGCCGCGAACACCCGGCCGACGTCCGCCGGGGTGGCGCCCTGCGTGCCGACTCCGGGCGCGAGGAACAAGCAGGACGCCGAGACCAGGTCCAGTTCCGGCTCGATGTGCGTCGGGCCGATCACCGCGCCGACGGGTCCGAGCTGGCCGGGAGTCAGCCGTGCATTGAGCGTCCCGATCTCCGCGAGCAACTCGCTGCTCCACCGTTCGCCCCGCTGCCCGGCATCTGCGCCGACTGGATCGCGCGGCCCTCCGGGTTCGAGGACCGGGTCACCACCAGCACGCAGCCGCCCGACTCGTGCGCGCGGGTCACGTAGCTGTCCATCGCGCCGAAGCCGAGATAGGGATGCACGGTGATCGCGTCGGCCGCGAGCGGCGCGCCCTGGCCGAGATACGCCTCGGCGTACGCGTCGTTCGTCGACCCGACGTCGCCGCGCTTCACGTCGAGGATGACCAGCAGCCCGGCGTCCCGCGCGTCCTCGGTGAGTCGCTGCAGCGTGCGGACGCCGCGCCAGCCGTGCCGTTCGAAGAACGCGGACTGCGGCTTGACCAGGCCGACGACGCCCGGCGCGGCGGCCAGCATGATGTCGGCGAAGTGGTCAAGGCCGTCCGGGCTGTCGCCCAGACCCCAGGACTCCAGCAGCGCCGCCGGACGGGTCCAGTCCCCACACCAGCGGGCCGCGTGCCGGCGCGGACGGCCGCGAACCGCGCGGCGAAGGAGATCGGCCATCGCCCGATCGTCGCACGACGGCGCGCGCGGACTAGTCGGTCGGCTCGGCCATCCGGGCGACGATCTCGGCGGCCGTCGGGTTCGACGGGTCGGCCGGGACCGGCGGGCCTCCGGCAGCGCGCTGGCTACGTCCTCCCTCGACGTCGTCGACTGCTTCCTTGGCCTTGGCCTGCACGGTCGCGACCGCCGTGTGCACGGCCGGCGCGAACGACTGCGCGGTGTTGGACATCGTCTTGATCCCGAAGTACGCGGTCGTCATCGTGCTCATGGCGGTGAAGGCGCTGGTGAGGATCGCGATCGCCGCGTACTATTGGACGATCCCGGTGACCTTCCACAGCGCGACCATGGCCGCGACGCCAATGGCGACGTCGCCGCCGATCACGACCCACATGCCCGTCCAGGCGCGCGTTCGCTGCACGCCGTTGTCGGTCGGGTTGGCCGACCGGCTCGCAGACTGCGCAGGCGAGCTAGACGGCCATTTCGTCCTCACTTCACTGCGATGACGCCAGGCCCGATCTGGCCTGTTCGCCGAATGATGATCGCATAGCCACGAGCGCGCCGGAGGCAGAATTGATCACGATTCCGGCTATTCCCGTTCCGCCAGTTGGCTAATCCGATCCGGCGGTCCTGGCCCGGGCGGCGGCGAGCTCGCCGTTCCCGCTCATTCCGGGCGAGCGCCGCCGCGCGCTCGAACTCGGCCTGGGCCTCCTCGGTTGCGGCCGAGCTTCATCAGCAGGTCGCCGCGCACGCTCGGCAGCAGGTGGTAGGACCTCAGCGCGGGCTCGCGGCCAGCTGATCGACCATGTCCAGCCCGGCCTGCGGGCCGACCGGCCATGGACACCGCGACCGCCCGGTTCAGCTCCACCACCGGCGAAGGCAGCACCGTGGCCAGGATCGCGTACAACGTGGCGATCCGCTGCCAGTCGGTGTCCTCCGGCCGGAACGCGACCGCGTGCGAGGCGGCGATCAGCGCCTGCAGCACGTACGGCCCGTGTTCTGCGTCCGTTCCCCCGCCGAGGTCCTCGGCCTCGCGCAGAGCGCGGCGAGGCCGCGGTTGATCAGCAGCCGGTCCCAGCGCGCGCGGTCCTGGTCCAGCAGCAGCACCGGCGACCCGTCCGGCGCGGTGCGGGCGGCGATCCGGGACGACTGGATCTCCAGCAGCGCCACCAGCCCCTGCACCTCGGGCTCGGCGGGCGTGAGCTGCGCCAGCACGCGGCCAGCCGGACCGCCTCCGCGCACAGGTCGGGGCGCGTCCAGTCGTCGCCCGCCGTCGCCGAGTAGCCCTCGTTGAAGACCAGGTAGATGACCTCGAGCACCGCCGACAGCCGCGCCGCGACGGTGATCGGCGGCGGGCACCTCGAACGGCACGTGCTCCGGCGCCAGCGTCTTCTTGGCCCGCACGATCCGCTGCGCGATCGTCGGTTCCGGGACGAGGTAGGCGCGGGCGATCTCGGTGGTCGTCGAGCCCGCCCAGCATCCGCAGCGTGAGCGCGATCCGGGCCGGGCAGGCTCAGCACCGGGTGACAGGCGGTGAAGATCAGTCGCAGCAGGTCGTCGTCGATGTCGATCGGAGAACGCGCGGTCGAAGTCCGGGGTGACGCTGTCGCCGCCTCGGCCTCCAGGGTGCGGGCCGAGCTGCGCGTACCGCTTCGCCAGCTCCCGGTTGCGCCGGAACGTGTCGATCGCGCGCCGCTTGGCCACCGTCATGAGCCAGGCCCCGGCGTTGCGCGGCACGCCTTCGCCGGGCCACTGCTCCAGCGCCGCCACCACGGCATCCTGGGCCAGGTCCTCGGCCATGCCGATGTCGCCGGTGTAGTGGGCCAGGCCCGCGATCAGGCGGGCCGATTCCAGCCGGATCACTGTGTCGACGGCGGCCTGGGTCCTGGCGTCGGTCACGAGAACCGATCCCACCATCACCGGCCGGTCCCGGCAAGGACACCGCTCGGCGCCCCGGCACCTGGAAGGGAACGGGGCCCGCCCCGGCTGCGGGCGAAGCTAGCCCGGGCGCGCCAGCGGGGCCAGGACGGGCATCGTCAGCCCGCTGGCCCCGCCCAGCCTGCGCACCGGCTGGTCAGCTGTAGACCGGCCGGATCCGGCTCTCGCCCGGACCCGCGATGGCCAGAAATCGCTTGGTCCACTCGATGGCCTCGTCCTTGTCCTTGCACTCCATCAGCGCCCAGCCGCCGATGAGCTCCTTCGCTTCGGTAAACGGCCCGTCCACCACGGTGTACTCGCCGTCGGTGTAGGTGACCTTCGTGGTCTCCTCGGCCGGGCCGACGCCGCCGGTGACCAGCAGCACCCCGGCCTTGGTGGCCTCTTCGATGAACGCGCCCATCCGCTCGTACATCTCGGGGGTCGGCTCGTCGAACTTCGTGTCCGGGTCGCCCAGCGTGTATCCGAGGAACTTCATGATCGTTTCCCTTCGTCTGGCGGCGCCAGCCCTGTGCCGACGCCCGTCCCTGAGTACCTCCCCGGGACGGCCTGCACCCCTGCGTCGAATGCCGCCGCGCCAGATCGACACGGCCGGGAAGTTTTTTCTTACTGATTCTGGCCGGGCCGCCGCGCGCCTGCTCATGGCATGTCGATACCGGCGCCGGGCGGCACTGTTCGCAGCCGGGCAGGAATCGGGCGCAACCGGAGGGTGCCCAGCGGCGTCTATGATGCCGTCGGCAAGAGGGCGACTCCCCCGCTGCGAAAGGATCAGACCAGCTGATGAAGCTCAGGAACAGCCGCCGGGCCGGTGTCGCCGCGGCCGGCCTCTGCCGGCCCTGCTCGCCGGGGTCGGTTCGCCCTGGCCAGCAACGCCGCCGCCAGCGCGCCCGCCGGCCACGCCCGCCCGGCGGCTACCAACAAGTTCTGGTCCGGTACGGACAGTAACTACATCCGCATCCCGCGCACGGCCGGGGCCCCGTACCGGGAACCGGCCATCGGCGGCAGCTACGGCGGCTACATCGGGATGATCGGCAACTGGGCGTCCATGGAGCGCTGCGGCGGGATCGTGGTCTGGTCCAAGGCCGACAGCCAGGCCGCGAGGGTCAACCACAAGACCTACGGCCTCGGCATCGGCGTCGGCGCGTACTGGTTCATGGCCGGGCCTGGCGTCGACCCGCACTTCACCGGCAGGCAGGCCGAGGCGGGCAAGTGGGGGCAGGAGCAGGCCGCGGCCGCGCTGAAGGCCGTCGCCGGTCACAACCCGGCCATCACCTACCCCGTCATCTTCCTGGACGTCGAGCTGCCTGGCGACGCGCCGCGGTACACCCCGGCCCAGGACAACGGCTGGAAAGACGTCTACACGTCGCCGTGCAGCGGCCGGATCCGAAACCATCACATCGCGGCCAATATCGACCGGGCCGTGTTCAACGGGTTCGCCAACTACCTGACCGCCCACTCGAAGTTCAAGGCGGGCGTCTACTCCGCGCCCGGCATCTGGGCCGACATCATGGGCACCGGCCGGTACGCGTCGCTGTCGAACACGTACGAGTGGACCTACACCAGCTTGACTCAGCCAGCCTGCAGCATCACCCGTCGGCTGGTGCCTGTCCGGAACCAGTACCTGCGCCCAGTTCTTCGGCGGGATCACCAGCGCGAGTAAGTACGCGCTGATGTGGCAGTGGTCTGGTGGCGGTGGCAGCTTATAACGGTTATGGCGACTTTGACCAGATCGACGGGAGCCGGACGCCATAGAGTGGCAGGCACAGTATGCGGTGGACTCGAGCGCACATGTCCTGGCGACGGCGACGGCCGTCGTGATTATCGTGGCCGCCAGCGCGGCAGCGGTGCTTCTTGTCGGGCACAAGTCCCCGGCCCCGCCCAAACGGGTCGTCCGGCCCGTCCCGGTAGCCAGCCCGGCGGTCCAGCCAGTGGCCAGCCGTAGTCATCGCCTGCTGTCCCCGTTCACCGGCGAGCCGGTCAAGTCGCTGCGCCGGATCCTCGCGGTGAAGATCGACAACATCGTGTACGCGCGGCCGCAGACCGGCATCAACTCCGCGGACATCGTGTACGTGTTCCCGGTGGAGGGCGGGCTCACCCGGTTCATGGCGATCTTCTCTTCGCACGTGCCGCCCGTGATCGGTCCCGTTCGCAGCGCCCGCCAGGACGACCTCGGGCTGCTGCACCAGTTCGGCCGGCCGGCCTTCGCGTTCTCCGGCGCGCAGCCCGAACTGCTGCCGGTGGTGGAGCGGTCCCACATCGTGGACCTCTACGCGGGACGGGTCAACGGGTACTTCCGCAACTTCAGCCGGATCGCGCCGTACAACCTGTACGCGCAGTCCAAGACGCTGCTGGCCGAGGCCAGGCGCGCCAGCAAGGCGCACAACATCGGCTTCACCTTCGGCCCGGCGCCGGCCGGCGGCCTCGCCTGAGGTCGATGAAGGTGACCTATCCGTCGGCGTCCTACACGTTCAGCTGGTCGGCGTCCCGCAAGCGCTGGCTGGTCTGGATCGACGGCAGCCGGGCGATGACGACCGAGGGCAAGCAGATGGACCCGGCCACCGTGGTGATCCAGTACACGAACGGTGATCACCTCGGTGTTCAGGGAACTGGGCCTGCGCCCGCCCTACGCCGAGACCATCGGCCACGGCACCGCCCTGGTGCTGCGCAACGGCCGGGCCTACAAGGGCCACTGGTCGCGGCCCGGCCGGTACCGCGGCACCCACTTCACCACCGCGGGCGGCAAGCCGCTGAACTTCACGCCGGGGCAGGTCTGGGTCGTCCTGACCGCCGCGAACAAGGCCAGCTACCACAACGAATCGCAGTAGCGGTCAGGAGTAGGCCCGCAGCCGGGCCAGGCTGTCCCGGGCCTGGGTCATGATGCGCTCGATCAGCTCCGCGCACGACGGCACGTCGTCGATCAGGCCGACCACCTGGCCCGCCGCCATCACGCCGAGATCCGGCCGGCCGTCCACCATCGCGGCCTTGAGCAGCATCGGCGTGTTGGCCGCCATCAGGACCTGGCTCCAGGTCAGCTCGCTGCCGCGGCGCATGGCGGCGCCCTCGCGCAGCATCTCGCGCCAGGACAGACCGGACAGGCTGCGGAACGCCGCGGCGTTCCGCACTGCCCGCGCTAGCCCGGCGACCTGCCCGGATCGTTCCAGGCCGTCCACGAGCGCCGAGCGCAGCACCCGGTGCGGCACCCCGTCCACCCGGGTCGTGACGACCGTGTCGGTCAGCGTCCTGGCCAGGTACACCTGCTTCACCGCGTCGGCCACCGGGCTGTCGGTGGTGAGCAGGAACCGGGTGCCCATCGCGATGCCCTCGGCGCCGTAGGCGAGGGCGGCGACCAGCCCGCGGCCGTCGAAGAACCCGCCCGCCGCCACGACGGGGATGTCGACCGCGGACACCACCTGCGGGATCAGCAGGCTGGTCGGGATCGGCCCGGTGTGCCCGCCGCCCTCGCCGCCCTGCACCACGACCGCGTCCGCGCCCCACTGCGCGACCTTCTCCGCGTGCCGCCGCGCGCCCACCGACGGCATGACGATGACGCCCGGCGTCCTTCAGCCGCTCGATCTGCTCGCGCCGCGGCGCGAGCGCGAACGACGCCACCCGGACGCCTTCGCGGATGATCAGCTCGACCCGCTCCGCGGCGTCCGGCGCGTCGGCGCGCAGGTTGACGCCGAACGGCGCGTCCGTGCGCTCCTTCACCTCGGTGACGGCCGTCGCGCAGCGCGTCCATCGTCATCGTCGCCGAGCCGATGATGCCGAGGCCGCCGGCCTGCGACGTGGCCGCCGCGAGCCTGGCGCCGGCGACGAAGCCCATGCCGGTCTGCACGATCGGGTACCGGATGCCGGTCAGCGCGGTGAGCCGGGTCGGCAGCGGGTCCGGCCGGGCCGGGCCGGGCCGGGCCGGGCCGGGCGCCGCAGTCCGCGGTCACGCCAGTTCCTGGTCGCGGCGGCGGTCCGGATCGAGCTGGTCGCGGATGATGGCCAGCTCGGCCGCGGTCGGCAGCCTGGTCTGCGGCACCTCCAGCGGGGCGGCCAGCACGAAGCCGGTCGCGTCGGCCACGTCGGAGACGGAGACGCCCGGGATGCACCGACCGCAGCCGCATCGCGTGCTCGTGACCGCCGAAGTCCAGCACCGCCAGGTTCGTCACGACGGTGCGCAGCTCGTGGAAGCCGCGTGATCGCCGGGCTCAGCGCCGCGGCGCCGCTCGTAGCCGACCCCGCTGACCATGTCGACCTGGTCGACGAACACCCGGCGCGAGTGCCGCGGCACCCAGTAGCTGACCGGGTGGTTCACGGTGTTGCCCGGCGCGCCGCGCACGCCGATCAGCTGCGCCTTCGGCCTGGCCCAGTCGCCGATGCAGGAGATGTTCTGGTTGCCGAACTGGTCGAGCTGCGAGGCGCCCATCATGATGTGCCGCTGGCCGGCGGCGAGCAGCGTGAACACGTCCCGGAACGGGATCCAGCCCTCGGTCACCCTGCCCCCGTCGGTGGCCAGCACCGCCGAGCCGTCGTCGCCGGGCGTCAGCACGGTCGCCTCGCCGTCGGTGACCAGCAGGCCGGGCTCGAACGTCAGCTGCGCGAGCCGGGCGCCGAGCATCGGGATGACGCCCATCGGGCTGGCCAGGATCGCGCCGTCGCCGCGCCACGTCTCCGCGCAGGCCACCACGCAGAGCTCCGCCAGCGTCGGCGCGGCCCGCCCGGCCCGCTGCGTCACGCCGGAGCCCCGGCCTGCTCGGACCGTCGCGGCGCGGAAGCTGCGCCACCGCCTCCTGGTAGGCGGACTCGTCCCCGGCCAGGTAGGTGGCGTGGAACTGGCGCCAGCGCTCCGGGTCGGCCGCGGCCGCCGCGTAATCGGCCTGGAACTCCTCGTCCCGGCCGTAGTCCGGCACGCAGCTGGTGAAGTGCGCGCCGTTCGGCGTCTCGACCACGCCGCGACACCATGGACCGGTTGATCAGCAGGCTCTGCAGCGGCCCGCCGCGCCGTGAGCTCGGCCGTCGGCACGATGCGCTCGCACGACATGAACGCCCGGTCGGCCGCGCGGCAGTACAGATCGTCGAAGTACGGGTCCGGGCCCAGGTACTGGCCGTTCCCGCGCAAGTCCGCCCGGTTCATGTGCACCAGCGCCACATCGAGCCGCAGCGCGGGCACGGCGGCGAACTCCTCCCCGTCCGCGTACGGGGAGCGCACCGTGCGCATCTGCGGGTTGACCCGCATCACGTCGGAGCCGAGACCGGCGCGCATCGGCAGGAACGGCAGCCGGTGCGCGGCCGCGAGCAGCCCCCAGTGCAGCATGCCCTCGTCCAGCTCGGTCAGCTCGATGCGCCGCGCCTGCCGGGCGAGCCGGAAATGCGGCTCCAGCGGGATCGAGTCCAGCGTGACGAAGCCGGTCACCAGCCTGCCTACCTTGCCCGCGGCGACCAGCAGCCCGACGTCGGGCCCGCCGTAACTGACGATCGTGAGGTCGGATACGTCGGAGGCGGCGATCGCGCGGACGAGCGCCATCGGCTTGCGCCGCGAGCCAAATCCGCCGATCCCGATCGTCATCCCGGACCGCAGCTCGCCGGCGATCTGCTCCGGTGTCATGGCGGCGACCAGCACGCCACCGGGTCAGTCAATGCCGGTCCCGGTCCACGAAGGCCTGCCGTGCCTCATCCGAGACTCCCGTCAGGTTGAGCTCGAACGTGAACCCCTGCTCGTACCGGTACGAGCGCTTGATGTCGACCGGGTCGATCCCGTTCAGGGACTGCTTGGCCAGCCGGACGATCTGCGGGTGCTTCGCGGCGATCTTCCCGGCCAGTTCCCTGGCCCGCGCCCGCAGGTCCTCGGTCGGCACCACGTCCAGCACGGTGCCGAACCTGAGCAGGTCCCGCGCGGGAACGGGCTCGCACGTGTACACCATCGCGCGCATCAGCTGCTGGGGTACCAGCCGGGCCAGGTGCGTGGCCGCGCCGAGCGCGCCGCGATCCACCTCGGGCAGCCCGAACGTCGCGTCGTCGGCCGCGATCACGATGTCCGCGCTCCCGGCCAGGCCCACGCCGCCGCCCAGGCAGAAACCCTGGACCGCCGCGATGACCGGAACCTGGCACTCGTAGACCGCGGCGAAGGCGGCGAAGCAGCCGCGGTTCGCGCCGACCAGCGCCTCATGGCCCGGTGTGCGCTGCATCTCCTTGATGTCGACGCCCGCGCAGAAGCCGCGCCCCTCGGCAGCGAGGACCACGGCCCGCACGCCGGGATCCTTGCCGGCCCCCGACACTGCGTCCGCCAGATCCAGCCAGCCCTGCGCTGGGATCGCGTTCACTGGCGGGAAGTCAATAGTAACCTCGGCGACGCCGTCGCTGCTTGTGCGCAGCTCGATACCCATCGCCGACTCCTCACTCGGGGCCATACCTAGCGCTTGCTTGGGCAGCCAGGTTAACATCCTGACCCCACTGGCAAGATCATGCATGGCCGCCGCATGCCCGCCAAGAAGAGCTGCTAGTTTCCCGCGCGTTACCCCTATATCGTTCCTAAATATTCCGTTATGCCAACCGGGCGCACGGGGCCCTTGGCCGGTGGCTGGAGGACACATGAGGCCGTCATCCCGGTTCTGCGCACTAGCGGCCGCCGCGGGCATCGCGCTCACCGGCCTGGTGGCGCCGGGCGCGCTGGCGGTGACGGGCCTGCCCGCGGCGAAACCACGGATCCACCTCGTCGCCATCGACCGCAGCGGCCGGAAGACCGCGGTCTTCGCGGTCATCTACACCAGACAGCAGTCGCCGATCTGGGCTCGGTCGCAGCCAGTATCGGTTCCGCGCGGCCCGGCCTGGATCGCGGCCGAGATCGATACCTCCTCCGGGCCGCCGGACAACCTGCTCCTCAGCACCACGCTCGTCACCCGCCGCGTGTATGTCAGCCGGAGCGAGACGATCGACCTGGACGCGCGGCCAGGCAAGTTGGTCACGGTCAGGCCGCCGGTTCCCGGCGCCACCGCCACCAGCACATTCGCGCAAGCGTGCATCGGCGGCGGTTTCGTGGGCGGCACGGATGAGGCGACCTCAGCGGGCTCCGACAGCCCGGTCCCGCTCTACGTCGTCCCGGTCCGCAGCAAGGACCTCACCTTCGGATACGCAAGCGCCTGGCAGGGCAGCTCCGCGTCCTACCTCATCACCGGGCAGTCCCGTGGTGGCATACCGAGCCATCCGGTGTATCACCCGAGCGTGGCCGGCCTGGCCAAGGTGCGATTCGAATTCCGCACCGGCGAAGTGGTCGGAGGCTACGAGTTTGCCGATCTGGAGAGCGGCAAGCCGTGCAGTCTCGCCGGCCTGGTGTCGGTCGGGCCGGCCGAGACCGAGTACGTGAGCGCCGGTCCGTGGACCACGATCGCCTACAGCTACCGAGCCTTCTGGACGAGTAGGCACCAGCTCAACGCCCGGCATAGCTATGCGATCAACTTCGGCGCCGCCAGCTGGGGGCCAACCCAGGATTTCCCGACCATCCAGGGCCGCCAGCTCGTCTTCTCGCCCGACAATCCCATCAGCGATCCAGCCGAGGCGACGTTTGTGTGCTGCAACGTCAGCGCCGTCAGCCTGTCGCTCGCAGGCCGGGTGCTCCGGCATGAAGTGATCTCGCAGTCGGGTCGGACCCGGTACCTCGGAGTGAACCTGACCCGGGCAGGCTGGTACACGCTGCGCATATCCTCGCGACGGCAGAGCCCCGGCAAGACGATCCCCGCGAGCATCCTCTCCCCCCGAGACTCGCTGGTCTGGAGATTCCGGGCCGCACCGCAGCCGGCGCCGGAGAACAATCCGCGGCTCCTGCCCGTCACCGCCACCAGGTTCCGGCCCGGCGGCCTCAACCTGCAGAACCAGGCCGCAGCCGGCGCGAGCACACCGCTCGCGATCCAGATCGTGACGGCGCACGCGGACGGCTACCGCTCACCGCCGCGCTACCGGGTGCGATCGGTCACCATTGACGTCTCCTTCAACGGCGGCAAGACCTGGCACCGGATTGCCGCCCATGGCCACGGGACGTCGTGGCACGCGGCCGTGCAGGACCCGGCCAGCGGATTCGTCTCGCTTCGATCCACCGTGACGGACTCGGCCGGGGATCGCTCGACCGAGACCATCTACCGGGCATACTCAATCGGCAGCGCCTGACCGGCGGCAAAGTCCGGCGACCCATTATGGCCCCCGATAAGCCAGCGAGTAATGACAAAAGCTGCCATTGAGATTTACGAGATTGGCGTAATCGGCGCCTAGGGGACCACATGCGTCGATACATCAATTGCGCACTTACCGATGCCGCGGTCCGGCGTATTGTGCATCACGGCGATAGACCGCTAGGTCGAGCGCTTCGGGGCAGTGGGGCCAGGGGCGATTTCATCGGATCGGCTGCCAGCAGGCTTGGCGGCCCTGGCGTTCTACTGGAGAGCGTGCTGCATGACCAAGATCAAAGAGTTAGCCGGAGGCTGCCTGCTCGCCGCCTGCGTCGCGGCGCTTGGCGCCGCGTTCATTGCTCGCGAGGCGTGGCGATTGCTCTGGCCAGGCGGTCCGCGAGCAGTCGAAGCAGCCCCCGACGAATCCCTTACCGAGAAGGGCGGTCAGGCTCACCTGCTGACGACGCGGTTTACCGAGTAACTCCATTCGATGCCTCGTGATAACGGACGCAGCCAGTCCTTTTGGCGGGATCCGTTGCATCGAGTTGTGCTGACGTAGCGTCACCGGGGCCCGGGCCGTGCAGGCGCACCCCAGCTGGGCCCGAGGTTGGCAGTCACGGGCGCGGCCGCGAGACTGTGGGGACAGCGCAACGCAGGGAGCGACAGTCATGCGGTTCGTGTTCAGCCCGCCCGCTGGCGAGGCGGCCGGGCTGCTGACGCTGCCCTGGGAGCTGTCGCTGGAAGAGTGGCAGGACGAGCGGCTGGTCGAGGTGCGCCAGCGCGGACTGTCCCGGCACGTCGTCAGGTTCGTCAGCGACAGCGGCGAGCTGTACGCGCTGAAATCCATCAGCGAGGATCTGGCCCGGCGCGAGTACCGCCTGCTGCGCGCGCTGGCTGATCTCGCCGTCCCCGCGGTCGAAGTCGTGGGGATCGTCGTCGACCGCGGCCGGGACATGGACGCGGTCCTGGTCACCAGGTTCCTGGACTACGCGAGCACGTACCGGGCGGTGTTCTCCCGGCCGCGGGGCGCGCCGCCGACCGACCGGCTGCTGGACGCCCTGGTCGAGCTGCTGGCCCGGCTGCACCTGTCCGGGTTCTTCTGGGGCGACTGCTCGCTGTCGAACGCGCTGTTCCGCGCGGACGCGGGCGCGTTCGAGGCCTACCTGGTGGACACGGAGACCAGCGAGCGGCACCCGACCCTCACCGACGGCCAGCGCGGCCTCGACCTCGACATCGCCATGGAGCGGGTGTGCGGGGAGCTGATGGACCTGCAGGCCGGCGAGCTGCTCTCCGCCGACCTGGACCCGATCGACGTCAGCGAGGAGCTCGGCCGGCGGTACCAGCGGCTCTGGCACGAGCTGACCAGGGAGGAGATCTTCCAGCCCGCCGAGCAGCGGTACCGGATCGCCGACCGGCTCCGGTGCCTGAACGACCTCGGTTTCGACGCCGACGAGGTCGAGCTGATCCCGAGCGCGACGGGGACCCGGCTGCGGGTCCGGACGAAGGTCGCCGAGTCCGGGCAGAGCAGCCGTGAGCTGTTCCGGCAGACAGGAATCAGCGCCGAGGAGCACCAGGCTCAGCGGCTGCTCAACGACATCGCCAGCTTCCGCGCGTACCTGGAGCAGCGCGACGGCAGCCCGGTGTCGCAGACGCTGGCCGCGCACCGCTGGCTGGAAGACGTCTACGACCCGGTTGTGGCCGCGGTCCCGGACCGGCTCCGCGACCGGCTGGCGCCGCCGGAGATCTTCCACGAGATCCTGGAGCACCGCTGGTACATGTCGGAGGCGGCCGGCCGGGACGTCGGCACCACCGCCGCCGCGCAGTCCTACTTCGCGACCGAGCTGCCGACCGTGCCGCCCCAGGTCGCGGCGCTCGACGACGGCGAAGCCGACAGCCTCAGGCAGCCGCAGGGTCAAGAAGCGTGACGCTGTCCGCGTCCGAGGGCTCCGGCACCGGCTGACCTTGCTGCCTGAGCACCGCGATGTGCTCAGCCATGGCTTCGAGCATCAGCTGCTCGGTCTCGCTGCGAGTGTCTCCGGCGGCTACGACGCCCGGAAGATCGGGTGAATATGCCGAAAAGCCAATTTCGTCGTCTCCCTCAAAGACGACAATGTAGCCCCTCATGCCCCTCCCTCCGGCTCGCGCCATCACAGGCCAGCCTGCTTCAGGATGCTCGCTTGCGTCTTCGGCTTCAAGGTAGCGCTCGGCTTCCCCGCCACCGTAACCAGTCCGGGCTTAGCTGGGTGCGCGTAATGCCGGTGCGAGCCGCCGGTTCGTTTCAGCACCCAACCGTCCGCCTTCAGTAAGCGGATTACCTCAGCGACCTTCATGGGCATGCGTTCACCGTATTGAGGCGCTCTGACACTCAAGCCCGGCTCACCCGACTGCGGGCCCGCCGTCACCTAACATGACGGCCATGCAGAGCGAGGGCGAGTTCGCGGGCCAGGCGGTCGTCATCACCGGGCGGAACCCGCGGCATCGGCGCGGGCATCGCCCGGGCGTTTCTCGCGGCCGGCGCCGACGTGCTCGTCTGCGGCCGCACGCCGCCCGACGACGAAGCCGCGCTCCCGGTCGCTGACGGCCGCGCCGCCCGGTTCCGCCAGGCCGACGTGCGCGACCCGGATCAGGCGAGCGCCCTGATCGAGGCGGCAACCGAGCAGTTCGGCCGGATCGACGTGCTGATCTGCAATGCCGGCGGCTCCCCGGAGGCGGCCGGCGGCCACGGCGTCGCCGCGTTACCACGCCAAGATCATCGAGCTGAACCTGATCGCCCCGCTGCACTGCGCGCAGGCCGCGAACGCCGTCATGCGGGACCAGCCCGACGGCGGCTCGATCGTCATGATCGGCAGCGTCAGCGGCACCCGGCCCTCGCCCGGCACGGCCGCCTACGGGGCCGCGAAGGCCGGCCTGCAGCACCTGGTGACCAGCCTGGCGATCGAGTGGGCGCCGCGGGTCCGGCTGAACAGCGTCGTCCCCGGCTTCGTCGCGACCGAGGCCGAGCACGGCCACTACGGCGACCAGCAGATCGCCGCGGCGGTCGCCGCGACCGTGCCGCTACGGCGGATGGCGACCCCGGCCGACATCGCCCACGCGTGCATGTTCCTGGCATCGCCCGCGGCCGGCTACGTCTCCGGGGCCAGCCTGCTCGTGCACGGCGGCGGTGAGCCGCCCGCTTTCCTAGCCGTCACGCACGGTTCGTTATACCCTCCGTGGAAGTAGAACACGTTTCAGTTGAGGGGCGAGCCGCATGGTTGCTTCGATCAAGCCACATCGAGATGAAACCGGCCTTTCCGACGGCCAACTGCTGATCGACGGGACCTGGGGACCGTCGCTGACCGAACAGACCTGGACGCACAATCACCCGGCCACCGGCGAGGACGTCGCGTCGTTCCCGATCGCCGGGGCCGGAGGACGTCGACCGCGCGGTGCTGGCCGCCGGAAGGCGTTTGACGAGGGGCCGTGGCCGAAGACCAGGGCCGGCGAGCGCGGCAAGCTGCTGCGCCGGATCGCCGACCTGGTCCGCGAGCACGGCGACGAACTGCTCGCCCTGCAGGCGCTGGACAACAGCGTCCCGCTCTCGTTCGGCGGCGTCTACGGCATGTCCTACGGGTTCGTCGCGGACGTGTTCGAGCACCACGCCGGGTGGGTGGACAAGCTGGCGGGCGAGACGCTGCCGGCCTTCCAGGGCGGCGACCACATGGTGCTGACGCTGCGCGAGCCCATCGGCGTCGTCGGCGCGATCGTGCCGTGGAACGCCCCGCTGCTGCTGACCGCCCAGAAGCTCGCCCCCGCCCTGGCAGCGGGCTGCACGGTCGTGCTGAAGCCGTCGGAGTACGCCACGTTCTCGGTGCTGCGGCTGGTCCGGCTGATCGAGGAGGCAGGCCTCCCGGCCGGCGTCCTCAACGTCGTCACCGGCCCCGGCGACCCCACCGGCGACGCGCTGATTCACCACCCGCTGGTGGACAAGATCTCCTTCACCGGCAGCCGCGCTGTCGGCCGCAAGATCATCGAGGCGTCGGCGGGCACGTTCAAGCGGGTCAGCCTCGAACTCGGCGGCAAGAGCCCCGCGCTGGTCTTCGCCGACTCCGACGTCGCGACGTCCGCGATGATGACGATGGGCACCGTGACCCTGGGCCTGTCCGGCCAGGTCTGCCTGGCCCAGACCAGGGCGCTGGTGCAGCGGGACGCGGTCGACGAGTTCCTCGGGACTTCGGAAATGATCGCCGGAATGGTGACCTACGGCAATCCGTTCGACCCGGCCGTCAGTTCCTCGCCGCTGATCAACCCCCGCCAGCTCGACCGCGTGCTCGGCCTGATCGAGAAAGGCCAGGAAGAGGGCGCCCGGCTGGTGTGCGGCGGCGGCCGCGAGTGAGGGCGACCTGGCGGCGGGCAACTTTGTCGCGCCGACGCTCTTCACCGACGTGCACAACGACATGACGATCGCGCGGGAAGAGGTATTCGGCCCGGTGCTCTCGGTGATCCCGTTCACCGACGAGGAAGAGGCCATCAAGATCGCGAACGCGACCGAGTACGGGCTCGCCGCGACCGTGTGGACCAACGACCTCAAGCGGGCGATGCGGACGACGAAGGCGCTGCGGGCCGGAACCGTCGGCATCAACGGCTATCAGCTGGAGCCGCACGCGGCGTTCGGCGGGTACCGGCAGTCCGGTATCGGCCGCGAGGGCGGGCGCACCGCGATCGAGGCGTACACCGAGGTCAAGACCGTCCTGCTGCCATTCACCGACGAGATGATGTAGGGCTCTGCGCCCCAATTGGGTCGTCTCGCGTCATCGAACGGCGCGGGACGACCCGGTGAATAGCACCGGTTAGAAAGCGACGACCTGGCCTTATTTATCCATGGTTAAGTATTCTGCTGGTATGGAGGATGAATCGGGCAGCAATAGGGCGCTAATGGTCCGGCTGCTCGGGCCGGTTGACGTGTACGTTTCCGGCTGCACCCGTCCGGTATTTCCCAGCCAGGGTTGCGCATCCTGCTCGCGATGCTCGCCCTGTGCGCCAATCAGGTCGTCTCCGTCGGCGCGCTCATCGACGCGCTCTGGCAGGAAGAGGCGTCCCGGCAGCGGGAGAAGAACCTGCACGTGCAGGTGCACCAGCTGCGCCGGCGGCTGGCCGAGCTGGAGCCGGGGCGCGGCACCTCCCGGGTGGTCACCGCGCCGCCGGGCTACATGCTCGAGCTGCACGACGGCGAGCTCGACGTCCGCGCGTTCGCCGCGATGGCCAGGCACGGCCGGCAGCTGGCGGCCGCGCACGATCCCGAAGGCGCGGCCGGCCGATGCTGCGGCAGGCGCTGCACTGGTGGCGCGGCCCGGCTCTGGGCGACGTCGCCGACGCCTGCCCGCGGCTCGCCGCCGAGGCCGCCGGCCTGGAGGAGCAGCGGCTCGCGGTGCTCGAGGACCAGGGTGCGGCCGAACTGGCCGCCGGCCGGCACAGCGACCTGGCCGCGCAGCTGCCCGGCCTGATCGCCCAGTTCCCGCTCCGCGAGCGGCTGCGCGCGCAGCTCATGCTCGCGCTCTACCGGTGCGACCGCCAGGGTGACGCGCTCGCCGCCTACCAGCACGCCCGCCAGCTGCTGAACGACGAGCTGGGCCTCGATCCGGGCCCGCAGCTGCAAGCCCTGCAGCGGCGGATACTGGCGGCCGATCCTGCGCTCGACTTCAGTCCGGGAACGGAGCGAAGCGCGGCCGGTCCCGGCCGTTCGCGCGCGGTGCCCGCGCAGTCCGGGCCAGACGGGACGGCAACCGGCGGCGGTGATCCGGCGAACGGACAGCAGCCAGGGAACGGCCAGGGGCAGGCGGACGGCCAGGGATCGGCGGACGGCGCGCCGGCGACGGCGCCCGCGCAGAGCCCGGCCGCGGCCGGCCCGAAGGACCCGGTCACGCCCCGGCAGCTACCCGCGAAGGTGCGGCACTTCGCCGGCCGCGACGCCGAGCTGCTGGAACTCGACAACATGCTGGGCGACCCGGACGGCGCGGACACCGAGACGGTCATGGTGATCACCGGTACGGCCGGCATCGGCAAGACGGCCCTCGCCGTGCACTGGGCGCACCGCGCCGCCTGCCACTTCCCCGACGGTCAGCTGCACGTCAACCTGCGCGGCTACGACCCGACCGGGGCCCGGTCACGCCGGGCGAGGCCATCCGGCTGCTGCTGAACGGGCTCGGCGTGGCCCGCGACCAGATCCCGGACACCCAGGACGCGCAGGCCGGGCTGTACCGCACGCTGATGGCCGACCGGCGGATGCTGATCGTGCTCGACAACGCCCGCGACTCCGATCAGGTCCGGCCGCTGCTGCCCGGCGGGCCAGGCTGCGTGGTGCTGGTCACCAGCCGGTCATCGCTGTCCGGCCTGATCGCGACCGAGGCCGCGGGCGCCGTGCCGCTGGACCTGCTGGCCGAGCAGGACGCCCAGGCGCTGCTCGCCGCCCGCCTCGGCGCGGAGCGGACCGGAACGCGACCCGGCCGCGGTCCGCCAGATCATCCGGCTGTGCGCGCGGCTGCCGCTGGCCCTCGCCATCACCGCGGCGCGCGCGGAGGCCAGGCCGGGGCTGTCGCTCGCCGCGCTCGCCGGCGAGCTGGCAGTGACGAGCAGGACCGGCTCGACGCGCTCGACACCGGCGATCAGGCGACCAGCATCCGGGCGGTGTTCTCCTGGTCCTACCGCCAGCTGGCCGAGCCGGCCGCGCGCATGTTCCGGCTGCTGGGCGTCCATCCCGGTCCGGACATCGGCCTGGCCGCGGCGGCCAGCCTGGCTGGCCTCCGCCGGCCGGAGGCCCGCCGCGCGCTCGCCGAGCTCGCGGCCGCGGGCCTGCTGATCGAGCACGGCGCCGGCCGCTTCGTGCTGCATGACCTGCTCCGCGCCTACGCCACCGAGCAGGCGAGCCAGGCCGCCGGCGAACGGCCGGCGGCCGTGTCGCAGCTGGTCGATCACTACCTGCAGACGGCGCACGCAGCCACCCTGCTGCTCGCCCCGCTCGGGCACCCGATCGTGCTGGCCCCGCCGCTGGACGGCGTCACCCCCGAGCGGCCAGCCTGCCGGGACGACGCGCTGGCCTGGTTCCGGGCCGAGCTGCAGGTGCTGCTCGCGGTTGTCCGGCTCGCGGACGCGGCCGGGCTGGACGCCGCGGCCTGGCAGCTGCCGTGGACACTGCGCAGCTTCCTCGACGGTCAGGGGCTCTGGCAGGACTGGGCCGCGGTCAACGACATCGCGCTGGCCGCCGCCGGGCGGCTGCAGGATCACAACGGCCTGGGCTGGACGCATCACCGGATGGCGCAGGTCTGCAGCCTGTCCGGCGACATCGACGACGGCCTCGCCCACAACGAGCAGGCGCTGGATCACTTCGGCGCAGGCCGGGAACCTGCCCGGCCAGGGATCGGCGCACCTGGGCATGTGCATCTCGCTGGGCCGCAAGGGCGATCACGGTGCAGCGCTGCACCACGGCGAGCAGGCGCTGGGTATCTTCCGGACCGCCGGCGACCAGACCGGCGAGGCCTACATGCTGCACCTGGTCGGGCTGGAGCAGGCCCGGCTGGGGAACGGCGAGCAGGGCCGCGATCACTGCACCCAGGCGGTCGAGCTGTACGGCGACCTCGGTGACATGGGCGGCATGGCCGATGCCTGGCACAGCCTCGGCACGGTGCACCAGCAGCTGGGCGAGCACGTCGAGGCGATCGCGAGCTTCCAGCAGTCGCTGATGCTGTCGGCTGAGCTCGGTGACCTCTGGGGCCAGGCCTACTGCCTGATCGCGGTCGGCGACACGCACGACCGGGCGGGCGACGTGGCGGGCGCGCGCGAGACCTGGCAGCAGGCGCTGGAGATGCTCGGTGACCTGCAGCATCCGGACGCGGACCGGATCCGGGCCCGGCTGCATGAGACCGCCGACCTGCCCGATGGCCCGGCCCGCCGGATAGCACCCGGCCGGATAACGCTCGGCCGGATAGCACGGGGCAGCCCGCGGAAGCCACCGCCCTTACCGGGTAACAGCGCGCGAACCGGCAGCAAAGCGCCAGCACACCGCCGGCTGCCAGAGTGAAGTTGCGGTCGGGGACTCCTCCTTCCCGACTGACGGCCGGTGCGGTATCTGCAGGTACGCGGTGTGCGCCGGGACCCTGGGCGCCTGCAGGGGCAGCGCCGAGAAGGCCCGGCGCTCACCTATTCCGGGAGCACGGACGGCAGCCCGAGCGCGCCGAACAGCGCCGGCCCGAACGTGGTGATCTCGGCGATGACCTCGCCCTCGACCCGCAGCACGTCAAGCTTGAACGGCCGGAACTTGATGTCTCCGGGGCGGCGCAGATAGCTGGCCGCGGCCGGCATCCGGTTGACTCCGGTTGGCCGCAGCCGCCAGTCGCCATCCCGGTCTGGCCCGAACGCCCGCTCCAGCAGCGGCGCGATTCCGTCGGTGCCGTCGTAGCGGTACGGGTAGGGCGGCATGGTGACCCGGATCTGCCGGGAAGCGATCCTGGCCACGGCCGCCGCGTCGAGCCGCTCGTGCGCGGCGATGAACTGCTCGAGCAGCTCGCGCTCGGCGGCCGACGGCGGCCGCGGCTGCCAGTCCGACCGCTCGGGCGGCAGGTGCTCGCGCATGATCGCGCGGGCCCGCTGCAGCGCGCTGTTCGCGGCCGCGACGCTGGTGTCCAGCAGCGCCGCGGTGTCGGCCGCGGGCCAGCCCAGCACGTCCCGGATGATCAGCGCGGCCCGCTGCCGCGGCGGCAGTACCTGCAGCGCGGACAGGAACGCCAGCTCGATCGTCTCCCGGCCGATGGCGGCCTGCTCGGGCTGGTCAGAGCGGGCCGTCACCTCGTCCAGCAGCCGGTCGGGATAAGGCTCGAGCCAGGGCAGGTCCGCGTACGACTGCACGAGCCTGGCCTGTCGCGATCTGGCCCGCAGCGCGTCCAGGCACACGTTCGTCGCGATCCGGTACAGCCAGGCCCGGTGCTCGCCCGCCGCCAGCCCGGGCCGCCCGCGCCAGGCTCGCAGCAGCGTCTCCTGCACCGCGTCCTCGGCGTCGTCGAAGGACGCCAGCATGCGATAGCAGTGCACGTGCAGCTCGCGCCGGTGCGGCCCGGTGAGTCGCCCGAAGGCGGCTTCGTCGCCAGCCGCCGCGGCCGCCGCCAGCTGACCAGTGTCGGCGCCCGCGCCGGTCACGCCTGCGGCTCGGCCGGCCCGGCCTCCTGCACGAGGAACGAGTTACCGTCCGGGTCGCTGAAGGTCAGGAACGTGCCGAACCGCGCGCGGGTCGGATGGTGACCCGGATGCTGCCCGCCCTCGTCGAAGTGGAACGGGTCGCTGACCGGCACGCCGCGGCCGGCCAGGTCGGCGTGCGCCGCATCGATGTCGGTCACGACCAGGTGCAGCCCCTGTACCGATCCGGCCGCGTCCGGGTTGCGCATCAGCGTGACCGAGCAGGCCGAGCCCGGCGGCGTGAATTGCACGATCCGGAAGTCCTCGCCCGCGGCGTAGTCGACGTCCACGTTGAAGCCGGCGTTCTCCAGATAGAAATTCTTCGCCCGGTCGACGTCGGTCACCGGGATGATCACGTTTTCCAGCCTGTAGTCCACGAGAGCAGCCTCCCAGATCGGGCGGCCGGGCGGGATCAGGTCCCGCGCCGGTCCGCGGCGGTGATGTGCTGCAGATGAAACGACGCAGACCGCGAGAACTCATCGCTGCGGCGATGACCTGTGCGTCGGCCGGTCGCGGCGTCAAGGGCGACCACCAGCCAGAGCGCTATCTCGGCGTAGAGGAGCAGCTGCGCGAATATCGTCGTCCGGTCCACGCTGGTCCGCAGCCAGATCCGGATCCCCATGTCCCCGAACACATACGTGGCGAAGATGGTCGACGAGCGAGCCGAGCCAGGCCAGCCAGAGCCAGGCCGGGTTGGCCAGGCCCGGCCCGTACGCCGCTGACCGCGGAGGAAGCAGCAGCCGATGATCAGCACGGCGAGCGCCGCCGGCAGCACGCCCAGGTGCGCGGCCATGCCGGAGATCGTCGTCCCGGCGCGGTAGCCCAGGCTCTCCCGGCCCGCGTTGCGGATGAAGAAGCTGTTCTGCAGGCCGAGGTGTCGGGCGAGCGCGGCCCAGGCCAGCCCCGGAAGCGCCGGGACCAGGACGTAGCCGCCCGGGCGCCCCTGACGGCTCGCGTGCCACGCCTTCGCCCCAGGCCCGGCCCACTGGCGGCCCGACCGCCAGCTCCGCGCGAGCGGCTGATACCGGAGCGCGATGAGCGCGAGGATGACCAGCGCGCTGGTGAGTCCCTTCGTTCTTGGTCAGGCTGGCGACCACCGCGAAGATCCACGCCAGCAGCAAGGACTGCGGTGCGCGCGGCAGCACGAGCCCGCAGATGATCGCCGCCGCGGCCGCGGCGGCCCACATCGGGTCGGTGTACCCGTCGACGGCGAACGGGTCCGCGACCGCGAATGCCGCCAGGCAGACGACGCCGCCGACAGCCAGCGCACCGAGCCGGGCCGCTCGGCTGGCGGTCCGGACGGCGGTCGCGATCAGGCAGCCGACGGCCGCGACCGCGCACGCGGTCAGCAGCTCGGTCACCACGACGGCGCTGTGCAGCGTGGCCGGGCCGAACTGCAGCAGCTCGAGCGCGTTGGCGGCGGGCAACAGCGGCGGGTAGTCCGGGTTGTCGAAGAAATCTGCCGGGTTCTGCAGGCCCGTGAGCAGGACGTGATGCCCGCCGGCGACCATCAGCGAGTGCATCAGCCAGATGGAGTTGGTGTCCCAGCCCATCGCCGGCACCCGCAACGGCGGCCAGCGGGTACTACCAGGGCGCCGGCCATGACCGCAGCGGTGAGCGCGGACCAGCCCAGCGGCGGGCTCTGCCAGCGCGTCCGGCGCCCGGCAGCCAGCCACCAGCCGACGGCGCCCGCGTTGACGATCACCGCGACCAGCAGATAGCAGCGCAGCAGCGTGCCGCCGACCGCGAGCTCGATCCCGGCTGCCAGGGCCGCCATCGCCGCGCCGACGAGCGGAGCCAGGAAGATGACGACCGGCGAGCGGCGCGCCACCACCAGGGCCGGCAGCAGGCCGGGAACCGCGAGGTACACCACCAGCACGAGCGCGGGCTTCATATCTGCCGGGCCACGCAGGAGCTCGCCGTAGCACCGGGTACTGCGTGACGCCGCGGAGCGATCGCTCACGGTGCCTGGCGTCCAGCTTCGTGATCGTCAGGAGCCACCGGGCGGCGCGCCGCTGCTCCTCTGGTGTCGCCCAGAGCGTGGACAGCTCGGACAGCCGCTGGGTATGCGCCGCGTTGTTGCCGGGCAGGTAGATCGCTGCGCCCCTCGGAACAACCTTCCTGATCGCATGGAAGAGGCACAGTTCCTGCCGGTACGTCATCCTGGGCCCGCGCCGCTACCGCTCCGGCCAGGAACCGTGTCATCGAACTGGACGAGATGAGAGATCCTGAGCCCGATGACCGTGCCGCCGATCCCGGCGATAGCTGCGCACGCGACAAGCCCGCTAGCGCGCCTGCGCACTGGGAACCCCCGTCGGTCAGCCGGAAACTGCGTCTGCCTCCTAAGACGCAAGAATCCGGCGAATTCGCACAGGTCAGCGGGCTCTTTGCAGGAAACTTAACGATGCTTTGGTCAGGTCTATGCGAATCCGATCGTCTCCGTGGCCAGCGAGTTCGCCTCCTCGCAGGCAAAGCCGGCGACGGCCGGGCCGGTGGCGAATCCGTCCAGGGCGCTCGCGACCGAGTCCGGGGTCCACATCCCGTCGGCCGATCCGTGCTCGGCCGCGCGGAACACCTCCCGGATCGACGGCGGCGCCATCAGCGCCGCTACGCCGCCGTGCACCACAAACACCTCGCCGTTGATGCCGGCCGCCGCCGGGCTGGCCAGGTACGTGACGAGGGGGGCGACGTACTCCGGCGCGAGCGGGTCCGGGCCGGCCTCGGGGGCCGAGCCCATCAGCTCAGCGGTCATCGCGGTGCGCGCCCGCGGGCAGATCGCATTCGCCCGGACTCCGTACCGGGCGCAGCTGCGGGCCGTCGTCACGGTGAGCGCGGTGATGCCCGCCTTGGCGGCCGAGTAGTTGGGCTGGCCGGACGAGCCGAGCAGGAACGCCTCGGACGAGGTGTTCACGATCCGGGCGTACACCGGCCCGCCTGCCTGCTTGCTCTGCTCCCGCCAGTGCGCCGTGGCCAGCCGCGACGTGATGAAGTGCCCGCGCAGATGGACCCGCAGCACCAGGTCCCACTCCTGCTCCGACATCGAGAAGATCATCCGGTCTCGCAGCACGCCGGCGTTGTTGACCAGGATGTCGAGCTGGCCGAACTCGCGGATGGCGGTGCCCCAGGAGTTCCTCGCCGGTGGACCACTCGCCGATGTCACCCGCGCTGACCACCGCGGTGCCGCCGTCCGCCTCGACCTCGGCGGCCACCGCGTCGACCGCGTCGCCGGGCAGGTCGTTCAGGACCACCGCGGGCGCCGGCCGCGGCCAGGGCCCGCGCCTCGGCCCGGCCCAGCCCGTTCCCGGCCCCGGTCACGATGGCAACGCGTCCGTCCAGGCGCACCGGCTCCGACATGTGCGCTCCTTCGCTCAGTAACCGGGACCCGAGAGCATGCCGCCGTCCACGACGAACTCGCTGCCCGTGCAGTACGAGGACTCGTCCGAGGCCAGGAAGACCACCAGCGGCGAGACCTCCGCGGACTTGGCGAACCGCGCGATCGGCAGCGAGCGCATGAAGCCCTCGCCGTCGGCGATGTCGGTGAACGTCTCGAATGCCGTCGCCGTCATCGTCGTCATGATCCCGCCGGGGTGCACCGAGTTGACCCGGATGCCGAGCTTGCCGAGTTCCTGGGCGGCCGACCGGGTGATGCCGCGGACGCCGAACTTGCTCGCGCTGTAGGCGGACATGCCCGCCGGCGCCGTGGAAGCCCTCGACCGAGGAGATGTTGACGATCGAGCCGCCGCCGGCCGCAGTCATCGGCTCGATGACGCTCTTGACGCCGAGCCACTCGCCGATCAGGTTGACGTCGATGACCTTGCGGAACTCGGCCAGGCTCATGTCCGCGATCTTCTTGTTCAGCAGGATGCCGGCGTTGTTGACCAGGACGTTCAGCGGGCCGAACGTCGTCCGTCGTCGCTCGCACCGCCGCCGCCCAGTCGTCCTCGCTGGTCACGTCCTGGTGGACGTAGCGGCAGTTGTCCTCGCCCAGCTCATCCGCCAGCGCCTTGCCCTTGTCGTCCAGCAGGTCACCGAGCACGACCTTCGCGCCCTCGGCGACGAAGTGCCGCGCGTGCGACTTGCCCATGCCCCGCGCGCCGCCCGTGATCAGCGCGACCTTCCCGTCCAGACGGCCCATCCTCAACCTCTCCGGCCGCACCGCCAGCCGCTCCCGCGGTCCGCGGTGTCTGTACCAAACGCTTGCTTGGTCAGGGTAACAGGTGCCGGATGCGGCGGGCAGATCCCGGCCCGGCGCCCCGGTGCCGGTCAGTTATGGCACGATTCCGGCCATGACGTCAATCGGCTGGAGCGCCTTCGAACAGGCCCGTCCCGACCTGGCCGGGGCCGGGCGCGACCTGATGTATCAGTTCGGCGTGGGACTCGCCTTCCTGTCCACGGTCCGGCCGGACGGCGGACCGCGGCTGCATCCGTTCTGCCCGATGATCATCGAAGGACGGCTCGTCGCGCACATCATCCCGTCGCGCAAGCGGGATGATCTGGACCGCGACCCCCGGTACGCGCTGCACTCGTTCGCGACCACCGACAACGAGGACGCGTTCTACCTGACCGGCGAGGCCCGCCGGGTCGACGACGGCGCGCTCACCCGCCGGTCCGCGGCGCAGTTCTTCGCCGAGCGGAGGTACGGTCAGAACCCGAGGGATTCGCCGCCGGCCTGTTCTACGAGTTCTTCATCGGGCGCTGCCTGCTCACCCGGACGGCCGGGCGGGATGACTGGCACCCGCAGCACACCGTCTGGGCCGCGGCTGGCTAGGCCTGGCGCCGCCGTGCCGCGCTCGGCCTTGGCCCGGGCGGCCGGGCTGGTGATGCCGTCGAACAGCAGCTTCAGGAACGAGTCGACGACCTGGTCGGTGCCGAATCCCCCGGCCTGCAGTGCGTTCATCGGCAGCCAGAGGATGTCCCGCAGCAGCCGGTAGGTGATCTTGACGTCCAGGTCGGCGCGGAACAGCCCGGCGTCCACGCCGCGCTGCAGCTGGGTCATCCAGATGCGCTCGATCTCGCGCAGGTCCTTGCGCAGGTACGCGAACCGCGGCTGGGTCGAGAAGTAGCTCCAGTCGTTCTGCAGCATCGTCAGCGCGGCCCGGTGCCTGGCCAGCGTGTGACTGCTGGTACGGACGATCCGCTCCACCGCGTCGCGCGGGTCATCGGCCCCGGCGACCGCGCCGCGGTAGGCGGCCAGGATGTCGTTCAGGAAGCCGGACAGGATCTCGTCACCGATCGACTCCTTGGAGTCGAAGTGGTGGTAGAGGCTGCCGGACAGGATGCCGGCCGCGTCCGCGATCTCGCGGACGGTGGTCGCCCGGAAGCCCTTCTCCGCGAACAGCTCCCCCGCGAGCCTGACCACGTCGGCGCGCCGCTGCGAACGGGCGCCGCCGTTGGTGCCCCCGTCGGTAGTCTCGGCCTGACCGGCCGCCGTGCTCTTTCGCGTGGTGGTCACGGCGACATTATGGCTGGTCGACCGCGAACCTCCCAAGCGCTTGCTCGCGTACCGCGGTGCGTCGCGCGCTTCACGCTCGCAGTGGCCGTCCGCTACTTGCCTATATCAGCCATTGACAGCGCCCCGTATCGCCCGTCTAGTAAATAGCAGGAGGTTGTTCCCGGTTCGGGCTATCGGCTTCTTCTCTCGTCCGCGCTGGCTGGTCGCTGGCCATGAGATGCGAGGCGCCGTGACAGCAGAACAGAAGAGCAGTAACAAAGCCAGCGGCAACGCTCAGGTCGGCGCGCAGTTCGGCTTCGTAAGTGGGAACGCTCACGTGCAGGGCATCCACTCGGTCCGGCCGGGCCCCGGCACCGACATCGCCAGCGAACTGGCCGTGATGATCGACGAGCTGAAGGCCGCGGTGGCCGCGGCCCGCGAGCGGGAGGAACTCAGCCCGTCCGATGCCGACTTCGCCGCGGCCGAGCTGGCCGCGGCAGCCGAGCTGGTGCCCGCCGCAGTCCGCGGCGACACAACCGGGCTGATGGAACGGCTCCGCCGAGTGGGGGAGGTGCTCAGTAAAGGCCTGAAGGTGCTCGCGCAGCTTGCCGAGGTGGTGGCGACCGTGAAGGGCCTGACATGACCGACGCGCCGCCTCCGCCGGATCCAGGGTCGGGTCAGTCGTCCTTCAACAGCGCGAGCGGCGATGCCTCGGTAGGCGCCCAGTTCGGTTTCGTCACGGGCGACGTCTACTACACCGTCACCGACAACCAGCAGCCAGGGGAACGCTACCTCGTCGCGTTCCGGTTTCTCGAGGGCGGGGCGACCGAGCGGGCGGCGGAGCTCATCAAGGACGCGGTCGAGCACGACTATCGAGGCGGCGACGATGTCGACCCGCACGACGACAAGATCACGGCCAACCACATCGCGTTCCACTGGATGCTGGCGATCCTCAGCGGCCGACCGCTGGAGCAGCTCACGGCCGACGACTTCACCGGCGTTAAGCTCGCTTGGAGCTTGCGGGATGCGAGTGCAGCTGATGACCAGTGGCTGCCGGGGTGCGACCTCGTCTGGCGGCTGCTGGCCTGCCTGCGCCGGCAGGAACGAACCGGGAGGCCGGAGCCGACGCTGAGCCGGGTGCTCGGCCAGTACAAGTCGCTCAGCGAGAGGTGCCAGGACAGGATCGGCCGGCACCTGGACGTCCTCCTCGTGGCCGGCCAGGCCGATCAGCGCGAGGCGTACTCGGCCGAGGACGCAGTCCTCAGGCGGATGAGTGAGGACCGCCAGAACCGCGCCTGGAAATTCTTCGAGCCCACTCCGGAGAAACCGCGGGAGCGGCAGTCGCCGAAGCCCGACCTGACGACCGGTGCTCGCGTGCTGTGCGGGGCCGGGCTGGTGTTGGGCCTCGCCTCGCTCGTGTACTGGATCATCCTGCTGCAGAGCGCGGGCGTCTTAGCCGCGGTCCTGGTCGCCCTCGGGCTCGTCGCAGGGGCCGCCAGCGCGGGCCCGGCGGCGATCGCCTTCCTCGCCGTGCGCATCCGGCTCGCCGAGAAGGAGCGGGAGATCGGCCGGGCTCAGGTCGAGCAAGGACGGTATCGGAGCCAGGCCGGGACCGCTAGCCCAGCCGAACTGGATGAAACCGACGAAGAGACCGAGGAGGCCGAGCGAACCCAGGCGCGGCGCAAGAAGTTCATCCGGGTGGTCAATGACCACCTGCGGAAGGAATTCAGCAAGCATGCCCCACGGCCGGCCACGCCTAAGAAGAAGTGGCACAGCGACACGGCCGGCCTGCGCACGTCCCTCAAGGATGAGATCCTGTCGCTCTACCCTCAGCCCGACCTGCGACTCGGCTCCGTTAACTGGCTCATCTCCTACCGTGTCGGCCAGATCGCCCGGCAATGGCAGGCGAAGAAGCTCACCGATTTCCGGTCCGAGCTGCGCCCGAGCCTGCGGACCGTCGCCGGCCTTAGCCTCGGGTCCGTCGCCTTCGCGGTGGCGGGCGTCTACGCCGTGATAGTCATGATCATCTCGCGTCCGGCGGCCGGCGTCATCGCCACACTGGCAATGCTCCTTGCGGGCGCCCTGGTCGCAACCAGCCGGATAGACCTCTACCTCGTGCAGCAGCGCGCGATTCGCGACGGCAAGCCGGATCTGGACAAGGCGTTCGCGCAGGAGATGACCGAGTACGAGCGAGTGGTCGAAGAACTTAAGGACAGGCCAGGCGATGACGAGATAGCTCGCTGGCTGGACTTCGACAAGATCTACCTGAAGACGCTGGCGATGAACCAGCTAGGTCTGGGCCGCCGCGACATCCTGCAGTACGCGACGCTGATCGAGCCGGGACCCGGCTGGATCGGCGCGCGCGTGCTCTTCGGGCCGCCGCGTTACTCCCTCTACGTGGTGAGCGTGTTCCTGCTGACCGACGCGGGCGTCCGGCAGGTCACCGTCACACTGGACTTCCTGACCGGGGTAGCAGGTAACCAAGTGCGGCGCAGCTTCCGGCACGACGCCATCGCGTCCGCCACCGTGGTCGAGACCGGGATCCGGTTCGATACCGGCCGACGTGAAGCGATGCCCTCGGAGAGCCAGCGCGACCGGCGCGGCGCCGCCCGAGCCATCGAAGGCAGGCGGCCGGACAAGGAAGTCGACGCCTCTTTGATCCTGCGTCAGGAGATCGGGCTTCGCCTTATGAGCTCGGAGACCATCCGGTTCAGGGTGGAGAACTTTGACGCTGACTACCTGGATTCGGTGGTGGAAGACGCGGCGAGCCTGCTGAACATCGCCCTCGACACCTCAGGCATCACGGCTGTTCTAGAGCTGCTGGAGGCAATATCGGGGCATGGGGCGCAGTGGGTGACCCAGCGTGAGCGACGACGGCGCTGGCGCGACGAGTCCGATCTGCCCGACGACGAGTCAACCGATGGCGACGGCAGCGATCAGCCTGCATGAATCGAGGCCGGAGCCGGCAGCGTGAACGCGGTCGCTTTCAGCACCGGGCCCGCGACGGCCGGGCGGAGAACGCCAAGCGGATGCCGATCCGGCTGCCGACAACGCCTACAACGCCTAGCAGGAGCGAATTTTCGCCCTAGCGGCGGGCGGGCGGCCGAGCCGCGGTCCCGGCCCCCATCGCGGCGGCGACCTGCTCCGCGAATGCGACCGCCACCAGCAGTTGCTCGGGCGTCGGCCGGGCCGCCGGCTCGGGCTGCAGCAGGAACCTGCCGTGCAGCCGGTCACCGCTCTGCACCAGCAGCTCAGTGCCGGCCGGACGATGGCAGGCCGAAACGCTCCACGTCCCACGGACTGCCCGCCACCGTGACCGGCCGTCCGGCTCGATCCGGCCCGGCTGGCCGAGCCCGGCCCGGCCGTACTGGAACTCGCACGATCGCAGCCCGAGCAGCCGGACGAGCCGCGCGGCCACTTGGTCCGCGATCGAGCCGGGCGAATCCCCGAGCGCCGCCGCCGTAGCGGCGTCGTTGAGGCCGGCCAGGTAGCCGGACCGGCGGCTCGCGGCCGCGTACTGCCGATGGCCCCAGACCGCGATCTCAGTCACCGCGATGCCGATCAGGAGCAGTAGCACCGTCGTGCCGATATCCCTCGCCCGGTTGATGCTGAACCGCTCGTACGGCCTGGTCAGGAAGAAGTCGAACCAGGCGGCCGCGGACAACGCCGGCCAGGTACCCGGCCGGGCGGTGGCCGACCGCGGCGACGGCCACGACCACCAGCACGAGTGCGAGCGCGGCGTCGGTGTTGGGAAAGCCAGCGCGGAACGGCACGAGCGCGGCCGTCAGGCGAGGGGTGCTGCAGGCCCGCGAGCACCGCGGTCCGGCCTGCCGTAAGCCAGCGCGGGCCGCGCCCGCCACGAGCCCGGGGCGCCGCGCGGACCGGGCCGCGACTCGGGTCCATCAGGCCAACACGCTGATCATCGACCTGCATATTTCCGTGCTAACACGACCGGGCCGCCCGCCACACCCGGTCGCGAAGGCATACGGAACCCATGCGGGCCGCTACCTGGCTCAGGCCGGGCACATCCACTCGGCCCGGCCGGCCTCGGCCGCCCGCCTCAGCCCCGCTCCCCCCGGCCCGGCGCCGGGAAGTGCACCCGGAAGCTGAACGCGTAGGGCGTCGGGCCGTGGGCGCGCAGGTACCGGATCCGGTCCTCGGCGTCCGCGGGTGTCGGCATGGTCCCGGCGGGGATCCACCACATCGCCGTGTAGGCCTCGGTCATCTGCTCGAACCACTCGCGCCGGCGCCGCAGCACCGGCCGGTGACTCAGCGGAGTACACGAAGTCGGCCAGCGACTCGACCGCTGTCCCACACCGACATGTTCACGATGACGCCCGCGCTACCCGCGGTGTCCCACTCGAACGCGCGGATCGACGTCGCGTTGCCGTCTTCGGTCTGCAGCCGCCAGACGAATCCGGGCGCGGCCTCGGCTGACGCGTTGACCGGATCGAGCGCCGCGACGAAATCGGCCAGCTCCGGGCCGTCGATGGCCGCGCGCAGCCGGCCGATGTTGACCTGGGCGAGGAGGTAGCTCACCGGCTCATCGTGCCCCGGGCGGGCCGACCGGGTCTACCACCGGTCGCGGGCGGGCCAGCAGCCGGGTGATGAGCCGCCTGCCCGGCGTGGCGGTGACGAGCAAGCGTGCCCAGGCACGCGGCGGCGAGCAGTGCGTACGGGACGAAGTCGGTGGTCGCCTGCGCGATCGCGCCGCCCGCCGCGGCGGCGATGCCCTGGCCGGCCGCCCAGGCCAGGTTGGACATGCCGAACGCCAGCCCCTGGTTCAGGTCCAGCTTGTGCGCCGCCCCGCTGATCATCGCCATGGCCGGGGTGAACAGCGAGCCGAACGACGGGCATGCCGACGACCAGCAGCACGATCAGTGCCGTCGGCCGGAGCCACCACCGGCGCCAGCAGGCTGACGACGACCGCGGCCGCGAGCGAGATCCGCACCGGCACCAGCGGGCTCCGGCGGTCGGACAGCCGGCCGCTCAGCGGCGCCAGCCCGGCCTCCAGCGCCGCCGACAGCAGGAAGGTGGCGCCGATCAGCGTCGCGTCCACGCCGAGCCGGCCCAGCCGCAGCGGCGCCAGCACGTCCAGGACGCCGAACGCGATGCCGGCCAGCGCCGTCAGCCACAGGCCGGCCGTGACCTGCGGGTTGCGCAGCGCGGGCCAGGCCGCAGTACAGACCCTGCGGCTTCTCGATCACGGCCGGCGCCGGCACCGCGAACGCCGCTACCATCAGCACGGCGCCCGCCACCGCGGCGGCGGAGAAGGCCGGGCCGGTACCGACCCTGGACGCGACCGCGCCCACCACGGGCCCGAGCAGCGCGCCGCCCACCGCCGCGCCGAGCGCGGTGCCGAGCAGTTCACCGCGGCGCTCCGGCGGCGCGGCCGCCGACAGCCAGGCGAGCCCGGCGGCCCAGATGCAGGCGCCGCCGAGGCCCTGGACGAACCTGCGCCGAGTCCAGCACGACGGGCGCGGACGCCCAGCCGAAGACGAGCGTCGACACGCTCATCAGCAGCAGGCCGATCAGCGACCACCGCCCGGTCGCCCAGTCGCGCGACCAGCAGGCCGCTCGGGCAGCGCCCCGATCAGCGTCCCGGCCGGGTAGGCGGCTACCAGCAGCCCGGCGCCCGCCTTGGTCAGGCCCGCGACGTGGGTGTAGTGCGGCAGCAGCGGCGTCAGCGCGGTGTAGAAGCTGAGCTCTACCAGCACGAGGATGCTGACGTAGATCAGCAGTCTGCGCATGCCGGGCGGCAGTGCCTCCGTCCTGCGCGCCACTCGCTGAACCTCGCCCTAGTCGGCTGGCCGCCGGCCCCGATGGCCGCGCTCGCCTGATCGGCCGTTCAGCCGACGCTATCGTAGCCCGTCCGACAGTCCCGCTCGCGGTCCCGGGTCTGAGCAGGATGCCGCCCCCGGTGACGCAGCGCGCCGTGTCACCCGACGGTTAGCGACGGTGGCACGATGGCGCGGCTAATCGGAGATCTGTCCATGTCACTGACGGCTCCACCGCGGGCGGTCAGGGACCAGGTCGTGCCCTGCACGGTCAGCTCCAGGCCGAGACGGACCGACGTCCTCGAACAGCCGCTGGCTCGGCGGCCAGCCGGTGACCGCGAGCTATCCAGATCCGGAACTCATCCACCAGCCCGTGCTCGATCAGCGTCTTGTCCAGCGGACCGGTGCCGTACTTCAGCAGGTAGCCGTCGCCCTGCTGCTTGATCGCGGCCAGTTCGGCGGCGACGTCGGCGCCGAGCGGTGTCGCGTTCCACGACAGGTCCGCAGGGTCCGGGTGGCGACGTGCTTGGGGATCGAGTTCATCCTCGTGACGAAGTCGGTCACCTCGGCCCCGGCCGCCATCGCGGTGTACGCGGCCGACAGGCCCTCGTAGGTCTTGCGGCCGAGCACCAGCGCGTCGGCCCCGAACAGCAGCTCGTGGTTGAGCGCGCCGCCGTCGGGACAGTTCAGGTACGGCGGACCCCATTCCTGCGGGGCGGCGATGTCACCGCCGAGCGAGCACGAACGTGGACTCGATCAGCCGGCGCACTACTTCACCACCGCGAACCGGAGCGCCGTGACCGAGCCCGAGCGAGATGCTGGAGATCGGTTCGAGATTCACCCGGCCCTCGCCCTCGACCGCCCCGTACAGCGGCGTGCCGCGGCCGAGCAGCACCGGTAGCACGAACACGTAGATCTCGTCGATCAGCCCGGCGCGCAGGCACTGGCCGCCCACGCTGGCGCCGAGCACGACCAGGTCCTTGCTCCGGCCGCCGCCTTGGCCGTGGCCACCGCCGCGCCGATGTCGCCGGACAGGAACGTCGGGTCGCCCGCACCGCGTCATCGGGCGGCCGGTGCGTCAGCACGAAGCTCGGTCCGTGCCACGCGCCGCCGTATGCCTCGCCGCTCGGCTTGCCCGTGTCCCGCAGCCCGACCTCGTAGCAGTTGCGGCCGGACAGCATCGCCCCCGTCGCCTGCACGATCTCGGGGAAGTTGTCCGGTCCGGTGTACTCGAAGACCCAGTCCATGGCGTGCCCTGGCCCGGCGATGAAGCCGTCCAGCGACATCGCGGCCTGGATCACCACCTTGCCCGTGCCCAGGCCGCGATACTCGCCGCCGCCGTCATAGCAGCGCGTCCAGCTTCGTGAACGAGCTCTCCCAGCCCTCCTTGCGTCTGGTCGCCGATCTCCTGCTCGAACGGGCCCTGCCGCAGCTCCAGCCGGGTCTTGCCCGCGCCGTCGTCATGGAACTCCAGCCGGAGCGTGCCGCGCAGGGTGCCGTCCACCCCCGGCACACCCTCGGCCTGCCATGTCGGCGACGAGCAGTTCGTTCTCGATCGACCTCGGTGAACGTCGAGCCTCGACCGGATTGCGCAGGCCGAGGTCGGGCACGGTCATCACGAACCGCAGGTAACCGCCGGTCCTGGCGTCGATCTCGACGGTGTCCCGCGGCACTGTGCGCGCCGACCGGGCCGAACCACTGCGCGAGCTGGTCGGGGTCGGTGAACGCCTGGTACACGAGCTCGCGCGGGGCGTCGAACACCCGGCGTGATGGCGATCTCGTCTGGTCATTGCTCTGCCCTCTCCTCGTTCTGCTGCTGCTGGACCCGGCGCAGGTGCGCGTCGAGCCGCTCGAAGTTCTCGTCCCAGAACTGCCGGTAGCGCTCCATCCAGTCGGTCGCCTCCTTGAGCGGCGCGGCCTCGAGCGTGCTCGACAGCCACTGACCGGACCGGCTGCGGCTGATCAGTCCGGCCCGTTCCAGCACCTTCAGGTGCCGGGAGATGGCCGGCATGCTGATCGGCGAACGGCTCGGCCAGCTCGGTGACGGTCGCGTCCCCGTCGGCCAGCCGGGCCAGGATCGCCCGCCTAGTCGGGTCCGCGAGCGCCCCGAAGATCACGCTCAGCCGGTCTTCGGCCATCGTTTAACCATCCCGTTAATTAACCGATGTGTTAAACATAGACCGCATGGTCGCGCCTCGTCCGCAACCCCGCCGCGAGATTGCCTCGAATTGCAGTCGCAGCGCGGCCGAGGCAAGCCGAGGCAGTCGCGAAGTCGAGACGAGTCGCGCTACGGCCGCGCGGCTGACGGGGCGAGTCGACTCAGGCGACCGTGCGCGGGATCCACCCCGATGCCGCCGGCCGCGCTGCTCTCGTACGCGGCCAGCGCGAACCGCAGCACGTCGACCGCTTCGCTCGCCGCTCCACAGCAGCGGGCCCTCGCCGGTCTGCAGCCAGCGCAGCCAGTGCCGACCGGAGTCGCGGAAGCTGCTGCCCCAGTCGTCGTCGAGGGCGTGGTAGCTGCGCATCTCGCCGTCGGCGTAGACCTCGAGGCTGGGCTGCTGGATGCCGCGCCCGGTGCACCGGTTGACCCGGGCGAAGCCCTTGGTGCCGGTGATCTCCCACCGCTCGTCGTTGGTGTAGTAGTCCGAGCGCAAGTACATGTCGGGCGCGACCGTGATATCCCAGCCGCCGCGCACCCCGTTCTCGTGCTCCCAGGTGATCATCGTCGGCGCGTCCAGGTAGATGGGATCGCCGATCACCGTGTGCCCGATCCACGCGCGCACCTCGCGGATCGGCCCGAACAGCCAGAGCGCGGTGGACAGCTTGTGCCAGCCGTCGTCGAACACCATGATCCCGCGGCCCAGCTTCATCTGCTCCATCTGCCACTCGAAGCTGGACCACGGCACGTCCCAGCCGCCGAGGCCGGTGCCGACCATCTTCATGTGGTAGCCGACGATGTCGCCGATCTCGCCCGACCCCGCGATCGCCTTGAGCCGGTGCAGCGGCTGGTAGAAGAGATAGTTCTCCATGATCCGCAGCACCCGGCCGTTCGCCTCGGCCGCTTTCAGCATCCGCCGCGCGCCGGGCAGGTCGTTGCACATCGGCTTCTGGCAGTTCACGTGCCAGCCGTGCCCGAGCAGTTCCTCCACGCCTTCGACGTGCAGCGGGGCCGGCAGCAGCGACTCGACGGCGTCCACCGCCAGGCCGCTCGCCGCCAGTTCGGCGATGGAAGGGAACGTCTGCGCGTCCGGCCACTCCGCCTGGCGCTGCTCGCGGCGCTCCGCACTCGGGTCAACGAGCGCGACGACCTCGACGTCGGCGTTGTCCCGGTAACCCCGCACGTTGAGGTCGTAGATCCGGCCGAGCCCGACGAACGCCGCCCGGACGGGGCGGTTATACGGCACGAATGTCACGGCGCTAGTCCTCCTCGGGCACCTCGATGGAGGCAGTTATCCGATCGAAGACCGCGGAGCGCCACCATTTGTGCGCATAGTAGACGGCACGTGACATCGCTGTCAGGTGGAGTGTCAGCTGACTTGGCTCAGCCAGTACTGGTACGCGCTGCGCGAACGGCTCCTCGCCGGCCCGGATCGTCGCCTGCAGCCACGCGGCGGCCCGTTCCGCGTGCCGGATGACCTCGCGCGGATAGCCGTACCGCACCTGGTGCTCGGCGAACTCGTCCTCGTCCAGCAGCAGCACCTGCCGGCTGCCGCGCTCGCGGACGACGTCGAGGTCGAGATCCACCATCGTGACCTCGGTCAGATCGTCGTCCCACTGCGGCGGCGTCGCGACGTCGCAGTAGAGCTCGGTGTGATCGGGAGCCCCGTTGAAGTAGGCGACCCACCACGGCTCACCGAAGGCGAAGAGGCCGATGTACGCGTGGTTCATCGTGAGCGGCGGCTCGCTGCCGCGCTGGCTCAGGCTGCCGGCCCGCGCGCCGAGCCAGATGCCGTGGTCGTCCTCGCCGAGGTACTCCATTGTGTGGTGCCAGTGCAGGCTGCCGTCCCACTTCGTGAACACCACGCGTACGTCTCGTCTCGTCACGAACCGAAACCTTAGCGGCCCCGTTCTGAAGGTAACTCCGTTAAATCCAGGTGAACGTCGCTATATCAAGTTGACAGTGTTTAGCTCGGCGTTGCATACTGAGATACGTAAACAGTGTTAACGCAAGACAAGGAGTCTAGCGATGAGCTTCACCCTCAGCGGCGTGCAGGACGCCATCATCGCGATCAGCACCGTGGCCGGCGTCGCGGTTCTCTTCGCCCTCGCGCTGATCGCCGCCGCCGCGCTCGTGCGGCGTGACCGGGCCCGCAACGCGAAGACGGCGGTCGCAGTTGATCCCAGCACCGTCACCCCCAGCTTTGCCCAGCAGCCGACCCAGACCGACCGCGTGCTCGAGCTCATCGGCCGGTGAGGCCGGGCACCCGGCGGACCCGGGGACACCGGAACCGAGAAGGGACGACGCCAATGGCGCCGTCCCTTCTCGCATGCGTGCCCAGCGGCGCTATCCGAACGGCACTCCCGCCCGGTCGCCGGCCACCCGGAACAGCACGCCCGCCCAGGTGCGGAACGGCCGCCAGGGCTCGGCCATCCGGCCGATCTCGGCCGCGTCCGGCGTGCTCGCCAGCCCGTAGAAGTGCCGCAGGTAGCCGGCCAGCCTCGGCTCGTTCACCGCGAGCTCGTCCGTGACCCCGGCCGAGCGCAGGTACACGAGCATCGCGTAGAACGGGCCTAGCCCCTTGATCTGCTGCAGCGCCTTGGCCGCCGCATCCGGCTCGAGCGCCGCGATGTCGGTGGCGTCCAGCTGGCCGTCGAGCGCCGCCCGCGCGACGCCGTGCAGCCGGGCCATCCGCTGGTCCTCGAGGCCGGGAAACGAGCTGACCTCGAGCAGCTGCTGCGGCAGCGGGAACGCCGGCCACTGCTCGCCCGCGAGCGTGAACGTCACGCCCGCCGCCTCGGACAGCTTGCGGCGCACCGCCGTCGCCTGCACCCGGTTGCGCCGGTGCGACAGCATCGCCCACGCGGCGGCCTCATACGGCGAGTGAAACAGCACCGGGCGCAGGCCGGGAAACGCCGCCTGCACCTGGCCGAGGACCGGATCGGCCCGGCCCGCCGCGAGCCAGCCGGCCGGGTCGACGTCGATCGACAGGATCCGGCGGATCTGCGCCTCCGCCGCGTCCGGATCAGCGTCGCCGCTGAGCTCGGCCGACAGGCTGCCGTCCGCGTTCTGCGTCAGCGCGACGCCGGCGTGATGCTGCAGGTCGTCGGTCACGAACGCGAGCCGGAACGACGTCACCCGCCTGGCTGGTCCGGCCGGCGTTCGGCCCGAAGCCGAAGCCGGCGGCGGCGGCGAGCGAGAACGGACCCTCCACTGGCATCGTGATCTGCGGTCATGGCCTGCCCTCCCGCTGGAACACCGCGCGCGGCGGCACCCGGGAACCGAGCTGCCGACGCTTCCCAGATATAGCGCGGGGGTCCGACAATGCCGGGCTAGTCGGCGGGCGGCCTCGGTCTCGGATGCTCATCTCGGCGAGCGCGATCAGTCCGGTCCGCAGCGCCGCGACGCCCGCCGGTGATAGCCGGATCTCGAGTTCCCGGTCGACCGGGTGACCGCCTGCCACGACACCCTGGCCGCCTCCTCGCCGCGCGGCGTGAGCTTGATGAGCATCCGGCGGCGATCCTCGGTGTCCGCGGTGCGCTCCAGGTAGCCGCGCATGACCATCGTGTCGATGAGCTGGCTGACCGCCTGCTTGCTGATGCCCAGCTCCCGGGTCAGCGTCGCCGAGCGGCGACGTGTTGTCGAACGTGCGAGCGAGCACGAACGCACCGCTGCGCGGGATGTCGTCGAACCCGGCCTCGGCGAACGCGTTGCGCACCGCCTTGCCGTACGCGCCGCGCGCGGCGCGCAGCAGGCCGGGCACCCCCAGGGCGTTCAGCGGCGACTCGCTCGTCATAGCAGTCAAGTCTATTGACTGTTACACACGCGAAGCTGTCCCGGCCGAGGTCGCGCAGCGCCTGCTTCATCGTGTCGTACTCGCGCTGGCGCCGATTTCCTGCCGCCAGGCGCGCTCGACCGCCGCGATCGCCTGTCGCGCGGTGTCCGCGGCCGTGTCGCCCTGAGCCGTCCGCGTCACCAGCCGCACCCGGCCGTCCGCTGGGTCCCGGCCGCTCGCGACGAAGCCCCGGCCTGCTCCAGCCAGTCCGACGAACTCGCCGAGCGACTGCTTGGTCATGCCCGCCAGCCGGGCCAGGTCGGTGATCCGGATGCCGTCGGCGGGAATCATCTGCAGAATGCGCCGGTGGCTGCCGCGCAACTCCGGGAAGTCGCGCAGGTCGCTGCGCCCGAGTTCGGCGCGCAGCCGCCTGGTCACGACCTCGAGCCAGCGCGCGAGGTGGTCGGGCAGGCCATCATCGGCGGATGGGCTTGCGATCAGTCATAAGGTTACCTTACTATATTGTCAATAGACAGGTAACCTTACTGGTTGGGGGTCGTCGATGGACGGTGCAGCACCGAGGACCGCTTCCGGCTCGCGGCGATCGGCCCGGCCGAGCTGGCGGCCGTCGCCAGCGCGGCGGCCGGGCGGCCGGTGCGGCACCCGACGGCGCACGCCACGCCGATTGACTACGACTGGGGCTCGCCGGTGACCGCGGGCCTGTGGCGGGTCGACGTCGCGAGCGCGGGCGCGCCCGCGGCGGCGTTCTTCGTGAAGCTCGTGCGACACCCGCGGCTGTGGCCCGGACTCAGTCTCCTGCCCGGCGACGCGGCCCGGGCCGAGTTCATCGACTACTACCCGTGGCAGCTCGAGCTCGACATCCACGAGGCCGGCATCGGAGCCGTGCTGCCCGACGGCATGCGCACTCCGGTGCTGCATCACGTGGTACGAGCCCGACGACGACCACCTGGCCCTGTGGTGGGAGTTCATCGATCAGCGGCCGGGGCCGTGGGACGCTGGCCGACTACCGGCTCGCCGCCCGGCTGCTCGGCCAGCTCGCCGCCCGGCGGCGGGCCGGCGCCGCGGTCAACGACGCGCTACCGGCGATCGCCCGCGCCGCGCAAGCCGCGGCTCGGCGCTGCGGTTCTACACGCAGGGGCCGGGTGCTGCGCCGGCGTGCTGCCCGTGCTGCAGGCCGGGGATGTCTGGCGGCATCCGGTCCTGGCCGAGGCGCTCCGGACGGCGGGTGACCCGCGGCTGCCCGCCGACATGCTCGCGCTCGGCGAACGGCTGCCGCGGCTGCTGGACCAGCTCGACGAGCTGCCGCAGACGTACGCGCACGGCGACGCGAGCCCGCAGAACCTGCTGCTGCCCGCGGGCGAGCCCGGCACGATCGCGGTCATCGACTGGGGCTTCGGCACCCTGCTGCCGGTCGGCTTCGACCTCGGCCAGCTGCTGGTCGGGCTGGCGCACGCCAGCCCGACTGCGATGTGTCGGTGCTTCCGGCCATCGACGCCGAGATCTTCCCGGCCTATCTCGACGGGCTGGCGGCCGAGGACTACCAGGTCGATCCCGCGCAGGTCCGGGCCGGCTACGTCGGCTCGCTGGCGGCCCGGTCCGCGCTCTGCGCGATCCCGGTCGAGCGAGCTCGGGCACGAGCCGCCGACCGCGGAGACTGATGGCGCTGTTCGTGCAGCGGCTCCGGCTCACCCGGCTGATGGTCGAGCTGGCGCGCGAGGTGATCCTGACCCTGGACTCAACGGCCGCGCCACGGCGCCCGGCCCAGCACGACGCCCTCGACCCGGGCCGCGCCGCCGTCATCAAGCAGCGCGGCCGCGACCGTGTCCAGTTGCCTGCCCGTCGTGCAGATGTCGTCTATTAAAAAGACAGTCTTAACGGGGCGCCGCTCGTTCCAATCCGAATCGCCGGGCCAGCCTGTGGCAGGAGGATCTAGGCTGATGGAGTGGTCAGGCGGGCCAGAGACGGCAGCACTTGGCGTATCGGGACGGACGCCGAAGTCGCCTGGATCGCCGAGGGCACGTCCATCGCGGCGGACCGTCACCGCTGCCATCCCGCCGGTATTCGAGGCCTACGCCACCGTGATGGTGGCGTATGGAGACGAACGAATTAAGCATGATCGAGCCGTCTGGCGCTGCTGGCCGAGCAGTCGCCGGACCAGCGATGGTGGCTGGGGTATCTCGACACCGGCGTCGATGACATCGTCTTCCCTGACGCGCCGCAGGTGACCCTGTACGCGGGGTGGCAGTACGTGCTGGTCGAGGCGGGACCGGCACAGGTCGCGGCCTGGCGCCCGGGGGACGGTCGGGCGTTCGGGACCGGTGACCTGCCTAACCTGATGTTCCCGGCTGACCATTCCTGGCTGGTATCGACGCTGTGGGACGACGACTGGAGTTGCATCGGCGGGCCGGCCGGGCTCGTGGACAGGTTCCTGCGCCATCCTGATCTGCGGGCAAGGCAGGTGGCGCTTGAGCAGGACGCCACGCCACCAGGTCATGACGCGCGGTGATCCGGGGGCTTGGGCGGCTGGTCGTGCTGGCGGCGAGCCGGTAGAAGCGGGTGCCGGTCTCGAGGATGTCGGCCTTGAAAGGTAAGCCGGCTGATGATGGCAGCGACGAGGGGACGGCAGTCGGGACCACCTGTACCAGATTCAGATAGATAGAAGGCTGACTGCAGTAACTCGAAGCTGGCTCGATTACTTCGCGTGAAGTTATCGGCTGGTGCCGCGCCAGGGGGCGCGCGCTAGGACGACGCCCTCGACTCTGGCCGCGCCGCCCTCGTCCAACAGGCAGCCCGCGACCGCGTCGAGCTGCCCGCCAGTCGTGCAGATGTCGTCGTAGACGAGCACGAACTTGCCCGCGGTCCGGGCCGGGTCCGGGATCGCGAGCACGCCGCGCAGGTCCGCCGCGGTGAAGCCCTTGTACCAGGCGGGCGCGTCGGCCGACCGCAGCGTCGCCGCCGTCTTGACGATCGCCGCGGGGTCGGCCGATCGAACGGCCAGCGCGACCCCGCCGGAGCGCGCGCGGCGTCCTGCGCGGCCGCGGCCGCGAGCACCGCCTCGGTGTGCGCGAACAGCTGACCGCCGGCGCCGACGAAGCTCGGGTTGGCCACGATCAGATCCGGCCGGTCCGCCGCCATCGTCTCGTCCAGCCAGGCCAGCAGCAGCCGGCCTAAGATCACCGGCCAGTGCGCCGCGCCGCGGTACTTGTAGTCGTTGATGACCCGGCGCAGCGCGCCCGCGTGATAAGCGACCGCGTGGATGCGCTGGATACGCCTGCGCGCGTTACGGCACAGCTCGTTCGGGCACCTGCCGTTCCCGTCCAGAAGCTGACAGCAGACGGGACAGCCGCTCGCGACGAGTTGCAGCCGCGGACGGGCGCAGGAAAGGCAGAGCCGGGCCGGGGCGGCGGTGAAGTGCTCACAGCCGCGGCAGCCGGGAAAGGTGGCCCGAAGTGTCATCGTGGCGAGGGTATTGCCGGGCACTGACGGTCTAGCGGGCCTCCGCCCGGACTGGCTGGCCCGGCAGCACGTCCGGCACGATCTCGCGATCGCGCACGACCGGCGTGCCGTTGACCAGCACGTGCCGGATCCCGGTCGAGGGCCGCGTGCTCTGCGCGTACGTCGCCTGATCGCTGACGGTGTCCGGGTCGAACACGACGATGTCGGCGTCACTGCCCGGCTGCCAGCCTGCCCTTGCGCCGCATCGCGGGCACCCGGTCCTGCAGTTGCTGCGCGGGCAGCAGGCTGCACCGGCGTAGCGTCTCGGTCAGGCCGAGCGGACCGTCCGCCCCCGCCAGCAGGCGCAAGGCCCGGCAGAACGTGCCCGCCGAGCGCGGATGCGTCACCGCGGTCGCGGGCAGCGGCCAGCTGAGCGGGTCGGGCGGCGCGCCAGACCAGGTGAGCGGCATCGCGTCGCTCGCGACGATCGCGCCGGGGAACGTCAGCGAGCTGAGCAGCATCCGCAGGTCGGCCGGGTCGTCCTCATCCAGCAACTTGATGATGACCAGGCCGCCAGGATCGTTGGCCCGCAGCTCGCGGAGCCGGTCCGCGCTGGCGACCTGCTCGCCGGTCGGGGCGTAGGTGAGCGAGCGCGGGGTGAGGCCGCGCTCGGCGAGCCGCTCCGGCGCCAGGAACGCCGCGCCAATCCCGGTCATGCCGGAGCCGTACGGGTACGCCTCGGTGGTCACGTGCGCGCCAGCGCGCTGGGCCCGGCCGACGAGATCGAGCACCCGGTCCACGTGCCGCTGCGACGTGCTGTTCAGATGGCAGTAGTGCATGTGCGCGCCGGTCTCCGCGGCCGCGCGCACGATCTCCTCGGCGCCGTCGATCGGCACGTCCGGCATCATCTCGATCATGTCGCGGGAGTGCGTGAACGTCGGCATCCCCGCGCTCGCCGCGAGCGCGGCCACCCGCAGGTACTCGTCCGGGTCGGTGCGGGGTGCGTAGCCCGGCCAGGATCCCGATGCCGAGCGCCCCGTCGGCGAGGTCGGCCGCCAGCCGGCCGAGCATGCTGGTGATCTGAGCCTGGCGTCGCCGGCTGCTGCCACGCGGGCCTGGCGATGTTGTGCAGGAACGTGTCGAGCCGACCGTCGAGACCGATGCCCGCGACTGTTTCCATCCGGGCCAGCGCCCAGGATGTGGCGAAGCCGAAGTTGACCGGCCGGCCCTTCGGCCGCCGCGCTCCGGTAGGCGGCGTCGACGGGGGTGACGCCCGCCTCCAGCTCAAGGGCGGTCGTGACGCCGTCGAGCGCCTGCAACCGGAGGCCGGGTATCTGATTGACATGGCTGTGCAGGTCGATGAAGCCAGCGGTCACGACGTGGCCGGACGCGTCCAGCTCGGCGCGGCCGGGCGGGAGGCTCGCGTCCGATCGCGACCACGCGGCCGTGGCTGATGCCGACGTCGGCCAGCTCGTCGCGGCCGGACTCCGGGTCGACCACCCGGCCGCCGCGCAGCACGAGGTCGGCTAGTACGGACTCGGTCACGTGCGCGGCATCTCCCTGATCCACTAGAGCAGCGACAGCTCGCCGGTAATCGCGTCGATCTTGTCAGCCTCGGCCGGGCCGATCGCGCAGCAGGTCGGCGTTCCCTCGGCGACCTGAGTCCGGCCCGCGTCGTGAATCACCTGGACCCGCAGGCCAGCCGCGTCCGCGCGCTTCGCCAGCGCGTAGAGCTCATCCTCGCCGCTGACCTTCAGCACGACCTTGGGCTGGCCGTCCTGCAGCCACGCCCGCAGCTCGCGACTGCCCGCACTGGCGAGCGCGGCGGCCACGGCGGCGTGCGCCGCCTGCGCCGCGATCTTGCCGCGGCCCATGCCGAGATCGGCGCGAACGATCAGGGTCAGCTTGGTCTCCACGTGGCTCACGCTACGCGCCCGGCCGCCCCACTACGCTGACCCGCATGACCTCGCCCGAGCTTGAACCACTGCGGCTCACCGTCACCGACGCCGGCGAGATCCTCACCTTGCAGCGGGCCGCCTACGTGACCGAGGCCCAGCTCCACGACGACCTGCAGATGCCCGCGCTCACGCAGACCCTCGCCGATCTCGAAGCCGAGCTGGCCGACCCGGCCAACGCCGCGTTCGGGGTTCGCGAGGAGGGCCGTCTGATCGCCTGCCTGCGGATGTCGCGGGTGGACGACTCGACCGCCGAGGTCCGCCGCATCGCCGTCGCGCCTGACCGGCAGGGCCTGGGCCTCGGCACCGCGTTGCTGCTGGCGACCGAGGCAGGCCTGCCGACCGAGGTCACGACGATTCAGCTCTTCACCGGCGAGCACAGCGTCGCCAACCAGCGGCTCTACCGGCGGCTCGGCTACGAGATCACCAGGCAGACGCCCATCGGCCGCTACCACCTCGTGCACATGGCCAAGCAGCGCAACGCGAGTTCGGCCAGAGTTAACTGAATCACTGGACATCGTTCGGCCGGCACCTGAACTATCGGTATCGCCGCATTAGCGAGACGGGAGGTGCCGTGTCATGTTCCGCCGCGATAAGCCCGTTCTTCTCGGTTCGGTCACCGCGTTCTTGTGCGTTCTCGGCGCCGTCGCCGTGCCGTCGGCGAGCCAGGCCGCAACCGCGCTGCGGCCGGCCGTTCTCGCCCGGCCCGGAGCCAACCTGCTGCTCAACCCCGGCGCTCAGGCCGGCGCGTACTCGGCGCAGGGCTGGGACGCCGTCACCATTCCCGGCTGGCGCGTCACCGGCGGACTCCCCACGGTGGTGCGCTACGACACCACCCGCTTTCCGCGCGTAACCGGGCGCGGCCCGGCCGTCCGCGGCGGCCAGCTGTTCGCCGGCGGCGCCGGCGGGACCGCCCGGCTGGAGCAGCTCATCCGCCTCCGGGCCGGCGGCTCCCGCACCCGGTACAGCCTCACCGGATACCTCGGCGGCAGCAAGCACAACGCCGCGGCCGTGACCGCGTCTTTTCTGTCGGCGCGCGGCAAGACCCTCGGGCACGCGACCATCGGGCCCGTCAGCGGCCCGACCGCGAAGGTCACGCTGGCTCACCGGGCGGCGGCCGGCTCGGTCCCGGCAGGCACCGCCGAAATCCGGGTCACGCTCGTCCTCAGCACCACGCACCGGAACTACGACGGGCCGAACGCGCCCCTGACCGGCTATAACTACTCCGCGGCCGACCGCCTGAACTTCCATGTCTCGGCCCCGGCCCCGCGGCCCGCGCTGACCAGACCAGCCGCGGGGATCCCCCGTTACCAGCACGTGTTCTTGTTCTACTTCGAGAACGAGGACCTGAACGCGGTCATCGGGAACAGGCGGCAGGCGCCGTTCCTCAACCGCCTGCTCCCGCACGCCAGCCTGCTCAGCAACTTCTACGCCGAGGAGCACCCGAGCGACGCCAACTACCTCGCGCTCGCCGGGGGCAGCGCGTTCGGCGTGCCGCTCACCGACCCGCTCGAAGAGAACTCCCAGTACACGATCCGGGCGCGCAATATCGGCGATCTGATCGGCGCCGCGCACGAGTCGTGGAAGGCGTACCTGCAAAGCGCCGCCGGGCCGTGCGACGACACCGTGCACGGCAATTACTGGGACGACGACGAGCCGATGACCTACTTCGCCGACGTGCGGGAACGGCCGGCCTACTGCGCGGCGCACCTGCTACCGCTGGAGGCGCTGCCGGGCGACCTCGCCAGTGCTCGTACGACGCCGAGTTTCGGCTGGGTCAGCCCGGACGACTGCGCCGACATGGAGGGCTGCGGGATCAAGGCGGGCGACAACTTCCTCGCCGCGCAGCTCGGCGCGATCATGCGGTCGCCCGCGTGGCGGACGCAGCGTTCGCTCGCGATCATCACGTTCGACGAGGACGGCTACGACTTCGAGCACCCGTCGCAGCGGGTCGCGACGCTGCTCATCGGGTCGGCGGGCGTGCGCCAGGGCTACGTCTCGCACCGCCGGTACACCCACTACAGCCTGCTGCGCACCATCGAGGGCGCGCTCGGGCTGGGCACCCTGACGGCGAACGACAGCTACGCCCCCGCCGTCACTGATGCCTTCCTGCCGGGAACTGCTGGCGCCGCGCGGATGACGTGGCTGCCTGCGCGGCGTTCGGTGTCCGCGGCCGTTCCGGTGGCCGCGGCTGCTCGGATGGCGCGGCCGCTGGCGGCGGGTGCGCCCGCGCAACCGACCGCGTTCGTGGCGAACTCCGCCTCCAACTCGGTCACGCCGGTCAACCTGGTCACGCACAAGGCGGGCAAGCCGATCGGGGTCGGGCGCGACCCGCAGGCGGTGGCGGTGACCCCGGACGGCGCGATGGCGTACGTCGTGAACAGCGGTTCGAACTCGGTCACGCCGATCGGCACGGTTAGCCGACGAGCGGGCACGGCTATCCCGGTCGGCGCGGATCCGCAGGCCATCGCCATCACGCCGGACGGCCGGACCGCGTACGTCACGGACGCGGACTCGGACTCGGTCACCCCGATCGACCTGGCGTCCGGGCGCGCCGAGCCGGCCATCCCGGTGGGCGCTCAGCCGCACGCCATCGCGATCGCGCCGGACGGCCGGACCGCGCTGGTGCTCAACTGGGGCGGCGCCTCGGTCACGCCGATCAGACTCGGCGGTCCCGGCGGCTTCGGCCGCGCCGGGCGGCCCATCCCGGTCGGCGGCTATCCGTCCGCCGTCGCGATCGCGCCGGACGGACGGACCGCGTACGTCGCCAGCTATGGCTCGGACACCGTCACCCCGATCGCACTAGGCGGCCGCCAGTTCCGGGCGGGGTCACCGGTGGCGGCCGGGCACGCTCCGAACGCCGTCGCCGTCACCCCGGATAGCGCGAAGGTCTTCGCGGTCGGCGGCGACTCGGACACGGTCACGCCGATCAGCGCTGCTTCTCGCGTGGCCAGCCCGGTGGTCCGGGTGGGGTACTCGCCCGCGGCCGTCGCGGTGTCACCGTCGGGCCGGACGGCCTACGTGGTCAACACGATCAACGGCACGGTGACCCCGATCGCGGTCGCGACCGGCAAGAAGGGCCGCGCGATCTCAGTGGGGCTGTACGCGTACCCGACCCAGATCGACATGCTGGCGCCGGGCCTGGCCATCGTCGTCAGCCCGTACGGAGGCCAGATCTCGCTAATCAATACCGGCTCGAATCGCGTCGTCGCCAATGTGCCAGTGGGGAGTTACCCCGACGCGGTCGCGGTGGCTGGCTGACGGTGCCACTGGGCTATAGCCCAATGAGGACGATGCCGGTTGCGATGACGACGGCGGCCGCCACCCGGCGGCGGCCGAAGTCCTCCCGCAGCACCAGGAAGCCGATGAGCGCGGCGAAGACGACGCTGGTTTCGCGGATCGCCGCGACCTCGGCCAGCGGGGCGCGGCTCTGCGCCCAGAGCACGATGCCATAGGCGATGACGCTCAGCGCGCCAGCAAGGACGCCGTATCGCATGGCGGCGGTTTCCCGCCATTGGCTGGCTGGCCGGCGGAACGCCGCGACGACCGCGATCGGCGGGCCCTCCAGCACGAACAGCAACGCCGCGTACGCCCACGGGTCGTGCGAGTGGCGCACGCCGAGCCCGTCCACGATCGTGTACGCGGCGATGGTCAGGCCGGTGAAAATCGCCGCGATGACCGCGGGTGAGTCTGCTCTGGTGATCCGGCCGGCCGAGAAGGCCAGGCTCATCAGCCCGACGGCCAGGATCACTACGCCTGCGAGCGCGGCGGCGCCGAGGTGCTCGTGGGCGAAAAGGTAGGCCCCGACGGCGACGACCAGCGGGGAGATGCCGCGGGCGATCGGATAGGTCTGGTTGAACGCCCCGAGCCGGTAGGAATTCATCAGGCCCAGGTTGTAGCCGAGGTGGATGACGCCGGACGCGACGGCGTAAGGGATCGCCGCCCGGTAGGGCATCCCGGTGAACAGCAGGCCGACGGCGCCGATGGCGCCCGCCGCGAGGCCGATCCAGGCGAACGCCATCAGGCCGTCCTTGACCTGCTTGGCGATCGCGTTCCAGCACGCGTGCAGCGCGCCGGCGCCGATGACGATAACGATGATGAGCAGAGTGAGATGTGGCTGGGCGGCCATCTGACGGAGGGCTCCTTCCGGGCATGCCGACACGAGCCCTCGGGGCTTCTATCCCGTCAGGTGTGGGGAACCTGCCATCAGGCGCCCTGGCGCCGCTCGGTCCAGACCGCCGCGGCCCTGATTGTGGTTACCAGCTAACGAGGCGCGGCGCGGAACCCTAGGCGCAACCACAAGCTGTTTGCCAGTTTAACCCCATTTACCGGCTGCTCACTCAGCCTCGCGCCGCGCCTCAGCGTTGATCGCCTCCGCCACCGCGTGTGCGAGCGTCCGATACTGATCCCGAGTCAGCTCCCCCCGGTCGTAAGCCGCGGTCACTTCGTCGAAGGATCCGGGAACGTTGGCGGTCGGGTCCTCCAGAGTGGCGGCAGACAGCTCCGAATAGCTTCGCGGCGTCGACTTGGTCCGGACCCAACCTCGCCGCCTGAAGGTGTCGGCTACAGATTCGAGGCTCATGTCGCCCGCGCGCAGAGCGGCAAGGAGTTCCGACACGTCACTGGCGCTCATCTGCAACTCCGCCCATCGTATGGCCCGTCGGCACCGATGCCTCAACAAGCACCGGATCACGCCCGTCTACTGAATTGTCGAAGCGGCACCAGGCATCAAAGCACGACTTGACTACCTCGAAGTTCCGCCTGTTGCGGCTTCCCCATTCCGGATCTGCGAGGCCGACTATGGTCTCGCGCGGTATGAACCTGCCGCCGAATCCGGATCCCTCCCGGTACAAGTCATGTCCTTCGCGATGACGATTGTCAGCCCTCCGGGCGCTCACATCGACAGAGATATCGACGAAGACAGCGTCGACGTCGGCGTATCCCGCCGCACGCAATGAGTCGAGCCGGTCAATCACGGACGATGTCCGAGAGATCGTTATGTCCCAGATGACATTCCGCCGGTCGCCCTGCAGCACGGTTAGCCAGTCGCTTGGCGAGATATGACGACTCCTCGTGCACCAGATCTGAAGCTTCCATCGGGGTGAGGCCGCTCACTTCAGGGACGAGCCCGCGGGCGGCCAATTCTTCCTTGATGTCATCCGGGTTGATCATCATGTACAGGGACAAGTCAATCCCGGCATGCTCATGCAGCACAGTTGTCTTACCAGCTCCAGGAAGCCCACCAGCAAAGATGGCCTTGCCGTCACACGGCACGGATCGCGTAGCGCACATAGAGGTCGTCCAGTATCTCGTCGTGAACTTCGCGAGCGTTCGTCTGACCAGACCTCGTGCCATTCGTCAATCGGTGTGCTGGTTGTCGGTGGCCAGGCCGGCTTTGCGGGCTTCGTCTAAGCGGGTCCGGACGAAGGCGACGTGTTCGGCGTGTTCAGCGTCGGCTAACGGGCGAACATCGGCGGCTCGGTTGTCCTGGCCGTATCGCGGGGATGAAGGATGCCGGTCGGAAAGCTTGTCGAGGCGACGATGTAATGAGTGCAGACCGCTGTCCGGCGCGAGGTCAGTCGGGGCATCAACTGCTCCCATGCCGACCTCCTGATTAGGCCACCGAGTCGGGACAAAACTGTACTCATAGCATCACCGGCCGCGATAGACCGCGGCTACCGCCGAAGGAGGCACACCTGATGAGCACGCACCCGACGTGGGACGACTCCTACATCGGCGATGACCCAGCTCCCTGGGACATCGGCCGTCCGCAGCCCGCATTCGCCAAGCTGGCCGAGCAGGGCCTGCTGACCGGGCGCGTGCTCGATGCCGGCTGCGGTACCGGCGAGCACGTCCTGCTGGCCGCGTCGCGCGGCGCCGCCGAGGCCACCGGGGTGGACATCTCCCCGAAAGCGATCGAGCAGGCGCGGGCCAAGGCGGCGGACCGCGGCATCAGCGCGAATTTCGAGGTCGGCGACGCGCTGAATCTCGACTTGCCGGCGAACGGCATGACCACGATCATCGACAGTGGCCTATTCCACGTGTGGACCGACGAGGAACGGCCACGCTACGCGGCGAGCCTCGGTTCCGTCCTGGCACCGGGCGGCCATGTGTACCTGATGTGCTTCAGCGACCGGCAGCCAGGCGACTGGGGACCGCGTCGCGTCCACCAGGAAGAACTGCGCGCTGTCTTCGCCGACGGATGGGCAGTTGAGTCGATCACCGCGGACACCTTCGACGTCAACGAGATAGCGGACACGACGACGGTCGCAGCCTGGCTCGCCGTCATCCGCAGGACCTAACCACTCGCACGTGCGCGACCCCTGCGCAATTGCCCCACGGGGAGCACCGATTCCCCTGCATACTGGGGCGTAGCTTTGAGCCAGGGGGGTTCGTGGCAGAGAAAGCGACGAGTGCTCGCGGGCCGGACGACGCCGACCTTCTGAACCAGGTACGCACCGGCGACGCCACCGCGTTCGGCATCCTGTACCACCGGCATGTCACCGCCGTCCGCCGACTGGCCTGCGCGCTCGTCCTGTCACCGGCCGAGGCCGACCACCTCGTCGCCGAGACCTTCGCCCTCGTGCACGACGTGACGCAGCGCGGCGGCGGGCCGACCGATGCGTTCCGCCCGTATGCGCTGACTACGCTGCGCCGGGTGGCGGCCGACCAGGTCCGGGACTGGCGCGTCCCGACGGCTGGCCACCCGGACCCGGGAGAGCCGCTCGCGACCCAAGGCGCGCCCGACTCGGACGACGCGCCGATCGTCCGCGCCTTCCTGTCCCTGCCCGAGCGCTGGCGCGCCGTCCTCTGGCACGCCGACATCGAAGCAGAGCCCGCGACCGAGATCGCTGTGCTGCTCGGCGTCGACGCGAAGGGCGTAGCCGACCTAAGCCGCAGCGCCAGAGAAGGACTGCGGCAGACCATCGTCCGCACGTACATCGCGCGGACGGCCAGGCCCGAGTGCCAGCCGACCGCGGAGCGGCTCGACGAGTACCAGCGCGGCGGGCTGGGCGAGCAGGACGCGGCCGCGGTCGACCGGCACGTGGAGGGTTGCGCCGACTGCGCCGCGCTCTGCGTCGCGCTTGGCGGCATCACTGCCGGGCTGCGTGATCAGGTGGCGCCGGTCTTCCTCGGGCCGGCGGCAATGCAGTACCTGCTCGGATCGCGGGACGCGATCCCGCCGGGACCAGGGACACCGCCACCCGCCGACACGCACGAGTCCAGTGCGATCGCGGCCGGGACAACGGCCGGGGTGCTGCAGATGCTGGACCGGCTGCCGCGGCCAGCCCGCGTCGGGGTCGCCGTAGCGGTGGCGGCGTGCGCGGTCGCGGCCGGGGCAATCGTGGCAAAGGAGACCGCGCACGACTCCGGGACCCGCAATCTGGCCGCTGACAGCCGCGCCTCGCTGGACATCAAGGCGAGCGCCACGCCGGCGCCTTCGTCCCAGCCGGCCCCGACGCCGAAGCCGAAGCCGACACCCACCCACCATCGCACCAGCCGACCCGCGCCGACCTCGTCGCCCGCCCTGGCGGGCCAGCTGCCGACGCCCTCGCCTACCAGCGCGACGCCGCGGGCGACATCCAGCCCGCCGGCCGCGGCCCAGCTCAGCGCGTCGATCAGCCTGTCCGGCGGTCGCCACTTCCAGTCGCTGTCGTTCCAGGTCAACGACACCGGCAACGCGGGAACCGGCCAGCTCACGGCGACCATCACGCTGCCATCCGGCGCATTTTTCGGCGGCTCGGGCCGCCAGGAGAATGACGGCTGGAGCTGCCAGCCGGCGTCGGGCGGCGCGAGCTGTCAGCACGCCGCCCTCGCGGCGGGGGCGCAGGCGCCCGGCATGATCTTCATCTTCGCCAGCAGCCAGGCCTGCGGGCAGCCCGTGCAGCTCACCGCCGCGAGCGGCAGCCTGTCCGCCAGCGCAGAGTCCGGGGACATCCAGTGCCAATGACCGCACGAGCTTAGGCTGCCGGGTGGCGGACACGCCGATCGGAACTGACCTTAGCCGGGAGGGTGCTGTGCGCAAGGACGTGATCTGGGCCGCCGTCCAGTGGCCGAGCCTGGAATACGTGATCGCCCGGGCCGGAGCGAACGGCGTCCGCGCGGATAGTCAGCTGGTGATGGCCGAGGAGGGCCCGGCGCGGGTGAGCTACCAGCTGGAGTGCGACACCGGCTGGCGGTTCCGCGCGCTGAGCATCAGCGTGACCGGCCCGGACGGCGAGTGCGCGCTGACGATGACGGCCGAGCCCGGCGGGCGCTGGACGATCAACGGCGAGCACCGCGCCGACCTGGAGCGGTGCACCGACATCGACATCAACGTCTCCCCGCTCACGAACACGCTGCCGATCCGGCGGCTGGACTGGGCCGCAGGTCAGGCGGTGGATCTCGACGTCGCCTACGTGAGCGTGCCCGAGCTGACGGTCGAGTCAGTGCAGCAGCGGTACACGATGCTGGCCGCCGGGTCGTTCCGGTACGAGTCGGGGTCTTTCTGCACCGAGCTGCCGGTTGACGAAGACGGATTCGTGCTCGACTACCCCGGCATCTGGACCCGGACCGTCTAGGGTGGCCGGACCAGGTCTTGCCAGGTCCGGCCCGTGCGCACGCTCTCCGGCCGCTCGGCCGCGATGTCGGTGCCGGGCCGGGCCTGCTCGTCGCGCGCCTTGACCAGGATCCAGCGCTTCGCGCCGGTCTCGGTGAGCCCGAACCGCCCGGCGAGCTTGCTGCCGTCCAGCTCGACGGTCAGGCGCCCGGGCTCGTCCCGCAGGATCTGCGCCGGGCCTTCGTCCCAGATGATCACCGCGCCGGTGCCGCGCACCGATCCTTCGTGCACTCCCTCGAAGTCGCCCGCGTCGAGGTCGTGATCCTCCACCGGCACCGCGAGCCGGCGCACGGCCGGGTCCATCGACGGGCCCTTGGGCACCGCCCACGAGCGCAGCACCGATCCGAACTGGACGCGCAGGTCGTAGTGCAGCCGGGTGGCGTCATGCAACTGCACCACGAACCTGGACTGCGTCACACCGGGACGCTACCGGAGCCGGCGACCGCGAACGCAGCCAGTCCGGTTGGCGGCCGCAATAGCATCGACCGCTTCATCGCGCAGTGTCATCCGGCACCGTTTCCAGCGCGTCGTAGTAGCAGAACAAAGGGCGCAATCGTTCGCAATTTGCAACCAGCATTGTCCACATCGGCGCGAGTCAGGACTGCGGAGCTGCGCTTACGGCCGACATCTCTCCTATCGGTGCCACCATTGCGGGAGCATCCACGAGGTCGAGTCGATCAGGGAAAATCTGCACGTCAATCAGCGATCGGTCGCGAGCTACGCGGTCCCCTGGCGGCACCGCTCAGGCGATTTTCACGGAATGGCTCGCTGGCTCTTAGCCCGCCGGATTGCCGGCGCGCTGTGGCCGCGCTATCCGCGCGGCACGCCGCCGCTCTGACCCTGCCCGCCGCTCAGCTGGGCGCGAGCGACCGGTCTCCGCGCCGGCGCAAGGCCGTCACCGCGTTCCAGCGCAGCGCGCCCGCCAGGTCTCGGGCGTGCTCCACCGGGGTGTAGTCCAGTCGCGCGCGGCTCTGCGCGATCGCCCGATCGAGGTCGTAGTCGCACTGCGTCAGCAGGATGGAGAAGTCGCGCCGGACCGGATCCAGCAGGTCATAGCCGAACGATCGCTGCAGCCGGGCGAAGGACGCCCGGTACAGCCGGGCGCGCTCGTGCAGGCCGGAGGAGTGCGACATCGGGTTCTTCGGCCGCTGCCGGACGTACGCGGGCAGCCGGTCCGCGAACGCCTGCCGCATGATCCACTTCTCCTGACCGTCGCGCAGCTTGAGGTGGGCAGGAAGGCGCATCGCGAGTTCCACGAGCGCGAGATCGAGGAACGGGACTCTCGCTTCGACTCCCTGGCCCATGCTGACGCGGTCGACGCGCTGCAGTTCGGTGCGGTGCAAGTTCCGGATCTTGTGCAGGAACAGCCGGCGCGATGACTCGGGCCCGATCCGCTCATACATCGAGTACCCGCCGAATAGCTCGTCGGAGCCGTCGCCGGTCAGCACGACCTTGATGCCCAGCTCGCGAGCGCGCGCGAACAACGGGACCGAGACGATCGCGTTGATGATGTCGCCGTACTCGGTGAGCTCGGACATGCGGATCGCCTCGCGCACGTCGTCCGCCTTGATGTCGCCCGGCTTCACATCGATGACCTCGTGCGGCACGCCCAGGTCTCTGGTCAGCCGCCGGGCGTAGTGCAGGTCAGCGCTGCCGGGCGCGCCGACGGTCAGTGCGACGCAGTCCGGGTGCATCTCCTGCACGTGGCTCAGCACGAGCGAGCTGTCCAAGCCGCCGGACAGGATCACCCCGACGGTGAGGTCGGTGTCGACCCGGACCCGGATGCTGTCCGCGAGCACAGCGCGCACCAGCGCGGCCGCTTCGGCTTCGTCCTCGACGGCCCGGCCCGCACCGAGCTTCAGCAAGTTCACGTACGGCTTGAGCACCGGAATGTCGCCCGGAGCGGCGGACCAGCCGTGCGCGCCCGGCGGGACCTCGGTGATCGCCGCGTCCACCGGCACGAGCGCTTTCACCTCGGACGCGACGTGCAGCCGACCGTCGCGGACAGACCAGTACAGCGGCTTCACCCCGACCGGATCGCGGGCGAGGTAGGTGCGGCCGGACTGCCGGTCTACGATCGCGAACGCGAACTCACCGCGGAACCGGCGGACCGCGTGCTCGCCCCACTGCCGGAACGCCTCAAGTACGACTTCGGTGTCGCTCTCGCTGCGCAGTTCGCGGCCCAGACCCGCGAGTTCGTCCCGCAGCTGCCGGTAGTTGAAGATCTCGCCGTTGTAGCACAGCAGCCAGCGGCCATCCGGCGACTGCCAGGGCTGCGTAGCTCGTTCCCTGTCTACGATCCGCAGCCGTTGCGTGCCTGCCAGCACGATGCCGTCCTCGAGGGTTTCCTCGGTCTCGCCGCGCGGTGCGAGCGAGGCCAGCATCTGCCGGAAGAGCTCAGGGTCCGCGTCGGGACCGACGATGAGCGCGATGCCGCACATGCCGGCTCAGATCGCGGTCGGCTGCTGCGGGACCAGCCGCAGCGCCCGGCCGACGCCGGGCCGGACGCAGACGTGCCACGCCTGGCCCTCGTCGATGACGTTGAGCTCGCCCATGGCCTGCCGGTGCAGCAGCAGTGCCTGCAGGACCTTGTCCGCGTTGAACCGGCGGAACCAGGTCATCTCCAGGTCGGCCGCGTAGCCGACGCAGTGCGCGCTCGGCAGCAGGGCCGCGTAACCGAGGCTGCGCAGGTGGCATTGCTGCTCCACGCTGCGGGTCAGGCTCGTGACCCACATCGGCGGCGTGCCGCGCGGCGCGACCGCGGCGAACTCCTGGGCGATCTGGTTGAGCAGGACGATGAGCTCCGACCGCGCGCACGGGAACCGCAGGCCCGCCGTCCGCGGGGCCCGCTCCGGCACGGCCCGCCGTTCGGCCGCGCGCGCTGCCCGGCCGAGCAGCGATGTCGTCTGCAGCCGGTACCGGAAGAGCAGCATGTTCTCCGTGCGCAGCGGTTCCAGGTGCAGCAGTTCCCTGGACGCGAGGACGTGCGCGTCGGTCTGGTACTCCCGCAGGTGACCCCACCACAGCAGGTCGATCTGGGCGAGCAGGGCGATCCGGATCATGGCCGGGAGGTTCTCCGCGGAACTGCGCGGGCTCTGCCGGTAGCTGCGCACCTCGCCGAGGACGCGGCGGATCGCGGCGTCCGGGCCCTTGGGCAGCGTGGACAACACCGCAGTAAAGACGGGCTCACGCAGCCGCCGGTTAAGCAGCCGTTCCGCGGTTTCGACCGTGAGGTAGCGGCTCGGACCGACTAACTCGGTGAGCAGGCCGGTGACCGCGTCCCGGTACGCCACGACGTCGGCGTCCCGCCGGGCTTCGCCCGCCAGCAGATTGCGCGGGCTGTACTTGACCTGCCCCTCGGTCACGAAGTCTCCCCCCGCCGCGGCGGCAGTCCGCCGTCGCGCGCGCCCCTGGACGTTCCGTTCCTCAATGCCCCCCGCACGAGGAGTTACAAGACGATAACACTACGTGCGCGGAACGCGGCGTGGTACCGCCGGAGAAAGCCGGACAACCCCGTTCCCGGCGACTGCGTTGTATTTCCGTCGCCGGCGCGACGGCTTCCTAGGACAGTCGGGCCGGGCCGGGCCTTAACCGGGTGACGGAAGTGCAGCTTCGATAAGGTGCGGACCCGGTTCGGCGAGCGCGCGCCGCAACTGCGCAGCCAGTTCCCCGGCCGTCAGCGCCTTGCTGGCGGGAACGCCCAGGCCGGTCGCGAGCGCGGTGAAGTCGATCGTGGGCCGGGACAGGTCGAGCAGGCTGCGCGCCGTCTCGCCCGCGGTCGCGGCGCCGGTGCGCTCGAGTTCCATGTTCAGGATCGCGTAGGAGCGGTTGCTGAAGATGATCGTCGTGATGTCGAGCTGCTCGCGCGCGTGCGTCCACAGCGCGGACGCCGTGTACATGGCGCTGCCGTCGGCCTCCAGCGCGAGCACCGGCCGGTCCGGGCAGGCGATCGCGGCGCCCGTCGCGAGCGGCAGGCCCTGGCCGATCGCGCCGCCGGTCAGCGTCAGCCAGTCGTGCGGCGGGCGCGCCGGCGGTCGCGCCGGGCAGCCAGATTCCGGACGTGTTGGCCTCGTCGCACACGATCGCGCCGTCCGGCAGCAGCGCGCCGATCGACCGCCGCCGCGCTCTCGCCGGTCAGGTCGCCGCTGGGCAGGTCCGGCCGGGACGGCTGCTGCGGACTCGGCTTCGCGTCCGCGGCGACCAGGTCGGCGAGCGCGGCGAGCGCCCCGGCGACGTCGTCGCCGCGCTCGGCCAGCGCGTGCACCTGGCAGCCGTCCGGCACCAGGTAGCTCGGCTTGCCGGGATAGGCGAAGAACGAGACCGGCTCGCGCGCGCCGGCCAGGATCAGGTGCCGCGCGCCGGCCAGCTGCGACATCGCGAACTCGCCCAGATAGGCGAGCCGGTCTACCGGCGGGAGGCCGGCGCCGCGCTCCAGCCGGGCCGGGAACGTCTCGGCGAGCAGGCGCGCGCCGGTGGCCTGGCTGATCCGGCTGGCCGCCTCCAGGCCGGCCCGGTGCAGTCCGCTGCCGCCGACCAGGATCACGACTGGCTCCCCGCCGCGCAGCACGCCGGCCACGTCGCTGATCACCGCGTCGGGCACCGGGGACGGGCGGCGCGGCGCTAGCTTTGCCGCCGGCTGCGCGCCGTCGGTCCAGGTCACGTCCGCGGGCAGAATCAGCGTCGCCACCTGGCCGGGCGGCGTCAGCGCGGCGGCGACTGCGGCGGCCGCGTCACCGGGCGCGTCGGCGCTGCGGGTGGTCCGGCGGACCCAGCCCGACACCGTGCCCGCGAGCGCGTCGATGTCGGACTCCAGCGGGGCGTCAAACCGCTTGTGATAGGTGGCGTGGTCGCCCACGATCGCCAGCACCGGCGTGCTCGCGCGGCGGGCGTTGTGCAGGTTCGCCAGTCCGTTGGCCAGGCCCGGTCCCAGGTGCAGGAGTACGCGGCGGGCAGGCCGGTCATCCGGCCGTAGCCGTCCGCGGCGCCAGTCGCCGCTCCCTCGAACAGGCACAGCACCCCGCGCATCTGCGGGACCGTGTCCAGCGCGGCGACAAAGTGCATCTCCGAGGTGCCGGGATTCGCGAAGCAGGTGGTCACGCCGGAGTCGACGAGCGTTCGGACGACTGCCTGCGCACCGTTCATGGCGTTCCTCCTGATCGGATGCGGCTTCGTCGCGAGAGTAGACCGGGAGGGCCATGGCGCACGAGCCGGCCCGGGGTGGAGCAGACTGGCTGGGTGACGGCGACCACGGTCGTGAACCTGAAGGGCCACCGCGAGGATCCGGACTACGCCGACGTCGTCTACGTGGGCCGGGCGATGCACCGCGGCGGCTGGCACCTCGCCGCCTCGCCGCTGGCGAATCCGTTCCGGCCCGGTCCGGACGGCAGCCGCGATGAGGTCATGGCGAAGTACCGGGATTACCTGCTGGCGCGGCCGGATCTGCTCGAACTCGTCCCGGCGCTGCGCGGGCACCGGCTCGGCTGCTGGTGTGTGCCGCTCCCCTGCCACGCCGAGGTCCTGGCCGAGCTGGCCGACGCTGCTGACTGAACCCGCTGCGGCTCCTTATTTTAGGTTACGTGATAACCTCAAATAAGGAGGCGAGATGACGAAGGTTATCCGACGACGCTGGATCGACGACTCTGGGCCGGGGATCGCCCGCCGAGACCGGCGATCCTGCGACTACGAGGCGTACGTCCCCGACCCGCTGACCGCGCGCACGTTCCGCTACAGCAGCGAGACAGCGGCGGACGTGGCCGACGCCGAGCGGGCCATCGCTACCCTCGACGCCCAGGTGGCGGCCCTCCTGGACACCGAAGCTCTCGCCCGAATCCTGCTGCGGGCCGAGAGCGTCGCGTCCTCCAGGATTGAAGGCCTGGAGGTCGGCGCGCGGCGGTTGCTGCGGGCCGAGGCCGCGATGGAACTCGGGGAGCCGCCGTCTGATGTCACCGCCGCCGAGGTACTCGCCAACATCGACGCGATGGCTGCGGCGATCCGGAGCATCCGGCCGGGCGATCCGATCACGGTGGACGATTTGCTGCGCTTCCACCGGCGACTGCTGGCGGGAGGCCGGCTGGCCGCCCACGCCGGGGTGATCCGGTCCGAGCAAAACTGGATCGGCGGAAGCAGCTATAACCCGTGCTCGGCTGCGTTTGTCCCGCCGCCACCCGAGCTTGTTCACGACCTGCTCGAAGACCTCTGCGCATTCTGCAACGGCGACGCGGTACCCGCCGTCGCGCAGGCCGCGATCGCGCACGCTCAGTTCGAGACGATCCATCCCTTCGCCGACGGCAACGGCCGGACTGGCCGCGCGCTGATTCACCTGGTCCTGCGCCGCCGCGGGCTGGCGACCCGGGTACTACCGCCCGTGTCGCTGGTGCTCGCGACCTGGTCCGATGACTATGTCGCCGGGCTGCAGGCAACGCGCTACCGCGGCCCGGCTTCGTCCGACCCGGCGCTGGACGGCGCTGACCGGTGGATCGGCCGGTTCGCCGCTGCCTGCAGTCGCGCCGTCGCGGACGCCAGCGGCTTCGGGCAGCGCGCACAGCAACTGCAGACCGCGTGGCGAGCGCGGCTAGGGCGGGTGCGCGCGGGTTCAGCGGCCGATCTGCTCGTGCGAGCGCTGCCCGGTGCGCCGATCCTGACCGCGCAGTCGGCCGCGGGCCTGCTCGGCCGCTCGTTCAAAGCGGCCAACGACGCGATCGCGCGCCTGGTCGAGGCAGGCATCCTCCGGCAGGTCAATGTCGGCCGCCGCAACCGCGCGTTCGAGGCGCCCGAGGTCATCGACGCGTTCACCGCGCTGGAACGACAACTGGCCAGCCCGGACGGCGATACAAGGGTCAGCGAACCAGTCCGGCGCGTGCCGGAACGGCGGAATAACTATTGACCGGCCAGATACGGTGCCGGTGTGGCGACATCCGCGGAGATACGACAAGGGACGGTCCGCACGGACCGGCTGACGTTCGGGATCCTGGAAGCCGGGACTGGTCCGCTGGCCCTGTGCCTGCACGGATTCCCGGACACCGCTTACACCTGGCAGCTCCTGCTGCCCGAGCTCGCGGCGGCCGGGTATCACGCGGTCGCGCCGTTCATGCGCGGCTACGCGCCGACCGAGATACCGGCCGACGGGCAGTACTCGATCGCGACGCTCGCCGCCGACGCGCTGACGCTCCACGACGCCCTCGGCGGCGACGAGAACGCCGTGCTGATCGGCAACGACTGGGGCGCCGAGGCGTCCTATCTCGCGGCGCGGCTCGAGCCGGAACGATGGCGACGGCTGGTCACGCTCGCCATCCCGCCCGCCGGGCTCGATGAGCTACTGCTCACCGATTACGACCAGCTCAAGCGGTTCTTCTACCTGTTCCTGTTGCAGGACGACTCCGGCCTGGCCGAGCAGGTAGCCGGGAAGGACGATATGGCGTTCCTCGGCCGACTGTGGCAGGACTGGTCGCCGGGTTTCGACGGCAGCGCGTACCTAAACAGAGTGCAGGAGTCCCTGCGTGCGCCGGAGAACCTCTACGCCGCGATCGGGTACTACCGGGCGACGCAGCTCGGGGATTACAGCAACCTCGGGCCGGCTCCGCAGCCGACCCTGTACCTGCACGGCAGCCGGGACGGCTGCATCAGCGCCGACCTGGTCCGCGGCGCGGGCGAGTTCCTGTCGCCCGGCTCCCGGCTGGAGTTCATCGACGACGCCGGGCACTTCCTGCACGTCGAGCGGCCGGCCGAGGTGAACGCGAAGATCGTGGCCTGGGTCAGTTAGACCGACAGGTTGCGGACACCGAGTTCGTCGGCGCGGGCGAGCAACTCGGCCGGGTCCGCGTAGACGCGGTAGGCGCCAGCCCGCTCCAGTTCTTCCCGGCCGTAACCGCCGGACAGCAGCCCGATGCCGAGGGCGCCGGCCCGGCGGGCGGCCAGCAGGTCCCAGACGCTGTCGCCGACGACCCAGGCCGTACTCGGCTTGACGTCGATCAGCGCGGCGGCGGCCAGGAACAGATCCGGGTCCGGCTTGGCGTGCCGGACCATGTCCCTGGTGACCATCGGCGCGTCGTCGGGCAGTCCGAGCATGCGCGAAGCTCTCTCCGCCGTGAAGCGCCGGCCACTCGTCGCGATCGCCCACGGGACCCCGTAGGCCGACAGCGTGCTGAGCAGCTCGCGCGCGCCGGGCAGGGCCTGGACGGAGTCGACGTGCGCCAGGTACTCAGCCGCGTGATCCTGCTGGAGCAGTTCGATGTCCGCGTCGGACAGGGACCGGCCGGTCTCCCGCAGCAGCGCGGACACGAAGAGCCCGCCGCTCATGCCGATCCGCCGGTGGATGCGCCACACGGACAGATCGATGTCGATCTTGGCGAGGGCGAGCCGCCACGCGATGACGTGCTGGTAGACGCTGTCGATCAGCGTCCCGTCGAGGTCGAACAGGAACGACGGGCCCGCCGGGTAGTCGTACTTGGCCTGCTCTGCCACATACGCAACACTAGCCCGGCGAATAGGCGAGCGGTCAGCCGCGCCTCCCCGCTTGCGGGCCGCGCGGGCAACACCGGTACCGTCCGGTTTGTGGAGCACACGCGACTTGGCCGGACCGGCTTGCAGGTTTCCAGACTCTGCCTGGGCACGATGACATTCGGATTGCAGTGCGACGAGCCGACGTCGGCCGCCATCCTCGACCACGCGGCCGAGGGCGGCATCGACTTCCTCGACTCCTCCGACGCGTATCCGCTCGGCGGCGACCTCAGTACCAGAGGGGCCACCGAGGAGATCCTCGGCCGCTGGCTGCGCGGCAAGCGGGACCGGTTCATCGTCGCGACGAAGTGCTTCGCGCCGACCGGGCCGGCGCCGTTCGACGGCGGCAACTCGCGCAAGCACATCATGTCCGCGGTCGACGCGTCGCTGCGCCGGCTGCAGACCGACTACATCGACCTGTATCAGCTGCACGGCTTCGACCGGCAGACGCCGATCGACGAATCACTCGGCGCGCTGGACGACCTCGTACACCAGGGCAAGATCCGCTACGTCGGCGTGTCCAACTTCCTGACCTACCAGCTGGTCCGGGCGGTGGGCCGGACCGAGACGCTGGGCCTGACCAGAGTCGACTGCGTGCAGCCGCGGTACAACCTGCTGTTCCGGCAGATCGAGCGGGAGATGCTGCCGTTCTGCCGCGAGGACGGCATCGGCGTGATCCCGTACAACCCGATCGCCGGCGGACTGCTCTCCGGGCGGCACGTGCGCACCAGCCCGCCACCAGAGGGAAGCCGGTTCACGCTGGGAACGGCGGCGGAGGCTTACCAGGACCGGTACTGGCACGATCGTGAGTTCGACACGGTCGACGCCCTCGGCCGCCTCGCGGCCGAGGCCGGGGTCAGCCTCGTGACTTTGGCCGTCGCGTGGGTGCTGGCGCACAAGGCGATCACCGCGCCCATCATCGGGGCGAGCAAGCCGGCCAGCTGGACGACAGTCTCGCGGCCGTGGAGTACGCGATTCCCGTGGACCTGAAGCGTCAGCTGGACGAGCTCACGCACGACTACCGGATGGGCGACGCGGCGCGGTAACTGACGGCGCCCGACATTAAGCGAGGAGTTTCTCCGCGAGCGCGCCGGGTTCCCAGTCGAGGATTTTCTCGAAGTGGACGGTCGTGCCGTCCTTGCCGGTCAGGCTCATCTTGTCGGAAACGGCATCGATGATCTGCAGACCGCGCCCGCTCTCGGATAGCAGCAAAAGGTCATCCGGGACGCGCGGCGCGGGCGGCACGTCGGGGACGCGCGGCGCGGACGCGATGGCCGACCCGCGGCTGTCGTGGTCGACGACCTCGATGATGCAGCGGCCGTTGCGGGTACTCGCGATGACGTCGAACTCCTGGCCGGGCCCGGCATGGAGGATCACGTTTGCGCACGCTTCGCTAAGGGCAAGCGCGATGTCACCTCGGGTGTCCGGCATGACGCCGAGCGTCTGCAGGCAGCAGTCCAGGACCTGCCGGGTCACAGGCACGCTCGCCGCGTCACGAGGCAGCGAGAGTGACATCTTGATTTCCATCTCGGCCTCCGCCATGGTCTCGGGATTTATGGCGCCCTACTGGCTGAGATGCCCGGCGACGGCGGCTCCTAACACGACACGCGCCCGGTCTATGAGCCCAGGATGTTGACGGCCCTGGCGATTACCAGCGCTGCCAGCGCGAGCGACACCGCGGACTGGACCGCCATTGTGAGCTTCGCCCACCGCGCGAGCGGCATCACGTCCGTCGGGCTAAACGCGGTGGCGTTGGTGAAAGAAAGATAGAGGTAGTCCACGAACTGCGGTTCCCAGTCCGGCGGCGCCAGCTCCGGCGAGGCCATCTGCGGGAACATGAGATCCGGATGCCGTTTGGTTCCCAGATTCCGCTCGATCGGACCGCCGCGGTCGAACTCCCAGTACCAAAGCCCGAACGCGATGACGTTCGTCACCCAGATGGATGCTCCTGAGCTCAACAGCCGCGTCGCGTGGTTTCCGACCTGCCCGTCCAGGATCGCGCGGATGAGCAGCACCGCCGACGCCGAGTTGGCGATGGTGATCAACACGATCTGGCAGATGGTCGCTACCCGGATCGCGGTGCCGCCACGCTCGACCCGGACCGGGTCGGCGATCGTCAGCCCGACCAGCAGCGCGCCCTCCAGCACTGGCATGACGTAGCGCGGGAACGGCTCGATGAACTGCGGCGCGAGCAGCAACTGCAGCACTATCGCGGCGATCACGCTGAGGTTGATCGGCCACCGGTGCTCACCGCGGGTGCTGCGCAACCAGGCCGGTACCGGGATGCCCGGCACCCGGCCCATCGCCGTGTGCTCGGCCCGGTGCAGCCAGACTTCCCAGGGGTCGGGCGCGCTCCGGCGGCGCCAGCTCGGCCAGTGCGTGGCCATCGGCGCCGCGTCGTCCCGGTCCTGGCCGGGCGGCGGTTCCGGGCCGCCGGGCGGCGTTTCCGGGCCGCCGGGCGGCGTTTCCGGGCCGCCGGACGGCGGGTGCGGGGCGGCGGGCTGGCTCTGGCCGGACGGCGCCGCGTCGCCCTGGGCCGGCTGGTCCGGCCGGGCAGCGTCCTGCGGCTCGCCGTCGGTCATGTGCTCCGTCCGATGTCACGGTGGGAAACCCCAGCTCAGCGTTGCATCCGCGGCCCGGTAGCTGAGGCTCTTCCCGCATGTCTGCCCGGATTTCCAGCCGATCAGTCCCGCAGTCGCGATATGACTTGTCTTTCCGCGCGACCCGACGTACGCTGTCGATATATCGTGATCCTATCGCGAGAGAGTGGGCACCATGACAGCCGGATCCGCCTGCGGCGCAGGCGATTTCCTCGGGGGCGATCTGTTCGGCTCCCTGAAGGACGCCGAGAAAGTCCTCGGCCAGCTCAAGCGCGGCCTGCGCGGCATGGCGGCCGCGCAGAAGGGCGCTGACTGGGAGCGGGAGTTCCGCCGCGGCTTCGGCGGGCACTGGGGCGGCGGCTTCGTCGGCCCCAAGGCCGGCTGGTGGCCGGGTCCGCCCGGACCACCCGGCGGCCCTGGGCCGGGCCTGCCGCGACCGCCGAAGGCCAGCCGCGGCGACGTCCGCGCGGCGATCCTCGCGCTGCTGCGTGATGGCCCGCGCAACGGCTACCAGATCATGTCCGACATCGAGGAGCGCAGCAACGGGGCCTGGCGGCCGAGTCCGGGCGCGGTCTACCCGGCGCTGTCCGCGCTCGCCGACGAGGGCCTGATCACGGACGAGAAGGCCGACGGGAAGCGCGTGTTCCGGCTCACCGACGCGGGCCGGGAGTACATCGAGCAGAACCCGGAAATGGCGCGCGGCGCGTGGGAGTCCAGCGAGCAGCAGGAGGCCTGGCAGGTGCCCGGCCTGTTCGCCGAGGCCGCCCGGCTCGGCGCCGGCATCGTGCAGCTGGCCCACGCCGGCGACCCGGATCAGGTGCGCGCGGCCGAGCGGCTGCTGCAGCGCACTCGTCGTGAGCTGTACCGGATCCTCGCGGATGACGCCGAGGACGCGGAAGACAACGAGCAAGAAGAGTAAGGACGGGGACGGCAATGGACGACCGGATGCGGATATCAGACGCCGACCGGGAACAGGTCACGGCGAAGCTGCGTGAGCACTACGCGGCCGGCCGGCTTGATTCGGAGGAGCTGGACGAGCGGATCACCGCGGCGCTCAGCGCGAAGACGTACGGGGATCTGCGCCGGGTCATGGCCGATCTCCCCGAGCCGGCGCCCGTCGGCGCCGGCGGCGCCGCGGTGCCCCCGCCGTACTGGGCCGGGCCGCGCTGGCAGGGGCCGCCGGTCGTCGCTTACCGGCGCGGGCCGCGGCTGCTGCCGCTGGCACTGCTGGTGCTGTTCGCGGCCATCATCCTGCCCCCGGTGGGCTTCGTGTTCTTCGCCTTCCTCAAGGTCATCCTGCTGATCTGGCTGGTGACCTGCGTGGCGGGCCTCTTCGCGGCGGCCCGGTTCCGGCGGCACGCTCGCCGGCACTGGCAGTCGGGTAACTCGCCCTGGCGCGGCTGATAGCAGATCGCGCCATTCAAGATAAGGAAGGCAGGGCTTGCCGTCACAAGCCCTGCCTTCCGCCATCTGCGGGTGACCGGTCGACGCGCTCGATCGTGACGATGTCGTCTTCGATCACGTAAGTCACCCGGTAGGGGCCGGTGCGCAGCCGGTGATAATCGCCGCGGTGAAACCCCTCAGCGGGAACCGGATCGGCGGTTAAACCCTCGACCAGTGAGCCGATGGCCCGCATGCCGGGCTGGTCGGCCAGGAAGCGCCGTGCTGACGCTCGCCCGGCGGGCGACCACTCGATCCTCACTGACCGCCGCGGAGCAGCTCGGCCATCGCCTCGGCGTGCGAGACCGCGCCGGGGCGGCCCGCCGCGACCCAGCGCCGGTGCTCGGCGAGGGTCGTCTCGATCTCCGCGTCGTCGATCGCGTCGGCGGGCAGCCGCGACCGGGGCACCTGCACCGCCTTGGCGGGAGCGGAATCCTGGCCTGGTGCAGTCTCAGCGCTCACAGCAGTCACGGTACTCGCAGGCACCGTCATTCGTCTGGCAGGCGCGTCCGGCGGCTGCCGCGCGCAGGGGTTGATGGCCAAGGGTTGACGGGCACCGTGCGGCCGATGAATGTGAGGTGCAGGGCCAACTGTGCAGATCGGGGGTGCGTCCGTGACCGCACCTAGCGAGCGGCTGATCCGGCGGATCAGGCGCGACTTCCCGCGCGGCACCGACGATGAGGTCATCGTCCGGCTGACCGCGCTCCGACCAGATGACTCCAGCGAGCGCCTGCAAGCCGCGCTGGTGCTGGGGGCGGCCGGCAAGTGGAACCGGTTCGAGCAGCAGCTGCGCAGGCTGGAGCGCGACTGGCGGGATGTCCTGGTGGCCGGCGGTCTCGCCGACGAGGACTGGCCGGCCCGGCTGGCCGAGGCACTGCCGTGCATGCCCGCGGCCGAGCAGGCGGACGGGCAGGCCGACGGACCGCGCCCGGAGCAACCGCGCCCGGCGCGCCGTGACGCCAGCGCCCCCCGGCGCGTCGTTACCCGCAAGCCGTACCGGGCGCGCTAACACGAGGCGGTATCAGCGGTCGCGGCTGAGCGCTCGGATAGGAACGGCGGGCCAGGGCAAGTCTCGGTCGGAGATGCCGGGCTCTGCGCGCCGGGGAGGTGAGTTGCCGGGTGCTCCCCGTTCCCTTGATCTTCACCAGCGGCGTGGCGAGCGGTGTCAACTGTTACGCGGTGGTGCTGCTGCTCGGGCTGATCGGCCGCTTCGGCCACGTGGCGTCGATTCCGCCGGCGCTGGAGCGGCCGAGCGTGCTGGCCGCGGCCGCGGTGCTGTACGGCGGGCAGTTCGTCATGGGCAAGGTGCCGTACCTGGACTCGGTCTGGGACATCGTGCACACGGCGGTGCGGCCGGTCGTCGGCGGCGCGATCGGCGTCGTCATGGCCCAGCACGCGCACACGACGTCGACGGATGCGATCGTCGCGGCGGCCCTCGGCGGCGGCTCCGCGCTCGCCAGCCACGTCGTCAAGACCGGCACGCGGGTCGGCGTCAACGCCAGCCCCGAGCCGGTCAGCAACATCATTGCCAGCCTGCTGGAGGACCTCGGCGTGGGCGGCATCGTCGCGTTCGCGGTGTTCCACCCGGTCACGGCGGCCATCATCGCGGCCGTCGTGCTCGCGGCCGGCGTCGCGGCGTTCGCGTTCCTGTTCGCCCGGATCCGGCGCGCCTGGCGGCGCCGCCGGGAAGTCCGGGCGCAGCGCAGGTCGGCCGGAGGCAGGCTGGCCCGGCAGCCCAGCAGATAGCCCGCGCCGGATTAGGTCCCCGCAACCCTGGCACAGCGGTGCGGCCGGGCGGAATATGGCAGGCATGGGCGCAAGGACGCATTCTCGCCGGGCCACGACTGTGCTAGCCGCTCTCGCACTCCCCCTCGGGCTGCTGTCCGGGTTAGCCGCGGCCGTGCCCGCGGCCGGAGCAGCCACGCCGACGCTGCAGCAGGCGTTCAACAACGTCGGCATCACCAGCGCCGCGACCGCGTCGGCCGGGAACTTCGACGGCACCGGTGACTCCTTCTCCGCCGCGAGCCTGGCCGCGGACGCGCTGACCCCCGGCCGGTCATTGCTGCACGACGGGCTGACGGTCAGCTGGCCGGACGTGGCGCCCGGCCAGCCAGACAATGTCGTCGCCGACGGCCAGACGATCTCGGTCAGCGGGACCGGGACGACGCTCGGCATAGCCGGCGCGTCCGGCTTCGGCCCGACGTCCGGCACCGTCACCGTCAACTACGCCGATGGCACCAGCACCGCGGCCACCGTGACGTTCGCCGACTGGGTCGCGACCAGCGCGGCGTCGGGCACCGACCTGCTCGCCACCACCGGCGGCTGGAACCCCGGCAGGCACGATCCCGGTCAGCCTCTCGTACGCCGCCGTCCCGCTGACCGCGGGTAAGCCGGTCGCGTCCGTCACGCTGCCGGCCGTCGGGGCGAGCGTCGGCAAGGGCGTCCCGGCGATGCACATCTTCAGCCTGACGATCGGCTCGCCCGGCCAGGAGGCCGCCGGCGCGCCCGGCGCCGCGTCGTACTACGACCAAGCGCGCAAGGACTGCGTGGGCACCGCGGCCGGCACCGGCTCCAAGGTCTGGTACACCGTCGCCGGCGGCGAGCTGTCCGACGTGTACGCGCCGACGATCGACAACACCGACGTCAAGACGCTCGACCCGATCGTGACCGGCCCCGGCTTTACCGCGCTGCAGCCGCGGGACATGACCTATACCGTCGCCTCGCTCGACAGCACCGGGATGGCGTGCGAGGTCACCGCCCACGATGCCGCGCATCACTTCAACGTCGTCACCGACTTCATCACCGACCCCGGCACCGAGGCGGTCGTGCTGCGGTACCGGCTCGTGCCGCTGCCCGGCGCGCCCAGCGGGCTGCACCTCTACCTGCGCTTCAACCCGCTGCTGAACGGGCACGCCGGCGGTGGGGCCGACAACGCGGGCGGCGAATCGGCGACGACCGTCGCGACGAGCCGCGGCCCCGTCCCGCTGTCGTACTCGACGAACTCGTTCACCGAGGCGACCAACCGCAGCTACGCGCAGCCGATCTACGCCGCGCTGGCGGCAAACTCCGCGTTCCCTCGGTCGAGACCGGCTTTGCGGGAACGGCAAGTGACGGCCTCGCCGAGCTCGACGCCTCGGGCGCGCTGACCTCGGCCGCGCCGGACGCGAGCAACGGCAACGTCGTGCAGACGGTCGAGCTGGCCGGCGGCGGCGCGACGGTCGCGCTCGGCTTCGGCTCGACCGAGGGCGGGGCGTTGTCGGCGGCGCAGATCGCGTCCGCCGCGCCGTTCCAGGCCACGTACGCGTCCTACCAGGGCGGCTGGCGGGCCTACGACGGCGGGCTCCGGTCGCCGCAGTCGTTCGGCCCCGGCCACCTGGCCGCGGCCCGGGTGCAGGCGTACTACCTGAGCGCCAACGTGCTGAAGGCCAGCGAGGACAAGACGTTCGCGGGCGCGACGGCCGCGTCGCTGTCCAGCCCGTGGGGACAGGCGGTGCCGGCCGGGCAGACGGCGAGCGACGGGCTCGCGCCGTACTTCGGCTCGTACCGCGAGGTGTTCCCGCGCGACGCGTACGAGACGTTCACCGGCTTCCTGGTCGACGGGGATCTGGCGACCGCGCGGCAGATGGTGCGGTACTGGTTCGATGACATGCAGCTGCCGAACGGCTCGTTCCCGCGCAACGGGCTGCTGAACGGCGCGGCCGCGCCGGACACCGGCGGCCTGCAGCTGGACGAGACCGCGGACCCGATCCTGGCCGCGTGGCAGGCCGGCCTGGCTGGCGACCACGCGCTGTACACCAGCCACATCCGCCCGGCCGCGGACTTCCTCGTCGCGAACGGCCCGGCCGACGGCGTGGAGCGCTGGGAGGAGCAGACCGGGTTCTCGCCGTCGACGATGGCGGACGAGGTGGCCGGGCTGGTCGCGGCCGCCGCGATCGCGCGGGTGCAGGGCGACCCGGCGTCCGCGCGGGTGTTCCTCGCGACGGCCGACGACTTCCGGCGGCTGATCCTGAAGACGACGGTGACCGACAACGGGCCGCTGTCGTCGTCGCCGTACTTCATCCGGATCAGCAAGAACGGCGACCCGGACTCGGCGTTCTCGTACACGCTCGGCAACGGCGACCCGACCAGCTTCGACCAGCGCTCGGTCGTCGACCAGGGCTTCCTCGAGCTGACCCGGCTCGGTGAGCTGCCGGCCAGCGACCCGGTGGTCGCCAACTCGCTGGCGGTGGCCGCGGCCACGATCGACTCGGCGACACCGTCGGGCACCGGCGTGCTGCGCTACAACGGCGACGGCTACGGCGACTGCGAGAAGTCGGTGTTCAACGACTGCTCGGCCGACGGCGAGCCGTGGGCGACGAACAACCAGGGCACCGGGCATCCGTGGCCGGTGCTGTCCGGCGAGAACGCGGAGTACCAGATCCTCGCCGGGAGTTCCTCGGCCGCGACCTCAGACCTGGGGTTCATGCTGCAGTCCGCGTCGGGCGTCGGCCTCGTGCCCGAGCAGGTGTGGAACTACCCAGACCTGCCCGCGTCGCCGTACGGCTCCGACCCGGCGACCGCGTCGATCGGGTTCACCGACGGCCAGCCGGACGGATCCGCCGCGCCGCTGACCTGGGCGCAGGCGCAGCTCCTGCGCCTGGTCGCGGACATGCAGGCGGGCCGGCTGTTGGAGCAGCCGTCGATCGTCCCCGCGCGCTACCTGCCCGGCGGCGGTCCGGCCGCCGCACCGCTTTCCGTTACCGCTCCGCTCACGGTGAGCGGCGGGAACGTCCCGGCGAACGAGACGCGGCCGTCGGTCACCGTCGACGCGGCCACGGTCCCGGTGTCGGGGACGACGGCACCGGGCGCGACCGTCGACGTGGTCGTGACGGCGACGGCTCCGGGTGCGTTCGCGCCCGCCACGTCGATCACGACGCTGACGGCCGACTCGTCCGGCGCGTTCTCCGGGTCGCTGACGCTGCAGCCGGGCACGAACTCGGTCGAGGTCGCCTCCACCGCGCCCGGTTCCGGCGGCACGAACGAGGCCCTGTTCACCGTGACGGACCTGTTCGTGCCCGGCACCGTCGTGCTGAACGCGGCCGCGGCGCCCGGTGGCGGGAACGGGCCGGGCACGTACGCGTACCCGACCGCGACCAACTCCGACGGCTCGCCGACGTTCGCGCCGGACTCGTTCCGGCTGACCGGGCTCAAGGTCATCGACTCGGGCAGCACCGTCACGTTCCAGGTCGGCGTCGCCAACCTGCAGTCCACGTTCGGCTCGCTGCTCGGCGCGCAGCTCATCGACCTGTATGTGCACGCGCCGTCCGGCAGCGTGCCCGCGGGCGAGATCGCAGTCGACCGGAGCGGCGGGCGCGTTCAACTACTCGATCGCGCCCGCGGACGCGTGGAACCAGCTGATCGAGGTGGACGGGTTCGGCACCGACGACTGGGTGACGCCGGGCAGCACGACCGCGGGGATCTCCGGTTCCTCCAGCGTGGGCAGCCCGCAGGTCTCGGTGGCGCAGCTCGTCGCCGTCCGGGTCGGACACGCCGGGCCTGGTGACGATCACCGTGCCCACGTCGGTGCTCGGCACGCCGGGCTCGGGCTGGACGTTCACGCTGACGCTCACCGGCCAGGATGGCTTCGGGACCGACGATGCCCGGACGTTCGCCGCGACGCCGCAGGGATTCCAGTTCGGGGTCTGCTCCGCGGCCGTGGCCGGCGAGGCGTCGCCGCCGGCGGTCTGCGGGGTCAACCCGGCGAACGTGCCGTTCGTCCTGGACACGATCCCGCCGGCCAGCGTGAACGTGCAGACCGAGCTGGACCCGACCCAGAACCCGTCCGGCGTCGTGCTCCAGGGGGTGACGGTGCCCTGACGGCGCGACTGTGCGCGGATTCGGTAGCTCTAGGTCCGGATCCGCGCACATTGGCCTGAGATTCAGGAGCCGCGCAGGGCCGGGAGGACTTCGCGACCGAGCCGGACTACGGCACTGACGGGATCGGGGCCGAGCGGCGGGCCGAACGAGAGATGCGTGGCGCCGGCGGCGGCGAGGCCGCGGACGCGCTCGATCACGGTCGCCGCGTCGCCGGCGATGCCGAGTCGCAGCATGTCCGCCGTGATGAGCTGCCGCGCTCGGGACACGTCGCCGTGGTCGAGCGCCCTGGCGGCCGGGATGAACTTGTCCGGGGTCAGGCCGACGTCACGGAGCTGCTCGGCCGACAGCGACGGGCCGTAGTACGCGAGCTTGTCGGCTAGCGGCCCGGCCGCGCGTTCGGGGTCGTCATCGATCGAGCACCAGAAGCACGCGGGCACGTCGACCGAGTCCGGATCCCGGCCGGCCGCCTCGGCCGCAGCCCGGACAATCGCAGCCGAAGCGGCCGCGCGGTCGGGCGGGAACGATAGGCCGAGCACCCCGTCGGCGATCTCACCGCCGAGCGCGAGCATGCGCGGGCCCATGGCGCCCAGGTAAACCGGCACCGGCGGGCCGTCGAACCGCAGCCGCGCCTCGTGCTGCCACGCCGCCGACACCCCCGGCTCGGCGGCCGGACTGCCCCGCTGCAGCAGCGCGCGGCAGGACAGGACGGCGTCGCGGGTGGCGGCCAGCGGCCGCGGCCGGGCGAGGCCGGCCCAGCCGAGAAACTCCTCCGCGCCCGCGCCGAGCCCGAGCAGGAACCGGCCGCGGCTGAGTTCCTGCAGCGTCGCGGCGTGCATCGCCAGCTCGGCCGGGTGCGCGGAGTACGGGTTCATGATGCCGATGCCGAGTTGCACGGTCCTGGTGGCCGCCGCCGCGGCCGCGACGAGCACCGGCGCCGACCGGAAGAACAGGTCGTGGGACACCCAGACCTGGTCGAACCCGGCGTCGTCCGCGGCCGCGGCGAGCTCGGCGAACTGCCGGACGGGCAGGTCGTTGTTCAGGCGGAGGCTGAATCTGGTCACGAGGCCGGCCCGGCCCACGCGTCGACCTCGACTTCGGCGAGCAGGCCGCTGCCGACCAGGCCGTGCACGAACAGCGTCGTGTTCGCCGGGGCTACGTCCCCGAGCAGTTCCCGGTGCGTGCCGCTGGCTTCCTCCCAGCTGGCGCCCGGCGCGAGGAACAGCCGGGTCCGGAAGATCCCGTCCCTGGACCCGCCGAGCTGCTCCACCGCCGCGATCGCGCGGGTCAGGCAGTCGCGAACCTGCTCGGCAGTGCTGTGCCGGGCCAGTTCCGGGCGGCAGGTCGTGCCGCTGACCGCGATCAGCGGCCCGCGCCGGACAGCCCTGGAGTAGCCGGCCTGTTCCTCGAACGACCCGCCCTCGCGGTACCGGCTCGTGCTGGCGTCACCTGCCACCGGGCTCCTCCCTCAGCCGCTGCAACTGCCCTACCCGCCAGCAGGCTAGACTCCACGACCGTGAATCGCCTGGTCACCCCCGCCGACCTGGACCTTTTGTGCGACATCGGCGGCGTCCAGCTCTCGGCCGATGGCACGCTCGTCGCGGCCGTCGTGTCCCGGCCCGACGTCGCCGCGAACCGCTATGAGCGCTGCGTCGTCGCCGGTCCGGCCGACGGCAGCGCGTCGCTCACCCGCCTCGCGACCGCGGACGGCACGGCCGAGACGCAGCCCGCGTGGGCGCCGGCCGGGCACGACCTCGCGACCGCGCGGCAGGAGGACTCCGGCTGGAGCATCTGGGTGCACAGCGTCGGCCGCGGCACGGCCACGCCCGTGCTCGAAGGCTGGCCGGACCCGATCGAGGAACTCGCCTGGTCCCCGGCGGGCGACCGGCTGCTGTTCGTCGCGCGCGAGCCCGGCCGACCGGGAGTACTGGGACACGCCCGAGGACCGCCGGCCGCCGCTGCGGATCACGACGCTGCGCTACCGCGAGGACGGCACCGGCTGGACCGTCGGCCGTCCCCGGCAGGCGTACGTCGTCGACATCACTGCGCCCGCGCGCCCGCGCAAGATCAGCGCCGGTGGCTTCGACGATTCCGGGTTCGGCTGGCATCCGGACGGCCGGCGGGTCGTGTTCGTGTCCCAGCGCGAGCCCGGCCTGGACGGCACCGTGATCAACGACGTCTATCTTCAGGACGCCGACGGCGAGCGCGCGGCCGTCCGGCTGACGGATACCCGGTTCGAGTGCGCGCAGCCGCGCGTCTCCCCCGACGGCGCGACCGTCGCGTTCATCGCGATGGACGTCGCCGGCTTCCCGTCGGTCACCGACGTCGCGACCGTGCCCGTGGACGGCGGTCCGGTGACGATCGCGTCGGCCGGTCTCGACCGCGATTGCAGCGACCTGCGCTGGGATGCCGACGGCACGCTGACCGCGCTGGCCGAGGACGCCGGCGCCACCCACGCCTACCGTGTCGACCCGCGCGGCGCCCGGCCCGAGCGGATCGTCGCCGGCGAGCGCCGCGTGACCAGCCTCGCCGCCCGGGCCGGCACGCTGGCCTACGTCACTTCCGGTCCGGTTGACCCGCCGCGGCTCGTCGTCGTGACTGGCGATGACGGGGAACGGGAGATCCACGCGCCGAACGCAGCCGTCGCCTCGGCGCGTGACCTGCGCGGCCCGCAGCACCGCGTCGTGCGGGCGGCGGACGGAACCGCGATCGACTCGTGGCTGACGCTGCCGGACCCGCGCGGTGTGGGAACCCCCCGTTCCCCTCCTGCTCTGCTTGCAAGGCGGCGGCACCCAGTACGGCTACCTGTGGTCGCACGAATTCCAGGTGCTCGCGGCGGCCGGTTTCGCGACGCTCCAGGTAAACCCGCGCGGGTCGGCCGGTTACGGGAACGCGTGGCAGCGCACGCTGTGCGGGCCGGACGCGGCGACGCCGGGCGCCGGGTGGGGCTCGGTCGACATCGACGATGTAGTCGCGGTCGTGCGGGACACGCTCGCGCGCTGCGACGCGCTCGACGCCGGCCGGGTCGGCGTGCAGGGCGGCTCGTACGGCGGGCTGGTCACGACGTGGCTGCTCGGGACGACGGACCTGTTCGCGGCGGGCTGGGCCGAGCGCGGCCCGTATGACCTGGTGAGCCTCGCGGGCACCAACGACGAGTCACCGTGGTTCTTCGAGACGTACCTCGGCAAGAACGTGGTCGAGGACCCGGCGGCGTACTGGGCTTCCTCGGCCCTGCGGCTCGCCCGCGGGATCACCGCGCCGCTGGCGATCGTGCACTCGGAGGAAGACCGGCGCTGCCCGGTCCAGCAGGCGGAAGAGCTGTTCATGGCGCTGAAGCTGCTCGGCCGGACGGTGGAGTTCATCCGGTTCCCCGGCGAGGGCCACGGGCTCACGCGCACCGGCAGCCCGGTCCACCGGGTGCAGCGGCTGGAGCTGATGCTGGAGTGGTTCGGCCGCTGGCTGCGCCCGCAGGCCCGGCCGAACTAAGCTGTCCTCGGCCGCCTCAGCGCACCGGGCGGGCTGGAGCAGGCGTCGCTGAAGTCAGTTGCCGTCGGTCGGCACCGGCGTCCAGGTGATGCTCACCGTCCACTTCGTCGATCCGACGTCGGTGGCGGCGAACGGCCCGATCAGCTCGAACCCCTCGGTTTGCGATGCGCCAAGTCCCGCCCAGCACTTCCCGTGCGGCCCGAATGCGCGATCGCATTGCGGCGATCCGGTGAGCCCGGTGTTGTTACTGCCGTCCGGGCCGAAGTCCCGCACGATGTACTGATCGATGCCGGGAGTGCGGTGCTTGTAGCCGGTGCAGGTGGCGCCCGGGCTCGGGCCGACGTTACACAGCGACCAGGCGGCGCCGCTGTCGGACGGAGTGGCGCTCGATCCGTTGATGTAGACGAACGAGGCGATGCCGGTGTTAGTGATCTTGATCGGGAACACGCCGATCGGGTCGACTTCGCCGACCCAGCAGATGCCGTTCGGGTAGCCGAGTCGGCCGGAGTTCGACGCGGTGTTGTTGTTGTCCTTGCCGCCGGTGCAATTGGCGAAGCTGGCCTTGCCGGGCGAGATCGTAATCGAGCGCACCGTCGGCACCGTCTTGAGCGAGAGGTTGAGGGTCGCCGACTTACCGTTGGGCTGGCTCGGCGACGCCCCGAATCCGCAGCCCGCCAGCGAGAGCCCGAGCAGCAGCACGGCGACCTGCTTCCCGTTACGAGAGATCCGCATGTCCTTGTCCTTCGCTGACACTGCCCGGTGCCTGCCGCCGCTCGACGCGGACCCGGACACCGGAGGAACCAATCCAGAGGATCCCGGCGGCGACGACTACCAGGCCGCCGAGCGCTGGCCACAGCCAGCCGGGGAGGGAGAACGGCGCGGCCGGCGCCGCGCCTGCCGCGATCGTGAAGTCAAGGCCGGTGGCGGCGGCGACGCTGAGATTCGCGTGCCCGGCCGAGACGCTGCCCGAGCCGTGCGCGATCACGTCGCTGAAGTAGGTGCCGGGCTTCGCGTTCGACGGCACGTCGAGCTGCAGCGGGATCCGCGCGGACTGCTTCTGGCCCAGGTGCACGGGCGTATTGCCGGCGTGAATCCACGAGGCGGGGACCGTCAGGCCGTGGCCGGGCGAGATGCGCTCGATCTTGATGGTGATCGACTCGTCCTGCGAGCCGGTGTTGACCACGTAGACGGCGGGCAGCGCGTAACTGCCGCCCGGATGCGCGCTCGCGGCCAGCCGGACCGGCCCGGCCTGGATGCCGATCCCGATGCTCGCCTCGGCGACGGCCGCGGGCAGGGTGAGCAGTCCGAACAATGCGGCTGGCAGCAGCAGCCACAGTCGGCGTCTGCTCAGATACGCGCGCAGCCCCGGTCCTCCTGACTCCGGCCCGCCCATTCGGATATACGTCCGGTAACAGGCGGGTACTGAAATCTCACCATGCGTCGCTCAGACTTTAACTGAACACTTGGCGCCCACAAAGATGCCGCGCGTCATTGTGGATAAACGCGCTCGAATGGCGGTGAGTTGACGCAGGCCGAAAGGGCTACGCGATGGCGTCGGAGGAGAACCGGGGCACGGACTGGGTGCCCTCGCGGAAGTGATGGACAGTCTCCCAGCTGGCGTCGGTCAGGTCGGCCTGGTCCGAGGCCTGCCACGGGTGATCGTCGGCGTAGTGGTACCCGTCCGCGGCGGGGATGCTGAGGGCACCGCCGTCTGGTTCGGATGCGGGTGTCGACACTAACTGCTCCTTGCTGTCGCTCTGTATAGCGTAACCGCGGTTGCGGTCATTCCATCCGCCACGGCGGGCGCCGCGGGATCAGCCAGGACAAGACGAGCAGCAGGCCGAGCGCGATCGACACGAATGTGAGGGTCGCCCACAGCGGCGTCGGCAGCTGCCTCGTGGTCCGGTGGATGACCAGGTCGCCGGTGGCCGCGAGCACCGCCGCGATGTCGAGCATGATCAGGACGCGCACCAGCCGGAGCAGTCGGGCCGCCAGCGGGTGCTCGCCGGGCCGGGTCAGCCAGCTGGCGATCACGCCGAGCAGCGCCAGCAGCAGGGTGGCGGCGGTGCCCGCGTCGGGTGCCTCGCCGGCGACCGGCTGGAACAGCACCGCCAGCTTGAGCCATCCCACTCCGAGCACGATCGCGATCAGCGCGCCCACGAGCAGCGAGGCGAGGAGCCACCCGTTCCTGCTCACGCGCACCTGGATCGCGGCGCGGTACCTGATCGGCGACTCCCGCGGGATGCGGACGTGCACGTGCGGTGAGAAGCCGGGGACCCGGATCGTCGGGGCCTGGTCGCGCGGGTCGGTGGGCCGGGCGACGACGCGGACCACGTCGACTCCCGGCGGCGCCGCGACCTCGAGATGGTGGCTGCCGCCGCGCCCGCCGAGCAGTACGTCGACCTGCCAGTATCGCCAGCCCAGGCTCTGGATGAAGCGCTTCCACTTGCTCCGGCGGGCCCAGAAGTCGACTGTGCGCTCGGACGACAGCTTGATCACCCGGCGGGTACCGGGCGCGCCGGTCAGGCCGACGTAGACCAGGTAGTTCTGCGCGAGCTCCTCGATCTGGCTGCGGAACCCGACGTTGCTCATCAGCCGGTACGCGGCGGCGATGACGTCGTACGGGATGCCGTCGAGCTTGCGCTCCGCCGCGCGCCTGGCCTCGATGGCCTCGACCATGACGCGTTGCGCGCGGCCCCAGGCGCGCTGGGCCTTCCGGCGCTTGCGGACGCGCCAGAACGGCTCCACCCTGAGGTTGGCCGACGCTTCCTGCAATTCTTCTAGCCGCACGCGTTCATCGATCTTGGCCGTCGCCGCGGCGAACGGCCGGTAGGCCTCCTCATGGTCGCCCGGCGACGCGGCGACAATCCGCATCACGTCCTGGTCGAGGGTGCCCGGCATCGTGTCGCAGCGCAGCACGAGGCGGGCGCGGACGACCATCGCGGGCGCGATCCGGCGGTTGGTCTCCTCTGCGGTCGGCATCCACAGCGCCATCCGGTTCTCGTCGCGGAGGTCGAACTTGACCAGGTCACCCTTCGGCAGGGTGGTGATCGGGAGTAGCCGGTAGCCGCCGTGCTCGGGCGGGGCGCTGGGGGCCTCGTGCGGGATCTCGAAGTCGATGCTGACCCGCCAGCGCACCGCCCTAGTGTCGAGAAATTCCAGCTGCTCGACCCGGCGCTTGATCCACCCCGGTGCCCGGTTGTCCGCAGCCTGCGCCTGCAGCGCGAGCAGCACCAGGCCGCTGTCGACGTCAGCCCGGTCGGTTTCGGCGGTTTGGGCGGGTGGGTCCGCGACTGTCACGCCGCATAGTCAACCAAGGTGGCACGTCCGCGCGCCACGAGATCTTCTGGTCACGATCGCCATGGGTGTCAGCCTGGCCTGTGGGTGCTGTCCGGTCGGTGGGTTCAGGGCTGGCTGGTCCGGACAGGATGACTCTGTGTCTTGGTTCCCACGTGGGTGACGACGTCTGGACCGGAGGAGGCGACAATGGCGGCATCGGCTGACGGGCGGGTGGCGGTAATCGGCGCCGGCATCATGGGCGCGGGGATGGCCCGCAACCTGCTGGGTGCTGGCCTGCCGGTGACGGTGTGGGACCGGTCAGCGGAGGTTGCCGGGGCGCTGGCGGCGGCCGGCGCGCGGGCGGCTGATTCGCCTCCGGACGCGGTCCGCGACGCGCAGGTGGTGATCACGATGCTGCCGGACGCGTCGGTGGTGGACGAAGTGATCTTCGACGGCGGCGTGGCCGCGGCGATGGCGCCGCACGCGGTCTGGGCGCAGATGGGCACTATCGGCACGGACGGGACTGTCCGGGCCGCTGACCGGCTCCGGCAGCTGCGGCCCGACGTGTACTACGTGGACGCGCCGGTCTCCGGCAGCAAGGGCCCGGCCGAGACCGGCACGCTGCTCATCCTCGCCTCCGGCCCGGCCGAGGCGGCGCCGGTCGTGCGCCCGGCGTTCGAGGCCATCGGCCGCAAGACGGTCTGGCTGGGCGAAGCGGGCCAGGGCAGCAAGATGAAGCTGGCCGTTAACGCGTACATGTCGGTCCTGATCGAGGGCGTTGCTGAGGCACTGGCACTGGCCGGCCGGCTGGGCATCGACCCGGCCAAGCTGGAGGAAGCGATCGCGGGCGGCCCGCTGGACGCGCCGATCGCCGACGCCAAGCTGCACAAGATGGAGGCCGGCGACTACGCGCCCGAGTTCCCGCTCCAGTGGGCGCTCAAGGACGTCGACCTAGCGGTACAGGAGGCCGGAGACGCGTCCCTGCCGCTGCTCGCGGCGCTCTCGCGGCAGTGGCACGCTGCCGTCGACGCCGGTCACGGCCGCGAGGATGTCAGCGCGGCCCGGCTGGCGCTCGCCGGCCAGGAGTGATCGGCAGCGGAGCTACCAGGTCTCGGCTTCGGCGCCGCCGCCCCGGCTCGCCGAGTCGAAGTCGCCGGTCCCGTCGGCTACGCCGTTGCCCGGCGACGGGTAACTATGTGACCCGCCCGCAGGCACGTTCTCCGGGTGACCGCCGCCGGTCGACATGTTCTTGATCTTCAGGTACCTCGCGATGTCCTTGCGCTGGCTCGTGCCAATGAGCGCAGCGGCTCCGACGAGTCCCCCGAGCAGCCATATTTTGCGCATCTAACTGTGGCCCTTCTCCTTGTCGGTCTACGGAGCCCCTTCCCCGCAGGCCTGGACCTATGCGGGGTTCAGCGCCTGGTGATCCGCCTTTGGCCTCCTGGGGCGGGCTGGGCGCGTTCTCCCCCGTGGCTTCCAGACTCCCACCTTGACGATCCGCTAGGCAGCCGATTTGCCGACGAGGTTGCCTGCTATCCGCACCGGTCATCCGCACCGGGCAGCCGCGGCGAACCCGCGCTTGCGCGGCCACACGGCCGCGTGCCTGATCGCCGACCGGCTGACTCGGACATCGGTCACATCAGCGCCGGCTGCGTTCACGCCATCGAGGTTGGCCCCGGTCAGGTTCGCGCCGTGCAAGCACGAATCCGCCAGGACAGCTCCTTGCAGGTCGGCCCCGGCCAGATCGGCCCGGTCGAGTATCGCGCTGCGAAAGGTCGCCCCCGGCGCGACGATCCCGGCCAGATTCAGGCCGTACAAGTCGAGGCCGTCCAGATTGGCTCCGCCCAGCAGCGCCCCGCGCAGGCTCTTGCCCCGGAGCTCGGCCAGCGTGACCCGTTTGCCCCGGAGATCGAGAACCGGCGCCGGTGCCGAGGCCGCCACAGTACGGGCCGGGGCGGGCGACTTCGCCGCGAAGAACGCCGCATCTTGATGGCGGGCGACGAGCGTCGCGGCGACGGCGAGAACGGCGGCGACCGTGATGCCGAGCCGGATGCCTGGACTGAGGATCACGTCCCCGACGAACAACGCGAGCGTCGCTACGGTCACTGCGGCGCCGATGATGACGCCGAGCAGACCCCAGATACTGCCTGCCCCGGCGACGATCACCAGCGCGACCGCGGGCCAGAGCCACAGGAGCTGGTCGCGCCTGCGCGGCCGCTCGGCTTTCTGGTGTGCAGGCGGCGCGTCCGTTGTTACGCGGACTTCGGCATCGCCCGTGCTCGCCGGGTGCGGCCCGGCGTCCGGCTGCTCCCAGGGCTCGGGATACCGCGCCTGCGAGTCAGGAGGCGGTGAAGTGCGGATCACTCGCGCCGGTCCGGCAGGCTCATCGGCCGCGTCCGCGGGTCCGCTGCCAGGAGCCATGGAGGTATCTGCCACTTCCGCGCTGACGTCGCCTGTCGTCCGCCACAATACGAGCAGACTTGTACTAGTCGCCGGATTTACCGGCCATGATGCCGCTACGTGTCGTCGGAGCTAATGTCGCCCGCCGGCGACGCCGCCGAGTCGGTCACCGCGGCGGCGGCGGTGCCCGGCGCCGCGACGTAGCGGAACGAGACATTTGCCTCCTGGGCGAATGCCTTCATGAGGTCGGTGTTCTGGCGCACCTCGTCTTCCAGCGTTACCGGTCGCGGGAGCTGGAGGCGGTCATACAGGCTGAAGCGGTTCAGCTCAGCGACTACAGACATGGCCGCGCCGTATTCATGCGCGACCGTGACCGCGCCGCGATACGCCGCATACGACACGACGTACGGGATGAGCGCGACGAGCAGCCACGGCGGATGGCGCACCATGAACACCACTGTCACGACGCTGGCGAGCAGGGCCAGCAAGCAGGTGCGGACGGCCAGTTCCAGCTGCATACGCTGGTCCTGGAGGTAGTCGACCTCGGCGGGCTGCGCGACCATCGCCAGCCGCGGCAGCGCCTGGATGATGTCCAGGCCGTAAGGCGCTCCCGCTGTCATCTCGTAGCGGCGGAGCACGTTACCGAGCCGGGTCGGAAGAATCCGCGTTCGGTCGGGCGGATAAGACGCCCGGAGCCGCCGCGCCTCGACGCTTCGGAGCGCTGCGTCCAGCGCCGCGGGAGTCGCGTGTCTCGAGCCGGGCTGATCGCGTGCGGGCATTGCCGCCAGGCTCAACAGCGCCTGCACCTCGGCGTCTTGAAGGGACTGGAGCCGGCGGCGATGATGCATGATGCGGAGCGCCGCGAGGCGCCGGGCGGGGGCAGCCGCACCCCAGTAGCCCTCGAGAAGCTGGATCATGGCGAACTGAAGCGGATGCAGCGCCAGCGCCACGACAAAGGACGCGACCGTCAGCACCGCGAGGTCACTCAGCTGGAACGTGACGGCCCGGGCCCAGCTGACCGACCCCGCCCCAGGCACAGGTCCGCACGAGTACGTAGACATACGCGGTGAAGGCGGCCGGCGGGAGCGCGCTGACGACGGTGAAGTACCGGCCGATCTGGCTCGATACTCCGCTCGCGCCAGCAAGGATGTCGGCCATCTATATTTCCCCGCCGGTGGTACGGTGACGACCCAGTTCGCAGCGGAATTCGCCGCTGCGCTCCTGACCGGCAAACCATCCGCACTCCGCGCACTGTCCGACCAGGAACGGGGCGTGCTTTTTGGGGCACTGCCAAAAGCCGTCGCCGACCGAGGCCGCGAGTGTCCCGCACTGCGGGCACAGATGCGCGAAGAAGGATTTCTCGCATGTGCGGCAGCTCCAGGACTCGAAGGCCGAATTTGCCGGGTCGGGCCGCCCGACCGCGGCCGCACCTGGCTTCTTACACCGGCACGGCGCTACGACGAAATGTTCCCTGCACTCTTCGCAGGTCACACCGCCTGCCGTGCCGGTACGCCAGTGGCCGTCGTACGGGCACCGGACAACGAAAACGTCGCCGCCGGATACGCCCATTGACCGGTAGCCGGGATTGTTGAGCAGGAGCATTAGCCACGCCAAGCCAACCGGGCCGATGAAGTAAGACGGCAATGCACGGCGCGGCCAGCGCAAACCGCCCATTGCCCACCCCTTCGGCGCGCGCCTTGATCACGCGACACCATAATGATCGCGTCCGCCGAACCGGGTGCCAAGACCTGAGAAAATGCCCGTAGCCATTTAATCGCCGGTGGCGGTGACATGGGCCCATCTGACGGGCGGCCAGCGGTATTAGATGGCCGTCCGAGAGCCCCAGTGGCGCGTCCGTCCGGACCGACTGCGGGCCAGTCCGACGCGCACGCCGCGCGCCTTCGCTTGCAGCTCGTTCCCGACCTACGCCCCGCGCTGTCGCTGCTGGTCAATCCTCCCGCCGCAACTCGGTTGGGCGCTGCGGGTAACAAGGGGTGAGCGACTTCGCGGCAGGGAGACCACGATGCACGGATGTGAGCGGTGCTAACCGGGCGATTGAGCCTGACCGGGCTCGGCATGCTCGCCGATGACGGGGAGCAGACTGGCCCCGCCGGCGGCGACCGCGGCCCGGACGACGCCGCCATCGTCGCGGCTTCGATCCGCGACCCGGGCCGGTTCGGTGAGATCTTCGACCGCTACGCCGACGACGTCGTGCGTTACACCAGCGCCCGGCTTGGCCGCGATCTGGCCGAGGACGTGACGGCAGAGACGTTCCTGGCGGCCTTCCGCGCGCGCGACCGGTATGACCTGTCCCGGGGGAACGCACGGCCGTGGCTGTACGGCATCGCCATCCGCCAGATCGGCAAGCACGGCCGGGCGGAGCGTCGCTACCGCCAGGCTCTGAGCCGGGTCCAGGCCGAGACGGTCGCCGCTGACTTCGGTGATCGTGTGGCCGACCGGGTCACGGCCGAACAGTTGCGGCCGCGGCTCGTTGCCGTCTTGTCGGAGCTGTCGCGGCAGGATCGCGAGCTGTTGCTGCTGGTGGCCTGGACTGACCTGACCTATCAGGAGGCGGCGCTGGCGCTCGGCATGTCAGTCAGCGCGGTCAAGTCGCGGCTGCACAGTATCCGGGCGCGGACCCGTCAAGCCATCGATGACGCCGCGCCCGCGCTCCGCGGCCGACAGGGCGATACCACCCCGCAGCAGAACCAGGAGACTCACCGTGGATGAGGTCACGCTGTTCAAGGAAATCCAGCCGCCGCCTCCGGCCGATGCCCCGCGGATGCGTGAGGCTGCGCGCGCGCGGCTGACGGCGGCCGCGAGCGGTGCGCCCGGGCACCCGGCCCGGCCGCGCCGCCGGACCGTGCTGGTCGTCGCCTCCGCGGCGGCCTTGGCGGCCGCGGGCACTAGCTACGGCCTCGCTGCCGTCGGCGGCAGCCCGAGCGCGGTGCCGGGCGGCACGAGCCGGGCGCAGGCCACCGCGGCCGGACTGACTTCGGTGAGCGGATATCCGGGCGCGTACATCACCGCGGGCAAGCTGGAAAGGGTCAGCGGCACCCAGCTGATCATCCAGCCTGCAAACGACGCCGATCGCGTCAACCGGAGCTGGCAGGCGAAGCCGGTGACCGTGGACACGTCCGCTTCGACGCAGATCAGCCTGCCGGCGAGTGGCGCGGTCAGCGACATTACCGACGGTGCGCATGTCGACGTGCAGGGAACCTGGTCCGGCAACACGCTCGTCGCGACTCAGGTGGGCATCGAGGCGGCGCTGCCCTCGCCCCGCTCGTTCGGCCCGCACGTATCCGGTCCGCTCGGGAACCTGCGGAAGCTCTACGGGCCGACGCCAAAGGTGCACGCCACGAACTTCGCCGGGCCGCCGATCGCGAACGGAACGGTCGCGGACGCGCACGGAGGCAGCTTCACCGTCGTCACCGACAGGCCCCTGCTGGGAGTCCTGCGGATCCACGTGATCACGTCGAGTTCGACCAAGATCGTCACGAAGGCCAGCGCCAGCCTGAGCCAGCTGACCTTCGGCGCCAACGTCGTGGTGGTCGGAGCGATCGGGGCCGGCGGCGTACTGACGGCCAGCACCGTCGCCGAGCCGTCGCTCATGAAGATCGAGCTGGCAGGCGGCCCGGTTAAGATCCGGACCTCCAGCTGCACGGCGTCGGCGATCACCACGGCCGCGATCCTGGCCGGTGCCTGAACAGCAATTCGTGAGACAAACCGCGACCCCTCACCCCGAGCCGCTCCGGGGTGAGGGGTCGGTCTAAGCCGCAGGCAATGGACCTCCTGCGTCCCGCCGGACCATTGCCGGAGAAGGCATGACTCGGTGCACGAGCCCCGAGATTGGGCGGTTGGCTTCGGAAAGCCGCCCGCGGAAGCGTGGCGTACGGGTTGTCCGGGGCCACGAACGGGCCGATGACCGATACTCGCCCGACACCTGATCGTCCACGCAGAACGCGACCCGGCTGTCGGGTGCCGCTTCGCCCCACCAGATCGTCGATGATGGCGGGCAACCTCCGTGACAGCTGCGGCCGGGTGGTCACCGGGAATCACGCGCCCGGCCAAGTCCTTCCCGTCCAGGCCTGTCGCGCACATCCGCTCGTGCCGACGACCGGACGACTTCTGCCGACACTCCGAGTGGCTCGTGCTACACCGACTCGCGTGGGACCGCGGCTCGTGTTATCAAGTGCCAGAATTACCACTTGGCCACGGAACGGCTCAACTGCCACCGTCGACGTGATGTCGCCACCTGTCGGCAAGACGCCTGACTGGCGCTGCCGCAGTGGGCGGAGCGTCGGACCAGCGCAGCACCCGCAGCGCCCGCAAGGTGTTCCACCGGCTGGGCGTGCCGTCGGGTTCCCGAACCGGAAGTGGACCGCGCCGGAGTGCGTGTTCTCGAGCAGCCATCGCCCGTCAAGTCTGCGCTTTGCGCGGACGTGTTCGATCGCTTCGGCCAGCCGCGGATCCGGATGCCCCCACGCCGGGCGAAGTACTCCGTGGCCTTGAGCAGGTCGTAGTGCCAGCGTGGGGGGTAGGAGAACAAGGCCCATTGCGGGTTGACCACCTCGCCCGTGCGGAACGACCGGACGAGGTTGCGCCGGAGCAAGTACTCCTCGCCGTGCCGCCGACCCGGTCGGACCTCCTCGAGATCCGCCGGTATGGCGCTCCCACCTCGCAGAGCGTCGATCACGTCCAGGGTGCTGGCGAATGATGACGGCGCGGGGCGCGTCTCGGCCCAGCAGTTCCAGCCACTATCCGGCATCTGGTCGGCCAGAAGCCGCTGCACCACCTGGTCGACGTCGACGCCCAGGTAGGTACCGATCAGGATCGTGCCGGCGTTGATGCAGCAGTCCACCTCGCCGGCGAAGAACGGCAGCCCGTCGTACTCCCACCGGCAGTTCCGGGCCACCAGGTGTGCGGTCTCGTGCATCACCGGACTGTCTGGCGGTGCCCCCAGGTCGCACAGGTCGAGCAGGACCCGGTACGTCGCGGTCCACGGCTGGCCCGGGTCGGCACTCGACCCGTCGGTCGGTGGGTCGGCCGGTTTCGCGTCCGGCGACGGCCAGGGTGGCGGTGGTTCACCAGCAGCCAGAGCTCGCGCAGTATCCGCTGCGAAGCAGCGGTACCGGAAAGCATGCCCGTTCGCCCACAGCCCATCAGGAGCCCGGCAGTGCCAGAGTCGAGCACCCCAGCCGTCGTGCGCACGCGCCCTCGCTCGGTCGCCACCTCGCTCCTCCGGCGTCGAGGAGATCCCGCTGGACCTGCCAGCGGATCGCCGGATCGCCCTGCAACAGCCACTGGCACACGGATCGTCCCGGCCATCGGCGGCTTCGTGGCTGGACATTCTCGAGCAGCAACGGCGACGGTAGTTATCGCCGCGCTGCGCGCGCCGACGAGCGCTCACTGGGCCCCACCTAGACGTCCACGGCAAAGTCTGGTTCTGGGCACACTCCCTCGAATGCGTCAGTATGCGTCCTGCAATTGACTACTCATGCAGAGTTGCTCGCTGCAGACCTTCCAGAAAAATTGGATAGTTCGGAACGCTGACCCTGAGGAGTACGAAGAGCCGGATTCACGACGAGCAGGCAGATCTGCAGAGATGCGAGCTTGACGAGCAAGACGGCCCAAAAGGTTAGCGTCTGACTCCCTCGGTCAACGCGATCAAGCTGCACCAGCCGGCTGCAGGCTACCGATCTGCGGAATCCGAAGAGCCTTCGTAGACAACCGCTTTGCCGCTCTGCGAGCGCACCTAGCTCAGTGCTAACGGCGGCTATGGCAAGCTAGCTTCGCGAACTCTTAGGGGTCGTCGACCCACGGAAAGGGTCCAGCACCGGACTGGACCACGGCCGATGCATCAACAAGCAGAGCTGCCGGCTCATAAACTCTGCCCGGCGTTTCGTTACGCTCACCGATGAAGATCGCACACCACAGTGATCCGAGCAAGGACGGGTTCGGGCGCCCATAATCGAAGGCGACAGAAACACCAGGGGTATCCGCCGTAGCTGGGCGCCCGCATTCTCCCCAATTTGGACATCGCGCGGCTTGCCTCCGTACGACCAGGTACGCTGCCGAGCCCGTCGGGTCCGCAGGATGGCGTAGCCACTGGGCAGCGTACCTGGTTCGTCAAGTAGCTTGGACGGGAATCATCTGGAAGGCTCAAGTGTTGCAAGGTACTCGGGTACTAAGGTACTCTCAGTCTTGGTAGCAAGGAGGGAACCGTGCCAAGTGCTGTATCGCCGATCAAGGTCGACTCCGCGACCGACGGCCTTATCTCTCATGCTGCCCACTTCCTGGATCGATCCAAGAAGCAGGTCGTAGACGCAGCAATCCGTGAGTACGTCGAGAATCACCGCGACGAGATAAACGCTGGCGTGCGAGCAGCTCTTCAGCAGCTAGACGGTTCGCTCACTAGTGCCGTCTCCCTGCTCACAGGCTTCGATGCCGCCAAGCTCGAAGAGCTTGGCGGATTGAAGGAAGCTGACTCATAGAGGACGCATCAGACATAGGGCACATCGGGACACCACAGCCCCTGACTCACTACAGTAAAGCTTGTGGCCGTTCGCCCTACGAAGCGCTGTCTACACGACTTAGGCCTGCCCTTTCCTGATATTGCTGAGCCGCTTGCAGGTGTTGATCATCAGCTTGTCGCGGCTGCTCAGAGGATCCCCGACCAGCAGGCAGCGGGGGGTGCAGAGCGAGTCCGATCTCTAACTGACCGAGTCTGGCTCAAATGTAAGGTCGGGACCTACCGCGGTGTAGTTACTGAACTCGCATCCACGGAATGCGCGGAACGAGGGCTTTCAGCGCAACATGCATGGTGGATAGGTGCTGCGGGAGAGCGGCAGGCAGACAGCCCTGCACATGACTTCTATCATCAGATTGAGGCTGAAGCGAAAAGGCGAGGTACGGGGTCCGGCCAGCCAAGCACACAACACCTGCTGCCACAGTCCATAGACCTCCAGCGCCTAGAGGCAGAACTCGCAGCACTTGTGGTGATAGGACTCCGGAAAGTAGTGCTCAACGCCGTAGCAAGATCGCTGAGTGATGGCCGCATCTACTCGGTCGAGCTTAGCGGACACACTGTTATTGCCGTCGTCGTACGTTCTCCGGATGGTGCCCCAGCGTATCTCGCGGTGAGCGCAGAAGGATATGTTCGCAAAGACGTGCTGGCCATCATACTTAGCGCCGTGCCCGGTCTCGAAGCGAGCGACTGGCAGCCTGAACCCGGCGGTGCGGCAGGAATAACGCCCAATGAGGACCAGATCATTTGGTCCGCGATAATACCGCCTGAGGTTCAAGCGCACATTCTTAGCCTCTATGACGCTCAGAACGGGTCAGGTTAGCGACGACAGACTGGTCGACCACCTTGATCCTGATCGTAGCTGGCGCACCTAGTGTCGCGTGAACGAAGTTCTCTTACCTGGGCGGCAGTGCGGGAGTAACTCGTCGGCTGTCTTGGTCCAGGTGAAGGGCTGGCAGCGGTCGTTCCAGCCGTCGATGAAGGTGCTCGATCGCGGTGATGAGGTCCTTGACGCGAGGTGAAGGTGCCGCGGCGGATGGCCTGGCGGGTGATGATGCCGAAGAAGATCTCGACCATGTTCAGCCAGGACCCCGACGTCGGGGTGAAGTGCAGCGTGATCCGCGGGTTGCTTGGCCAGCCAGGCCTGGACGTCCGGGTGCTTGTGGGTGGCGTAGTTGTCCACGACGATGTGCAGCTCGGTGCGCGGGTAGGCGCGTCGCGACCTTCTTCAGGAACCGCAGGAACTCCTGGTGGCGGTGCCGGGGGTAGCAGGCGTCGGTGACCTTGCCGGTGGCGACCTCCAGGGCGGCGAACAGCGTGGTGGTGCCGTGCCGGACGTAGTCATGGGTCGGCCTTCTCGGGGAGGCCCGGGCCGCAGCGGCAGGATCGGCGCGGTCCGGTCCAGGGCCTGGACCTGCGACTTCTCGTCCACGCACAGCACGACCGCGTTGTCGGGCGGGTTCGAGGTAGAGCCCGACGACGTCGCGGACCTTGGCCTCCAGCTGCGGGTCGGTGGAGAACTTGAACGTCTCGGCGCCGCCACGGCTGCAGCCCGTACTCCCGCCACACGTCCGCGACCTTCACGTTCGACACGCCCAGCTCCGCGGCCAGCAGCCGCGACGACCAGTGCGTCACCCCCAGCCGCTCCGGCGGCGGCTCCAGCGTCGCCAGCACGATCGCCACATCATCGGTCGCTCCGCGGCCGGCCCGGCTTGGGCCGGTCATCCAGCCCGCCGATGCCCTCGGCGGCATACCGCTTCTTCCACGCGATCACCGTCGGCTTGGACACCCCGGTCCGCGTCACGATCTCGTTCGTCCCAGCCCGTCAGCGGCCAGCAGCACGATCCGGGCCCGCTGCGCCAGCCCGGCCCGGATCGACGTCGAGCGCACCCACGAGGCCAGCACCTCACGGTCGCGCGGCGGAACATCCACGTTCACAGTCAACGGCATAAGCCATCGAGTGATCCGGCCCGTAACTGGAGGGCGATTTCCTGCCTCGGCCAGTCAGCATGCGCCTCAGTCGGCCCGACGCGTCACACGTCGCTCCCTCGCCGACGGCCACCGCTGACCAGCGCAACTGCCCACGCCGTCATGGCAGAGGACGCACTCTCTTGCCGCTGCGGGGTGGCTTGCGGATCGGTCCAGCTCGTGGATGCCTTGGTGTCCATATCTGGCGGGCGTGTTCGTCGGGGCGGTGAAGAATACTTCCAGGCACGATGATCACGAATATGGCCGCCAAGCCAGGGAGAGCACGCAATGAGCACCCAGGACACCCAGCCAGAGACCAGCGCCCTGCTCGCCTCGCTGACAAGCCAGCGCAACCATGTGCTCGGAATCATCGAGGGCCTCACCGATGACCAGCTCCGTCAGACGGTGCTGCCATCAGGCTGGACCTGCCTAGGCATGGTGCAGCACCTGACGATCAGCGATGAACGGTTCTGGTTCGGCGGCATCGTCGCCGGCGACCCTGCCTGCATCAGCGCTTCTGACGACGAAACCAAAGCCGAAGCCGCCTGGCAGGTTCTCCCGGGCACCCCGGCCGCGGCCGTCCTGGACGCCTACCGGCAAGAGATCGAGCGTGCCAACGCCGTCATCGCCGCAACACCGCTAGACGAGCCGCCAGCAATCTGGCCGACCGAGATCTGGCCCACCTGGCGGCTGCCCGACCTCCGGGCGGTTATCCTGCACGTCATCACCGAGACCGCCTGTCACGCCGGTCACCTCGACGCGGCCCGCGAGCTTATCGACGGCCACCAGTGGATGACCTGAACCTGCCAGCGCAAGTACACGAGCGGTCCGCAGACACGTCCGCTCTTGCCGCCATCAACGCATTGACCGACGTACCCCTGCGCGGATGGGCTGGCCTACTCGTCCAGCCCAGCGACCAGTCCGAACGTCATCGGATCCGCCGTCAGCGCACGACGCGCCAGTCCAGGCTAAGCAGCTGTTCTCAGGCACCGGTCGGCCGCATGCAGGGCACTCCACGAGCCCCGTTTCGACTACAACGAAACGGGCAAGCCTGGCTGCGCACATGCGGCTAGTGCGCTTCGCTGCGCACCTGGCAGTCATGAGGGGGTTCCTCCCCACCGAGTTCGCGTCTTGACAGTCAGCGGCCGTCGCTATCACAGTGACCCCATGCTCAGAACCCGCACTCCGCAGCGGATAAGACGATGGTGGCTGACGGGGGTCGTCCTTCTCCTGATCGGCGCGGGCCAGATGGTGCTGGGTTACGGGTTCGGGCATTTCGATCTGAACCTCGTCCCCGGCGCGGTTGTCATCGCAGTGCCCTTTCTCCTGAAAGCGACAGTCGAGCATGTCCGTTGGGTCAGGCAGGAACGGGACCGAGCAGGTCTGCACGACCATGCGAACGGCCCGTGACGCCTGTCCACCGCAACGCGCGCGTGCCCGCCAGGCCCGCCAGGTCCTCCGCGTCGCGTACGTTCCGGGAGAACGGCAAGTTAGCGCGATCGCAGTCGAGATCACTCTCCGGCGGCTTCATTAGGGACTTCGGTAGTTCTGTGTACTAGCGCAGTGCCGCGGGCTCCCACAGCAGATAATCCACGCGACCACTCCGGGCTGAGCCTGGAACCTCACCGAGTTGTACGCACCGAAGAACGCGGGCTCCCTACGTGCGCCTCACATCCGCAGCCGCGATCGGCGCGAAGTCCGGTACGGACGACTCTCGTCTGGCATGGCGTCGGCGCGCAGGTCAGCGTCCTGCCGATCCCTTTCGGCGTTTCCTGCGCGGATGCTCGATGACTGTATCCGGGCCGGGGAATACCAAGGCGGTGTGATCGTCCTCGAATCGCACGAGGTAGGGCGGTTCACCGCCCGCTCCGCGGACCTCGACGATCTCGCCTGTCCGCTCCGGCTGACCCACGACACTGCCACGCACGTGAAGCCGGTCTCCGACAGTTGCCTGCATGCGCCACCTCCTTGATCTGCGTTCGCTCGCCAGGTGTCCAGATTCCATGGGGCGCCGCACAGGGGCGCCAGTCTGGGTATACCCAGACTGGCGCGGAGCAGCATCTACCTCGATGTCGCTAACTGCCGAAATAGGCCCTACAAGTCCAGCACAATGGGCGACGCGGCAGATCCAGGACCACGGCCGGTCACATGGCGCGGGAAACCGCAACACTCAGATCACACGAGAACGGCACTATCTCGAAAGTCGGCATGCGGACACCCGGCTCATGCCGCAAGGTGGTTTGGTTCCTCACCCGCCGCGCGCGAATCCTGCAGTCCGAGGCGCTGCTCAGTGCAGCGCCCGCTATCCGGTCGTGGGGCATCCGGGGGCAGTTGCACGCTGATGAGCTCGTCCAGCCTTTCGGGATCCGGCTCGACTCCGTCGGCTGTTTCGAGCTCATTCCAGGTATCCCAGTCGCGCGGGTTGCCGATGGTGATCTGCCCGACGCCATGCGTGCGTGCGACGTGGCGAGCTTCCTCGATCATCTGCTGCACTGCCTCATCGTCGTCGTCTGGCGCGTGGAAGATCACGTAAGCGTGCGTGGCGCTTCTTAGGTGCGCCAGTGCTTCATAGACAGCGGTGACGGTGATGGCGTCGGAAGGCTTGACTTCGAAGGTGACGGCTTCCATGTACTTGCCGGCCGCGGACGTGCGGCCGACAACGCGCGGCACATAGACGGTGTTGCCGCTGCCGACGTACCGAGGAAGCTCGATGTTCGCTCGTCGTCAGATGCCTCCAAGGATCGCTCTCTAGCAATCCTGGAGACGCACTGCGGGCACCCTCAGGCATCTGGCCTCGGCCAGTCCTAGGGTGCTTTCTAACCAGCTAAGGGCGCCGCCCGAGTCGGACTGAACAAGACCTAACCGGTCTCCGATCATGCCGCGAACAACAGGAACCAGGGACCGGGTCGCCTACCGGCTGGCAGGTGTCTTGAATGCCGTTGCGTGGTGGGATGCCGCCGCACCTCAACGGGGCCAGCGGGCCGCCGACGCGGATAGCCTGGCAGGCCCGGCGTTGCCGGCGAACCATCGGTCCGGCTGCTGGAGCTGTGCTGTACCTGCGGCTACGGTGATGGTTGTGCGGGGTGTGCCGTGGTGGGGCGTGGTCTCGTCGGCCGCGGCTCCGGTGCTGATGGTCGCGGGGTGGACGGTTGCCGCCGGGCTGCAGCCGCGCTCTTTCAACCCGGTTGCCCAGCCGGTCAGTGTGCTGGCCGCGCCGGGTGCTGCCGACCGTTGGGTGATGACGCTGACGTTCCTGGTGATTGGCACCTGTGATGTCGTCACCGGCCTTGCGCTGCGGCCGGCCAGGGCGCCGGGACGGCTGATCCTGATAGCCGCAGCCGCGGCGGGCATCCTAGTCGCGGTGAACCCGGAGCAGCCTGGGACCAGCTTCCCGCTGCCGCACATGATCTGGGCGGCAGCCGGGTGCGCCGCGCTGGTGGCCTGGCCGGCCGGGGCATGGCGGCGCGGGCCGTCAGTACCGTGGGGTCTGCGGCCCGTGGTAACCGTCGCCGCCGTGACGGCGCTGCTGGCCCTGCTGGCCTGGTTCGGCGCGGAGCTGATCACCAGGGGCGGGCAGGTCGGCCTGGCCGAGCGTGTCTTCGGCGCCGCACAGGCACTGTGGCCGCTGGCGGTGGTTGTGTCCTGCCGCCGTGCTGCCAGGACGGGCAGCAGGTCCGGCCCTATGCCGGGCCTGAGCCGGTCAGGATCACGCTCTGCCGTCGACGCGTGAAGACCGGCCCGCGTGCGCTCGGCTGATGTTCCGCCGTGTCCCGCCAGGGATCGTCGCCGGCTGCGTGGCGCGCATAGTCGCGCTCCGGAGACACGGCATAAACATCCGCTTTTGCCGCCGTGCGCTGGAGGGAAGCGAGCGCCTCGGCAGGCTACTGGCTACAAAGCGAGGTGGACGCGAAGTGCCTCATCGAGCTCAGCCAGAACCGCAGTGGGCAGCCGCCCGATCTGCGCGCCTATGCGTTCCACTGCGACCGACCGGATCTGCTCTGCCTGCGCCTTCGAGTCTTGCCTGAGCCCGGTCTGATCGGCGCGCAGGAGAATCTGAAAAGGGTAGATGCGGGCGACGTTCGAGGTGATCGGGACCACCGTTATCACACCTAGCCCGAGACGGGTCGCGGTCGCATTGGCGGCATCGTTACTGACAACAATCGCGGGGCGGGTCTTGGCGGCTTCCGATCCGCGCGCCGGATCCAGGCTGACGGCCACGATGTCGCCGCGGCGCATCTACTTCTCCAGGCCGTCGGCGGCTACGGCATCCCAGACGGCGGCCTCTCCTTCGGCCTCCCAGGACGTGAACGCCTCTTCGTATGCTTCGCCGAGTTCGCTCACACGCAGCATCCGAACTGCCTTATGCACGACGGCCGAGCGTGACTCGATGCCCTGAGACTGGGCATACGCGTCTAGGAACTCCACGTCGTCGTCTGGCAGGCTCACACTGACTTTCATACCCATAGGATACCATAGTTGCTACCGAGGTAGCTACAGTATGGCCACCGTCCTCTTGCCGCTGTTGGACTAAGGTGCGCCTCGTCGGAGCTGTCGCGGACCTGGCGGTGAGGTGACGCCGTCGCCGAGCCAGCAGGTCGGTTCGGGTGGGATGCCTGGTGCTGACCTGCGGAGAGGGCACACGGAGATGCAGGCGGCGGAGAGGCGACGTGCGGTGGCTGCAGCGATGTCGGCCGCCTCAGCTGCAGGCCTGGCGGCCGATGACGCGGTCGTTCTCAACGACTCCAACCGGCTTGTGGTCCGCCTGACGCCATGCGACATCGTCGCCCGGGTCACGCCCGGCACGCATTACGCGGGCCATCACATGAGCGCAGAGCGAGAAGTCGAACTCGTGAAGTGGCTGGCGCAGACGGGCAGCCCGGTTGCCGCGCTCGACGCCCGGGTCGAGCCACGTGTCTTCGCACGTGACGGCTTCCAGATCTCCATGTGGGCCTACTTCGAACCTGGGGAGCCCCGAATGCTCCCGCCGGCGGACTACGTGCGGGCGCTTGAGCGTCTTCATTCCGGCCTGCGGCAGATCGATTTCACGCCGCCGCACGTGATGGATCGCGTCGCCGCTGTAGAGCACGACGTTGCGAGCCGTGACATCACCCCGGACCTCGCGGATACGGACCGGGCCGTTCTCGCCAGCACGCTGCGCGACCTGAAGAAGTCGATCGTGAACCGGCGCCGACCCGAGCAATTACTGCACGGCGAGCCCCACCGGGGGAACGTGCTCAGCACGAAGAACGGGCCACTGTTCATAGACTTCGAGAACACCGCCTACGGGCCCGTCGAGTACGACCTCGCCTGGGTGCCAAAAGTGGTGAGCGACCGCTACCGGGACGCCGACCAGAATCTGGTCGGCGAGTGCCGCGGGCTCGTACTGGCGATGATCGCAGCGTACCGGTGGCGTCGCGACGACCAGCACCCGAGCGGCAGACACTCGGGAGTGGCACTCCTCAGCCTTCTGCGTGACGGTCCGCCGTGGCCGGCGGTCGCCTGAAGAACCGCCCGATCGACTGGATCGCCAGCGGGGTCACACTCGGACGCGAGAGCGACACGTGTTCGAGAATTGCCGGGGAGAGGACAGGGCAGACGTGGCCTGACACGGCGCTCAGCGGGCGCGCGCCAAGTTGATAAGTGCCAGATCACGCCGATCCGCCGGACCCCCGGCCGGGGTGGCCGGATCATCTCGTCACCCAGGGCGTACGCACGCATCCGCTTCTACCGCTGCGAGATCTTCGGCGGCTTGGTAGCTCTGGTCCGGCGTTCATTGTTCGGCTATGGAGCGTTTTGCAGATGTCCTGCCCGTCCGACTCGTAGACTCAACGGCTGCTGCCGACCGGCTGAGGCTGGCGGTTGCTGCTTACCTGGCCCGGTACACAGGTTCGTCGCGTGATCATGCCTGCTCGGATTTGCGGTGCTTCCTGGCATGGTGTGCCGAGCGTGGCCTTGAGCCGCTGGCGGCCAGCCGGGTGCATCTGGAGCTGTACATCCGGTGGATGCAGGAGGTGCGCCGGTTCAAGCCCTCGACGGTGTCGCGGCGGTTCTCGGTGACCGCCGGGTTCTACCGCACTGCCGTGATCGACGGAGTGCTTGATCATTCGCCGGCCGAGCATGTCCGCCGGCCTGCGGTGCCGCCGGAGTCGCCGACGCTCGGATTCACTCACCTGCAGTTCGAGGCGATGCTGACTGCCTCCCGCGAGTCGGCCAGCGAATACGACTTCGCGCTGGTAGCAATGCTGGGCCTGCTCGGCCTGCGGATCTTCGAGGCAACAGGCGCCGATATCGCTGACCTGGGCGAGGAGCACGGGCACCGGGTACTCCGCGTGTGCGGCAAGGGCACCAAGGTCGTGCTCGTCCCGCTGCCACCTGCCGTCGGGCGGGCGATTGACCGCGCCGTCGCAGGCCGGACCTCGGGACCGATCCTGCTTAACAGCCGCGGTGCCAGGATGGACCGGCACGCCGCCACCCGGCGGCTGAGGAACCTGGCCCGCGCCGCAGGCGTGCGGATAGGCCGGACGCACCCGCATATGCTCCGGCACACGTTCGTGACCACGATGCTGGACGCCGGGGTTGACCTGCGCGACGTGCAGATCGCGGCCCGGCACGCCGACCCGCGCACCACGATGCGGTACGACCGGGCGCGGAACAACCTCGACCGGCACCCGAACTACATCCTGGCCGCGTACATGGCGTCCGGCACATAGTTAGCTTCTGGCGGCGCAACTGCCGAAAGTAGCGCGCCTGCCGGGACGTATAAGGATGCGGATGAGCGCATAGACGCGCATGGACTTCGGGCGGGAGCACTTCGCGCCTTAGCTCGGCCGAGCGGTTGCCAGCGCGGCCAGATCGCCGAATAGGAATGTCTATCATACGAGTAGCCATTTGAGAGTCCGGCAGCGCAGAACATCTGTTCCGGCGTACGGAGATGTTCTGTCGCGGCATGGACGAGCCGCGTCGGCGGCCCAGGGATCGCCCCGGTTCACCGTCCGATCGGGCGCGCAGGCGGGCACGTCGTCCAGCTTGCTGTTGTCGTCTGGCTGATGCTGATGCTGATGCTGGGGCCTGGTCGTGGTCGCGATACGGTCCGTTGCCCATTGGCCCGCAAGCGAAGCCGGGTGACATGAACGCGCGGCGAACCAGCATCCGTCTCATTGAGCCGGAAGATGCCGAAGCGCTGGCCGCCCATCTTGGCCGCGATGCCGAAGCCTTCGCATGCCGCGCTCAGCGATACCGCGTCAGTCATGGCCTGCCGCGGGAGGCGAACCAGCCTGGATCGGCTACGCGATCACGGACGCTGGCTGGCCCCTGTAGCGGCGCCGCCGCTACGTCAGACCGGCAGGCGGATGAGCTGTGCCCTGAGCCGGTCCCAGAACCTATGTTGAGTTCATTAGTGGACAGCTGTGCCGAACCTATATAGAGTTCAGTCATGGTGTTCCGCATGACCGTCCAAACACAGCTGGTGCTGCAGGCCCTGCTACGCGCGCCGGGCCGGGAGCTGTACGGGCTGGAGTTGGCCGACGAGACCGGCCTGCTGCCCGGCACCGCCTACCCGATCCTGGCCCGGCTGGAGAACGAGGGCTGGGTCTCCTCGCGGTGGGAGAACATCGACCCCGCCGCCGAAAAGCGCCCCGCCCGCCGGTATTACCGCCTCACCGCCACCGGGGCCGCCCAGGCTAGCGCCGCTGTTACCGCGGCGCGACGTCCCGCCCGCGCCGCGCTGCGCCGCCTCGCCGACGAAGGCGGGCACGCCTGATGGCCCGCCCGTCCGTTCTAGCCGCGGTGCTCCTCGCGGGCGTTCCTATGCTGACGTTTGGTTGCCGACGAGGCCATGCCTGCCGCCCCCCGGACAGACCTAGCGTGCTCATGCGGCTGGTGGCGCGGCTGATGCCGCGACCGACCGGGCGGGAATGGTTTGGGGAGGCGTCCAGCATCCTGTTCGAGGCCCCGGTCGGCGCGCGCCGCGTTATCGCCCGCAGCTACCTGGCCGCTGCGCCGCAGGTCATTGTGGTGGCCTGGGCGGGCACGCTGACCGGCCACCGGTACGACCCGCCCGCGCGGATGCGGGCCAGCCTTGCCACGGTCCTGGCGGCGTGGATGGTGCTGGCCGGCCTGGCAGCGGTCTTCGCGTCATTTACCCAGGCCCAGCCGTGGCTGCTACAGGACCTCTCCGGTCCGCGGCATCTGGTCATCCAGTGGTCGTACTGGGTGTTCGACGCAGCCGCTGGCGCCTCATTGCTCATTGTTGCCGTCGGCGGCCTGCCGGTGTGGCTGGTGATGCTGCGCCAGGCCTGCCGCCAGCGGCGTCGGCGTGAGATCGCCTGGCTGCTGGTGCCGGCCGTGGTGCCCGTCGTGTACCTCGGCGTGGCCGGCGTGATCCTCGGCGCGCCCCGTTCCCGCCCGCCCGGCGCCGCGCCCATCCAGCCGCCGTTTGCGCCCGCGCCGTCGTTCACTGGCCTGGCGAACCACTACATCGGCCCATGGTGGCTGATGGTCCTGGGATTCGCTGCTGGCCTGATGGCCGCTGCCGGTCCCGGCCGGGCGCTGCACAGCCTGCGTCCCCGCGGGCCGGGCGTCACCCTGGCTGCCCGGGCCGCCGGCCTTTCCGTTGCGGCGATGGGCCTCGCCGGTGCTGCCAGCATCGTCGCCGCAGCGGGCCTGCACGCGTGGGAAATTGCCCCGTACCGGCAGGGCTGGCCATTCGCGGTCTACCTGCTGTTGTTCCTGGCCGTTATCGCTGTCGCCGGTGCCAGCGCCACACGGGGGATCAGAGCCGCCCGGGCGCCTGCCGCCGCGTAGCGCCTGCTGCCCCAGATTTCTGCCTGCCGCGGCCACGGCCGCGGGTTTCCTGACCGACTGACTGCCCGACCGCGGTAGCTGGCGCATGCCCGCCTGCCGCCAGCCATGGCAACCGGGCCGGGCATCCACCTAACGGAGAGCAACATGAGGGACACGACTATCGAAGTCAGCGCGCTGTGCAAGCGGTTCGGGCCGACGGTGGCGCTGGACGGGATGACGTTCACCGTCTCTCCCGGTCAGGTCACCGGTTTCATCGGCCCGAACGGGGCGGGGAAGTCCACCACGATGCGGGTGATCCTCGGCCTGGACGCCCCCGACGCGGGGCACGCGCTGATCGGCGGCCGGCGCTACGTCAGCCTGCGGGACCCGCTGACCCAGGTGGGGGCGCTGCTGGACGCGGCGGCGCTGCGGCCGAGCCGCACCGGGCGCAACCACCTGCTGTGGCTGGCTCACTCCCAGGGCCTGGGCGCCCGCCGGGTCGATGAGGTCATCGCGCTGGCCGGGCTGGACAAGGCGGCCCGGCGGAAGGCGGGCGGCTACTCGCTGGGCATGCGGCAGCGGCTCGGGATCGCCGCGGCCCTGCTCGGTGACCCTCCGGTGCTGATGTTCGACGAACCGTTCAACGGCATGGACCCCGAGGGCATCGTGTGGATGCGCGGCTTCCTGGCCTCGCTGGCCGCCGAAGGCCGGGTGGTGCTGGTGTCCAGCCACCTGATGAGCGAACTGCAGGACACCGCCGGCCATGTGGTGATCGTCGGCCGCGGCAAGGTCATCGCCGATACCAGCGTCGCGGACCTGCTCGCGGCGATGTCCGGGGACCGGGTCATGCTGCGGACCGCCGCGCAAACGCAGGCGGTGGTCGTGCTGGAGCGCGCCGGTGCGACCGTGGCCGTCACCGGCTCCGACGCGCTCACGATTTCCGGCCTGCCGGCCGAACGCGTTGTGGCGCTGCTGTCGGAAAGCTCCGTCCCGTTCGCGGAGGTGACCGCCCACCGCGCGACCCTGGAGCAGGCCTACCTGGAACTCACCAAGGACGCGGTCGACTACCAGTCCGGGGGCCCGCCCGGGCTGGCAGGGCGGGCCGCGTCATGACCGCGATCACGCCCTCCCGGCCGTCGGCCCCGCCGGCCGGGCCGGCTTCGCGCACCTGCTGCACGCCGAGTGGACCAAGTTCAGGACCGTCCGCGGCTGGGTCATCGCCGTCATCGTCGCGGTGCTAGTGACCGTCCTGCTCGGCCTGTTTCAAGGCAGTCACAGCCAGGTGGCACCGTGCACCACGGGCCCGAATGGCCCGGCGTGTCGTTACGTCATCCCGGCCGGTCCCGGCGGCGAGTCGGTGACCGACACCTTCTACTTCGTGCACCGCCCGCTGACCGGCCACGGCAGCATCACGGCGGAAGTGACCTCGCTGACCGAGGTGGCCGAAAGCAGCCAGACCCTGAACGGACAGCCGGTCAGCACCAAACCCGCGGTGGTGCCGTGGTCGAAGGCCGGGCTGATCATCACCGCGGGCGCCCGCCAGGGCTCAGCGTACGCAGCGGTCATGGTCACCGGCAGCCACGGCACCCGGATGCAGTGGAACTACACCGGCGACACCGCGGGCCTGGCGGGCCGGGTGTCCGCCGCGTCGCCGCGCTGGCTGCGCCTGACCCGCGCCGGCGACGTCATCACCGGCTACGACTCCGCCGACGGCACGAGCTGGACCAAGATCGGCACCGTCACCCTGCCCGGGCTGGCGCCGACCGTACAGGCCGGGCTGTTCGTCACCTCCCCCAGCCAGTCGGTGGCGACGAACTCGGGAGTCACCAGCGCATCCGGCACCGGTGGCGGCGCCACCGACGCCACCGCCACCTTCGACCGCGTCGGCCTGCACGGCGGCTGGCCCGGCAGTTCCTGGACCGGCACCTCCGTCAACGGCGGCCCCGACTCCCCGTACGTCACCGGGCATGAGGCCAGATACCGCCAGGCCGGTGGCGTCTTCACCGTCACCGGCTCCGGGGACATAGCACCAGACGTCACCGACGGCGTGCCCATCGACACGCTGCTCGCGGGCCTGTTCCTCGCGCTGGTCGCGGTGATCGTGGTCGGCGCGCAGTTCATGACCGCCGAGTACCGGCGGGGCCTGATCCGCGCCACGCTCGCCGCCAGCCCGCGGCGCGGCCGGGTCCTGGCCGCCAAGGCCATCGTCCTCGGCGCCGTCACCTTCGCCGCCGGGCTGACCGGCGCCGCGGGCGCGGTCTTGATCGGGATCCCGCTGCTGCGCGCCAGCGGCAACCCCGTCTACCCGGCGACGGCGCTCACCGAGGTACGCGTCATCGCCGGGACCGCCGCGCTGGCCGCCGTCTTCGCCGTCTTCGCCCTCGCCGTGGGCGCCATCGTGCGGCACGGCGCCGGGGCGGTCACCGCCGCCATCACCGCGGTCATCCTGCCCTACCTGCTGACCGCCGCCATCCCCGTGCTGCCCGCAGGCGCCGCGGACTGGGTGCTGCGGGTCACCCCGGCCGCCGGCTTCGCCATCAGGCAGGTCATCCCGGCCTACCCGCAGGTAGCCGCCAGCTACACGCCGTCCAGCGGCTACTTCCCGCTCGCGCCGTGGGCCGGCTTCGCCGGTGACCTGCGCATGGGCCGCACTCGCCCTGGCCCTGGCCGCCTGCCTGCTGCGCAGGAGGGACGCATGAGGCAGGCACTGCACGCGGAATGGACGAAACTGCGGACCCTCGCGAGCACCTTCTGGCTGCTGCTCGCCGCCGCGGCCGCTGACCGTGGCGGTCAGCGCCGCGGCGGCCGCGGCCGTCCGGTGCCCGTCCGGGGGCTGCGCCGACGACCCGGCCAAGATCAGCCTGACCGGGATCTACCTCGGCCAGGCCGTCGTCGCGGTCCTGGCCGTCATGGCCATCAGCGGCGAATACGGCACCGGCATGATCCGCCTCACCCTGACGGCCACGCCCCGCAGGCTCACCGTCCTGGCCGCCAAGGCAGCCGTCCTCGCCGGCCTGGTACTGGCCGCCGGGGCGATCGCCGTCCTCGGCTTCGCTGCTGGCCGGGGGGCTCATCCTGCCCGGCCACGGCATCGGCCCCGCTCACGGCTACCCCGCCATCTCCGCCAGTGACGGGCCGGTGCTCCGCGCCGCGTTCGGGTCGGTGCTGTACCTGGCGCTGATCGCCCTGCTCAGCCTCGGCGCCGCTACCGCCATGCGGGACGCCGCCGCCGCCATCGGGGCCGTCCTCGGGCTGCTCTACGTGGTCCCGATCATCGCCGTCTTCACCGGCAACGCGACCCTGTCGCGGCACCTCGAGCAGATCGCGCCGATGACCGCCGGGCTGGCCATCCAGGCCACCACCGGCCTGAACACCCTGCCCATCAGCCCCTGGGCAGGACTCGGCGTGCTCGCCGCCTGGGCCGCCGGCGCACTGGTCCTCGGCGGACTGCTGCTCCGGAGGCGTGACGCATGAAGCCAACCCGCTGGGCTCGCATCCACGATTGTGGCGATGACCTGCGTCATCACCTAGCGGCATGGGACCGTGCCGGGTTCGCCCGGCTGCTGCGGGCCGAGTTCACCAAGTTCCGCACGGTCCGGTCCTGGATGATCGCGCTCTGCGCGGCCGCGGTCGTGTTCGTGCTCCTGTCCTTCGTCAGCGCCTTCGCAAGCCGCGCGCCCGTCTCCGCCGTACCCACCGGTCCGGGCGGCGAAGCCGTCTCCGACACCTACATGTTCGTGCACCAGGCACTCGCCGGCGACGGCACCCTCACGGCCAGGGTCGCCGTCGCTTTCGGGAGCGTACACCTCGCCTTCGCCCGCCTCGGGCAACGCCTTCGGAGCAGTCATCGAAGGGTCAGCCGCGACTCGCAGCTGCAGCCTGGGCTGGCGCCGTGGGCCAAAGCGGGAATCATCCTCGAACCGGACACGAACCAGGGAACCGCCTATGCAGCCGTGATGGTCACCGGCTCCCACGGTGTCCAGATGCAGTACAACTACACCCACGACAGCCCGGGACTCACCGGCGCCGTCGGGCCGTCCTCCCCCCGGTGGCTGCGGCTCACCCGAGTCGGCGACGTCATCACCGGCTACGACTCCACCGACGGCGACCCGCTGGACCGAGATCGGCACCGCCCGCCTAGCCGGCCTTCCCCGCACGGTCCAGATCGGGCTGTTCGTCACCTCCCCGGTGTACTTCGCTGCCGGGGCCAGCAGCTGGGACTCCCAGCGTTGCCACCGCGAGCTTCGACCAGGTCTCCACCCAAGGTGACCTTCCCCGCCGCTCCTGGACTCGGAGACGCGATCGCCGGTCTCTACCCCGTGGCGTCGGCTTCCACCTGGCAACAGCGATCCGCCGGCGCGTTCACCATCACCGGGTCAGGCGACATCGCACCGCTCGTGGGTGACATCATCTCCGCCCAGTGGTCAGGCGCAAGCATCGTCAACGGGACAATCGTCGCGCTCCTTCATCGTGATCGTGCTCGCCACCTTGTTCGCTACCTCCGAGTACCGCCGCGGGCTGATCCGCACCACCTTCGCCGCCAGCCCGCGCCGCGGCCGTGTCCTGGCCGCCAAGGCCGTCATCGCCGGATCGCTGGCCTTCGCCGCCGGAGCCATCGCGACCGCGATCGCCGAAGTGATCACCCGCCACGTCCTGGCCGCCAACGGGAGCTATCTCTTCCCGCAAAGCGGGCCTGTCCTGGCCCGGGTCATCATCGGCACCGGGCTCTTCCTGGGGCTCGCCGCGGCACTGGTCGTTGCGCTGGGCATGATGCTGCGGCGCAGCGCCGTGACGGTCGCTGCAGGCATCGTGCTCCTCGTGCTGCCGGGCATTCTCGGCTCTGCAATCCGGGAACTGGCTGATGCGGTTCACCCCGACCGCGGCCTTCGCCATCCAGGCCACTCTGCCCCGCTCCAACCTGGTAACCAGCGCCTACACGCCACCCAACGGCTACTTCCCGATCAGCCCCTGGGCCGGCCTCGCCGTGCTCGCCGCCTACACCGCGGTGGCCCTGGGCGCAGCCCTGTGGCTCCTCCGCCGCCGAGACGCCTGAACGCCACGGCGCTTCCACGACCAGCTATACGAGTGACGCGATCCGCCGAGCGGGCCTAAGTCGCAACCTGACCTCTGGCTGCCCGCAGACGCCACCCGTGATGCAGCGCGAAGAGCTTCACCGTTGCGACACACTCCCCCCGCCACCACTGGGCTGGGGGTCACCTGGCCGGCTCCGCCAGCATCACGCTACAGACCGCCGCCCTTCGCCCTTAGCGTGTACGGATGGCCAAGCGGTCGGCAAAGTCTGGGATCTGCCTGTGAGGCAATGCAGATCGACTTATCTGCGCGCTCCAGCCGTATCGCCGACCCAAGCGCCAGACGCGCAGATCGGCGGCTCGGTGCGCGGTTATCAAGACCACTCCCGCGCAGTCGGCGCGCCGACGACGGCAGTGCGCCAAGCAGCCCAGACCGTATGTTTATGCGTCATCGCGCTGGGCGTGAACGCACGGAGCTGCCGCTGCGGGCGCGGTTCCGGTGGGCGATCTTGCCGATGACTGCGGAGGAGAGAGCTGGCGACCAGTCGCCTCGATGACGTGTTGGTCGGCCGTCTGACCGGAGGGATCAGCTCGAGTGGCCGTCGTAGGCGACGGATGGCAGCTCCGCAAAGTAGTCGCGAAGTGTGGCGATCTGCCCGTCGCGGAGGCGAAAGATCTGCACGAGCGACATCCTCGTCCGCTGCCCGTCGGGTTCGTCGAACGCGACGTCGATCTCGCCAATGAAAACGTCGGGATCCGGGGTGTCGTGCAGGACGTAGGCGGACCGCTCCAGGTTCATCGTGGCCTGGTAGGTCGGTTGCTGGTGATACACACCAATTCCGGTCCGGATCGCATCGCGGCCCACCAGGAGCCCGTGCAGCGGATGGCCGTCAGCAACCAGCGGCGCGTCGTAAACGCCATCCTCAGTGAACATCGCGGCGATCGCGTCAGGGTTCCGGGTGATCGCACCGGCATACACGTAACGTTCGAATACTTCTTTATGTGTGAGAGCCACTCTCCAGTCTAGCTAGCGCTGCGGGCCCGACGTCCAAAGCCAGCGCCACCGAATGGACCGCACGCTCATGCCGCGCCTGGTGAGACCGGGGCCGCCATGACAGCTGGTCTGAACCGGAGTTCTGGGAGGCCGTCCGGGCATCCGGGGGCGGCTGGTGTCGGTAGGTCGGTGGATACTGCCCGGCATGGCGAGATTCGAGGACCAGGACCTGACTGATGCCGAGTTCCGCGAGTGCGATTTGACCCGCGCCCGTCTGATCGGGGTGGTGATGCAGGACGCCGTCATCGACGGGCTGGTCAGCAATCTGGTGGTCAACGGAGTCGAAGTGACGTCGTACGTCGAAGCCGAGCTTGACCGGCGGCATCCGGTGCGGCTGCTGCTCCGCTCAGCCGATCCGGCCGACCTGCGGCAAGCTTTCCGGCAGCTGCGGACCGGCTGGGCGGCGACGGTCGGGCGGCTCCGCGGGATGCCCGGGGGTTGCGAGCACCAGCGCGTGGGCGGCGAGTGGTCGGCGGTCGAGACCCTGCGCCATCTGGTGTTCGTCCACGACTCGTGGTTCCGGCGCTGCTGCCTGGGGTCGACCGAACCGTTCACCGCGATCGGGCTGGCGTCCGAATTCGTCCCTGACCAGGAGGAGCAGGGCCTGGATCGGGCGGCGGCCCCGAGCCTGGACGAAGTGCTGGCCGTGCGCGAGGTGCAAGGCGCCGAGCTGGAGCGCTGGCTGTCGGCGGTGACGGCGGCTCAGCTGTCGCTGCCCGCGCCAGTGCCGGCGGGCCCAGGCTGGCCGCCGTACGCCCGGGGTAAGTCGGTGCTCGAGTGCGTCCACGTGGTGCTGGACGAGGAGTGGGCGCACCACGGTTTCTGCGTGCGCGACCTCGATCTACTCCCAGGGTGAACCTCGCCAAGTATGTTGTGCCGGAGGACGAAGCAGCTCGCATGTTCGGGACCGGGCGCGAACGCGCCCATGCCGCAGGCGGGATCATCGGCGGCTTGGTTGCTGGCCGTCCAACGCTGAGTCTGCACGTATGGAGCGATTTGCAGATGTCCAGCCTGTCCGACTCATCGATCCAAGGGCTGCCGACCCGCTGAGACTGGCGTAGCTGCCTACCTGGCCCGCTACACGGGCTCCTCACGTGATCACGCGCACTCGGACTTGAGGTGCTTCCTGTCGTGGTGCGCCGAGCGCGGCCTCGATCCGCTGGCCGCTAGCCGGGTGCATCTGGAGCTGTACATCCGCTGGATGCAGGAAGTGCGCCGGTTCAAGCCCTCGACAATGGCCGAGGCGGTTCTCGGTCACCGCCGGGTTCTACCGCACCGCCGTAATCGACGGCGTGCTCGATCACTCTCCGGCCGAGCATGCCCGCCGGCCTACGGTACAGCCGGAGTAGCGCCCACGCTCGGGTTCACCCACCTGCAGTTCGAGGCCATGCTGACCGCCGCCCGCGAGTCGCACAGCCAGTGTGACTTCGCGCTGGTGGCGATGCTCGGCCTGCTTGGCCTCCGGATCTTCGAGGCCGCCGGCGCCAACGTCGAAGATCCTCAGCGAGGAGCACGGCCACCGGGTGCTCCGGGTACGCAGCAAGGGCAGCAAGGTCGTGCTCGTGCCGCTGCCGCCGCCGTCGGGCGGGCGATCGACCGCGCTGTCGGAGGCCGGGTATCAGGTCCGATCCTGCTCAACAGGCGGGGAGCCAGGATGGACCGGCATGCCGCCGACCCGGCGCCTGAGGAATCTGGCCTGCGCTGCGGGCGTGCGGATCGGCAGGACGCATCCGCACATGCTCCGGCATACGTTCGTCACCACCATGCTGGACGCCGGGGTGGATCTGCGGGACGTACAGATCGCTGCCCGGCACGCCGATCCGCGGACCACGATGCGACTACGACCGGGCCCGCAACAACCTCGACCGGCATCCGAACTACATCCTGGCCGCCTACATGGCCTCGGGCACATAGCGGGTTGTCCGGCCGGGTCCGGCCCCAGGTTGCCTATAGCATCTGATGCATATACCATGGGATGCATGCCGGGTCTGTACGCGGTTGAAGTCGAGCCTGAGGTGCGGTCCTGGCTCGAACGGCTCAGCGACCGGGACTTCGGCCGCGCCGACTTCCTCGTCGGCCTGCTCGCCGAGCAGGCCGAACCCTCGGCGAGCCCTACACGCGTCACCTCGGCGGGAAAGTGCGCGAACTGCGGTTCCACCTGCTGGCCCAGCAGCCCGCATCACCTACTGGCTCGCACCAGGCCGCCGGATCATCCTGCTGACGGTGTTCCGCAAGACCCGGACGCCGAGTGCCGAAGTAGCCAGGGCATTACAAGCCCAGAAGACCTGTGAAGCCGAGCACGGCCCCGCGCACGACACCTTCGACCGGGAGGCATCCTGATATGACCAGCGGCCACACTTCCTACGAGCAGCTGGCCAGCCAGCGGCGTGACAGCGACGAGTACCGCCAGGGTCACGCTGAAGCTCAGCGGGCCTACCTGCTCGGCAAGGCCGTCCGCGACCGCCGCCTCGCACTCGGCCTGTCCCAGGTCGAACTCGCCGCCCGGGCTGGCATGACCCAGCCCGCGCTTTCGCGCCTCGAAGCCGGCGGCGTGATCCCCACGATCCCGCTTCTCGACCGGATCTCTGCAGCTCTGGACGCCGACCTCATCGTCCAGATCGCCCCGCACGCCGCATAATCCTGGTCGCAACTGCCGAAGAGCGGGATTTGCTTGGGGCCCTGACCCATTTTGACGGACCTGCAGCGTCAGGGTTCCCGAGGTACCTGAGCGAGCGAAGCTTCGTAGATGCCGCGGCCCGTCCAGCTTCGGATGCAGGTAGTGAGAGCCGTGGCCAGTGGTGGCCGGGTTCGCGCGGTTGCGGTGACTCGCGGGCTGTGGTCCGGTCTTCCTGGCCGGGCAGCGCGGCTCAGCTGGCGGGGTGGCTTTCCCTGATCTGGGCGACAAAGGTCTTGACGGCGGGGAAGGCGAGGTCCGGGCGGTCGCGGAAGATGGTGTGACGCGCCCCGGGAAGTCGCACCAGGCGGGTGGTGCCGTCCGGCAGCTGGCCGGCTAGTTCCTCGACCACGGGCAGCGGGCAGACCGGGTCGTCCTCGCCGGCGAGGACCAGAACGGGGCACCGGACGGCGCCGAGCAGGCTCCAGGGATCGAAGCTTGAGACCTCGTGACTGCGGTAATGCGCGGCGACGTCCGGGTTCCTGATCATCCGGGCCAGGAACCGGCGGGACTCCTCGGCCCAGCCCGGCGTGGCGCTGTAGAGCGGGTAGCAGACGCGGTTGAACTCAGCCTGAAGATCCTCGGTGTCCCCGGCGTAGATGCGCTCGATGAGGGCGGCCGCTTCGGGGCCGCCGACGCGGCCGAACGCCTCGATGACGCGCGGCCCGCCCCAGTGGCCACCAGTCGTGTTGGCCAGGATGATGCCGCCAGGGTGATCGGGGAACAGCGCCGCGTAGGTGAGCGCAACGTCCCCGCCGAAGCTGCTGCCGAGGATGACCGGCTTGCGCAGCCCGAGCGCGTCGCACAGCCGCCGCAGGTCATCGGCCCAGGTCCGCATGTTCCAGGACTCGGCGCTGCTGCGGTCGCTGCGGCCGTGGCCGCGCAGGTCGAAGTACAGGACCTGGAAATCGTCGGCCAGCGGCTCCAGCGCGGACTTCACCGTCATGTGGTCCAGGCCGGGGCCGCCGTGGACGGCCACCAGGACCGGGCGCTCCACCGTCGTGTCCCCCTGCGGGATAACTGACGGGCCGGAGACATCGAACCACAGGGACACATCGCCAAGGCTGATGCGCACGCGACCTCCAGGACGACTGCGGCGGGCCGGTTCGAAGGCCCACAGTAATCTCCAGAACGCCACCCACGCACCTTTCGTGACGATGACGGCAGCACCGCGCACAGCGTCTGTCTTCTTATGCGCAACGCTGCCCCGCACCCAGACCAACTCACCTGGCTCCCGGCCGCGTTGCCGCTCAACCGCTACCCAGTCCGTACCGACCCCGTCCGCGCCGAAACGCAGCTCTACAACGCGGCCGAGCAGCGGGCCGACATCCGCATTTGGCCGCCATGGGAGCGTGGCGGAGCCGGGGCGGAACGATGTAGCGGTCCGGTGAAGCTTCGCAGCACGTGGGACGATCACCTGGTGCGATTTGCCCTGCGCGCCGCTTCGGCTGCTGACGTCGATGGGCTGCTGGCACTGTGGGCCGAGGCCGCCGAGAACGACAGCCGGCCGCCGGACACCCGTGCTGCAGTAACCGCCGTGCTGGACCGTGATCCGGACGCCGTGATCCTCGCTGAACATGACGGCCAGCTGATCGGATCGATCATCGCGGGCTGGGATGGCTGGCGCTGTCACCTCTACCGGCTCGCAGTGCGGCCTTCCTGGCGAAGGCAGGGCGTCGGCTCCGCGCTCCTAGCCGCCGCCGAGGACAGGTTCAGGACTCTCACGGCGGCTCGTATCGACGCCATGGTGCTCGACAGCAACGACCTCGGCCAGAACCTCTGGCGGGCTAGCGGGTACCGCAAACAAGATAATTGGCGCCGCTGGGTGAAACGGCTACAGCCGTAGACCCATTTCCGCATCTGCCATCGGCTGAGCATTCGCGAGATGGCTGTAGACCGGTGACGGTTATTTAGCAGGCGCACTGGGCGGACCGTCACACCCCGGCAGTCAGGATGCGCGGATTGCGTGCCTAGGGTTGTGCAGCGCCGGCTAGCACCCGCATCCAGGCGACGTCGAGCATGAGCCGAGCACTGACCGGCGGCTGAGCTTCAGCGAACCGGGACGGGGCCGTGCCAGGCCGACCTGGCCCGCCTCGGCGTTCGCGGCCGCCTGACGACTGCGATAGCCAGGGCTTGCCTGCCCTGCATTGCACGGGCCATTGTCGGGGTGCCTCAGCACCAGCCACAGCGGGGCCCCCGCGACCGGAAGGACGAACGCTGCACCTACTGAGGCATTGAGCCACAACCAGTTCATGATCTCCTCCGCCACACGACGGCCCCCGCGAGCTCACACCAGCGGTCCCCCTGGATAGATCAGATGCTAAGGGCTACAGGCCGCTTTCCCGACGAGCCAGTGCAGATGCTGCTGGGATGTCGTCCGCAAATGCGCAGACTGCCAGAAAGGTCGGCCGACCCTGCCAGGCCGGAGGATCCGGCTCGCGGCATCCCCCGCTCCGTCGCACGAGCGCTTGCGCGGATCCCATGACCCAAATGCGATGTCGACAGCAAAATCGGCTTCGCCCGTGCGCGGCTTGAACTGGGCCTACTTCGCGCAGCTCCATCCGCAGGGCGACCTTCGGCGCGCCCACTCTCCGACGATCCCGCCTGTAATGATGCCCAGGCTCTAGTCTGCGGGCGGAGCTTCTCGTGGGCGCGCGCATGCCGCGTTCAGGATGTTCAGCGGAACCAGTAGGTGACGTCTCGGCCATCGGGCAGGACATCGGTGAGGCTGATGAGGGCCCCGCTCCGGGTTACTTCAGTGCCCTGGCCGAAGGAACTGATCATTCCGCGCCGGGTGCGTCCGGCGATCTGGTCGCGGTGCAGGCGCTTGAGGGCTGACTCGGCCAGGACGACATGCGCGAATGGAGCCCGGAGGACCTGGATTACCTCGGCACCGTCGCGCTGATGACTGCGGACCCGGCGGTAGTCGCCGATTCCGAACTTCTGCCAGCCGCGGTGCGCCACCAGGTAGAGCAGATACGGGTCGTCGCGGCGGGCCAGGTGAGTTCGTGATCCTTTGGCCGGACCGCAAACCGGGCAGTCGATGCTGCCGGGCCGTAATTTGGCGAGTGTTCCGCAGGCCTGGTGCGTTGCCCAGGTTCCATGCGAAGTAGCGGCGGTCCTGCTGCCAGTCCACGGTAGGCCGTGCACATCGGTAGCAACGACTTCCCAGCCGGGCCGCTCCGCGCGGCGGACCATCGTGGCTAGCACGAGCGCCGCGCTGGCCTCGACGGCAGCCTGGTCCGCATCGTGACCGAGCGCCCCGGAGAGCAGCCGCATTGACGGCAGGAGCTCGGCGTCGCCGGAATGCATAGAGCGGAACCGCTGCGCGGCATCGGTGATCACCGGGCCGTGGCTGCGCTCATCGAGGCATTTGTGACAGCGAGTCAGCCAGCCCGGTCGACACGACCGCTGATTCCCGCAGCGCCGGCACCTGTAGATCCGGATCGGGCTGCCGCCGGGCTGATCTGCGACGAGTTCGAGTTCCTCAGCTGCCAGCTGAGAGCAGGGACGGCAATGCCAATACCAGGCGACTGCATCGCTATGAGCCGTGGTTCCAGACTCGCGCAGACTGCGGCCGCAATTAACGCACAAACGCACTGCGTGCACTGAAACGCCACTATTTTGCCTCACCTTAGTAGGACGTAACCCGACAACGTCTGGATGACAACGCTTGAACGGTAAACGAACCTGCGCCGGCTCGTCCGCTACGGGACAGGTCCAGTGACGCGCGCTCATGCCGATCCTGGCGCGATCCGTCCGGCGATCTCGTGGGTAAGACGGCAGTCGCGAACCTCAGGGCGGACTAGACCAGCTCCAGCAGGACGCCATCATCGGCCTCGTTACCGCTTGGGCCGTGGTCGCGGATGATCTCAACAATCTCGTCGAACAGCGTCGAGCCCTCGCCCCGCCGCGCGGTCGCGATCTCGGCCTCGAGAATCGACCGGTTCAACGGATGGCAGATAAGCAGCAGCTGCTCCAGCCGACGAACTTTCTCCTCATAGGCCAGTTGGTGGTCCGCTCGGCCGCGCACTGACAGTTCAGCCCTGGTGCTGATTCCAGCGCGGAGCGACCGCGAGCCACTCGGACGCCCAGGCCGCGAGCCTTCGCTTGTCGAGGATGCGCCGCACGATGCCCTTAAGCGTCATCAGCAGCAGCGCGAGCGCGGCCATGACGATGAACGTCAGCGTGTCGATGCGGTCGGACAACTGCCTCGGCGCCAGCGGCGGGGTCATCACCTGCCCCGCGGCGTTGAGGTTCACCGTCTGCAGGCTGCCGGCCTGGAAGCCGCCGGCACCGGGATCGACCCGGTGTACGGCACGCCGCGGAAGGTCCACTTCGCCGGGGCTGCCTCGTTCCAGATGTTCGCCCCGTGGTCGCGCTGCGCCGGTCCCGGTGCCGACTTCAGCAGCGTGCCGGTTACATGCGCCCAGCTATGTGACGCGCGCTCTACGGCGGCGTTCTGCTCCCGCGCCAGCGTGTTCGTTACGACCGCGACCACAGGGATCAGCGCCGCGAAGAGGAAGATAAAGGCAGGGGTCAGCCAGGCAGCGATCACATCCGAACGCCGCCGCAGCGGATTGCCGTCCAGCGCCATCCGCCGTTTGAACCGTAGCCACCTCGTCGTGGGCCGTGACGTCATGCCTACTCCATCGGCGCCCGGGTCCGCTTCGTTGCAACCCGGTCCCGCTGGGATTGTCCCTCTCTCCCAGGTTCTTCCGCCAGTACCCAGATGGCCGCTACTCATGCGGAAGCGGACGCGAGCGCCGCAATTGCTGCCGTTTACGACCCCGGTACGGTAAGGCCATCCGACGCAGGAGGTCACAGATGACGTCGCCGGCCCAGAACAACCAGGCGGAAGTCGTGATCATCGGCGGCGGCGTGATGGGCGTGAGCATCGCGTTCCACCTGGCCGAGGCCGGGGTCACCGACGTGCTCCTGCTGGAAGCCGGCGCTCTGGGCTCGGGCTCCACCTGCAAGGCGGCCGGCGGTGTCCGCGCGCAGTTTTCCGACCGGGTCAACATCGAACTGGGCGCCCGCAGCCTGCGCGCCTTCGAGTCGTTCGGCGCCCGCCCGGGCGGGGAGATCGACCTTCAGCAGGTGGGCTACCTGTTCCTGCTTGACGATCCGGAGACCGTCGCCGCGTTCGAAGGGAACGTCGCGCTGCAGAACGAACTGGGCGTGCCGAGCCGACTGATTGAGCCCCAGCAGGCAGCGACGCTTTCGCCGCTGATCAGCACCGACGGGCTGCTGGCCGCGGCGTTCTCGGCCGAGGACGGGCACTGCACGCCCGAAGCCGTCGTGCTCGGCTACGCCACCGCGGCGCGGGCGCTCGGCGCCCGGCTGCGCACCGGGACGGCGGTGACCGGCATCGATGCCGCGGGCAGTGACGCGTTTGTCGTGCATACGGCCGGGGAGGCGATCCGGACCGGGACGGTGATCTGCGCGGCGGGGGCCTGGTCGGCGCAGATCGGCGACTGGATCGGAACGCAGCTGCCGGTCACGCCGCTGCGACGGCAGATCGTGGTGACCGAGCCGGTCGAGGGACTGCCGCCGCGACTGCCGATGACAATCGACTTCTCGACCACGCTGTACTTCCACCGCGAGGGTCCCGGCCTGCTCGTCGGGATGTCCGACCCGGCGGAACAGCCGGGGTTCAAGCTGAGCCAGTCCGACGACTGGCTGCCGCGACTCAGTGAGGCGATCGCGCGCCGAGCGCCGAGACTGGCCGGTTACGGCGTCGCCTCCGGCTGGGCCGGCCTGTACGAAGACACGCCCGACCACAACGCGCTCATCGGAGAGACGGCGGCCGCCGGCCGGTTCCTGTACGCGACCGGGTTCTCCGGGCACGGGTTCCTCATGGCGCCCGCGGTCGGCGAGGTCATCCGCGACCTGTACCTCGGGCGGACACCGCCGGTCGACGTGAGCCCGCTCGACGCGGGCCGGTTCGCCGCGAACAGCGCCCGGTACGAGCTGAACATCGTCTGAACCCGGCCGAGTTCAGTCCGGCGACGGATCAGCCACTGACACCGCGACCCGGCGGGCTTGAGTCGGCGGTGGTAGCCCCGTTCCCTCGCTAGCCCGTGATGTCGAAGTTCGCCAGCACCTTGACCGGACGCAAGCGCACGACGAGCTCGCCCGGCACGGCGTTTCGCCGGCCGAACTGCTCGGCCCGGTCGGCGCCCATGTAGCGGGCGCCGATCGCCGTCGCGGTGCGCAGCAGCTCGGCGGGCTCCTCGGACAGCTCCGCGGTCCCCTGCACCTGAACGAAGGCGTACGGCGGTGACTCCAGGTCCACGCAGACCGCGGCGCGCGGATCGCGGGCCAGCGCGCGGCCCTTGGCGGTGTCCTTGCCCGTGTTGAAGACGACGCAGCCGTCTTCGACCACGAACCACACCGGGACCACCAGCGGTTGGCCGGTCGCGCTGGTGCAGGCAAGCTTCGCGGTGCGGGTTCCTTCGGTGAGGAAGGCGTGAACTTGCGGATCAGTGATCGACGCCACGATGGCCAGAATACGGCCCGCTCACTCGATCCGCTTTGGCAACCTGTTGCTGTACTTTATTGGCAATTCACCCGTGCACGTGGCGGACGGGAGCGGGCCCATGGGGTCAAGGCGAATCGGTTGGGCGCGGCCTGCGGCCGCAGCTGTTGGCATTCTCGGACTCAGCGCGCTCGCCGTGCCAGGAGCTTCGGCGAGCGCTACCGCGGCGGCCGCCGGCTCGGGCTGGCGAGTGGTAGCGCGCGCTAACGCCGCGCTGGACGTCGTCGTCGCGCCGAGTAAGACGAGCTTCTGGGCGCTCGGATCGGTGTTCGCCACCAAGGCCCCGGGACCGGCCATCAGGCCCAGCGGCCTGCACTGGAACGGCCACGACTGGTCGCGCGTGTCGTTCCCTAAGTCGGTGAAGAGCGGCATCGGCTGCGCCGGCGCGAGCCCGGCCGGCAACGTCTGGGCGTTCGCCGGCATGACGCTGAACGGCGAATTCGCGCAGTACTCCGGCGCGCTTCACCTCGTCCGCGGCAGGTGGCAAGTCAGCAAGTCGTTCACCCCGGCCGGGCTGGTGTCGGGGTGTTCGGTGCTCGGCAACGGCAACGCGTGGGTCTACGGGCTCGGGCACGTCGCGCCGGGTGTCGGCACCTGGCGGCTGCGCGGGCACACCTGGTCCCGCGCGACCACGGGAAAGTTCTTCCTGGTGACCGCCAGCGAATTGCGGTCATCGGACATGTGGGCGATCGCGGCCGACTCCCTGGGATCCAACGACGTCGTCGCGCACTGGAACGGCCACTCCTGGACGCGCAACGCCGCCATGTCGAAGTACGTTCAGAGCCTTGGGACCAAGACAGTTCTGGAGCTGCAGTTCATCAACGCCGTCGGGCCGGGCAACGTCTACGTAGCCGGGTCCCTCATTCCGGCGAGTGGCCCGGGCTCGACCATCGTCCTGCACCTGAGCGGCGGCACGTGGCACAAGGTCGCGCCGGGGAGCGCGGGCTACAACCTGCCCGACGCGGTGTCCGATGGTCACGGCGGCTGGTGGGCAACGAGCCCGGTCGGCTCGTACGAGAAGGCGTCGTTCCTGCTGCACCGGGCCAAGGGCAAGAGCCACTGGACGAAGGTGAATCTCCCGGTGCCACACGGTTACCAGGGCTCGGTGTCCGGCCTAGTCCGCGTACCCGGCAGCACTGCGATGGTCGCACTACTGAGCCTCTTCAACGGCACGCTTGCGCTGAAGACTGAGGTGCTGGCGTTCGGCAAGCTGCCGAAGTAGCGCGGGGCGGCTCGAGCCTATGGGCCGGTGCTGGTCTCCCAGAGCGCGCTGATGGGGATTGCCCGGAAACGCGGGCCGAACGGAAGCGTCTCCCGGCCGGTATAGAGCACGGCACCCACCACGAGGCTGTCGCCCAGGCGCTCAGCCAGGTGCCGCAGACCGCGAAAGTCTTCGGCTCTGACCGTCGAGCCGGCCTTCACGTCGATTGCCACGACCTGACCTCGGCGGTTCTCCAGGATGATATCGACTTCAACTCCGTGCCTGGTGCGGTAGTGATACAGCTCGGCGCGCTGTCTGGACCAGGTGAGCTGGCGAGCGATCTCCATGGCGACAAAGCCCTCGAGCAGCGGACCGAGCGGGCTTTCAGGCTGCTGGAGAATGTCGGCGTCGAGATCCAGCAAGTTTGCCGCGATCCCGGAGTCCGTCATTGCGACCTTGGGCGTGCCAACGGTCCGTGTGCTCAGATTGCGAGACCACGCCGGGATGCGCTTAATCAGGAAGACTTCTTCGAGCAAGCTCAGATAGCGCGTGATGGTCGGCTGCGCCAGGCCGAGCTCGCTCGCCAGCGCACCGGCAACTAGTAGTTGCCCGGATCGCGCGGCGACAAGACGGGTGAGGGATCGCATCTCGGCGCCGCGCTCGATCTCCGACAGCTGGATGACGTCGCGGTTCACGATGTCGGCGACGTACGAGTCCAGGAACCGCTCCCGCCGCGCGCCAACTCGTGCGATCGACTCAGGAAAGCCGCCGCGAACTACGCGCTCTATGTACCCTCGACGAGTTTCTTGCGCGGTATGGGCTAGCTCAGGACCAGCCTCGAAGATCGCGTCGACAAACCCGTCTGGCTGCTCCTCGATCTCACCCTGCGAGAGCGGCCACAGCTCGATCGTCTCCATCCTTCCGGGCAGGGCGTCCGGCAGGCCACGCAACCCGAGTACGCGTGCCGATCCAGTCAGCAGGAACCGACCAGGTCGGGGATCTGCGTCCACGGTCTCCTTGATGGCGAGAAACAATTCTGGAACGCGCTGGACTTCGTCGATCACCATCAGGTCCGCGCCCGCGACAAACTCCGTCGGATCAAATTGCGCTGCCTGGCGGGTGGCGGCTCGGTCGAGGCTCCGCCACTCGGTCTCGCGGACGCTGGCCACTTGGGCCACAAGGGTGCTCTTGCCACACTGCCGGGCCCCGTTGACGAGGACGACACGGGTGTCGGCGAGCGCCGACTCGATGGCCTGGCCAGCGCGACGTGGGAGTATCCGGCCGATGGGCGATGGCGGAACGGCTGGCATCCACCTAGTATCGCATGACCTGTTAACCTAGCCGGGGTCTAGGTGTTAATCTAGCCGCCCACCGTGCGTTAATATAGCCGCTAGATTCGGGTTGATCCAGCCGACCCGCATCGCAGGCATGGCCGAGGGTGCCCAGGTCGTCACGCTCGGGCGAGCGCATCCGCCAGCACGGGATGGTTGTGGTAGTCGCGTGAACTGACGATCAGACTGTCACGGATCCGGGAGACCTGGATGTTCGAGACCTGGAATGAGTGGCCGGTCGTCGTGATAACCCCGTCATAGTCCCACTCCACTATGACGACCTCGGGATCGCTGGTCTGGTGGAGCACGACGTGGTGGGCCTTGAGTTCTAGCGGCAGGCGCGCGACCGCAGCGAAATATCTCCCGATCGCCGAGCGGCCATCCAGACGGGCCGGACCACTCGGCAACGCGAACGGGTACTCGACCACGGCGTCTTCTGCGTATAGCTGATCAAGGTCCTGCCAGCTGCCCGCTGAGATCCCGTCTATCAGGCGTTGGAGGACATCGCGCGGACTAGGCGCTCCGGACACTCAAGACTCCCAACTACACCGTGGGCGGCTGAAGACACGCAACGACGATAAGCCTGGGCAGCGCGTCCTACGCCTGCGGCCACGCGGATAGCGCGGACGCGAGCACCCGGCGTTCCATCCCTGAACATCCAGGTACGAGAACGCCAGGTGCTATGCGCTCGCGTGAGCCGTCGGCTACGCGGGCGTTGTGGTGAGCGGCTCGGTGGCGTGTTCGTCGCGCTCGCCGCCGGCGGAGATGCCGCGGCCGAAGACGAGCTTCTCGTACGGAGTCGACGGCAGCGTGGTCGTGCCGGGCTCGCCGCTCACGGCCGGGATGGCGAAGAACTGGAACGTGATCGTGGTCTCGCCGGGACCGTAGCCGGGGTCAACGTCGAAGATCGCGTAGCCGTACGAATCGCGGTCGTTGGTCGCCGCCGACCAGGGCGCGTCCTCGCGGGCGTCGGCCCCGCCCCGGGTGAAGCCGGTCGCCTGCGAGCCGGACATCATGTTGCGCTGGGTCGTGACCTTCGCCCGCGGGCGGCCGGTCGAAGAATCGGCGCCGTACCTATTGGACGGCGCGTTGCTGCCCGCGCAGCCCAGCACCAGGTACACGGTGCCCTCCCGCGTGTCCCACGCCGGGACGCCGTCGCAGGTCGCCGGCTCGGTCGTGACAACGCGCGGTCTTCTCGTGTCGACGGACTCGCCCTTGGTCTGGCCGGGGTTCGGGGAGGCGATGGTGCCCCGGTAGCCGGCGTCGTAGCCGCGGACCGGATAGGAGCGCTCGTAGTTGTGCTCGTGCCCGGACAGCACGAGGTCGACCTCGTACTCATCGAACAGCGGCAGCCAGGCCTGGCGGATGCCGAGGTCGGACCCGTTCGCCATCGCGCTCGACAGCGCGCACTGGTGCATGAAGACGACGATCATGTCTGTTTCCGGGTCTTGCCTGGCCTCGCGGAGGGTGCGCTCCAGCCAGAGCGTCTGCAGGTTCGGCGTGCCAGGCGGCGAAGTCCGGCCGGGCCGAGAGGTCCTCTTCGCGGAACTCCAGGTCGCCGGTGTAGCCGCGGTTGTAGGTCACAGTGCCGTTGGGGATCTGCGCGCCGGAGGGAGTAGCCATCGGTGCCGTGTCCGGGGCGCGCCTCACGTAGCCCGCGGCGCTGTCCTGATAGATCACGTCGTCAGCGTCGAGCGAGACGAACAGCACGGTGCCGACACTGGAACGCGTAGAAGTTCCCGCGCAGCCGGTTGCCATCGTGGTTGACGATGCCGTTGTCGGGCAGCCGGAACCGGCTCAGGTAGTGGCCGTATCCGTAGGGGCCGTTCCAGTAATTGCCCGCGGCGGCCTGGGCGCCGATGCCGCCTTCGGCTCGGCCTGGCTTGCCTGCGTGGTCGCAGGCACCGAACTCGGTCTCGTGGTTGCCCAGGGTCGGCATCCAGGGCCGGTTGGCCGCCGACCTGGCGACGTTGACGCCGAAGTCGCGCCAGACGCCGGGGGCGTTCGGGTAGTCGAGGTTCGCGTAGGAGACGTCACCGTTCAGCAGGTGGAACAGCGGCGCACCCTGGCCGTCGCCGGGATTCTCGATGGCCTCGACCGCGTACCAGGCGTTGTCGCAGGACTGGAACCACTGGTTGCCCGAGGCGTTCCTGGCCCAGGACGGAGTCCCGAGGTCACCGTAGGAAGAGAAGCGGAACTTGGCGCGACCCTTTGGGGCTGTCTGGAAGCTCGCGCCGGTCGTGGCCGGGACCGGGGTCGCGCCGTCGCTGACCTGGTAGTAGTACCGGGTGTCGGGCTCCAGGCCGCGCAGCTCGACGTGGTAGTGGTACGTCGTCTGGCCATTCAGGCCGTCGGTGAAGGAGACGGCGCTGGCCGCCTCGCCGTCGCCCTGGCCGTGGTTGAAGCGGCTCTGCGTGACGTCGAGCGGCTCGGGCTCCGGCAGGAATATGGGCGTACCCGGGTTTGCCGTGGTGATCGGGCGCGGCGAGTACCTCAGTGCCGGGGACGGCATCGGCACGCTGCCGGGCGCGACCCAGGAAACGGTCACCGCGGTGGCGGGGTCGCGGCCCCAGGTGAGGTGCAGCTGCTCCGGAGCGGTACTCGTCGGGAGCGGAACGGCGGTAGTCGGCGGCCGGGGCGGGGTAGCTGCCACCGGCTAGCGGGCGAGGGAGATATCGGGAGCGATCACGTATTCCGATACTAGCCGCTGATAGTTAACGGTCAGTGACCGGCAGGCGGCCAGCACGCTACTGGCTGTAAGCCGCGAAGACCGTGGCCGCCTGCTGACTGGCGGGTGCGAGCCGGCGCCGTCCGCCGCAGCGGCCGCCGTCAGCGGTGAGTAGTCCAGGTGGCGAGCCCAGGCTGCTATCGGCAGCTTGAATCATTCCGGCTAGCTGCGCCAACGTGCTATTTCGCCTTAGTGACATAGGTCGTACGATCAGGGACATGTCGGTACTACCCGTCGCCAAGATCGCCGGCGCCGCGCTTGCCGCAGCAACTGCTCTGACCGCCGGGCATCCGGCTGCGCAGACCGCCCGATTCGAGCTCACCGTGCGGATCATCGACCGCACCGGCCACCTGGCCCAGCCGCTTGATCTGCAGCTGCTCAACCTGGCCAGCAAGACCAACATCGACCTCGGCCAGGGCACCTCCCGTCAGGTGCGCGCGGGCCGGTACAACGTCGCCGCGTGGATCGGGACCGGCACCGGCGACGGGCAGACGTTCACGCTGGCCGATCGGATCATCGACGTGACCCGGAATCGGACCATCACGATCGACGCCCGGCAGGGCCGGCGGGTCAGGATCAGGCTGGACGCGCCCACGGCCGTGCAGGAGCTGCTGGAGTTCGCACCGGTCGTGGACGGCCAGTGGGCATTCAACCCCTGGGACATCGCCGACTCACTGGACGGCGGAACGCTCGCGGCGCCTGCTTACGTGGTGCCGATGAAGGCGAAGGCGGTGACGCTCTACACCTACTCGGTGTGGGAGCGGAAGGGCAACACAGCCGCGCACCCGAGCCCGTTCCGGTACGACATCATCAACGTTTCCCGAGGCGGCCTCCCGGCCCACCCCACCTTCACAGTTCACAATTCCGGGCTGGCGAGGGTATGGGTCGTCGTGCGGGCGACCGACCAGAACCAGCAGGCAACGCTGGGGCTAAGCCCTGAAAGTCAGACCGGGCCGAGCCTGCCGCTCAACGCGGGCACCACCCTCGGCGCTACCCCGGCGCGACTGACGTCCTACCGCTCGCCGGGTTATCTGTGGAATCCGATGGTGGACCTGACGAGCCCAGCGGGCGAGATCCGCGATTTCGTGCTGAACATGGACCCTTACCGGCGCGGGCATTTCACCGAGCGGTACTTCTCTGCCGTCCTCTCGCCGCAGGCACTGAACGGCCCGAGCGCCTCAGTCGAGAACCGGCGGATGCAGGTCAGTGACGGCTTCCCGGTAATCGGCGACCCGCTGCATATGGGTGACACTGACGAGGCGCCTGGCGTGTTGGTGCGGCTGCGGCTCTACTCCGGGGCCCGGTTGCTCGCCAGCTCTCATGGCGGGAATCTGAACCTGCGGATCCCGGCCACCAAGCACTGGTACACGCTGCACCTCGACGCGACCCGGCGACCGGCCGCGACGCTCTCCACCCAGATTCACGCCACCTGGCGGTTCTCCGCTCACGCCGGCGCCTCCGTCACCGGCCAGCTCTACGCGGCCCAGATGGTGCCGGGCGGCCTGGACCTGCGGAACCGGGCCGCGGCAGGCGCGGTCACGCCCGTCGCACTCCGGCTGTACAGCCCGTATTCCGTCAGCCCGGTACTGCTGGCGGTCGCGCGAGCCCAGGCGTCGGCCAACGATGGCAAGACCTGGCACTCAGTCACCGTCCGGCGGAGCGGCGGTCACTACGTGATCAGCGTGCGCGATCCGCGGCAGGCAGGGTTCGTCTCGCTCCGGCTGTACGTGAAGGACGGGGCAGGCAACTCGGAACTGCTGACGGTAATCCACGCTTACGGCGTCCGGTAGACCCGAGGACGAACACCCGCCGTTCCCCGCCTGAAGCGGGTGAGGAAGGGAACGGCGGGTGCTATGCGCTCGCGTGAGCCGTCGCTACGCGGGCGTTGTGGAGAGCGGCTTGGTGGCGTGGCCGTGGTCCTTGCCCCGGCCCGAGATGCCGCGGCCGAAGACGAACTTCTCGGTCGGCGTCGACGGCAGCGTGGTCGTGCCGTCGTGCAGGGGGCCGGTCTCGTCGCTGACGGCCGGGATGGCGAAGTACTGGAACGTGATCGTCGTGTCGCCACGCTTCTTGCCAGGATCAACGTCGAAGATCGCATAGCCGTAGGCATCGCTTGCGTTGATGGCCGCCGACCAGGGCGCGTCCTCGATCGAGTCGGCCGCGTTGCGGGTGAAGCCCGCCGCCTGCGAACCGGAGATCGCGTTGCGCTCGGTGATGACCTTCGCCTGCGGCAGGCCGGTCGCGGTGTCTTTGCCGTAGGTGTTGGTTGGTCCGTCGGTGCCGCCGCCGCCCAGCACGAGGAACACGGTGCCCTGCTGGGTGTCCCAGGCGGGCGTGCCGTTGTGCGTTGCGGCATCGGTGGTGACGACGTGCGGGCGCCTGGTGTTGACCTGCTCGCCCTTGGTCTGGTCCGGGTTCGGCGAGGCGACGGTGCCCTGGTAGTCGGCGTCGTAGCCGCGGACCGGGTAGCTGCGCTCGTAGTCGTGCTCGTGCCCGGACAGGACCAGGTCGACCTCGTACTGGTCGAACAGGGGCAGCCAGGTCTGGCGGATGCCCAGGTCGGAGCCGTTGCCGGGGAGCGAGGTGGACAGCGCGCACTGGTGCATGAACACGACGATCATGTCTATGTCGTTGTTCTCGCGCGCCTCGCGGAGGGTGCGCTCGAGCCAGATCGTCTGCAGGTTCGGCGTCCCGGTGGAGAAGTCCGGGCGGAGCGAGAAGTCCTCGCTGTTGACCTTCAGGTCGCCGGTGTAGAAGCGGTTGTAGGTCACGGTGCCGTTGGGGATCATCGCGCCCGCGGAGGTGGCCTCATTGGCGGCGTTCGGCGCGCTGTTGAGGTAGGCCGAACCGCCGTCCTGGTAGATGACGTCGTCCGCGTCGAGGGAGATGAACTTCACGGTGCCGACTTGGAAGGCGTAGAAGTTACCGCGCAGGCGGTTGCCGTCCCAGTTGGTGACCCCGTTGTCGGGCAGGAGGAACCGGCTCAGGTAGTGGCCGTAGCCATAGGGGCCGTTCCAGTAGTTGCCGGCGGCGGCTTGTGCTCCGATGCCGCCTGGTGCCGTGCCTGGCCGGCCCGCGTGGTCGCAGGTGCCGAACTCGGTCTCGTGGTTGCCGAGGGCGGGCATCCAGGGTCGGTTGGCCGCGGACCGGGAGATGTTGACGCCGAAGTCGCGCCAGACGCCGGGGGCGTTCAGGAAGTCGAGGTTCGCGTAGCAGAGGTCGCCGTTGAGCAGGTGGAAGAGCGGCGCACCCTGGCCGTCGCCGGGGCTCTCGATGGCGTTCACGGCGTAGAACGAGTTGTCGCAGGACTCGTGCCACTGGTTGCCGGAGGTGTTCAGGTCGAAGGACGGTGTCGCGAGGTCGCCATAGGAGGAGAAGCGGAACTTAGCGCGGCCAGTTGGGGCTGTCTGGAAGCTTGCGCCCGCGGTGGATGCTTGCAAGGTCGCGCCGTTGCTGACCTGGTAGAAGTAGCGGGTGTCGGGGTTCAGGTCACGGAGTTCGACGTGATAGTAGAACGTCGTCTGGGCGTTGAGGCCGTCCTGGAAGCTGACGGAGGAGGCCTTCGGATATCGCTTGCTGACGTCGAGCGGCTTTGGCTCGGGGAGCTGGATGGTGCGGCCGGGGTTGTGGTTGCTGATGGGGTGCTCGGAGTAAGTGAGGGTCGGGGCTGGCATCGGGACCGTGCCCGGTGACAGCCAGGAAACGGTCACCGCAGTCGCCGGGTCGTGGCCCCAGGTGAGGAGCAGCTGCTCCGGCGCGGTCGTGGTGGGAAGCGGGAGCGTCGTCGTCGGCGGCCCGGTCGGAGGTGTCGCGGCGGCCGCTTGTGTGGCGGTCAGCGCGCTCTCCGCGATGCTGTTGGCCAGGCCCGCCGCGGCGCCGACGACAACGACGCTGCTCAGGAAGTGTCTGCGCGAGAGCCCGCCGCTCTCGGAGCCGCTGCTAGAAGGTCCAGTACCAAAGATGCCCGAATCGTCCATGGGACGGACGGTAGGGCCCGGAGGTTAATCTTCCGTAGCGCCAGGCCTGCCGATGAGTGAGGACTACCCGACGAAAAGCCGTGCTGCGGCAATGCTCACCAGATGGCTGCTACTCGCTCACGGCGCCTATTTCGCCTCTGCGGCTTCGTGCTGCTTGCGACGCAGTGGGCATCAGCCCGCTCAACATCGCATTGGTTTCCTGGTCCGGCGAGTAGACGACAGTGCCGACCATCCCTCGGGTGAGCAGCACCTTGTAGACGTTGCGGACGAGCCGCTCAAACTCAAGGTCGGACACCCTCGTGCGGCTCCGGAAATCTGGATCCCTGTTCGCCTCTCGTCTTATCACCCATCGCTTGTCGCGCCAGACGAAGTCGGGCCCGATGATCACTCCGTTCCAGTCATACTCGAATCCCTGCGCAGTGTAGACGCAGCCGACCTGGCCGAACCCGGCTTGATCAGTCGCCCAGAGCGCCGCTGGCGGTGCGCCGCCAACGGCGCGTTCGCCTTTGAGGTTCCACGGCCTGGCCCACTCGCCGATCACAACATCCGATACCAGCGAGCCGTCAGGTCGCGGATCGCTCCAAGGCCAGCAGTACCCGGCAGCCATCCGCGCGCCGTAACCTGCCTCAAGTTTGCTCCGAAGCAGAAATTCCAGCTCTTGAGGACTTTCGGCGACCTGGACAGCGAACGCCGGATCTCCGACCCATTGGATCGGACCACCCGCTACGAGACCGAGCAGCTTCCTGACCCAGTCCATGTAGGCCTCACTTCCGCCGCAACGGAAGTGTGCGCTGAGGTCAATCTTGCGCACGGTCAGCGTCAACTGCTTTGCATGCCCTTCGATGTCCTCGACGGTTCCGAGCTCTCCCGGCCGCACTACCTGGTGCTCGTCGAGGAGAAACACCGGGACTCTCGCGGCGGCGATCAGCTCGTCGATCTGTCGGCGGTCGGTTCGATGCCGAGCCGGCGTGAATCGGTTTGCCGACGTCTCTCGTATGCGGTGTGCCTCGTCGAGGATCAGGACCTCGAGGCCGTTGCGATCTGCGTCGACGAACTGATTGAAGTACTTGAAGAGATTTCTGGTCCTTGGGGAGCCCTGACCAGCGACCTTTCGCAGCGTCTGGGTGAAAGAGCGAGACCCTGTCGCATGAAGGACAGTCCGACCTTGGCGAGCCAGCTCTCCGAGTAGCGAGAGCGCGATAACACTCTTGCCGGTACCAGGACCCCCGGTAACGATGATGACGGCCTTCGAGTCAGCTGCTCGCGCGGCCGCCGTTTCGTGCAGAACCATGCGGTACGCCAGACGCTGCTGATCGAGCAGTATGAACTGCTCGCGATTCCTGATCTCGTCTGCAGCAACCGCCAGCAACTGCCGACTCGGCGCGGCGCGCGCGCTCAGGAACGCATCGGCATATGGCGCGCCAGACACGCCCGGCATCAGCCTGGAGCGCAGGAACTCCAGGAACTCAGCCCGACGTTCGCCGGTGAAGAGACGTCCGTCACTGTTTTCGCCTGCTTCTCGAAGCGACGCGACGCCCATCTCGGTTGCGTTATGGAGATAGGCGACTCCGGCCATCGTGCCGCCGTCTGCCTGGAGCGCCGGCAGGAAGTCGCGAAGGTACTCGCAGTACCCACGAACTTGCTCGACCGGGTGCAGCCTTGGGTGGCGGCCGTAGCCGTCGATGACGACCATAGTGGGGTCGTCCTCGAACAGATCGGCTTCGCTCCACTGCTTCAGCTCGACCACAACGTATGAAGAAGCGCCAGTCACAGGGTGCCGTCCAGCAAGCACGGCGTCGACGCGTCGACTGCTGAGCGGCAGCCGGTGCTCGAGCAGAACCTCGACTTCGGCAAGGCCAGCATCGACGAGATCGTTCGCTAGAACCGGAATACTCCGGCTCCACGAGCGCCGTTCTCCTGGGCCGGGTCGTCCGATCCAGCCATCCGCGTAGAGCGACTGCTCGAACATGAGCTCTGCCACACTGCCGTTGCTCGCTATTTCGGACAGGCTCGCAGCCGAACGCCGGATCAGCGCCAAGTACCCGCTCCCACGCAGCACGGAATCCGTGCGGGTGGGGGCGTGGCCAGGTCAAGCTAGTTCGCCACTAGACCCTGGAGCCCGTCGGGCCGCAATACCGGCACAATATCGCCTCGCGGCTAGCCGATGGCCGTCTCAGGAGAGCTAACCCGGGCTGACGGCGACCGAGAGATCCCGTCGGGCGGCCAATTGGGGTTCGAGTCCCTCCTCGGACTTGAACCCCCATGTCGCCAGGACTCAGCCGTCGCCCATCCGGACCATTCCGGCCGAGGGCCGTCCAAGGGGAAGGAGCCGCCCGGCGGGGTAGCTATGCGTGTCCTGGCTCCGGCGCAGATACTGCTGGCATGAGCGATCGCAACGTGCTCGGCGGCCCGCTGGAACCGTGCGGTACCGACCCGGTCACCGGGTTCTACCGCGACGGGTGCTGCACCAGCGGCCCGGAAGATCAAGGCAGTCATACGATCTGCGCGGTAGTGACGGCCGATTTCCTGTCCCACCAGCGCCGCATAGGCAACGATCTGACCACGCCGATGCCCGCGTATGGGTTCCCAGGGCTTGTGCCGGGAGACCGCTGGTGCGTGACCGCCGCGAACTGGCTGCGGGCTCATCACGACGGCGCCGCTGCGCACGTCGTGCTGGCGTCAACCAATGAGCGGGCGCTGCAGATCGTTCCCCTCGCGGCGCTCACGGAGCACGCAGTCGACGTCCCCGCCGATCCCAGCCAACTCGACGACTGAGAAGCCGTCCGCGAAGCGAACGCCGGAACAAAGACCTCAGATGCCGAGCTGGGCTGCTCGCCGGGTGAGCTCGAGCTTGGAGCTGACGTCGAGCTTCGTATAAGCGTTGCGCAGGTGCGTCTCGACGGTGCGTTCGCTCAGGAACAGGTGCCGGGCGATGTCAGGCGTCGAATGGCCGGCGACCGCGAGCCGGACGATCTCGTGCTCGCGCTGGCTGAGCGCGTGCACCCCGACCGACGAACTGGCGTGGCGGGTGCGCCGGGCCGCAGAACCCACGGCGACCTGCACCTGATTGAGGACCGAGTCGGCGTCTTCGAGCCACGGCCGGTGATCAGCCCCGGGAAGCTCGACCAGCTGAGCGCCGGCTATGTGACTAGCCAGGTAACGGCCGTTCCCGACCTCGACCCAGCGGTCATCGGTGCGATGCAGCACCAACGTCGGGAGCTGGATCTCCGGCAGCAGACTCCGGACGTCGATCTTGGCGTTCATCAGCATCAGGTCGCGGGCCATACTGGGGCTCGCGCCGACCCGCAAGTAATGCGCCCACCAGCGCTGGGTGTCCGGGTCGAGGGGCAGGTCCGGGTTGACGATGTCCCACCAGGCGCCGCTGGCCCAGGCGTCGTCGAAGCGCTCAAGGAACTGATCGACCGTCTGACGCGACGTTCCCCACGGGTAGTCCGCGGTCGCGACCTTGCGCGGGTACGACCCGTAGAGGATCAGCGACTCGACCCGCTGCGGGTACTGGGCGGCGAACGCGATGCTGAGCGCGCCGCCTTCCGACACCCCGAACAGATGCGCCCGCGAGACGCCGACCGCGTCCATCACGGCCCGGATGTCGTCGACTCGCTCGTCCAGGGTCGGCGGCCGCTTCATCGGATCCGACAACCCGGTGCCGCGCTTGTCGAACAGGATCAGCCGGCCGAACGATGCCAGCCGGTACAGGAACCGGGCCAGGTACGGCCAGTCCCAGGCCGCCTCGACGTGCGATACGAAACCGGGCACAAGGACCAGATCAGGTGGCCCCGAACCGAGGACCTGATGGGCGACGTGTACTTGTCCGCTCCGCGCGTACCGGGTGGGTGGACCCACTTTCGCCACGCTACCAGTGGGAACGTGGCCCGTTGGCGGCTGCGGACTCCGAAGGAAGCGCCCGCAGCCGCCCAACTCGCCCGGCGGCGTCAGCCGGCCGCGGCTCCAGCCGTGGCGGGCTCACCCGCGCCATTCCCGGCCGCGAGGGCCAGCACGTCCTGGGTGCTCAGCGGGTTCCCGCCGATGGCCCAGTCGCCGCTGTGCACCTCTTCCAGCACGCACCAGGTCACGCCGCGCATGTTCTCGCCCTCGATCGACACCATCGTGTCGGTGAGCTTCTGCACGATCTCCCGGCGCTGCGAGGCGGAGAAAACGCCCTCGATCACCTTCACATTGATGAGTGGCATCTGAATGCCCCTTTCCGCTTGGTTGCTGCGCTTCGCCGGTCTGCGCTTGCCGCCAACCGGACTGTCACGTTCACGCTAGGAACACTCGCGAGCCACTACATCCGTACTGCTACGGATTCCAGCCCGCCGCGAGCCGACGGGCACACCGCTCGCGACACGCCCCAGCCTGCAGGCAGCGCCGAAGTCGCATTCGTAGCATTTGGAAAGACGGCTGCGGCACGTTGTGCGACTGTGGTGGTTCACCTGCGGAGACGCGGCCTATACCACGTGGCAGCCTTAGGACCACGGCAGGCTAATCCGCAGCCGGCAGCCGGGACTGATCCCCGGGGCCACACAGGGATCTCGGAGAGCGACGGAACGTTGGATAGCAGCAGTCCCGTAGGCCTGGTGGTCGGCACTATCGCCGCCACTCCGCTGCAGTTCTCGGTGGCGGTCGGCCCGGAGCAGTACCTCCAGCTGGACGACGTGGTCGTCACCAGCCGCGAGCTCCCCGGCCTGAAGCCGATCCAGGTCTCCGGCGTCGTCACCAACGTCGAGGCCGTCCACGAGGGCGCAAGATTCGCCTCCGACGTCTTCCTCATCGAACAAGGCGCCCTGCCCGCCGAGGTCGCCGAGATCGCTCAGGTCTCGGTCACCCGGGTCGAGCCCGAGGTCTACGTGCCGCCCATGCCCGGCGCCCCGGTCTACCGCGCCACCGGCCAGCAACGCGACTCAGCTCTCTACTTCGACGAGATGGGCGACCAGAAAGTCCCCGTCGGCTTCGGCCGCGACGGCAACCCCGTCTACATCAACTTCGAGTTCGTCGACGGCACCCGCGGCGCCCACGTCTCCATCTCCGGCGTCTCCGGCATCGCGACCAAGACCAGCTTCGCGCTGTTCCTGCTGCACTCGATGCTGAACTCCGGCGTCCTCAAAGCCGAGGCCCACAACACCAAGATGCTGGTGTTCAGCGTCAAGGGCGAGGACCTGCTGTTCCTGGACTACGCCAACTCAAGACTCGCCCCCGAAGACCGCGACAAATACAGCACCCTGGGCCTCCCGGCCGCCCCGTTCCAGAACGTAAGGGTCTTTGCTCCCCCGCGCCCGGGCGACACCTCCGGCACCCCCGACGTCACCGCCAGGGACAAGGCCGTCTCCCCCTTCTACTGGACGCTGACGGAGTTCTGCCAAGACGAGCTGCTCCCCTTCGTCTTCGCCGACGCCGAAGACGAACGCGCCCAGTACACGATGCTCATCGGCCAGGTCGCGGCCCGGCTCAAGCGCGACGCCATCCCGACCGGCAACGACGGCGCCGTCAAGATCGCGGGCGTCGACCCCGCCAACGACAAGATCATCCGGACCTTCGGCGACCTCGTCGACCTCATCGAGGCTGAGCTGAGCGACGACCAGACAAGGAACACCTGGGTCACCGGCGCCGCCGTCACCGGCAGCATCAATGCCCTCCTCCGAAGACTTCGATCGGCCGTCAAGCCGCTCAGCGCGGTCATCCGCGGCGACCTCGCGCACAAGGGCGAGCGCTCGATCACCACGTCCCGCGCGCAGGTCACCGTCGTCGACCTGCACAACCTCCCTGATCGCGCGCAACGGTTTGTCGTTGGAGTGACGCTCCGAGGCGAGTTCGCGAGAAAGGAACGTCAGGGCACCGCGCGCCCGCTCATGTTCGTCGTACTCGATGAGTTGAACAAGTACGCGCCGCGTGAGGGCGACAGTCCCATCAAGCAGATCCTGCTCGACCTGGCCGAACGGGGCCGCTCCCTCGGAGTCATCCTCATCGGCGCGCAGCAGACCGCCAGCGAGGTCGAGCGGCGCATCCTGTCCAACTGCGCGATCAAGGTCGCGGGCCGGCTCGACGCCGCCGAGGCCGAGCGGCCCGAGTACGGCTTCCTGCCGCCCGCGCAGCGAGCCCGCGCGATGCTGGCCAAGCCCGGCACCATGTTCATCGCCCAGCCCGACATCCCGGTGCCGCTGGCGATCGACTTCCCGTTCCCGGCCTGGGCCACCCGGCCCAGCGAGAAGGGCGTCTGGTCCGGCACCGACGACGGCCCGAAGGCGCCATCAGACCCATTCCAGGCGATCCCTGGCGCCCACGACGACCCGCCGCCCTTCTGAGCGCTGGCCAGAGCGGTTCCTCTGCCGGAGGCGATCCGATGTCTCTGGGCAGGTCGCTATTTACCTAACAGGTAAGGTCCTTTACCTGTTATGCGAAGCTCCGCCCCACCGCTCCTTCCGCTGCTCCGGTCCAATGTGCAGGGCGCCCTGCTGGCCCTCCTATACCTCCACCCGGACGCCGAGTACAGCCTGAGTGAGGCAGCCTCGATCATCGGCGCCAGCGTGAAGGCCGTACATTCCGAAGCCTCAAGGCTGGTCGAGGGCGGTTTCGCGGCCGACCGGCGTATCGGGAACGTTCGCCTTCTCCGAGCCGTGCAGGACTCGATTCTGGCTCGGCCCCTGACCGACCTGCTGGCAGTGACCTACGGACCCATGCCGGTGCTCACTGACCTTCTCGACGCTGTCGACGGCATCCAGCATGCTTTCATCTACGGATCATGGGCGGTCCGATATCTGGGCGAGCCGGGCCCGATACCCAACGACGTCGACGTGCTTGTCGTCGGAACCGCCGACCGGGATGAACTAGACGCCGTCGCGCAGGATGCGCAGCACAAACTGCTGCGGCCAGTGTCAGTACGACGCGTCCTGCCGAAGGCCTGGGAGTCCCCGGAACCGACGGACGCGTTCCTCGCGACCGTGCGGGAACGGCCGTTGCTGGCGCTCCGAGTCGGAACTAGCGCAAGCACGCAGCCATGAGATGGAATCAGGGCCGAGATGAGATCGAGCGCCGTCGGATGCGCCCGAAGTGACCGCGGACGATGTCCGCGAAGACATCCCGCGGGCGACGGCAATCGTGGATCTCGCGGAGCGAGTGCTCGATCAGATGTCCCCGTTCTGAGACCACCGGACGACGACCCGCCGCCGGTCTTGAGCTACTGAACGGTCCCGCCCAAAGCGCTCTGCTGCGCCTTGACCGCGACCGCACAAAGGTCTTAACTGCGATTTGCACCGGCAAAATCCGATAGATGCTTGCCGCGGTTCCCCGGCGGCGACGCGCGTGCCCAGGCCGAAGCTGCCTGAGCCGATGGGGCCATGCGTCGCCGAGAACCCGAGCGCGGCGTGCCGTGCATCCCGCACGGCCAGACCCCACATACGGAAGGAGCGCAAACCACAGCCTTTGATCCGATCACCGACGATCGAGAGGGTCATCCAGTGAAAGGCACATTCATCGGAGTGGCAGTCTTAGCGGCAGCAGGACTCGTCATCGCGCCGGCCATCACGGCCAGCGCCCAGAGCCAGCAATCAAATCAAGTGCAGACACTGACATCGGGATACCACGACCCGGTCTGCGAGAGCGCCAACTCACTGTGCGCCGACCCGTACCAAACGAACGGGAAGTACGTCGGCCACGACGAGCCATCGGTCTTGTACAAGTCCGGAGTACCAGGCTCCGGCTACGACATGACCTACACCGTCACACTACCGAGGGACCCGAAGAAGCAGCCCAACGCGACCGGCGTCGGCGGCACAACCTGGAACTTCGAGCTCCGCCCGACCTTCTGGCTCGGGCTAGCCCTCTGCGACAGCCAATCCGCCCCAGAGTTCACCACGACATGTAATCCGGACACCGATGCCAACAACCTCGTCAGCCCGGATCCCACCAGCCCGAGCTACATCGGCAAGCACCCCGGCACCGCGTTCATGGAACTTCAGTTCTACGGTCCGGGATACGTTCCGCAATTCGAGGGCTTCGGCTGCGCGGCCACGGTGTACTGCGCAGCGATGACCATCGACAGCCGGACCCTCGACCAGAACAACGGGGTCCTCAACACCGCGGCGTGCAACAACTTCATCCTCGGCGGCCAGGAACCGATCAACTGGGCGTACGTAACGAAGAGCGGTGTCTCGCAGGGTCCGGCGAATCCCCTGTTCACCGGCACCTTCTCCGCGCCCAACTTCACGGCGGTCAATCCGGATCTCAGCAAGGACCTGCTGATGAACCCAGGCGACCGCGTCCGGGTCCATCTGCACGACACCGCGGCCGGCCTCCGGGCCGACCTGACCGATCTGAGCACCGGCCAGTCCGGTTCGATGACGGCGTCCATCGCCAACGGGTTCGGCCACATCCTCTACACGCCTGGCTCCAGCACGTGCCAGGAAGCGCCGTACGCGTTCCACCCCGCGTACAGCACCGCGAACCCTCGGGGCAACACCTGGACGGCGCACACCTACAACGTCGCCTTCTCCGACGAGATCGGGCATTTCGAGAACTGCCTGCAGATCGACGCCAACGGGAACTGCCTGTCGGCCGGCTCACAGGACTCCGCCGGGCTCGACCCGGATGACACGGGCTGTGTACCGGGCACCGACTCCACCGTGGTGAAGATCGACGGCTGCTTCTCGCCCGACGGCGACTACGACGGGCAGTCCTACCGGAACGACTGGCCGGGCACGAACCCGAACCGGGGCCAGGACATGAAATTCCACCCGAGCCCGGTCATGTTCACCAGCCCGACGCTGAGCAACGGGAAGAACTTCTCGACCGTCGCGTTCGAGACCGACATGCCCAGGATCGAGGCCTCGGACTCGCAGACTAACCCGCCGTTCTGCGACACCTCCACCGGAGTGAACTGTGTCAACCCGCCGATGGGCGCGCAGTTCTATCCGTTCTTCTCGACCACCAACAACCACGGGACGTGCGCCTGGCAGGAAGGCGGCCGGTTCATTCCCGGCACCGTCAACGACTTCGGCGGCAGCTCAGTGACTGAATTCGGGCCGCTGCTGCAGACGCTCTACCCAGTCGCCGGAAACACGACGGTCCTCCAGTTCGACAACTTCAACAGCGGTGACATGGCCAACCCATGTCCGGTCCGGTGAGGAGCCACTTCTAAGGATCGCGATTGGCAATCCTTTCTGGGGGGCGGCTGCTCGGCAGCCGCCCTCCGGTCGCGGTCTCCATGAGGTTTGCCGGAAGTCTGCGGCCGGCTTTCGCGCTGACCGCACGCTCGATGCCCACCATCAGGGAACTGCTTTCTCCGGCTCACCCGCGTCGGCCGGCATCTGGGCCGGTAGTGCGAACACCGTGCGAGCCGGTCACGCTACAATTCCGACGTGGCTGACTGGCGAATCCTCCTTCTTCTCGGGCCGCGTTGACGCGCTAGGTCAACGCGGCTGCCCCTCGTGGTTTGAGGGGCTTTTTCTTTTCTAGACCGACCTCACAACCGCGACGAGGACGTTGGTGGGCGTGGATACGCAGGATGAACGATCCCGGCAGGTAGCTCCCGAGCTGCCGCCGTTCCGATATGGCCCGGAGCTAGCTAACGAGATCGAACTTCGATGGCAGCAGCGCTGGGAACAGGACGGCACGTTCAACTCGCCGAACCCGACCGGGCCATGGTCCGCGGGATTCGAGGCGATGCGGGGCAAACCCAAGTTCTACGTCCTGGACATGTTCCCGTATCCCAGCGGCGCGGGCCTGCACGTGGGACATCCGCTCGGATACATCGGCAGCGATGTCTTCGGCCGGTTCCTGCGGATGTCCGGCCATCACGTGGTGCACGCGCTCGGCTATGACGCATTCGGACTGCCCGCCGAGCAGTATGCGATCAGCACCGGCCAGCATCCATCCGTTACGACCAGCGCCAACGTCGCCAACATGCGCCGCCAGCTGCGCCGGCTCGGCCTGGCGCATGACGCCCGCCGCGAGGTCGCCACGACTGATCCGTCGTTCTACCGCTGGACGCAGTGGATCTTCCTGCAGATCTTCAACAGCTGGTATGACTCTCGGCAGGACCGGGCCCGGCCGATCGCCGACCTGGTCGCCGAGTTCGAGTCGGGCGAGCGCGCGGTCCCCGGCGGCATGAGCTGGATGGCCCTGGCGCCGGACGAGCGCAGCGACGTCATCGACTCGCACCGGCTGGCGTATCTGTCCGAGGAGACGGTCAACTGGTGCCCGGGTCTGGGTACGGTGCTGGCCAACGAGGAGATCACGGCTGACGGCCGGAGCGATGTGGGCAACTTCCCGGTCTTCCGCCGCCCGCTGCGGCAGTGGATGATGCGCATCACGTCTACGCCGCAGCGGCTACTGGCGGACCTGGACCTCGTCGAACTGGCCCGAGCCGATCAAGACGCATGCAGCGGAACTGGATCGGGGCCAGCGATGGCGCGGAGATCGACTTCGAGGTGGCCGATGGTCCGCCGCTGAAACTCGGCGTCTTCACGACCCGCCCGGACACCCTCGCCGGGGCGACGTTCCTGGTGCTCGCGCCGGAGCATCCCCTGGCTGCGCAGCTCGGCCGGCGCGAGTTCCCGGCCGGGACGCCGCCGTCCTGGCGGGGCGGAGCGCCAGGAGCCGGCGACGCGTCCTCCGGGCCGGCGCAGGCGATCGCGGATACCGGGCGGGCCGCCGAGGACGCCAGCGCCGCCGGACCGCCAGCGCAGGCCAGGACAGGGCAGCCAAGGACGGGGTCTTCACCGGCGCGTACGTGATCAATCCCGCGACCGGCCAGCCGATTCCCGTCTTCGTCGCCAGCTATGTGCTGATGGAGTACGGCACTGGCGCCATCATGGCGGTCCCGGCTCACGATCAGCGTGACTTCGACTTCGCCCGTCAGGCCGGCCTGCCGGTCGAGGCAGGCAGTGCGGCCACCGGCCGGCTGGCTCGCGGGACATGCTCTGGATCCCGGCGCGCCCGCTGAGCGAGTGGCCGGAGGCCTACGCCGGTGACGGCATCAGCACGGGCGGCGGACGGATGGGACTGGCAGGGCTGGGCCGAGCGGCGGCCGTCGATAGCGCCGCGATCGACTGGCTGGCCAGCACCGGTCACGGCCGCCGGTCGCGGCTCTACCGGCTGCGGGACTGGCTGTTCTCGCGACAGCGCTACTGGGGCGAGCCGTTCCCCATCGTCTATGCCGAGGACGACCGGCCGATCGGGCTTCCAGACAGCCGACCTGCCGGTGACCCTGCCGGAGATCGACGGACTTCCGGCCGGAGGCGAACGAGGCGGACCACGGCGATCCCGTCCCGCCCCTCGCCCGCGCAGCGGACTGGGCGACGGTCGAACTGGATCTCGGCGATGGTCCGAGGCGAGTACCGGCGCGAGCTGAACACGATGCCGCAGTGGGCTGGATCGTGCTGGTACTACCTGCGCTACCTGGACCCGGCCAACGATGACGCCTTCATCAGCTCCGAGGTCGAGCGGTACTGGATGGTGCCCGCGGGCGCCGCGCCCGGCGAGGGTGGCGTCGACCTGTACGTCGGTGGCGTGGAGCACGCGGTCCTGCACCTGCTGTACGCGCGGTTCTGGCACAAGGTGCTCTTCGACCTGGGGCACGTCTCGACGAGGGAGCCGTTCCGGCGGCTGTTCAACCAGGGCTACATCCATGCCGACGCGTTCACCGACGACCGCGGCATGTACGTACCCGCGAGCCGAAGTCATCGACGAGGCCCGACGGCTCCTGCACGTACCACGGCCTGCCGGTCACGCGGCGGTCCGGGAAGATGGGCAAGAGCCTGAAGAACAGCGTCAGCCCCGACGACATGTACGCCGCCTACGGAGCCGACACGCTCCGGCTGTACGAGATGGCGATGGGGCCCGCTGGACGTCAGCCGCCCGTGGCGGACCAACGACGTCGTCGGCGTCCACCGCTTCCTGCAGCGGCTGTGGCGCAGCATCATCGACGAGGAAACCGGCCAGCTCGCCGTCACCGACGCGGCGCTCAGCGAGGAGACAACCCGCAAGCTGCACCGCACGATCATGATCGTCACGCAGCGATTTCCGGGAAGCTGCGCTTCAACATCGCGATCGCCGAGCTGATCGGGCTCACCAGCCATGCCGCCAGGATCGCGGCCGAGACGGGCGGGCTGCCGAGGCAACTCGCCGAGCCGCTGGTGCTGATGGTCGCCCCGCTCGCGCCGCACATCGCCGAGGAACTGTGGAGCCGTCTCGGTCACGCCGATTCGCTGACCTACGCTGCGTTCCCGGAGGCTGACGAGGCTCTCGCCGCCGATCCGACGGTGAGCGATGCCCGTCCAGGTCAACGGCAGGGTCCGGTTCACGATCGAGGTGCCGGCCGGTGCGGACGAGGTCGACATCGAGCGCGAACTGCGGAGCGCCCCGGCGCTGGCGTCGGCGATCGACGGCAAGGACGTCATCCGGCTCGTCATCGTGCCGGGCAAGATTGTCAGCATCGTCACCCGATAGGGCCTTTGGCCGGACCTAAATGCGGCGAACCGCTGGCTTCGAAACTGATGAGAGAAAGCGCAGGAAACTGCTTCTATTCTCCTGCGATATTCATTTTGCTCGCCAGATTTTTACCACATCGCCGGTCCAGACCGCGCTACAGTGCGGATTCCGGAATAAGAATTCGTCTGGCAACCGGATCGTCTCTGCATTAGAGACGCTTTGTCGAATTATCTTGTGTCCGGCAGCTGCGTTATCTCCACCGAAAGGACGTCGCCCATGGACTCCGTTGCCACCGCAACGGTCGGACTCGTCGTGGCCGCCGTCATGCCCCTGGGGACCGCCGCTGGCGCGAGCGCGACCGGATCAGGCAGCGTCCCGGTGGTGGAACTGCGGGCGGTCACAGCGCGACGACAAGGAAGACCAATCCGAACGTCGACAAGGTCGTCCTGCACGCCATGCCGGTAGGGACCGTGAAGTTCGGTCGCGGCAGCCACCGCAGGCTAACGGTGCACCTGGTGATCTACGGGCTGACGCCAGGCTCATCTCATCAGGTGGACCTGATGCAGCCGCGCGGCCGGCGCGCGGCCCGGTTCAGCACTCTGAGGCGAACAGCGTCGGCCAGGCCAACAGCACCCTGTCGAGCGCTTTCACGGGCCTGGCGCCAACGGTCAGCTAGCAGTGATCCGGATGGGCGCACAGGGCGGGAGCGTTGGCAGCAGGCCGATAGCGCAGACCAGCCGCCTGGGCAACGCGAAGTTCTGGCGAACCCACCGGCTCCGTTCCGTCGAGGTCGGCCCGCGCAATCAGAAATACGGCCCGCCGCACGGACGCGCCACTATCGCCTACAACGCGAAGCACAAGACACTGACCGTGCCGGTGAGCGCCAGCGGAGTCACGCCGGGACCGCATGCCGCGCATATCCACCTGGGCAGTTGCCAGCGCCAGGGACCGGTCCTGTACGTGCTGAGGGACCTGGTCGCGAACCGGCGCGGCCAGATCGTCCGCACCGTGCGGGTGTTCCGGCACGTCACCGCGCCGGTACCGGCGAGCGGCTGGTATCTGAATGTACATCAGGGCAACTCCGCCAACATCCTCCGCAACGGCCAGCCCACGATCTACTTCCGCCCGCTGATCTGCGCGAATATCAGGGGCAGCGGAAGAAGCTCGTACACGTCGATCCTGCAGGCAGGGGACGTCGTAACCGGTGTCCGAGGCTCGGCTGGCGGCCAGGTCGTGCTCACTGGCAGTGTGTTTCCGCCCAGCGGCAGCGCCGCGAAGGCCTTCTTGTACCAGGGAAAGCTCGGCAGCGCGGCCGGGAAGGCCGTGACGATACACACGCCCGCGTTCCCCGCGGTGACGTCGGCAATCTTCTACGGCCCCGACACGCACGTGTCCAACCCCGCGATGATCCCGGCCGGCCGGGTACGCGCCGTCGGCAGCTACGTGTCCTCATCGGCGCCGGCCTGCGTGGACAACCAGGGCATGATCTATCTCGGTCCGGTCAGTGGCTCGGGCGGATCGTGGACCCCGATCGAAGTGCCCCCCAAGGGCGAGCGCACGAATGACGGCCGGCGGGCCTGCTCGCGGATCCGGCCCAAGTGCCTGGTGATGGACACCATTCCGCGCAGCACGATGGGCAACCTGGGTCGGCAACTATGACCTCAAGCCCAGCGTCCCGGGCGGCGTGATCACCGCCAATGCCTTCATCTACAACATGACGACACGCCGCTGGACGCTGCTCGGTTTGCACGGAAGCCAGTCGACGCAGAGCACCTTCTACGGCATCTGGCAGGAAAGCGGGCCGCGCAGCTCGAAGTACACGCTCGCCTGCGGGTCGGCGGCGAGCGGACACAAGAGCGCTTTCCTCATCAACTACGACGAGCGGACGGGGAAATTCGCCGCCCGCATTACTACCGCTTCGGGAATGGCCGCGCGGCTGTCACGCATTTCGAGGGCATCACGAGAGTGCCGGGCGGCTTCAATCTCGTTGCCATGAGCACAGCGCAGATCGATTCCATGGCGTTCATTCCATTTGACCCGCGCACGGGACGGCTCGGCGCTGCCCGGTGGCTGCCAGTGGAGACCTCATCGAGTTCGGTCTGCTCGGGCGGCTGCTCGGAGGTATCAGGCAACACCGTCTATCCACGTGATGGGCGTCTACAAACCGAAGAATGCGACCCAGCCCGGCACTTACCTCGCAACGCTCGTCCGCTGATACGTGAGCGCCTAGACCGCGCCTCCGAAGAAGACTTGCGTCTCAGCGAGCTGGCCGGTCCGGACGGTGCTGAACTCAACGTTGCGATGCCGCTCGCCAGTCTTCAGCAGGTACTCGTACATGATGAAGACCCCGTCATCGCCCGCGGGCACGAGCTGCACGATCTCCTGAGTCACGACGCGGTCCGCGGTCGGGAAGCACTTTTCGAGGAAGTCAGCCTTGCCGATGTGATCGTCCTGCGGGCTGGTGAAGACGTAATCCTCGGCCAGGAGCCCATCCATGGCGGCGCGATCTTGCGTGATGTAGGCCTGGAACGAAGCGCGAACAGCCTCGGTGTTCGACATAACTCCTCACCTGTCCGAGTAGATGGCGACGAAGCATCTCTGGCGATCAATAGTCAAGTATACACTTGACTATGCTGGCATCAGCCGCGCCAGCCACCTGATGCGCGAAGCCAGTCGCGCCACGCGGTTACCCAGCTCCGGCATTAGACGGACGAAGTAGCACGTGACCTGCATGTTGTGTCATAGTCACTCAAGCTCACCTGAGCTTGGGGACGGCCAATTCGTAGGGACCTGTGGGGGGACCTTGCCCGAGGCATATGTCTGCGCCTGACGGCGCCCGCATCGCCGCGCTACCCGACTATCACGGACACGACTCCGGGACGCTTCATCGGCGGCTGCCGTATTTTGTGCAGTCGGCACCTCTCATCGGCCGAGCGGCCGAGCTGGCCGAAATAACGGGCCTTCTGGCCGACCCGGCTGTCCGCATGGTCACGATCACCGGCCGCAGCGGAGTCGGGAAGACCCGCCTGGCCCTGGAAGCTGCCCGTACGCTCGACGCCCTCCATCCGGGAACTGCTTACTTCGTCTCGCTCGCGTCGGTAACGGACCCGGACCTAGTGCTCACGGCTATCGCGGATCAGCTCGAGGTCAGCGCGGGACCCGGCGCCGCCCTGGCCGACGTGGTCGTTCGCTGGCTCCACCGCCCAGCCCGGGTAGTGCTGCTGGACAACTTCGAGCACCTGCTCGGCGCCGCCGCCCAGCTGCCCCGCCTGCTAGACGCGGGCCCGAACCTGAAGCTGCTCGTCACCAGCCAGGCACCGCTCCGGCTAGCCGCCGAGCGGGTCGTGAACCTGTCGCCGCTCGCGCTGCCGGAACTGGGCGCGGAGCCGGCCGCGGTCGAAGCCCAGCCTGCGGTCGCGCTGTACTGCGACCGGGCCAGGGCCGCGAACCACCAGTTCCGGCTTGAGGAAGGGAACGTGGCGGCCGTCGTGTCGCTGTGCCGTGCGCTGGAGGGGCTCCCGTTGGCGATCGAGCTCGCTGCCGCTCGCGCCACTACGCTGCCCGCGACTGACCTGGCGAACCGGCTCCAACTACGGCGCCTCGACGTGCTGCGTTCGCCCCGGCCGGACGCGCCGCCTCGCCATCAGGACATGCGGGCCGCCATCGGCTGGACGTACAACCTGCTGACCGACTTCCAGCGGCGGCTGCTGCGCCGGTTCTCGGTGGCTGGCGGAACCTTCGACATCGACGACGCCGAAGCCCTGGGCGACGGTGAGCTAGCCGAGGTGCTCGACGGGCTGAGCGCGCTCGTCGACTTCCACCTGGTCACCCCGGCCCGGGCGGACGGTCCGGCCCGATTCGAGCTGGCCCCGTCTATCCGTGACTTCGCGGCGGAGGAGCTGGCGTCCGCCGGCGACGCGACGGAGATCGAGACGCGCTGGATCGGCTGGCTCGCGGCCCAGGCCAGAAGGGCGGCGAACGGAATCACTGCGCAGGCGCCCGATGCCTGGTGGATCTGGCTCGAGGGCGCGCACGACTGCCTGCGCAACGCGCTGCAGCTGTGCCTGGACTCTGGGCGCGGCCGAGAAGCGCTCGAGTTGGTGGCGGGGCTAGCGCCCTACTGGGACGCCCGCGCGGCACACCAGGCCCACAGCCGGCTCCTCGACCGGGCCATCGACCTCGCCACCGAGTCGGACATCCAGTCCGCCGCGCTCGCCGAAGCGCTGCTGTGGTCAGGTCTCATGGGCATCCGCGTGCTCGTCGCCGACCGGGCCGACCTGTACGTGGAGCGGCTAGATCGGGGTGAGGAATGGGCCCGCCAGTTCGGGGACGACCGCCTCCTCATGCTCGCCGCGGAGTGCCGCCTCCTCACGACCCTTATGACCGGTAACTTCGAGCGCGGCGCCCAGGCGACCACCGAAGGGCTAGAGATCGCCCGGCGGAGCGGAGAACTGTGCTGGATCAGCCGGTTTGAGATGCACAGCGCCCGGTGGTACCAGGCGGCGGCGGATGACCGGGCGGTCACTAGCGGCCTGGCCGCGCTGGAGAATGCCCGGCGCGCGGCTGACACCAGAGCCACCCTGAACGCTGCCCTCATGCTCCAGACTCTCGCGCCGATGTCTCGCGCAGCCGCGGCAGCTCTCCCTTCGCCCCAGGAAATGCTGACGATGGCCCGCCAGACGCACCAGAAGGCGAGCGAGTCAGTACTGCTGCCGATCCTGGCCGTGCAGTCATCGGCAGCCGGCGACATCCCCGCCGCGGCCCGGTGGTGCGCGGATGCCCTGGACATCTCCGGATTCGACCCCGCCTCATATCTGGCCGGCTACGCGCTGTTCGCCGCGGTTGAGGTCGCCTGCCGCCACGGTGACCACGAACTCGCCGCGCGGATCCACGGCCGCCTCCGGGACATCGAGGCGCGCCTGGAAACCGCTATGTCAGCCAGCTTCGTGACCGGGCATCAGGCTGTGGTCGAGGAGATGCGGGCGGCGCTCGGCCCCGGCGCGTTCGACGACACGGTCGCCGTAGGCACCGGCTGGCCCTGGGAGGCCGCGGTCGCCGAGGTGAGCGACTACCTCGGGACGCTGGGTCAGCCGCCAGCCGCCGAGCCTGAGAGCGCCGGGCCAGCGCCGTTCCCGAACCTGCGGCTTACCGACCGACAGCTTCAGGTTGTCCGGCTGCTGGCAGCCGGCCTGACGAACAAAGAGGTCGCCGTCCGGCTTGGCCTCACGCCGAAGACCGTCATGCATCACACCGTCGCGATCTATCAGCGACTCGGCGTTCGGGGCCGCAGCGAGGCCGTGGCCTGGGCTATCAGGGCCGGTGCGGCGCCTGCGGTCAGCTGACCGCGGGCTCTGCCGGGGACTCTGAAACTGAGAGAAGTACACTTATCATAAGTACACTTATCTCAGTTGAGGAGCCCGGTGAGCAAGCCCAGAGACGTATTCGACCGGGACCGCGAGTGGTCCCAGCTGACGTCGTTCATCGAGGACGAGCGGCCGGGCGCCACCCTCGGCGTAGTGTCCGGCCGCCGCCGGCAGGGCAAGACCTTCCTCCTCGAAGCAGCGTGCCAGCAGGCGGGCGGGTTCTACTTCTCCGCGCAGGAGGCCACCGAAGCCGAGTCCCTCTCGCTCATCAGCATGGCGCTCACTCGCTACCTCGACCCCGTCGCACCGATCGGCGCGACCGACTGGCCGACGGTGCTCGACGTCCTGCTCCGACTTGGCCGCGAGCGCCCAGTGCCAGTGGTCATCGACGAGTTCCCCTATCTGGCCCGAGCCGCTCCGGCGCTCCCGTCCATGATCCAGGGGGCTTACGCGCCCCGCCGGGCCGAGCGCCGCGACTCTCGCACCCGGCTGTTGCTCTGCGGCTCGGCCATCTCATTCATGGGCCGGATGCTGTCGGGCAACGCGCCCCTCCGCGGGCGAGCGAGCCTCGACCTGACCGTGCGCACGCTCGACTACCGGCTCGCCGCAGAGTTCTGGGAACTGCATGACCCGCGCCTCGCTTTCCTTGTCCATTCGGTCGTCGGCGGGACTCCCGCCTACCGGACCGAGATGATCAGGTACGACTCGCCGCACGATCTCGCGGACTTCGACGGCTGGGTGAGCCGGGCAATCCTGTCGCCGGCAGCCCGATGTTCCTGGAGGCTCGCTACCTGCTCGCCGAGGAACCCGATCTCCGTGACGCCGCCCTCTACAACTCCGTCCTGGCGGCGATCACGGCGGGCAATGCCGGGCGCGGCGGGATAGCCACCTACGTGGGGCGCAAGACCAACGAGCTCCACCATCCGCTGACCGTCCTCGAAGACGCCGGCCTGATCGTGCGCGAGGCCGATGCGTTTCGCGCCAACCGCACCGACTTCCGGATCAACGAACCGTTGCTGGCCTTCTATCACGCAGTCGTGCGGCCGTATTGGCCAGTCTTCATGCGCGGCACCGCCACCGATCGCATCTGGGCGCACTGCCAGCGGAGGTTCGCGAGCGCGATACTCGGCCCGCACTTTGAACAGATCTGCCGCGAGTGGACGCTGTACTTCGCCGCCGACCGGTTCGGCGAGTGGCCTTCTCAGGTGAGCTCAGGCACCGTCAATGATCCTGCTGCCAGGAGCACTACTCAGGTCGATGTCGCGGCCATCGGGCACGGCGACGGCGAGCGGGCGCCGCTACTGGTGATCGGCGAGTGCAAATGGAATGAAGTCATGGGCCTTGGTCACCTGCAGCGGCTGCGGCACGTCCGCGAGCTGATCACCAAGGCGGGCCGGTTCAACACGGAGGCCACCCGCATTGCCTGCTTCTCCGGTGCCGGCTTTACCGCTGACCTGGAAGCCGCGGCGACGGCCGGCGATGTGGATCTCATCGGCCTCGATGAGCTATACGGCGTGATTCGCCGCCCCTGACGACGACGCCGGGCGGGCTGAACGGCTGCGGCTACCGGCGGCGCGCTTCTTCCTCGGCGTGAATCCGGTCCAGGCAGATCGCAATGCAGATCATCAGGACGTCGTTGGCATCCGGGGACACGTCGACACCGTAGGTGTCCCGAAGCCGGAACCAGGCGCGGGAGACGCGCGCAAGCACGCGATCACCGTCGGTGACTTCGAAGTCCTTGTCGATGATGTTGCCGACGGCCTCCAATCGCCCGCCGTCGGCAACGTCGATGACCGCCCGATGGTGGAGCGGCGAGAAGACAGCCCGGTGCACTGTAGCCACGACCTGGCCCTCGTGCTCGATCTCCATGGCGTCGGTAAAGGTCAGGAGCTTGTGCTTGATGGCAGCGAGCGTCCGCCCGGACGGGTCCTGCAGTTCGAGAGTGTGCCGGAGCGAGAGCAGCTTGGCGTTGACGAAGAACGCCTGGTTGCCGTCTGCGTCGGTCACCCAGAAGTCATCTTTGATGTGAAAGAGCCGTTCACGGACGAGATAGCGCATAGCTCGCAACGTACTTCATCGAGCAGGGCCGAGGCCGCGTCGTTCAGTTCTTCGTCGCGCAGTTGACCACTATTAGAACATGTTCTAGTTTTGCCTCACCCGAGTACCCTAAGCCAGGGAGAGCGCAGCGATGGCGGAACAGGCGGCAGAGACGCTGACGATCCGGGATCTGATCCGCAGGTCGCGCCAGGCTGTGTACGACCATGACCGCGAGGGCTGGCTGGCGCTCTGGGCGCCGGACGCCGTTATCCAGGACCCGGTCGGCCCGTCGCCGTTCGACCCCGACGGCAACGGGCACCACGGTCCGGAGGGCATTGCCGCGTTCTACGACAAGGTGATCGGCCCGAACGAGCGGATCACCTTCGAGATCGACCAGTCCTATGAGTGCGGCAACGAAGTCGCCGACGTGGGCCTGATCCGCACCATCCTGCCTGGCGGCAAGCACGTCGCGATCGTGCACGGCGTCTTCACCTACCGCAGCAACGGCAACGGCCAGCTCGCCGGAATGCGCGCCTATTGGGAGTTCAGCAAGGCCGAACTGGTCGAGACGGAAGTCAGCTAGTTTCTGGCGGCTTGCCCCGCTTACCATTGGCGAGGTGCACAGGCGTCACGCCGACACTTCTCTCGCTCCTGAGCGGGCTGCCGATTCAGCGCGCGAGGCGCCGACGGCGTTACGCTCCCGGCTGGAGAACCTCCCGGCCGGCCATCCGTCGGCGGCTGACTACCGCCGCAGCCCGCCCGACAACTCGTGGCGGCAGGCGATGGCAGGTTTCCTCGCCGACTGGACGCGCTACCAAGAGCGGTGGCCGCACCGCGAGCAGAGGAGCGACCGCCGCGTTCTAAGCCGCGCCGCCGAGAGTGAACTAAAGCTGGGCTACGAGGCGATCGAGTCAGCGGAATCTCACATCACTAGCTCGCTGCTGGAAATCGAGTCAGAAGTCTCCAACCGGAGGCTGGTCGGATTTGACTTCCGGATCAAATCCTTAGACAGGATCGTAGAGAAAGTGAGCCAGAACATCGCGAGCAAGCCCGACCGCACGCCGAAGGCTGCGCTGGCACTCATCCCTGATCCTGTCCGATACACGCTGTGCTACAACCTCGATGACTACGCGCCCGGCGTTCGCAGTGATTTAGATCGTCTCAAGGCGGCGGGGTTCGAGATGCTCAAGGTCCGAAACCTCTGGGGGCAGCCCGAATACAGAGGCATCAATTCACAGTGGCGGGACATGCAGACGGGCCAGCGGTTTGAGGTGCAGTTTCATACTGTGACGAGTTTCGAGGCCAAGCAGGCCACTCACGGCGCTTACGAACTACTTCGGGCCCAGGGAGCTCAACGATGACGAAGAACTCGAAGTCGACGCCTTCCAGCGCAAGGTGACAGCCGCAATTCCGGTGCCGCCTGGCGCCCTCGACATCCCCGACCAGCTCAGATCGGAGTGAGTCATGCCGGACAAGGTCACCTACTACGCCATCATCGACGAACTCAGCACCCGCGAGAAGCCCGGTGGCGTCTTCCGCCGCACTTATCCGGAGGCAGGCGGTAAGCGCGACGAGGCATTCACCCGGGACCTGACCTGGGAACGCAGCTGGCTACTCGTGTCCGCTGAGCGGGGCGACACAGCCAACGACTTCGTCGAGATAAGCGAGGAAGAGGCTAATCAGATCGTCGAGCGCTTCCGCCAGCGGGCTCAGCCGGAAGGTGACTAGCCACGCGGGATCTCATGCTCTGCATGGCGCCGCACGTCGAATGAGAATCGGTCGCCGCGATGGTAATCATGCGAGTAGATAATCGGTGAGCCATCTTCAAGCAGGTTGAGCTGGATCATCAGGAGCCAGGGAATTCCGGGATCGATGCCGCACGTCGCGGCGATCGCCGGGTCCAGGAGGGCAGCCTGAATCGTCGTCGCCGACATGACCGCTAGTAGTCCCTTCGCCGCCAGCACCTCGGCCAGCGAGCCATTCCAGTCGTTCTCCGAGACGTTCAGTTTCTCCGCGGGCAGCACATCTACCGAGTAGATCAAGGGTTCATCGGCGTGCAGGCGCAGCCGCTCAAGCGAGAAGACGGACGCTCCGTCGCGAAGCCGGAGTTGTTCCTTCTCATCCGGGGTCGGCGCCCGAGTCTCGGCGGTGAGCACCTTGTTCTGCACGTCGTACCCGTAGCCGGCCAGCAGCTTGGTCACGCTTTCCAGCCGCGTGATCGGCCGGTGCAGCACCGGCACCGTCGAGACAAACCGGCCGCGGCCGCGGCGGACAATAACGGCACCCTCGTTCTCCAGCTGCTTGAGCGCCTCACGGACAGTGGTCCGGCCGACGCGAAACCGCTCAGCGAGTTCCGGTTCCGTGGGTAGCTGCGCGCCGCCGCCGAGGGCACCGCTGGTGATGAGTTCACGCAGCCGGGCAGTCAGCTGGCTCGCGAGCGAACGGCTGTCGACAACCATCGGTTCGATGCTCTCGAAGGCGTCAGGCTCAGCCGGCTGCATCGGCGCTGCTACCTCCTACCTCGCGAGTTCAAGACCAAGCACCGAGCCCCAGCGGACCATACAGCACCGGCGACGACTGCTCTCCGGGCGGTGTCGTATGCCGTTCGCGCAGCTTAGGCACGGAGCCGCCGCCTCCAATCGGGGAGCTACGGAAGTTTATACAGCAGTCTGTTGTCAGACAACAGATGACTATTGACAGACAAAACAAGCCGATCGTACGTTTGTCGCACCCTGTATGGCCTCTACTTCGCTGGGCGAACCTTGGGGGAGGACATGCCAAGATCGTTGATGCGTGCGACGGCGACCCGGATCTCTGCCGCGGCAGGCTTGGCCGCGCTGGCGCTGGTTGGCTGCGCCAACGCCGGAACGCCGGGCGGCTCGACCGGCGGTTCGGCGGCCGGCCGCGTCACCACCCTCACGGTGAACAACAACGAGGGTGAGCCGCTGACCGACAACTTCAATCCGCTGGTGCCGACCAGCACCCTGGACGTCTACGGGTCGTGGTCAATGATCTACGAGCCGCTGGTGCAGTATGACCCGCAGCGGCCCGGCGTGACCTATCCCTGGCTGGCGACGAAGTGGGCCTGGTCGAATAACGACCAGACGCTGACCTTCACGCTGCGCAACGGCGTTACGTGGTCCGACGGCAAGCCGTTCACCAGCGCGGACGTGGTGTACACGTTCGATCTGCTGAAGCGCGACAGCGCCGTCAACGCGACCGGCATCCAGTTCGCCACCGTCGCCGCCAACGGCAAGTACCAGGTGACGATGACGTTCGCCCAGCCGGCGTACACGGACTTCTACTACATCGCGGAAACGACGCCGATGCTGCCGCAGCACGTGTGGAGCGCGATCAGCAACCCCGCCACCTACACCGACACCAATCCGATCGGCACCGGTCCGTATGTGCTCAAGCACTTCACCCCGGAAGACTTCCTGCTGACCAAGAACCCGCACTACTGGCAGCCGGGACTGCCCAAGATCACAAACCTGGACTACGTGGCCGGCACGGCCACGGCCCTCCAGAACATGGTCAACAACCAGACGCTCGACTGGTCGAGCGGCGGCACGCCGGGCGCGCAGAAGTGGCAGCAGGCTAGCCCGTTCAATCACTACTGGTTCCCGGGCGCCGGCGTGGTGTCGCTGGAACCCAACCTCGCCCGCTGGCCGTTCACCGACGTCGCGGTGCGCAAGGCGATCAGCCTGGCCATCAACCGGACGGTGGTCGGGGTCCGGGGTGAGTTCGGCTACGAGACCCCGGTGACTCTCCGCGACTGGCCTGCTGCCCAGCCAGCAGAGCTACGTGGCCGCGCAGTACAGCGGGGCCAAGCTGGCGTACGACCCGGCGCAGGCGAAGAGCATCCTCACCAAGGCCGGCTACACGATGGGTTCCGGCGGCATCTTCCAGAAGGGCGGCAAGCCGGTCGCGATCACGATCGAGGACCCGTCCGGCTTTGTCGACTACATCACCGACTGCCAGCTCATTGACTCCGAGCTCAAGCAGGCCGGGATAGCCGTCACCTGCGACGGGGTCTCCACCAACGCCTGGGGCAGCGACCTCGCCAGCGGTAACTTCGACTCCACCCTGAGGTGGAGCGACTTCGGCAACGGCGATCCGTACTACCTCTACAACGGCTGGCTCAACTCGACCCTGGCCGGGCCGAAGGGCGGCACCGCCTCGGACAACTTCGAGCGGTGGAGCTCCGCGGCCACCCAGCAGGCGCTCAGCACCTATGTCAGCACCAGCTCGACCGCGAACAGGAGCGCGGCGCTGGCGACGCTGGAAGGCGTCATGGTGAATCAGGTCCCCGTGATCCCGCTCTTTGACGCGGCTGACTGGGGGACCTACCTGACCAAGCGCGCCCATGGGCTGGGCCTCGCCGCAGAACCCGTACGCCGACGACTCGCCTGGCGGTTCCTACTCCGAGGTCGTGGCGCTGCACCTGACGCCGGTTGGCTGACATGACCGCAGCCGACGGACCCGGCGGGCGCGCGTCCGCGCTCGCCGGGTCCGGCCAGCTGCGAGCCGGCGTCTCCCGGTGCATCATCACGCCGCCGCTCGGCTCCCCGCTGGTCGGTTTTGCCGAGCGCGGCCAGGCAACCGGCTGTCACGACGAGCTGACGGCCACCGCGCTCGTGCTGGAGAGCGGCGACCTCAGGGTCGCGATCGTCGCGTCGCGACCTGCTCTACATCCGGGGCGCCGCCGAGCTCAAGGCGGCGATCAGTGCGGCTACCGGCATTCCGCCCGAGCGGGTGCTCCTGACCGCGAGCCACACCCACTATGGCCCGGCGCTGGACGGAGAACAGGAGTCCGCGGCCGCGCTGGTCCCCGCGGACCATGCGGCCGGCCGTGGCCGCCTACAAGCAGACCCTCGCCCTCGCCCTGAGCGGAATCGTGCTGGCCGCGTGCGAGCGACTGACCGACGCGTCGATCGGCTGGGCCGAGGGCTCCGCGTTCATCGGGATCAACCGGCGGGAAAAGCTGCCCGACGGCTCGATCATCCTGGGCAACAACCCGGACGGCCCGTGCGACCGGCGGGTCCTGGTCACCAGGATCGACGCCGCGGACGGACGTCCGCTCGCGGTGCTGTTGAACACGGCGTGCCACGCTGTCTCGCTCGGCAGCGACTGCACCGAGATCACCGCCGACTTCCCCGGTGTCGCCCGCGAGCTGATCGAGCGCGAGACGGGCGCGACCTGCCTGTTCCTGCAGGGCGCCGCGGGCAACATCAACCCGACGCTGATGGGCTGGGACTGGACCTATGCCCGGCGCCTCGGGCTGAGCCTCGGCGCGGAAGGCGCCCGGCTGTTCTGGACCGCCGCGCCGCAGCGCGCCCAGAGCCTCGCGTTCGCGGGCGAGACGGCGCTGCTGCCGGCCTTGATGCCAGGAACGCTGGCCGAGGCGCAGGCACAGGTCGCGCAGCTTCAGGCCGAGCTGACCGGACCGGGCAGCGTCAACTCACTCGGTCAGACCTGGACGCAATGGCGGCTGACCCGGGCTCAGCGCGCGGCCGACGCGCTGGCCGGATCTGGTGCGCTGCCGCCGGTACCCGCGGAGCTGGCGGCGATCCGCCTCGGCGACGAACTCGCCGTGATCACCTCGCCTGGCGAGGTCTTCACCGAGCTCGGCCAGGCGATCGTGGCTCAGTCGCCGTTCGCGGCGACCATCTTCAGCGGCTACACCAACGAGGCCATCGGCTACGTGCCGACGCCCGCCGCCTATCCGGAGGGCGGTTACGAGGTCACGCACAGCTGCTACGTGGCATCAGAGTCGGCCGGACTGCTAGCGGACAGCTCGATGCGGCTGCTCGGCACGCTGGTGCCGGAGCCCGGACCGGAAGGTTGCCATCATGACGTCGACCGATCAGCCCGTGACCATCTCAGCCAGGCAGCCCGTCGTGCTGGGCGGAACGCTCGCGCAGCCGGTCGCGCCCGCGCCGTGGCCGCGGATCGCGGGTCGCGAGATGGAGCTGCTTGAACAGGTGGTCCGGAGCGGGAACTGGGCCTTCGACGGACCGCTGGAGGCCGAGTTCGAGCGCCGGTTCGCCGCCTTCCAGGACGCGGACTTCGGACTGTGCGTGGCCAACGGCACGGTAGCGCTGCAACTCGCGCTCGAGGCCCTGGACGTGGGGGTCGGCGACGAGGTCATCGTTCCCGGCTTGACCTGGCAGGCCACCGCGGCTGCCGCCGCTGGACATAAACGCCATCCCGGTGCTGGCCGACGTCGAGCCGGGCACCTACTGCATCGATCCTGCCGAGGTGGAACGGCTGATCACGCCCAGGACCCGGGCGATCATCCCGGTGCACTTGTACGGCAGCCTCGCCGACATGGATCGCCTCTGCGACATCGGCGCGCAGCACGGGATACCGATCATCGAAGACTGCGCGCACGCGCACGGTTCCCAGTGGGACGGACGCGGCGCCGGGTCGTTGGGCACCCTCGGCTGCTTCAGCTTCCAGCTGTTCAAGACCCTCACCGCCGGGGAAGGCGGGTTCGTCACCACCAATGACCCCAAGCTCCGCGAGCGGATCTACAGCCTGCGTAACTGCGGGCGACGCCGCGCCGGGTCGCTCGACCGGGACTGGCGTCCGATCCAGAGCGGCAACTACCGGATGACCGAATTCCAGGCTGCGATGTTGCTGGCCCAGCTCGACGCACTCGAGGATCAGGCGCGCCAGCGGGATCGAAACGCGAACGCGCTCGAGGCGCGGCTGGCCGAATTGCCAGGCGTCGCCCCCATGTACCGCCCGCCGCAACGGACGCGCATCTCACCCTATGAATTCGTGTTCAAGTTCGTCGCCGACGAGTGGGACGGCCTGTCCGCGCACGGATTCAGGACGGCGCTCGAGGCCGAGATCGGCGTCGAGATCGACCGGGTCAACGAGCCGCTCAACGCGGCCCCGCTGTATCTTCCGCACACCAAGCGCCGGTACCGGCTGAGTGACGCGCACTGGGAGGCCGTGAACCCCGAGCGATTCAAGCTGCCGGTGGCGACGCAGGCTTACGCCGAGGGCGTTTCGCTGCCGCACAAGGTGCTGCTGGACGACGACGCGGTCGCGGCGGTCGCCGATGCCATCGCCCGCCTCTTCGATCACCGGCAAGCGCTGGCTCGCTGGGAGACTAGCGGCAGCTCGTGAGGTACTACGCTCGACGACTCGGCTTCTACCTGCTCGCCGCCTGGGCTGCAATCACGCTCAACTTCCTGCTGCCCAGGCTGATGCCGGGGAACCCGGTCGAGGCGCTGCTGGCCCGGCTCAAGGGCCATGTGACCCCGCAGGCGACAAACGCGCTGATGATCGAGTTCGGCCTCACGCACAAGACGAGCCTCGTGCAGGAGTACTTCAGCTACCTGGGTCAGCTCGCGCACGGCCGGCTCGGGGTCTCCATCACGTACTTTCCGACGCCGGTCTCGACCGTCATCAGGCAAGCGCTGCCGTGGACTGTGATCCTGATCGGGTTCGCGACGGTCGTGAGCTTCGTGGTCGGCACGTTGCTTGGCATCATCGTCGGCTGGAAACGGGGCACCCGGCTTGAGGTCCTGCTCCCGGCCACCACGTTCTTGTCCGCCGTGCCGTACTTCTGGCTCGCGCTGCTCGCGGTCTTGCTGTTCGGTTACGTGCTGAAGTGGTTCCCGACGTCCGGCGGATACGCGCTCGGCGACACGATCGGGGCCAACCTGCCGTTCATCGAGAGCGCGCTCAGCCACGCCGTGCTCCCGGCCGTCACGATCATCATCGCCTCCATCGCGGGCTGGGTGCTCAGCATGCGGAACATGATGGTCACGGTGCTCGGCGAGGACTACATGGCGCTCGCCGAGGCCAAGGGGCTGCCCAGCCGCCGGGTCATCTTCACCTACGGCGCGCGCAACGCGATCCTCCCGAACGTCGCCAACTTCGCCCTGTCGCTCGGGTTCATCGTCAGCGGCGCGATTCTCACCGAAGCCGTGTTCTCGTATCCGGGGATCGGCTATCTCCTTTACGAGGCGGTCAGCAACGAGGACTTCCCGCTGGCCCAGGCGATTTTCCTGGTGATCACGATCACGGTGCTGCTCGCCAATCTTTTCGCCGACGTCGTCTACGGCCTCCTGGACCCGCGGGCGCGGCAGGGCAGCCACTGATGACCACCGTCTTCCAGCCCGAGGCCGCCGCCCCGCAGGAACCCGCGGCCACCGCCGCGCAGCGATCGCCGAGCCCTGGCGCCCGGCTGTGGCTCAACGCCAGGGGCCTGTTCACGCCCAGTGTGATCGTCGGCCTGGTCATCCTCGGCGTGTTTGTGCTGCTGGCCATCATCGGCCCCTACCTCGCGCCTGACGACCCGTCCCAGACCACCGCCGCGCTGCTGCAAAGCCCGTCCCTGCATCACCTGCTCGGCACGACGCAGACCGGCCAGGATGTCCTGTCGGAACTGCTGTCCGGGACCAGGACGTCGATGCTGGTGGCGTTTACGGCCGGCGCCATCGCGACCGCGCTCGCGGTCCTGCTCGGGACGGCCAGCGGCCTGATCGGCGGGCTGGTCGATGAAGTGCTGTCGGTGATCACGAACATATTCCTGGTCATCCCCGCGCTACCGCTGGCCATCGTGCTCGCGGCCTACCTGCCCAACGGCGGCGAGATCGCGCTGGTCATCGTCATCAGCGCGACTGGCTGGTCGTGGGGGGCGCGAGTCATCCGGGTCCAGGCCCTCTCCTTGCGCAACCGGGATTACATCCTGGCGGCGCGGGCCAGCGGCGAATCCACCTTGCACCTGATCTTCGTCGAGACGATCCCCGATCTGCTTCCCGTGATCGCGATCCAGTTCCTTTCGCTCGTGCTGTTCGCCATCCTCACCGAGGCCGGACTGGCCTTCCTGGGGCTCGGCGGTCTTGGCGGCTGGAGCTGGGGCAACATGCTCTACTGGGCGACCGAGGACAGCGCGTGGTCGCAGGGCGCATGGTGGTGGTTCGTGCCGCCCGGCCTGTGCATAGCGCTGGTGGGCACCAGCCTTGCCTTGATCAACTTCGGTGCGGACGAAGTGCTCAACCCCCGGCTGCGGTCGGCACGGCTCGCCCGCGGCCGCAGCAGTGAACCAGCACCGGCTGACACCGAGCCGCAGCTCGCAGCGGAGCCGCCGGCCGGCCAGGAACAGCACAGCCCGCTGCTCGAGGTTCGCGACCTCTCCGTCACCTACCGGACCGCCGATACTCCGGTCCGGGCGGTGCGGAGCGTGAGCTTCGACCTGCGCCGGGGCGAAGTCCTCGGCATCGCGGGCGAGTCCGGTTGCGGCAAGACGACGCTTGCCTACGCGATCTGCCAGGTCCAGCGGCCGCCAGCGGTGATCGACGGCGGCAGCCTGCGGTTCCGCGCGGACGAGAGCGCGCCGCCAGTGGACCTGCTCGCGATGAGCCGGAAGGACCGCAACGCCTTCCGCTGGGAGGAGATGGCGGTCGTCTTCCAGTCGGCGATGAACTCGCTCAGCCCCGTCCTCGACATCCAGACCCAGCTGACCGACTCGCTCGCCGCGCACCGGCCCGGCTGGTCGAAGGCGCAGCGGGTCGCGCGCGCAGCCGAGGTGCTGACCATGGTCGGCATCAGCACCAGCAGGCTGCGCAGCTACCCGCATGAGCTATCGGGTGGCATGCGCCAGCGAGTCGCGATCGCCATGGCGCTGATCCTGGAACCGTCGATCGTGATCATGGATGAGCCCACTACGGCGCTTGACGTCGTTGTCCAGCGGGAGATCGTCGAGCAGCTTACCGAGCTAAGGACCGTACTCGGCTTCTCGGTCATCTTCATCACCCATGACCTGTCGCTGCTGTTCGAGTTCGCCGACCGGATCGCCGTCATGTACGCCGGCCGGATCGTCGAGCTGGCCCGGGCCGCGGACCTGTACCTCCAGCCCGGTCATCCGTACACGCTCGGGCTCGGCAACTGCTTCCCGAACGTGACCGGACCACTCAAGCCGGTACAGGGAATCCCCGGTTCTCCGCCCGACCTGCGGCACTTGCCGCCCGGCTGCCCGTTCGAGCCGCGCTGCGACTTCCGCATGCCGACATGCAAGACTCAGCAGCCTCCGCTCGCTCCCGGGCGGCTCCCGCTGCACGACAAGTCCCTGGTGGCCTGCTTCCTGCACGACCCGCAGGTCACCGAGCTCACTGCCCGCCGCCCTGAACCCCGGGCAGGCCGCCGATGCCTGACCAGCCGGCGCTCGAAGCGAAGGAGCTCACCAAGGTCTACCGGATGCCCCGGCAGGCAGCCAGCCCCTGGCAGCAAGCGACTCTCACGGCCGTCGACCGGGTATCCCTGGAGCTGTTCTCCGGCGCCACCGCGGCTCTGGTCGGACAATCCGGATCCGGCAAATCCACGCTGGTGCGGTTGCTGTCCCGGCTGGAACAGCCGACGAGCGGGACGATCCGGGTGAACGGTGAGCGGGTGAGCGCCCGGCGGAGGCGGGGCTACCGCCGGTACTCCGAGCAAGTGCAGATCGTGCTGCAGGACCCGTACGCGTCGCTGAACCCGGGATTCCGGATCGCCCGCAGCGTGCGGCGGCCGCTGGAGATCCACAAGATCCACCGCAGCCGGGCCGAGCGGGATGCCGCCGTCGAGCGGCTCCTGGAACAGGTGAAGCTCATTCCGCCCGACCTGTTCGCCGGCAAGTTCCCGCACGAACTGTCAGGCGGGCAGCGCCAGCGCGTGGCGATCGCCCGCTCCCTGGCGGTCGGACCCAAGGTGCTGCTGGCCGACGAGCCGGTCTCGATGCTCGACGTGTCCGTGAAGGTGGAGATCCTCAACGTCCTGAACGAGTGCCGGGAAAAGCTGGGCCTGGCCCTCCTGTACGTCACGCACGACATCGCCTCGGCACGCTGGTGCGCCGACACGATCTCGGTGATGTACGCCGGCCAGATCGTGGAGAGCGGACCAACAGAAGAAGTGACCCAGCGGGCCCGCCACCCGTATACGCAGCTGCTGATCCGCTCGACCCCCGATCCCGCGGCCGCCCAGGACGCCCTCGGCGACGAGCGGCCCGGCGGCCGGGCCGAGACCGCCGCTCCTAACTGGGCGGGGTGCCGGTTCAGCAACAGCTGCCCCTCGGCCATGGCCCGCTGCGCCACGGCAGAACCGCCCGCGATACCGCTCGCGCCCGACCAGTGGGTCCGGTGCTGGCTGTACGCAGAACCGGACTCGACTTCAGGCGACGGCAAGACAGCAGACGGGAGCACCGGGTGACAGGCGCACCGCACCCGCGGAGCGGAGCAGGCAAGATCCGGCTCGGCATAGTCGGCGCGGGCATGATCGCGACGGTGGAGGCAGGCTTCCTGCCCGGCCTGTCCCGCATGCGTGACCGGGTCGAGGTCACGGCGATCACGAGCAGGACTCGCGCCCGGGCCGAGGCAGTGGCCCGGGACTGGCAGATCCCGGCCGTCTACGACTCTCTCGACGAGCTGCTGGCGAACGCCGACATCGACGCGGTCCTCAACCTGACGCCGATCGAGGTGCACGCCGAGACCAACCTGAAGATCCTCTCGGCCGGAAAGCACCTGGTTACCGAGAAACCCCTGGCTTCCAGCCTCGCGGAGGCAACGGAGATATGCGAGCTGGCCGACCGCCGGTCGCTCATCGCGCTCTGCGCACCCGCCGACATGCTGAGCCCGGAGTGGGCCGACGCCAGAAGGCTGATCGAGGCCGGCGCAGTCGGCCAGGTGGCCTTCGCCCGGCTGCAGTCCTCGCACTCCGGGCCGGCGGCCATGGCCTGGCCTGCCGATCCCACCTGGTTCTATCAGAAGGGCGCCGGAGCACTGCTGGACATGGGCGTCTACGGCATCGACCGGATCACCGGCCTGCTCGGTCCGGCCCGCAGGGTGACCGCGATGTCCGGGCTATCCGGTACCGGTCCGCCGAGCCCGCGGCGGCCCGTTCGACGGACTCAAGATCGAGGCGACCGAAGACGACAACACGCTGCTGTTGCTCGACTTCGGTGACGCGACGCTCGCCGTGGTCGACGCGACCTTCAACGTCCAGGCCAGCCGGACGCCGCAGCTAGAGCTGTTCGGCACCGCCGGAACCCTGATCGTGAACCGGCCCGGCGGCGCTGCAGACGGCTCCGGGCCGATCGAACTGTTCCGGCTGGACGCGGCACCCGGCCTCGCCGGGTGGGTCTCACCCGAGTCACTCGATGCCCTGCCCCGGCCCAACCATGCCGCCCGCTACTCCCGCGCGGTGCTGATCGATCACCTGGCCGACTGCCTCAGCGGCGACAGCCGTCCGATCACCGGCGTGCATAAGGCCCGGCACGTGCTGGAGATCATGCTCGCGGCCCGAACGGCCGCTCACGAAGGCCGGACAGTCAGCCTCACGACCACTTTCACGCTCGACTGACATCCGCCACTGAGGCGTTGAGCCACCGCGCGAGTGGTCGGCGGCCAGCCTCAGTCGGTCAGAACGGGCTCGGATGCCTCCTGCCGGACCCGGCCGGCCCGCTGGCCACCGCGACCCGGGATCGTCCTGGCCGCGTCCGAGTCGCGGATGGACAGCGAGCTCGGGATGGCCAGCAGCGCGAACGCGGCCCCGACCAGGAACGCCACCCGGTACGCGGTCAGGTTCGCGGCCGGGTGCCCGGCCACCAGGTGCACCGGCCCGACCAGCACGATGGCCGTCGTCAGTACGGCCACGCCGACCGCCCCGCCGAGCTGGCGCAGCGCGTTGAACATGGTCGACGCCTTCCCGGTCGCCGCCGGCGTGATCGTCGCGAACGCCGCGGCCTGCAGCGGCACGAACACCTGCCCCATCGCGAGGCCCAGCGCGAACATCAGCCCGCGCGGCCACCACAGGCTGGTGCCCGGCCCGAGCAGCGCGAGCGCCCCGATCGTCACGGCGACGCCGACCAGGCCGAGAGTGATATGCCGCCGGGGACCAAGCCGCGGATACAGGTACCGAGACGCCAGCTGGGCGCCCGCCATGACCCCGAACGCCTCCGGGAACGTGCTGAGCCCCGAGTTCAGGGCCGTCAGCCCCCGGCCGTCCTGGTAATACAGCGAGATCGCGTACAGCGAGCCGAGGAACGCGATCGAGGCGAGCACCATGACCCCGTTGCTGGACCGGAACAGCCGGTTCGCCAGCAGCCGCAACGCCACGATCGGCTCGGCCACCCGCAGCTCCACGAACACCATCGCGGCCAGCAGCACCACGCCGATAGCGATCGTCGCCAGCACGTCCACCGAATGCCAGCCCTTGACCGGGCCTTCCGACAGCCCGTACATCAGCGTGCCGAGACCGAAGCCGGAGAGCAGGAAGCCGGGCAGGTCGAACCGGCCGGGCGAGGACAGCGGCACGCTGTCCAGGAACAGCAGCCCGAAGATGAACGCGGCGGCCCCGATCGGCACGTTGACGTAGAAGACCCAGCGCCAGGACAGGTCGGTCACCAGCAGCCCGCCGAGCACCGGGCCCAGCGCGGGCGCCAGCGTCGTCGGCACGGTCAGGATCGACGAGGCCCGGATCCGCTCTTCCGGCGGGAACACCCGGAACAACATGGCCATCCCGACCGGCGCGAGCATGCCGCCGCCCACGCCCTGCAGCACCCGGAAGGCAACCAGCTCGCCCAGGCTCGAAGCGAGCCCGCACAAGGCCGAGGCCCCGGTGAACACGACGATCGCCGCCAGCATGATGCGCTTGCCGCCGAACCGGTCACCAAGCCAGCCGGACGCCGGGATGAACACGGCCAGGCTGACCAGGAAGCCGATCGAGATGCTGTCGACCGCCAGCGGGGTGACGTGGAAGTCCCGCCCGATTGTGGGCAGCGCCACATTGACGATCGTCACGTCCATGATCGAGATGAACATGGCCGCGACGAAGACGACGCTGACCGCAACCTTCTGGCTTATTTGACGACGCACAAGTAAGTACAAGGATCCGGCCGGTCTCAGAAATTCCGCCAGGCCGCGAGCACTGCTGCCTAGACCGCCAGCACACCCTCCGGCGGCGTGACCAGGCTCGCGATCTTGACGAGCGCGGCGTCGGAACCGGGCGGCCCGAGCAGCCCGACCCCGACGTGCAGCCCCGTGGCCGCGTGCCGGACCGGGATCACCAGTTCCGGCCGGCCGCTGAGGCTGCCGGGCGCCGTAAAGATCAGGGCATTGGACCGGAACGCCTGGACTTCCTCCGGACTCCCAGCCCGCCGGAGCGGCAGGCCTGGGAGCACAGGCACGACCGCGATGGTGTCGGCCGGCAGCCGTTCGCCGAGCGCCTCGGTGAACGAACGCCGCTCCCCCGCATCGGACGCCTTCACCGCGGCCGGGTCGCCGCTGCGTTCCTCACCCCCGCGCACCCGGTCCCGGACGTCGGTGGCCAGGTAGTCCATGTTCTCGGCCAGCCAGAGCCCGTGGGTGGCCCAGACCTCCCGGGCCTGGAGCCGGGCGAACAGTTCCACGACGTCCCCGGTGAAGAACCCGCCGAGGTCCGCCGACGCCAGTTCCCAGCCGCGCCGCGAGCCAGGTCGGCCGCGACGTTCCGGACGGCATCCGCGGTCGCGTCGATAACGGAGTCCAGGCAGTCGGCGGGCACCACCACCCGCCGAAACGCCGCCGGCGAGGCAGACGTGCCGCCAGGTCCGACGACCGACAGCACCTCACCCAGCAGACCGAGTGAGCGCGCCATGATGCCGACCGTGTCGAACGAGGACGCCAGCGGCAGCGCGCCGGTGATCTCGATGAGCCCGTGCGTCGGCCGCAGGCCGAAGAGCCCGCACGCGGCCGCCGGGGCCCGGACGGATCCGCCGGTGTCGCTGCCGAGGCCGAAGTCGGCCAGCCCGGCGGCGACCGCCGAGGCCGGGCCGGAGGACGACCCGCAGGTGAACCGGTCCGGGTACACGGTGTTGAGCGGCGGCGTGCCCTCGCCGACGTTGCCCACGATTGACCAGGCGATCTGGTCCATCTTCGCCAGCCCGGCGATCGACGCCCCGGCGGCCAGCAGCGCGGACACCACCGGCGCCGTGGTCTCGGCTGGCCCGTGCGTCTCCCGCCACCGGCCGAGCCCGAACGACGACACCCAGCCCTCGACGGCGAACATGTCTTTGACCGCCATGGTCCGCCCGTCCAGCGGGCCCGATCCGGTCGCGGGGATGCGCACCGAATCGTGCACCCAGCAGTGCGCGCCGGCGCGCGGCGTTAGCTCAGTCACGACTGGCATGGTAGCCAGCCCGGTGTCGGTGCCGGCTGCAACAATGACCGCAATGAGGATTCTGCACACCAGCGACTGGCACGTCGGCAAGGTGCTCAAGGGCCGCGACCGGCTCGACGAGCACGAAGCGGTGCTGCGCAGCATCATCCAGATCGCCCGCGACGAGGACGTCGACCTGGTGCTGGTGGCCGGGGACCTGTTCGAGACGGCGACGCCGAGCCCGAAGGCGCAGGGCCTGGTCATGCGCGCGCTGCTCGCGCTCAAGGCCGAGCACCGCCAGGTCGTCGCGATCGCCGGCAACCACGACAACGCGAGCCTGCTGGACAGCGTCTACCGGCCGGTCCTCGGCGAACTCGGGGTGCACATCCTCGGCACGCCGAAGGCGCCCGACTCCGGGGGCACGCTGAAGCTGGAGACCCGAGCCGGGGAACGCGTGACGGTGGCGGCCATGCCGTTCCTATCCCAGCGCTACGCAGTGCGGGCGGCCGAGCTCTTGCTGCACGAGCACGCCGAGCACGCCATGGACTACGCGCGGCGGGTCGCCGCCATCGTCGGCATGCTCACCGCGGAGTTCTCCCCCGACAGCGTCAACATCGTCATGGCGCACGCGACGCTGCTCGGCGGCCGGCGCGGCGGCGGCGAGCGGGACGTGCAGACGTCGTTCGAGTACGAGGTGCCGGCCAGCATCTTCCCCTCGTCCGCGCACTACGCGGCGCTCGGTCACCTGCACCGCCAGCAGGAGATCCCCGCGCCGTGCCCGGCCTTCTACTCCGGCTCCCCGCTCGCGGTCGACTTCGGGGAGGAAGCCAACGAACCCGGTGCGCTCGTCGTCACGGCCGCGCCGGGTACCCGGGCCGACGCGAGGACCGTGGCGGTAGCCGGCGGGCGCAGGCTCCGGACGCTGCGCGGGCGTCTGGATCAGGTCATCGACGAGGGCGAGCAGGCGGGCGACGCCTACCTGCGGGTGATCCTGGCCGAGCAGGCCCGCGCCGGTCTCGGCGACCTGGTCCGGGAGAAGCTGCCGAACGCGCTGGAAGTCCAGCTCGACGACGCGAACCGGCCGCGGCCGGGCAGCCACGGCGGCCCGGACCGGCCCAGCCGGGCCGGGCGGACGCCGGTTCAGCTGTTCGGCGACTACCTCAGTGAGCAGAACGTCGGGGACGAGCGGGTGGAGCGCATGTTCGCCGAACTGCTCGAGGAAATGACCGACGGCAGCCCGGCTACTTGAAGTGGATGGGCTCCGGATTCTGGCTCACGCGCCCTGTTGCCTGATCTCCTGGATGCGCTCATCGACATAACGGGGGTCGTAGCCGCGCATGGCCCGCGGGAAGTCGGGGACCGGGACGCTGGCGTCGCGGTCCAGCTGGGTCAGAAAGGTATCCACAGCGCGCGGCTCATAGCCGCGCATGACAAGCGGGAATGGATTCCTCGGATGCCACTTATTTGCTGCCATACCAGGATAGGTACCACACCCGCCAGTTGATCAACAAACGTCGGACCGGATCGCGGTGTGTCCTGCGGGCGTCAGACGTGCGAGCGGATGATGCCGCCGTCGATCTGGTACACCGCGCCGGTGATGTAGGCAGCGCGCGGTGACGCCAGGAACGTGACCAGGTCACCCAGCTCGCCGGGCTCGCCCAGTCGCCCGACCGGGATGTTCTGGGCCGCGGCGGCCTGCAGGTTCGCGGCGGTATCTGAGTCCCGGGCCGCGTGCCCGAGGAGGCGCTCGGTCAGGAACGACCCCGGCAGCACGAGGTTGATCGTGATCCCGTCCTTCGCCAGGTCCGGCATCAGCGCCTTCATCAGCCCGGCGACGCCCGGCCTGGTCCCGTTGGACAGGTCGATGCCCGCGACCGGCTGCTTCACCGAGCTGGACTGGATCCCGACGATCCGGCCCCAGCCGTTGCGCTGCATGTACGGGACGACCTGGCGGACGAACCGCACGAAGTTCAGCGTCACGACCTCGAACGCCTGCCGCCAGTCGTCGTCGGTGAAGTCCGCGAACTTCCCGAGCGCCGGGCCGCCCGAATTGTTGACGAGAATGTCGATGCCGCCGAACCGCTCAGCGGTCGCCTCGACCACCGTCGTGATCCCGTCCGCGCCCGACAGGTCGGCGGGGACGGTCAGCACCTCCGCGCCGGTGCCGGCCCGGATCTCCGCCGCGGCGGCCTCAAGCTCGGCCTCCGACCGGGCGCAGATCGTGACCCGCGCGCCCTCCCGCGCCAGCGACAGCGCCGACGCCTTACCGAGGCCCTTGCTGGCCGCGGCGACGAGCGCGACCTTGCCAGTCAGACCTAGATCCACGCGGTCCTCCGATTCGCAGCCGATGCCGCCGCCGGCTTCGCCGCCGAGCGGGATGGCGACCTCCATCGAAGCACAGCGCGTGCGCCACGTTAGTCCCAGTACGGCCGCAGTTCGAACGTGCCGTACCGCACCGTCGGGTGCCGGGACGAGACCTCGATCGCCTCGGCCAGGTCGGCGCACTCCAGCACGCAGTACCCGGCGATCTGCTCCTTCGTCTCGGCGAACGGCCCGTCCGTCAGCAGCACCTCGCCCGCGCGGACCCGCAGCGTGATCGTGTCGCGCGGCGGGCTGAGCACGCCGCCGTCGACGAGGATGCCGCGCTCGTCCATCTCCTTGTCCCAGGCCTCGCGCTCCCGCGTCTCGGCCGGGTCCTCGGCGACCTCGGCGTTGAGCATCTCGCCGTCGATGTAGTGGATCAGCATGAACCGCACTGGACCTCCGCTCGGTCGATGTAACCAGCCCCAGCACGATAACGATCGAGGGACCCGCCGATGGACAATCCGCCATCGGAACGCTCAGAGCCGCCGCCTGTCCGCCGTCGTGCTGAACCCTGCTAGGCGCCAAACCGGACGTCATGACCCTTGTGTGCCCGGACCCGTTTGAGGGCAGCTATCTGTGAGCCGAATGGGCTTCGAGGGGGCTTGCAGCCGTCGGCGGCCATACGGGGGGATGAGTCGGATGGCATCCGGTACGTCATTTGCCAGCCAAGACACCTCGGCCGCGCCGGGTGACCGGCGCTGGCTGATCTTGGTTGTCGTTGCTGTCGCCCAGCTGATGGTGGTTCTGGACGCCACCATCGTCAACATCGCGCTGCCATCGGCTCAGCGAGAGCTGGGCTTCCCGAACGGCGACCGGCAGTGGGTGGTCACTGCCTACGCGCTCGCGTTCGGAAGCTTGCTGCTTGTCGGCGGCCGAATCGGCGACATGTTCAGTCGTAAATGGGTGTTTATCACTGGTCTGATCGGATTCGCGCTGGCGTCCGCCCTCGGTGGCGCGGCCGGCTCGTTCGAGGTGCTGGTAGCGGCGCGGGCCCTGCAAGGAGCGTTCGGCGCTCTCCTCGCGCCGTCCGCGCTGGGCACGCTCGTCAGCACGTTCCGGGACCCCCGCGAGCGCGGCCGGGCCTTCGGGGTGTTCGGTTCCGTCGCCGCCGGCGGCGGCGGGATCGGGCTGATCCTGGGCGGTGCGCTGACCCAGTACCTGTCCTGGCGCTGGTGCCTCTACGTGAACCTGCTGTTCGCCGCGCTCGCGGTGGCCGGGGCGCTGGCCTTCATCCCCAGCCGCCTGCGGCTTCCCGGCCGCGGATGGACTGGCCGGGCGCCATCCTGGCCGGCGCCGGGCTCTTCTGCATCGTCTTCGGTTTCTCGCACGCGGAGACGGCCGGGTGGTCGGCCGGCCTGACCATCGGCTCCCTGGTCCTGGGCGTGGTGCTGCTGGCCGGGTTCGTGCTCGCCGAGCTCAGGGCCACGCACCCGCTGCTGCCGCTGCGGGTGATCCTGGACCGCACCCGGGGCGGCTCGTACGTGGCCGTGTTCATCTCCGGAATCGCGATCTTCGGCACGTTCCTGTTCCTGACCTACTACCTGCAGGTCGTCAAAGGCGAGAGCCCGCTCGCGACCGGACTGCTGTTCCTGCCGATGATCGGCTGCATCCTGATCAGTTCGAACCTGTCCAGCATCGTCCTGCTGCCCCGGCTGGGGCCGCGGGTCCTCATCGCGACTGGCATGCTGTTCGGCGCCGGCGGCATGGCCTACCTCACCCAGGTCACGGTCGCCTCAAGCTATGCGGCGGACGTGCTGCCTGCCCTGCTCGTCCTCGGCCTGGGCTTCGGCATGATCTTCGCCCCGGCTATCAACACCGCCACCTTCGGCGTAGCGCGGGAGGATTCGGGCGTGGCGTCGGCGCTGGTCAACACCATGCAGCAGGTCGGCGGATCGATCGGGACGTCCGCTCTCAGCACGATCGCGCTGACGGCGACGGCCAGCTACCTGATCGCGCATCACGCGAGCAGACTGGCCCCGGCGATCGCGGCCACGCACGGCTACACGATCGCCTTTGCGGTGTCGGCGGGGCTGCTCGGCCTGGGGTTCGTCCTAGCGGTCGCCCTGTTGCCGTCCAAGCAGCGACTCGCTGTGCTGAGGCACGAAGCTCAGCTCGGGGAAGCAGCCGCCGCCCCAGCTCCGGCAGGCACGGCTCCAGCACGCGCGATTCCAGTGCGCACATCCTCGGCCCGCACTCCCCCGGCCGAGCCGGTCCTGCAGCCGACGCTCGAGGCGATTCCGGCGGCGTTGTGCAGCTGCTCGCCCGTAATGCACCCGGTTCCGGATTCGGAAGTCACCAAGGTCCGCTGACCATGACGGCGGCCACCGGGCCTCGCCCGCCGCGAGCGCCGGATCCGGGGTGCGCCTGGCCGGTGCCGTAGGTCTATCCTGCATCGATGTGACTACCTCTGCGCCTGCTCCGGACCTGCACCTTGTCGTCGGATATGACGGATCGTCTCCGGCCACCCGGGCCCTCGATGGCGCCGTGCGCCTGCTGCAGGGCCGGACCGGGCGCATCGACGTGGTCTACGTAGCCCATCTGCCCAGCATGGCCGCGTTCTCGCCCGGTGCCGCCGCGGAGATGGAGACCGACTTCGACGAGGTCGAGCAGCAGCTCCGGACCATGGCCGCGGACCAGCTGCGCGAGCACGTGCCGGACTGGGACTTCGAGCGGCGCCAGGGCCTGATCGCCGAGGAAATCCTCGCCGCTGCCAAGGACCAGGTCGCTGCCAACCCCGGCTCGACCGTGGTGATCGTGGTCGGGAGCTCTTCCCAGGCCGCGCACCGTGTCGTCGGCTCGGTCGCCGTCGGCCTGGCCCGGCACTCGCCGGTGCCCCTGGTGGTCGTGCCGTAGCCGCGTAGCGAGGCACTTTTGAGCTGAAGCACGCCGCACCGGCGCAACTGTGCCGCTGCTGTCGGCACCATCCGCCACACTGGTGCAGACGCCACCAGCGGCAAACCGGGACGAGGCGGCGGGAGGGCGAACGTGCGACCACTCAGGCTCGTACTCGATGGCTTCGCCAGCTACCGGCACGAGACCGACGTCGACTTTACCGATGTCGACTTCTTCGCCCTGGTCGGGCCGACGGGATCCGGCAAGAGCACGGTCATCGACGCGCTCTGCTTCGCGCTCTACGGCACGATCCCGCGCTGGGATAACGAGAAAGAGGTCCGCAACGCCCTCGCGCCGTCCGCGAACGCCTGCAACGTCACCCTGATCTTCGAGCTGGCCGGCCAGCGCTATGTGGCGGCCCGCTCGCTGCAGCGCGACAAGCGCGGCCAGGTCACGACGAAGGCCGCCCGGCTGGAACGGCTGGACCCCGCCATACCGCCGACCGCGCCGCTCGCCGAACTGCTGGAGGCGAGCGTCGAGTCCATCGCCGACCGGCCCGACCAGGTCAAGGCCAGTGTCCAGGAACTGCTCGGGCTGAGTTACGAGCACTTCACCCAGTCGGTGCTGCTCCCCCAGGGCGGGTTCTCGGACTTCCTGCGCGCGACCCCGGCGAACCGGCAGCGACTGCTGGTCGAGCTGCTGGCGTTCGGCGTCTACAAGGAGATCGGCCAGCGCGCCCGCGATCGCGCCGCCCGGGCCGAGGACCGCGGCAAGCTGGACCAGGAGGCCCGCGCCCAGCTCGGCGACGCGACCCCGGAAGCCGAGCAGGCCGCGACCGACCGCCTGGCCGCGCTGATCGAGCTGGCCCAGACCGTCGAGACCAGCCTCACCGCGCTGGCCGAGCTGGATGGTCAGGCTGCGGCGGCCCGCCAGCTCGCCGCCGACAAAGGGAACGAGCTTTACCTCCTCTCGGCCCTCCGCGTGCCCGCGGATGTGCCTGGCCTGGCCCAGCAGATCGCGGCCGCGGACGAGGTCAGCGCGCAGGCGAAGGTCCGCCGCGACGATGCCGACACCGCGGCGGCCAAGGCCGCGGACGCCCGCGCCAGCCTCCCGGACAAGGCCGCGACCCAGCAGCACCTGGCTAATCACGCGCTGCGCCGCGAGCTGACCCAGGACGCCGAGCGCGAGCACGCCACGCTCACGACCTGCCAGGCGACCGAGGAGCGGCTGGCCGAACAGCTCCACCAGGCGGACGCGGCCGTCACCCGGGCGCAGCACGCGCTCGACGCGGCGCAGCGCGAGCACGCGGCCGCCAGTCTGGCCGCGCACGTGCACGCCGGTGACACGTGCCCGGTCTGCCTGCAGACGGTACCGGCGCTCCAGCCCCGGCCGACTCCAGCGAACCTGACCACGGCCAAGGCCGACGTCGACACCGCGGCGAAGGCTCAGCAGCAGACCCGCGCCGCGCACCAGGAAGCCGCGAAGGCCGCCGCCGCGGTGCGGTCGCGGCTGGACAGCGTCCAGGCCCGGCTGGCCAGGGCGGCCGAGGTCATGGCCGGCGTCCAGGCCGAGGACGAGCTACGCGATCAGCTCGCCGCCATCACCCGAGCGGACGACGCCGTCACCAGTACCCGCAAGGACGCCGCCGCGCGGCAGGCCGAACTGACCGGCGCCGAGAAAGCCCGCGCGTCGCTCGGCGCGGCCGAGCAGCGCGCCCGCGCGGACCTCAGCCTCGCCAGGGACAAGCTGATCGCGCTCGGCGCGCCGGCCATCACCGCGGCGGATCTCGCCGCCGCGTGGCGGGCGCTAACCGACTGGGCGGCAGCAGAGCAGGCCACGCGCGAGGAACAGCTACCCGAGCTGACCGAGACCGCGGCCAAGCTGCAGCAGCAGTTCCAGGACAGCGTGGCCGCGCTGGCCGGCCTGCTCGCCGAGCACGACATCACGAGCATCGACCCGATCACCCGCATCCCGGCCGCGGTCGCCGCGCAGCGAGTGCGGGCCGAGTCCGCGCTCGGCCGGATCCGGGATGACCGCAAGAAGGCCCGGCGGCTCGACCGGGACATCGCCGCGCGCAAGGAAGAGGCGCAGGTCGCGCTCATGCTCGGCAACCTGCTCCGGGCGAACCGGTTCGAGAGCTGGCTGTGCAGCGAGGCACTGGATTCGCTGATCACCGAGGCCTCCGCGACGCTGATGGAGCTGTCCGGCGGCCAGTACGAGCTGGACCAGGACGAGCGCACGCACGACCTGGTCGTCATCGACTACGAGGACGCCGGGACCAGCCGCCCGGTGCACACGCTGTCGGGCGGCGAGACGTTCCAGGCCTCACTGGCGCTCGCGCTGGCCCTGTCCCGGCAGGTCATCGGCCTGTCGGCGGGCCGCCGCGAGCTGAACTCGATGTTCCTGGACGAGGGCTTCGGCACGCTCGACAGCGACACGCTGGAGACGGTTGCGAGCACCCTGGAACGGCTCGCGGCAGACTCAGATCGCATGGTGGGCGTGATCACGCACGTGACCGAGCTGGCCGAGCGCGTGCCGGTGCGGTACCGTGGTGAACCGGACCGGCGCGACGTCGACGATCGTCAGGGAACGCGTATGACGCCCGTGGTTGGGACGACCGCGACGACGCCGGTCAGCTACTCCGTCGACCCGTGGGACCCGAGCTACGGCATGGCCTACGGCGAGGAACTCGGCGCTGACCGGCGGCCGGAGTCGACCGCGGAGCTCATCCTCGACCTGGAGTTGCCCGAAGACCAGTGGCAGCCGCTGGCACCGGCCGCGCCGGAGTCCGTTCCCGACACCGTGCTGTTCCTCGACGGCGTCCGCCGGATCGACGCGCGGGTGTGGGTGCACGGCGCCGACCCGCAGCCCGCGCCCGGCATCGCCGCCTCCTACGCCGCGGGCCTGGTCTGCTGCAACGGGTCCGCGCGGATCACCGACGTGGCGCTGGAACGCGGCCTGTTCACCGCCGCGCCGGACGCCGCGGACCTGGTCAGCCGGCACGGCGTCTACCCGGCCAGGCGCGCCGCCGGGCCGGGCATGGACCAGCTCTCGCTCGCGCTGCAGCAGCGGCTGACCGACACCGAAGTCCAGCTCGCGATGCTGTTCCGCAAGGAGAACCCGGACGCGAACGACCTGCTCTTTGTCGACGGCCCGCTGCGCGGCCGCACCCACCTGGACCGGACCATCGGCTACATCAAGACGCACCACACGTCCTACCTGCCGCCGCCGCAGGCCGCCATCGTCGCCGCGCTGGAGCCCGGCGAGCGCACGCCCGCGTTCACGATGGGTACCTCGTGGCGGCGCAACTCCTGGTATCTGCGTTTGCCGGGAACGGGGGGTGCCCCGTGGTCAGGCGTCGTCCGGCTCGAGTGCTCCGCCGACCTGCCGGTTCCCGAGGTACTCCGGCTGGCCGATCTCAGCGCCGGGCTGCTGCCGCCGCTGGCCAGCGCCCCGCACAAGGATCCGCGGGCACCGCAGAACCTCGTACCCATCGGCGGCCTGGAGCGCCAACTCCGCCGCCGGCTCGGCGACCAGCAGCTCCTGTACCGCGCGCTGCGTTCCGCTACCGCCGGACGCTGAGTCACCACGCGAACGCGGCCCATCCCATACGGAGTCCATGCGCATCCGATCGGCGACCCGTGATTGCCTTGCGGCCAACCGGGTAGCTGACGACGCGCACGGGCCGCGGATGCGAAGGAGATGGGACAATGGCCAGCGCATCGCTGGCGTATCGGGGGCGCCTGATCGGGATTCTGCTCATGCTGCTCGGCCTCTGGGGCGCACTCATCCCCTTCGTCGGGCCCTATTTCGGCTTCGCGTTCACGCCAGACAAGGCGTGGGCTTACACCTCGGGCAGGCTGTGGTTCTCGGTCGTGCCCGGTGCGGCCGCGTTCATCGGCGGCCTGCTGATCTCCACCACTGACCGGGCCGCGGTGCCCGGCGCGTTCCTCGCGGTGCTCGGCGGTGGCTGGTTCGTGGTCGGGCTGCCGGTGATCGCGCTCGCGTTCCCCGGCGGGCACTCGATCTCGCCGGGCACGCCGATCTACGAGGTGGGCTCGCCGTTCCGCCCGGCGATCATGACGTTCCTGGAGAAGATGAGCTTCTTCTCCGGCCTCGGTGTCGTCGTCCTGTTCTTCGCGGCGCTCGCGCTCGGCGAGATCATCGTCGCCCGGATGGCGGCGCTGCGCTATCACGACCGGCTGACCGCCGTCATGGATCGCCAGGACGACTACGACACCGCCGTCTACGACCGCCGCTGACCTTCCGCGGGGGTCCGGGGTCATCCCCGAGACGACCAAGGTCACGGCCTTGTCGTTACGGTGAGGACCATGACGTATCCCGGCGCCTCCGGCGAGATCAGCGGCCGCCTGACGCGGGCGGCTGACGTCGAGCAACTGGACCGTGGCACCGGCACCAGCACTCGATTCGTCGCGCCCGGCAGTTTCACCGACGGGCAGTACGGCCTGTTCGAGTGGCACATGCCCGCGTCCGCGGGCGGCGCGAGCCCGCACTTCCACAAGACCTTCTCCGAGTCGTTCTACATCCTGACCGGCACAGTCCAGCTCTACGACGGCACGAGCTGGGCGGACGCCCAGCCGGGCGACTTCCTCTACGTCCCGCGCGGCGGCATCCACGCGTTCCGGAACGCCAGCGACCAGCCCGCGTCGATGCTGATCCTGTTCGCACCCGGCGCGCCGCGGGAGAACTACTTCCGCGAGACCGCGCAGATCGCCGCGGCGGGCCGCGAGCTGAGCTACGACGAGTGGACCGAGCTGTACACCAGGCACGACCAATACCGCGCCGAGTAGCCCCGTCCGACCTGCCTGCTGCTACGGAGCGCCGGCGAGCCTGCGGCCCGCGACGGCCTGGCCCGTGCAGGATCGGTTGGCATCAGTTCGCGACATTATCCGGGGGGACACATGCGAGTCATGGCGCGTATCACCATTCCGGCCGGGCCCGGCAACAAGGCCATCGCCGACGGGAGCATCGGGACCATCATGCAGGGCTCGGCCGAACGGTGGCACCCGGAGGCGATGTACTTCACCACCTACGCCGCCCAGCGGACCGCCCTACCTGGTCTTCGACCTGTCCGACGCGTCGGACATCCCGCCGTTCGCCGAGCCGTTCTTCAGCGGCTTCGAGGCCGAGGTAGAGATCTTCCGGGTGATGACCCCGGGTGACCTGACGTAGGGCCTGGCCAAGCTCTAGCTGACGCGCTGATTCAGCCAGTCCAGCGCGTAGTCGGCGACCTCGGCCCAGCCGTGGTCGACGGTGAGCGAGTGGCCGCGGTTGTCGAATTCGACGAAGTCGGTGATCGCGGGCGAGCGGTGGTACTGCTTGCGGGTCGACATGCTGATGGCCGGCGGGACCGTGTGGTCCTTGGTGCCCGCCGTCACCAGCAGCGGCCCGCGCGTCCGGTTCCGGGTCGCGACCTTCGCCGGCGACTTCGGCGCGAAGTTCGCGAATGCCGCCTCGAACAGCGGCTTGCCAGGCGAGGGCACGTTCCACTGCTGGTACAGGTCGGCCGACTCCTGCTCGCTCACCGCGTTGCCGAACCCGTACCGGAACTGCTCGGCGGTGAGCGCCACCGACAGGTTCCGGTTGGCCGGCGACTTGAGCGCGATGGACGCGACCTTCAGCGCCGACGGCGGTAGTGCCAGCACGCCCTTGATCGGGGCGGGGTCGATCGCCACCGCGGCGGCGGCCAGGTCCTGACCGAGCAGCCGCTGCGCGATGAGCCCGCCGAACGAATGGCCGATGACCACGGGTGGCGCCGCCAGGCCGCGGATGATCTGCGCGTAGTGATCGACGACGTCGTTGATGCCACGACCGGCCACCGCGCCGGGGTCACGCCGGGCGTCCTCGACCGTGGCCGGCTCGCCCGGCCAGCCCGGCGCCGGCCGGCTCGTACCCGGCGGCCCGGAACTTGTCCTGCCACGGGTCCCAGGAGGTGGCGTGCAGCCACAGTCCGTGCACGAACACGACGGGAGTGCCTGGTTTTGGCATGCTGACTCCTTGCGGGTCGGTCTGGCTGTTCTACCCCTATCAGGCTCCGCTACCCGCCCTAGCGCCTGGCCTCCGGTTCAGCCGGCACGGTCAGCGCGCAATGATCAGATAATGGAATCCCGCACCGCACTCGTCGTCCGTGGCGGCTGGGACGGCCATCAGCCGGTCGATGCCACCGACAGTTTCCTGCCGTTTCTTAAGGAATCCGGCTTCGAGACCGTGGTGTCCGATTCGCTGGATTCCTACGCGGATGACGGCCTGATGCAACGCATCGACCTGATCGTGCAGTGCTGGACGATGGGCGTCATCGAGCCGCATCAGCTGCACGGGCTGCGCAGCGCGATCGAGGCCGGCACCGGGTTCGCCGGCTGGCACGGCGGGATCGTCGACTCGTTCCGTAACTCGGCCGACTACCTGCACCTGATGGGTGGCCAGTTCGCGTGCCATCCGCGCGGCTTCGTGGACTACACGGTGGAAGTAGTGCCCGCGCACGCCGGCCACCCGATCGTGGCCGGGATAGGCACTTTCGCCGTGCACACCGAGCAGTACTGGGTGCTGAGCGACGCGCACAACGAGGTCCTCGCGACCACCACGCACCCGGCCCGGCCGGACGACCCGTGGGCCGCCCCCGTCGTCGCGCCCGCGGTCTGGACCAGGAACTGGGGCTCGGGCCGGATCTTCGTGTGCACTGTCGGGCACCGGCTCGCGGACCTGAACGTCCCGAGCGTGCGGACCGTCATCGAGAGGGGCATGCTGTGGGCGAGCCGCTGAGGGTGGGCATTGTCGGCATCGGCTCGATCAGCGGCACCTACCTGCGGACGCTCGCCCGGCTGCCGCAGGTGCGGGTCACCCGGCTCGCGGATCTCAGCGCGGAGCGCGCGCAGGCGGGGCTGCCGGACGCGCCGGGCGCCAGCGCCGTCAGCGTCGATGAGCTGATGGGGTCCGCCGACGTGGACCTGGTGCTGAACCTCACCACCCCGGCCGCGCACGCGGAGGTCGGCCACGCGGCGCTCGCGGCCGGCAAGCACCTGTACGGGGAGAAGCCGCTCGCGCTCGACCTGGACCAGGCGCGCGCGGTGCTGGCCGGGGCCAACGGCCTGCGCGTCGGCAATGCCCCGGACACCGCGCTCGGCACCGGCACCCAGACCGCGCGCCAGGCCATCGACGACGGCCTCATCGGGGCGCCGGTCGCCGCGAACGCCGCGTTCGTCACCGCCGGGCACGAGTCCTGGCATCCGGACCCGGACTTCTACTACCAGCCGGGCGGCGGCCCGCTGTTCGACATGGGCCCGTACTACCTGACCTCGCTCATCCACCTGCTCGGGCCGGTCCGCCGCGTCACCGGCATGTCCAGCCGGTCGCGCACGGAGCGGGTGATCGAGTCCGGACCGCGGACTGGCACCACGGTGCCGGTGGAAGTGGAAACGCACGTGGCGGGCCTGCTTGAGCACGCCTCCGGCGCCGTGACCGCGCTGATGACCAGCTTCGACGTGGTGGCCTCCCGGCAGCCGCACATCGAGGTGCACGGCAGCGAGGGCAGCCTGCTCGGGCCGGACCCGAACGCCTTCGGCGGCACCGTCATGGTCCGGCGCCAGGACAGCCAGGACTGGTCGGCGCTGCCGGCCAGCGCGGGCTACCAGGACGGCGGCCGCGGCATCGGCGTCGCCGACCTCGCCGCGGCCATGGCGGCCGGGCGGCCGCACCGCGCGGCCGCGGACCTCGCCCTGCACGTGCTCGACGTCATGCAGTCGCTGCTCACGGCGGCGCGCGAGCAGGCCAGCGTGCCGGTCAGCACCTCCTGTCTGGTGCCCGACCTCGTCCCGCTCGGGCGGATCGGTGCCTGACGCCGGCGCGTCCGCGCCCGCCCTGAACGTCAGCGGCATCGACTTCGGCTCGCTGAGCATCGGCGAGCTGACCGGCGGCGGCGCCGCCCTGCTGCTGTTCGTCAACGAGGAGTGCCCGACGTCGGCCATGACGATGCGCAACCTCGGCCCGCTCTGCGCGGACTGGCAGCGCGCGGGGCTGAGCTGCACCGCGATATTCGAGGACCCGCTGGACGTGGCCATCAGGACCGCGCGCCGGTGTGGCTGGACCGGCCGCGTCGCCGCGCAGGCCGCGCCCTACGACACCTCGCGCGACTACGGCCTCATCTCGGTGCCCACCGCGTTCCTGGTCGACGGTCCGGGCAGCATCCGGGCCCGGGTGACCGGCTGGGACCACGCCGCGCTGACCGACCTGATCGCGGCCGCCGCCGCGCTGACGAACACCACCCTGACCGCACCCGCGCCGTCCCAGCCGCTGACCAAGCCCGGCTGCTCGTCGAAGGCGGCGCTCGATCCCGAGATCGCCGCCGCGATGGACGCGGCGACGGCGAGCGACGAACTGGAGGAGATGTTCGAGCGCGGCTGGACCGACGGTCTGCCGGTGATCCCGCCGACTGCCGAGCGGGTCGAGAAGATGCTGGGCGGATACGACGGGGCCCTCTCGCTCGGCCCCGTGCCGCCGGCGATGGGTGAGCTCACCCTCGCCCGGCTGGCCGCGTGCGCGGTGCTGGCGGGTTGCCGGCCGGAATACTTCCCGGTCGTCGTCGCGGCCGCGCGGGCCGCGCTGGACCCGGCCTTCAACCTGCACGGCCAGGCCGTCACCACCCAGCCCGCCGGGCAGCTCATCGTCGTCAACGGCCCGGTGCGGCACCGGCTCGGCCTGAACACCGGGATGGGCGCGCTCGGCCCCGGCAACCGCGCGAATCTCACCATCGGCCGCGCGCTGCGGCTGATGGTCACGCTCACCGGCGGCGGCCGGCCCGGCACGCTGGACCGCTCCACCCTCGGGCACATGGGCAAAGTCGGCTTCTGCATCGCCGAGGACGAGGAGGTCAGCCCGTGGCTGCCGCTGAGCGTCGAGCGCGGCTTCGGCCCGGACCAGGACGTCGTGACGGTCATCGGCTGCGACGCGCCGCAGTCGATCTCCGATCACCGCAGCCGGACGCCGGAGGATCTCGCCTGGGTGCTGGCCTGGGCCGCGGCCAGCACGTGGAGCACGAACTGGTGGCCGATGCAGGAGCCGTCGGTGTTCGTGATCTGCCCCGAGCACGCGGCGATGTTCCGCGAGCACGGCTGGACGAAGCAGCGGCTGCGCGAGTACATGCACGCGGCGGTGCATAAGCCCGCCGGCGAGCTGCGCCGCGGCGAGACCACGCCGCTCGTGCACAAGTCCGGCCCGGCGGCCGAGATACACAAGTGGTCCTCGGCCGAGGCGATCGTCCTGCTCGTGGCCGGCGGCGAGGCCGGGCGTTACTCTGCTGTCCTGGGACCGTGCACCGGTATGGGGTTCCAGATCATCTCCCGGGAGGTTAAGTAGCGGTGACCGCCGAGTACGTCAGCCCGTTCGACGACCGGGTCACCCCGGACCAGCCGCTCGCGGCCCGGCCGCCGAGCCTGGCCGGCCTGCACGTCTCCCTCCTGGACATCAGGAAGAACCGCGGCGCCGAGTTCCTCGACCGGATCGAGGTGCTGCTGCGCGACGCGGGCGCCACGACCAGCCGCGTGGTCAAGGAGATCTTCTCCAAGCCGGCCGCGCTGGACCTGCTGGATGACGTCGCCACGCACTCGCACGCGGTCGTGGAGGCGCTGGCCGATTGAGGCTCGTGCACGTCGTGCAGTGTGTGCGACCTGGTTCACCTGGAGCGCCGCGGCGTTCCGTCCGTTGGCATCGCGACGACGCCGTTCGCTGACGAAGCCGTCGAGCAGGCCCGCCTGCTCGGCATGCCCGGCTGCCGGATGCTGTACATCCCGCACCCGGTCCAGCTGCTGACGGCGGCGGAACTGGACGGCCGGGCCGACGCGATCTTCGCCGCGGTGGTCGCGGCGCTGACGACGTAGGCGGGACCGCGGCCTGCGGGCGCGAGGCCGCAGGCCGCGATCACCGCGTCGGTCAGATGCGGACTCTGAAGTACATCGTGGGCTCCCAGTAGATGCTCATCGCGTGGAACCCGAGCACCGTGCCCGTGTGCTGGGCACCGTAGGTCCACTTGCCCCGGTCGTAGAGCTCGACGTGCCCGGTGCCGAAGAACGCCAGGTCGCCGCGCCGGGCGCGGGACTTGGAAATGCGCACCAGGCGCCAGCTGCCGAGCATCCCGAACGTCGTCCGCGGCAGGCTGATGCCAGCCCGCCGGTAGGCGGCGTAGACGAGACCGGAGCAGTCATAGCCACCAGGCCCGGCATCGCCGTAGATGTAGGGCTTACCGCGCTGGTGGATTGCGTACCGCCACGCCGTCAGCCGCAGCCGGGTCTCCCTGGCTGCCAGCGATGCTGCCGACCGGGCGGACTGGGCGGCGGTTTGCGCCCTTGCCGTGGCGGTCGGGATGACGGCGGCGATGGCGACGGATAGGAACAGGACCGCGAGCGCGGCCCGCATCACACCGCGCTGTAGGACTGAGTGAGTAAACGCGCGGCGGGTGATGCCTCCGTTCACTAACACCTTTCTGACGCAGGAGCGCCCGGACGGGACACGGGCGCCTAACGGATCGGACGCTAGCAGGTCACGACGCCTGAGTATGCGAATGCGGGTGTGTCGCTGACCTGCGATAACGCCAGAAAGACTGTCAAAACCGCGATTTCCGGGCGGTGAACTAGGAGTGATTTGCCGGAGAACAGTGGCAGATCAGCCCAACTCTTTAAAGTCGGGCTGCTGCCAGATTTTCTCCTTTAGGTACTGTTTGACCTTCGTGATGTAGCCCAGCGCGGGGGCCGTCTGCCACCGGCCCGCGAACCAGGTACCGACGCAGCCCCACGCGTCTCTGGCGTGATAGCGCTGGCCCCGCTGGACCGTGTTCAGCCACGTCTCGTACCCGTCGAAGCACGCCCGCCAGATGCCGTACGCGGTGTCCGCGTTCATCGCGGTGGACCGGAGCAGAGCCGGCCAGCCGCCGTTCTCGTACGGGAACCGGTTCTGCAGGACGCCCCAGCTCTGCGGGCACTGGCCCGGCCGGCCATCCTGGCCGAGCTTGTGCCCGGCCGGGCAGGCGGCGGCGTCGGTGCCCCAGTCGCCCTTCGTGGTCTGCCGCCACCAGCTCTCGACCGCCGCCTGGGCGAACACGATGTCCTGATCGATGCCCCACTTGCACGCGGCCCAGCGCAGGATGTCGATCGTGCTGCCGGTGTAGGCGCCGTTGATCCGCGGCGCGATCCGCGCATTCGCCTTAGGGCTGTCCCCGGTGAAGAAGTTCTTGCCGACCTTCTGCCCGGTGCGCCGGTTGTACGGCCGGTTCATGGCCTTGATCTCGCGCTCGGGCGTCTTGTTGACGACCTTGCGGCACTGGGCGCCGCTCGGCAGCTTCGCGCCCGGCGGCAGCGTGTGGAAGTACACGGGCTTGGCCGCAGCGCCCGTGCTTACTGCGCCTGTGCTTACTGCGACAGTGCTGACCGAGGGCGCGGGCTGCGCGGTTGCACTAAGCACGGGGAAGATCGTTCCGCTCGCCAGCAGGATCGCCGGCACGATGATGCGTGCTAGAGCCGCGGGAGCGAGGTTCATGCCCAGAAGGTTTACTACGCCCGAGGCGGCGACGCGCCGAGTTCCGGACTATTGGCGCGCTACCGGCGGATCCGCGCCGCGAACAGGTCTCGGAGGCTCACCACCCCGCACACCTGCCTGCCGTCGACGACGGGCAGGTGCCGGAACCCGTTCAGCAGCATGAGCTGCGCGGCTTCCTCGGGCGTCGAGTCCGGCGAGAGCGCCTTCGGGTCTGCGGTCATCCACTCCGCGACCGTCGACATGAACAGATTCTCGCCCGACGCCGCCGCCCGCAGCACGTCCCGTTCGGTCAGGATTCCGGCCAGGAACGAGCCCTGCAGCACCACGGCCGAGCCGACGCCCGCGGCGACCATGGCCGCGGCCGCCTCGGCGATCACGTACTCGGGCTCGGCCGTCACCACGGTCGTGTTCATCAGGTCCCGGAGCGTCGCCATCGTCAGCCGCTCTCGCCGATCTCGTCGAGGTCGGGATCCTCGTGCTGGCTGGATGGCCCGGACAGCTCCGCCGACAGCATCGTCCAGAGCGAGCCGGTCCAGCCGGACACGTGCGGCCACTTCTTCCAGAACACCTGCAGGGTCGTCTCGTCGAACTCCGCGAGCGCCTGCTTCGGCTGCAGGCTATTCGCGATGTCCTCTAATTCGTGGATCAGCTCAAGGAACCTGTCAGCAACGTCCTCCACTGGCCGACCTCCGGGCGTCATCATGATGTGACATAGACGTTAACTGACTGCATCGTCGCGGTCACGGCTCAGTTCTGCCAGCCCCCGGCGACAGAATTATCGGCGCGGGCTCGCCCGACGTTCCGCCCGCGATTGCAGGCGGCCTGCCCGGGGGACGTGATCCGGCATGGGAAGTAGTCACTCGCTGGCCCTGTCGGCGCTGGCTGCCTGGCTGCTCGCGGAGCTGCTCGGCGCGTACATGCTGCGGAACTGGGTCCGCAGCGGCGCCGTCCGGCACCGGCGCGAGCACCCGGAAGGCATATCGCTGCCGGTACTGGCGGGGCACGCGGGACTCAACCTGGCCGGGCTGAGCTGCTGGATCGGATTCGTGCTGACGCGATCGGCGATCCCGGCGTGGCTCGGCATCTGCCTCCTCGTTCCCGGCATCGGGCTGGGGGTGTCCACCGTCAGCATCTGGACGCCGTACCCGGTCGCGCGGCGCGGGCCGGACCAGCCCGCGGACGAGGGGCCGGGCCGCCGGGCGATCCCTGATCACGTCCTGAACCGGTCGCTGGAGGACGAGGCGGCGGCATCCCGGCTGGTCGACGAGCTGCTGGCGCGCAACCTGGCGGCGGACCAGGCGGAGCACGGGAGACTCCGGCTGGATCCGCGGACGATCGTCCCGCTGGCGCACGGCGTGCTGGCGATCGCCACGTTCCTGCTGGCCGTCCTCGCCGCCATCAGCGCTCGCTGATCAACGGCGCATAAGCCGCTAATGACATGAACATCACCATAGTGCATCATTAGCTGGATGAAGGGTCGGCTAGGTGCCGGAGCGTTGGGCGCAGCGGCGGGGCTGCTCCTGCTCGCCTCCGCGTGCAGCTCGGGTGGTGGTCACTCGGAGGCGACGTCCGCGATCGCGCCGGCCGGGACGAGAGCGACCCCCGTGCCCCGGCCTTTTCGCGTCGGCCCGCTGACGCAGGAATTCGGCACGCCCATGCCGGCCAGCCCGGCGCAGGCCGGCGTCGTCGCTGACTTCCGCACCGCGATGCTGTACTGGACCCGTTCGGGCTACGAATGGCGGAACGTGCCCGGTACGAGAGGCCGGGTTGTCGGGTCGGCGCTCCGGCAACTCGAGTCGGCGGAGCTGACGCTGAAGGCACGCGCAGACGTCCTGGCTGGCACCGACAAGTTCTTCAAAACCAGAGTCACCGCGCTCACCGGGTCGACGGCAACGCTGCTGACGTGCGATAACTCGGCCCGCGACGTGGTCGAGAACCGGGCGACGGGCAAACCGGACACTGCATTCCCTGCGCCCGCCGGCGAGGACTACATCTTCGAGACCTTCCGCCTGGTGCGGCACGCCGGGCACTGGGCGATCACCTCGCTGGCCGACACGACGCTGCCGCAGGCAAGCGCACGGCAGTGCCAGCCTTAGCGGCCTAGCGACGGGCGAGCTGATGCCGGGTCAGCGCGTGCGTCACGGAGGTGATCAGCACTTCCTTCACCGACTCGCGGCTGGCGCGCGTCGCAGATCAGCACGGGCACGTCCGGCTCTAGGTCGAGCGCCTCGCGGATCGACTCGTGGTCGTAGACCGGCGAGCCCTCGAAGTGATTGGCCGCGACGATGAACGGCGTGTTCCGGCGCTCGAAGTAGTCGATCGACGAGAAGCAGTCGGCCAGCCGCCTGGTGTCGGCCAGCACCACCGCGCCGATCGCGCCGAACGCGAGCTCGTCCCACATGAACCAGAACCGCTCCTGGCCCGGCGTGCCGAACAGGTACAGCACCACCCCGCTCGGGAAGGTGATCCGGCCGAAGTCCATCGCGACGGTGGTCGTCCGCTTGTCCTGCGACCGAGCTGGTGTCGTCGATCGTGATGCTCGCCGCGCTCAGGTCTTCCTCGGTGCGCAGCGGCCGCACCTCGCTGATCGCGCCCACCAGCGTGGTCTTGCCCACGCCGAAGCCGCCCGCGATCAGCAACTTCGTGGTGACCGGCGCCACCGCGGGCGCCGTCATCTCGTCATAGCGCCCGGAGGCCATCAAGTACGCTCCTCAGTACGCTCTCCGCGGCGGTGGCCTGCGAGGCCGGCCCGGTGATCGCGATTAGTCCCCGTTCTCTCAGGTCCCCCAGCAGCACCCGGACCACGCCCAGCGGCAGGTCGGTCTCGGACGCTACGTCCGCCACCGCCATCGGCGCGCTGACACAGTCGCGAGCAGCCGCCGGTGTTCCGGCCCGAGTCCGCGCGCGTCGCCGCTGCGCGGGCCGGTGGCCGTGACAAGGTCAATGAGCCCGAGCGCCGGGCCTTGGGCCTGGGTGCGGCCGCGCGTCAGGGCGTAGGGCCGCACTACCGGGCCCGCCTCCCGGTCCAGCCACATGCCGCCGTCGCCCCCAGCTGTCATTCGGCCAGCCGTTCCGCCACGTCGGCGCCGGCCGGAAACCGCGGGCTGGTCGCGAGGTACTGGCCGAGTCGCTTGACGAGCATCGCCATCTCGTAGGCGATCAGCCCGTGGTCGGCGTTGGCCGGACAGAGCACGGCCAGGCAGCTGCCTTGCGCCGCCGCGACCACGAACAGCAGCGCCCGGTCCATGTGAATGATCGCCTGGCGCGGCTGCCCGCCATCGAAGCGCAGTGCCGCGCCGCGAGCCAGGCTCTGGATGCCGGCCGCGATCGCGGCCAGGTGCTCGGCATCCTCCCGGGACAGGCTGGCCGACGCGCCCAGCGTCAGCCCGTCGCGCGACAGCACGACCGCCTGTCTAATCCCGTCGACGCGCCGGACCAGGTCGTCAAGCACCCAGTTCATCGACGTGGTCATCCCGGCCTGGCTGCATCACTGACCCCCGGCATCCTCCGCGGGGCCGGTGGCGTCCGGCCGGGGCGGATCCGGCCAGCTGCCGGCCGACCACGAGTCCGTGGACTGCCACGGATCATTGGGCCACGACTGGCCTCCGTCCGGCCAGGGGTCTTCGTCTTCGGCCGGAGTCGCCCGAGCCCGGTCGAAGCCGTACTGGAGTGACTCGACCAGGGCGCGCGTGCCGTCCGGATTCGGCCCGTCGGAGGCGTCCTGCAGTTCCTCGATCGGCGCCGGTCCGCTGTCGCGCAACTGCGGGGCCAGGCTCGCCTGGCGCTGCCGGCGCGGCAACGGCACGCCGCCCGAGCCGGCGGCCGACTGGGCAGGCGGCCCGGACTGAGCAGGCGGCCCGAACGGTGAGGCCTGCGCGGGCGACGCGAACGGCGAGGCCTGTGCGGGCACCGCGAACGGCGAGGCCTGTGCGGGCGGCGCGAACGGCGAGGCCTGTGCGGGCGACGCGAACGGCGCAGGCGGCGCGGGCGCGAACGGCGCGGGTGGCATCGGCGTCGGCGCCGGTGTCATCCGGGTATCCCAGACCGACGGCCGCTGGGCCTGCTCTTGCTGTGCGGGCTCGGCCTGAACGGGCTCTGCCGACGCCGGCCGGGGCTGCCCGTAGCCCGGCTGCCCGTAGCCGGGCTGCCCGTAGCCGGGCTGGCCGTACTCGGGCTGGGCATAGCCGGACTGGCCGGGCCCAGACTGGGCGAAGCCGGACTGGGCTTGCTCGGGGCCGGCCTGCTCGGACTGGGCGTAAGTAGCCAGTGCGACGCCGGGGCAGGGCGGCGGGCTGACCCGCGCCAGGGCCCGCATCTGGCCGGCCGCCGCTCGGGCCGGTCAGCGGACGGCCGGTGATCGGCGGGCCGGCGGCAGGCGGCACGTCGGACGCCGGATCCTGACGGCGGGACTGGAACCACGGGCTCCCACCGCGCTGACTCTGACCGTAGTCGTCCGGCACCGGTTCGGCCGGCGGCCAGGGCGGCGACCCGCTGACGGACGGCGGCCAGGGCGGCGACCCGCTGACGGACGGCCTGAGCGGCGCGTCGCTCCTGGCGGACACCTCGGCCTGCACGACCTCGCCGACCCAGCCGCCGGTCGGGCTTTGCGCCGGGGCGCCGTACTGGATCCGGTCGTAGCCGCCCCCGCTGCTCGCGGCACCGCTGTTTGCGGCACCGCTGTTCGCGACACCTTTGTCTGCGGCACCGCCGCTTGCGGCACCGCTGTTTCCGACACCGCTGTTCGCAACACCGCCGCTCGGAGCACCGCTGTCCGCGGCACCGTCGCTCACCCCGCCATAGGGGGCGGTGCTTTGGGGGACGGTGCCATTCGGGACGGTGCCATTCGGGACGGTGCCATTCGGGATGGCGCCAATCGGGATGGCGCCAATCGGAGTGGCGCCGTTCGGCACCGCGCCGAAGTCCGGCCGACCGCCGATCGCCGGGCTGGTCCCGCCGCCGTTGGTGCCGCTGCGCTCCGAGCCGACCAGCGACAGGCCGGGGAACGGGCCGGGCAGCGCGGGCGTCGCGCTAGGCGGCAGCTCGCCGCGCAGGGCCCCGAGCGACCCGGAGCCGGGCCGGTCGGCTGCGGCGACGATCGAGTTCGGCAGCAGCACGATCGCGGAGGTGCCGCCGTACGGCGAGCGCCGCAGCGTGACGTTGACATGGTGCTTGGCCGCGAGCCGCGCGACCACGAACAGGCCCAGCTGGTTGCTGTCGGCCAGGTCGAACTCGGGCGCCTGGGCCAGGAGCTCGTTGTAGATCGCGACGTCGTCCGGGCTGATCCCGATGCCGCGGTCCTCCACCTCGGCCGACGAAGCCGTTCGCGACCCGCTCGGCCCGGACCGTGACCTCGGTGCTCGCCGGCGAGTACGTCGTGGCGTTCTCGATCAGCTCGGCCAGCAGGTGGATGACGTCGGCGACCGCGGACCCGACCACCGCGTCCTGCGAGTCGGAGACGACGCGTGACCCGCTTGTAGTCCTCGACCTCAGCGATCGCCGCCGCGCAGCACGTCCACGACCGGCACCGGATCGCGCCAGCCGCGGCCGGGGATGGCCCCGGACAAGATGATGAGGCCCTCCGCGTGCCGGCGCATGCGGGTGGTGAGGTGGTCGAGCTGGAACAGCTCGTCGAGCGTCTCCGGCTCGGTCTGCCTGCGCTCCATCGTGTCCAGCAGCGCGAGCTGGCGGTGCAGCAGCGACTGGCTGCGCCAGGCCAGGTTGCGGAATACCTGGGCGACGCCGCGGCGCAGCCGGGCCTGCCCGACGGCGGCCTCGACGGCGGTGCGCTGCACCGAGGAGAACGCCTCGGCGACCTTGGCCGTCTCCAGGATCCGGCCGGGCACGATCGGCGCGGTCCTCGCGCGGCCACGTCGACGTCCTCGCCCTTGGCCTGAGCCGCTGGACCACGTCCGGCAGCCGTTCCTCGGCCAGGATCAGCGCGGCGCTGCTGCAGCCCGCGCAGCTCGCGGCTGATCCGGCGGCCGAACCGCACCATCAGGAAGATCGACAGGACGACCGCGAGCAGCCCGGCGCCGCCGGCCAGCCCGACCTCGAGCAGCAGCTGGTTGCCCACCTTGGTGCCCTCGGCGGTCAGCGCGATCCGGTCCTGCGTCTCGGCGCTTCTGGTAGGTCTGGAACAGCGGGGTCGCGGCGGCGCCGAACTCCTGCGGCGTGACCGGGATCGGTCCCTTGGACGCCGATCGAGCTGATGATCGTGTTCTCGATCGCCCGGAACGCCTTGTACGGCGCCGACGTCAGGATCGCCTGGTAGCCGGATCCGAGCGCCGGCGGCAGGTTACCGAGCGCGTCGGCCATCAGCACGCTTCTTGATGTAGACCGCCTGCGCGAACTCCAGCTTCGCCGCCCTGGACATCTGGCCGCCGGCCGCGAGCGCGCCGGTGATCAGCGTGCTCTCCTGCTCGGCCATCTCCAGCGCCTGGCCGGCCTCGATGCTCGCGGACGCCTGCCGGTACAGCGTGCTGTTGTCGATCGCGATGAGGCTCGTATAGACGCCGAACTGCGCATTGATGATCTTGCTGTATTCGTCGAACGCGCCCAGCGGCGAGATCTGCCCCGCCTCGATCTTCGCGTGCAGGGCACTCAGCGGCTGGCTCAGCATCGTCTTCCCACGCCGTCAGCGCCGGCCACGCGCTGGCCTGCATCAGGCCGGGACCGGCCTGGATGCCCTTGACGAGCTGCGTTGACGGTCACCTGTGTCTTGGCGAACTGCGCCAGCAGTGGCTGCGCCGGCATCCGCCGGCCGCTGCTGAGGTACTCGTACGCGATGCAGCCGTTCCTGTCCCGAGCTGCAGTGCCGAGGCCCTGCGCCGAACCGCCGTAGAGCGTGTTCTCCGCCTTGAAGTTGTGCTCTCTGATCGCGCTCGCTCACGGTCACGCTCGCGGCGAATGCCCACAGTCCGATCAGAGACGCGAGCGGCACAATGAAGATCGCGGCCAGCAGCACCCGGATCGACCGCTGCCGCTTGCGTCGGATCAGAGGACTCTGCATGACTCTCCTTTAGGCCGGGCCGACGCCCAGCGAGAAGACAAGAGGAGTGATCGGGTAGCCGCCGGGCCCGACCGGGCCGAGGCTGCGGATCATCTCGTACGCCGTGGACCGGCTCGCGGCGACCGGCAGCTCATCCATGTGCAGGATGCCGCCCCGCGTGGGGTCTAGCTGCCGGGCAGCCTCCATCGCCACAGCCACGACCTCTCCTGGTCCCGCCGCTGCCATTTCATGCATTTTGCAGATCGCCTATTGCACGCAAGTCGGAACATCGGCAAAGAAAGCCGCGAGCAGACTAACACTGCGTTAAAGGCTGCATACGCGCTTAGCATGAGATTGCAGGAAACCCGGCAATTGGACTAACGGTCGCGCACGCTGAGCGACGGGCTGCAAGACCTAGAGCAGGCTCGTACTCGGCGCCCCGTCGCCGTTCTCCAGAATCAGCGCCGCGCCCCTGATAACGCAGCGCAGCGGATCTTCGACCAGCGCCACCGGGATGTCGGCGGCCGCCTCGATCCGGAAAGCGAGCCCCGGCAGCATGGCGCCGCCGCCCGCGAGCCGGATCTTGCCGCGGAAAACGTCCTCGGCCAGATTCGGCGGGATGTCGGCGAGCAATTCGGTGACCGATCCGACAATGGCCCGCACCATCGGCTCGACCGCGCGGGCGATCAGCAGGGCCGGTACCCGGACAACGCGCGGCGTCCGCCGGCCCGCGTCAATCCCGACCGTCTCCATGTCGATCGTGGTGCCGTCGCCGAGCCCGAGCGTCGTCTTCAGACCGCGGGCGGCGTCGCGGCCGAGCAGCAGCCCGAACTCGTTCCGCACCGCCCGGCTGATCGCCTCGTCCATCGCGTTGCCGCCGGTGCGCAGCGACCGCGCCCGCACCACGTGCCGCCCGGCCAGGACGGCCGTCTCGGTCGTGCCGCCGCCGATGTCGACGACGAACGAGCCGGTGCCGGCCGCGAGATCGAACCCGGCGCCCGCCGCGGCCGCGACCGGCTCCTCGACCAGATCCACGCTGAAGCGGGGCCGCAGCGCGTACGCGGCCGCCACGACCGACTGCCGCTCAACTTCGGTGGCCTCGCCCGGCAGGCAGATCACGCAGTGCGGCCGCCCCATGCCGCGGCGGACGTTCGCCCGGCGCAGGAAGTCCTGCAGCATCGCCGCCGTCGCGTCCAGGTCCGCGATCACCCCGTCCCGGAGCGGATGCACGACGTCGATGTCCTGCGTCTCCTTGCCGGTCAGCGCGTCCGCGGCCTGCCCCGACGCCGCGACGGCGCCGGTCGACGCGGTCAATGCCGATCGCCGATGGCTCGTCGATCACGATGCCGCGGCCGGTGACGTAGACAAGGGTGTTCACCGTGCCCAGGTCGATGGCCACACCCGACCGAAGCCCCATCACGTCCTGCCCTCTGCCCGGAATGCCTCGTTCCACTTACCCTATGCCGTGAACGGGCACCCTTGTCGGCGCACCAGGCAGACCCGCGGCGCCGGACGCGCCGGGCCAGGCTTCGCCCCCGTTCCCTTCCGGTCAGGGTGTGTATTCGAGCACCGCGGTACCGGAGTCGCCGCCCGGGCCGTAGCCCAGCGGACCGGTGCCGAGCAGCGTCCGGGTGCCGGGAACCAGGGCGAGCGCGGTGATGACCGGCAGCTTGCCGCCGGACGTCGGCACCTTGACCGAACTCCAGTGTCCGGCGGCGAAGTGCAGCAGGACCTCGTGCACGCCGTCGGCGGCCGGCAGCCAGAGCCCGCCCCGACCGTCGGGCGCGACCGGGCCGACCAGCGTGTCGGCCGGGAGCTTGCCGGTCACCCGGCTCCACCGGGTGCCGTTCCAGTGCAGCAGTATGAGCGGCCGCGACGTGGCGCCGGTCGGCCCGAGCGTCGCCCAGGCGTCCCTGGCCGACTCCGTCAGGATCTGCAGCGGCGCGTCCTTCGCGACGCTGGCCGGAAACCTGGTGAGCCGCCACTTCTTCCCGTCGTAGCGGAACGCGGCAGGCGCGGACGGCTGGCCGGCGAACGTGAGCGACCAGATGTCCTGGTCTGACGTGCCGCTGACGACGCCGACCTGCCTGTCGGCACCGGGCGCGTACGGAATCGTCACCCGGTGCCAGGTCCTGTCGCCGAAGTGGAACGCGTAGTTGCGCCGGGTGGTGATGTCATCGGTCAGTGCCCACACGCCGGCGCGCCCGGTGGCGACGACCCCGGCGATCTGCATCTCGTCCTTGCCGATCGCGACCGAATGCGAGGACCAGCCGTGCTTGGTCAGCCGCAGCACCAACGGCGCGCCGAGGTCGGAGCCCCAGACGTTGCTGGCCGAGCTCGCGCTGAGCGAGTTCACGCCGACGCCGCGACCGCCCGGCGGTACCGTCATCGGCGCGCGGCCGCCGGCGAGGTGGTACAGCACCGGCGTCTCGAACGAACTTGCGCGCAGGCCGCCGAGCCACGCGCTGGACGTCTTCGGCGCGGCGATCGCGCGCAGCACCACGTTCTTGGTCCCGATCACCTTGATGATCCGCCAGCCGTGCCGCGCGGCGGGGATCGCGTTCGCGGGCGCGGCCAATGGCAGCGCAGCGGTCGCCAGCGCGCCCGCGGCTACCGCGGCTACCGCCGCGGACGCGAGCTTCGGGGACGGGATCTTGGTGCGGCAGCTCATCTCGTGGGCCGTTCTCACCAGCACGTCAGCCGATGGTGCAGCAAACCTAGTCGGCGGCGTGACCAGCGGCGCGGCGGCGCGAGCGGCGCTTGGGGATGGCTTTACTGGTCGTGTCCGGCTCCCCCGCATCCGTCCTCGTTGCGGCTAGCCGGCGAAGGTCTCCGGGTCCGGGCCGGTGCGCTCATCCCGGTTCAGGGCGGCGATGGCCGTCATGTCGGCGGCCGCAAGCTCGAAGTCGAAGATCTCGATGTTCTCCTTGATCCGCTCCGGGTTCACCGACTTGGGGAACACGATGTCACCGCGCTGGATGTGCCAGCGCAGGATCACCTGCGACGCGGACTTCCCGGCCCGCTGCGCGATCTCGGTGATCACCGGGTCGGTCAGTGCGCCGCCGCGGGCGATCGGCGACCACGCCTCGACGGCGATCCGGTACTCCGCGCAGAACGCGCGCAGAGCGTCCTGGGTCAGGTACGGGTTCACCTCGATCTGGTTGACCGCGGGCGTCAGCGCGGTCTCCAGCTGAGAGCTGCCGCAGGTGCCCGATCTCGAAGTTGGAGACGCCGATCGAGCGCGTCAGGCCGTCGTTGTAGATCGCCTCCAGCGCGTCCCAGGTGGACACGAAGTCGCCGTCATACCTGGTCGGGCAGCGGCCAGTGGATCAGGAACAGGTCGACGTACTCGAAGCCCAGCGCCTTGAGCGACTGGTCGAACGCCCGCCGGGCGTCATCGGGCCGGTGCGCGTCGTTGGCCAGCTTCGTGGTGACATACAGGCTGCCGCGATCCAGCCCGGAGCGCGCGATGGCCTCGCCCACCTGCGCTTCGTTGCCGTACATCTGCGCCGTGTCGATGTGCCGGTACGCCGGCCTCCAGCGCCGACAGTGACGGCGGCGACCGTCTCGTCCGGCGGAACCAGGAAGACGCCGAAGCCGAACTGCGGGATCTGCTGGCCGTTGTTGAGCGTGATCTGCGGGATCTCAGCCACTGGAGAACTCCTCCTCGATGCTGGCGGTGCCATTCCCCTACCGGGTGTCCGGCTTCACGCTAGCCGCGTTCGGATGCCGTGTACCGAGCGCGGTCGCGTTCGCCAGTCTGATCATGAACGACTGCACTAGCATCGGGCGGCATGCGACGGATGCCTCGTTTCGGAAGGTTGCTGGCGGCACTCGGCGGGGCGGGGGGCCTGATCGGGCTGGTGGCCTGCGGCGCGACGGCGCCCGCGGCCCAGACCGCGCACGTCACGCACGTCGACATCGGCACGGCCACGACGATCCGGGCGCACGGGACGGACGCGGCGACGGCGGACGGTAGCGGCACGACGGCCAGCGGCACGACGGCCAGCGGCACGACTGGCCCCGCCGCGACCGGCGGCGAGATCCCGCAGGCTGGAAACCCGGGCGGGCACGCGTACGTGCCGCCGGCCGGGCCGCGCGGTGAACACGAGCCACCCCAACCACGTGATCGGGCACGGCACCCCGGTCAGTTGCACGTCGGCGGCGGTCGTCCGCGCGGTCGCGCTCGGCGGCATCATCAAGTTCAACTGCGGCCCGAAGCCGGTCACGATCGTGATGACGCGCACCGCGAAGGTCGTCAACACCCGGCACCGGATCGTGCTGGACGGCGGCGGCAAGGTCACGCTCAGCGGCGGCGGCAAGATCGAGATCCTGTACATGGACACCTGCGACAAGAAGCAGGTGTGGACCACCTCCAACTGCTACGACCAGCAGTGGCCCAGCCTGACCGTGCAGAACATCACGTTCTCCCACGGCTACTCGGGCGTGCACCAGGGCAACGGCCAGAACCCGTACGGCGGCGGCGCCATCTACGCCGCAAGGCGGCCAGTTCAAAGCGGTGAACAGCCGGTTCCTCGTACAACGGGTGCTACCAGTACGGGCCCGGACCTCGGCGGTGCCGCCATCCGCGCGCTGGCGCAGTACAAGAACCGGCCCGTCTACATCACCAGCGACACCTTCCGCGGCGGCCGCTGCTCCAACGGCGGCGCGCTCAGCAGCATCAGCGTGCAGTGGGACGTGCTCAACAGCGTCTTCACCGGGAACAAGGCCATCGGCAACGGCGCGAACCCGGCCTCCAGCGGCACCGCGGGCGGCGGCAGCGGCGGCGCCATCTACCTCGACGGCGTGAAGGACAACGTGCTGGTCGCCGGCACGATCATCCGCAACAACTGGGCCCGCGAGGGTGGCGGCGCCATCTTCGACGTGGTCGACCAGTTCTGGGGCTCGCTGACGCTCAAGCAGTGCACGCTGCACGACAACGTCAGCAAGGGCTTCCAGAACTACCCCGGCATCTTCTACGAGGTCGACGGTCAGCTCCGCCAGCCGACAGTGATCAAGTAGGCAGACTCGCGCAGTCCGACTGCGCAGCCTGCGCGGAGAGCCGCGGCATCGCTAGCGGAAGTGGATGTGCTCCGGATTCACTGCGGCGCCGATGACCGGCGGGAGCACGAAGCCGCCGCCCTGGTTCTCCTTGATCGTGACGGCGTACGAGTACTTGCGCCCAGTCCTGACCGCCGACGGCACCCGGAAGAGGCAGGAGAAATACCTCGCCGCGCTGTTCCACCGGCAGAACACGGTCCTGGCCGCCACCCTCGGGCCGACGAATACGGCCTTGATTCCGCGTGCGGCGGCCAGGCTCGCCGCTTGTGCGGCGCTGATCGAGCCACCCGACGCAGCGGCCAGCCGGAGTACCACCCTGAAGGTCCGTGCGGCCTTGCGCAGCGTGCTCCCATTGCGTGGCGAAATGAGTCCCGAGTACTCGAAGAGCCGGGCCGAGAAGCAGCCAGCCACGTAGAGATTCGAGTTGCTGTTGTCCGGGCAGATCGTGTCCGACCAGGTGTCCTGGTAGAAGTTCCCGGCCGACACGTTGCTGCCCCAGAAGACTGCCCTGGTCAGGTTGTCGTGCTGGAGCTGCAGCCCTACGTTCGCGAACGCCAGGTTGACGCCAGTGAGGTCCGCGTTATTTAGCGCGGCGTCGACGTCAAGGTTCGCGAACGGCCCGAGCAGGAACCCGTCGACGAAACGCCAGCGGGCCGGAAGTGCGGCCGGAGCGCCGCCGGCCAGGAAGGCACCGGTAACGCCAGTCATGGTGGCGCCAGTCAGGTCGGCGCCCTGCACTGTGGGCGCGCCCGCGCCGAAGGCCGCGTACGCGATGCTCGCGTTCGTCAGGTTTGCGCCGGTGAGATTTGCGTTCTCGAGGTCCAGCCCAGCACCGTCGATCTTGGTGAGATTGGCGCCAGCGAGGTTCGCGCTCGCCAGGTTTGCGCCGTACAGATCCGCGCCGTCCAGATCCGCGTTGGCGAAGTCGGCTCCCGACGCGTTGGCAAGCGACAGGCTGGCATCAGGGCCGACGAGGAAGCCGCTGTCGACGGCCCAGTCCGCAGCCAACCCGACTGGATGCCCGCTGATCCCGCCCGACTCGACCGCGTAAAGACTTACCGCGGTCATGTCGGCGCCCCCGAGGTCCACGTCGGCGAGTTTCGCCTGGTCAAGGATTGCTTTCGTTAGATTGGCCTGCGACAGGTTCGCGCCGGTGAGGTTCGCGCTCTGCAGGTCGGCCCCGGCCAGGTCGGCCGATGCGAGATCGGCGCCGGTGAGGGCGGCAGATACCAGGGACACGCCCGGCCCGACGAGAAAGCCGTCGATTACCTCCCAGCCCGCGGGCAGCACCGGCGCCGGGCTGGCGGTGATCTGTCCACCGGGGATGACGTCCGTCAGGTTGGCGCCGGTGAAGTCCGCGCCGCTAATGTTCGCGGCCTTCAGATGCGTGAATGAAAGCACCGCGAGGGTCAAGTTAGCGTCGGTGAGGTTCGCTGATTGAAGAATCGCACGGCCCAGATCTGCGCTGCTCAGGTCGGCGCTCATCAGGTTCGACCCGGTTAGATTCGCGCCGCGCAGGCTCGCACTAGCCAGGTCGGCTCCGATCAGGTCGCAGCCCGCCCAGTCAATGCCGTTGGCCGGGCTTGGAGATACGACTCCGCCTGCACCCACCGTCGGGCATACGACCGTGACCGCGCCCGCTACCTCCCCGCTCGCCGCGGTGAGCAGAGCTGCCGCCAGCGCCGGCGCAGTAGTTGCCCAGAGAACACGCGCACCTAGTCGCCGGACGCCCATAGCCATTCACCCCGAACATCAGCCGACCACGTTAAGCCAACGTACGGTGTTAAAAACTACTAAGCAATGATTCAGGCGGAACCGGCGAAACTCTAGCTCCGGCCGCTGCTGAGCGCCGCGGCCATCGCCTTGACGCCGTCGATCGTGGTCTTGCTGACCGGGTGCAGCGCCGACGGCCAGGTCGACAGCTTGGCGACGACGAGCTGGCTGGGACCGTGCACGTACACGTTCTGCCCGTTGATCCCGGCGGCGTAGAAGAACGGCACGGCGGGCTCGGACACCCACCAGCAGTTGCGGTAGTGGGCGCCTGCCGGAAACCGCAGGTCCTCGCCGCCCGCGGTGAACGCCTCGGCGCCGTCGATCGCCCCGGCGATCGTGTCCGCAATCCACGGCCGCGGCACCGGGGACCACCGGGCGGAGCGCCGCCCGGTGCCGCCGAACAGCAGGCCGAAGCGGCCGAGGTCGCGCAGCGTCGCGCAGATCCCGCCGTCGGCCATCGCGTTGCCGTGCGCATCCACCGTGATCTCGGCGTCGAACTCGGCGCCCATCGGCTGCCAGACCAGGCGCGAGATCAGCTCGTGCAGCCGGGCGCCGCCCGCCCGTTCCAGCACCCAGCCGAGCACGTCGGTAAGGATCGAGCGGTACCGGAACGGCCCGCCGTGCTTGCCGTCGTTCACCAGCGTCGGGTAGTACGACAGCGCGTCCGGCGGCCGGGGCTCGGCGGTGTCCGGCCGCCACAGGTACACCCGCTCGTAGGTGCGGACGTCTGCGTCGAGATTGTCGTAGTTCTCGTCGAACCTAGTACCCGCGCGCATATCCAGCAGGTCCTGCACGGTCGCGCCGGCGAACGAGGTGCCCGCCAGCTCCGGCACGAGCCGCTCGACCGGGGCAGCCGGCTCCAGCCGCTCCTGCCCGGCGAGGATGCCCGCCACCGCGGCGACGACCGACTTCGACACCGACATCAGCAGGTGCGGCGTGTCCGGCGCCATCCCGTTGAAGTACTGCTCGGTCACGATCCGGCCGCGGTGCAGCACCAGGAACCCGTCGGTGTAGCTCTCCGCGAGCATCTGCCCGATCGTCAGCTCGCGCTCGCCGCTGCGGAACGTAATGCCCGACAGGTCGCGCTCCGCTCGCGGCAGCCTGCGGGCCGGCCCGGCGCCGCGACCGATCCGGACCGTGGGGATCAGCTCGCGCACGTGCTGGAACGCCCACCGGTTGAACGGCGGCTCCTGCCAGTTCCCGAGCGTCACCTGAGCGCTTTGCGGGAACGGGGGCACGCCCGCCATCAGGCCGTGGCCGGCTGGCGGGCTAACGGGTTCGGCCATCAGGCCAATTTAACGGACAGCGCCTGGCAAACCACTGGACATCGGGCCGGCCGGCCGAACGGGCGGAGCGAAGCCGCCGACGACGAGGTAGTGCTCGAGCCGCCAGGTCGGGCATGCAGGCCGACTTATGAAATTACGAAAAATGCCTATGGCGGACACTTACGATGACGCCATGTCCTACCAGCCTTCATTCGACTGGACGGCCTGGGACCTGAGCTCGCTGATCGCGAAGAATAAGCCCCCGCCGCCTATCCGGCTTGCCGTGCGGTTCATGTATACGGGAGCGGTCGTCGAGGCCCTAGTAGCGATCTTGGGCCTCGCGATCTACTTCCGCCTGTGGCGCGGCGTGGTGAGCGTTTCGACGCTGCAACTCACGCCAGGCCAGTGGCGCCTGGCTGAGGCCACCGGGGCGGCCTTCGGCGTCGTCGTCGCCCTGGCCCGCATTGGCATGTGGCTGTGGATGGCGAGTAAGAGCAAGGCCGGCCGGAGCTGGGCACGCATCCTCTCGACTGTGTTCTTCGGCATTGACTCGCTCGCCTTGGTCACAGGCCTTGGGCGGCCAGTCGCAGGCGGCCATTGGCAACTCCTATTCCCGGCAGCGGTCTGGCTAGTAGGCCTCTGCGCGGTAACGCTGCTCTGGCCAGGAGAGTCGAGCGAGTTCTTCACCGCTCAGTCTCGGCGTTACTACTAGGTGGACAGGCGGATCGCGCGGCCGTCAGAGTCGGCACATGACCATTCGCATCCAGTGCCTGTGCGTCGACACGACCGACCCGGCTCAGCTCGCGGCGTTCTGGGCCGAGGCGCTCGGCTGGCGGCAGACCCACGCCGAGGACGACGAGGTAGTGCTGGAACCGCCGGCCGGCAGCCGGGAGGAAGGTGTGGTCCCTGACCTGCTGTTCCTGCGCGTAGCCGAAAAGAAGGCCGGCAAGAACCGGCTGCACATCGACCTGCGGCCGGAGGACCAGGCCGCCGAGGTGGCCCGGCTGGAAGCGCTGGGCGCGAGCCGGGCCGACGTCGGCCAGGGACCGGAGTCGACTTGGGTCGTCATGGCCGATCCGGACGGCAATGAGTTCGACGTCCTGCGGGCCTACCGGCCCGATGAGATCGGCTGAAATACTTTGGCCCGGCTGTCGATCCCGGCCCTGATCTCCCGTTGAGAGGCTAGGACTGTTTGCCGACAGACGGAGGAGCCATGAAGTACGCGCTGCTGATCTACTCCGAACCGGGCGCTATCGACCGGCCGCCCAAGCCCGCGCACGACGGCATCATCGATAACTGGGCGGACTACACCGTCGCCATCGAAGGAATCCGGCGTGACCTTCGGCGCGGAGCAACTGCGGCCAGCGGACACGGCCACGACGGTGACCGCCGGGCCGGACGAGCGGCTGCTCACCGACGGCCCGTTCATGGAAACCAAGGAGCACCTGCTCGGCTTCTACCTGCTGGACGTCCCTGACCTGGACACCGCGCTGGACTGGGCGGCCCGGATGCCGATCATGCGCTACGGCACGGTCGAGGTCCGGCCGGTCGTGGAAGGCGCGGAGTGGCAGAAAGCCCTGGATTGAGCGGTCCCGCGCTCGAACGGGCGTACCGGGATGAATGGAGCGCGGTCGTCGCGACGCTGGCGCGCCGGCTCGGTGACCTGCAGGCCGCTGAGGACGCGGTCTCCGAGGCATTCACCGCCGCCGCCCGGACCTGGCCGCGCGATGGTGTGCCGCCGAAACCCGGTGCCTGGCTCACCGTCACCGCCTGGCGGAAGGCGATCGACCAGCTCCGCGAGCGTGCGCACCTCAGCGCGCACGGCCTGTCCCCGGTCCTCGCCGACCTGACCGCACAGCCGCCGGACACCGATCCCGAGGAGCCGCAGATGGCTGATGACCAGCTCGGGCTGATCTTCGCCTGCTGCCACCCGGCGCTATCGCCGGAGGTACGGGTCGCGCTGACGCTGCGGTACGTCGGCGGCCTCACGACCAAGGAGATCGCCGCGGGCTTCCTGACTCCGGAGGCGACCCTCGCACAGCGCTTGGTCCGCGCGAAGCGCAAGATCCGCGACGCGGGTATCCGGTTCGCCCCGCCGCCGGCGAGCGAGCTGACCGCGCGGCTGGCCGGCGTGCAGGCCGTCATCTACCTCATCTTCAACGAGGGCTACAGCGCGAGCGGTGACACCGAGCTGGTCCGGGTCGACCTGTGTGCCGAGGCGATCTGGCTGGGCCGGGTGCTGCACCGGCTCCTGCCTGACGACGCGGACAGCGCGGGACTGCTGGCGCTCATGCTGCTCACCCACTCGCACGCCGCGGCCCGGCTCGATGCCGACGGCCACCCGGTCACTCTCGCCGACCAGGACCGGGCCCGGTGGGATCAGGATCTGATCGCCGAGGGCAGCGCCCTCCTTGATGCGGCCATCACGCTGGAACGGCCCGGGCCATACCAGCTGCAGGCCGCGATCGCAGCGCTGCACTCGCTGGCACCTTCATTCGAGCTGACCGACTGGCCGCAGATCGCCGCCCTGTACCGCGAACTGGCCCGCCGGTCGCCGTCGCCCGTCATCGAGGTGAATCGCGCGGTCGCGGTCGGGATGGCGGACGGGCCGCTGGCGGGCCTCGCCGTGCTCGCGCCGGTCGTGCGCGCCGGCCAGCTCGACGGCTATGGCCCGCTGCACGCGGCCAGGGCCGACCTGCTGGACCGCTCGGGCCAGCCGGAGCTCGCCACCGAGGCCTGGTCGCGGGCGATCGAGACGACGGAGAACAGCGTGCTGCGCGCCGAGCTGATCCGCCGCGTGCAGCGCCGGTCAGCTCGCTGAACTTTTTCCCGGCCCCTGTCGATCTGCGGCCGGCCGCCCCGTAGGAGGGGTGAGTCGGCCGGGTCAGCAGGCGCCGCAGGCGCCGCCGTCCGACCCCCGGAGGTGGGGACATGATCGCGCAGCGCCGCTGGGCACTCGCCCTGACGTCGGTGGCTTTCTTCATGACCGCGCTGGACGCGCTCGTCGTCGCGACCGCGCTGCCCGCTATCCACGTGAGCCTGGGCGGCAACGTGTCGACGCTGGAGTGGACCGTCAACGCGTACACGCTGCCATTCGCGGCCGGCATCATCACGGCCGCGGCCCTCGGCGACCGGCTCGGCCGGCGGAAGATGTACGTGACCGGACTGCTGGTGTTCACGCTCGCGTCGGCCGCCTGCGCGGTCGCGCCGAGCGCGGGCACGCTGATCGGCGCCCGCGCCATCCAGGGCCTGGGCGCCGCGCTGGTGACCCCGCTCAGCCTGACGATTCTCGCGTCCGCGTTCCCGCCGGAGCGGCGCGGCGCCGTGGTGGGCATCCTGGGCGGTATCGGCGGCCTGGCCATCGCCGGCGGGCCGCTGGTCGGCGGCGCGGTCGTGCAGGGCCTGGACTGGCACTGGATCTTCTGGCTGAACGTGCCGATCGGCATCGTCGCCGCCGTCCTCGCCGCGTCGAAGCTGCCGGAAAGCCGCGGCCCGGCCAGCAGGCTCGACGTGCCCGGTGTCGTCCTCGCCGCGACCGGCGCAGCGGTCCTCGCCTGGGGCCTGGTCCACAGCACGGACACCGGCTGGAGTAGCGCGACGGTGCTCGGCGCGCTGATCCTCGCCGCGGTGCTCCTGACCGCGTTCGCGCTGTGGGAGCGGCGCGCGCCGGAGCCGATGCTGCCGATCGCGCTGCTGCGGATCCGCGCGTTCACGGCCGCGAACCTGGTCGGCTTCCTGTCACTGGGCTCGACATTCTCGGCCGCGTTCCTGATGTCGCAGTACTTCCAGTTCGGCCTCGGCTACTCGCCGCTCGCGACCGGGCTGCGGTTTCTGCCCTGGACGCTGACGCCGTTGCTGATCGCGCCGGGCGCAGGCGCGCTGTCGGACCGCATCGGCCGGCGGCCGCTGATGGTGGCGGGGCTCGCGTTGCAGGCCGCCGGCCTCGGCTGGATTGCCCTGCACGCGTCCGCGACCTCCGGTTACGCCGGCTTCGTGATCCCGTTCATCGTCGCCGGAGTCGGCGTCTCGATGGTGATCCCGACCGCGCCCGCGGCAGCACTCAGCGCGGTGCCGGCGCAGGACCTGGGCAAGGCCTCGGGCGTGCAGAACACGCTGCAGCGCTTCGGGTCCGTCGTTGGCGTGGCGATCGTCACCGCGGTGTTCGGCGCGACTGGCCACCTCGGCACCGCGGCCGGGCTGGTAGCCGGCTTCCGGCCCGGCCTGGCCGCCGCCGCGGGCATGTCCGCCCTCGGCGTGCTGGCCGCGCTCGCGGCGGGCAGCCCGGCTGCGGCCCGGACCCCGGCCGCGCCGGAAGCGCAGGCGCTGGCCCCGGCCCGGAGGTAGCCGCTCCCGGAGTCACCGGGACTGAGCGGCGCCGCGGCCGACAGACCTACCCGGCGCCAGATTCGAGCAATGGCAGCAGCAACTCGGGCGGCCGGGCGACGACCGCCCGGTCCGCCCAGATGACGACGGGCCGCTCGATCAGCTCGGGATACCGGGTCATGGCATCGACGAGCTCGTCGTCGCTCGCATGGGCGAGCCCGAGCTCGGAATACCGCTGCTCCGCGGTCCGCATCAGCGCTCGCGGACCGGCCGCGCCGAGCAGGCCCAGCACCCGCACGATCTCGGCCGGCGACGGCGGCGTGTCCAGGTAGAACAGCTGGTCCACGGACACGCCGTAGGCAGCCAGCAGTTCCTCCGCGCCGCGGCATTTGGAACACCGGGGGTTGTACCAGACCACGACGCCGTCAGCGGCCATGCCGGACACCGAACCCGTCAGCCGTTGCGAGCCGCGCCGGCCTCGTCCAGGGCGGCCCCGAACACCTCGCCGATCTGGTCGAGCTCGTCCTCGGTGATGACGAACGGCGGCGATACCTGCAGCGCGACGCCGCGCAGCAGCCGCGTGATCACGCCGCGATCGCGGATGGCCGCGACCAGCCGCGGCGCCAGGCCGGGGTCGCGCTCCCGCGCGGCGGCGGAGATCTCCACCGCGCCGAGCAGCCCGGCGCCAGTGCGCACCTCGGTCACCAGCTCGTGCCCGGCTAGCGGCGAGAGCGCGGCCGTCGAGCACCGGCTCAAGCTGGTGCACCCGCGCCACGAGCTGCTCGCGCGCGAGGATGTCCAGGTTCGACCAGGCCGACCGCGCAGGCGGTCGGATGGGCCGAGTACGTGTAGCCGTGCCGGAAGATCTCGGCGGATCCCGGCCGCCAGAACGGCTCGGCGACCTTCGGCCCGGCGACGACCGCGCCGAGCGGCAGGTAACCAGACGTCAGTCCCTTCGCCACGATCATCATGTCCGGTTGCAGCCCGTACCGGACGCTGCCGAACCACTCGCCGGTCCGGCCGAATCCGGTGATGACCTCGTCGGCGACGAACAGCACGTCGTTGTCGCGGCAGATCTGCTGCACCCGGGCCAGATAGCCGTCCGGCGGGAAGTAGACGCCGCCGGCGCCGATCACCGGCTCGCAGAAGAACGCGGCCACCCGGTCCGGCCCGGTCTGCTCGATCTGCTTCGCCAGCGCGCCGGGGTCGTCCCACGCGACGTGCTCGACCGGCGTCACCATCGGGCCGAACGGGTCGCTGTTGGCCGGGATGCCGCCGAGCGACGTGCCGTACGCGTTCATGCCGTGGTAGGCGTGCGTGCGCCCGATGATGACCTGCTTGTCTGGCTGGCCGATCGGCGCGCCAGTAGGCGCGGCTCAGCTTCGCCGCGGTGTCGATGGCGTCGGAACCGCCGCCGGGGGTGAAGAACACCTTCGCGTCCTGGATCGGGACGAGCGTCGCGACGCGCTCGGCGAGCGCCTCGGCGGGCCGGTTGGAGAACACCTCGAACGTCTGGTAGCCGGCGATCTCCCGCATCTGCGCGGCGGCGATGTCGGCGAGCTCCGTGCGGCCGTAGCCGATGTTGCAGTACCAGAGGCTCGCGATCGCATCAAGGTAGGAGCGGCCGGTGTCGTCGTAGACGGTCGCGGCCTGGCCGCGGACGATCGTGACCGTGCGGCCCGCGGCGCCGGCCATGTTCGCGAAGCCATTCCAGAGCACCGGGCGCGCGGAACTGTCGGATGCGGGCACGTCAGGAGCTCCCTTCGTCGCGCGGCCGCCGCTTCCTGCCGGGCGGCCTACCGGGCCAATCTACCCGGGGGACCGCTGGCTCAGAATTGCGCCTTCAGTTCCTCGATCTCCCGCGTCCTGGCCGACGATCTGCTCGTACGCGGGCCGTTCCCGGATCCGCGCCAGCGCCCACCGCACCGCCTCGGCCCGGTTCGGCGCGATGCCGGCCGTGATCAGCGTGTCGAGTGTCTCCAGGTCGGCCGGGGCGAGCCGGGCCATCACCGGGGTGAGATCACCGCCGCGCCGCCGGCCGCCCGGCCCGCGAGCTGCCGGCCCGGCCCGGCCAGCACGATCGTCGGTCCGCGGTGCTCTCCCGCCGTCCGGAACTCCAGCCTGCGTGCCTCCGGCAGCCTCTTCGCTGAGGTCCTCGCGGAACTCGTGGATGGCCTTGCGGTGCGCACGCTCGAACTTGTGCAGCGTCTTCTCCCGCTCGTCCTCCTCGTCCGCGCTCGCGAGCGTGACGCGCACCATCAACCTCGCCCGGCTCCACGATCGGCTCGTCGCCGTACTGCAGCACCGCGACGTCCTGCACCGGAGCGCCCGGGAATCGCTTGGCTACCTCGTCGCTGATCAGCTGCGCGACGTTCGCTGCATCTGCCCGTTCCATGACCACGTCAGCTCTCCCAGCCCTGAGTTACTCGCGCAATCAGAGTAACTCCGGCTACAGAGGTAGCGCAACGCAATTCCTAGCCGGTCAGCGGCGCGTGCTGCCGGGCCGCGACGGCGGTGAGCTGCCGGTAGAGCGCCTCGGTCTCGGGATGCGGTTCCCCGCCGGGGGCCACGTCCTCGATCGCGTCCAGGCACCGGCGCCACGCCTCCGCGACGCCCGCGGTGTTCCCGGCCGCGTGCTCGGCCATCATCAGCAGCCGCCACAGCTGCTCGGCCGATGTCTCCGCGGCCAGCCCGGCCCGCGCGGCCCTTGCCGCCGCGCGGGGCACGCCGGTGCTCAGCTCGAACTCCCCGAGCGTCAGCGCCGCGTCGACGATCTCCGCCCGCACCGTCTCCATCAGCGGGATGTCGACCCACCAGTGGAAGCTGCCGGTGAATGGCTCGCCCCGCACCAGCGCGAGCGCCGCCCGCATGTCTTCCGCTCGCCCCTCGGATATCAGCCGGCGGAACTCGGTCCAGTCCAGCCACGCGTCCGGATGCAGGAGATAGTTCCCGTTGCCGGAGTGGATGATGTACTCGCGACCGTCGCTCGCCCGGCCGAGCCGGCGGCGCGTGCGGGTGATGATCTGCCGGACCGCATCCGACGGCTTCGGATGATCCGGATCGGCGCCGAGCATGCTGCACAGACCCGAGTTGGACAGGCCGCCAGGCGCCGCCAGCGCCAGCGCCAGCACGAGCTCCGCCTGCTTCGGCTGCAACTGCTCCACCGCGCCGGTGACGACGAACGGGCCGAGTATCCGCACCTCCAGCCGGGTCGCCACCGGTGCCGCGGGCTCTCTCACCCAGGGCGGCGTGGCGAACCCGTCGGCCGGCGTCGTCCCGGCGAACCCGTCGGCCGCGTCGTCCGGCGAACCCGTCGGCCGGCCCTTCGCCCGCCGCTGGCGGCTGGTGGTAGCTGCTGTTGGCCGGCGGCCGCGTCCCGGTGCCGGGCTCGGGATATCCGTCCGTCATCGGCCCATCACCCGCGCCGGCGGGTGCGCCGCCGTACCCGCCGCCGACCGACCCCGCGTCGCTGCCACGATGCCCCGCGCACGCATCATCGGCTGGCCGCTCATCCTCGGTACCCCAGGCGGTCTCGCCATCGGGCACCGCGGTCAGCCACGGCGCACCGGCTCCCTGCTGCGGCAGCTGACCGTCCGGATCCGTGGCCCAGCCGCGCCCGGCGAACTCGCCCGCGTCGTGCCAGCCGAGATCGCCGATGGCGCCGGCCCGGCCAGCACCCGCATCCCGCCCCGGGCCGTCCGGCCAGGACGGCCCGGTAGCGTCGTCGGGCCCGGCCGCGACGTCCTGCTCCGCGTCGTCCGTCCACGGCCGGGCTGCATCGCCGTCCGCGTCCAGCACCGCGGCGTCCGGCAGCCACGGCGGCGCCCCGTACACGGCGTACGGCACCTGCTCGGGGCTGACGTCGTCGAGGTCTGCGGCCACCGCGAACAGCGTGCTGATGGCCTCGTACTCGGCTTCGTTGAGCGCCTGCGGCCGGACCACGATCTGCAACGGGATGACGTTGGCGACGATGCCGCCAGGGCGTTGCGGGTCCGGGGCGACCTGCAGCACGGTCGGCGCCATCCGGCCGTCGTCGGTCTCCGGATCGCCGGCCACCAGCGCGGCGATGCCGCCGGGCCCGTCCTCGGCCAGCTCCAGCAGGCGGGTCATCTGATCGGGGGTCGGCTCGACCCGGCTGACGAGGATGGTCAGACCCCAGTCCTCGTCGTCCGGGGCGGCCAGCCGCAACTGCCGGACGTCGGCCGGCGGCTGGTCGGCGAGCCGATCGCTGATCACCATGCACCGCTCCGTCAGCAGGCTCAGCGCGTCGTCGACGGTCGCGCAGTGCTCCGCCCGGCCGAGTACCGACAGCTCGTCGAAACCCACCAGGATCAGGTCATACCAGCCGCTCCACTGCCCGGTAGTCAGCTCGGTCGCGGCCGCGGCCACGACCTGATCGACCAGCTCGGGCGGCCCGTCACACCCGGTGACTTGCAGCGACTCCAGATCCAGCAGCAGGTAGCCGGCGTCGGTGCCGCCGGCGGTGAACAGGCCCGGCAGCAGCCCGCTGCCGTGCAGGACCGGCGCGCCGGAGCCGCCCGGCGCGCCGGAGTCTTCGCTTGCCCCGTACCCGGGCAGCTCCAGCTGCCAGCACATCCCCTGCCGGCCCGGGCTGATCGTGTACGGCGGGGGCGGCGAATCGAGCGCCGGGGCCGCCAGCAGCACCTCCAGCACGTCCGGCGTGACGTGCAGGCCGACGATGTCCGGCAGCACGTGCCCGGCCGTCACGATGCCGCTCTCCAGGCTGCGCAGCGCATCCGGCAGCGTCGAGACCGGCCCGTCCGGCGGCGCGGCGGCGCGCAGCTTGCGTTCGGCGGCAAGCACCTGCGGGTCGGCCGGCAGCGGGATGCGCCGGCCACGGCGGCGGTACTGCCGCTGTCTGCGCCGCAGCCGTCCGAGGCTGGTCAGCACGGCCCCGGCCAGCGCGCCCGCGGCGAACACCGCGATCTCGGGCAGCCGATCGCTCGCGGCCGCGTCGTTCGCCGAGGTCTGATAGCTGGCCTGCCCGGCGGGCGGGCTGACCGCGCTGACGCCACTGGCGGGCACGCCTGAACCAGGCACGGTCGAACCAGGCACGGTCGAACCAGGCACGGGCGCGCTCGCGGGCGCGGTCGAGCCAGCGGCGGGTGCGGCTGGGGCCTGGTGCTGCTGCGCCGCGGCGTGCCGCCGCGGTAGTGCGGGTCCTTCGTGGGGTGGCCGAGGTGATGAGTGGCGCCGGTGCTCGTCACGACCGGGCCGTCCGGGCTGGGCGGTCGCGGGCAGCGTCAGCCGCCAGCCCGGCTGGATCAGCGACGGATTGGTGAAGACGCTGCCCGTCGCCCCATGTCGTGGCCGTAGTTCATGCTCGCTATCTCCGGGTATCGGTCGCCCGCGCCGAGATAGCGCGCGGCGATGGACCACAGGCAGTCACCAGGCCGGACCGTGACCGTCGCGGGCCTCGGCCTTGTCCTGGCTGGCGCGCGGCGCCAGACTGGCGCGCCGAAGCTGACCAGTTGCGGTCGCCGATCAGGCTGCGGGTCGCCGGACCGGGCAGCAGGCCCGGAGTGAGCGGTCGCGAGCGGCGCAGCCGATGCAGCCAGGCTGATGGCCGGAGATGCGGCGAAGGTGAGCGCAGCGAGCGCGACCAGCCGGGCCGCGCCGCCTTGCAGGACTCCGAGCCAGAGCCGGGGCGCGCTGCGGCCGCGGATCGCCGCCTGGATCTCGGCCAGCACGGCGACACTGAACAGCAGCCACGCCAGCCACGACAGGTCCCGGATGACCCCGAGCAGGAGCGAGCCGTTATCCCGGCTGGTCAGCACCGCCCGGATGTGCTGCCAGCTGGCCAGGTGCTGCGGCAGCGGCGAACCGCCGAACCGGTACAGCACCACCGGGAGGCCGACGACCGCGGCCATCAGCGATGACGAGCGCGGTGATCCCGGTCAGCAGGGTGCGTGCGCGACTGATCATGTCCCTCCTGTCACGCCGGTCACCAGCGAAGCCGTCGCCGTCCGGGTGCAGCTGAAGGACTGCACGCCGATCAGCGACAGGAACCTGGTGGGCTCGGTGATGGTCACGCTCACCTCGATCGCGCGGTTGCCGATCGCGGACACCGAGTAGTCGCGGTATCCGGCCGAGCGCAGGTAGCTGCTGCGCGGCCGACACCGCCAGGCCCGGATCCACCACGAAGGATCCCGAGCCGTAGGCGCGAGAGGTATTCACGGTGGTGGCGCCCGCCCTGGCGGCCTCCTGCGCCAGCGCCTCCGCGTTCTCGTACGCGGCGAGCTTCGCGCCGCCGTCGACGACGATGCCCGTCAGCGCGATGAGCGCGACGAACAGCACGACGATCATCAGCGACAGCGCGCCGCGCTCGCCGTCCCGCCGCCGCGCGCCCGGCTCGTCTCATCCTGCTCCCGCACGTTTCCCGCGCCGCGGCCGCGACCCGGCCGCTGCGGGCCCAGCATGACCCGGCCGGGCTGTGACATCGCCAGTGACAGCGCACGCCTGGCTCACCTCGCCCGGTACACATCGAGCGGGCTGGAGAAGGTGGCGGTCATCGTGTGCACGCCCGGCAGCCCGGGCAGGAACAGGTCCGACAGCGGCACCTGGCAGGACACGGTGGCCGAGACCTGGGCGGGCGTGCCCGGCGCGAGGCCGAAGCCGCTGTCCGTCCCGCCGGTGTCGACGAGCGACGCTCTCGGTCACGCAGTCCAGCCCGTCCGCCTGCAGGGCCTGCCGCGCGCTGGCGAGCCCGGCCTGCTGGGCCGCCTGCGGATTCAGCGCCAGCGACGCCTGCCGGGCGGCGTCCCGCGCCGCCGCGTCCACCGACGACTGCGCGATCGACGTCCGGCCGGCCGCGATGACGAGGGCCAGCAGCACGAGCAGCACGGGCGCGAGCACGACGAGCTCGAGCGCCGCGCTGCCCTCGTCCGCGGGCGAATGCGTGCGCCGCCGCCGCCCGGTCACGGCCGGAACTCCTCGACCGGAGCCTGCACGGTCTCGGAGACGCGCACGGTCAGGCCGGGCACGAAGCTGGGCACCCGGCCGGACACCGTGACCGCGACCGTGGTGGCGTTGCTGTGCCGCACGGTCGCCGGCCGGGTTCATCAGGTAGCCCGAGCCGGCCTGGCGGGCGAAGCTCAGCGCGGTCGACTCGCCGGAGGCCAGCGACGCGCCCACGACCGCGCGCGGCGTCCGCGCCCTGCCGCGCGGCGGCCAGCGCCGCGTCCCTGGCCAGGAACCAGAACGAGGCCTGGATCACCGACATCAGGAACAGGAAGATGACCGGCAGCACGACGACATAGCTGAGGGTGAGCGCGCCGCCGTCGTCCCGGCCCGAGCCGGCCGCGCGGCGGGCCAGATACCGGAGCCGTTCCCGCAGAGTCACGGACCCGTGATCTTCGCGTCCTCGCTGTTCACCCAGTTCATGACGAACGCGCCGACGACGACCGCGGCCGCGACCAGGCCGATGGCGATGACCACCCACTCGAGGCTGAGCGCGCCGCGGTCAAGCTCGCCCGACCTGACCGCGGCGATGCGGGCGCGGAGCCGGGTGATGAAGTAGTGCAGGACGATGGGGTGCATGGCGTTCCTCTCGACGGTCAGGAGTCACCCGAAGATCCGGTAGAAGTCGGGGAAGATCAGCAGGACGAGGAAGCCCGCGGCCAGCATCGCGATCGGCAGCACCATCGTCGTGCTGCGCGACCCGGCCTGGGCCTTGGTGGCCGCCAGCGCCTCCGTGCGCATGGACTCGGCCCGGGCGGCGAGGGTCTCGAGGATGCGCGCGCCCTCGTTCCCGGCGATGCCCGCGATCTCGGCGAGGTCCGACAGCTCCGGGATGCCGGTGTCGGCCGCGAGCTTCGCCAGGCCGTCCCACGGTGGCCTGCTTGCCTTCCGCGCCTCGTCGAGCGCCGCGGCGATCCGCTCGAACGCCCAGCCGCCGCCGACGTCGGCCGCCGCCTCGAGCGCCTCGGTCGGCGCCGCGCCCGCGCCGCGCTCCAGCGCGACCAGGTCCAGGTAGCTGGTCAGCGCGTGCCGGAAGTCCCGGCGCTTCTCGGCCGCGTTCACCCTGGTCACCAGGTCAGGCGCGAAGAACAGCGCGAGTCCGAGGGCGAGCGAGGCCCGCGACCGGGATGGCTCCACGGCAGGCTGCGGCCGCTCAGCGACAGCAACCCGCTCAATACCGGAACGACGACCAGGCCGCCCAGTCCCAGCATTACCTTGCTGGCCAGCCAGTCCTCGGTCGCCTGACCCAGCAATCGCAGATCGGCCGGACGGCACGGGCAGCCAGGGCATGCTCGCGGCTGAGGTTACGCGCGAGCTCGCGGGACCGGGACGGCAGCACCGGCGCGGCTTCCGGCCGCGCGTCCAGCCGGCCGATGGCCGCGCGCAGGCTCGGGCCAGCCGGCGCAAGCTCCCGGATGAGCAGCGTGACGGCGAGGCCGACCAGCAGCCCGGACAGCGACAATCCACACGCTCATCCCTGGCTCCCCCGGCCGCGGGCGGACGGCCGCTCGGCGAGGAATCGGCCGGGCACCGGCACCGATGCCGAGATGGTGCAGCCACAGCAGGCCGCCCGCGTACAGGCCGGCCACGAAGGCGAGCACGAGCTCGCCGGCCGCGGTCCCGTACGGCGCGGAGTACGACCGGTTCAGCACCGCGAAGATCGTGAAGCCCGCCACGAACGCGGTGAGCCACTTGACCGTGGTGCGGTGCTGCGCGCGGTCGGCCTCGATCTCGCGCCGCGCGGCGACGTCCCGGCCGAGCATGACCGCGAGCGAGTTCAGCACGTCCCGGACGCCGCCGCCGCGCCGGCCGGTCGCGATGATGAGCGCGGCCGCGATCCGGTCGCCGGCCGGGTCGTTGATCTCGGCCGCAAACGCCCGCAGCGCCTCCTCGGTGCCGGTCCGCGCCGCGAGCCGCCGGGCCAGCCGGGAGACGGCCGGCTCGATCACGGCCGGCGCCGTGCGGGCCGATGCCTCCAGCGCGTCCTCGAGGCCGCGGCTAGCGGTGAGCATGTCGGACAGGCGGCGCGTCCACTGCTCGAGTCCCTCGAGCACGGCGACGCGCTGCTTCGCGGCGCGCGCGGAGGTGATCCGCGGCAGGAACAGCACGGCCGCCACCGCCACGATCCCGGCCACTGGCCAGCGGGTCACCGCCAGCACCACCAGGCCGGTGCCGACCGCGATCAGCGCGCGCTTGCGGGTCGCCGCGGCTGAGCCTGCCGGCCGGCGCGCGGCGGCGTGCCCGGTGCGGGCTGCCGCCGGGTGAGCTCCATGATCAGGAGCACGATCCCCGCGACGATCAGGCCGCCGGCCACGCCGGCCAGCGTGATCACCGGAACCAGCCTTCGCGGGCTGCGGAAGGCCGGCTGCGGCCTGCGGCCTGGGCTGCTGCTGCCGGGGCGGCTGGCCGGGCGGCGGCTGACGCCAGCGCTGCTGCGCCACCGCCGCGGCCGCGAGCATGCCCGGCGGGACCTGACCGGCCCGGTGCTGTTCGAGCAGGCCCGCGTCGAACCCGACGGCCGCGAGCCGGGTCAGCATGCCGGGTGACGGCGTGTGCGCGGCCACCGCCCGGCCGGTGCGCGGATCGGGCAGGAACAGCCGGTTCACCGCCGGGCGCTCGGTGTCACCGGGCGGCATCACCTCGAGGATCTCCGTCACGAACCGGACGGTGCGGTTGCCGTCGTAGCCGCGGCGGACGTGCACGATCAGGTCCACCGCCATGCCGACCAGGATGTGGATGGCCCGCTCGGCCAGCGCGAGGCCGCCGCGCAGCCCGAGGATCAGGATCCGGTCGAACGCCTCGGCGGGCGAGTTGGCGTGCAGCGTGCACATCGAGCCGTCCTGGCCCGAGTTCATCGCCTCGAGCATCGGCATGATCTCGTCCCGCCGGACCTCACCGACGAGGATCCGGCGCGGGTTGTGCCGCAGCGCGTGCGCGATCAGGTCGTGCAGGGTGATGGCGCCGACACCCTCGGAGTTCGGTTCCCGGGCCTCGAACGCGATCACGTCCGGATGCTGGCCGAGCTCGTGCAGGTAGAGCTCGTACTCCGATTCCAGCGTGGCCACCCGCTCGTCCGGGCGGGATCTCGCTCGCCAGCGCGCGCAGCAGCGTCGTCTTGCCCGCGTTGACACCGCCGGTGACGATGATGTTGCACCGGCCGCGGACGGCGGCCGCGAGGAACGCGGCCACGGTGGCGTCGATGGTGCCCAGCTGCACGAGCCTGCCGAGCGTGATGTCGGGCTGGCCGTGCCGCCGCAGCGAGACGCACGGCCGCGGGCGTCACCGACATCGTGGCGGTCAGCCGCGCGCTGCCGGTCAGCGCGACGTTGACCAGCGGCGCCGCTGCGGAGAAGTCCCGCGCGGTCTGCCCGCCGCTGGTCGCCCACGTGCGGATCATCGCGATCAGCGCCTCGTCGCTCGCCGCGACCGGCGGGCCTGCCACCCGCTCGCCGCTGGCGTACGTCACCCAGACCTGATCGCAGCCGTTGACGTCGACGTTCTCCACCTGCGGGTCACGCAGGTAGTCCGACAGCGGCCCGAGCCCGTACCGGCGGTCATGCACGGCGCGCGCCAGCCGGTCCAGCTCGCCGCCCGCCGAGGCCGGCAGCAGACCCGACCGCACCTGCGACTCCAGCCAGCGGCGGGTCGCCTCCCTGATGACGCGGCATGACGTCTTCGGTGCTCGCGCCGTCGTCCAGCTGCGCCGCCATCATCGCGGTGATCTCGCTGACGCCGCCGAGCAGCCGCGGGTCGGTGAGCCCGCCGGGCGGCACCGGCAGCTGCGGGCTGCCGTCGCGGCCGTGGGCCCGTCGCCCGCGAGCCCGGCGCCACCGAACCCAGCGCCACCGAAGCCACTGCCGGCAAGCCCGCTGCCAGGCGCCGAGTGCCACCCGGCTTGCTCCTCCGGCGGCACGGCGGGCTCGGCGGGCAGCATCCGGCTGAGGTCGGCCGGCGGGGGCGGCGGCCACTGCAGGCTCATCCGCCCGCTCCGTTCGCGGAGCGCGACTCATCTCGGACGGCCGTCGACTCGGACTGGCTGGCCCACACCGCGCCGCAGTACCTGGCCGGCGGCGGTCGCGGCGGTCATCAGCTCGCCGGAGCCGAACCGGCGGCGGCGCTCGCCGTCGGACAGCACGGCGGCGGACCTCGGATCGTCCGGCAGCGTGGCGGCGACTTCGACGCCCAGGTCGGCCGCGATCTCCTTCGCCGGGTACGCGCCCGGGCCGGTGAGCAGCAGGACTACGCGGTCCGTGCCGCCGCGCAGCTGGCCGAGCATCTCGATCCGCGGCCGGGCCGCCCACACCTGCCGCAGCGTCGGCCGCATGCACCACGCCACCGTCGCCGCCGCGGCCAGCACCGCGTACGGCGCCCCGGCGCCGGCGTCGAGGCGGCCGCAGTCCGCGATGACGTCACCGGACTGCGCGGCCAGGCTGGCCGCGACGGCCGGCCAGGCGGCGGCGAGGCCCAGCCGCCTGGCGGGGATCGGTCAGGCCTGGCAGCAGCATCCTGGTCCGGTTGGCGTCGAGCGGCACGAGCTGCGCGGGCAGCCCGCTCGCCGCGGCGTGCGGGTTGTGCCCGGCCTCGATCGCGTGCTCCACCAGTCCCGGCCCGCCCGGCAGGTGCCCGGCCAGCGCGCCCGCCAGCACGGCCCCGCCAGCCGGGTCGCACTCGGCCACGATCACCGGGCCGGGCCACGTGAACGCCAGCGCGAGCGCGGCCGTCGTGACGCCCGGCGACCCGCCCGGCGACGTCAGCGCGAACAGCGAGCCCACCATCAGCCTCCCGCGCTTGGTCACCACGAGCGCGAACTGGCCGGTGGACACCTGGGCGGCAACGGAGTTGCCGGATGAGGCCGCGACCAGCACGTCGACCACGTCGAAGCCGTCCTGATCGGCCCTGGCGTCGACCGCCGCGACCGTCGCGGCCACCGGCGCCGTCAGCGCCGGCGCGGCGTTCGAGCTGCTCGCCTGACCCTGGTCGCCGGGCGTCGGCACGACGAGCACGTGGTCCCCCGGCGCGAGCCCGCTGGCGGGCAGCGTCTCCGGCTTGACCGGGACCGGGATCAGCACCTGCCCGGACCCGGGCGGCTGGGCGGCGGTGAGATCGGCCGGGTTCAGCAGCGTGCCCGGACGCAGCGCTACCGCGGCGATCTCGCCGGTCACCTGCGCCCACTTGAGAACCGGGAATCACGTGCACGCCGGCCGGCACCGAGACGTTGGCGACGCCGAGGTCGCCGGCCGAGATGACGCCGAATGCCGGGACCGCACCGGTGATCACGACGACCGGTACCTGGTGGTCGGTGCGCTGGTAGACCTCGGCGCTGATCAGCACGCCCGCACCGGCTAGCGCGATGGCGAGCGCGACCATCGCCGGCCGCCGCCGCCGCGGCAGGCTGCGCAGCTGACCGGGTGCGGCCGACGCGGCCCCGGTGCCGCTGCCGTTCGGCGGCACATCCGTGGCCGGGAAGTACGCGGTGCCGATACCGGCCGGGGGTTGCCGGCTCATGAGCTCTTCACCAAGGCCTCTCCTTGTGCCACCGGGATCGGGAACGTGAACGGGACCTGCAGGCCGGCGTCGAGCACGCCGCCAGCTCCTCCTGACCCGGTCCAGGAGACATTCCAGGTGACGGTGATCGATGCCTGGTAGGCGTTGCCCGGCTGGCCCGCCGAGGGCTGCAGGTAGGTGTACGAGCAGTCGGTGTGCTGCCGCGCGGCCGGCCGGGCCGGGTTGTAGGCGGTACCCGGTCCCGGGCAGGTGACCGGGCCGAGTCCGGCGCCCGGCTGGAAGGACAGGCCGGCCGGGGTCGCGGTGGCCGTCGCCCACACCGGGCCGGCCGACACGGTGACGCTCACGCGGGTGCCACTGCGCTCGCGCCACCCAGAACCACTCCGGCAGGCCGACCAGCGCGTCGCGGCCCCGCGGCGGCGCCGTCTGCGCGCGCAGCGTCGGCACCTGCAGCTCGCTGCAGGGCCTGCTGCAGCAGTTGCTGCGGCGTGACGGCGGGCGCGCCGGTGGCGGTGCTGACGAGGACGGCCAGCGCGCCCGGTCCCACCCGGCCGCCGATGCACTGCATGAACGCCCAGCTGAAGCCCTTGGGCGGCGGCCACTTCAGCCCGAGCTGGCCGCGCTTCGGCCTGGCCGATCGGGGTGAACTCGCACGCCAGCGTCACCTTGCCGCCCTCCACTGCCGCCGCCGCCCGGATTGCCGCCGCCGCCAGAGCCGTACTGGCACTGCACCGTGATCCACTGGCCGCCGAGGTCGACGGTGCACAAGCCGCCGCCGCTGCCCGCCGCGGCGTGCGCCGCGCCGCGCCGGACAGCGCGGGCGCGGCGAGCAGGGCTCGCGGTCGAGCAGCAACGCGGCTGCCACCCGCCTCACGCCGCGCACGGGACGTCCTCGATGGTCTGCACGCCGACGTGCCAGTGCCCGCCGACGAGATTCGAGCCTGGTCACCAGATTGTCGTGCGGGACTGCCGAGCGTGCCGGGCACGACCTGGCCGGTCCCGGCGTAGGCCAGGCCGGACTTGCTGGTGTCGTCGCAGTCGTGCACCCAGGCCGTGCTGGCCCGGATCGTGCACGCCGATGATGTGATGCACGGCGTGGCCGTAGCTGATCTCGTGCTGTCCCCAGGCCCGGCTGAAGGCCCGGACCGCGTTCGAGATCGTCGCCCTGTCGAGGTACGGGCCGCAGCAACTGGCGCACCTGCGCCGGGCTGCGCGAGTCGAACGCGGCCGTCATCGCGGCGGTGTATCCGGTGAAGGCCACGACGACCTGCTGGCGCGGTGTCAACGGCGCTGCCGCCGGCTGCGCGGACGTGGTCGCGGCGGCCTTGACGGGCAGTTGCACCTGCGCGGCGGCGCCGCCGCACGCCGCCAGCAGCGGGGCGAGGCAGGCCGCCAGCAACGCAGCCCGGCGGCGGGCAGCCGGCCGAGCGCCCGGCGGGTTGGACGAGGTCATATCGCGCACTCCGTGCTGCCGGTGGATGACCTGCTCGGTGCGCGGTGTCTTCGGTGCAATCGGCGGATTGCACCACTAGAAGTGCGATGTGAGCGCGCTGTTAGCGTGCCGTTAGCGCGCAGCTCAAAGCGCCTATGTCGAACGGCCGCGCTAACCCGCGGCGGCCGCCCTCGGCAAGTCCCGCTGCTCCGGCCAGCGCGGCTCGAACGCGGCGAACGACCGCCAGCTGCGGACGGCGTAGGGCCGCGGCACCGGCTGCGCGAGCGCGTACCTGGCCACGAACGGAGCGAGACTGTACCGGCCGGTAGCCGGGTCCTGACGGATCAGGCAGGAGTCGGCGAGCTCGCCGACGGTGGCCGGCGAGCCCGCGGCGACGGCGTCCACCAGCCAATCCGGACAGCTGTCCTGCTGCGCGTGCGCGAGCAGCCACAGCGCGAGCCGCGCGTCCAGTCGGAGCGAATACCACGCCTCGTCCAGGCGGTGGGCGACCGAGAGGTCGCCGATGGCGAGCGCCGCGCGCAGCGCGCCGTCCGGCCGCGGACCAGGCTCGTCCGTGAGCTCCGCCGCCAGGTCGGCCGCGCGCATGGCCGGCGCGGCGGCCAGTTCGGCGCCGGCGATCCGCAGCGCGAGCGGCAGTCCCGCGCAGGCCGCGACGATGGCCTCGGCGGCCGGACGGTCGGCGGCCAGCCGGGACGGGCCCGCGATCCGGCCGAGCAGCGCCAGCGCCTCGTCCGGACTCAGCCGGTCCGACCTCGACGTGCCGGGCGCCCTCCAGGTCGCCCAGCCGGCCCTGGCGGTGACCAGGACCGCGGCACCGCTGCTGCCCGGCAGCAGCGGCCGCAGCTGCGCGGCCGCGGTCGCGTCGTCGGCCAGGACCAGGACCCGGCGCCCGGCCAGCATCGACCGGTACATGGCGGCGCACTCGGCCAGCCCGGCCGGGACGCTGGCGGCCGGCACGCCCAGCGACCGGAGCAGCTCGCCGAGCAGCGCCAGCGGCTCCCGGGAGCAACGCCTGCCGCCCAGGCTCACGAACAGCTGGCCGTCCGGGAACGCGTCGGCGGCCAGGTGGGCCGCGCGCAGCGCCAGCGCGGTCTTGCCCGCTCCCGGCGGTCCCGTCAGCACCGTCACGGTCATGCCCGGACCCGGGCAGCCGCCGGGCGAGCGAGTCGATCGCGAGCGTCCGGCCGGTGAAATCGGGCGGCGGCGCCGGGAGCTGGCGCAGCGGCGTCCAGACTGGCCGCCCGGCCGCGCCGCCCGTCAGCGGGCGCGGCTGGAATCGCAGGTCCGGGCTGTCGTCCAGGATCCGCCGGAGCATCTCGTTCGCCTCCGGCCCCGGGTCCTGGCCGAACTCGCGGGTGGTCAGCTCGCGCAGCCGGCTGTAGGCGTCCAGCGCCGCGACCTTCTGACCGCACCGGTACAGCGCGAGCATGAGCTGCACGTGCGGGTGCTCGGACATCGGGTCGGCGACGAGCCCGGCGCGGATCTGACTGAGCATCTCGTGATGCTGGCCGAGCGCGAGCCGTGCGTCCATGAGCCACTCGCGCGCGGCCCGGAGCTGCTCGGCCAGCGCCGTCGCGGGGCCCCGGGCCACCGGCGGTGTCCGGCACGTCGGCCAGCGGCGGATCCCGCCACAGCGCGCACGCCTGCGACAGCAGCCGGGCGGCTTCCTCGGCGTTGCCGTCGTCAAGCGCCTTCCGGCCGCGCTTGGTGAACGTCAGGAAGTCGTCGGCATCCAGCTCGCCCGGCTGCACGACGATCTGGTAGCCGGCCGGATGCGTTTGCACGCGGTCGTGGCCGGCGAGCACCCGCCGCACTTCGCGCATCCGCACCCGCAGCGCGGTGTCAGCATCCCGCGGAGCCTGGTCCCCCCAGAGGGCGTCTATCAGCAGGTTCTTACTGGCGGGCTGGGCTGCGTGCAGCAAGAGCACCGCGAGCGTGGCGCGCTGCGAGGGCCGGCATAAGCCGAGCCGGGCGCCGTCGTCTGCTTCGGCAAGTAACGGTCCGAGGATGCTGAATCGCATCGGCGGCTCCCGGAACTACAAACACGAACTAATCCACTGCACAACGTGGCATTCACGTTACGTCGGCATGAGCCGCCGCATAAGGCTATTGCGAAACTTGCACGAAGACTTTCATGGCACGCGCAGGTCTCGACGGCACCGGAACGGGGTACGACACAGCAGGCATCGGTGACAAAACTGGAGTGAGCGGGTCAACTTTTCATGAGCGATTTAGCGGTATCAGGACCGGGCCCGAGCCGGGCCGGAGGCTGGCGCAAGCCGAGCCGCTGCAGGCTGCAAGAGTGCGTTGAAGTGTCGCATCAGGACGGCGTCGTGCTGCTGCGCGACAGCGCGCGCCCGGACGCCGTGCTCAGTGTCACCCCGGCGTCGTGGCGTGCGTTCACCGCCGCCATCAGAGCCGGCGAGTTCGACCAGGTGGGCTAGCCACCGCCGAGCGTGGCGCGCGAACAGGTCGCCGTGCGCGGCCACCCTGGCCAGCACGTCGTCGGCCGTGAAGACGAGGTCAGCCGCCTGCGTACACGCCTCGACCTCGTCCCAGCTGACCGGCGTGGAGACCGTCGGCTGCTCACGGGCACGCAGCGAGTAAGGCGCGACCGTGGTCTTCGCCGCGTTGTTCTGGCTCCAGTCGATGAGCACCTTGCGCGGCCGCAGCGCCTTCGTCATCCGCGACACGACCAGGTCCGGCTCGTCCGCCTCCAGCCGCTCCGCGAGTTCCTTCGCCAGGTCGCTGGCCTGCTCCGAGGTCATCTTCGACACCGCGGCGTAGACCTGCAGGCCCTTGCCGCCGGACGTCTTGGCGACCGGCTCCAGCCCGCGTTCGGTGAGCAGCGGATGCAAGAGGAGGGCGACGGCGCAGCACTCCACCACGGTCGCGGGCGGGCCGGGATCCAGGTCGAACACCAGCACGTCGGGCCTGCCCGCGTCGGGATACCGCCACATCGGCGTGTGCAGCTCAAGCGCGGCGAGGTTGGCCGCCCAGATCAGCGTCGGCAGGTCGCCGCCCAGGATGTACTCGATCGTCTCCCGCGACTTGGTCGAGCCGGGCGACGGCAGTCTGGCCGTCGGGACCCAGTCCGGCCGTCCCGCGGGCGCGTTCTTCTGGAAGAAGAACTTGCCGTCCACTCCGTCCGGGTACCGCTTGATCGTCACCGGCCGCTGCGCGATGTGCGGCAGCAGCACGGCCGCAATCTGCTGGTAGTAGTCGAGCACCTGCGCCTTGGTGAAGCCGGCCGCCGGGTACAGCACCTTGTCCAGATTCGAGAGCACCAGCTTGCGGCCCTCGACCTCGACTGGCACTTTCTGCTGGTCACTGCTCACGGACCACCTCGGCGGCGTCCTTGTCGTCGCGCAGGCCCTTGTACGACGGCGCGCGGAGCCGGCCGGACCTGGTCCAGTGCGTGTACGCGATCTCGGCCACCAGCACCGGCTCGACCCAGCGCGCGAACCTGGCGTCCTCGGGCGGCACGGTGGCCCCGAACGGCGAGGTGTCCCGCCGCAACGGCGCGAGCCTAGCCGCCGAGCATGCCCAGCGTCTGCTGGGTGAACCCGGTGCCGACGTGTCCGGAGTACACCAGCTGGCCGGCCTCGTACACCCCGACCAGCAGCGAGCCGATCCCGCCCGCGCGACCGCCCTCACCCGGCTTCCAGCCGCCGACGACCACCTCCTGGCGCAGGAAGTTCTTGATCTTCAGCCAGGACGGCGACCGGCGGCCCGGCTCGTACCTGGACTGCACCCGCTTGGCCACGATGCCTTCCAGCCGCTGCTCCAGCGAGACCGCCTGCGCGTCCGCGCCGGCGATGCCGGCGAACGACGGCGGGGCCTGCCAGTTGCCGCCGGTCAGCCCGAGCGCGTCGAGGCCGGTCCGGCGGTCCGCGTACGGCTGGTCGATCAGCGGCTTGTCATCCCGCCAGAGCAGGTCGAACGCCAGGTAGCTGACGGGCACGCTGGCCGCGAGCGCCCGCGCCTGGGCGGCCGAGGCGATGTTCATCCGCTGCTGCAGCGCCTCGAACTCCGGCCAGCCGTCGGCGCCGAACGCGACGACCTCCCCGTCCAGCACCGCCTGCCTGGCGTCCACCACGGCGGCCATCCCGGCCAGCTCGGGGTACACGTGGCTGATGTCGCGGCCGGTCCTGGACCGGAGCCGGACGACGCCGTCGGCCAGGAACGCCAGCGCCCGGATTCCGTCCCATTTCATCTCGTACGCCCAGCCCGCGTCGCGGGCCGGCAGCGTCCCGGCGGTGGCGAGCATCGGACGCAGGCTGTCCGGGCCCGCCTGCTCCCGCTTGCTGATCACACCAGATCCTCTACCCCGCCGCCGCGACCGGTTAGCCGATCATGGCAGACGCAGCAGCCGGGCGGCCTACCCCATCGTCTTCGCGCCGTCGATGGCTTCCCTGATGATGTCGGCGTGCCCGGCGTGCTGCGAGGTCTCGCGCGATGATGTGCAGCAGCACCTGGCGGGCGGACCAGCTCGCGCCCTTCTCGTACCACGGCGCCTCCGGCAGCGGCTGCTCGGCGTCCAGGCTCGGCAGGGTCGCCACCAGCTCGTCGGTCGCGGCGCGCCACGGCCTCGTAGTCGTCGAGCAGGCCCGCCAGCGTCTCGCCCGGCAGCATCCGGAAGCCGTTCGGTACTCCTGCACCGCGGCCTCGTCCTGCCAGTCGGTCGGCGCGTGCCGGTCCTTCCACGATGAACCGGGCCCACTGCCGCTCGACGGCGGTGACGTGCTTGATCAGTCCGCCGAGGCACAGCTCGCTGACCGTGGTGCTGGCTGCCGCCTGCTCGTCGGTCAGGTCCATTGGTGGTGAAGCGGAGGAACTCGCGGTGCTGGGTCGAGGGTGCTTCAGAATGTCGGCTCGCTCGCCAGTCACGGTGCTTCCGCTGGTACTCATGCGACTGTGCCTCCGGCGCTCTCGGTGGCGGCCCTCCGCTGCCCGCTGCGCTTGCACGCTACCGGCCGCTACTGACGCTAGCCGGCACTGGCTGACAGGGCCAGGTACGTGCCTGACCGCCTGATCCACTGCTGGACGCGGCACAGCGTCCGCGCCCGAGGGCGAGCGGTACGCAGCGCCGCCTAAATAGCAAACAGTGGCCGTCGCGGCATCTCGTCGTGTCCGTCAGATCGCGGATACATTGCGATTGCTGCACTTGTCGTCCTGAACTGCGCGGGGGCGGGCGTACATGGATGCGCTACAGCCAGGGGACCCCGAGCTGGTTGGCCAGTATCGCCTGCTGCACCGGCTCGGCTCGGGCGGCATGGGCCGCGTCTACCTAGGCCGGTCACCCGGCGGCGTCATGGTGGCAGTGAAGCTGATCCGGCCCGATCTCGCCGGCAACGCCGACTTCCGCCGCCGGTTCGCGCAGGAGGTCGAGGCCGCCAAGCGCGTCAGCGGGCCGTTCACCGCGCCGGTCGTCGACGCGGAACCCGACGGCCCGCAGCCCTGGCTGGTGACGCGGTATGTCGCGGGCCCGTCGCTGGCGGACGCCGTGGCCAGTCACGGCCCGTTCAGCATCACCTCGGTGCGCACGCTGGCAGCCGGCGCTGGCAGGCGGCCTCGGCGCGGTGCACGCGGCGGGCGTCGTGCACCGCGACCTCAAGCCGTCGAACGTGCTGCTCGCCATCGACGGGCCGCGGATCATCGACTTCGGCATCTCCCGCGCCGCGGATCCGGCCTGGCTGAGTTCGCAACGGCCGGGTGCTGGGCTCACCCGGCTTCATGTCGCCGGAGCAAGCCGCCGGCCGGGACGTCGGCCCGGCCGCGGACATCTTCAGCCTCGGCGGCGTGCTCGCGTTCGCGGCCTCCGGGCGGCCGCCATTCGGCACCGCGCCAGCGCCCGCGCTGCTGTACCGGGTGGTCCACGGCAGCCCGTCGCTCGGGCACGTGCCGGCCGAGCTCAGGCCCGTTGATCGAGCGGTGCCTGGCCAAGGACCCGGCCGCCCGCCCGACGACCGGCGAGCTGCTCGACGAATTCGGCTCGGCGGCACGGCCGGCCGACTGGCTGTCCCGGCATGCCCCGTTCCTTCCGTGCAGCCCGCGGCCGCCGGCCCCGGCCGTGACCCCGGGCCGGCCGTCGCGATCCCGGTGCTGCCCCATTCCCGCCCGAGCGCCACGCACGCCCCGACCGCACCCGGCCTGCCAGGTATCCGCGCTACGCCCGGTACGCCAGGCCGTGGCACAGCAAGGCGGCGCTGGCCGGGTGGAGCCTCGCCCTCGTGCTCGCGGCGGGCGGCGCCTCCGGCGCGATGCTGGCCGGCCAGCATCCGCCGCGCAGCCGCGCCAGCGTCAGCGCTGGCGCGCTGCCGCGGCCGCACACGGATCAGCGCAAGCACATCGCGGTGACCGCGCCGCCGCGGGCCGTGGTGCTCGCGTTCTTCGCCGCGATCAACGCACGCCACTGGCATCAGGTCTGGGAGCTCGGCGGGATCAACCTGAGCCGCAGTTACCACGCGATGATCGCCGGGTACGCGAGCACGGTCAGGGACGAGATCGAGTCGGTGCGCGTGGTCGGCGACCACGTGACGGTCCAGCTGCTGGCGCTCCAGACCGGCGGCGTCGATGCGCAGCTACCGGATCAGCTACGAGGTACGCGACGGCGTCATCACCGGCCGGCACCGTGCTGGCCAGCTCGGTCGTTGCCGCGCCCGCCGGCCCGCAGCCGGCCGGCCCGGCGGACCCGAAGACGAAGCCACGGGGACTGCCGGTCCGGATCGGGTCAGTCCCGCCACGCGCTGCCGGTAATGCGCTCGTACACCTCGACGTACCGGTCCCTGGTCGCGGCGACGACGTCCCAGGTACGTCGGGGCCTGGCGGTTTGCGGTCCCAGCTGGTGATGGTGGCGGACCAGTCGCGCAGGTACTGCTTGTCCAGGTACCGCTGCGGGCCGCCTGGAGCCCATTCGGCAGCCGCCCAGAACCTGGATGAGTCGGGGGTGAGCAGTTCGTCGGCCAGCACGATGGAGCCGTCGGGTGCCCGCCCGAACTCCACCTTGGTGTCCGCGATGATGATCCCGCGCTCGGCCGCGATCTCCGCGCCGCGGCGGTAGATCTCCAGCGTCAGCAGGCGCAGCTCGGCCGCGGTGTCCGGGCCGAGGGCGGTCACCACGTCGTCGTAGGTCATGAACTCGTCGTGGCCGACGGTGGCCTTGGTCGTGGGCGTGAAGACCGGCTCGGGCAGCCGAGAGCCCTCGCTGAGCCCGGCCGGCATCGGCACCCCGGACACCGCGCCGGACTCGCGGTAGGAGGCCAGGCCGAGGCCGGCCAGGTAACCGCGGGCGATGCACTCGACCGGCAGCATGCTCAGCCGCCGGCACCGGATCGCCCGGCCGGCCCACTCGGCGGGCACGTCGGTCGCCGAGAGCACGTGATTGGGCACCAGGTCCGCGAGCCGGTCGAACCACCACAGCGATAGCTGGGTCAGGATCTTGCCCTTGGCCGGGATCGGCGTCGGCAGCACGACGTCATAGACGCTGACCTTGTCGGATGCGACCAGCAGGATGTCGTCTCCGTCGGCGTAGACCTCGCGGATCTTGCCGGAATGCACCAGTTCCAACCCTGCTCCAAATCAGACGAAGATCGTGGAGACGTTGCGCCCGGCTAGCTCACCTGGGCGGTCCGGCCGGCCCAGAACGGCGCCCGCAGCTGCCGCTTGAGGATCTTGCCCGACCCGGTCCGCGGCAGCTCGTCCACGAAACCCACCGACCTCGGCACCTTGTAGCTGGCCAGGTGCTCGCGGCCGAACGCCGTGATCTGCTCGGCCGTCAGCGCCGAGCCCGGCGACAGCACGACCGTCGCGTGCACCGCCTCGCCCCACTCCTCCGACGGGATGCCGAACACGGCGACGTCGTAGATCTCCGGGTGCTGCTCCAGCGCCGCCTCGATCTCGGCCGGGTAGATGTTCATCCCGCCGGAGATGATCATGTCGCTCTTGCGGTCGCAGATGTACAGGTAGCCCTCGTCGTCCCAGTAGGCGATGTCACCGACGGTGTGGTAGTCGCCGCGGCTGTTGGACTCGTAGCTGGCGTCGTTCTTGTAGTAGGTGTCGAACACGCCCTTGGACCGGATGTACACCTCGCCGGGGTGATCCGGGCCGGTGCCGGTGACCACGTTGCCGTCCTCGTCGAACAGCTTGATCTCGATCCCCGGCGCCGGCTTGCCGCAGGAGCCCGGCTTGCGCATCTGGTCCTTCGGCTCGAGCACCGTGTCCACGCCGAGCTCGGTCGAGCCGTAGATCTCGAACAGCGACTCGGGCGGGAAGTCGGCCACGTACTGCTGCTTGAGCGCGAAGCTCCACGGCGCGGCGTTGGCCAGCATGATCCGCATCGAGGACCGGTCGTAGCGGTCCTTCACCTCGGCCGGCAGCGCGCAGATCATCCGGACCAGGGCGGGCGCGGAGAACGTGGACGTCACCTTGTACTTGTCGACCAGCCGCAGCCAGTCCTCCGGGTCGAACCGGCGCTGCACCACGATCGTCTGGCCGAAGGCCTGGCTCGCGGCCATGAACGCGCCGGGCCCGCTGTGGTAGAGCGGGCCGGAGGTGATGTAGATGTCGTCGGGGTGTAGCCGAACAGGTTCAGCAGCGCGCCGATGACCTCCGGGTCGGGCGCGCCGGTGCGAACGGCGCCCTTCGGCTTGCCGGTGGTGCCCGAGGTGTAGATCATCGTGCCGGCCGGTCCCGGCCGTCTCGCCCAGGTCCGGTGGGATCGGCGGAGGCCGCCGCGATGTCGGCGTCCGACGAGCATCCCCTCCGGCGCCGGGCCGCCGACCGCGATGATGTGCCGCACCTTCGCCAGCTTGTCGCGCATCGCGGCGAACATCGGGAGCGTGCTCCGAGTCGACGTACGCGATCTGCGGCGTCGCTGTGGTTGACGACGTACTCGGCCTCTTCGGGCGTGAGCCGGTAGTTGAGCGGGACCGCGACGGCGCCGATCTTCCTGGCCGCGTTGATCACGGCCACGACCTCGGGCGAGTTAGGCCCGCACCAGATGATCTTCTTGCCCGGACCGGACCCGAGCGAGAGCAGCAGGTTGGCGACCCGGTTCGACTGTGCCTCGAGCTCGGCGTAGGTCCACGTGACCACGGTTCCGTCGGGCTTGTCGTCGATGACGCCTGGCTTCTCCGGCTGGGCTTCGGCATAGATCGAAAGAATGTCGGGCATCGGCACCTGTTCCTCGGTCAGCGAGTGGGGCGAGTTCCCTAACACCTTGTCCTGCTAACGCCCGGTTGTCATCACCTCGGGCGACGGGATTTTCACCGCGGCCTAGCCAGCCGCAGCGCCGCGGCCACGAGCCGGTCGGCCCGGCGGGCCGCCTCCGGCTCCTCCGCCACGGACATGGCGATCAGCTCGGCCGGATCCAGGCCGGCCAGCTCCGCCTCGGCGGCCCCGCCGCCGTCCAGCCAGCGCCGCAGCTGGTCCCCGTCCACTTCCGGATGGAACTGGACCGCGAGGTGCCCGCCTACCGTGAAGGCCTGGACGCACACCTCGCTGGTCGCGAGCACCGTGGCTCCGGGCGGCGCGATGCAGCGATCGAAGTGGAACTCCAGCCACGGGCCCGGCTCGATCACATCTGGCTCCAGCGAGTCGACCTTCAGCCAGCCGATCTCCGGCCGGGGCGCACGCTCGACGCTGCCGCCGAACGCGGCCGCGAGTGCCTGCGCGCCGAAGCAGATGCCGAGCACCGGGATGCCCGCGGCGCCGGCCGCCCGCAGCCACGCCAGCTCGGCGTCGATCCAGTCTCCGATCTGCTCGTGGTCGTAGACCGACCAGACCGCGCCCAGCACGACGATGTGATCGGCCCCGTCGAGGTCCGGCAGCGGTCCGTCGTCGGGGACGAGATGGGTCTGCAGGGCGGCACCGCGAGCGGCGAACGCGGCCGCGATGAAGCCGGCGTCGTCGATGTCGTGGTGCTTGATGACGATTACCCGCATGACCACCGCCTTTGCGCCGAACCCTCACCCCGACGATAACCGACCCGGCTGGCATCGCGAGGATGAGGCATGCCCTGGCGTCTCACCCGCGACATCGACGAGTTCACGCGGCGGCCGGCGAGTACCTGCGCGCGGACCCGGTCCGCAACACCGTGCCGCTGAGCGTGCTGGAGGCGCTGCTCGCCAGCGGCCTGGCCGCCTACGGCGACGCACCGCCGGTCTTCGGCTGGCACGTGTCGGCCGGCGGCAGCACCGACGGAGCGGTGCTGCAGACCCCGCCGCACCCGCTGCTGGTCGGCGGCTTCCCGCCCGGCTCGGCCGCGGACCTCATCCGGGCGCTCGGCGACCGCCGCAGGCCGCGCGAGCGCGAACATGACCGATGAGGACGCCGCCGAGTTCAGTTCCGCCTGGACCAGCGTGACCGGCGGCAGCACGGCGGTGCACCACCGGATGCGGCTCTTCCGGCTGGCGGCTCTGCGAGCCGCCCGAGCCGCATCCTGCGGGCGCGCCGCGAGTGCCCGGCCAGGACGACTTCGGCTTGCTGGTGCGGTGGACCGACGCGTTCGGCGCGGAGACCGCGACGGGCCCGGGCGACGCCGCCCGCGAGGTACGGCAGCTGCTCAGCTATGGCGGCATCACGCTCTGGGAGGACGACGGGCCCGCCGCGATGGCGATCCTGAGCCGCCAGGTCGCCGGCGTCTGCCGGGTCGGCACCGTCTACACCCCGCCGGAGCGCCGGCGCCGCGCGGCTACGGTGGCGCGATCACCGCCGCCGTCACCCAGCACGCGCTGGACGCGGGCGCGGCCGAGGTCGTGCTCTACACCGACCTGGCGAACCCGACCAGCAACGCGCTCTATCAGCGTCTCGGTTACCGGCCCGTCGCCGACCGGATTGCGCTGGACTTGCGGTAGACCGGTCACGCCACGCGGGCCACGGATCGTCTGGGAGAGACATGAGAATCGCAATTGTCGGGGGAAGCGGAACGGTCGGCCGGCCTATCGCCGCCGAACTGGCCGGCCGCGGGCATGAGACCCGGGTGCTCAGCCGCAGCGGCGAGTACCCGGTCGACCTGAGCACCGGCGCCGGGCTGGCCGCCGCGCTGGCGGGCTGCGACGCGGTCGTGGACGCGAGCAACGCGCAGAAGCGGGCGCGGGAGGTCCTGGTCGAAGGATCGCGGCCGGCTGCTGGCCGCCGAGGCCGAGGCTCACGTGGGCCATCACGTCTGCATCTCCATCGTCGGCTGCGACCAGGTGCCAATGGGCTACTACAAGGTGAAGACCGAGCAGGAAGCAGGTGGTGCAGGACGGCCCCGTGCCCTGGACGCATCGTGCAGGCCACCCAGTTTCACGAGCTGGCCGCGACCGCTCTGGCCGCTGCGGCCAGGTTCCGGGTACTTCCCGTTCCCCGCATGAAGGTCCAGACCATCGCGGCCGCGGAGGTGGCGCGCGCGATGGCCGACGTCGCCACGGCGGCCGCCGGCCCGCGGCCGGATCCGGGTCGCCGGGACCGCAGGTCCTGACCGGCGCCGAGGTGGCCAGGACCTGGCGGCGGGTGACCGGCAGGACGCGCGCTGCTGGTCCCGGTGCCGGTGCCAGGCCGCCTCGGCCGGGCGCTGCGCGACGGCGGGCTCACCACGACCCAGCCGGACATTCGCGGCACCACCTCGTTCGCCGACTGGCTGGCTGCCGGCGCGGCGATTTAGGTACCGGCCGGCGAGGGCACGTTACCGACATGACGGCTACTGACGGGAAACGGCCCGGACGGCACCGCCCGGACGCGGCCGCCCGCGCACCCGATCGACCTGGTACCGCAGCCCGGCATGGCCATCGCAGCTCAGCAGCCTGGCCACCGAGTTCTCGCCGTATCCGCCGATCGCCGACTACGGCTTCCTGTCGGACTGCGAGGTCACCGCGCTGATCGCGCCGAGCGGCGCGATCGAGTGGATGTGCCTGCCCCGGATGGACTGCCCGAGCGTGTTCGGCGCGATCCTGGACCGGGACGCGGGCCGGTTCATCTTCGGCCCGGAGAACGTCGCGGTGCCCGCCGACCGGCGGTACCTGCCGGGCACGATGGTCGTCGAGACCAGCTGGGACTGCGGCGAGGGCTGGATCATCGTGCGCGACTGCCTGCTGATGGGGCCCTGGCGGCACAGCCACCCCGAGACCAGCTCGCACATCCGGCCGCCGACCGACTACGACGCCGAGCACATCCTGCTGCGGACCGTGCGGTGCGTGAACGGCGACGTGCAGCTCGTCATGAACTGCGAGCCGGTCTTCGACTACGGCCGGCACCGGGAGACCTGGCGCCGCACCGACCGCGAGTACTACCAGGCGGCGGTCAGCCACGGCGACCTGACGCTGACGCTGACCTCCGACATCCGGATCGGCCTCGAAGGCCCGAGCGCGCAGTCCCGCACGCTGCTGCGCGAGGGCGACACCCGGTTCTGCGCGCTGTCGTGGGGCAGCATGCCGCCGCCGCACAGCTATGAGGAGGCCTATAAGCGCCAGGTCTGGACCGCCCATCACTGGCAGCACTGGCTGGCCCGGGGCAACTTCCCCGACCACCGCTGGCGCGGCTACCTCACTCGCAGCGCGCTGACGCTCAAGGGCCTGACGTTCGCGCCGACCGGGCGCGATCGCGGCCGCGGCGACCACCTCGCTGCCGGAGACGCCGGGCGGCGAGCGGAACTGGGACTACCGCTACAGCTGGATCAGGGACGCCACGTTCGCGCTGTGGGGCCTGTTCACGCTCGGCTTCGACTGGGAGGCGAACGACTACTTCGCCTTCCTCACCGAGGTGGTCGAGCGCGACCGGGGCGACATGCAGATCGTCTACGGCATCGACGGCCGGTGCGACCTGACCGAGCAGACGCTCAAGCACCTGCACGGCTACCAGGGCGCCCAGCCGGTCCGGATCGGCAACGACGCGTACTCGCAGCACCAGAACGACGTCTGGGGCGTCGTGCTGGACTCGCTGTACCTGCACACCCGGTCCAGGGACCGGCTCGACGACCGGGTCTGGCAGATGGCCCGCAACTCAGGTCGAGCACGCGCTGCAGCACTGGCGCGAGCCCGATCACGGCATCTGGGAAGTGCGCGGCGAGCCGCAGCACTTCACCTCGTCCAAGCTGATGTGCTGGGTCGCGGCCGACCGCGGCGCCCGGCTGGCCCGGATCCGCGACGATCCCGACATCGCCGCGCGGTGGCAGGAGGCCGCGGACGAGATCCACGCCGACATCTGCGCGAACGCGATCGACGAGCGCGGGCGTCTTCTGCCAGCACTACGACACGACGGCGCTGGACGCGTCGCTGCTGCTGATGCCGCTGCTGCGGTTCCTGCCCGCCGATGACCCGCGGGTCCGGGCCACCGTGCTGGCGATCGCCGACGAGCTCACCAGCGACGGCCTGGTGCTCCGGTACCGGTCCGAGACCACCGACGACGGCCTGTCCGGCGAGGAGGGCACGTTCACGATCTGCTCGTTCTGGCTGGTGTCCGCGCTGGCCGAGATCGGGGAGCACAAGCGCGCCCGCGACCTGTGCGAGAAGATCCTGTCGCACGCCAGCCCGCTGCTGCTGTACGCGGAGGAGATCGAGGCCAGGTCCGGGCGGCATCTCGGTAACTTCCCGCAGGCGTTCACTCACCTGGCGCTCATCAACGCCGTGATGCACGTCATCGAGCACGAGCAGATCGTGGCCAGGAAGGCGCTGGAGGGCACCTGAGCCTTCCTGCAGTAGCGCAGTGCACCGAGGTAAATTCGAATGCACTATTCGGAACGCGGCGCGTAGTATCGAATGTATGAGCGTAACGCTGCAGTGCTCGCTGCTGGACCTAGACGGACGAGCCTGGCCTCGGGCCGCTGCCGGCGCGGTGCGCCGCTCCGAGCTAGCCACGGCGCCTGGGTTGACCTCCGGCCGGGCTGGCTGGCCGGCGCCGACGAGCTGTTCGCCCGGCTGCAGGACGAGGTCCCGTGGCGGGCTGAGCGGCGCCGGATGTATGACCGGGTAGTCGACGTGCCCCGGCTGCTGTGCCTCTACGGCGACGGCGAGGACGCTGCCCGATCCGCTGCTCACGCAGGCCAGGGACGCGCTCGGCGCCTACTACGCGGCCGAGCTCGGCGAGCCGTTCGCGACCGCGGGCCTGTGCCTGTACCGGGACGGCCGGGACAGCGTCGCGTGGCACGGCGACACCATCGGCCGCGGCAGCACCGAGGACACGATCGTCGCGATCCTGTCGCTGGGCGCGCCGCGGGCGCTGGCTGCTGCGGCCGCGGGGCGGCGGCCGCCCGGCCCTCCGGCACGAAGTCGGCCACGGCGACCTGCTGGTCATGGGCGGCAGCTGCCAGCGCACCTGGGAGCACGCGGTACCGAAGACCGCGAGGCCGACCGGGCCGCGGATCAGCGTGCAGTTCCGCCCGCACGGCGTCAGGTAACCAGGGGTCACGTAGCCGCGGCCTGAGGCAGCCAGGGGGTCTGAGGTAGCTAGGGCTCTGAGTAGCCGCCGGTCAGGCCCGCGCGATCGGGGCCGCCGCGTGCCCCGGCGGCCGCGACCAGGTCGGCGGGCGCGAGCTCGATCTCCAGGCCGCGCTGGCCGGCGCTGCAGAACACCGTGCTCGTGTTCCATCGCCGAGGCGTCGACAACGACCGGCAGCGGCTTGCGCAGGCCGAGCGAGGTGATCCCGCCGGTCACGTAGCCGGTGGCGCGCTCGGCCGCGGCCGGGTCGGCCATCGTCGCCTTCTTGCCGCCGACTGCTGCGGCCAGCGCCTTCAGGTCCAGTGTGCCGGCCACCGGCACGACCGCGACCGTCAGCTGCCCGTCCACGTCGGCGATCAGCGTCTTGAAGACCCGATCCGAGCGGCACGCCCAGCGCCTCGCTTGCCTCCTGCCCGTAGGACGGGTGCCGCGGATCGTGCTCGTACCGGTGCACGGTGTGCCGGACGCGCTGGCGGGTGAGCTGCCCGGTCGCGCGCGTCCCGCCTGTGGCTGCCACGGGACCGAGCCTAACTGTCCATCCGCGCCGCCAGCGTTCGTCGCGTGAGTGAAGGCAACCAGCGAGAGGCAAGGAGGCAGTGATGATGCCGCACCAGAGTTTCCAGTTGTGGGAAGTGGAGCGAACCAGGTCCGCGCGCGACCGGCGGGCGGCCGACCTGCGCCGCGGCGAGCTGGCCGCCGCCGTGGGCGGGCTGCTGCATCCGGGAATGCTGCGGCCCGGCGGCCGCCGCTCCGCGGGCTCGCGGCCAGCCCGGACCAGGACCGCCGGCAATCGGGGCTGGTAACCCCGGGGTCTTGCGGCACTGTGTCTTGCACCACGGGAGTTTGTAAGACTGAAGCGTGGCCACCCGGTGGATCCTGCACGTCGATCTCGACCAGTTCATCGCCGCAGTCGAAGTGCTGCGGCACCCGGAGCTACGCGGCCGGCCGGTCGTGGTCGGCGGCGACGGCGATCCGGCTAAGCGCGGCGTGGTCGCCACCGCGTCGTACGAAGCCCGCGAGCACGGCGTGCACTCCGGGCTGCCGATGCGCACGGCCGCCCGGCGCTGCCCGGACGCCGTGTTCCTGCCGGTCGATAAGCCCGCCTACGAGGCGGCCTCAGCTGAGGTCATGGCGGTGCTGCGGGAGCTGTGCCCGGACACCGAGGTGATGGGCTGGGACGAGGCGTTCCTGGCCGTGCCGACCGACGATCCGGAGTCGTTCGCCCGGCAGATCCAGGAGCGGGTGCTAGCAGGCGTCCGAGCTGTCCTGCAGCGTCGGCATCGGCGAGAACCGGCTGCAGGCCAAGCTCGCGACCGGCTACGGCAAGCCAGCCGGCATCTACCGGCTCACGTTCCGGAACTGGTTCGAGGTCCTCGGGGACCAGCCCACCAGCGCGCTGTGGGGCATCGGCAGCAAGACCGCGGCCAAGCTCGCGGAGCTGGGGATCAAGACCGTCGGTGAGCTGGCGACCGCCGACGTCGCGGCCGTAGCCGCCAGGTTCGGCCCCACGACCGGCCCATGGCTGGTGCTCACCGCCCGCGGCATCGGCTCGGACGAAGTCAGCTCCGATCCGTACGTGCCCAGGTCGCGAAGCCGCGAGGTGACGTTCCAGCAGGACCTGACCGACTGGGACGAGGTCCGCGCGCAGGTGCTGCGGATCGCCGGGCAGGTCACCGCCGACGTGATCGCGGAGCAGCGGCCAGCGGTCCGGATCGTGGTCAAGGTCAGGTACCGGCCGTTCTTCACGAGCACGCACGGGGTGCCGCTGCCGGAGCCGTCCAGCGACCGGGCGGCGATCGAGCAGGGGGCGGCGGCAGCGCTGGAGAAGTTCACCGACCGGCGGCCGGTCCGGCTGCTCGGCGTCCGCGCCGAGTTCGCCGACGCCGACGGCTGAGCGACCAATCCGCGGCAGCCGGGCCAGCCGGCCAGCTGTCACGAAGTTCCTGGTGGACGAGGCGGCAAGTCGATCGAGGGGTAGTCGGGCGGCGAGCACGGCGCAGGCCGGACTGCTTCTGGCGCAGGCCGGCCTCCAGCCCGTGAACAAGACGCCCTACCTGGAAAGGAACGGCCCGCTCCCGGCACCGGGAGCGGGCCGTTCGCTAACCGTGGCATACCGGACGATGGCACCGCCTGTCACGAGCCGCCGCCCTGCCTCGTCTCAGACTGTGACTATCGGAAGGAGCAATTCGATGCACGTACTCGTAGTCGGCGCGACCGGGGCGGTCGGCAGGCAGCTCGTGCCGCAGCTGCTCGCGGCAGGCCACCTGGTCACCGCCACAACCCGCAGCCCGGCCAAGGCGGACAGCCTGCGCGCCGCGGGCGCGGAGCCGGTCGTGCTGGACGTGCCTGGACGGCGCGGCGGTCGGTGAGGCTGGTGGCCAAGGCCGAGCCGGAGGCGATCATCTACGAGTCGACGGCGATCCCGCCGGAGCTGAATTTCCGCAAGTTCGACCAGATCTTCGGCCCCACCAACACGCTGCGCACGTCCGGCCTGGACACCTGCTCGGCGCCGCGGCGGCCGCGGAGGGCGTACCGCGGTTCATCGCGCAGAGCTACGCGGGCTGGCCGTACGCCCGCACCGGCGGCCCGGTGAAGACCGAGGCGGACCCGCTCGACCCGGATCCGCCCGCCGCGCAGCGCCACGGCCTGGCTGCGCTGCGGCACCTGGAGGACGCGGTCACCGCGGCCGGCGGCCTCGCGCTGCGGTACGGCAGCCTGTACGGGCCGGGCTCGTCGGAAATGATGGTCTCGATGCTGCGGCGCCGGCAGGTCCCGATGATCGGCGACGGCGCGCGGCGTGTGGTCGTTCCTGCACGTGACGGACGCGGCCGCGGCGACCGTCGCCGCGATGCAAGACGGGCGCGCCCGGCGTCTACAACGTCGTCGACGACGAGCCGGCCAGGGTGTCGGAGTGGCTGCCGGTGGCGGCCGCGGGCGCGGGCGCCAAGCCGCCGCTGCACCTGCCGGCCTGGCTCGGGCGGCTCGCCGGCCGGCGAGGTCGGGCTGTCGATGATGACGCAGGTCCGCGGCTGCTCGAACGCCAAGGCGAAGGCGCGAGCTGGGCTGGCAGCCGATCTGGCCGACCTGGCGCGAGGGGTTCCGGCACGGGCTCGACCGGGCCTACCCGGAGGGCGCGGCTGATGAGCGGCAGGAACGCCTCGCGGTCATCCGGCCGCGGGACCGGCAGCAAGAACACTGACGGCACCGCAGGCGCCGGGTCGGCCGACGCGGCGGCGGTGTACGCGGACCTGCGGCCGCTGATGTTCTCCATCGCCTACCGCATGCTCGGCAGCGTGACCGAGGCGGAGGACATCGTGCAGGAGGCGTTCCTGCGCTATCACCGGGCGGTCGCGGACAACGGCCCGCCCGACTCGCCGAAGGCGTACCTGTCGGCCGTCGACCACCCGGCTGTGCATCGACCAGCTCCGCTCGGCGCGGGCCCGGCGCGAGTCCTATGTCGGCGAATGGCTGCCTGAGCCGCTGCTCACCGGGCCCGCGCCGCTCGACCGAGCCCGCCGCCGACCCGGCCGCGCTGGCCGAGCAGGCCGACTCGCTGTCGATGGCGTTCCTGCTGCTGCTGGAGCGGCTTACCCGGTCGAGCGGGCCGTGTTCCTGCTGCACGACGTCTTCAGCTACGGCTACGAGGAGACCGCCAGCATCGTCGGCCGCAGCGTGCCGACCTGCCGGCAGCTCGCCCACCGGGCCCGGCAGCACGTCGAGGAGAACAAGCCCCAGGTTCGAGGCCTCGGCCGAGCGCCGGGACGAGCTGGCGGCGCGGTTCTTCGAGGCGGTCGGGCACGGTGACATGGACGGCCTGGTCAGCCTCCTCGCCGAGGACGTCGTCGTGTCCGGCGACAACGCCGGGGTGCCGCCCGCGTGGCTGCGGCCGATCGTCGGGCGCGCGCAACGTCAGCCGGCTGCTGGTCGCGCTCGGCCAGCAACTGCTGGAGGCGGGCGCGACCCTGGATTCGGTGCAGGTCAACGGCCAGCCAGGTGCGCTGGTGCGCGCGCCCGACGGCAGCCTGATCAGCGTGTTCGTGCTCGACATCGCCGACGGCCAGGTGCAGGCGGTCCGGTCCGTCATCGCCCGCGACAAGCTGCGCCACCTCGGCCCGCTCGCGGACCTGATGGCGCTGCGCGCGGCGCAGCGTCGCGACCCGGCTGAGCCCGGCCCGGGCTAGCTAAGACCGGGCTAGCTAAGGCTGGGCGCCGACCCGGCGGGCCAGGGCGGTCAGCGGCGCGGGGGGCGTGCCGTTGCCCGTCAGGAGGTCGCTGATCACCTGCCGGGCGCGGTCCGCGTCCCGGTCCGGCAACGGGCCGAGTTCCGCGGCGCGGGCCAGCGCCTCGGTGGCCTGGCGCACTTGCTTGCGCAGCGTTTGGCCAGCGCGGTGGCGCAGGCCTGGTAGGAGATGGCCGTCAGCTCGTAGATGTCGGACTGCTGGCAGCGCGCGGGCGGCCCGGACGGCAACCTCCAGCCCCGGCAGCAGGTAGCCGAGTACCTTAGCGAGCTCGTCGTAGCGATCGTCCCTGGCGAGCGCGCAGGCCTTCTCCGTCCGCTCCTTCAGCACGGCCAGCGGCGGCGGGGTGGCGTCACCCAGCATGGCCTGCAGCGAGTGCGCGCCGGCCAGCACCACCCGCAGCGCCTTCGCCGCGGCCGACTGGCTCGCAGCTGGCAGGCCGTCCTCGCCGGCCTCCCCCGCCAGCTCGGCCAGCGGCAATTCGAGCGCGTCCGCGAGGTTCTGCAGCACCGAGAGCCGGTCGATCGGCTGTACGCCGCGCTCAAGCTGCGAGACCCACGCGACCGGACGGTCGACCATGGCGGCCAGCTCAGGCTGAGACAGACCGTGGCGCCGGCGCTCCTGGGCGACCTTGCGCCCGAGCACCTGCTGGTACTCCACCGTGTTCACCTGGGCCGTCCCCCTAGGTGGCTTTTTAAGGCCGCACGCTCATGTGCCTTTGGCCGCCGAATCCCGGCAAATGATGTGGGCATATCGAGAATTGCACGGTGAACTGCGCCACGCACGTGCGCGAGGTGAGATCCCGCCAATCCTGGCCGGGCGTGACTCCGTCATTCCCTGGGCCGTTCCCGGTTGGCGCCGATCTTATGTGAGCCATTTTGCCCGCTTCAACAGCTCGCGGCGAAAAGCCGAGCCGGCCGCCGGCGACGGCGCGGGCTTGGGTTAGTCTGCCGCAGCACGGTCGGCACCGGCCGACCGCGGCAAAGGAGAGCCCATGGTCGTGCCGCAGGCAGCCCGCGATGTCGCCGCGGCTGTCGGCGTGCTGCTCATCGCGACGTCGGCGGCGAGCGTCATCGGCACGCTGATCGTGCCGCGCCCGGTGGCGAACTGGCTCACCCGCCAGATCGACCGCGTCGTCCGCGGCGCCTTCATACTGATCACCAACTTCATCCCGGACTTCCGCCGCCGGGACCGGATCCTGTCCGCGCACGCCGCCACGCTGCTGATCGCCCAGCTCGTCGCCTGGCTCGCGATGTTCTTCGTCGGCTTCTCGCTGATCTTCTGGCCGATGGTGAGCGGCGGCATCACCGACGCGTTCCGCACCGCCGGCCCCGGCCTGTGGCAGATCGGCGAGGACACCGCGCGACGGGCGGGCTTGAGCAGGCGATCCTCGACTTCGCCGCGATCACCGGCATCATCACCTCACGCTGCAGATCGCCTACCTGCCGACGCTGTACGCCGCGTTCAACCGCCGGGAACAGGAGGTGGCGCTGCTCAACGCCCGGGCCGGCGTGCCGAGCTGGGGCCCCGAACTGCTGGCCCGCACCCACTACGCGCTCGGCTCGGGCGTCTCGACCGTCGACACGCTGCCCGACCTGTACGCGAGCTGGGAGCGGTGGGCCGCCGACGTGGCCGAGAGCCACACCACCTACCTGCCGCTGGTCCGGTTCCGGTCGCCCAAGCCGCTGTCGTCCTGGGTGACGGCGCTGCTGGCGGTGCTCGACTCCGCCGCCCTGATGCTGTCGCTGTCCCCGTCGACTGCCCCGGTGGTGCCGGCCCGGCTGTGCCTGCGGGCCGGGTTCCTGTGCTTCCAGGACGTCGCCAGGGCCATGGGCTACGACATTCCCGAGGAGCCGGACCCGAGCCGGGCATCGCGATCACGCTACGAGGAGTTCCTGGAGGCCGATCGCCCGGATGCGCAAGGTGAGTTCCCGATCGAGCGCGAGGCCGCCGACGCCTGGCCGGACTTCGTCGGCTGGCGGGTCAACTACGAGATGGCGGCGTTCGCCATCGCGCGCGATCTGGACGTCGTGCCGGCCCTGTGGTCAGGCCCGCGCCGGCACGCGGCATCCGGAGATCCCGCCGATCCGGCCGCCGGAGGGCCAGCCCGACCGGGGCAAGACTGCCTGGCCGATACAGCAGGCTCCGCAGCCCGGCACCGCCTGACGTCACCGCGAGTCCGGCGGCTCCTCTCGGCGTGCATGGCCGCCACCGCCGGGCGCCAGCACCGACTCGGCGGCCCGCACGCTGGCATCTCGCAGCGTGTCGCCGATCAGCCGGGCCGCGTACGTCAGCAGCCCCTTGCGCTCGGCGTCCTGCTCCTCGGCGCGGCCGCACCGACAGCTCGCCGGCGAGGGCGCTGACCAGCGACTCGGCGGTGGGCCACTGGCCGACCGCCTGGCGCGCCGCCGGGGTCGCCTTCAGCACGTACCAGAAGGTCGGGTCGCCCCCGGTCGTGGTCTTGCGGAAGTCCACGAACACCGGGTCGAGCGCCTCCAGCGCCGCGGGCCACGGCGTGCTCGTCCAGTCCGGTCCTGGCCGCGATGTCGCTGACCGTGACCATGTAGCTCTCCTCGAGCAGGGCCACGGTCGCGGCCAGCACCGGCAGATCCCTGGCCGCCCAGGTGTCGTCCACAGCGTCGCTGCCTCACCGGGACCCGCGAACGCGGATCCCTGATCTCGGGGCCGGGGTACCCGGCAGACAGGAGACTAGCGAGAATAGGAGCCACTAGCAGCATCGATGCGGTCTTCATCCCGATCCGGCCCGGGTTCTGCCCGGCCGGAGCCGGGCGATCCCGCCTGGCCGGGCCTGACGGCCACGGCCGGCCGAACGCCGAACCTATGGCTCGCGGCCCGGTCGCGCGCCCGCCATCGCTAAGCTGTGCGGGCCCGCTCCCGCGGGAGCTGAAGAGCGCACTGTCGCGCATTGAGAGGAACGTCATGAGTAACGACACCGGAGTCGAGCGGACGCTCGTGCTGTTCAAGCCCGATGCCGTGGCTCGCGGACTGACCGGTCGCATCCTCGCGCGCTTTGAAGACAACCTGCTGAAGAGTCGTCGCGGCCAAAATGGTCTGGATGGACGCCGAGCTCGACCAGGCGCCACTACTTCGACCTTGAGGAGCGGTTCGGCGCCGCAGGTCTACAACTCGATGGCCGAATTCATGCAGAGCGGCCCGGTGATCGCGATCGTGCTCGAAGGCGTCGAGGCGGTCGCCTGCGTCCGGAAGATGGTCGGCTCGACCTACCCCGACCAGGCCGCGCCGGGCACGATCCGCGGCGACTTCGCGCACATGAGCCAGGCCTACGCCAACGCGCACGGCATCGCCGTCGCGAACCTGGTGCACGCCTCTGGCAACCCGGACGAAGCGGAACAGGAGATAGGCGTGTGGTTCTCCGAAGGAGGAACTGCACGACTATCCCACGGTGGCGCAGCAGTACCTTCGGTAAAGCTTTGGCGATTAACGGCGGCCCGGCTGAACCAGCCGGGCCGCGCGGCCGTTTCGCGGTGCAGCGCCGCTGGCATAACGCCACGACGCCCGGCGACGCGGCCCGCCAGATCTTTCCGCGCAGGGCCGTCAGCCGGCCAGTCCTCCGAGGGGAGCATCGCATGCCGATCCGCCATCGAATGATCGCTGCGGTCGCAGTAGCCGGGGCAATATCCACCGCGGGATTAATGGCGGCGCCTGTTGCCCAGGCAACGCCGGTCATGCCGCACCACGCGTTCATCAACCAGTTCCACCACCGACCACCATCAAGTCGACAGTGCCGAAGAACGGCGACATCAACCCGTACGGCATCTTCGTCGTGCGGCACAGCACCGGCCGGCTGCACCGCGGCGACGTGCTCATCAGCAACTTCAACGACAAGGCGAACGCACAGGGCACGGGCAAGACGATCGTCGAGATCAGCCCGTCCGGGCACCGCACGCTGTTCGCCCACATCCGCAACAAGCAGGTCGCGGGCCGGTGTCCCGGCGGCGTCGGCCTGACCACCGCGCTGGAAGTGCTGCCCGGCGGCTGGGTCGTCGTCGGCAGCCTGCCGTCGAAGAACGGCAGCGCGGCCACCGCCAGGGCCGGCTGCCTGATCGTGCTCAACCACAATGGCCGGGTCGCGGAGACCTTCCGCGGGCACGGCATCAACGGGCCGTGGGACGCGACCATGGCCGTGCGCGGACGCATCGCGGACCTGTTCGTCACCAACGTGCTGAACGGCGGCGTCCAGCACACCATGTCGGTCGTGCACCAGGGCACGGTGCTGCGGCTGACGCTGCTGCTGCGCCGCGGTCACGCACCGCTCTGGGTGTCGGCCACGAAGGTCGCGTCCGGGCTGGCGGAGCAGCAGAACGCGGCCGCGTTCGTGCTCGGTCCCACCGGCATCGGGATCGGCCGCCACGGCTGGCTGTACATCGCCAACACTCAGAACAGCACGATCACCAAGGTCGCGCACCCGCTGACCGCGGCCGGGCAGCGGCGGTCCCGGCACGCTGGTCACCGCCAACGGCAAGCTCAGCGGGCCGCTGGGGCTCGCCGATCGCGCCGAACGGTGACATCCTGACCGTGAACGGCAACAACGGCCTGATCGTCGAGACCACGCCGGGCTGGCGTGCAGATCGCCAGCAAGCTGCTCGACAACACCGGGCCGCCTCCGCTCGGCGCGGGCGCGCTGTTCGGCCTGGCCGTCAAGCCGGGCGGTCGCGGCGTCTACTACGTGGACGACGTGCAGAACACGCTGCGCCTGCTGCACTGAGCCGGTCAGCTAGCTGCCGGAAGGGTTAGGGCTCGGTCGCGAGCCCTGCGTCCGCGTCGTCAGCTACGTCCGCGGCCGTGGCGCAGCCAGCGGTCCAGCCAGTCCAGCTGCTCGGCCAGCATGTGCAGCACCGACTCGCGGGCGATGTAGCCGTGGCTCTCGTGCGGCAGCACGACCAGCCGGGCGGTGCCGCCGGTGCCCTGGATGGCCTGGAACAGCCGCTCGGACTGGATCGGGAACGTGCCCGAGTTGGCGTCCTTCGCGCCGTGCAGCAACAGCAGCGGCGCGGTGATCTGGTCCGCGTACCGGAACGGCGACACCTGGTCGTAGACCGGTCGTGGCCTCCCAGAAGTTGCGCCGCTCGGTCTGGAAGCCGAACGGCGTCAGGCTGCGGTTGTAGGCGCCGCTGCGGGCGATGCCGGCCGCGAACAGGTCGGTGTGCGCCAGCAGGTTCGCGGTCATGAACGCGCCGTAGCTGTGCCCGCCCACCGCGACCCGGCTGCGGATCGGCGATGCCCATCTTCGACCAGCGCGTCGATGTGCGCCGACGCCGCGGCGGTGATCTGCTCGACGTAGCGTGTCGTTCATCGTCTCCGGGATCGCCGATCACCGGCATCGTCGCGCTCTGCAGCACGGCGTAGCCGCGCAGCACGAACCACACCGGCTCGGACGCGGTGAGCCGGGTGAACCGCTCGGTCGCTGCCGCGGACCTGGCCGGCCGTCGCCGCGTCGCCGTAGTCGAGCGGGTAGGCCCAGACCACCAGCGGCAGCGGACCGTCGCGCGTCCGGGTCGTAGCCGGGCGGCAGGTGCAGCATGCCGGTGAGCTGGACGCCGTCGCCGCGGTCGTAGGTCAGCAGCCGCTTGTCCATCCCGGTCAGCTGCGGGTGCGGGTCCGGCCACGCCGTGAGCACGCGCTGGCCGCCGGCCCCGCCCAGGTCGGCCACGGCCAGGTTCGGCGGCTCGGTGCGGCTCTCGTGCCAGATCAGCACGCGGTCCCGGCCGTCCGCCCAGGAAGCCGAGCACCTGCTCGTACGCGTCCGGCGCGGACGAGAACAGCCGCTCGGTGCTGAGGTCCGACAGGTTCAGCCGGTCCAGGAACGGCCGGTCGCCCTCCGGGCTGCGCGCCGTCGCCGCGCAGGTAGATGTCGTCGCCGTCCTGCAGCACGGTGCGGGTGCCGTCCGGCGTGCACGGTCACCAGCGGCGAGCCGGGATCCTGGTACGCCTCGTCCGCGGAGTGATCGAAGATCACCCGGCCGGGCTCGGGCACCGCGAGGTCGGTCAGCCGGGTCGTCAGCCAGCGACGGTCCCGGTCGTGCTCGGTCATCAGCACCTCGCCGGCCGCGGCCATGTCGTACCAGCCCAGGCAGCGGTGCTGCACGAGGCCCGCCTGCGCTGGCTCGGCGGTGAACGGCGCCGCCAGCCGCATCAGCCGGTCCCGGTGCTCGGCCTCGGCCTTCGGGTCGCCGCCGTCCAGCGCCTCGATCCAGACCAGGCTGGCCGGGCCCGACTCCTCGAACGACACCAGCCGCGGCCCGGTCGGCACGCCCTGCCGCGGCACCTCGTCGCTGACCGGCAGGTCGGCGACGACGCGCTCCAGCCCGCCGTCCTGGCCCAGACCTCGACAGTCCGGGCGAAGTAGCCGTACGGCACCCGGAAGGAGAACGGCCGCTGCAGCCGGTAGACCAGCAGGTGCTGCCCGTCGGGCGAATCGCCCAGGTAGTAGTACAGGCCCGCCGGACCCAGCGTCGTCGCTTCGCCCGCTGACCGGGTCGACCCGCATCGGCACGGTGGTCGCCAGCTGCTCGAAGATGTCCGCGTCCGCGTCGGTCCTGAGCAGGTCCTGGAACGTGGCCATCTGCGAGTGCTTGCCCGCGGACTCCTCGATGTGCGGCTCGATCGGCTCGGCCGGCAGCTCCGGCACCGGACCGGGCGCGCCGAGGCACAGCAGGTGCCTGCCGTCCCTGCGTCCAGCGCACCGTGGACCCCACCGAAGTGGGATCGCCGCCCAGCACGTCGCGCACCCGTAGGCCGGGCACGGGGGCAGCGGTCGCATCGCGGGCGTCGCCGACCCACACCGCGACGCCGTCGCGCTCATCGACGGTGAACGCGAACCGGAGCCCGTCCGGGCGCCCAGGCCGGGACGCTCACCGACTTGCCGTCCGGCAGGTCGAGCGGGCGGATCGCGCCGTCGGTGCAGCGACGAGCACCGATAGCCCGGTGAGCCGCCGGGTCCGCTGCCGGCCGGCGATCGCCGGGTCCACCCGGACGCCGGCGAGCGCCAGGTACGGCCGGGCCAGGGTCGTCACCGGCGGGTGCATCTCGTAGTGCACGAGCACGGCGTACTTCCGGCCGGGGCCGAGCGCGGCGACCGGGGTCGGCGGGGCATCAATGATCGAGACGATGTCGGTGTGCCGGGGTCTGGTACGCCACGCGTGCTCCTTGCTGCCGGGACGTTGCGGTGGACGGTGCGATTCCCAGGCTTGCCGCTCCGGCCGGTCCGCGCAAATCCGCCCAGGCACAATATCCATCAGCCGGTGCGGTGGCCCAGCCACAGTGTTGATTCAGCCGTGTCGATACAACTGGGCTGATCCAGCTGGGCCGAGCCCAGCTGGACTGCCCGCCCGCGACCCGAGGATGACCATGGACGCAGCCAGGCCGGTCCCGGTGCCGGGCTTCGCCGACCAGCACGCGCACCTGCTGCGGACGGCCGCCGGCGTGCCGTTCCCGGCGAACGCCGCGGCCGTCCGCGAGTTCCACCAGCGGGTCGCGGCCCAGGGCAGCACGCCGATGGACGTGCTCGACCCGCCGCTGCGACCAGCCCGGCCTGGCGCGGCGTCCTGCGCGCCGCGCTGGCCCGCGCGGCCCGGTGCGGCCTGGTCGAGATCACCGAGATGGGCATGCGCAGCTGGGACTACCTGGACGCGCTCGCTGCCGAGCAGGCGACGGGCCCGCTGCCGGTCCGGGTCCGCGTCTACCTGGCCAGCGGCCTGGCCGGCGAGGCGAGCCTGGACGAGCTGGACGCCAGGCGGGCGCGACTCTGGTCCCTGGGTCCGGCTGGACGGCGTCAAGTTCTACGCCGACGGCTGGCTCGGGCCGCGGACGTGCGCGATGTGCGGCGACTTCGCCGACTCCGGCGACCAGCGGCCTGCTGTTCACCGACGCGGCCGGGCTCGCCCGCCGGATCGCGCCGCTGGCCGCTCGCGGCTGGCGGATCGCCACTCACGCCATCGGCGACCGCGCCGCGGCGACCGTCCTGGACGGCTACGAGCTGGCGTTCGACGGCGACCGGGCCGCGCTGGCCGCGGCCGGCGCCGCGGATCGAGCACGCCAGCGTGCTGTCCGCCGACCTGATCGCGCGGATGGCCGGGCTAGGGCGTGACGGCGTGCATCCAGCCGTCGTTCGCGGTCACCGACGCCGGGCTGCTCCGGCCCGGCCTGGGCCCGGACCGGGCCGCGCCGGCCTACCCGTATACCGCGATGGCTGGCGGCCGGGGTACCGATGCTGGCCGGGTCCGACTACCCGATCGAGGTACTCGACCCGCTGGTCGGGCTGGCCCGGCTGACGGCGGGCCGGTCGGACCGGCCGGGGTTCGAGCACGGCCGACCCGGCGCCGGGCCAGGCGATCGTCCCCGTCGGCGCGGCGTTCGCCATGATGACCGACGGCGCGGCCGGCCAGACGCTGGTCTCAGCTGATCCGCGCACGACGCCCGGCGCCATCGACGCGATCGAAGTCACCGCTACTGCGCCCGCGCCGTTCTGGCCCGGCTGAGGGGGCGGCAGCCCGTTCCCTCGCTAGACGGCAAGCGGCGGCGCGGGGTCAGGTGCGCACCCCGCGCCGCCGCTGGCCGGATGGCGGTTAGTACCAGCCGGTGGCCAGTTCGTGCTCCCAGGCCATGTGCGGCGAGCCGTACCGGGCCTTGATGTACCGCAGCCCCCAGCGAATCTGGGTGCGAGCGCTGCTCGTCCAGTGCGGGCCCGCGGTGGACATCTTGGAGCCCGGCACCGCCTGCGGGATGCCGTACGCGCCCGAGTACGGATTGCTCGCGTGCACGTTCCAGCTGCTCTCATGCGACCAGAGCAGGTTGAGCCAGCGGAACTGCCACTGCGTCCAGTGGAACGAGCGCAGCATCCGCCGGGCGATCTGCCTGGGCGTCAGCCTGACGGCCTTGCGCTTGTGGTGGGCAGGCGTGGCGCCCTTGGCGCCGGGTATCTCAGGCTGCGCCGCTGAACGCGTCGCAGCGAGCGTGCGCGGTGCCGGTTCGGCTTCCGCGCCGACCGCGACCGCAGCTGGTCACAGGCCGGGTCTGGGTAGCTGATCGCCGCACCGGCGCTCGCGGACGGCTGCGCCGCTGCGCTGGCCGGCCAGACGCTGACCGCTCCGGCCGCCGCGGCGACGAGCGCGAGGCCCGATACCGCGAACTTGATCTTGTTTGACTTACGGGGGGTGATGGATGTCCGAAGGGACAAGATGTGCCTTCTGTCGGGCGCGCCCGCTCGCGCGCTCGGCCGTCACCCTTGCGCCGGCTCACTCTCGCCGTTACCGCGCGTGCCTGCGGACCTCGGTGCGGGAACATGGCGACCGATGGCCGCTCAGTGCGGCCTGGGGTGCAGGCAGGGTGCTATCGGGGAGCAACTCTGCCTGATGATTGCCATGATGTAAGCCGAAATTGGCATTATGACGATATGAATTAAATCACAGTTACCATATCGTTATTTACCAGTTTGCGCATGATAAGGCGCGCGGCCAATTAACTTGTGCCTGCACGGCTTTCCTTACTGTGGGATTCTCGCCATCATGGCCCCGGCGCTGGCGGTCGTGCACGCGCGACCTGCGGCTGCAGGACAACCCGGCCCGGCACGCCGCGGTGACCACATCTTCGCAGGTCATCCCCTGTTTGTGGTCGATGGCCCGGTGCGGGTGCTGGTCCTGCCGGCCGGGCGGGCGGGCGCCCAGCCAGCCAGGCGGCGGTCACCCGGCCGGACGGACGGCCAGCCAGCCGCAGGCGGTGCAGTACCGCGCCTGCGGATGGCTGGCCAGCAGTTCCGCTGAGATCGGTTCGCGGCACTGCTCACAGCGGCCGTACTGGCCGCGGGTGATCCGGTCCAGCGCAGCTTCGATCTCCACCAGGGCCTGCCGGTCCGCGACCACCGCGCGGGCGAGCCTGCGGGCTCGCCGGGCGGCCCGGCTGCGTTCGGCGGCACTTCCCTGCCTGGCCAGCTGCGCCGCGTCGTGGTAGGCGAGCGACAGCTCGGTGACGCGGCCCAGCCGGGCCCGCCACCGGTCCTCGAGCTCCGCGCGCTGTTGCGCTTCGCGGGGCACTGACATCGTCAGGGTGGACATCGAGTTCCCTCCTCGGTACCGGCCAGGGTCACCCTTGCCCTGGTACCTGGCCATAGCTCAGCCGGCCTACCTGCAGGCCAGCTGAGCGCCGGTGCCCGGGTAGCTGTGAGTCGGCTCTTGCCGCGACTATGCGCGGATCGGCCAGCTACGGACGTCCCGGGGCGCGCCAGTCAGGCACGCCCAACCGGCGGGACCCCGGTACATTGCCAGGCCCGGACCGCGCCGCAAGGCTTGGCCCGGACAGCTGCGGCCAGGCTGGGTCCCGACAGCGCGGCAGGCCGGGTCCCGACGGCACGGCCGGACGAGAAAACGCGGGCAGATGCGCTGGTTTATTGCCTTGGTTAGGGCAATGGCAGATTCCGGCATTATCTGCTGTTTCGGCGAGCCCGCACGGGCTGCGTATTCCAGAATTCTGCGCGGGCCGCCAGGCTGTGAGGATGCCTGGGCCCTACGGGATATCGAACGATACCGCCCGCGAGTTTTGGAGTCGCGTGACGCTAAGTCGGCCGGAGCATGACACCAGCTTGACGCTGATGGTGTTTGATAGACGTGGTTGCATTCGTATTTGCGTACGCGGTGCGGCGGCGTAGCTCACGGCGGTTATCCGGCGGGGCAGGCTCATCGCACTGTTGCGACCCGGGATCCTCGTCCGTGGGTTCCGGAGAATCACCCAGTAGGAGAACGCACATGCCTCAGGGCACCGTGAAGTGGTTCAACGCCGACAAGGGCTATGGGTTCATCGCCCCGGACGACGGCAGCGCCGACGTCTTCGTGCACCACTCCGCGATTCAGGCTGACGGCTTCCGCAGCCTGCAGGAAAACCAGCGAGTCGAGTTCACCGCCGGCCAGGGCGCCAAGGGCCCGCAGGCTGAGCAGGTCCGGCCGCTCTAACCAGGTCCGGCCGAGTCGGCCGGTCACAGCACGCATAGCTGCTAGCTAGCGAACAACAGCAAGGGGCGGCTCCGACGCCGGGGCCGCCCCTTCGCGTTGCCTGGAGGTACCCGGACGGCAGCCGGCTGGTCGCGCAGAACTATTCCTTTAGCCCGGCGGCACGCGCTCGGCAACGGGCGGCGCTCGTCGCCGGCCCGCGCCGGCCGGCTCTCGGCCGCCTCGCCAGGCGCCGCGCGACTCGTCACCCGGTTGCGGCCGCGGTCGCGCTCGGTGGCCTGCTCGGCTGCGTCATCGCCGCGGGCGGCGTCGCCGCGAGCCAGGGCGGCCGCGCAGCCACGCCCGATGGCGAGACCCCGTTCCTCGCGATCCCGGCCGGCCGGGCGGTGCGGCTGCCGACTGCAACTCACCGGCTCGTCACGGCACCGCCGGAAGCGCTGATCATCCCGGCGATCGGCGTCCAGACCCGGCTGATCCGGCTCGGCCGCACGTCGGCCGGCACGCTGCAGGTCCCGGCCACCACCGCGGTGGCCGCTGGTACGCCGGCGGCCCGCGGCCGGGCGAACTCGGCGCGGCGGTCATCGCCGGCCACGTGGACTCGGTCAGCGGCCCCGGCGTCTTCTTCCGGCTGAACCTGCTCCGCCCGCGCAACCTGATCCTGGTCCGCCGGGCCGACCACTCGCTGGCGGCGTGCCGCGTCGTCTCGGTGCGGACGTACGCGAAGAGAAACTTCCCTACCGCTGTGGTCTACGGTCCGGCGCCCGCCGCTGAGCTGCACCTGGTCACCTGCGGCGGCACCTTCGACGCCGCGACCGGGCACTATCGCAGCAACGTGATCGTCTTCGCGGTCGCGGTGCGCTGGCGACATCACACGAGCAGCCAGCACGGGCCAGCCAGCGCGGGGCCACCAAGCACGGCCCCAGCAAGCCGCACGCGCCGCGCCCGCCGGCCGCGTAGCCGGCCGGCAACGGGTATCGTCGCGCCCGTCGGGCGGCCGCAGCCGCAGGGCCGGACCGCGTGCAGCACGCGGACGAGAGGCGGGCAGATGACACGGCCGGTGCTGAACAGCGCGCTGGCAGGCATGGGCACCACGATCTTCGCCGAGATGTCGGCGCTGGCGCTGGAGACCGCCTCGATCAACCTCGGCCAGGGCTTCCCCGACACCGACGGCCCGGCCGAGATCGCGGCCGCCGCCGCGGAGGCGGTGCTCGGCGGCCGCGGCAACCAGTACCCGCCGGGACCGGGCGTCCCCGAGCTGCGGACAGGCGATCGCGGCGCATCAGAAGCGGTTCTACGGCATCGACCTCGACCCCGACACCGAGGTGCTGGTCACGGCCGGGGCGACCGAGGCGATCGCGGCCGCGCTGCTCGCGCTGCTCGAGCCGGGCGACGAGGTCATCGCGCTTGAGCCGTACTACGACTCCTACGCGGCCTGCATCGCGATGGCCGGGGCGCGCCGGGTGCCGATCACGCTGCGGGCGCCCGGACTTCCGCCCGGACCTGGACGCGATGCGCGACGCCGTCACCGACCGCACCCGGCTGATCCTGCTGAACACCCCGCACAACCCCACCGGCATGGTCGCGACCGGGCGAGCTCACCGAGATCGCCAGGCTGGCCATCGAGCGCGACCTCCTGGTCGTGACCGACGAGGTGTACGAGCACATCGTCTTCGACGGCGAGCACATCCCGATCGCCGACCCTGCCCGGCATGCGCGAGCGCACGGTCACGATCGGCTCGGCGGGCAAGACCTTCTCGTTCACCGGCTGGAAGATCGGCTGGGTGACGTCCACCCCGGAGCTGGTCACCGCGGTCCGGACGGCCAAACAGTTCCTGACCTTCGTCAGCGGCGGGCCGTTCCAGTACGCCATCGCGACCGGGCTCGCGCTGCCCGACTCCTTCTACGCGGAGCTGTCGGCCGGGCTGAAGGCGCAAGCGAGACCTGCTCGGCGGCCGGGCTGACGGCGGCCGGATTCGAGGTGTTCGCCCCGCACGGCACCTACTTCATCACGACCGACATCGCCGGGCCTCAGTTCCGCCGACGGGCTCGACTTCTGCCGCCGGCTGCCGCACATCTGCGGCGTCGTGGCGGTCCCGAACGCCGTCTTCTACGACGACAAGCAGGCCGGTCGCAGCCAGGTCCGGTTCGCGTTCTGCAAGCGAAGCGAAGTACTGGCCGAGGCTGCCCGCCGGTTGCGCGGCGCCGACTGGCCAGGCCGAGCTGCACGCCGCCCCGTACTGCCCCATCATTAAGATGGTCATCCTTCCGCCACACCCCATGGGAGGGAGCGCAGTTGATCTCCGCCGAGAACGGCAGCCCGGCCGCACCCGCCGCGCCCATCAACCGTCTACCAGGCCGCCAGGCAGGACAAGCCCTGGGGCCACGAGATCATCTTTGCCGCGGTCGAGGGCAAGTACATCGGCAAGATCCTCCATATGACCGCCGGGCACTCGCTCAGCCTGCAATACCACCTGCAGAAGGACGAGACGATCAGCGTCCTGACCGGCGCCGCGATGATCGAGTACGGCCCGGCCGCCGATGACCTGTCGAGCCAGCACTTCGGCCCGGGCGACACGATCCACCTGCCGCCGGGATCGGTGCACCGGATCACCGCGATCACCGACATGACCTTCGCCGAGTCGTCGACGGCCGACCCGGGCTGGCGCGAGGATGTCGTCCGGCTCGAAGACAAGTACGGCCGCACCGGGACGACCGCGCCCTGACACGCGCCTGCCAGCAGGCGGCGCTATCGCGCGGGTTGCCGGAGCGGCGCGCTATTGGGCCGTTACCCGCGCGCGTCGAGCAACGTGAAGATCTGCACCCACTGATCCGGGCTGACGAAGGCCACCACAGCCCGTCTTTCTACGCCCGCGGTCGCGCACGCCTGCGCGACCCGGTCCGGCGGGTAGTTGCGACGCAGGGACGCCTGCACCGAGCCGCCGACGCCGCTGAACCCCGCCTGCACGAGCTGCCGGTAGGCGCGCTGCCGGGCCGGGCTGACTAGCGGGGTCGCGCGCCGCTCCAGGTGCAGGATGCCGGCATCCACCCGCGGCACCGGGCTGAACAACGTCCGCGGCAGCCTGCCCCGGAGTTCCCAGCTGACCTGCGGCCACGTCGTGCACGTCAGCAAGCTCCACCGTCCGAAGCCGCCGGTCCGCTTCCTGGCGTACTCCAGCTGGGTGATCAGCGTGGCCGTGCGCATACGGGTCGAGCGCAGGCACCAGTCGACGATCGGGGCAGTCAGCGAGAACGGCGCGTTGCCGACGACCTGGAACGGCTTGGACGGCGGCCGGGCGGCCACGAAGTCGGTCATGACCAGGCGGACGTTGTCGCGGCCGCGCAGCCGCTCGCGCAGCCGGTCGGCCAGCGCCAGGTCCACCTCGTACGCGATGACCTCGCGGCACATGGCGGCCAGCCGGGTGGTGAGGATGCCCTCGCCGGCCCCGACCTCGACGCACAGCCCGTCCGGGTCAAGCCGGACGGCGCGCAGGAACTGGCGGGCCGCGTCGGGACCGCGCAGGTAGTTCTGGGACAGCTCGCGGCGACGGCGATCCCGGTCGGTCCGCCCCGTCCGGGCCGCGGGCCGGCGGCCGGCCGCCCGTGCGCTGTGCCTGCCTCATCGGGCGTGCCTCATGCCGCCAGCCTACTGACGGCTGGCTGGCCGCCTGCTACTCGCCGGTGTACCGGCGCAGCCGCTTGGTCTGGCTCCGGCGCTGCTTGGCCGCGAGCCGCCGTTCCACCGAGCCCTTGGTCGGCCGGGTCCGCCGCCGGGGCGGGGGTGGCGGCGCGGTGGCTTCCGTCAGCAGCGCGCTGAGCCGCTCGGCGGCCGCCTCCCGGTTGCGCAGCTGGGACCTGAACTCGTAGGCGGCGACCGTCACCACGCCGTCGGCCAGCCGCCCGGCCAGGGCGGCGAGCGCGCGGTCGCGCAGGTCCGGCGGCAGGGCCGTGGTCTGCCGCAGGTCGAAGGACAGCTCGGCCTGGCTGTCGGTGGTATTCACCGACTGGCCGCCGGGTCCCGGCGACCGGGAGAACCGCCAGGACAGTTCTTCTGGCGGGATGGTGATGCCGCGGACGACGACGTCTAGCTGCGGCATGGTGCCTGCCTATCACACGCCGCGGACTGACCCGCGCACCGGCATGAACTACCGCGTACTCGTACTTTCCCTGACCGAATACCCTCGTGGCAATCGGGCCAACCGGCTTCTCTCTCCGTAGCTGAATTATTACAACGCGCTACCTTCGAGCCGCCGATCAGGCAGAATGCGTCGAGCCGGATCCGATGCGGGGTGACTACGGGAGGAAAAGCATGACGGCCTGGGGGCTGACCGGGGGACGGCGGAAGGCCGTGCTAGCAGTCGTATCCGGGGCCTGCATGGCGCTCAGCGCGTGTGCGACCGCCTCGACGGGAGACATGCCAGGAGAGCCGCAGCGGGCCGCCATCCCGCCCGCCACGTTGAAGTTCTGCGAGCACATCGCCACCGCGATGAAGTCGCTGGACGGGAAGAGCATCACCCCGGATATGACGCTCAAGCAGGCGCACACGCTCGTCGACCAGCTCATGACCAGCGGGGCCGCGGCCTTCACGACGCTCGCGGGCCAGGCGCCGGCCGACATGCGCAGCACGGTACGGGGCGTGGTCTCCGACTTCCAGGCGTACCAGCGCAGCGTCGACAAGACCAAGACGGTGCACGCCATCCTGGAGATGGTGGCGCAGGGCACGCCGTCCCAGCAGCCGTCCTATGCGAAGCTCCTGACCTTCACCTCGAACAACTGCTGACAAACGGGCCCCGGCCACGTCGAGGACCGCGTTTCTCGTTGTCAGGCCCCCGTGAGGGCGCATCTTGGTAGCGTCACGGGCAATATCACGATCGGATGCGACACGGAGGGCCACATGAGCGGTTTCAGGAAGTTCCTGATGCGCGGCAATCTCGTCGACCTCGCTGTAGCCGTGGTCATCGGCCTGGCCTTCGCCGCCATCGTCACGGCGCTGGTCGCTGACCTGATCACTCCGCTGATCGCGGCGATCGGCGGAAAGCCCGACTTCTCCAAGCTCACGTTCACCGTGAACCACAGTAAGTTCCTCTACGGCTCGTTCATCAACGCGGTCGTCTCGTTCGTGATCATCGCCGCGGTAATCTACTTCGTCGTCGTTGTGCCGATAAACCGGGTCACGGCGTTGACCACCCGGAAGGAAGCGGCCACGACGAAGGACTGCCCGGAGTGCCTGAGCACGATCCCGATCGCCGCCCGTCGGTGCATGTACTGCACCGCCCTCCAGGTCGACCAGACCGCGCCGTCGGCGGCCGACGTGCCGCAGCAGCGCGAGGGGCAGGGCCAGCTCGCACCCGAGTGAGCGCTACTTAGCGTCCGAGTAGCGCTCGACGGCCGCGACCGTCATCGGGAACGTGACGGACGTCGCACCGAATACCAGCCGACTCGCGCTGGCCGCGGCGGCCGTCACCGCCGCGATGACCTCGTCGGCGAGTTGCGCCGGGCAGTGCACGAGCACCTCGTCGTGCTGGAAGAAGACCAGCTCGGGCCGCTGACCTGGGTCGCCCAGACCGGCCAGGCTCGTGCGCAGCGCGGCCAGCAGCACCAGCGCCCAGTCCGCGGCGCTGGCCTGCACCACGAAGTTGCGGGTGAACCGGCCGCGGGCCCGCAGCGCCCGGCCGGCCCCGGGATCGCGTTCTTGCTCCGGGTCCCCCGACTCGCCAGTCAGGGACAGCCAGTCGGCCGACGGCGGCGGGCAGGTGCGGCCGAGTACCGACCGCACCACGTGGCCTTCCTCGCCCGCCCGCGCGGCCGTCTCAACGAAGGCTGAGGCCTGCGGGAACTGCCGGCGCAGCAGCGCCAGCGACTGGCCGCCGTCGCCGCCGGTGCCCCCGTACATGGCCGACAGCAGCGCGACTTTGGCGCGGTCCCGCTCGATCCGGAGCGCGCCAGCCACCGCGGCGTAGACGTCGCCGCCGGCCGCGGCCTGGGCGAACGCCCGGTCGCCGGCCAGCGCGGCGAGTATCCGCGGCTCAAGCTGGGCCGCGTCGGCGACGACGAGGGCCCAGCCAGGGTCAGCGACCACCGCGCGCCGCAGCACCTTCGGTATCTGCAGGGCGCCGCCGCCGCGGGTCGCCCACCGGCCGGAGACCACGCCGCCGACGATGTACTCGGGCCGGAAGCGGCCGTCTGCGACCCAGGCGTCGATCCAGGTCCAGCCGTTGGCCGCGTACAGCCGGGCTAGCTCCTTGTACTTCAGCAGCAGCGGGATCGCCGGGTGATCTACGGTCCGCAAGACCGCCGTCCTGGTGGACGGCACCCGGATGCCGCCGGCCGCCAGCGCGCGCAGCAACTGGGACGGTGAGTCGGGGTTGACCGGACGGACGGCGCCAAGCTCGGCGGAGATCTGGATCGTCAGCTCCGCGAGCCGGGCGGGCCGCACCGGCACGCCAGGACCAGCCGCCGGGCGCGGGCCGAGCAGCTCGGTGAGGAGCTGGTCATGAACGTCGGCCCGCCAGGGCAGCCCGGCAGCCGTCATCTCCGCCGCGGCCAGCCCGCCAGCCGATTCCACGGCCGCCAGCAGCGCGAACCGGGACGCCAGCGGATCCGCCGCGATCCTGCGCTGCTGGCTGGCGTGCGCGGCGATCACGTCAGCGAGCACGTCGGCGGGGACACGTCCCGGCCGCGCACCGGCAGAATCCTCGAACGCGAGCTGACCGGACTGCTCACCGCGCGGCTCGCTGGTCAGCGACGCGACGCTAACCAGTCTGGTCACCGCCGCGTCGCTGGCCCCGCCGTCGTCAACACCGCCGAGGCCAGCACCGCCGTCACGTCCCGCCGGGCACCGCCGTCGCGGCCGACGAGCAGGCCCTCGGCCAGCTGAATGTCGTGACACCGGGTCACCCGCACGCCCGCCCGCAGCAAGGCCGGATACAGCGCGGCAGCGGACTGCCACACCCAGCGGACGTCGCCATCCCGGGCACGCGCCGACACGGCCGCGGCGAGATCCGGCTCGGATTCGGCCGGGCCCATCGCCGTGCCGTCCTCGGCCAGCGAACGCATCAGGCCAGATCCGCCCGGACCAGGGACAACCGCTACCCGCACACCTGACGATTGTCCTCCATGGCGCTGACAGTCCGCGGCGCGCGGTTATCGAGTCCGCGGTCAGACCGCGGTGTCGGTCGGGGTCTGCGCCGGGTCGCCGGCCCCGGGCCACGAGCCGGGCTCGGACGGCTTGCGCGTCCGGTTCAGCCGCGACACCGGGAGCAGCCGGGTGACCGGCATCCCGTCCGCTGCCGTCGGCGGCGGGCCCGGTTGCGTCCCGGCATCGCGGGCCGACCCGGCAACGGCCGGCGGAAGTAACCCGGTCGCCGGCGGAAGGAGCCCGATCGGTGCAGCCGAGACATCCCGCTGCGCGGCGCCGTGGCCAGCTGCAATGCCCTGGCCGGCGGCCGCCTGGCCGAGCAATGGCGCCGGACGGCCCGGATACGTGGCGGACGGCCACGGTGAAGGGAGCGGCAGCGCGTTCGCCGCTGGCGCGGTCTCGGCCGTCCGGGGGCGCAGCGCGACGATGCCCGGCCGGGCCGCCAGTTCCTGAAGGTAGGCCGCCTCGTGGGCGGGCAACTCGGCGGGCACGTCAGCGAGCGCGGCCGCCCGCCGTAATGCGCGCGGCAGGATCGGCTGATCAGCGGTCAGTTCCTCGGCCCGGCGGTAGTCGACGTCGCTCTCGGCTGTCGCCGCCGCGGCCGCGAACTGGCCGGATTCTGCCACTGCGGGCTGCTCCGCAGACGGAAGGCCGGCCGGCGGCCGCGACGCGGACCGGTCCGGCACGGCTGGCGGCCACGACAGGACGGCTGGTGGCGGCGAGGTGCCTGCCGAAGGCGGACCGGCCGCCGGTAGCTGGGCGCCTGGCTGCGGCGGGACAGCGCGGCGCCGCGCCGACCGACCAGACTGCTGCGCCGGAACACCCGATTGGTCGGCCGCAACACCGGACCGCTCCGCCGGAACACCCGACTGATCAGTCGGGGCAGCGGGCTGGTCGGTCGCCACGTCCGGGCGAATCAGCGAGCCGCCGGGCTGCTCCGCCGAACCGTTCGACTGGTCGGCCGGGGCAGCGGGCTGGTCGGTCGTCACGTCCGGGCGAATCAGCGAGCCGCCGGGCTGCTCCGCCGAACCGTTCGACTGGTCAGCCGGAGCTGGCTGGTCGGTCGCCACGTCCGGGCGAATCAGCGAGCCGCCGGGCTGCTCCGCCGAACCGTTCGACTGGTCAGCCGGAGCTGGCTGGTCGGTCGCCACGTCCGGGCGAATCAGCGAGCCGCCGGGCTGCTCCGCCGAACCGTTCGACTGGTCAGCCGGAGCTGGCTGGTCAGTCGCCACGTCCGGGCGAATCAGCGAGCCGCCAGGATGCTGCGCCGAGCCGTTCGGCTGCTTGGCCGCGTCGCCCGGCTGGTCGGCCGGGGCGCTAGATTTCCCGGCGGGGTCACCCGGCCGGGCAGCTCGGACCGCCAGCTTCCCCGGCGCTAACGCCTGGGCCGGCACGCCGGCCGTACTCGACGGCACCGTCCAGGCCGGCGGCGCCGTACCGGGCTGGCGCCGCGCGGGCACTCCGGTCAGTTCGGCGGGCGCCGGACACCCGTAGGCATCCTCGTCGAGAATCGCGGCGAGCCGCGCCGCTTCAGCCGCCTCGATGCCGAACACCACCCGCGGCTGGCCCCACGGCTCTTCCATTGAGTAGCCGACGTAGCTCGATACTGGCGGCAGCGCGCCTGTGGCCAGGCCATGCCGCGTACGCCAGCGAATCCAGGCCTGCTCAAGCGCAGCCGCAGCCCGCTCAGCCTGGTGTACCAAGTCCGGATCACGCATCTGTGCCAACCTCCCCTCCCGAGCGCCGCATGCTGCCGCATTAGGCGGTCCCCCAGGCACTCCCCCCCGCTACTAAGCAATCGCTTCGACCGACGGACGCCATTACTGCCCGCCACGCATCGACTTTGACAGCCGCGAGTGGCTTGCGAACAAGTATCCCTGTGTACGACTCTCAGCAGGGGCGATTACCAGAAGTTGCTACAGAGCTACGATGCGTGAGATGTGGCGTGCGAGGAGAAGAGGCTCGCGCGAGGAGATTTGGCCGTCCTGTCCGGGAACGGCGGGCCAGCCAGACTGCTGGCGACGGGAGCTGACATGACATGGCTCCCGCTGTAACTCGTTTGTTGTCGTCTTGGCGGTGTTTGTCGCTAACCGCGCTGTCTCTAACCGACCGCCTGGCTATTAGACCAGAAGGCCGGATCGACCCCGGCAACGTCTGCTGACCGATGCCCAACAATCGCATCGACGCGAAGCGCGCCCCCCGATGCGGTGAACTGGCCGCCGGGGTCGACCCCCCCAACTTCAGGCTTGTGCTGGCCGCTGGCTGGCCGCGCGACGTCGCGCTCCCAGCCCGCCCGGAACCTCAGGTCCGGACAGCAACCATGCGTTACTCCGAGCGCTGCTGCGGAATGCCCGCAAGCAGTGCACGTACCTCAGTCTCCCGGTACCGGCGGTGGCCGCCGAGAGTCCGGATAGACGTGAGCTTGCCTGCCTTTGCCCAGCGGGTGACGGTCTTCGGGTCAACCCTGAACATTGTGGCAACTTCAGCGGGCGTGAGCAGGGGCTCCGCCTCTGGCGTGCGTGCTGACATGTTGACGGCCTCTCCTCCTGGACCGGTAACTACGATCCCTTTTCTTGCTGTTCGTGGCTCTCAGTAGAGAGCCTGCCTCGGATGTCCCATATAGTCCACTCAGACCATATTGCCATCACCAGCGGTGACAAGTCGACAACCGGGAGCAAAGTTCTTCTGCGAGTCGCCGCAACTTCCCCCGCTGTGCGTTGTCACGCTGCGTGATTCTAGCGACACGCATCGTCGCAACGGGCGGATTCGGAAAAGTCATCCGCGCCTCCCATCAGCTACTTAGCTCGATTGCCGCCACGTCCTGCGCACCCCTATTTACCTGGCCGATCTCCTCCAGCTCGGTCCAGTCAGAGGCATACGTCAGGCACCAGGAGCCGGAGCTCCGCGGCCCGCGCTCGCGTCGAATCCCTCCCTCCGATGGCACAGAGAGATCTGTGCCCCTGGCGTACCGTCCGGGCCCTCCGCCCGGACAGTGGCCGGATCCGCAGCCAGTGTGTTGTTTGCGTACAACCGGCCGCGCTCCGGTAATAATCCCCCGTACTGCGGCTAGATAATCGGCTTCGGGGGATTTTGCCCGCAGCCTACTGCGACATTGGCCTTCCCTGGCGCTGGCCAGGCGCAAGCCAGGTTTACCAACCGGTGAAACCGGCGGAAACTCTGGCACACGCCGCGCATTAGGCAGCATGACTAATCGTGACATGCCGTACGCCTCTGCGCAAAGAGTTACGCGCCGGTAGATACAAGCACTTCTCTCCGGGCCGGCCCGACGGCTATAGGCTGGTGCCGATCCCGCGTCAACGGGGACGCGCGGCTGGATGTTCGGGAGATCATTTCCGTGACCAACGTCTTCGCGGCTCGCGATGCGGACGGCCAGCCCGGCCACGAGCAGGTCGTTTTCTGCCAGGACACGCAGTCTGGACTGCGAGCCATTATCGCGATCTATTCCACCGCGCTCGGGCCCGCGCTCGGGGGCACGCGCTTCTATCCGTATCCGGATGAGGATGCGGCGCTGGCCGATGCGCTGAACCTGTCCAGAGCCATGGCCTACAAGAACGCGCTGGCCGGCCTCGACCTCGGCGGCGGCAAGGCAGTGATCATCGGGGATCCCGCCGAGCTCAAGTCCGAGGCACTGCTCCGCGCCTACGGCCGGTTCGTTGAGTCGCTGAACGGCCGCTACATCACCGCGTGCGACATCGGCACCTACAGCGAGGACATGGACATCGTCGCGCGCGAGAGCGCGCACGTCACCGGCCGGACCGTGCCGAACGGCGGGGCCGGTGACTCATCCGTCCTCACCGCGTTCGGCGTCTTCCAGGGCATGCGCGCGGCCGCCGACCACCTCTGGGGTGACACCAGCCTGGCCGGGAAGACCGTCGGCATCGAGGGCGTCGGCAAGGTCGGGCACCGGCTCGCGGATCACCTGTGCGCGGACGGCGCCAGGGTCGTGGTCTTCGACACCAACCCCGCGGCGACAGCGCGGGTACTCGCCACGCATCCGGACGTCGAGGTCGCGGCGAGCCGCGATGACCTGCTCGCCAGTCAGCTCGACGTGTACTCGCCGTGCGCCCTGGGCGGAGCCATCGACGAGCACACCGTGCACTCCTTCGGTGCCCGGATCATCTGCGGCGGGGCGAACAACCAGCTCGCCCACCCCGGCATGGAGAAGATGCTGGCCGACTGCGGCATCATCTACGCGCCCGACTACCTGGTGAACTCCGGTGGCGTCATCCAGGTGGCCGATGAGCTGCACGGATTCAACTTCGAGCGGGCCAAGGCGAGGGCGGAGCAGATCTTCACCACCACCAAGCAGATCCTCGCGGCGGCCGACGCTGACGGGGTCCCGCCCGCGGTAGCAGCGGACCGGCTGGCCGAGCGCCGGATCGCCGAGGTCGGCCGGCTGACGCGGCATATACCTGGGCAGCTGATCACTTTCTCTCGCGATCAGCGGAGGCGCCTACAGCCCAAAGCAGGTACGGTTGTACCTGTACGTCAGGGCGAGCGCGTCGACCTCCCGGTGGCGGAGTGGCGGCGGGTAAGCCTTGTGCGCACGAACCGCGAGCATTGGCGTGGTAACGGGCAACTTAGAGTGCGGTGACCAGGGACCCTTAGGGTCCGTACGTTAGAGGGGGTCGAGCCAATGGGGCGCGGCCGAGCCAAGGCCAAGCAGGTCAAGGTGGCCCGTCAGCTGAAATACAGCGGTGGCGGCACGGATCTTGACCGGCTGCGGGCTGAGCTGGGCGTCGAAGCGGATACTCACCACTCAGAGGATTCCTACTCGGACTTCGGCGACCAGTATTCCGATGACGATGACCCTGACGACGAGGACGACGAGGACTGGGACGAGGGCGACCTCGAGGACCTGACCAGCACCTCGGCCTGACCGCAGTCATCGATTGCAGCGACCGGCACCCATCCGGGTGCAGCAGCTGAGTGGCGCTTACCCGAAATATCGGTATACCGGCAATTTTGTTGTGCGCTGCGGCGTGCTGGCTCCATGATCCTGCAGACCTCGCCCGGCTCAGATGGGCGTTCGCTGCGGGATCATGCCGACGGTGCCGGCCGGACAGCCGGACAGATCCGTCCCCGGCCCGGACTTCTCCCAGCAGCCACGCGGGCACGCCCCGCTCGGCCAGCAGCCTGACGGCGCCGTCCGCGTCCGGGGGCGCCACGATCGCGGCCATGCCCACGCCCATGTTGAAGACCTGCTCCAGCTCCGGGCCCGGCACGCCGCCCCGCTCGGCGAGCAGCGCGAACACCGGCGCCGGCTGCCAGGTCGCCCGGTCGAGCACTGCGCTCACGTCCGCGGGCAGGACCCGGGCCAGGTTCGCGGCCAGCCCGCCGCCCGTCACGTGCGCGAACGTCCTGACCTCGCACGCCTGCGCCAGGGCCAGGCAGTCCCTGGCGTAGATCCTGGTCGGGGTCAGCAGCTCCGCCCCCAGCGGCTGCCCGAGTTCGTCCGGCTGCGCGCTCAGGTCAAGACCGGCGCCCGGCGCGTCAATGATGCTGCGCACGAGCGAGTAGCCGTTGGAGTGCAGGCCCGACGACGCCATGGCCACGACGACGTCGCCGGCCCGGACGCGATCCGGGCCGAGCAGCCGGTCGCCGTCCACGGCGCCGGTGGCGGCGCCGGCGATGTCGAAGTCGTCCGGCCCGAAGTGACCGGGGTGCTCGGCCGTCTCGCCGCCGATCAGCGCGCAGCCCGCCTGCACGCAGCCGTCGGCGATGCCCGCGACGATGGCCGCCACACGCTCTGGCTGCAACCGGCCGAAGACCAGGTAGTCCGTCATGAACAGCGGCTCGGCCCCGCACACGACCAGGTCATCGACGACCATCCCGACCAGGTCGATACCGATCGTGTCATAGCGCTGCAGCCGCTGCGCGATCACAACCTTGGTGCCGACGCCGTCGGTCGAGGTGGCCAGCAAGGGCCTGCGCATACCCGCCAGCTTGGCCGCGTCGAAGAGCCCGGCGAACCCGCCGAGGCCGCCGACTACTTCCGGGCCCGCGGTCCGCGCGATCGACGCCCGGATCAGGTCGACGGCACGCTCACCCGCGGCGATGTCGACGCCCGCCCGCGCGTAGCTCGCCTGACCCGGTCCGGGTCGGCTGTGCGCCGTTCATCGGTACCCGTTCACCTGGCCCGCTGCCCGCTGCCGACGACGGGCTCCAGCAGGTGCTTGCCCTTCTCACTGTCGGGCACCGGGATCGGGTAGCTGCCGTCGAAGCAGGCGTGGCACAGCCGCCCGGACGGCACTGTGGTCGCCTCGATCAGACCCGCCAGCGAGACGAACCCGAGCGAGTCCGCGCCGATCGACTGCCTGATCTCCTCGACCGTCAGGTTGCCGGCGAGCAGTTCGGCCCGGCTCGGGAAGTCGATGCCGAAGTAACACGGCCACGCGACCGGCGGGCTGGAGATGCGCACGTGCACCTCGGCGGCGCCGGCCTCGCGCAGCATGGCCACGATGGCCCGCTGGGTCGTGCCGCGCACGATCGAGTCGTCCACGACCACGAGCCGTTTGCCGGCGATGGCCTCGCGGAGCGGGTTGTACTTCAGCCGGACGCCGCGCTGCCTGATCGTCTGGCTGGGCTGGATGAAGGTGCGGCCGACGTAGGAGTTCTTGACCAGGCCCTGTCCGTAGGGGATGCCGCTGGCCTGCGCGTAGCCGATGGCCGCGGGCGTGCTGGACTCTGGCACCGGGATGACCAGGTCGGCGTCCGACGGCCACTCGGCCGCGAGCTTGCGGCCAACCTCTTCCCGCGCGGCCTGCAGGCTGCGGCCCGAGATCGTGGTGTCCGGCCGGGCGAGGTAGACGTACTCGAACAGGCAGCCGCGCGGGGTCGCTGGCGCGAACCGTGTGCGACCTGACCCCGTCCTCGTCGATGGCGATCATCTCGCCGGGCTCGATCTCGCGCACGAAGGTCGCGCCGACGATGTCCAGCGCACACGTCTCGCTGGCGACCGTCCAGCCGCTCGCCAGCCGCCCCAGGACCAGCGGCCGGAAGCCCTGCGGGTCGCGGGCCGCGTACAGCGTCTGCTCGTCCATGAAGACGAGCGAGAACGCGCCCTGCACCAGCGGCAGCGCGGCGAGCGCGGCGGCCTCGATGCCGGGATGCGCCCCATCGCCGGCCGCGAACGTGCTGCCGTCCCCGTCCGGCTCCAGGCCGGAAGCCGCGAACAGCGACGTGAGCACGTCGGTGTCGGAGGTCGCGCGGCTGGCCAGCCCGCCGCCCTGCCGCGCGAGCTGCGCCGCGAGCTCCAGGGTGTTGGTCAGGTTCCCGTTGTGGCCGAGGGCCAGGCTGGCCGACGGTGTGGCCCGGAACGTCGGCTGCGCGTTCTCCCAGACCGACGAACCGCTGGTGGAGTACCGGCAGTGCCCGATGGCCACGTATCCGCGCAGGGTGTTGAGCACCGACTCGTCGAAGACCTGCGCCACCAGGCCCATGTCCTTGTAGACGACGATCCGGGACCCGTCGCTGACCGCGATGCCCGCCGACTCCTGGCCGCGATGCTGGAGCGAGTACAGGCCGTAGTAGGTCAGCTTGGCGACTTCCTCGTCCGGCGCCCAGACGCCGAAGACACCGCAGGCGTCGCGCGGGGGCTGGTCATCGGCGGGGCCGGTATCGCCCGTGCCTGGGTCAGCGGACAAACGGCCGTCGGGCTTGATCACCCGGTAATTCTAGTGACCCGCCGGGCTGGCGGTCCGTCCGCCACGACCGGAAGGTAGCTGGATATATCCGCCCGCTGCCCGCTGGCCCGCAGCCCGCCGGTGGCCATCGCGGCCGCCCAGCTCAGTCTTCCGGTAGCGAGGTCGAGCCAGGTGAGCGGATCGGTCTCGACAGACGTTGGGCGGCGTGCCGCGGGTGTGCCGGGGTCCGGCCACGCACTGTACGGCCGCGAACGGCGGCACCCGCACCTCGACCGTGCGACCCGGCGCGCGGGTCGCCAGCAGCCCGAGGGAGTAGCTGACCGCGGCCCGCAGCACCGCCCGCTGTGGCGTCGCGCCCGCCTGCCGGGCGGCCGTGACCGCGGCCACGCTGGCCTGCCCGACCGCAGCCGCGGTCACCGGGCCGGCCCACGGCGCCTGGCCGAGCGCCGTCAGCTGCTCGTTTACCGCAGCGAGAGCCCGGTATGGGTCAAAACCGCGCGCTGGCACGGCTCATGCAGGTTAGCGGATGTGCGTGGACCTGGCAGCTGCGGGAAAATACCTCGTGTATTTCCGGACATCTCATCGCATCCGTCCGCTGGAAGTTGGTAATCGTTCGGTATGCCTGGTCAGCGCCACACGGCCCGCCCGCCAACCCGCGGCTCCCGGCTGCCCAGGCTGGCCGGGCTGGGCGTGATCGTCGTGCTCGCGGCGGCCGGCGTCACCGGTCTACCTGGTCGCCTTCCAGCCCGCCGCCGACAAGCGACCAGCGCCGCTGCCGACCGGGTGACGTCGACCCTGACCGTCGGGCTCGTCGCCCGGCCGGCGGCGGGCTCCGCCGCCGCGGGCACGCTCGTCCAGCTACTCAGCCCGCAGCGGCAGCCGTCGTTCACCCCGGTCGGGCTATCAGCCAGCAGCAGCAGGGCCAGCCGGAATGGATCGCCGACGTGATGACCGATGGCGGGTACATCTTCATCTACCTGCCCACCAGCCAGTGCCTGGCCGCCACCGGGCCGCGCGCGCGGCCGCGGCTCACCGCGGCGCGGTGCGACCTGAGCCTGCGACAGCGCTGGTCGGCGCCTGGGTGCCGGCGTGCTCGTGGACGGTCACGACTTCTACCAGTTCGCCAACCTCGCCGACGGCAAATGCATCACGCAGGGCAGCGGATCGGCCGCGCTGGGACTGCCCGCCGAGCCTCGCCGCTGCGACTCGGCCAGGCCGACCCGGCAGCTGATCGCGTTCTGGTGGACGGCTCGGTGACCCCGGTCAGCCGAAAAGCCCCGGCAGCGGCGCCGCCGTGGACCTCGGCGAGCTCGGCGAGCGGGATCTCGAACTGGCCGCTGACCCGCAGCGAGTCGCCGCCGGCGCTGCCGATCACGAAGGCCGGCACGCCTGCCCTGGCGCACAGCGTCGCGAACTCCGCCTCGGCTCCCGGCCGCACCTCGACCACGGCCCTGGCCGCCGACTCGCTGAACAAAGCCTCGAACGGGTCGCCTGGCAGCGTCACGCTCGACGCCGAGGCCGCCAGCCAGGCACGACTCGGCCAGCGCGACCGCCAGCCCGCCGTCGGACAGGTCGTGGGCGGACGCCAGCAGCCCGCGGCTGCCCGCCGTCACCAGCACCTCGGCGAGCGCTGCTTCGGCGCCGAAGTCGACCGCCGGCGGGCGGCCGCCCAGGTGCCGGTGCGTGACCCAGGCCCACAGCGAGCCGCCGAACTCCGCCCTGGTCGCGCCGAGCAGCACGACGCTGGCGCCGGCCACGGCGAAGCCGGAGCTGACCCGGCGGCGGACGTCCTCGTGCACGCCGAGCACCCCGACGACCGGGGTCGGCTGGATCGGCACGCCGCCGGTCTGGTTGTAGAAGCTGACGTTCCCGCCGGTGACCGGCGTGCCCAGGGTCAGGCAGCCGTCGGCCAGCCCGCGCACGGCCTCGGCGAACTGCCACATCACGCCGGGGTCCTCGGGCGAGCCGAAGTTGAGGCAGTTGGTCACCGCCAGCGGCCGGGCGCCGGTCACCGCCACGTTCCGGTGTGCCTCGCAGAGCGCGAGCTGTGTCCCGGCGTAGGGGTCGAGCTGGCAGTAGCGGCCGTTTCCGTCGGTCGCCAGCGCGATCGCCGCGGCCGGCTCTGCTCGTCGATCCGCAGCACGCCGGCGTCGTGCGGCGTGGCCAGCACGGTGTCGCCGCGCACGTAGCGGTCGTACTGCTCGGTGACCCATGTCTTGTCGGCCGCGTCCGGGCTGCCGAGTACCGCGAGCAGCGCGGCGCGCAGCGCGGCGCCGTCCCGTGCGGCCGGCCGCGGCAGCCGGCCCGGGTCGTCGGCGATCAGCTCGTCCTGGCTGTCCGGGCGCTGCACCGGGCGGTCGTAGACCGGCCCGTCGTCGGCGGCGCTGCCCGGCGGGATGTCGACGACCTGCTCGCCGTGCCAGGTCATCTCCAGCCGCCCTGAGTCGGTGACCTCCCCGATCACCGTCGCCTGCACGTCCCAGCGGGCACAGATCTCGAGGAACTGGCGGACGTCCGCGGGCGTGACGATCGCCATCATGCGCTCCTGCGACTCGCTCATCAGGATCTCCGCGGGCCGAGCGAGGAGTCGCGCAGCGGCACGGTGTCGAGGGTGACCCGCATGCCGGTGCCGCCGCCGGCCGCGAGCTCGGTCGTCGCGCACGCGACCCCGGCCGCGCCGAGGTCCTGAATGCCGACGACGACGCCTGCCCGGTACAGCTCCAGGCAGCACTCGATCAGGAGCTTCTCCATGAACGGGTCGCCGACCTGCACGCTGGGCCGCTTCGCGCCCTCGCCGCCCGCCGTGCCGCCGCCGCCGCCAAACGACGCGCTGGCCAGCACCGACGCCCCGCCGATGCCGTCCGGCCCGGTCCGGGAGCCGAACAGGATCACCTGGTTGCCCGGTCCGGTGGCCGCCGCCAGCTTCAGGTCGGCGTGCCGCAGCACGCCCACGCACAGCGCGTTGACCAGCGGGTTGCCCGCGTAGCAGGGGTCGAAGGCCAGCTCACCGCCGATGTTGGGCAGGCCGAGGCAGTTCCCGTAGAACGAGATGCCGGCCACCACGCCGGGCAGCACCCGGTGCGTGTCCGGCGCGTCGGCCGGGCCGAACCGGAGCGCGTCCATCACCGCGACCGGTCGCGCGCCCATCGCCAGGATGTCCCGGACGATGCCGCCGACGCCGGTGGCCGCGCCCTGGAACGGCTCGACGAACGACGGGTGGTTGTGCGACTCGATCTTGAAGGTGACCGCGTAGCCGTCGCCGACGTCGACGACGCCGGCGTTCTGGCCGATGCCGGCTAGCAGCACATCGGTCTTCGGCGCCTTGTCGGCGAACTGGCGCAGGTGCCTGCGGGACGACTTGTACGAGCAGTGCTCGCTCCACATGACCGAGTAGATGGCCAGCTCGGCGTCGGTCGGCCGCCGGCCGAGCAGCGTCGACGATCCGGTCGTACTCGGCCTGCGGTCAGGCCGAGTTCGCCGAACGGCTGCGGCCGGTCCGGGGTGGCCGCCGCCGGCGCGACGGTGTCCTGAACCACGGGCTGCGCGGTCACCCGGGTCCGGTGCCGCCGGTCACGCCGACGGCCCCGGCAGCGGCCAGCCAGGCGAAGAAGCCGAGTCCGTCGGCGCCGGGGCCGGTGAGCAGGTCGATCGCGTGCTCGGGGTGCGGCATCAGCCCGGCGACGTTGCCGGCCTCGTTCACGACCCCGGCGATGTCGCGCGCCGAGCCGTTCGGGTTGCCGCTGGCGTACCGGGCCAGCACCTGCCCGCCTGCCGCGAGCGCATCGAGGGTCTGCTCGTCGGCCATGTAGGCACCCTCACCGCTCTTGAGCACCACGCTGATCTCCTGACCAGGGTCGGTACTGCCCGGTCCAGGCCGAGCTGGCGTTCTCGATCCGGATCGTGATGTCCCGGTTGATGAACCGGCGGCGCGCGTTGCGGGTCAGCGCGCCGGGCAGCAGGTGCGCCTCGCACAGGATCTGGAAGCCGTTGCAGATGCCCAGCACCGGCAGCCCCTTGCGGGCGGCGGGGATCAGCTCCGATCATCACCGGCGCGAACCGGGCGATGGCGCCGCAGCGCAGGTAGTCGCCGTAGGAGAAGCCGCCGGGCAGGACCACCGCGTCGACACCGTGCAGGTCGGCGTCACCGTGCCAGAGCGGACTGGCTCCGCGCCTGCCAGCCGGACGGCGCGCCGGGCGTCGTGATCATCCAGCGAACCGGGGAAGGTGACGACTCCGATCCTGGCATTCACGTGACGCAGATTACCGGCTCAGCCAGCGTCCCTGAGCTGCGAGGCCGGCATCCTGGCCAGCGGCGCGTCGCTGCGCCACTCGATCCGCTTCTGCAGCGAGACCACGGTCCCCTGGCCGGGCTTGCTCTGCATCGTCACGTCGTCCACGCAGGCCCGCATGATCGCCAGCCCGCGGCCCGACTCCGGCAGCTGGGCGATCGCGCGCTCCCTGGCCAGCCGGCGCGGCCGGGTGATCCGGCTGCGCAGCGTCGCCGACGACGACGGCGCCGACGCCGGGCTGGCCGGGTGACGGCGCAGCCGGGCCACGGGCCCGGCCGCGCTCCGGATCCGGTGCCGCCGCCGGAGCGGGCCCGCGAATCCAGGCCGCGGCCGCTGTCGACGACCTCGACCAGGCAGCGCTTGCTGCCGACGTGGGCGACGACCTCGTAGCGTCGTTCCGGGCCAGCGTGCCGCACGACGTTAGAACACGCTTCGGTGACCGCCAGCAGGATGTCGCCCACGCAGCGCTCATCCATCCCGAGCCGGCTGAGGGTGTCCCCGAGCACCCGGCGCATGACCGGGACGCTCAGTGCCTCTCCGGGGAAGACCAGGCAGAACTCGACGTCTGCGGCTGGTTCCCCTGAATGGAACACCCGAGATCGCATCCGCTCCTCAGCCCCGTCACCGGTTACAGACAGTTCACATTGTCCAGGCTTCCCCGCCTGAGCTGCAGTAATCATGAACTTAGGCGATCTCTGGACGAACAGTGCGGTACCGGTTGCTGACCAGCCGATCGGAGTCCCCTCTGACCTGCGGAAATACGCCATCCTCGCAGGTCAGAGCGGTTCGATGGAGAACTCCTCGATGACCGGATTGGCCAGCAGCTCGGCCGCGAGCTCGGCCAGCCGCTCCCGCGAGGCCGGCTCGGTCAGTTCCAGCTCGAAGCGCTTGCCCTGGCGGACACCGGCGACCTGGTCGAAGCCGAGCCGGCGGCAGGCGCTGGCGATCGCGTCACCCTGCGGGTCGTGGATCTCCGGCTTGAGCATCACGTCAATGACGACTTTGGGCACAGCGGCAGGGTACGCGAGCCGGGCACCCGTTTGGCGGCGGCCCAGGGCGAGTAGCCTTGATACTTAAGGTCGCAGTGGGCCGGTTCGTGACATGCGTCACCATCCGAGCCTTCGGGCCTGCGGAGCGCTTGACCGGGTCCCGAACCCGGCTAGTACTGTCGCAGCACATCTCGGATCAAGGAGTGGCACGTGACCGTCAAAGATGCCGGACGCGCCGCCCGCCCAGCAGGACGGGCACCTGGCAAACAGGCGCCAGACCCGCAGCCAGGGCAGCCCAGGCGGACTCACCGGAGCTGATCCAGCTCCTGACCCCCGAAGGCGAGCGAGTCGATCACCCCGACTACCCGCTGGAGATCTCCGCCGAAGAGCTGAAGTCGCTCTACCGTGACCTGGTCATCGTGCGGCGGATCGACTTCGAGGCGATCGCGCTGCAGCGGCAGGGCGAGCTCGGCATCTGGGCGTCGCTGCTCGGTCAGGAGGCCGCGCAGGTCGGCTCCGGCCGCGCGCTCACGCCGCGCGACATGGCGTTCCCCACCTACCGCGAGCACGGCGTCGCGTGGTGCCGCGGCCTGGACCCGGCGAAGCTGCTCGAGCTGTACCGCGGGGTCAGCCACGGCGGCTGGGACCCGAAGGAGCACAACTTCCACCTGTACACGATCGTGATCGGCAGCCAGACGCTGCACGCGACCGGCTACGCGATGGGCATCCAGCGCGACGGGGCGGTCGGCGAGGACGGCGAGGCCGTCATCGTCTACTTCGGCGACGGCGCGACCAGCCAGGGTGACGTCAACGAGGCCTTCATCTGGGCGTCGGTCAACAACGCGCCGATCGTGTTCTTCTGCCAGAACAACCAGTGGGCGATCTCCGAGCCGCTGGAGCGGCAGAGTCGGCAACCGCTGTACCAGCGGGCCCGCGGCTTCGGCTTCCCCGGCGTCCGGGTCGACGGCAACGACGTGCTGGCCTGCCTGGCCGTGACCCGCAAGGCGATGCAGGCCGCGCGCGAGGGCCAGGGCCCGACCCTGATCGAGGCGTTCACCTACCGGATGGGCGCGCACACCACGACCGACGACCCGACCCGGTACCGGCTGTCGGCCGAGCTGGAGGCGTGGAAGCTGAAGGACCCGATCGAGCGGGTCAAGCAGTACCTGATCCGGTCCGAGCAGGCGGAGATGAGCTTCTTCGACGAGGTCGAGGCGGAGGCCACCAGGGTCGGGCGCCGGGTGCGCGCCGCCTGCCTGGACATGCCCGACCCGACGCCGACGACCATGTTCGACAACGTCCTCGTCAGCCGAGACCAGGCAGCTGGCCGCCGAGCGCGCCGAGTTCGCGGCCTACCTCGACTCGTTCGTGGGCGAGGAGGCCGCACGATGACCACGCTCACGCTGTCCCGGGCGCTCAACGAGGGCCTGCGCAAGGCGCTGGAGGACAATCCCAAGGCCCTCATCATGGGCGAGGACGTCGGCAAGCTCGGCGGCGTGTTCCGCGTCACCGACGGCCTGCAGAAGGACTTCGGCGAGGCCCGCGTCATCGACACCCCGCTGGCCGAGTCCGGCATCATCGGCACCGCGATCGGCCTGGCGCTGCGCGGCTACCGGCCGATCTGCGAGATCCAGTTCGACGGCTTCGTGTTCCCGGCGTTCGACCAGATCGTGACCCAGCTCGCGAAGATGCGCTACCGCTCGCACGGGCTCGGTCCGGCTGCCGATCGTCGTCCGCATCCCGTTCGGCGGCGGCATCGGCGCGGTCGAGCACCACAGCGAGTCGCCCGAGTCGCTGTTCGCGCACACGCCCGGGCTGCGGGTCATCTCCTGCGGCGACCCGGCCGACGCGTTCACGATGATCCAGCAGGCCGCGCGCAGCGACGACCCGGTGCTGTTCTTCGAGCCGAAGCGGCGCTACTGGGAGAAGGCCGACGTCGACGTCGAGGGCGGCCTGGCCGCCGCGCTCCCGATGGACCAGTCCCGGGTGCTCGTGCCCGGCACCGACGTGACCGTGCTGTGCTACGGCCCGATGGTGCGCACGTGCGCCGAGGCCGCGGTCGCGGCCGCCAGCGACGGCCGCTCGCTCGAGGTCATCGACCTGCGCTCGCTCGCGCCGCTGGACACCGACACGATCTTCGCCTCCGTCCGCAAGACCGGCCGCTGCGTCGTCGTGCACGAGGCCGTGGTGACCGGCGGCATCGGCGCCGAGATCGCGGCCCGGGTCACCGAGGAGTGCTTCTACCACCTCGAGGCCCCGGTGCTGCGCGTCGGCGCCTACACCACGCCGTACCCGCCGTCCCGGCTGGAGGAGCACTACCTCCCGGACCTGGACCGGATCCTGGACGCGGTCGACCGCACCTTCGGCTACTGAGAGGGCCCAATGTCAGATCTCAAGGAGTTCAAGCTCCCTGATGTCGGTGAAGGCCTGACCGAGGCCGACATCGTCCGGTGGCTCGTCCACCCCGGCGACCAGATCACCGTCAACCAGATCATCGTCGAGATCGAGACCGCCAAGGCGGTCGTCGAACTGCCGAGCCCGTACGCGGGCACGGTCGCCGACCTGCTGGTGCCCGAGGGCGCCACTGCCGACGTCGGCACGCCGATCATCTCGGTGAACGTCGGCGGCGGACCGCCCGCGCAGACGCCGGCGGTGGTCGTGGAAGACACGGTGCCAGCCGAGGCGGTGCGCAGCGGGAGATCAGCGACGACGAGGACCTGGTGCCCGCGCCGCCGGTCGAGGGCGCGCCCGTGCTTGGAGCGACCGAGCCGGGCATGATCGGCAGCCCGGCCCCCAAGGCGGAGCGCCAGGCGGTCCTCGTCGGCTACGGGGTCAAGCTCGGCACGACCAGCAGGCGGGCCCGCAAGCCGGCCGGCCGACCTGCCGCCGCTGCGGCACCGGCCCAGCAGTCCGCCCCAGCACCGTCCGCCCCGGCGGCGACCGCTCCGGCGGAGGCCGCTCCGGTCGAGGCCGGGCCGGCCGCGGTGCAGCACGCCAACGGTGCCCGCGCGCTGGCCAAGCCGCCCGTGCGGAAGATGGCCAGGGACCTCGGGCGTCGACCTGACCGGGCTGTCCGGGACCGGCCCTGGGGGCTCGATCACCAGGGAAGACGTCCAGCAGGCGGCGGCACCGATGCGGCGAAGTCCGTTCCCAGCATGACCGGTGTCTCCGTCCTGGCGCCGGTGACCAGCGGGCCGCGGGAAGAGCGCATCCCGATCCGGGGCGTGCGCAAGCACACCGCGGCGGCCGTGTCCGCGAGCGCGTTCACCGCTCCGCACGTGACCGAGTTCCTGCAGATCGACATCACCGAGACGATGACGGCCGCGGCGGCGTGCGCTCGCTGCCCGAGTTCGCGGACGTGCGGGTGTCGCCGCTGCTGCTCGTCGCGAAGGCGCTGCTGGTGGCGGCCGCCAGGCACCCGATGGTGAACGCGACCTGGGATGACGCCGCGCAGGAGATCGTGGTGAAGCACTACGTGAACCTGGGCATCGCGGCGGCGACCGAGCGCGGGCTGATCGTGCCGAACATCAAGGACGCGCACGCGCTGACGCTGCCGCAGCTGGCGACCGCGCTGGCGCAGCTGGCCGAGACGGCGCGGGCCGGGAAGGCCACCCCGGCCGACATGTCCGGCGGCACGATGACGATCACCAACGTCGGCATCTTCGGCGTCGACACCGGGACCCCGATCCTGACCCCCGGTGAGTCCGCGATTCTCGCGTTCGGGCAGGTGAAGGACGCGCCGTGGGTCGTCGACGGCGAACTGGCCGTCCGCAAGGTGTGCACGCTGGCGCTGTCGTTCGACCACCGGATCGTCGACGGCGACCTGGGCTCCGCGGTGCTGCGCGACGTGGGCGCGATGCTGACCGACCCGCTGCGGATGCTGGCCTGGTCCTGAGCAAACACTGCCCCGAGCAACACCGTCCTGACCGCGCGTTACCCGAGAAGGAGCCTGATGATCCGGCACGTTGTCGTCTTCACCTGGACCGACGGCATGACCCCGGAGCTGGAGGACAGCTTCGCGGCCGAGCTGCGGGCGCTCGCGCCCACGCTGGCGGGGCTGCGCGCGCTATCACTGCGGCCGGGACGCGGGCCTGAACGAGGGCAACTTCGACTTCGCCGTCGTCGCGGATTTCGAGGACGCCGAGAGCTACCTGGCCTATCGCGACGACCCGGCGCATCAGGCCATCATCGCCAAGTACAGCCGGCCGAACACAAAGTCCAGGGCCGCGGTCCAGTACGAGATCTGAGCTCGCGCGCCATGGCCAGGCCGGCGGGTCATTCCCGCCGGCCTGGCCATCGTGATCAGCCGCGAGCCGTGCGCCCGCTGCAGCCCTCGTCGCCGTCCCCTCCGGCCCCGGCAACGACGACCAGCGGCGGCCCCGCAGCCGGCTGGCGTGCTACTTGACGATCTGGATTACCCGTTCCATGCCGAGCTGGGTGTGGTCGCGGCCGTCCTGCGTCTCCATGAAGCAGGCCAGGACCCAGTAGCCAGCACGGGCTGAGATCTTCTCCTGCTGGAGCGCGCCGTGCGACGCCGGGTCTAGGAAGCCAGTCTCGCCGATGGCCAGCTTGCTGGCCTGGTTGAGCTTGCCCTCTTTCAGCAGTCGGGCGATCTTGCGGGCGCCGGCCAGGTTCTTCGCCTGGATGGCGGCGATCATGTGCACGAGGTAGCCATGGTTGGCGAACCGGACCAGCTCGCCCCGGTGCAGCTTGGCCGGCCCGGTGAAGCCGAACTCGATCGCCGCCACCGTGGCCCGCGGGCGCGGCAAGGCGGCCGGAGAAGCGGCCGCGACCACCTTGAACTCCTCGTATGGCCAGTGCGCCGGGTTGTTGGCCTCGGCGTCGAACCCGATATACAGGCCCGGCTGCAGCGACGTCTGGACGGTCGTGGTACCCGGTCCGGCGTCGAAGTTCAGCACGATGGAACCGACTGAGACCACCGCGTTCGGGTCGGCCACCGCCGGGCTGTGAAAGACGCGGAAGAACTGGGCGTAGCTGGTTCCGGGGTTGAGCCGGATGAACATCGCCTCGCTCAGGTGCTTGGCCGGCACCTTCGCCTGCACCTGCACGCCGCCAGACTGCAGCGCCCCGGTCACCGTGAAGGCGCGGCCGTTCATGGCGACGGTGATGGTCGGCAGCCCGCCGCTGCTGGTGTGCGCGGAGGCGAGGGCCGGGCCGGCCGGCAGCGCCAGGGCGGCCGCCGCCGCGATCGCCGTGGCCACGCCGGCCAGGCCGATACCCTTCCTGCTGCCCGCTCTGGCTGCCCGCGCCGTGGCGGCGGTCAGGCCGGTTGTGATCCTGGTCTTGCGCATGTCGTCTCCCTCTGCGATCCCCTGACGTGAGCCCGCAGCCGCGGACTCAGTCGGAACGCTAGGGAGCGGGGAACGCCGCGTGAACGCGGAAAGCCACACACATTGACCGGCAGACTGCATTGCCAAGGCTAGCGCTCAGAGCACGGCGCGGGCGGCCGCGACCCGGTCGAACTCAAGCCCGGCGAGCGAACCGGCGGTGGTGACCTCGGCTACGGAGCCCGCCTCGTACAGCGCGAAGCAAATCTCGTCGGACGGCACGAAAACCGCCTGCACGAGGCGGATCGGCGCCCCGGCGCTGGCCGCCGCGGCCGCGCCAACAGCGGCCTGCCAGGCGACCTCGGCCAGTGCGGCGCTGGCCGGAAGGTAGAACTCCGCCAGGAAGAACATGCAGAGCAGCGTAGATTTGGCGGACCGCGCCGGGGAACGCGGAGATCCACACCGATTGAGCCGGTCGTTAGCTGCCCGGCAGCGGCAGCCGGGCTGGAGCCGCGGCCCCGAGCCGCGCCGCCAATTCGGTGCGGGACCGGACGCCGAGCTTCGCGTACGCCTTCGTCAAGGTGGACTCGACTGCCCGTACGCTGACGAACAGCTCGGCTGCTACTTCTTTGTTAGTCCGGCCGCTCACAACCAGCTCGGCAACCTGGCGCTCGGTGGCGGTGAGGTCCTCTGGTCCTGGCGCGCGCCCGCTGATTCTCGCCAGCTCTGCCCGTGCCCTGGCTGCCCACAGCGGCGCGCCGATCCCTTCCAGGAGGCTGAGCGCCTCAGAGAGCGTGGCCCGGGCGGCGGCGCGCTGCTTGAGCCGCCGCTGCACGCCACCGAGGGCCATGAGGGTGCGCGCCCTGGTCAGCGGCTGCAGCGAGACAAGCCCGAACAAGCGGAGCGCGTCGGTCAGCTCGGCCACGGCCGCTCCGAGATCGCCGCGGCCGACGGCTAGCTCGCCCCGGCAGCGCGCGACTATGCCTTCGGCCAGCGGGCCACGCGAGAACAGGGCCATGTCGGCGACGAGGCGCGCCGCCTGGTCGAGTTCGCCCACTGCCGCGTATGCCTCTACGGCCTGCGGGGCGATGCCGTTGGTGGTCAGGATCCGGGCGCCGTTCTGCAGCCACTCAGCGGCGAGCGGCCCGAGCCGTGCCGCCGCCGCCGGGTAATTGCCGAGCGCCAGGTCCAGCGTCCCTGGCAGCGCCGAGTTAAGCAGCAGAAAGGGGGACTCGCCTGCCTGCCTGGCTAGCTCCGCTCCCCGGCGCGAGAAGTCCGTGGCCGCGTCGGCCTGGCCCAAGTGCACGGCCGCCTCGCCGCAGGCATAGAGCAGAGCCGCGATGGTCTGCGACACCCCGGCTTGCTCGGTTGCGTCGAGGCCCTCGGCGGCGAGTGCTGCGGCGCGCCGCAATTCACCGCGGTATCCGGCGGCCAGCGACAGTCGCAGCAGCACGTCTCCGCGCCAGTACTCGAGACCTTCGGCGTCGCATACCGCAAGTACTCGCTGCAGCGCAGTCTGGGCGTCCTCAAGGTTGCCAGCGACCAGGTGGCAGTACCCGGACACCCAGCTGGGCAGGTAGCTGGCCGCGAGCCGGGCGCTGCCGACTTCGGCCTCGATCTCCAGCGCCCGACCGAGAAGTGATTCGTCCATGCCCTCGCCAGCATGAAACTGGCTCAGCACGTAGTTTCCGGCCGCTGAAGCGAACCGCGCAGCCTCCCCAGCCTGCTGCGCGCTCGCCAGCGCCTGGCGCGCTGCTTCGCGGGCCCGAGCCTCGTTCCCGCGCTTGCGCCAGTTATCGCACAGGGCCAGGTGGATGTCGACACTCATGGCCGGATCGTCGCGAGCCTCGGCCAGCGCCTGCTCCAGCAATGCGGTCGCATCGACACCAGAATCGTCCTGTAGCAGCCAGCCGAGCTGATACAGCGCGTCTGCTCGCCCCGGCCCGGGCGGCGCGATCGCGATGCACCTCTCGAGCAGCCTGATGGCCGCGTGGGTGGTCCCGGCCAGGGCCAGGTTCCTGGCCGCGTCGGCCAGCCTGCGGCTCGCGTCGGAGAGCTGGTCAGCGGGCGTCAGGCCGGCCGCCAGCTCGAGCAATTCCGCTGCCGCGGTCGGTGCTCCCCGTCCGATGGCGACTCGTGCGGCCTCGTCGAGTTCTCCGGCGACCGCCCCCGACGGCTTCGTGGCGGCCAGCGCGCGATGCCGCGCGCGCTGCTCCGAGTTGTCGGTGCGACTGGCCGCGTGTTCGTGTAGCTCCCGTCAGCCGGCCCGGCGGGATCGCGGCCGCGACCGCCGAGCCGAGCAGCGGATGAGCGAATCTCAGCCGCCCGGAGTCCGGCGCGAGCACGCCTGCGACCACCGCCGCATCGAGTTCGGCCTCGGTCACCCCGGCGGTCAGGTACTGGGCGGCCGGCGCATCAGGCATGACGGCGATCAGGCCGAGCGCGTCCATGACGCGGGCCGGGAGCTCGGCCAGCCGCTCACCGACCAGGCCCCGGAGGGTGTCCGGCACCGGCCAGGCTGCTGCGGCGAGGCCAGGCAGGTCACGCCGGGCGAGCGCACGGCCGATCTCCAGCGCGATGAAGGGATTGCCGCCTGAGTCGGCGGCGATCTGGCGCAGCTCCGGCTGTGAAAACGAACTGCCGAGCCGCACCCGCAGCATGCGATGCAGCGCGCCGATGCTCAGCCCGCCCACCGGCAGCAGGTCAGCCTGCAGGCGGGCCTTGCCGAGATCCAATGGCAGGTCGCTGCCCGGACGCTCGGTTCGCTGCGCGCAGAGCAGGCCCACCGGCTCGCCCTGCAGCCGGCGGACGGCGAATCCGACCGCCGCCTCGCTCGGCGGGTCCAGCCATTGCACGTCATCGAGGACGACCAGGACTGGTGCGGCCGACGCCAGCCCGGTCAGTGCCGCCCGGAACGCCGCCGCGATGAGGTGCGGCTCTGGCGGGTGCGCCGCCGCGTCTTCCAGCAGCAGGGCAATCCGCAGGGCCCGCGCGCGCGGAGGCGGCAGGTCCGCGACGACGGTGTCGAGACGTGACTCCAGCAGATCGGCCAGGCCGGCGAACGCCAGCCGGACGTCGCTCTGGGCTGGCATGGTCTGCAAGACCGTGAATCCGCGCTCGGCTGCCTGACCGGCGGCGGCTCTCAGCAGCGTTGTCTTGCCCGAGCCCGCCGACCCGGCCAGCACCAGCGCCCGCGGGGACCGCGTCAGGCCGGACAGGAAGTCTTCGATCGCAGCGAGCTCGGCCTCCCGCCCGAAGATCTCCTGCTGCATTAGCAGAGCGTACGCAGTTCGGGCCTCTTGTGCTGGTCAGCGCGAGCAGCAATTTGGTGCTGCCGGTGCCGCTGGTGCTACGGCAGGTGTCAGAAAGCGTCTTCGGGGAGCTCCATGAGGTCGAGCGAGACGGCCTCGGCGATCTCCCGCTCGGCGGTCAGGCGCGGCAGGACCGTCGCGGCGAAGAACCCGGCCGCCGCCACCTTGCCCTGGTAGAACGCCTCGTCCTCGTCGGCTGAGCCCGCCCTGGTCCAGGCGGGCCACGGCGACCTCGGCCTGCCGCCCGAGCAGCCAGCCGATGATCAGGTCACCGAGCGCGAGCAGCAGGCGGGTGGTGTTGAGGCCGACCCGGTAGACCTCGGCCGGCTGGGACATGCTCTCGCCGAGGTAGCCGTTCATGGCGCCGACGATCGCCTCGACGTCGGCGGTGGCCCGGCTCAGCGCGGCCCGCTCCTGCTTCAGCCGTCCGTTGCCTGCCTCGGACGCCGGCGAACTCGCGGATCTGCCCGAGCAGGTGCTGCAGCGCCGCGCCCTGATTGCGGACGATCTTGCGGAAGAACAGGTCGAGGCCCTGGATGGCGGTCGTGCCCTCGTAGAGGCTGTCGATCTTCGAGTCCCGGATGTACTGCTCGATCGGGTAGTCCTGCAGGTAACCCGAGCCGCCGAAGGTCTGCAGCGACTGGGCGAGCTGCTCGTAGCCGCGCTCGGAGCCGTCGCCCTTGACCAGCGGCAGCAGCAGGTCGTTGAGCGCGGTCGCCTGCTCGTCGGTCGCGGCCCGCGGCCGCCGCGAGCTCGACCGCGTCCTGCTGGCTGGCGGTGAACAGGACCAGCGCGCGCATGCCCTCGGCGTAGGCCTTCTGCAGCATCAGGATGCGGCGCACGTCGGGGTGCTTCATGATCGTGACCCGCGGCGCGGCCTTGTCGAGCATCCGGGTCAGGTCCGCGCCCTGCACGCGCGTCTTGGCGTAGTCCAGCGCGTTCAGGTAGCCCGTCGACAGCGTCGCGATCGCCTTCGTGCCGACCATCATGCGGGCGTACTCGATGATCATGAACATCTGCCGGATGCCGTCGTGCACGTCGCCGACGAGCATGCCGACCGCCGGCTGGTCCGCGCCGAAGGTCAGCTCGCAGGTCGTCGACGCCTTGATGCCCATCTTGTGCTCGACGTTGGTGACGAAGACGCCGTTGCGCGCGCCGAGCGAGCCGTCCTCGTTGACCAGGAACTTCGGCACCAGGAACATCGACAGGCCCTTGGTGCCGGGGCCCGCGCCCTCGGGCCGCGCCAGCACGACGTGCACGATGTTCTCCGCCATGTCGTGCTCGGCGCTGGTGATGAACCGCTTCACGCCCTCGATGTGCCAGGTGCCGTCGGGCTGCTGGACGGCCTTCGTCCGCCCGGCGCCGACGTCCGAGCCGGCGTCGGGCTCGGTCAGCACCATCGTGTAGCCCCAGTGGCGCTCGGCCGCGAGCGCGGCGATCTCCCGCTGCCGCTCGGTGCCCATGTTCCACAGCGCGTGCGAGAACGAGCCGAGGCTGGCGTACATCCAGACCGCCGGGTTGGCGCCGAGGATCAGCTCCGCGACGGCCCAGCCGAGCGTCCGGGGAACGCGTGGTGCCGCCGAGCTCGGGCGGGAGCTCCAGGCGGTACCACTCGGCGTCGATGAAGGCCTGGTAGGAGCGCTTGAACGAGTCCGGCATCCGGACCGAGTGGGTGGCCGGGTCGAAGACCGGGCGGGTTGCGGTCGGCGTCGGCGAACGACTCCGCGACCGGGCCCAGGGCCAGCCGGTTTACCTCGTCCAGGATGCCGCGCGCGGTCTCCTCGTCCACCTCGGCGAACGGCGCGGTACCCAGGAGATCCTGACGCCTGAGCACCTCGAACAGGTTGAACTCGATGTCCCTGAGGTTGCTCTTGAAGTGCCCCATTTGCACGCCTCCCGCCCCATACAGCCACCTGGCTACTGGCCAGTAACTTACTCAATAGTACCGCGCGCCGGGCCGGGTGTCACCGCATGGGTTGAGCGTCGTCGCCGCGCGGGATTGAGCTAGGAACGGGGCGGTGCCGGGCCGGTGACCCAGCGCGCGCCGCCGGCGTCTGGCCCGAAACCGAATCGCGTTCTAGAATGCGGCCCGGAACAGGTCGGATCGCGTGGATGGGGTCGACATGACACTTGCCGTCACTGACGAGCACCTGCAGCTGGCGGAGTCGGTCCGGGCGCTGGCCGCGCGGCTGTGCCCGCCCGGGTTCGCGCGCGCGGCGGCCGACTCCGCGGACGCGGGCACCGCGAGCTACCGGGACGCGCTGGCGCCGGGCCTCGCCGAGCAGGGCCTGCTCGGCTTGCACGTCCCGGAGGCGGACGGCGGCCAGGGCTTCGGACTGCCCGAGCTGACCGTCGCGATCGAGGACCTGGGCCGCGCGCTGGTGCCGGGCGGCTTCGTGCCGACCGTGCTCGCCAGTGCGGTGCTGATCGCGGGCGGGCTGACCGGGAAGCTGGTCGGCTCGCTGGCCGACGGCTCGGCCACCGCCGCCGTCGCGCTCACGGCCGAGCTGGATGCCGAGCCGGGCACCGACGACGCCCTGGTGGTGTCCGGCTCCGCGTCCCTGTGCTCGGCGCGTCGGACGCGGACCTGGTCCTCGTGCCGGTGTGGCCGGCGCCGGACACGGTCTGGGTCGCCCTCGACGCGGCCGACCTCAAGATCGCCCCGGTCGACGGCCTCGACCTCACCCGGCAGCTCGCCCGCGTCGAGGCGGACGCCGTCGTCGTGCCGCTGACCGGCAGCTGCACGGCCGGATCTGGACTGACTTCCAGCTCGTTCGGCAGCCTCGCCGCCGTCGATCCTCGGCGCCGAGGCCGTCGGCGTCGCCGACTGGGCCGTGCACACTGCGGCGGAGTACGCCAAGATCCGGCACCAGTTCGGCCGGCCGATCGGCCAGTTCCAGGCCGTCAAGCACCGGTGCGCGCGGATGCTCGTCGCCGTCGAGCAGGCCGCGGCCGCGGTCTGGGACGCGGCCAGGGCGCTGGACCTGAGTCAGCCTCGGCGAGGCGGGCACTCCGCGGCCGCTGAGACCCGACAGCCGGCAGTTCGCGGCCGGCGGGCCGCGCTCTGGCGGCCGACGCCGCCGTCTCCTGCGCGCACGAGTGCATCCAGGTGCTGGGCGGCATCGGCTTCACCTGGGAGCATGACGCGCACCTGTACTACCGCCGGGCGATGACGTGCGGGCGCTGCTGTCCGCGCTCGGCGCCGCCGGCCGCCCGACGCGCCGCGGTCACCTGGAAGGAGCGGGTGGGCGGAGCTCGCGATCGGCGGCTGCACCGCGGCCGGTCCGGCTGGAGCTGCCCGGCGGCGGCGACAGACCTGCGGGCGGACATCCGGGCCGAGCTCGCCGAGATCACGCCGCTGGCCGGGGCCGAGCGCAACGCCGCGCTCGCGGCCGGCGGCTGGGTCATGCCGCACCTGCCGAAGCCGTGGGGCCGCGCCGCGGGCGCGCTGGAGCAGCTGGTCATCGACGAGGAACTGCGCGCGGCCAGCATCCACGTACCGGGACTCGCGATCGGCGCGTGGGTCGCGCCCGGCCCTGATCCAGTACGGCACGCCGGAACAGCAGCAGCGGTTCCTGCCGGCCACGCTCCGGCTGGACTACCTGTGGTGTCAGCTCTTCAGCGAGCCGGGCGCCGGGTCGGACCTGGCCGGGCTGACCACGCGGGCGGTGCGCGCGGACGGCGGCTGGAAGATCACCGGCCAGAAGATCTGGACGTCACTGGCCAGGCACGCGGCGTGGGCCATCTGCATCGCCCGCACCGATCCGGCGCAGCCCGGCACGACGGCATCAGTTACTTCCTGGTCGACATGCACTCGCCCGGGATCGATGTCAGGCCACTGCGCGAGATCACCGGTGACTCGATCTTCAACCAGGTGTTCCTGGACGACGTGTTCGTCCCGGACGAGTGCGTCGTGGGCGAGATCAACAAGGGCTGGCGGATCGCCCGGACGACGCTGGCTAACGAGCGGGTCTCGCTCGCGGGCTCGTGGGCAGCGGGCACCGGGACGGCCGAGCTGCTGCAGGTGGCGCGGGCCGCCGACGGCCTCGCCGCTCGGGCCCGTCGGCGACGCTCGTCAGCCAGAGCCAGGCGATCGACCTGCTGGCCGTGCGCGCCGCGCTGAAGCAGCTGTCCGGCACCGAGCCCGGCGCCACCGGCAGCGTGCGCAAGCTGCTCAGCATGCGGCACGCGCAGCAGGTCGCGGAACTCTGCTGGCAGATGTCGGGGGCGGGCGGAGCGCTGCGCGACGTGCTGGCGGCGCAGCACGGCCAGCCGGTCGCGGACGGCGAGCCGAACGGCGCGTACTGGGCGCGGCAGATGTTGCAGACCGAGGCGTACACGATCGGTGGCGGCACCACCGACATCCAGCTGAACATCATCGCCGAGCGGATCCTCGGCCTGCCCCGCGACCCGGAACCGCCCGCACCGGCGTAGCCGCGCAAACTTTACAAACCACGCCGGCGTCGCCTGCCGGGTCGTCACCGTCGGCCAAGTTAGCCTACCCAGGGGTAGCGGACTGGGGGGCTGATGACGGATCCCGGGCAGGCCGGCCAGCCAGCGAAGTGGCCGCAGCCGCCGGCGGCACGCCGCGGCTGCCGCATGCCTCCGGCCGCAAGGCGCGCAGGCAGCGCGTCCAGATACTGGTGCTCGGCATCGTCTCCGTGCTGACGTTGCTCGTCTCGACCGGCGCGTGGGCGGTGACCAGCTACGTCAGCGGCAAGCTCGGCCGCGTCAACGCGGGCACGGCGGGCACGCCGGACACCGGGCCGGTCAACATCCTCGTCGCCGGCATCGACAGCCGCACCGGGCTGACACACCGGCAGGAGGTCGAGCTGCACGTCGGCGCCGACGTGAGCATGAACTCGGACACGCTGATGCTGGTGCACATCTCGGCGGATCACTCGCGCGTCCAGGTCGTCAGCCTGCCGCGGGACAGCTGGGTCAACATCCCCGGCCACGGCCTGAACAAGATCAACGCCGCGATCGGGCTCGGCGGCGTGCCGCTGATGGTGCGGACGGTCGAGGCGGCCACCGGCCTGGTCGATCAACGACTACGTCGAGGTCAACTTCCTCGGCTTCGTGAAGGTCATCGACGCCCTCGGCGGCGTCGACATCTGCCTGCCGTACGCGGTCGACGACGCCTACACGGGCCTGCACATGACGGCCGGGTCGCACCACGTCGACGGCATCACGGCGCTGAAGTTCGCCCGCGACCGGCACTCGTTCGCCGCTTCCGACCTGGCCCGGATCAGCGATCAGCAGCAGCTGATGTCCAGCCTGTTCGCCGAGGCGACGACCTCCGGCTTGCTGGCGAACCCGTTCCGGCTGCAGCAGTTCGTGTCCTCGGTGAGCGACCGCGATCACAGTGGACAAGAACTTCAACCTGGTCCGGATGGCCGACGAACTGCGCGGCCTGCGGTCATCGGACATCACGTTCCGCACTGTCCCGCTCGCCTCGGCCAACTACCTGACCCCCACCGGCCAGGACGCGGTGCTGTGGGACGCGACCGCGGCCCGCGCACTGTTCAACGGGCTGAAGAATGACACCCTCGCGACGGCCAAAGTCCCACAGCCAGCGCGGTGCGCAAGGCGCGCCTCGAGCCGGTCCAAGGTCTCGCTCGACGTCTACAACGGCACGTGGACCAGCGGACTGTCCAGCGACCACCGGCAACGCAGCTCGGCCGCGCTCGGATTCAAGGTGCACCGGGCCGGGCTGAACTGGTCCCAGCACACCATCGCCAGGACGATCATCCAGTACCCGCCCGGCCAGCCGGCGGCCGCGCGCCTGCTGCAGAAGGTGCTGCCCGGCGCGACCGTCAGTCCGTCGCGCACCTGACCCGGCTGCGCGTCATCCTCGGCGTCACCGGGTCGGTCGTCGCCGGCAGCCCGGCCAGCTCCGGCGGTTCATCAGCCGGCAACGGCAGCCAGGCGGCCGGCGCCGGACCAGGCCCGCACGGCCGCGCAGGACGCCTGCCACGCGGTAGATCGGCATGCGTACAGTGCGCCCGGCGCATGATCCAGCGGCGCACAGTCAGCCGGACCGCGCCCGAGTCCGGGCCCGGGAAGAACGACTGGCCGAAGCCGGACGCGCCCGGCGTCCGGGCCCTGGGCGCCGCCCTGGAAACCGCCGCCCCTGGGAGCCGCCGCCACCCTGGGCTGGCCACCAGCCGCCCTGCGGCGCGCCACCGAACGGGTTGGGCTGCTGCGGGACTCCGGTCTGCGCGGCCGGGTCGGCCGTGAGGTTGAGCTTGTTCTCGCGCTCGTACGCGGAGATGTCGTTGACGAGCTGGTCGATCTTCGCCTGGCCGTCCGGGGCGCCGCGGCCGGTCCGCTCGGCAAAGACGAGCACGCCGAGCTGACGCATCATCTGGTCGCCGCGCCTGTTCGCCTGCGCCTGGTCCAGCTTCGCCTTGCCCTGCTCCGCTGCCTCCCTGGTCTGCTGCGCCAGCTGGTTTGCCTGCGCCTTAACCTTGTCCATAAGTCCCATATGTCGCCTCCACGGGCTGACCGGGGCGCTGCCGCGGCCTGGCTGGCGGTGCGCCGCAAGCTCTTCCAGCCAGCATAGGGCTAGCCGTCTCAGGGCAGCCAGAAGCGTCACGCCGGCGCGATCCGCGGCGCCGGGCCGCCGGCCGCCGCCCTGGCAGGAGGCCAGCCTGGCCGCCGTGCGCCAGTTCCGTGCCGAGCGGGGTCTGCTCGTACAGGACCGCGTGCCGGTGCCGCCGCCGGGTGACCAGCGCCGGCCTCATGCAGGACGGCCAGGTGCTCGGAAACCGTGCTCGGCGCCAGTCCGTGCCGCCGCGCCAGCGTGTGCGTGGAAGCGGGCTCGGCCAGCGACTCCAGCAGCGCCGCCCGGGTCCGGCCGAGCAGACGGCCGAGCGCGTCGAAATGCCCGGTGTGGGCGGGCTGCCACAGCTCGGCGATGCCCCTGGCCGGGTACACGACCGCGGGCCGGGCCGGCGGGTCGACGATGGCCACCACGTCGGGCCAGATGAAGGCGCTGGGCATGAGCAGCAGCCCGGAGCCGCCAAGCTGGTGCCGCGCGTTGTCGGGCATGTCGATCACCAGCGACCGGCCGGTCCAGTGCACCCGCGGGTCCAGGTCGGCGAGCACGCGCTCCAGACCGTAGTCGCCGAGCACCTGGGTCCGGTACAGCATGTCGGCGTGCAGCAGGTCATGCAGCCGGGGCCAGTGCGCCGCGATCAGGAGCCGCCAGCACTCGTGCATCAGGTCCGGCCAGCATGTCCCTGGTCGCGGCCGGATCATCCAGCAGCTGCCAGGCCCGGTCCGGCACCGGCTGCCCGCCGCGGTCGGTCAGCGACCGGCGGATCTCCCTGGCCACAAGGTCCGGCGGCGTCGCCCGCACCGCCGCGAGCTGCTCGGCGATGCCCGGCTCAGGACCCGGATGGCGGCGGCGTCAGGAAGTCCGGCGTCCAGCCCGATCGCGGCGACAGCACGTACAGCGGCCACGGGTCCAGTCCGTCCAGGTCGGCCCGCACGGCGTCGAGCCAGGGCAGGTGAAACGTGCGCCGCTCCGGCTCCAGCGCGACCCGCAGTGCCGCCAGCGTCTCCCACAGCGGCGATATCGCGAACCGGACCCGGGCCGGGTCGTCGCGCTCGAATATCAGCGCCAGGCTCATCTGCTCACGCTCATGTGATTCGGCTGCAACCGAATCTCTAGATCTCGATCCTAGCCTCTGCCAGGGTCGATGTCGTGACCACGCCAGCCGCCCCGAACGACGTCGCCGGGCCGGAGCCGCCCGCTTCGCCCGAGCGCGCCAGGTACGGGCAGGTCCTGGGTGTCGCGGAGTTCCGGGTTATCTTCGCCGCCAACATCGTGTCGATGCTCGGCAGCGTCGTCGCCGCGGTCGCGCTGACCGTGCTCGTGTACCAGCAGACGCGCTCCCCCGCGCTGGCGGCGTCGGTGATGGCGCTGTCGTTCCTGCCGTACCTCGTCGGCGGCGTGCTGTTCGGGGCGGCCGCGGACCGGCTGCCGCCGCGGCGGGTCCTGGTGACCTGCGACCTGGCCAGCGCCGCGCTGGTGGGCTGCATGGTGATCCCGGCGATGCCGCTGCCGGCGCTGCTCGGGCTGCTGTTCGTTACCGGGCTGATCTCCCCGGTCTACCAGGGTGTCCGCTCCGCGGTCATGCCCGACGTGCTGCCGCCCGGACCGGACTACATCCTGGGCCGGTCGCTCATGCGGATGGTGGCCCAGGGCGCGCAGGTGGCCGGGTACGGCGCCGGCGGCCTGCTGCTGGCGGTCGTTCTCGCCGCGCGGCGCGCTGGCCGCGGACGCGGTGTCCTTCGCGGCGTCCGGGCCTGGTGCTCCGGCTCGGGCATGGCCCGCCGGCCGGCCGCTGGCGGCCGCGCAGGGATCGATGGCGCGCGACTCGCTCGCCGGGCTGCGGGCCGCGCTCGCGCACCGGGCCAACCCGGCGGGTGCTGCTGTTCAGCTGGCTCGTCCCGGCCTGCGCGGTCGCGCCCGAGGCGCTGGCGGCGCCGTACGCGGCGCACATCGGCCAGCCGGCCCGGGTCGCGGGCTTCCTGCTGACCGCCATCCCGGTCGGCACCATCATCGCGGACGTCGATCGCGGCCCGGTTCCTGACGCACGCGCCTGCAGCGGGCGGCGATCGTGCCGGCCGCGCTGCTGTCGTTCGCCCCGCTGGCCTGGTTCGCCGCCAGCCCGCGGCCTCGACCTCGCGCTGGCACTGCTCGTGGTCGGCTGGGCTCGGCAGTGCGTGGGCGGCCGGGATCGACGGCGCGCTGCTCGACGCGGCCCCGCCGGCCCTGCGCAACCGCGCGCTGGCGCTGGCCAGCGCCGGCCTGATGTTCACCCAGGGTGTCGGGTTCGCCCTCTGGGGCGCTGGTCGGGCAGTACCTGCCGCTGCCGGTGACGATCCCGCTCGCGGCCGCCGCGGGCACCGCCGTCGTGCTGGCCCTGCGGCCCGGCCGGGCGGCGGCGTAGCCCGACCCGCACCGCGCGGCCGCCAGCGAGGCCGCGGCGCTGCGGGCGAGCGCCGCCGAGTCCGCGATGACCGTGACCAGCCGGCAGCCGTTGTCCCGGTACAGCCGCGCGGTCTCGCCCTCCTGCGCGTGCACGCCGACCGGCTTGCCAGCCTCGGCGCACGCGGTCCAGATGCGCTCGAAGGCCGGCCGCAGCACCGGGTCATGCGGGTCGAGCTGGCAGCCCAGCGAGTAGGACAGGTCCCGCGGGCCGACGTAGATGCCGTCCACGCCGGGCAGCCGCAGCGTGGCCGGGAGCTCGGCCATCGCGTGCGCTGGACTCCACCATCACGATGCACAGCGGCGGCGCGGGCGGCGGAAGACGCCGCCCGCCGACCGGTAGCCCTCGGGCGGGAACCGGACCGCGCCCGGCCACCTCGCGCGCCTGGTCGGCCGATTCGACGTTCGGCACGATCACGCCCTCGCAGCCCAGGTCCAGCGCCCGGCCGATGTCCGGCATGCTCGCGTGCCGGACGCGCGCCATCGGCGCGGCACCCGCCCGCCGGATGGCGGCGGTCATCCCGGGCAGGTCGCGCTCGGTCGCCTCGCCGTGCTGCAGGTCGATGCACACGTAGTCCACGCCGGACGCGGCGATCACGCCCGGCGCTGACCGGGCTGGCCACTCGCCAGCCAGCCGCCGTACACCGTCTCACCGGCTCGAACCCGGTCCGCAAAAGGAGCATTAGTCACGGCGCTAAGCCAAGCACAGCTGCCGGCGCGGCCCCGCAGGAGCGGGCCCGCCGGACGCACTGTCCGTCAGCGGAACCCGACCGGGTCGCCTTGCCGCTGCCGAGCCGCTGGCCGCCGCGTCGTAGGCAACCCAGCTCGTGAACGCCCGGGTGCCCGGGCCGGATCATCGCCGTCAGCCCGTACGGGATAGCCGGCCACGTGCGTCCACCTCGACCCGGATGTACGGAGCCGTCCGACCGGGTGACGAGCAGGTACGCGACGTCATGCCGGGCCAGACCGACTTCCACGCCGCCGACCCCGCTGCCGAACTGTCCGGACACCAATCCGAACCGCGTCACGGTCGTCGACGGTCATGCAGAACCCGCCCGCCGGACTCCCGCATGCACAGCCCCCACGGGCCGACGTACGCCGTGGCAGTCCACCGGCTGCGGCCGGATCCGCCGGATCCGATCTGGGCGCTGTCCTTCGGTCAGGCCCGTCTGCCCGGGCCGCAGCCAGGTCTGGAAGTCGGCTGAGCCCCCGTAGTTGAACGGGATCGCGTAGCCGAGCATGCCGTCGTGCGCCGTAGGCGACCGCCTCTGACGACCCGCAGCTGCCCGGGCAGGACCATCGCCACGTAGCGGTGACCCGCCCACGACTGCGGACGCAGCGTCAGCATCTGCCCGTTCGACAGCGTCACGGTCAGGTAACGGATGGCCGTGGCCACCGGACCCACGTACGCGGTTCGCGAGCGCGCCGTCTCCCTCCGAGTCAAACTCGGCGAACTCGCCAGACAACACCGGTACGGATCACCGACTGCCATCAGGCCGAAGTCCGTGCCGAAGGTCGCTCCGACCTTGTCACCGGAACCCGACAAGAGTCGCCTGCCAGTGCCAGCCGTTGATGCTGCCGACTGGCGATCACGCCGGGCCTTGGCGCCCGCGCGGCGGCGGGCTGACCGTGACCGTTGTAGTGCGGGACCGGAGTGGCCCGACCGGGGGCGCGGTCAGCTGGCTCCGGATCACCGTCGGGCCGAGCACGGCGGCGGCGGCGATCACGGCGACGCGGCCCGCGACGGCCGCGAGCCGGCGGCGCCGGATGCCCCGGCCCTTCCGGACCACGAGGTCGACCGGCGCTGGCCGCGGGTCGAGGCCGCCGAGCAGGTCTGCCGAGTCGCTCGCTGAGCTCACGCTCTTCCTGGATGCTCACAGCAGTCCTCCCTCTAGGAGCGCGTCGCTGGTCCTGAGCTTGGCGAGGCCGCGAGCGGCCTGGCTCTTGACGTTGCCCGACCGAGCAGCCGAGGATCGCCGCCGTCTCGGTCTCGGACAGGTCCAGCCAGTACCTGAGCACGACCGCGGCGCGCTGGCCGTAGGACAGCTTCATCAGCGCCTGCACCAGCGCGGCCCGGTCATCGCGCTGGCCGGCCTCGTCGGCCGCCGGCACGAGGTCGGGCAGCGAGTCGGTGAGCAGCTCGCTGACCCGCACCTTCCGGAACCGGTTGCGATTCGCGTTCACCACTATGCGGCGCACGTACGCGTCCGGGTCGTCGGCCCTGCTGACCCGCCACCAGGACGCGTAGGCCCTGGCGAACGCGGTCTGGGCCAGATCCTCGGCCGTCTGCAGATCGCCAGTGAGCCCGAAGCCGAGCCGGACCAGCTGCGACCAGCGGCCCTGCATGAACTGGCTGAACTCGTCGTCAGCGCTGCGTCCATGGCCACCTCCCTCAACTGCTCAGACCACCGGGCTCAGCGGAAGGGTTGCAGCGTTCGCTGATCGGGAAAGGGGTGGATCTCCGACCTACTGCGCGGTCAGCCGGTCGTGTCGCGGCCGCCTGATCCGGCGCAGCGTCTCGTCCCGGCCGAGCACCTGCAGCGACTCGAACAGCGGCAGCCCGACCGTCCGGCCGGTGACCGCGACCCGGACCGGCGCCTGCGCCTTGCCCAGCTTGAGGTCGAACTTCTCCGCGATCTGCTCCAGCCGCACGCCGCAGGTCGCTCGGCCTGCCAGGACGCGTCGGCGAACGCCTCGAGCGTCGCCGTGAGCAGGTCCGCGGCCGGGTCCTTCATCGCCTTGGCCCAGGACGCCTCGTCGGTCGACCGGTGCTCGGCAGGAACACGAAGTCGACCATGGCGGTGATCTCCGACAGCAGCGCGATCCTGGTCTGCGCCAGCGGCGCGAGCTGGGCGAACACGGCCGGATCGAACCGGTCGGCCGGCCACGGCGCCCGGTCGGGCTGCAGCCACGGCTGGCACGCGGCGATGAACTCCGCGCCGGGCAGCGCCCGGATGTACTCGCCGTTGAACGCCCGCAGCTTCTTCACGTCGAAGAACGCCGGCGACGGGTTCACGTCCTCGATCCGGAACTCGGCGACCATCTCGTCGAACGGCACGATCTCCCGGTCGCCGCGCGGCGCCCAGCCGAGCAGCATCAGGTAGTTCCGCATCGCCTCGGCCAGGTAGCCCTCGTCCCGGAAGCCCTCCAGCGCGACCTTGTCCCGGCGCTTGGACAGCTTCTGCCGCTTCTCGTTGACCACGATCGGCAGGTGCGCCCAGGCCGGCGGCTCGTGCCCGAGCGCCTGCCAGAGCAGCTGCTGCTTGGGCGTGTTCGGCAGGTGCTCCTCGCCGCGGAGCACGTGCGTGATCCGCTGCTCCATGTCGTCGACGACGTTGGCCAGCAGGAACAGCACCGAGCCGTCGGCGCGGGCGAGCACGAAGTCCTCGATCGTCGAGTTCTCGAACGACGGTCCGGCCGCGCACCAGGTCCTCGACCACCGTCGCGCCCTCGTCCGGCGACCGGAACCGCAGCGCCCGGCCCGGTCCCGGCTCCAGGCCGCGGTCGCGGCAGTAGCCGTCGTAGCCGCGGTGCTGGTCGCCGGTCCTGGCGACGACCGCGTCCCTGGTGCAGTCGCAGTAGTACGCGCGGCCCTGCTGGTAGCAGCTGGGCCGCGGCCTCGGTGTGCCGGGGCAGGTTCGCCGACTGGAAGTACGGGCCCTCGTACTGTTGCGCGCCGATGCCGAGCCAGGCCATCGCGCTGACGATGCCGTCGATCCACTCGGGCCGGTTGCGCGCGGCGTCGGTGTCCTCGATGCGCAGCACGAGGGTGCCGCCCTCGTGCCGGGCGAAGGCCCAGTTGAACAGGACGGACCGGGCGCTGCCCACGTGGAACATGCCGGTCGGCGACGGCGCGAACCGTGCCCGCACTGCGGAACCCGAGCTAGTCACGGCTGCCGAGTTTAGCCGAGTCGCCGCTCGGCTGCCGGGCGGCGGGACGCGCGGCGCGGCCAGCATCGATCGACCGGCACCACGCACAGCACCGCCATGGCCGCAGGTCAGTCCGACTCTCCGCCGAGCAACCCGACCACCAGCGGACCTGCCGCCCCGGCGAGCGACGGCCGCGCTGCTGAGCGAGACGGCCAGGCCGCTGCGGCCGGGCAGGCTGGAATACAGCTCGGCCATCAGCACCGGGTACCACGGCGCGGTCGCGATGCTCAGGGCCGCGAGCAGCGATGAGCTTCGGCGCGATGCCTGGTACCAGCAGGAAGACCGGGAACAGCACTCCCGACACCAGCACGCTGACGCGCAGCACCCGCAGCGGACTGAACCGCTCCAGCACCGGGGTCAGCGCCGCGTAGCCGGCCAGGCCCGCGCCGAGCCGGACCGCCACGCCGATGGCAGCGACCAGCGGCGACGCGTGCACGGAGACGACCAGGTACAGCGCCAGGAATCCGGTGAACACGTCCAGCAGCAGGTCCGAGGTCTCCAGCAGCAGCAGCCACCGGACGGCGCCGGCCGCCAGCGTGATCCGCAGCGCCGCCCGCAGGCCGGGCCAGCTGCCCACCGGCTCGTCCGCGTCTTCGTCACCAGCCACTGGCTCCGCCGCCCGGCTGGTGGCCGCGATGCCCAGCCAGCTCACCCCGGCGGCGACCGCCACCAGGACGAACGCGACCCGCCAGCTACCGCCGGCCGCCACCACGGCCGCGACCAGCACCGGACCGGCCACTGAGCCGACAGCGCCGGCCAGCGTCCAGCGGGCCATGTGCTGCGCCCGCCGGTCCGGATAGGCGTCCATCAGCGCGGACTGGGTCAGGCTGACGAACGCCCCGGACGCCGGGAAGAAGATCACCAGCGCTGCGAGCAGGACCGGGAACGAGCCCGCCAGTCCCGCGGCCAGCACCGACGCGATGAACACGAGACCGCCGGTCAGGACGAACCGGCGCCGGCGGCGGCCGGTGCCGCTCAGGACGCCGACCGGCAGCTCGATCAGGCTGCCCAGCAGCAGCGGGACAGCCGTCAGCAGCCCGACCTCGAAGTAGGTCAGGACCAGATCGTGTTTGATGAGGGGAATTGCGGCACTCTTCGTGCCGTCGACCAGCTCATCGGCGAATTCGACCGCCAGCGCGGCCAGCAGGCCGGCCAGCGCAGGCCGGGATTTCTGCAGGGCGAAGCCCATTGAGACGTGCTCCTTCTTCGTCGTGACGGCCTAGGTCAGCGACGAAGAGGGCGGCCCGCGGGCCGCTAGCTCAGGTGGTCACAGTCAAGGAAATCCCACCCGCCCATGTTAGCGGGTTGCGCCGCGGCGCCCCGGTAGCGGCGGCCGGGCGCCATTCCGCCTGGCCGCGGCGGCCTGCGGGCCGGTTTGCTAGCTGTCCCCGGCCGGCAGTTCGGGCGGCGGAGCGGCGCTGCCGATCTCGGCCTTCAGCGCGGCCAGCTCCTTGTCCACCTCGGCCGCCTGGCCAGCCTCGTCCAGCTCCTGCTGGATGTCGTCGGTGCTGCCGCCGACATCTTCGAGCACGCCAGACTGGATCAGCTCGTCCAGGGCGCCCGCCCTGGCCTGCATGGTGGCGATCTTGTCCTGGGCCCGCTGCACTTCGGCGCCGGCGTCGCCGAAGCTGCCCGAGATTCCGGTCGCCGTCTCACTGATCGAGGTCTGCGCGGCCGCGGCGGTGTACTGGGCCTTGAGGACTTCCTTCTGGCTGCGGAACTTGTTGACCCGGTCCTGCAGGCCGGCGAGGCTCTTGCTCGAGCTTCTGCTCCTGGTCGGCAAGCTCCTGCTGCTGGCTCTGCAGCCCGTCTATCTGCTGCTGCGCGGCGGCCTTGCGGGACAAAGCCTCCCTGGCCAGGTCCTCCCGGCCTTGGGCCAGCGCCGCCTTGGCCTGGTCGTTCAGATGGTCGACCGTGTGCTGCAACTGCTGCTGCTGCAGCTCGATCTGCTTGCGTGCGGCCGCGATGTCGACCAGCCCGCGGCGGACCCGGGTGATCTGGTCGAGCATCTGCTCGTACGAGAGGTCGAGCATCTCGTCCGGCTTCTCGGCCGCGTCTAGGGCCTTGTTTGCCTTAGCCGAGAGAATGTCGTGGGCTCGCTGGAACAGGGACATTTCTGCATGCTCCTTGTCGGCGTCGGACGGAGCTCAATTACGCCCAGGCTACCGCTCAGGCCGAACGCGGATCTGGCACCAGCCGCAAGGCCAGGAACCGGCGCGGCTCCCGGCCGAGCCGGTCGTAATACGCGTTGAAGAAGCCATCTTCCGCGTGGTCGAGGAATTCGTCGGCGAACTTCTCGTAATGAAGCTCGCTGTCGCTGCCGTCCGCTCGCCGAACGCTAGCCGACGGTATAGCCGCCATGCGATAGCGTGGCCGCGGTCGCCACTGCGGGGGGGACCGGGAAGGGATGTCGTGACCGTACCGCGTTACAGCCGGGTCGTCGTGAAGCTCAGCGGCGAGGCTCTCGCCGGTCAGTCAAGTACCGGGGTAGACCCGGACGCGCTGGCCATGGTCGCGGACGAGGTGCTGTCGGTTCGCGATCTCGGCGTGCAGGTGGCCGTCGTGGTCGGCGGCGGTAACCACTTCCGGGGCCGGATGGCCGAGGGCTGGGGCATCAGCCGGGCCGAGGCCGACAACATCGGCATGCTCGGCACCGTCATGAACGCGCTGATGCTGCGCGGGGCGCTGACCGCCCGGACCAAGATCGACGTGCGCGTGATGACCGCGATCCCGATGCAGAGCGTGGCCGAGCCGTTCATCCGGCTGCGGGCACTGCGGCACCTTGAGCACGGCGCGATCGTGCTGCTGGCCGGCGGCATCGGCCAGCCGTACGTCACGACCGACTACCCGGCCGTGCAGCGAGCGCTGGAGCTCGACTGCGGACGCGCTGCTCGTGGCCAAGCGCGGCGTCGACGGCGTCTACGACAGCGACCCGCAGTCGAACCCGGACGCGGTCAGGTACTCGCACGCTGACCTACGAGGAAGCACTCGCGGTCGGCGTGCGGGTGATGGATACCAGCGCGTTCGTGCTGGCCAACGAGCAGTCGCTGACGATGCACGTCTTCGACGTCGCGGCCGTCGGCGTGATGTGCCAGATCTGCCTCGGCGCCGAACTCGGCACGCGCATCACCAAGGGCTAGCGCCCGGCCATGGCCGGGCACGACCCCGCGGCCGCGACGGCGAGCCCGTACCGGCCCGGCCGCGCGCTGAGGTGCAGGCTCGTCAGCGCCGCCCGCCACCTCGCCGCATCGGCGGGATTGAGCCGCTGTCGCACCAGCCAGATCTGGCCGCAACTGCCCGGCCGGATCCGCGCCAGCGCAGCTGCCAGCGCGGCCCTGACCGCGAAAGTGGTCCGGTCCCTGGCCACGATGATCCGGCGCTGCGCCGGGAATACCGGGACATAACCCTGCAGATTCGCCGCGTCGGCGGCGCGCGCGGGCGCGCCCCCCGGCCAGTAGTAGGCGAAACCCCAGCTGGCTGTCTCCGCCACCACGACCGGATCGTCCCGGCCTGGGTGCGCCGCCAGGTACCGGGCCTGCTGCCGGATGCTCTCGGCCGGGATCGGCTGACCGCGGGCGAACGGCACGGCCTGCACGACGAACCCGGCCAGCGCGGCCGCGGCGAGCAGTGCAGCGACGCCGGTCCCGGCCAGGCCGCCGCGAAGCCAGGACCTGACCGCCCCGCAGCACCCCGCGACCCCGATCGCCGCCACGACCGTGGTCAGCGTCGTCAGGAAGGTGGAGGTCCGCACGTCCAGGAACGGGTATTTCCCGGCCGCGGACACGATGACCATCTCGGGCCACAGCAGCACGGCCGCCAGGGCCGTCGCCGGACGGCCCCGGCGCGCTATCGTGACCAGGCCGATCACCAGCAGCGCCGCGGCAAGCCAGGCCGGCCCGAGGCCCAGCCGGCTGTCACGTACTCGAACCGGCTGAGCACGAACCTGGCGCTCGGACCGAGTCCGTCGTGCACCGGCACGTAGTAGGCGCGCCAGTACGCCCGGAGCCCCGGCCGGACGGCCCTGGCGTCGACTACCACGTAGACGACCGCGCCGAGGACCGCCGTCCCCGCCGCCGTCAGGACTGCCCCGGCCAGCCGCCGCCACCGCCTGCGGGCGAGCTCGACGAGGCACACCGCCGCCAGCGCGGCCGCCCCGGCGAACGCCGCGGCGTGGCTGAGCAGCATTCCCGCCCAGCTGGCGGCCGACAATAACGCGAGCGCCCCGACGGACCACCGGCGCTCCAGCCGCGCCGTCGCGGCGAGGATGACCAGCGCCATGCAGGCGTCGGCGGTGTACTGCTTGAGATCGTCTCGGATCAGCAGGGCCGGGACGAGCAGGACAGCGATCGCGGCGAGTAACCCGGCCGCGACCGCGGTGGGCCGGTCCGGCCAGTCCAGTCGCCGCGCGAGCAGATAGCCGGGAACGACGGCGAACGCGGCGAACGCGAGCGGCAGGATCCGGCCGGTCTGGCCGGGTCCGAAAGTGACCAGGCGCAGCAGGACCGACCAGCCGATCGGCGTGCTAGCGGTCAGGGCTGGCAGCTGGGTGACCGGGAACCGCGTGGTTACCGCGACCCAGGCTTCGTCGGTCCAGTAGGGCTGCCGCAGCAGGTAGCCCACGTCGTGCACGACGAGGACGAGGAGGCAGAGCACCAGGACGGCACAGCACTCCGCGGCGACCGGCCAGCTCAGCCCACGCCGACGCCGGTAAGCCCGGTGCGCAGTGGGTCCGGTGCCGGGCAGCCGGATGTCGGCGCGGCCCAGCCACGGCCGGTGCGGGGCGGCTAAGCGGCCGCGGACGTCTTGTGAGCGACTGGCTTGTACTGAGGCAGGAACCGGATCTTGGCCAGGATCCACAACGCCTCCACCCCGTCCCGCCACGTCAGCTTCTTCCCCGCCTCCCGGCTGCGGGCCCGGTAACTGATTCCCACCTCATAGGGCCGGATACCGCGGCGCAACAGCTTCGCCGTTACCTCCGCTTCCATGCCGAATCCGGTCTCCCGGATGCGCAGGTCCCGGTACAGGGGCGCGGGCACGAGCTTGAAGCACGTCTCGAGGTCCGACAGGTAGCAGTTGAACAAGATGTTGGCGCACAGGGTGACTGCCTTGTTGCCCAGGACGTAGATAAACGAGAACGAGTTGTTCGATCCGAATGTCCGCGTCCCGTACACCACCTCGGCATCCCCGGCCAGCACCGGCGCCAGCAGCCGCGGAATCTCGGCCGGCGCGTATTCGAGGTCCGCGTCACACATGATCACGTAGTCCCCGGTCGAGACGCCTGCCGCGGTCGCGATCGCCGCGCCCTTACCGCGGTTCCGGTCATGCAGATGCACGCTCACCCGCGGGTCGCCGGACCACTGCTCGTACAGCTCCCGCGTCCCGTCCGTCGAGCCGTCGTCGACAATGACGAGCTCTATCTCACACGGGAAGTTGACGTTCAAGACGTCCTTCACCGCGGCAGCCAGCGTTGCCCGTTCGTTATACACCGGCATCAGAATCGACAGCTTCACGACGTAACCCTACCTATTGATGACCAAGTCAAAAGGATTTGTTTACTCAGCCTGAACCAGGGTGAGGGATTGCCTGGCCGGCACAGAATACCGGTGCCGTCACGCGGCCCGGCCAAGCCGTGGCGTCCTACCCGACGATAACCGTTCCCCCAGCTAGCGGAGTCAATTGCAGCAAGACCGGACAACTTCGAAACCACATTCATAGATGTCCTGACCGCAATTAATCTTGCCCTGCGGGCCGCCATGACATGGTTTGATCCGGCAAAATCCCTTCCAGCACCGATATGCCCACCGCGCAATGACACTGAGTAACCGGAGACCGGCCTCCCGCCGCCGCCGTCATCTGGTTATTGCAGGCTGAAGGCGGGGCGTTCGCAACCCGATCGCCACCACGGCATCGCCCGTAGGCTGATCAGACGAGCCGGCCGGGGCAGCCGGACTGAGGGGAGAACAATGGGCGTCACGTTTCCTGGCGAGTCCGCGCAGTACCGGCACGCACGCGACCGGCTGCTGGCACAGGAAGCCGAGCTGCGCCGCGTCACCGAAGCGGTCGCGGCCGCCCGCCGGGACCTCCCGCCAGGCGGCGTGGTCGGCACGGACTACGTGTTCCGCGGGTCCGGTGCCGACGGACAGCCGGCCGACGTGCGGATGTCAGAGCTGTTCGCGCCGGGCAACGACACGCTCGTGATCTACAACATGATGTTCCCCCGCGCGCCGGACGAGGACCTGCCGTGCCCGTCGTGCACCCAGTTCCTGGACTCGTTCGACGGCGTTGCGCTGCACGCGGCCCAGCGGATGAGCCTGGCCGTGGTCGCGAAGACCGACCTGCCCGAGCTGCTCGCGCACGGCGAGCGCCGCGGCTGGCGGCACTTGCGGCTGCTGTCGTCGGCGGACAACACCTTCAACCGGGACTATCACGGCGAGGACGCCGACGGATCCCAGGCGCCGATGATGAACGTGTTCCAGCGCGACGGCGGGACCATCCGTCATTTCTGGGGCTCCGAGTTGCTCTACGCGCCCAGCGAACCGGGCCAGGATCCGCGCCACAGCGACTCCGTGGACGCGTTGTGGAACGTGTTCGATCTGACGCCCGGAGGCCGCAGCGACGAGTGGTACCCCGACCTCAGCTACGGGTAGCCGACGGCACATTTCGAGCCGCGGCGCGGTGCTACGCTCCGCCTAATCCCGGCGCGGCCCGAGGCGAGGCGGAGGACGTCAGTTGCCGACCAGAATCGCCTCACCGGAAAGACGATGGCGGGCCGCCGCATCGCCGGTCCTGGCTGGCGTCATCGGCTGGATCGTGGCCGGATCCGTGCAGGTGCGCGGCCGTGGCGGCATTCCGGCCGGCCTGCCGGCGACGGCGAAGGCCATCATGGTCGGCTGCGCCCTCGCGATCGGCTGCTGGGTGGCGGCACTGGTCCTGCGCACCCACCTGGCGGTCACTGATGCCGGCATCGAGGACCACCGGCTCTTCCGGGCCACCCGGATCGGCTGGGAGCAGATCGCGGGGTTCGAGATCGGCCGGCCCGGCGGACTCTGGGGCGGATTCTGCGTCCAGGCCCTACGCCGCGACGGCTCTAGCGTCGACCTGATGTCGACCCGGGCCTATTCCCGGATCCCCTCGGCCGCTCATCTGGACGAACTGCACCGCATCAGCTGGACGCTCGCGGACGCCGCGGCCAGGCACGCACCTGATTCGAGTTAGGGCTCTAGTAGGCGCGGCCGAAGATCACTCGCTTGCCGTACGCGGACGGCTTGCCGCACCGGATGCACGGGCCCTGCTCGGGTTCGCCGGCCAGCGGGATGCAGCGCGGCGTGGCCGTGGTCTCCGCCTTGATCTCGTCCTCGCACGTCTGGCTTCGCCGCAGTGCAGCGCCAGCGCCCAGCCGACGCGCCACCGCGGCGGCGAACTCGGGCCAGGAGTTCACGGTGGCCGTGTGCTCGTCGCGGAAGTCAGCGGCCCGCCGCGTCAGCATCGCCTGGAACGCGGTCAGCTCGGCGGTCAGCAGATCCGGCCGCCGCGGCGAGCGGGATCGCCTGCTTGGCTGCCTCCTGCTGGTAGTTCAGCCGCCGGGACATCAGCGCGGTACCCGCGGCCAGGTCGCGCGGACCGAGTTCAAGCCGGATCGGCACGCCGCGCATCTCCCAGTCATTGAACTTGAAGCCCGGTGACAGCTGCGGCCGGTCGTCCACGTGCGTGCGGATGCCAGCCGCGCTGCAGCTCGGTGGCCAGCTCGGTGGCCGCGGCCTGCGTGCCCGTCGCGTCCGCCCCGCGCCCGATCGGCACGATCACCACCTGGTAGGGCGCCAGCGCGGGCGGCAGCATCGAGACCCCGGTCATCACCGTGGGTCATGATCAGCGCCGCCGATCAGCCTGGTGCTCAGGCCCCACGACGTGGTGTTGCACAGCTCGGCCGTGCCGCTCTCGCTGGTGAACGTGATCCCGAAGGCGGCTGCGAAGTTCGTTCCCATGAAGTGCGAGGTCCCCGCCTGCAAGCGCGCGGCCGTCCCGCATCATGGCCTCGATCGTGAACGTCCGCTCCGCTCCGGCGAACCGCTCTCGCGGCGTCTTCTCGCCCGGCACGGTGCGCCATCGCGCCGGCCTCCACCGCCACGTCCTGGTACAGGCCGAGCGCGAGCATCGTCTCGGCCACGGCGTCAGCCACGGCGGCGTGCGCGGTGTGGCCTTCCTGCCAGAGGAACTCGCTGGTGCGCAGGAACATCCGCGGCCGCATCTCCCAGCGCAGCACGTTCGACCCACTGGTTCAGCAGCATCGGCAGATCCCGGTACGAGCTGATCCACCTCGCCATCATCTCGCCGATGACCGTCTCCGACGTCGGCCGGATGACGAGCGGCTCGTCCAGCTCCTTGCCGCCGACGTGGGTCACCGTGAACAGCTCGGGCGCGAACCCCTCGACGTGCTCGGCCTCCCGCTCCATGAAGCTCTGCGGGATCAGCAGCGGAAAGTACGCGTTCTGGTGCCCGGTGGCCTTGATCCGCCGTCCAGGTCGGCCTGCAGCAGCTCCCAGATCCGGTACCCGTACGGCCGGATCACCATGCTGCCGCGCACCGGCCAGCGGTCCACCAGCTCGGCGCGGATAGACCAGGTCGTTGTACCAGGCCGAGAAGTCCTCGCTCTGCGGGATAACGCTGCGCTCGTCACGTGCCATGATCTTCAGGCTACCGAGCGCCATCCCTTCGCCGCACCGGAGTATTCCGCGGCGAGCGTCGCCCGGATTGCCCGCTCTTCAGAGGTGAACCCGCAGGTACGTTACTGGCCCGAGGCTGGCCGGCGAGACCGGCGGCGGGCGGTGGCTCAGGCCGAAATCGGACTCGCCGCGGAAGTTCCTGGCGGTGATCACGAGGGACATGTAGGTGCCGGTCGGTGCCCGGCTCCCCGGCGGGCCAGAGCACAGGCCGCAGACGAAGTGCCCTTTGATCGTGACCAGGTAGACGACAGTGGCTCCGCCGTCCGGTTCGGTGTCGCCGGGCGTCGCCGAGGTCAGCGCCTTCGCGCGGGTCGTCATGACGGCGGTAGCCCACTGAACCGGATGATTGCCGTTCACCTTGACTGCCCGGTCAGCCAGGGCCGTGAGCCGCCGCACGGCCGATCTGGGCAGCGGCTGGCCATGGCGGGCAGCCACGGGCAGTGAACCGGTCTTGTCGCCGGCCGCGGTAGCGGAGCCACATGCGGTGGCAGCAGCCAGGACCGGGATCAACAGGGCCGGCCAGGATGAACGCCTCATGCAGCTAAGACGCTCCGCCGCGTGCGGCTGGTTGCGTCAATTTCTGCGGGCTGGGTCAGTTCGATCTGGTCCCCGCGGTGAGATCGTCCGAACGCCCGGCTTGCAGCCGCGGCCACTGCGCGATCGGACGCCCGCCCGGCCACGTCGAGACCGGCGGCCAGTCGGGCGGACCATCGTCGGTCCGCGTGTTGGTGCACTGTTGCGGCCAGCCGGGCGGCGAGTCCTCCCATGACTCCTGCCGCCCGTACACGGTCAGGTCCATGAGCGCGTAGCTGTAGTCCAGTGCTTCTGCCCCACGGCGGGTGGTCCAGTAGGTCTCGAACACGCGGTCGCCATCCCGCAGGTAGCACACCAGGTGGAACAGGCCGACCTGGCGTCCGGCCAGGAGTTCGGCGGCCGAGTCTTGCGCGGAGTACCACGGCATGTCCCAGCCCATGAAGTCCCGGTAGCGGGCGCTCTCGGCGTGCGGGCCCTGGCAGAAGACCGCGTACGTGATGTCGCGGGAATGCAGGTAAGACAGCTCGCCGAGGTGGGACGTGACCCACGTGCAGCCCTCGCACTGCTCCGCCGCGGGCCGGCCGGGATACCACATGAAGTAGTAGGCAATGAGCTGCCGGCGCCCCTCGAACGTGTCGAGCAGGCTGACCGGGCCGCCAGGCCCGGTGAGCGTGAGGTGGGCGTCGACCTCGACCATGGGGAGCCGTCGTCGGGCCGCGGCGATCGTGTCGCCTTCGCGGGTATGCGCCTTCTCCCGCACTCGCAGCATGTCCAGTTCGGCCTGGAAGGTGCCGCGGTCGACGGCCGCCGGCCTAGCCGGTGCTCCGGTACTGTCCGGCGGCCGGCCGCCGGGGCCGGCCGATTCGTTCTGCATGACTGTCTCCTCTGGCTCCGGCTCCTCTGGCTGCTCCGGCGACAATGCCCGGCCGCCCTCTCAGTATTCGGACGCGAGCTAGCGCGGGCCGCCCGCGACGCTACGGGACGACGTTCCAGGCCGAGACGACCGGTTGTTCGTGCTCAGTACCCAGGACTCCGAGCGTGCCCGGATGCGGGTGCCGGAACAGGCTGGCGGCGGCCGGGTCGAGTCCAAGCCAGCGCGCAGTGAGGACGCGTTGCAGGTGCCCGTGCCCGACGAGGGCTACGTCGCCGTCGGCCAGCAGCGGCCGCACCCGGTCCAGCACCGCGTCGACGCGGGCCGCCACCTGCGGGAGCGACTCGCCCCCGATGACACCGTCCCGCCACAGGTCCCAGCCGGGTCTGGTCGCCGCGATCTGCGCCTCGGTCAGGCTCTCGTAACCGCCGTAGTCCCACTCCAGCAGGTCCGGCTCGGGTCTGACACCGGTCAGGCCAGCCAGGTCGGCGGTCCTGGTGGCGCGACTCAGCGGGCTGCTGAACGCTGCGACCAGGTCACGGCGCGCGAGAGCCGGGCCCAGCGCCATGGCGGCGGCCACGCCCGCGTCGGTCAGCGGAAGGTCGGTCCGGCCCCCGAGCTGCCCGGTCCGGCTCCACTCGGTCTCGCCGTGCCTGACCAAGATCAGCTCGCCCATGCCGCTGATCTTGTCATAGCAGCCTGACCGGGCCGTGACGCGCTAGCGGAGGTACAGCTGACACCGCTGTCCTACGCTGAGCACGTGCAAATCAACGGAGCTGTCGCGCTGGTCACCGGGGCCAACCGGGGAATGGGCCGCGCGTTCGCCAAAGAGCTGGTCAGCCGCGGCGCAGCGAAGGTCTACGGAGCCGCCCGTGACCCCGCCGGGGTCGCCGACCCCGGGGTCGTGCCGGTCGGGCTCGACATCACCGATCCGGACCAGGTCGCCCGTGTCGCCAGCCAGTGCGCGGATGTCGGCCTGCTGGTGAACAACGCGGGGGTGCTGAAATACAGCACGTTCATCAACGCGCCCGACCTGTCCGCGGCCCGGCTGGAAATGGAGACGAACTACTTCGGCACGCTGCGCATGTGCCGGGCCTTCGCGCCGGTGCTGGCGGCCAGCGGCGGCGGGGCGATCGTGAACATGCTGTCGGTCACCAGCTTCTACACCAATCCCCTGGACGCGTCCTACGGCGCCTCCAAGGCCGCGGCGTGGTCGATGACCAACGGTGTCCGCCTCGAACTCCACCATCAGGGCACCCTGGTCGTCGCGGTCCACGCGAGTTTCATCGACACCGAGATGGCCGCGCTGGCCGACGCGCCGAAGATCAGCCCCGAGTCAGTCGCCCGGCAGGCGTTCGACGCGGTGGAGGCGGGCCAGATCGAGGTGCTCGCCGATGAGCGGTCCCGGTTCGTCAAGGCCTCTTTGTCCCGCGACCACGAGCTGATCTACCCGCCCGTTGAGGAGTTCTGGGACGCCGCGGTGAAGGGCACCAGCTAGCCGGCTCACGCCAGCGCCGCCTCGTCATAACCGAGCGGCGACTCCGGCTCGGGGAAGAGCTTGCGGCCCTGCGTCCACTGCCGCGTCGCGGCGAAGACCTCCCGGCTATAGGGCAGGAAGACGATCCGCTCGCCGGTGCCGAAGGTTCGCACGTCGACCTCGTCGCGGTACTTCGCCGGCACCGCGTTCAGGTGGTAATGCTTGTAGCGCTCGGGGTGCAGGTCGATCTCCGTCTGGGCGCTGCGGAGGGCGCGCAGGTATTTCTCCACGTCGGACTTGCTGACGTCAGACCCGGTCACCAGGAATCCGATCATGAACGTGGCGTCGACCACCTTGCGGAACCCGAACGTCTCGGCGATGTAGAGCGGCACGCCCCACGCCGTGGCCGCCGGGACCTGCCGGTCGAGCAGGGCGCTGAGACGCTCGTTCGGAGGTCCCTCGAAGCTCAGCTTGATCTCCGCCGGCGGCAGCACGTCCTCCAGGGCTTGCAGCGTGGCGAAGTGGCTGCCCGAGTGGTATCCGACGCCGATGGGCACGCCCGCGAGATCCTCCGGCCGGCGGATCGGCGACTCCGGTGGCACGACGATGGCGCACGGAGCCACCGAGTACGCGGTCGTCACGAGCTGCCCGTTGCCCTCGCTCGCCGCCGCGCTCGTGGCCCAGTGACACGCGCAGCTCACGTTCGCGCCGCTGCGGCCCGACTCGAATGTCTCGAACGCTCCGGTCCTGATCTCACCGGCCGCGTCCCGTCGCACAGCGCTAATGCCGTAGTCGCCCTCGGTGATGAAGCTGTACTCAAGACCCTCGGCCGCGAAGAAGCCCTGCTCGTCGGCGACCCACTCTTGCAACCGGCCGTGCGGCATTATCTTGAACGCCATCTGCGTCCTCCTGAGCCCGACCGACTGCTACTCGGTCGTATACAGGCTATTCCCGTCGTCCGCCCCGGTCGCCGAGATGGCCGGCCGCGCGGACAGCAGTCCCTCCGGCACCGCCAGCTCATCCGGCATGCTGATGTCGAGCGGCGGGCTCGGTGGCGGTATCCGCTGGGCCGGCTTGTCCAGCCGCCGTTTGCCGGTCCGGTGGGCGCCAGGCCGGATGGCGAACCAGAGCAGCGGCGTGCCCTCGATGCCGACCAGCAGGAAGATGAGCGCGATCAGCAACAGCAGCACCGTCCCGGCCTCATTGGACGAGGCGAAGACTGCATATCCGCCGGTACCGCCCGCGACCAGCCCGATCGCAATGGCCAGCTGCCGCTCGCGCGCGCTCAGCACCCCCGGACGGTGGTCGGTAGGCTCGGCCAGCCGGGCGTCCTTGTTCTCGGCAATATTCATTCCTGATATCCGTCCGCTGCGTTGCATCCATGACTGCTCACCGGCGCGCTCACGCACGGATCTGGCCAAAGCACCGAGGTAACCAAGCCCAGGGCGGCCGCCCGGCTGCTGCGGCAGGCGCAACCCGGTCACGCGCACGACCTGGGCCAGGATCACGCCCAGGTCCCCGTCGTCCAGCCGGAACGCGATGGCGCCGAAGACGATAACGACCACGATTGCCGCCACCGCGCCGGCCGCCAGCTCCGTCAGCTTGTGATGCATCGGGATCGCCAGGCTGACGGCCGCCCCGACGACACCGGAGCCGCCAGCCGCCGCCAGGCCCGCCCACATCGCCCGGCTCAGGCCCTGGATCGACGCGCCGCCGAGAACTCTCCTGGTGACGACCACGAACCCGATCGCCACCACCGTCATGCCCACCGTGTTGCCGAGGGCTAGCCCGGCGACGACGAGCCGGGCGGGAAGTATCTCGGCGAGCGCGATCTGCACGCCCATGGCCAGGAGAATGCTTCCGCCCACGGCGGCCGCGGCTATCTTGAGCTGGCCGACGGCAAGCATGGCCCGGGCGAGGTTCGTGATCACGCCGAAGCCGATCAGGCCCGGCGCGAAGCAGACGAAGCCCCATGCGAGCTCCGGTACCTGGCTGTGCTGACCGGCCAGGGCGTGCGCGGCGGGAACGGTGACGGCGGCCATCAGGGCCACGCCGAGGCACGAGACCAGCATGACTGCCCGGGTTGATCCGGCGCAGGCACGCTCGAAGTCGGATCCGTCCCGCGCGGACAGCACCGGGAAGGCGCTCACTGAGATCGACAGCGCGAGCACCGCGTTCAGGGTGGCGAATACCTGCGAGGCGTAGTTGAACAGCACCAGCGCGCCGGTCGCACCGCGCCCGTTGGCCAGCCCGATAACGACAACGGCCGCGATCTCGGTCGCGACGATCTCGACGACGCCCACGAGCGCGAGGCCGCCGGCCGCCGCCCGATGCCCGCGGGGAGCCGGAGGGTCGGTCGCAGCCGCACCCGCAGCCGCCAGGCGGGTACGAGCGCGACCACCACCATGACGGCCACCCCGAGGGTGGTGCCCGCAGCTAGCACCAGCTCCGCGAGCGGAGGCAGGCTGCCCCGGGACGACTTCGGGGCCAGCGGGGCGAAGCTGAGGCAGGCAGCGATCACCACCAGGCTGTTGACCAGCGGCGCCAGCGCATAGGCGGCGAACCGGCGATACGCCTGGAGCAGGCCGAGCAGGACGACGGACAGACCGTAGAGCAGCGCCTGCGGCGCGAATATGCGCAGCATGCTGGCGGTGGTGGCGACGACCTGCGCGTGCGAGCAGTCGGCGCCGGAGTTGTGCGGGTTGAGCAGGGAGGCCACGGGACCGGCGGCGAAGACGATGATGAGCGTGAGCGGCACCAGGAGCAGCACGCACCACGTGAGCAGAGCCGAGGTAACGCGGCTGACCTGCTCTTTCGCTTCCGAGTCGGCGGCCGACCGTTCGGCGCTGCGGGCCAGCAGCGGGACCATCACGGTCGACAGCGCACCGCCCAGCACCAGCTCATAGACAAGGTTCGGGATCTGGTTCGCGGTCACGTAGGCGGTGCCGACGCAGGTCGCGCCCACCGTCTGGGAGAAGGCCAGCGTTCGGGCCAGGCCGACGACGCGAGAGCCGATCGTGATGATCGCGATGACGCCGGCGCCGCGGGCGATGCCAGCCGCGTACGAACGGACGGCTTCTGGCTCGCTTACCGACGGCCTCTTAGCACGCGCCATCGGCTGCGCCCACATGCACGTGCATTCTCTGGCTCCCCCCGCACGAGAGACAGCTAGGCCCACCCGCCAGGGGCGACCTGGCCAGACCGGAAGTGCGGTCGTAACACGGTAGCTCTACTGCCTATTGCTACACAGTGGTACTTGCAAACTAGTCATCCGCTATTCGCAGTCATCTATCGGTTAATCCGCATTCGCCGGCCGACATGGGCGTGACCTGGGAGCGGGACACTGCGCGGGAGACCGGCCGGTGTGAGAATGGCCCGGTGTCCGACGTGTCGGTGACGTTCGCCGGCAGCGGTGACGCGTTCGGAAGCGGCGGCCGCTACCAGGCGTGCATCCACCTGGCCCGGCCAGGGCGCGCGGCCGTGCTGCTGGACTGCGGGGCGACGTCGCTGACTGCGCTCAAGAGCCTGCGGCTGGACCCGGGCGAGGTCTCGGCCGTGTTCATCTCGCACCTGCACGGCGATCACTTCGGCGGGCTGCCGTTCCTCATCCTGGACGGTCAGTTCTCGCGCCGGACCGGGCCGTTGACGATCGTCGGGCCGCCCGGGCTGACGCAGCGGCTGACCGAGGCCATGGAGTGCCTGTTTCCTGGCTCGTCGGCTGTCGCCCGGCGGTTCGGCGTCTCGACGGTCGAACTGGCCCCCGGCTCCCGCGCGGAAGCGGCCGGCGTCTCCGCGCAGGCGTGGGCGGCCGATCACCCGAGCGGAGCGCCCGCCCTGATCCTGCGCCTGGGCCTCGGGGACAAGACGATCGCGTATACCGGCGACACCGCCTGGACGGACGCGATCGCCGCCGCCAGCGCGGGCGCGGACCTGCTCATCGCCGAGGCCTACTACCGGGACAAGAACATCCCCTACCACCTGCGGTATGCGGACCTCGACACGCACCGGGCGCAGCTGACCGCCCGCCGCATCGTCCTGACGCACATGTCGGCGGACATGCTCAGCCAGCGGGACTACGCCGGATGCGAGCTGGCTCGCGACGGCCTCGTGATCAGCGTCTAGTGCCAGATCTCGAGCCGGCAGGAGCGGCGCAGCGTTCGGACCAGTTCGTCGTGCCGGGACCGGGAGATGCTCTCGTTCATGTGCTGATGGAACTCCACGATCATCTCGTCGATCAGCTCCAGGTTGCCGTCGGCGATGACCTTCTCCAGCACCTCGTACTCGGCGCCTTCGATGTCCATCTTGACGACCAGGTAGTCGTCGGGCCCGAAGTTCTCCCCCAGCCACCGGCTGAAGTCGAAGCCCTCGACCTGCACCGGCCGCTGGTAGTCGATCGCGGACTGGTTGTTGACATGCCCGGTGATGAGGGTGGACCCGCCGCGGTAGTTCGGGCCCCACTGCGTCGCCAGGTAGAAGCTCAGCGTCTCGTCCCGGATCCAGACCGCCTTGGTGAAATGCTGGATCTGGGTGTCCGGCAGCTCACGGATGACGCGCTCGCCCTCGGCGGCCAGCTCGGGCTGTGCCTCGAAGGCGAAGAACTCGAAGTCAGGGAACTGGCCGACGAACTCCCGCAGCACCGTGCACGTATTCGCGCCGCAGTCGATGAAGACCTTGCGCCGCGCCTGCCGCACTCGCGGTGCCCGCCGCACGGCGTTGTACCGGCGTCCGACCGCATGCTTGACCGAGCCCGCGGCACTGCGCATGGTGGCCGTCATCCTCGTGTCCCTCCCTGCCCGCTGTCCTGATACAGCGCCTCCGGGTCCCGCGATCTCAGGTGCGGAACGAGGCGCAGGTTGCTGCATCGACGCAGCAATATATCACGATCGGGGCGTATTGTTCGCTTCGGTCGGCTATCCGCCGGGGCGGCCCGGGGGCAGTCCCGTCAACTGCCACTCGGCCGCTGGCATCCGGCCCCTGAGCTGCGCCTTCGCCCGGCAGAGGCGCTCACTCCGGCTCCGTACTGTAGGAACCCTTGTCCACGATGCTCCGGAGCGCGAGCTCACCCTCGTCGGTCAGCGAGTACCCAGAGTCATCGTGGACAACTAGCCCGGCTGCGATCAGGTCGCCGATCGCCCGGCGGGTGGCCCGGTAGAGGAACCTGATGGGCCTGCGCATGTTGTCAGGAAAGTCTGGCGGCAGGCTCTGATCCTCGATGGCCCCGAGGACATAGTGGGCGTCCGTGCCATCCTTGAATCGCATAAGCCACCACTTCGCCGTGCCGGGAGCAACCTCGACCTCCGCATGATTCCATGTCCCGCCCGGATCTAGCGGCACCCGCCGGCCCGGCTCCGCGCTGCTCGGCGCGCCGCTGCTCGGCGCGGTCCGAGGATCTGCGCAACCCGGCTGTACCTGCGGTCAGTTGATGCCGAACTCACGCGCTCGCCGGCGCGACCTGCGGATACACGCCGGATATGGCCTCTGACGTGCTCATACTCTTGTCGACGTTGGTTATCGCTGACCGCCATTGGTCACTGTCGCGCGGACTTTCTGCGGACCGCTGCGGACTTTCTGCGGACTTCAGCTGCGCTTGGTGACGTAAGCTCCGCGGCCCTGCACCACGTAGACGAGCCCCTCGCCGACCAGCACGCGGACAGCCTTGCGGGCTGTCTCCCGCGCCACTCCGTGTTCCCGCATCAGCCCCGGCGGTGCGTGAACACCGTTGCTCCGGGGCCTGACCCCTAACCAGGAGGGGCTATGGGACATCTTCCCGACATGCATGGCGCGACGCCATCACAGACACCCGAATCCGCCTACGCCGACGAGGCAGCCAAGCTGGACAAGCTGCTCGACGCCGGGCTCGCCGAAATCCGGCGCCAGTCCGACGCCGGGCTCATCGGCCCCAGCGAGGCCGCCTACATGCGCGTCGGCGTCATGGAACAGCACCTCGCCGAAATCCGCGTACTCCGCATCAGGCATTTCGGGAGCACCGAGTGACAAAGCACACCGGCGAGGCGGCGTTCATGGCGGCCGTCGATGAGCTGAGCGTCAGGATCGGGCGCATCGGCACCAGCGACCGGCCGGCGGCTGCCGCCGAACTGGACGACATCGCCGCCAGCATGCGCGCGCTCGTCCGCGAGCACCAGCCCCACCTGTCCTGGGCGACGACTCGGCGGGGCCTTCATGCGGCGAGGAAAGCGGCCGGGATCGCCGCCGAGGTACGTGGGTTATGCCTAGGCGCTACCGGCCGCGGGTGTACCTGCACTGCGGCGCGTACCTGGCGCAGAGAGACCAGTAACCACGCAGCACGGGCACTTACCGGACTCCGGACCACAGCACGTGAACCTGCGCCCCGGCTGACACGTCCACCACACACCTGCCGCCAGGCGAGGCTGCACTCGGTCTAGCCACGTGGGCGGCAACACCCCGCTGCCGACCACTGACCGCTCAGGTTCAGCTCTGCTGTCCGGGTACCTCGTAAACCTCCGCCGTGGCCTTCGCCAGGTCCAGGCATTCCAGCAATTGCTCCTGGGTCAGCAGCTCGTGCGTTTCCACCTTCTTGAAGGCGCCCGTCCTGATCACAGCCGCGTGCAGAGCACTTGCGGAGACCGAGTCGGGAAGATCCGCTATGGCCACCGCGTCCTCGGTCCCGAACTCCCAGTAGACACAGTCAAGGCTGCCGCCGAGGGCTTCCATTATCCGCCGCAGCGCCTTGGTCCGGTCGCCGTGACTGCTGATCATGCGCGCCCACGAGCCGGGCGAGTACCTCATAGAGATCATGTATTTCGGCATCGACGCCCCTTGACTTAGGCCTTACCCAGTTACTCCGGAACCTGCACTTGCAGAACACTCGATAAGGGGGCACACCCCTGTGCCTGAAGCTGCTAGCTCGGCTGGCCGCCGCCAGGCCGCCCCGTGACCTCGGTACCCGCCTGGTGCGCGGGCTGATACCAGCAGCTCGGGCAGCCGTACCTCGGCATACGCGACACCACCGAAGAACTCATGCATGCGATGTGGTGACGGTGCAGCGAGCGCTCGGGCACTCCAGCGCGACGGTCACGCTCGGCACCTACTCGCACCTGTGGCCATCAGCCGAGGATCGCACCCGTCAGGCAGCGGCCGGATTGGTGGCCGAGGTGCTGAATGCTGCGGACTCTGTGCGGACCGTCGGGCAGGCGTGACGCCGTGACCTGCACGGACTCCGCTAATGCTCAGTTGATGTCGAATTCGTTGCCTTCCGGATCCCGCATCCCGACGGCGTAGTGGTCGAGCCCTTCCTCCGACAACGGGCCGGTGATGGTGGCGCCCAGGGCGGCCAGCCGGCTGGCCTCCGCGTCGACACGCTTCCGGCGGGACTCGATCGGGTCTGTCCAGTCGCCGCCCGCCCGGATGTCGAGGTGGAGCCGGTTCTTGACCGTCTTGGCATCCGGGAGGGCGTGGAACCAGATAGCCGGCCCGTGGCCCGCCGGATCGCTGATCCTGTCCGCCCCGTCGACAAGCTCTTCCTCGGGCACCCCCAGCTCCCGGTAGAAGTCGTTCCAGGTCGCGAATCCGGCCGGGGCCGGAGCGAGTTCGTAGTGCAGCGCGGCCGCCCAGAACCGGGCCAGCCGGTCCGGGTCGGCACAGTCGATGACCAGCTGGAAGCGGACGGGCACCGGTTCCTCCTCGGGCTGCTCGGGTTAGCTACCGGCATCCTGCCGGACGCCTCCGACAGTCAACCTGATTCGGCCTGCCCGTCGGCTAGAAGCCGGCCAGTGCAACGATTGGCTGCCGTGGACAATGCCATCCGACGGGAGAGTGGTCCCGACGAGGCCAGGGCCGCGGCCGTCGCTGCTGCCGGAGCGAGCCGAGCCGTCATCGACGTTACGAAGCATGAGGGTCTTGCCTCGCTGCCCGGCTTCCCGTTCGAGGTTCGCACCAGTGCCTCGACGCGCGAGCAGGCCGGGCGGCTGGCCGACCGCTGCGCGAGGGCCTACTCCTACCTGGGCGAAATGCTGGCGTTCCGGCCCCGGTGCGCGCTCGTCGTGCTCAACCGGGCCGACTGGTCGGAGCGGGCGTCGAACCCTTCGTACGTCATGCCGTACTACGACGCCGGCAACCTCTTCCTCACCGGCGAGCCTTCAGACCTCACCGCCTGGCTGGAAGAGGTGGCTGGTTCCGCTCCTCCGGCCGCCGCCAGGGAACTCGATCGGGTCTACGGGACTGGCGCCGATCGCCTGGGGCCGTTCGCCGACCTGCTCATCGTGCACGAGCTGGCGCACGCCTTCCACGACGGCGTGCCCTTTGCCTTCCCGCGGTCATGGCTGATGGAACTGTTCGCCGACATGGCGCTCTACGCGTTCGTGGTCGCCGCGGAACCCGATCGGCGCCCGCATCTCGAGACCCTGCCGCGGGTGGCGCTGGAGTACCGCCTGCTCAAGCCAGTCGCACGAGACCTGCGCTACTTCGAGGCGTTCTATCCCTACATCGAGCCGCTCACCTACGTCTGGTACCAGTTCCGGTTCACGATGATGGCCAAGGGAGTCGTCGACGCAGCGGGTCCGAATGTGCTCCGTCGCCTCTGGGACGCGTTCGCCCGCACAGACGAGCAGCTCGCTGGCGTGCTCGGCGACCAGGTCCACCCGGCGGCGGGTCACTGGCTGACATCATGGGACGAACTCCCCCCGGATACGACGCGGACAAGGTGAGGCGCAGACCGTGACCACTGGAGGCTTCTCGTCGAAACGGCTCGGCCGGGTGCGAGACGTGCTGGAACGTCACGTCGACGCCGGCTGACGTCCCTGGTGCGGTCGCCGTCGTCGCCCGCCGGGGCGAGGTCCACATCGAGGCGACAGGCACGCTCGCCTTCGAGGGCGCGGGGTCGAAGACGCCGATGGCGGCCGACACAATCTGCCGCACCGGCTCGATGACCAAGCCGATCGTCGCCGCCTGCGTGATGACCCTCGTCGAGGACTGCACGATCCGCCTCGACGACCCGGTCGACGAGCTGCTCCCGGAGCTGGCGGACATGACCGTACTCGCCGATCCGAACGGGCCCCTCGAAGAGACCGTCCCGGCGGAACGGGCGATAACGGTGCGGGACCTGCTCACCTTCACCCTCGGCACCGGCATTGTGCCCGCCGAGCCGGGAACGGTCCCGATCTCCGACGCGCTGGCTGCCCTCGCTCCGCTCGAGTCCGGGGAAGGGACAGACGATCCCGAGCCGGCGCCGGACGCCTGGATTCGCCGGCTCGGCGCGCTTCCGCTCGTCTGCCAGCCAGGCGAACGCTGGATGTACCACACCGCCGCCAACGTGACCGGCGTGCTCATCGCCCGGGCCACCGGCATGTCGTTCGGGGACGCGCTGCGCGAGCGGATCTGCGAGCCGTTCGGCCTGAAGGACACGGGTTTCAGCGTGAGCGGCGAGAGCATCAGCCGCCTGTCGACCGCGTACGAGCGCGACGACGCCACCGGCGAGATTGTCGTCGAAGACGGCCCGGACGGGTACTGGAGCCTGCCGCTGGCGTTCGAAGACGGCGGCGGCGGGCTCGTATCGACCGCCGACGACTACCTCGCCTTCGCCTCGGCCCTGCTTGCCGGGGGTAACCGCAACGGCGAGCGAGTGCTGTCGCGGCCGTCGGTGACGTTGATGACCACCGACCACCTGACCCCGGCGCAGAAGGCAGTCTCCGGGTTCCGGCCGGGATACTTTGACGACATCGGCTGGGGTTTCGGAATGTCGGTCCGCACCCGGCGCGCGCACCTCGGACCCTGGTCAGTCTCGTACCCGCCGCTGGGCTCGGTCGGCAGCTACGGCTGGCCCGGCGTCTACGGCACCGGCTGGTGCAACGACCCAGCCGAGGACATGATCACAATCCTCATGATCCAGCGGGCGCCCGCACCGGCCGGGCTGCCGATCCTCTTCGACTTCTGGACGGCCGCCTACCAGGCGATTGACGACTGAACCGCGCCGAACCCACCAGGGCAAGCTGCGCTTTACCTCACTGGGCGTCGAGTCTGGTCGCCAGGCCGAAAGACGCGAAGACGTCGGAGTCCTGGAACACCGAATTACGGCTGATCCCCTCGGCGGTGACGGTAAAGATCTGCAGCGTATGCAGCTCGTATCCGGCACCAACGCGCCGGTAGGCGGCAAACCCGGGCTGGCCGTTGGCCGCGACCGTCTGCAGGCGCCAGTCCGTTCCGGCCTGCTCGAAGACCCAGTCCATGAACAGGCCGTAGTTGCCGGGGCCGACGAACCAGTTGACCATCGGCGGCATCTCCATGAGCACGTCCTCGGTGAGCAGCCGCTTGAGGCCCTCGACGTCGGCCTGCTCGAATGCCCGCATGTAGCGATCGATCCAGGCGCGCTGGTCGGCGGCGGGCGGCTCGCTGAGACGTTCCGGCCGGACCCCGCCTTCCTTCATCCGGGTACGCGCCCGCTGCACGGAACTGTTCACCGACACGACGGTAGTGCCGAGGATCTCCGCGGCCTCGGACGCGGAGAAGCCAAGCACGTCACGCAGGATCAGCGCACCGCGCTCACGCGCCGACAGGTGCTGCAAGGCGGCGACGAACGCCAACCGCAGGCTGCTGCGGTCGATCACGGCTCTGGCCGGATCGCCCGCGTCCAGCAATGAGTCCGGCAGCGGCTGGAGCCAGGCGGCGTGCTCGCCCCGGACGAGCGGCCCGAGCGGGTCCGACGCGCCCACCAGACCCGACGGCAGCGGCCGGCGGCCGCGGACCTCCGCGGCGGTCAGGCAGACGTTCGTCGCGATCCGGTACAGCCAGGTGCGCAGCGAGCTGCGGGTCTCGTCATATTGGTCACGCGCCCGCCACGCCCTCAGGTACGTGTCCTGGACCAGGTCCTCTGCGTCGTGAGCCGAGCCGAGCATCCGGTAGCAGTACGCCAGGAGTTCCGTCCGGAACGGCTCCACCAGGCGATCGAAGCCTTCTACCTTCGCCGTCACGCCCACGCCCTTCTCTGCTCCTGTCAAGACCACCTCGACGTGAAGCCCCGGGAGGTCGATCTCTCGGCGAGATCACTTCTACCAGGGGCTTCACGCCGTTCGACGGCGGGGCCCGGACATCGGGGCCGGCGACGTCAGACCACTCAACACGGCCACTGCCGGTTACCGGAATGGGTTAGTGCCCGGGCGCCAGCACCGGGCTGTTGTGATAGGCGGCGATGAGCCAGTGGCCGTCCCGCTTCTCGAACACCCAGGTCGCGTTCACCTTGCGCGGCTCCGGAACCTCGGTCTCGCCGGCGAACAGGATGCCGGATTCACTGACGACGATCGCGCCATCCCGGCCGACGAAGCGCACGCTGAGCTGCTTGTTGTAGGTCGAGCTGCCGTTGAGTGGCCCCGCGAAGGCCAGCGCCATGCTCTCGCGGATCACGTCCCGGCTGTCGCGGAGCGAGCCGGTCATGATGGCGGTCGCATCCGCGGTGTAGCTGGCGACCATGCCGTCGGCGTCGCCAGCCTCCCACGCCTTGTAGGAGTCAACCAGTACGGCCTGGATGGCGGCCTCGTCTGCCGCACGACTGTCTGACATCGGATTCTCCCTCGTCATCGGCTCGCCCGGCTAATCCGGCGAACTCGTCAGTACATACCGGCGGGAGGGTCAGAACTCATCGCGCTCGCGGTGAGAAAGTGCGAGCCAAGACAGTGGCAGCGGCCGACCTGCACTACGCGAGCTGGTCGCGGCGGCGGGTCAGGTAGGCGGTCTCGGCGGTGTTGCCCGCCAGCTCGATGGCTTTGTCGTACGCCGCGCGCGCCTGCTGACTGCGGTCCAGCCGGCGCAGCAGGTCGGCGCGGGCGGCATGGTAGGCGTGATAGCCGGCCAGCTTGTCCTCAAGCCGGTCGATGGCCGCCAGTGCCACCTCCGGGCCGTCAAGCTCAGCGATCGCGATGGCCCGGTTAAGGGCGATGATCGGCGACGGGTCGAGGCGGACGAGCTGGTCATAAAGGGCGACGATCTGCGACCAGTCGGTGTCGCGGACATCCCGGGCTGAGGTGTGCACCGCGCTGATCGCGGCGAGGATCTGGTAGCGCCCCGGCGCCACCCGGGCGGCCAGGCGCTCGCGCACCAGCCGGTGACCCTCGGAGATCAGCGCCGCGTCCCAGGCCCCGCGGTCCTGCTCGACGAGGGTGACCAGTTCGCCGGTCGCCGAAACCCGGGCGGTGCGGCGGGCCTCGGTGAGGAGCATCAAGGCCAGCAGCCCGGCCACTTCACCGTCAGCCGGCATGAGGGCACGGATCAGCCGAGTGAGCCGGATCGCCTCGGCGGTCAGGTCGTGCCGGACCGGATCGGTGCCGGGCCCGGTCGCCAGATAACCCTCGTTGAAGACGAGGAAGAGGACGGTGAGCACGCCGGAGACCCGCACCGGGAGATCCTCCGCGGACGGCACCCGGTAAGGGATGCGGGCCGCCTTGATCTTGGCTTTCGCCCGGGTGATCCGCTTCTCCATCGCAGTCTCCTGCACCAGGAGGGCGCGGGCGATCTCGGGCACGGTCAGGCCGGCGACCATGCGCAGCGTCAGCGCCACGCGGGTCTCCAGCGCGAGCGCCGGGTGACAGCAGATGAAGATCAGCCGGAGCCGCTCGTCCTCGATGGCGCCGAGAGGCTCGGGCGCGTCGTCGTCGTGCAACAGCTGAGCCTCCTTCTGTTTGTCGTCGCGCTTGTCCTCGCGCCGGATCCGGTCGATGGCGATGCGTTTGGCGGTGGTGGTCAGCCAGCCACCGGGGTTGGGGGGTACGCCGTCGGCCGGCCACCGCCCGACGGCGGTCGCGAACGCTTCGGCGGCAGCCTCCTCGGCGATGTCGAGGTCACCGAAACGCCTGGTCAGGGCGGCGACCATCCGGGCCCATTCTTCACGGTGGGCCCGGCTGATCGCCTCCTGGACGTCGACCACGCTCACTCGCCGTGCAACGGCCGCACTTCGACCTTCCGGTTGCAGGCCTTCGACCCCTCGGTGGCGAGTTTGAGCGCCACGTCGAGGTCGGGGGCCTCGATGATCCAGAAGCCGGCGAGGTACTCCTTCGACTCGACGAAGGGCCCGTCGGTGACCAGGCCAGCCCCGTCCCGGTTGTCGATGACGGTGGCCGAGCCGGGTCCCTCGAGACCGGCGGCGAAAACCCAGTGACCCTCCGCCTGGAGCCGCTCGTTGAATACGTCGATGGCCAGTTCCTCGTCCGTGGTAGCGAGACCGGCCGTGTCGTCGATCACGGAAACCAGGTACTGCATGCGGATCATCTCCTGTGGTTCGGGCACCCCTGGCGGGCGGCCGCTCACCCCTGCTACGGACGACCGTGCCCCCATCCGACACCGCCGCCGCGATTTCTTTCAAGTCGGCGGGCCGGCCGACGCGATTCCCCGGCCGGTGACCTGAGACCCGGATTATGCCGCCGCCAGCGCATCTGAACCATCGTTGACCGCAGCTCACAGCCACGGTGATCATGAGGGTCTCGCGGCCGGCCGACCCGTGCCAGGGGTCGGTAGCGTTGCAGAATGGTCGCCCTGCTGCTGGTTGCCCTCTCACTGGGCCTGGACAACCTTGCGGCGTGCATCGGAATCGGTGTCAGCGGGGTGGATGCCAGGACCCGGCTGCGGGTGGGGCTGATCTTCGGGCTGTTCGAGACCGCCATGCCGATCCTGGGCCTGTTGCTCGGCCACAGCCTGGCGAGCACTCTCGGCCAGGCCGCGCACTGGATCGGCGCAGGCTTGCTGATCGCAACCGGCCTGTACTCCGTGATCCAGGCAGTGCGCGAGTACTCCGCTGACGATGCCCGCGACGATGCAGCTGGCGAGCCAGCGCTGCGCACAGGGCGGCTGCTGGTAATGGGCGCAGCTCTCAGCATCGACAACCTGGCCGTCGGGTTCGCCCTGATCTCTCTGCACATCGGCATCGCGGTGGCGGCAGTCGTGATCGGCGTCGTCTGCATCGTCATGTCGCTGATCGGGCTAGAACTAGGCAGCCGGATCGGCTCCAAGACCGGCGAGCGCGGCGAAGTCATCGGCGGCCTGGTCCTGATCGGCGTCGGCATCGCCCTCGCCGCCGGCATCATCTAGGCTGCGCGGCGCTTGGCTGTCGCCGCTCCGCCAGTGGCCCCTCGGTGGATTCAGCTAGGTGTGTAGACCAGCTCCATAACGCCGGATGGAAAGGCCCTGCACCTAATCAGGCGCAGAGTCAGCGGATGGTCAAGGTCAGTAAACAGCGGCTCGCCCTGACCAACGGCGGCGGGCAGCACCCACAATCGATACTCGTCCACCAAGCCGAGCCGGATCAGCGACCTTACGAACCGGACCCCGCCGTGGGCGACGATCTCACCGCCTGGCTCCGCCCTGAGCCGGGCGATCTCCTCTGCCGTGTCACCGGTGGCGATCCGGGACTCGGGCCAGCTGGCCGACCGCAGCGTCCTGGAGAAGACCACCTTGGGAATGTCGTTCATCGCCCCCGCGGCCGGAAGATCAGACTTGGGCCAGAACCCAGCCCAGCTCTCGTAGGTAGCCCGGCCCACGATGTGGGTGCCACCCTGCCATCCAGCGAGATCCAGAACTGCAGCACCACACGACGCATCGTTCCTCCGGAGGGTTGGGATGAGCATACGGATCACGCCGCTGGGTGCGGCGGCTCACCCGGCTGAGACCCGCTAATGGCACAACGGGCAGACGGGGACTTGCGCGGCGATCTTGATGCCGCCGTGGTGCAGGATTGGCCGGAAGATCTACCACCCGGTCGGCGCCTACACGGCCGAAGAGCAGAGGAGTTCGCCGAGATGAACCTCACTGACCACGCCGGAGTCCGCCTCAGACACGGCAAGCCCAGGGTGAACGGCGTGGAGATCCACTACGCGATCGGCGGCGCCGGCGAGCCGGTGTTCTTGCTGCACGGTGTGCCGAAGACCATGTCGTACTGGCGCCACCTCGTGCCGCTGCTGACCCCGCACTACACCGTCATCGCGGTCGACAACCGAGGCTGCGGCGGCTCCCAGCGCCCCATGGCCGGCTACGACACCGCCACGATGGCCGGAGACGTCGCCGAACTGGCCACTCACCTGGGCTTTGACCAGTTCCGCGTCGCCGGCGAGGACTGGGGCGCGGCCATCGCCTACGCCGTCGCCGCCTTCCACCGGCCCCGAGTGCAGCAACTGGTGTTCCAGGAAACGCTCCTGCCAGGATTGCCGGCCGGCCCAGGATTGCCAGGCGGCGAACCCGACCCCTCGCTCGCCGCCGACGACGTCCGTACCGGCTGGCACTTCATCTTCTTCAGCCTGCCTAATGTGCCCGAGCTGCTGCTGGCCGGGCGGGAACGGCCGTTCTGGACCTACTACGCCAGACGCCAGATGTGGGACCCCAGCGCCCTGGCCGAGGAGGACATCAACGAAATAGTGCACTCGGCCGAGCAGCCGGGCGGCACCAGGGCCATCTTGGAGATGTACCGCGCCCGCCAGACCGACGCCGAGCAAAACCGTCCGCAATACGCCGACCCCATCACCTGCCCGGTCCTGGCCGTCGGCGCGCAGGCCTATCTCGGGGACGAAGTATCCAAACAGCTCGCGCAAGTGGCCCGCGACGTGCGCGGCGTCGTCATCCCCGCGTCCGGTCACAACATCGCGCTGGAGAACCCAGCCGCCCTGGCCCAGGCCTACCTCGACTTCTTCGCAGGCGGCTGAGCCGCGGGTTCAGCCATCGGACCAAGCGGGCGCGCAACGTGGGCACAAAACTCGTTGCGTCGCCTCCGGGACGTGCCGATGATAGGCACCGATGAGCGCAGTGTTGATCACCGGTAGTGCCGGGGCCGGGAAGTCTGCGGTCGCCGGGGCACTGGCCCGGCGGGGCGTGGCCTGCATTGACGACGATGAAGACCCGTTCCTTGCGCGGTTCGTCGACTCGGCTGGCGCGGTGGTGGCAGAAGAGCCTGCCGAACCGGACTATGCCTGGCTGTCCCGGCATAGCTGGGAATGGGATCCGGGCCGCCTCGATGAACTGATCCGCGCTACGGCACCCGAGACGCTGTATCTCTGCGGCGGTGCGGACAATCAGCTGGACCTGGCCGACCGCTTCAGCCAGGTGTTCTTGCTGGAGATCGACGAGCCCACCATGCTAACCCGGCTGGATGCCCGCCAGGACGACGAGTGGGGCCGGGCCGGGGACAGTCGCGAGTACATCCGCCGCCTACTGCCCGGATATCAGGAACGCCTGCGCACGTTTGGCGCGGTCCCTGTCGACGCCACGCAACCCCTCGGCCAGGTGGTGGACGCCATACTCTCCCGCACGGCAAAGCGCTGCTGCTTCAGGGACCCTGAATGAGCGACATCCCGCGAGCGATCTCCGTCGGACGCCGCGTCGTGGTGACCGGCCTGGCCGGGGCGGGGAAGAGTACGTTCTCGCGAGCGCTTTCGGCGAAGACCGGCCTCCCCGTCATTTTTCTCGACGTCCACTTCTGGCTGCCGGGTTGGACCGAGCCGACCGAGGCCGAGTGGCGCGAGAAGCAGAAGAGACTGCTCGCCGGGGACGACTGGATCGCCGACGGCAACTACCACGCCACGCTCGCTCTTCGACTCCAGCGAGCAGACACGGTCGTGTTCCTCGACATACCGTGGTGGATCTGCGCGTGGCGCGCGCTCGTGCGTGGGATTCGAACGCGCCCGGTGGGCTTCGAGCTGCCTAACGGCTGTGATGAGTCCCGCTTGCATCGGCTTCGCGATGAATGGTGCCTGGCTTGGCGCATCTGCCTAGTCCGACGGTCTGAGCGCGAAATAGAGCTGAAGATCGTCTCGCAGTACGGAAAGCATGTGGCGATGCACGTGCTCCGGTCCAAGCGCGCCGTGCGCGAGTTTCTCGACGTAGGAAGGCCGGTACCTCGCTAGCGTCTGGGTGGCCGGTCGACGGTCGAAAGTGCGTCATCCGACCGCCTGCCTGATGGACATTGACGCCGACGGCCGTGGATGCTGGCTTTCGTGGACCGCCCCGCCGGTGATAGCGACAGATCCCCTGCAGTTCCGGCTGCGTACCGTGGAACGGAGGGAAGGCCCGGATCGGCGTTGTTCACCCTCGACGTCGATGGCGAACGGTTCGCCATTTGCCAGTCTGCGGACGGCGGTACCGCCTACGACTGGCTGAGCGGGCGCAACGAAGGCTACGGGTTTGCGTCGAGCGGGTCACCGGATCGGCCGATGGCGGAGCACCGCGAGAGCATTCGTGCCTTCCTCGCGATGATCGATCCCAATACGGGATACATCGAGGATGACTGAGGCGAGCGCGTAGTCCGCCCAAGGCCCGCATAACCGCCAGTGGCCTCCGTGGGCCAGGACAAACGGCTCAGAGACGGCCCGCTGCACCGGATGGCACTCGCTGCCTATGGCCGCGGATCCATCGTCAGCTCATCCGGGCTATCGCCCAGATAGTCGGGACGGTCTGGGAAGTCCCGCAAGGTGCGCAGCGATGTGGCCAGCAGGAAATTAGGCATCACAGCGAACAGCGCGGCTAGCGCCCATAGCGCGGCCCGGATGCCGAAGGCAGTCGCGAGCGCACCCGCGGCGGCCGCGCCGAGCGGCACCGTGCCGGCGACGACGAATCCGGTGGCCGCCGTGACCCGGCCGAGGAGGTACGGCGGAATGTAGTTCGCGCGGAAGGTAAAGGTTATGACGCCCGCCATTGCCAAGCCAGCCAGTACTACGAACGATCCGGCCGGGAACAGCAGCAGCCGCCAGCCGTGGCTGGTGGCCGGCAGGAGCAGTATGAACGGCGCTGTCGCAATGGAGGCGATCAGATAGGTACGGGCGCTGCCGAAGCGCGTCACGGCGCGGCGTGCCAGAGCGGCGCCCAGCAGTCCGCCGAGGCTGCCCAGGCTGATCAGGACCCCTGCCGTTCCCGGCCCGGCCCCGTCGGTGCGCACAAGGAAGACGATGCGCAGCGCGAACAGGCCCATCATCCCGAAATTCATCGTTGCCGCCACTGCGAGCATGGGCAGCAGAAACCCGCCGTGCCGCCAGGGTTCGAGGCCCTCGGCGATCTGGCGGATCATTCGCGGGCGGCTGGCCTGTGCGCTTCTCGGCTCGGGCTCCGCCCGCAAACTAAGCAGGCAGGCTGCAGACACCAGGAACGTCAGCGCATCGGCGAGCAGTCCGCAGACTGGCCCGGCCAGCTGCGCCAGCAGCCCGCCCAGGCCGGGGCCGGCGACCTGAGCAGCCTGCGCGCTGGTCTGCAGTCTGGCGTTGCCTTCCAGCCGATCCTCAGACGTCAGCAGGTGCGGCAGGTAGGCGTTGAACGCCAGGCTGAAGAACATGCTGCTGGTGCCGGCGGCCAGAGCGGCGGCCAGCAGCATCGCGACTGTGAGGACGCCGGTCCAGGCCGCGATCGGGATCGCGGCCAGGACTGCCGCGGATACCAGGTCGGCGGTCAGCAGGGTGCGGCGGCGTGGCCAGCGGTCGACCCAGGTGCCGGCCGGAAGGCCGATCAGCATCCAGGGCAGCCAGGTGGCGGCCGTCAGCAGCGCGACCATGCCGACGCTGGCGTGCAGGGTCGACACTGCCACCAGCGGGAAGGCCACTGTCGTGATCGCCGAGCCGAAGCCGCTGATCGACTCGCCCGCCCAGAGCAAGCCGAAGTCCCGTGTGCGCAGCAGACCACCCACCCGCCTGCGCCGCACCGCAGGCAAAGACCACTCGGGGGCCTCCGGCTCGGTACTCATGAGTCAGGCGATCTTTCCGGCCGCGCGGGCGGCGCTACCCAGGCAGGATGCGCGGCGGTTGACGAGCGCGAGGCATGTGTCGTGGTGGACGGCGATGCTCAGAGATTACGGCTGCGCAAAATAACCCGGCCACGCATTATTTCGGGCTACGGCGGTCGGCCAAGGCCACGGCTCTGGTCCGCCGAGCCGCGGCTAGTGGATGGAGCGGGTGACGAGAATCGAACTCGCGCTCAGACCGCTCGAACTTCGGCGAGCCGCTTGGCTGCGAACTGGTCGGTCCCGGTGGGGTCCCAGCAGACGGCGGCTTCCCATGCGGCCCGCGCTTGCGCGGCGATGTCGTACGCGTCGTCGTCGAGACCGGCGGCGTTGTGCGGCAGTGCCAGGTCGAGGTCGGGGACGTCGACGTGCGACTCGTCCCAGTCGATCATCGCGACGCGATCCGCGGTCATGCGGATGTTGCCCGGGTTGGGGTCGCCGTGGACGACGCACGTCGTGTGAGCGGTGAGTCGCGCCCACGCTGCTCGGCAGCGAGCGACACCCTCGGGCGGCATCGCGCGGAGGTCGACCCTCGTCCCGGTCTCGGCGTGCAGAAGGTCGGTCGACGATCGCCAGCCCGGGCGTTGGGGCCAGCCGTGCGTGAACCGATGCAACTCGCGGAGTGTGTCCGCGACGCGGCGCCAGCCCGCTTCGGTCTCGGGCGATCTGCCCTCCACGTAGGTCATCACCACCAGACCGGCAGCGAAGCGCCGGCCGTCCGTGGTCGGGATCGGCACCGGCACCGGCATCCCCGCACGGTCGAGGTGTCGCAACAGGTCGGTCTCCCACGCGAGATCAGCGTCGCTGCGTTGGCCGAGACGACCGACCGCGAGGTGCCCGTTGACGCGCACGCTCCACACCTCGTTGACGCCAACGCCGCCAGTGAGCGGTTCGATGCGAACGACGTCGTCACCCCACTGCTCGAGTGCCTCCCATCCCACCGGCCACATCTTCGCAGACGGTCACGAATCGATCGACGAAATTACGGGTCCGTGTTGGAAGCTGCACGGCACGGCCGCTGGAGCCGCCTGACCGGCCAGTTTGGATGCCCGCCGGGGACCGTCATTGACCGCCAGGCACCTTGGCTAGTTGCACGCTAGTTGCACGGTGATCTTGCTTTGGTCGTCTCGGCCTGACGCGGGCGGTTCGGTCAGCGAGGCGATGCACGCAGTGAGCAGGCGCCGCATCTGATCTTGTTCGCTGGCATCCAGATTGGCCAGCATTTCTTGCTCGACCCGGCGAACCGCGGCGCTGGCCACCTGGAGCTGGCGGCGCCCGCGGGCGGTCAGCTCGGTCGGCAGGACCCTGCCGACGGGTGCCCGTGCCGGGCGGGCCACGAGTCCCTGGCGTTCGAGGGCCTGCAGGAGCACATTCATCGACTGCCGGGTGACGAAGGCGCCGCGGGCAAGCTCGGAGTTCGACAGGCCCGGTCGCTGGGCGAGCAGCTCCAGGCAGGCGTAGTGGGTGATCGTCATGCCGAGCGGCCTCAGCACGGTCTCCAGGGCAGAGTGCAGGGCGCTCGCGGCCGCCTTCAGCATGTACCCCAGCGATGTGTCCAGCTCGACCCTGGGCTCGCCTTGACTCATGTCAGTATTCTGACATACATTGGGTGTGTCAGAAGACTGACATACCATGAGGAGGTAAGGATCGTGGCCGTTACCGGACCCGACTTCATTTCACTGCAGGTGCGCGATCTGGAGCGTTCCGCCGCTTTCTACGAGCAGTACCTGGGGCTGAAGCGCTCCGACGCGGGACCGCCGCACGCCGTCGTGTTCGAGACCAAGCCGATCGCGTTCGCCGTCCGCGACGTCATCGCGGGCGTCGATCTGGACGCGATCGCGCAGCCAGGCCAGGGGATGGCGCTGTGGCTGCACGCCCCCGACGCGCAGGACATCCACGACGCCCTCGCCGCCGCCGGCACGACGATCGTCACAGCGCCCGTCGACGGGCCGTTCGGCCGCACCTTCACATTCGCGGACCCCGACGGCTATCAGGTGACCCTCCACGACCGCGGCTGAGCCGGGGTCGGATCAAGCCGCTGAGATCGGCTTTCGTGGTGGAGCGGGTGACGAGAATCGAACTCGCACTATCAGCTTGGGATCTGTCCGTGGCGTGCCGCCGAGCAGCCTGACCTGCGGATCCCATTGACCGGGACTTCCTGTGAGCACCCGCCCCGCCCCGGCGGTAATGGCCCGCTAATGGCCGGACTCAAGCGTCACAAACGCGCGGAGCACGCTCCGCACCGCTGAGCGGCGGTCTCCGTCTAGTCGTCACCTGTGCGGGCCCACAGCCGCTCGTCGTACCGGGCCAGGTCCGCGCCGCGCTCGGTGCCGACAATCTCGCGGAGCCGTTCCGGCGAGGCCAGGACTGCCTCCAGATCCGCGATTTGCGCCATCGTCTGCTCGTATTCCCCGCTGATCGCTTTTCGCCGCTGCGGGGACAGCGACCGCAATTGCAGGTTCAAGACTGTGTGGGCTCGGTCCTGATCGATGTCCAGCAGTTCCATCACGCTGACCTGGGCGGCTTCGAGTGAGTCGCTGGTCTCAACTATCGCCCGGATGGCATCGATGTTGCCGAATGCTGCCTGGACCGCGGCTATGTGCCGGGCGCGTTCGCGCATGCTGGCGAGGCGCCTCTGCGTGCCCGCGATGATCGCGTCCAGTTGAAAGCCCGGCGGCGTCTTGCCGTCCTGCAGGGTCAGGAAATCGACCTCGGTAGACTCCAGCAGCGCGGGCCGCTGCTCCAGAAACCTCCGGATATGCTCATACGTTTCGTGCTGCTTGAACGCAGCCTGGCTGCGGTACAGCTCGTAGAAGATCCGCTGCTGGGGCTGACCCTCCACCCTGTGACAGGCATAGACCAGAGTGTCGTATTCGCGTTCGCGGACTTCCCCGGCGGTCTCGCTCGTCAGCCGGTCGAAGGCCTCTTCTGATCCGGGCCGCACCGTGAACCGCACCACGAGCGCGACCGGCGTGACGTCCTCAGCCATGACTCTCCGTCTGGCAGGAACTGGATGTGACGAGCCTACCCAGGGAGCTGCGACGGAGATCGTTCCGCGCATGCTCCGAATCGAAGGAATCGGCGGTGCGTCGCGAATCGGACTGTAGCTTCGGGAACCTGATCGATCTAGTGGGCGTCATATCGGCATGATGCACGGAAGATGGCTGGCCGTGGTCATGCTCGCCACCGGGCTTGCGTTTGCTTCGGGCTGCACGAATAGTCCCCGTGGATGGCGTACCTATCGGCAGCCGCCAGGCCCGATGCGCCTGTCGTTCCGGTATCCCGCGTCCTGGCAGGTCGGCGGGAAAGCGGGTGTTTCGAGCGGCGGCGTCGGCGGAGTCCAGCTCGCTACCGGGATGCGGGGCAGCCTGCGAGACATGATGTCGGCTGATTGCGCCCGGCGAGGGGCTGTGCTGGGCGCGAACGGGATTGACGTCGTTTGGTCGGAGACTCTCGGGGCGACTCCGCCGGCGAAGCTCACGTTCTATCGGGGCCAGGATGTCCGGGTGCATGGCCATCCTGCTCGGTGGTCGGTAGAGGCATCGACCTGCTTCAAGGGCCGGATCGTGACCGGCGTCGTTCAGCTAGCCTCGCACAACTTCGTCGTCATGAGCGCTGACGTAGGCTCAACGGTGCCTGAAAAGGAGATCGCGACTCTTCGTACGATCTTCAACTCAGTCCGCGGCTAGATCTCGCCCCTGGAATTGACAGTGAAGGCAGCCGCTCTGGGCTCATCCCCGATAGCTGCCACGACCGGCGACTCTCGGCCGGGTTCGGTCGGGGGTGGCCGCAGGCCATCGCCGTAGGCAATGCCGCGTAGTTAAGGGTCTGGGTCGCTTGTCGAGGATGCAGGTTCCGGCGGCGTGTTGAGGCGGTAGGTGCCGAAGCCGGTGCGGGTGAAGAAGCCGTAGCGTGCCCATTCGCCGAGCTGGGAGTGCAGGCTGCGGGCCGGGATATTGAGGAGGGCGGCGAGTTCTGTTCCGGTCCAGTGGCGGGGCGGGTGGCTGGTGATGAGGGCAGTGACTCGCTGGCGGCGGGTGGGTGGCTGGGGCGGCCGTGGCCGGGTGTATTTGTTGCGGCTGCGGCCGGGTGCGCCGGTGCCGAGGGGCGGCGGGGTGAGCAGGGTGATGCCGATGGTGGTGCTGGTTGCTGGTGGCCGGGACCGGCTGTGGTCTCGTTCCTGGTAGCGGGAGGTGGAGCATTTGACGATGCGGGCGCTGTAGCGGGGCCGCCGGGCGGGCAGGAGGGTGGCCAAGACGGCGCGGCCGATGACTCCGGCCTGGTCGGCGTCCGGGGGATGGATTCCGGCGGCCGCGGTGAGCTGGTCGCGGGCGGCTTCCAGCGCGGTGGTGAAACTGGCCCGGTCGGGGTCGGTTCCGGGCCGGGTTTCGATGGCGTCGGTCATGGCCCTGCGCAGCAGCTGGTAGAGGCACAGCAGCGCCCAGGTTTCCTGTTCCAGGCCGGGCTGATCTCCCGAGCGCAGGACGCGGGCGTTCAGCAGGGTGTGCCGCAGGGCCAGGAACGCGGACTCGATCTCCCACCGCTCGTGGTAGAGCCGGACCAGCGCGGGGGCCGGATAGCGGTGATGGTCGGTCAGTGTGGTGATCAGCCGGTAACGGTCGCCGGCGCGGCTGCCGTCGGCGCCGGTCATGGTCACGTCAGCCTCGATGATCCGCACGTCCAGGTCGTCCAGGTGCGACAGCCAGGAGCCGTCGGGCAGGTGCGCCAGGACACGCGGATTGCGGGTCGATTTCGCGCGGGCCAGTATCATCGCGCCGGTGGCGTGCACGTCGGACAGGAAGGCGTTGCCGTCGAAGGCACGGTCGACCAGCACCAGCATGCCCGGTCCGAGCAGGTGCAGCAGCCGCCGGGCCAGGTGCGACTCGTCCCGGTCGGACGCGCAGCCGATCGCGGCGCCCAGCAGCGCGCGGGTGCCGGTTTCGGCCAGCGCCATCACCCGCAGGGCCGGGTATCCGGCGAAGCCCATCCGGTAGCGGACCCTGCCGGTCCACCGCCTGTTGCAGTCGGTGTCGGGGACCTTGAGAGAGTGCAGGCCGTCGAAGGCAACGGTGCGCAGCCCGGCGAACGACACTCCGGGCGTGTGCGGCTGGGCGACCGGCCCGGCAACCACCTCGAATAATGCCTTCAAAGGGGCGGGTCCAACCCGGCGGCGCAGGTCACGCAATGCCTTCTCCGACGGGCGTTTCAGGTTCAGACCCTCCATGCCGGCGGTGAGCTTCGCCCAGACCCGCGCGTAGCCGAGCCGCGGGAACATGCCCAGCGCGAGCACGAAGTACACGCCGGTCCGGGACGGCAGCACGCGCAGCCGCCGCTGCACCGACCGCGTCTGTGCCAGCACGTCATCGACCAGTTCGAATGGCAGGTACGGGGTTAACTCACCCAGGTGACCCGGAGCGAACACGCCTTCGGCGACACGCACGGCATGGGTAATGGTGGTCATGGCAGACTGAGCTCTCAACGGGACCTCTGGTGCTCGGATGATCTGTGGTGGATCGCTCCGAATTACCAGAGGTCTTGTTGCATCCTCACCCCGACACGCCGCCACGTGATCTTCCTTGACCCACGACCCCGGACCCTTAACTACGCGGCATTGCATCGCCGGAGGCGACGCGTAGCGCCCTCGACGGGTTCCGGCCGACGCCGGACAATCGGGAAGCGGGGATGAGCCACCTTGGTTAAGTCGGCTTGGATCATCCGGCTGGCGCGCCCGTGCGCGCGGGGCCTCAAGCCAGAGCGCGGCGCGGGCAGCGCCGTGCGGCGGAGCGCAGCGGAGCCGCCTTGACCTAAGGAAGGCGCAATTCGGCAGCTATCCGCGCATGTGTCGGCGCGAGGCTGGAAGTCGCTAGAGACGCTGGTGCGTTCGATGGCGACGGGTCCAGGCCCAGGCAAGTAGGAGCGGCCTGAGCGCGTGGTTGATGATCAGGCAGAACGCGGCCAGAACAAGCAAGCCCGGTATCGGACGTCCGACGAGAAACGGGAGGCTAGCGCCGAACGCCAGCGCGGCAACGAGAGCGATAGCTACGCGAGTTGCGACCGCGCGCCTGCTTGGTGCTATCGGCTGTGCCTTCACGCGATGCGCTGCCCGTCGTGTTGCCGCACCGCTGGCGCGGACGATCCGCTAAGGGCGTCGATGATACGGACGGCGAATGCCTCGGCGGCCAGGTCCTTGATCTCGGACGGGGTTGCCCAGCGGAAGTCGGTGGCCTCGCCCGTTGCATCGAGCTGTCCGCCGGTGACCTTGGCGCGGAACACGAGGGCGATGATGCCGCGGGGCATGTTCTTGTAGACGCCGGTGAGCTGCACGGGCTCGATGTCGAGGCCGGTTTCCTCCTGGACTTCCCGGCGGAGGCCGTCCTCGATGGTCTCGCCGAGTTCGAGGACGCCGCCGGGCGGTTCCCAGTGGCTGTTGTCGGCTCGCTGGATGAGCAGCGCCCGGCCGTGGTCGTCGGTGATGACGGCGGCCACGCTGACCGAGTGTTTCGGGCTGTCCATGATCATCACCCCTGGTGTAGCGTAACAGGCATAGACATGTGCACGAGTTGAGGAGTGCGGCAGTGAGCACCAATGGTGTGCTCGCCGAGACTATCGACCCGTCCAGTGATCGTGCGGTCTACAAGCAGATAGCCGACCACCTGAGAGCGGCGATAGGCCGGGAGCGGCTCGGCCCAGGCGATCAGCTGCCCAGCGAGGCGCAGCTTATGGCGCATTATGGCGTGGCGCGGATGACCGCGCGGAACGCGCTGCGGCTGCTGCAGGACGAGGGCCTGATCACCGCCGAGCACGGCCGCGGTGTGTATGTGCGTGCCCGGCCGCCGGTGCGGCGGCTGGCGTCGGACCGGTTCGCCCAGCGGCACCGCAAGGAGGGCAAGGCCGCGTTCCTGGCCGAGGCCGAGGAGACTGGCGCCAGGCCGGATGTCGACATGATCCGGGTAACCACAGGCACGCCACCCGACGACGTCGCCGTGCGGCTGGGGCTCCCCGCCAGCGCGAAGACCGTGATCCGGGCGCGACGGTACCTGCTGGACGGCCGCCCGGTCGAAACAGCGGTGTCCTACATCCCGGCTGACCTGGCCGAAGGCACCACGATCACCGAGCCGAACCCCGGTCCCGGCGGTATCTACGCGAGGCTGGAGGAGACCGGGCACACGCTGGAGCGATTTGCCGAGGAAATCTCGGCGCGGATGCCGACCCCCGATGAGGCCCGCGCCCTGGCGCTGCCGCCGGGCGTCCCGGTATTCCGCCTGGTGCGCACGGCCTATCGACACCGACGGCAGGGCCGTCGAAGTGTGCGACACGATCATGGCATCGGACGCCTACCTGCTGGCGTACGAGCTGCCCGCGCACTAGCGACTTGACCCGGCACAACAACTCCTCTATACATGTTGTATACTGCTCTAGACGAGTATACGTCTAGGCATCTAGGCCGGGCCTGGCCTGGCGAGGAGGAGCAATGGCTCTGCGAAACGGCGCACGGTTCCCCGTGAGCATGCAGGACGTGTTCGGGCACGGCTGCAATCTGATGCCGGACTCGATCACGGAGGCGATGGACTACGACGAGAAGACGAAGGCCCGGCGTCCTTCGGCGTCGACAAGCTGACGGGCAAGCCCGTATGGCAGTGCCTGGTGGCCGACAACGATCCCGAGCTGGCGGGCCGCCGCCGGGAGACGGTCGTCAAGATCATCGCTGACCGGGAGCCGGTGCCGCCGACGGGCGTCCCGTATGAGCCGGTCGAGTTCGAGGGGCTGACCGTCACCCCGTACGTGACCGACAAGGGCCGGATGGCCTACTCGCTGCGCGCCACCGGGATCAAGCCCGCCCGCCCGGCCGGCAAGGACCAGGGCTGATGCCCGTCATGCGGGTCACGACAGTGACCGTGCCAGTAGATGGGCGGTCCGGCGTGGTGCTCGACCGGTTCCCGGCCCGGACACCGCTGCTGACCATCATGACCGCCCGCCCGGCGCTGCTCGTCACCCTCACCCTGCCCGATCAGGTCGGGCCCGGCCACGTCCGGTTCGCCCGCGACCTCGCCCGCTCGACCGCCGAGTACGCCGCCGAGGTCGAGCGCAGATGGCGCGGCCTGCCGCCCCTGCCCGATCCGCGCGTCCTGAACGCAAGATGGCCCCGGCTGGTGACGCAACCACCGCCGGGGCCGTGTCATCCCGCCGCTCTGGAAGGACACCCCCGATGATGACTGATCAGCCCAGCCGGGTCACCCCGGCCGAGATCTCCGATCTGCTGCGGTCGATGGCCGGGCTCTCGCACGACACTCCGTTAGGCGAGCAGATCGCCTGGCACGAGCGCAAAGCCGCCCTGCTGTCGCGCATCGCCGCCGACCTGGACACCCCCGAAGCCCACGCGGCCGCCGCCGAAGCGTGGGACCAGCTCGCCGCCCTCGCCGCCCAGCTGCGCGCGCACGGTCAGTGAAGGAGGCGGGCAGTGAGTCACAGCCTGTCGCCGTTCTCGGGTGAGCAGATCGTCCAGGTCACCAACCCCGACCCGTTCGCCAAGCCGGTCCTGCGGTCCCCGGTGCTGCACACGCCGCTCTGGATGATCGCCACGGCGCAGCTGTTCCGGCTGCTGTGGCGGCTGCTCCGCTTCCTCGTCCGGCATCCCGGTCGCGAGCCTGATCACCGCGGTCCTGGCCGTGACGTGGCGGCTCGCAGGCTGGCCCGCCCTCGTAGCCCTTGCGGGAGCCCTGATTGCCGCGGCGGTGACGTGGCGGCTGGCCTGGCCCGCCTCCTGGTCCCGGCTTAGTCGCGGTGCCGATGCGGTGCCGGTTCCGCCGCTGGCAGTACCAGCGGTCCTGGGCCACGGTCATGACCGTCTCCCGGCTCGGCCGTCCGGTACCAGGGCCGCTGGCTGCTGCCGCAGCTCGGCCCCGTCATCGCCACCGGCTATGTCGACCAGCTGCTGGTCCGGCTGGTCCGCGGCCAGTCCCCGGCCAACTTCGCCGACGCGGCCGACAACCTCGCGCACGGCTTCGGGGCCATCGCCTGCCGCATCCGCAAAGCCCCGCCCGGCGCGGTCCTGGTGGAGCTGGTCCGCCGTGACGTCCTGGCCGCCATCATCCCCGCCCTCCCGATCCCGGTCCGTGTCGACTTCCGGGCGGTCGCGGTCGGCCGCCACGAGGACGGCTCCCTCGTGGGTCATCCGGCTCGCGGGCTCCCATGTGCTGCTGGCCGGGTCGACCGGCGCGGGCAAGGCATCGGTGATCTGTGGGCCATCATCCGCGGCATCCTGCCCGCGCTCGCGGACGGAACCGCGCGGATCCTGGGCGCCGACCCGAAGCTGATGGAACTGGCCTACGGCCGCGCCCTGTTCGACCGCTACGGCCGGTACGAATCCGACCCGGCGCTCATCGTCGCGATGCTCGAAGACACCGTGGCCGGAGATGCAGAACCGGGCCGGCGCAGCTGGCGGGCCGGAGCCGGATTCACTTCGCGACTGTCGAGCATCCGTTCACGGTCGTGTTCGTGGATGAGGTCGCGTTCCTCACCGCCTACCAGCCCGACCGCAAGCTCCGCGAGCGGGCCCTGGCCGCGATCGCCACCCTCACGACCCAGGGCCGCGCGGTCGGCTACTGCGTCGTCGGCGCCCTGCAAGACCCGCGCAAGGACGTGCTGACGATCCGGAACCTGTTCCCCGACCGGATCGCCATGCGGCTCGATGAGCCCGAGCAGGTCGACATGGTGCTCGGCGACGGCGCCCGCGACCGCGGTGCCCTGGCCGATCAGATCAGCTCCGACCCTGACCTCGGCGCGCGGTATCGCCTACGTCCGGCTCGAAGCCGAGCCCGACCCGGTACGCGTCCGCGCCGCCTGGGTGTCCGATGAGGACATCGACGCCATGTGCGCCCAGTACGCGCCCCTGCCCGCCGCTCGACATGGCTGGAAGTCCGGCATGAGCGCGCTCACGACCTGGCGGACCGACGACCCGTGCCCGGTCTGCGGCACCGGCCTCTACCTCACCGACGACCTGGCCGGGAACCTGGTCAGCCAGGACTGCCGCCTGTGCGGCTGGTCCACCACCTGGCAGACCATCGGCGGAGGGTGCCCGGTGACCCGTGTCTCCCGCGCCGAGCGCCTGGCCATGCCGCTGGGCGCCACCGCCATCCGTGACCTGACCGAAGCCGCAGGCGGCTGCATCCGGCCCGTCCAGCTGCGCCGCACCAACAACGCGACCGGCGAGGTCGACTATCAGCTGCTGCCCTGCCGGTCCACCCTCGAGGACGTCTGCCCGCCGTGCGCGAAACGAGCCCAGTCGCTGCGGGCCGAGCAGTGCCGCGACGGCTGGCACCTCGACACCGAACCCGACCTCACCCCCGCCCCGCCGGACGAGACGCAGGAGTACTGGCTCACCGCCCGCGCCGCCGCCCAGGCCCGCCGCGACAAAGCCGCCGCCAACGGTCAGGACACCGCCGAGCTCGACCAGCTGCTCGACGACCTGGACGACGAGCTCGCCGCCTGCGGCATCCGCGGCAACCTCGCCACCCGCACCAACGACGGCAGGCCAGGACGGCGAGCACGCAAGCGCCGGTCCCGGTCCACCCGCCGCCGCCAGGACGCACCCGAGCTTCCCGCGCCGCAAGATGACCGACCGCACCACCGGCCAGGTCTACACGGCGCCGGACGGCAAGACCTACCGGCCGTCGATGTTCCTCACCCTCACCTGCGACAGCTACGGCAAAGTCCCCGACGACGGCACCCCGGCCGACCCGGCCGGCTACGACTACCAGCGGGCCGCCCGGGACGCGATCCACTTCCCGGCCCTGTTCGACCGGCTCATCCAGAACCTGCGCCGCTACCTCGGCTACGACGTCCAGTACTTCGCCGCCATCGAACCGCAGAAACGCCTCGCCCCGCACGCCCACATCGCGTTCCGCGGTGCCATCTCCCGCGCAGGACCTGCGCGCAGGTCATCGCCGCCACCTACCACCAGGTCTGGTGGCCCGCGACCGACATCGTGCGCTACGGCGAGGACGACGACCTGCCCGTCTGGCACGAGCCATCCGGCAACTACATCGACCCGGTGACGGGCGAGCTGCTGCCGACCTGGGACCAGGCCCTCGACACCATCGGCCCGCAGGACGAGCCCCGGCACGTCGCCCGGTTCGGACCCAAGTTCGACGCCCAGGGCGTGCTCGCCGGAACCAAAGACGCCGCCCGCTGCGTCCGGCTACCTCACCAAGTACCTGACCAAGCAGATCGCCGGATGCCACACCGCCGACACCGCCGCCCAGCGCGACCACGCCGCCCGGCTCGCCGACGCGCTGCGGTACGAGCCGTGCTCGCCCCGGTGCGCGAACTGGCTCCGCTACGGCATCCAGCCCAGAGCACGCCCGGCCCGACCTGATCCCCGGCCTGTGCCGGGGCAAAGCCCACCGCTACGAGAACCTCGGCTACGCCGGACGCCGCGTCCTCGTCTCCCGCAAATGGTCCGGCAAAACCCTCACCGACCACCGCGCCGACCGCAAAGCCTGGCTCATGGCCATGCTCGACCTTCCGGCAACCGAGGACGACAGCAGACGCTACAAGTGGGAGCGGGTCACCCCCGCCGACCCCGACCACATGCCAGCCCACCCAGCGACTCATGCACGTCCTGGCCGACCGCACCGCCTGGAAATCCGCGCTCGCCGAAGCCACGGCGAAGAGCGGACGACTCTGCCGGCAGAAGTCTTCGGCAACTGGGAGGGCGGCATGACGGACCATCAGCAGACGCGGTCTGCTGACCAGCTGCTGACCGTCGCCGAGGTCGCCGAGCTGCTGGGCACCACGGAGCGATTCCCGCGCCGTCTCATCGCCGAACGGCGTATTCGCTTCGTACATGTCGGCCGGCACGTGCGCATCCCTGAATCAGCGGTCTCGGAGTTCATCGCGGCCGGACTGGTCGAGCCGGTCGAAGATTCGCTGGCGTGCCGGGAAGGTCGTGGCCTGATGGCCAAGCGGCGGCGTTTCGGCAAGGTGCGCAAGCTGCCGTCCGGCCGCTATCAGGCATCGTTTATCACGCCATCTGGCCACCGACAGGCTGCGCCTCGGACGTTTCGGCACCCGCACCGATGCTGACCGCTGGCTGTCTGCCGTAGAGGCTGACCTTTCGCGCGGAGCGTGGGTCAATGAGGATCTTGGTCGCGAGACTTTCGGCAACTACGCCCGCGTCTGGCTTCGTGACCATCCGAAGATGGGGCCACGGTACCGCGAAACCTGCCTGCGCAATCTGCGCCTTCACCTGACGGCGCTTGAGGACGTGCCGCTCAGGGCGCTGTCGCCCGGCACTGTTCGTGAGTGGTACGCGGCTGCGATGCGGGGGAGCGGCGGCCGAACCTCGATCATGCAGTCGTACCGATTCATGCGTGCCGTTCTGAACACTTCGGTTCGGGACGGCGCCATCCTTCAGAACCCGTGCCAGATCCGCGGAGCTGGGTCCGACCGCGCTAAGGAGCGGCCGGTTGCCTCGCCCGCTGAGGTCGTCGCCCTGGTCGAGGCCATCACGCCTCGGTACCGGGCCGCCGTCTTGCTGGCTGCCTGGTGCGGTCTTCGACGTGGTGAGGTTCTGGCGTTGCGGCCTGCTGACGTTGATCTCGAGGCGGGCAGAGTCACGGTGCGCCGTAACCGGGTCGAGTTGCTGGAGTCGCCGGTTGCGTTTGATGCAGATCCCAAGACCGACGCAGGCAAGCGCACAGTGGCGATCCCGCCGCACGTGCTATCGGTTCTAGCTGAACACATGGCCAGTTGGGCTGGGGAGGACCGGGTATTTGTCGGCCGCGATGGCTCACCGATGCGCGGCGATGCAGTACGACAGGCGTTCACCCGTGCTCGGAGCCGCGTCGGAATGCCGGGCTTTCGTTTCCATGATCTACGGCACACCGGGCAGACGCTAGCGGCATCGACCGGCGCGACCGTGAAGGATCTCATGCGGCGTCTGGGCCATGCCTCGCCCGCCGCCTCCAATCGGTATCTGCACGCAGTGGAAGGGCCGGGACGCGGAAATAGCCTTGGCGCTGTCCGAGCTGGCCGCCCACGGGGACGCTGCACGGCTGCCCAAGTCGATCGTGTCGAAGCACTGATAGGGCACGTGCGGTGCACGCGCTCTGCTTGTTGTGGTCCTGAGCTGGGCAGATTCCTATCCCTGAAAAGCGGAAGGTCGGCGGTTCGACCCCGCCCCTGACCACTCGATCTGACCAGTGACCATGCCCCGTGGGCTGGGGAAACTCTCTGACTTTCTGATGTTGCGTGGTGCGGTCATGCGCGAAGGGATGCAGCGCGATGCGGCTGGGCGCGCCCAATACGCGCCCAAGTTACCTCGGTCACCCATCACGACCGTCATCTTGATCGCGGAGCGCTTCGTCGATGCGCCGCCTGGCGATCGCATCCTGGCCGTCAATGCATTTGGCGTAAACCTTGAGCAGGACTGCGACGCTGTGTCCAGCCCACTCACGCACTCCACCATGGATGCGCTGCGCGAATCCACCGGCGGCCGGCTGGATCTGCCGACCGGGACGATCTACCCGGCGTGCACCGGCTTGAGGCCGCGGGACTCATCACCGGATCCTGGTCGCTGTCGGGCGGCCGCCGCCGCCGGTGTTACACGCTGACGGAGGCAGGCAAGAGCGCGCTATCCGGTCGGCGCGCGGACTGGCGGGACTTTGCCGCCGTGATCAGCGCAGCGCTAGAAGGCACCCCATGGCCGAGCACCGCCTGACAGCCGCCTACCGTGACGACCTGCTCATCAGGCTGCCAGCGCACCTCGCCGACGAGGTCTCCGACGGGCTAGCCGACGCGCAGGAGAAGTACCTCGCACAAGGACTGACGCCCGGCGAGTCTGCGCGCGCCGCGATCGCCGAGTTCGGGAGCCCCGGCGTCGTCGCGGACGCCTTCCGCCGCGCCAGTCCCGCGTGGTCGGCCGCGCGCGGGCTGATCCTGACCGGCCCTGTCGTGGGCGGCCTCTGGGCCGCCGCCCTGATCACCGGGCACGCGTGGCTGTGGCCCGTCCCGCCCGCCATCCGCGCTCGCAGCAGGCATCGTTCTTGCCGCCTCGGTGCTCATGCTGGCCACGGCACTCCGTACCCGGCGATACCAGGCAGTCCGTCATGCATGCCTGGCCGGCAGCATGTGCCTCGCGTTCCTCGACGCTGCTGTGACCGTAACGGCGCTGCTCGCAGCGCCTGCCGTGCCATGGCTGCTCTGCGCCGCGGCGTGCGCTAGCGCAGCGCGGCTGACCTGCGCGATACGGAAGATGCGCCAGCTAGCGGCGTCGGCCCAAACATGACCGAGACAGCTGTTATCAGCCGCCGGTCAGCTTCTCGATGAGGTTCGATACCCGGTCCCTGATCTCATCGCGGATCACGCGGACATCGGCCGAGGGTCTTCCCGGCGGGATCGTCGAGTTCCCAGTCCTCGTAGTGCCTTCCCGGCAGGAGCGGGCACGCGTCGCCGCAGCCCATCGTGATCACGACGTCGGCCGCGAGGACGAACTCCTCGGTCCAGGGCTTGGAGAACTCGCCGGAGATGTCGATGCCGACCTCGGCCATGGCCTCGATCGACGGCCGGCGTCGAGTTCGTCGACCGGGCTCGGATCCCCCGGACCATGCGACGGCCCGGTCCCCGGCGAGGTGAGTTGAACCAGCCGAGCGCCATCTGGGAACGTCCGGCGTTGTGCACGCACAGAAACAGCACCGCCGGGACTTTCCCGCCCGAGGCGGCCTGGACGTGAGCGAGAGCTTGCAGGCGCTGCCGGGCGAACCGCTCCGCTCCGATGACAAGCCATGTGGTGACAGTGGCTCTGGCAGCCAGCTCGGCGTAGCTGTCGAGCAGCAGGGACTCGATGGTCTCGGTCGCCGAAGATGCCGCGGAACTCTGTATGCAGATCGGTCGCGGCGCTGTGCAGGCACATCCGCTCGGCCTGCGTCATGACGTGGCTGGCCATCTGGTGGCCTCCTTAACTGCGGAGCAGTGAAACCTTCCGGTCCCAGGCCTGGGCACCCATCTGCACGGCTTCCCACGGGCTGCCGAGCGGAGGCGTGTAGGACAGGTCGAGATCGCTCATGGCGGCGACGGTCATCCCGTTGAAGATGGCGGCCGCGGCGATGTCGATCCGCTTGGCTATCTCGGCGTGCCGGTGACCGAACAACTGCAAGCCGAGCAGCCGCCCGGTCCGGCGGTCGCCGGTCACGCGCATCGCGATGCGGTGGCTGCCCGGGTAGTAAGCCTTATGGTCGTCGGCCTCGGCGGCCATGGTGACCGGGTCAAACCCAGCGGCGACTGCCTCGTGGTCGCGGAGCCCGGTGCGGGCCGCGGCCATCTCGAAAATCTTGACCACCTGGGTGCCCAGGCTGCCGGCGAACTCCTTGCTGCCGCCCAGCGCGTTCTCGCCGGCCACCCGGCCCTGCTTGTGCGCGGTCGTGCCGAGCGGCAGGTAGGTCTCGCCCAGCAGCCGGTGGTGGGTGACGACGCAGTCTCCGGCCGCGAGCACATCGGGGAGATTGGTGCGCATCGCCCGGTCGACCGCGATCGCGTTCCGGTAGCCCGTCGTGGCTCCGGCCTGCTCGGCCAGGACGGTATCGGGCTGCACCCCGGTGCTGACGAGGATCACATCGGCGAATACTGCGGTCGCCTTCCCGTCGCTGCCGGCTGCGACGACGCGAGCCGGCCGGCTTCGCCGGGTTCGGCGTGCTGATGCGCTGCACGGTGGCGCCGGTGAGCACGTCGACGCCATGCGCGGAGAGCTCGGCGCGCACGAGGGCGCCTAGTTCCTGGTCGACGGTGGGCAGGACCTCGGGCAGCTGCTCGATCTGGGTGACGGCGAGGCCGCGGGCGGTGAGCGCTTCGGCCATCTCGAGCCCGACGTAGCCGGCGCCGACGATGACGGCGCTGGCCGGGCTGGTCTGCTCGAGGGTGCGCATGACGGCGAAGGTGTCGTCCATCGAGTGCAGCAGGTGCACGCCGTCGCTGGCGCCCAGCTCGCCCAGGCCGCCGATCGGGGGCCGGACCGGGAGCGCGCCGGTGCCGATGATCAGCTTGTCGTAGCTGATCAGCTCCTCAGTGCCGTCAGGAGCGGTCACCAGCAGCTTGCGTCCGGATACGTCGATCCGGCGGGCTGTGGTGTCGAGCCGCAGGGCCATCCCGGTTGCTTCGAGGTCCGCGGCAGTGCGGTGGGCGAGGTTGCGCCAGTGCGTCACCTCGCCGGAGACGTAGTACGGGATACCGCAGATGGAGAAGTTGGGGTAGGCGTCCGCCACGACGACTGTGACCTCCGCGGAAGGGTCGAGCTCGCGGGCGCGTAGCGCGGCGCTGATGCCGGCGTCGCTGCCGCCGATCATGACCAGGTGCATGCGTCGGTCCGTCCTGCTAGTCGCGGAAGCCGCCGGCTACACGCCCGGCTGTTGCCGTGGAGCTGTCGGCTGAGGTATCCGCCGGATGATGGGGAACGATGACCTCCGCCGCCTCGGCCGAAGTGACCTCCGGATACAGGGCCTTTACCAGGAGGAAGGCGAGTGCGCCACCGATGACCTGAGCCGCGATGAAGACCGGAACCGATGCCCGGCGCGATGCCCGCGAAGGTGTCGGAGAACATCCGGCCGACGCTGATCGCGGGATTGGCGAAACTGGCCGAGGACGTGAAGAAGTAGGCCGCACCGATATAGGCGCCCACAGCGGCGGGAGCCGACCGGGACCGCCCGGACCGGGCCAGGGCCATGATCACCAGGATCAGTCCCAGGGTCGCCACGATCTCGGCGAAGAAATGCGGCCCGCTGGCCCGGTGCTTGACCGAGATACTGACGGCATCCAGACCGAACATCACATTCGCGATCACTGCCCCGGTGATGCACCCGGCGACCTGAGCGGGCAGGTACGCGGCAGCGTCCCGCCACCCCAGCCCTCCGAACGCCGCGTCAACGAACGACACGACCGGGTTGAAGTGACCGCCGGACACCGGGCCGAACATCAGGATGATCGCGTACAGCCCCGCTGCCGTCGCGGCGGCGTTCTCCAGCAACTCCAGGCCGGCGTTGCCCGGCGACAGGCTCGCGGCGGCGACGCCCGAGCCGACGACCGTCGCGGTCAGGAACGCGCTGCCCGCGAACTCGGCAATCAGCCGCCGCCACAGCACGATCTCGCCCAACCCGGATCCCGCCCTTTATAGACGTCTGTCAATACAGCCCAGCTTGCCAGGCTGCATTGATCCCCGTCAACATAGAGGCATGTCAATTCAGGACGCGACGCGGGTACTGCCGATCCTCACCGCCGCCGGCCAGGATGCCTGCTCCCAGGCGGCGCTGATCGGCGATCCGATCGACGACGCGGCCGCGGCCGGGCTGGCGCCGGTGTTCAAGGCGCTAGGCGACCCGGTCCGGCTGCGGCTGATGTCCCTGATCGGCGCGCGTCAGGGGGGCGAGGTCTGTGTCTGCGACCTGACCAGCGCCTTCGACCTGACCCAGCCGACGATCAGCCACCACCTGAAGGTGCTCCGCGAGGCCGGCCTCATCGACAGCGAGCGCCGCGGCACCTGGGTCTACTACCGCGTGGTGCCCGCCGCGCTGGAGCGGATGGCCGCGCTGCTGACGGTCCCGGGCCGGCTCACCTGGCGGTGGCCTGACGGCCTGGATGATCGCCGAATGCAGCGACGATCCGGCCGGCGTGGTCGCGGTGATAGTAATCCCGGTGAACCCGGCCGCGCGCAGCAAGTCGTCGTACTCGTGCGGGGTCAGGGTGCCCGCGACACAGCCGACCTGCTGCTCGTCGCCGGCCCGCAGGGCCTGGTCGGCTTCCCCGTCCGCGACGACGTCGCTGATGCCGAGCCGGCCGCCGGGCCGCAGAACCCGGAACGCCTCAGTCAGGACACGTCGCTTATCGGCAGACAGGTTGACGACGCAGTTCGACATGATCACGTCGACGTGCTCGCCGGGCAGGCGGGTAAGGCGCCTAGCGCACCGCGGCCTGGTTAGGTTAGCCGCCCTTCCGCCGTGTGGTGCGCGCCTAGAGGCCAATCGTGGCAGGAGCCCGCCGCACGTGCGCGACAAGCGGGGCGACCACGTGCTCGGCATCCCGGTATACGCCGCGAAGGGTGTTCGAAGAGAACGACCGTTGGAATTCCAGCCCGACGTAGACCAGGCCCGGATGAGTCGTCGAGATTCCGCCAGAATGCGATGGGCCGCTTCGTTCGATCGTGCTCAGCGGACTGAGGTAGGACAGGTTTGGCCGGTAGCCCGTCGCCAGCAGCACGGTGTCGACGTGCTCACGTGTTCCGTCCGCCCAGACGACGCTGTCGCCTGAGAGCGCGGCGAACATGGCGCGCCGGTCGAGCTGGCCGGTCTCTAGGGCGTGCTGGTACTTGCCGGTGTCGTCGACCGTCCGGCCGCCGAAGTAGCGGCGCAACCATTCCGGTGGGAGCAGGTCGAAGCCCGTGGTCTTCAGCCAGTAGTGGACGTCCTTGCCGCCGCGGCACTGCGGCACGAAGATGATCGGGTGGCGCGTGGCCACGGACACTGTCGCCACCTGGGCTAGCTCGTATCCGACTTGGACGGCGGAGTTGCCCGCGCCTACCACCACGACGCGCTCCCCGCTGTGGTCGTGCGGGTTGCGATAGCTGGCCACGTGCTCCAGCGGCCAGTGAACCCGTCCTGGCCGGGCAGGTCCGGCACATACGGATTGCCGAATGATCCGCTCGCGGCGATCACTCCCTGGGCGCGCAGAGTCTCGCCCGCGGCGGTGTGCACGAGGAAACCATTTGGGCCTCCAGTCTCGACCGTGGTGACCGTTGTGCCGGTGCGGATGTCGGCGTCTAGGCCAGCGGCGTAGCTCCGCAGGTAGCTGGCGACCTCGTCGCGATGCGGATAGTGATCGGGATCACCAGGAAAGTCCAGTCCCGGGATGCTGCTGTAGCTGACAGGGGAGAACAGGCTCAGGCTGTCGTAGTAGTACGGCCACGACCCGACTGGCTCCGGCCCGGCCTCAAGCACGACCGGGCTGATGCCGCGGGCCTGTAGCGCACTGGCTGCGGCCAGGCCGGACTGGCCAGCGCCGATCACGATGACATCCGCCAGGGTGGTCATAGCAACCTCCATATATTGATGCTCGTCTATATAGATTCTGGCCGAGAGCTTCTCATAGGACATAGGCGTCTGTCAATATAGATGAGCATCGAAGTCTTGCCTGAATCGGAATCCTCAGTCCCACAGGGCCGCCTAGCCACGATTCAGCCAGTGCTGTATAGTTCAGCCATGACTGTATCGCTTCAGTTGGTCGACCTGGCCACGCTGGCCCGAGTGGGAACAGCGCTGGCCGACCCGACGCGAAGGCGCGTGCTCGTGCACCTGATCAGCGGTCCGGGCTACCCGGCGGAGATGGCCGAGGACTTCGGGACCAGCCGCGCCAACCTGTCCAACCATCTGACCTGCCTGCGTGAATGCGGCCTGGTCAGCACGACTTCGGAGGGCCGCCGGATCCGCTACGAGCTGGCCGACGAGCGCCTCGCCGATGCGCTGCGCATCCTGGCCTCGCTCGACCTGCCTGGTACTTGCAGCACCTGAACCCAGCTGTATGACCCGGAGGTTTGCATGTCCCGTGTCCAGCTCTCGATCAATGTCGGCGACTTCGATGCCGCCGTGGCGTTCTACTCCCGGCTGTTCGGCACCGAGCCTGCGAAACTGCGGCCTGGCTATGCCAACTTCGCCATCGACGACCCCCCGCTCAAGCTCGTACTGAACTCGCCCGGCAACGGGCCTGCCGGCACGATCAACCACCTGGGCGTCGAGGTCGACACCACCGCCGACGTCACCGCCGCCGAAGCGCGACTTACCCAGGCGGGCCTGGAGCTCGAGCCCGAACCGGGCGCGGTCTGCTGTTACGCACGCCAGGAGAAGGTCTGGGCAAACGACCCGGACGGGCTGCCCTGGGAGTACTACACCGTGCTGGAGCACATGGAGACGCCATGACGGCACCGCTCCCTCCGTCAGCCCAGCCCGGGGGACCTGAGACCGACGCCGCAGCGGCGGCACCGTCGCCGGAATGGCTGCGGCTCGCCCACCTGGCGCGGCTCCTGTCCTGGCTCACCCTGGCGTGGATGGTCGGTCGAAGGCGGCGTCGCGATCGGCGCGGCGATTGCCTCCGGGTCAGTAGCGCTGCTCGGGTTCGGGCTCGACAGCGGCATCGAGGCCGTCGCCAGCATCATCGTCATCTGGCGGTTCACGGGCACCCGGCTCGCCAGCCCGACATCCGAGCGCCGCGCGCAGCAGCTCGTCGCCGTCAGCTTCTACCTGCTCGCCCCCTACATCGCCGCCGAGGCAATCCGGGCCCTGGCGGGAAGCGATCGCGCCGACACCAGCATCATCGGCCTGATCCTCACCGCCGGAACAGCTATCCTCGAGCCCGGTCTCGGCGTCGCCAAGCGGCGCATCGGCGCACGACTAGGGTCATCGGCAACGGCCGGGGAGGGCATGCAGAACCTGCTCTGCGCCTACCTGGCAATAGCGGTGTTCGTCGGCCTGGCCGCCAACACGCTGTTCGGTGCCTGGTGGCTGGACGGCATCGTGGCACTAGCCATTGCAGCCTGGGCGGTCATCGAAGGTCGTCGAGCCTGGTCCGGCCAGCCCGTGCTGAATGCGGTTGCGCCTAGCCATTCGTGGCCATCGGGACACGGCACGGCTTTACAGCTGCTGCTCACACCCGGGCCAGCCTGGCACAACGCCGGCGATCAACAGGCAGACGTCCGTCCGCTACCTCCGGTCAGCAGGCATACGGGCGCGGTGCAGCCCTACACCAGGACGCCCATGGATCCTGGCCCCGATCTTGACTGCAAGACCCCCGGCAAGCCCCCAGGGCCGCCGACCGCGAGTGCGACGCCGGTCGGCCAGTCGGGTGCAACCGCGTCGCCTACCCTATTGCCATTCTCTTGACACCTCGGACTCAGCCGAGATCACGTCACAGCGCAGGCGGACCGCTGCGATCGTCAGGTCGCGGCTCTGATCCTTGGCTGCGTCTGCTGGCCAGGATGAGCGGCACCGAGATGACCATGGCGGCGGCAAGGAACACGAAGGCTGCGGTCGGGGACGCGGCTGTCCACAAGATCCCCGCTACCGCGCTGGCAACCAGATTGGCTCCGGCTTGCGCGGTGGCCAACAATCCGAATGCAGAGCCGCGGAGCGTGGCGGGCGCCAGGGCAGCGACGGCGGCTGACTCGGCGGTCTCGCCCCACCCGATTCCGAGACCGGCCAGGATGAACCCGAGCGCGAGCAGGAAGGGCTGGCGGGGACCAGCGGCGAATACGGCGTATCCGGTGGCGAAGCAGACGGCCCCGGCGGCCAGGACACGGATCGGGTTGAATCTGTCGCCGTGCCGTCCTGCAGGAATGCTGATGACGGTGGCCGCCACGTTGTAGAGCACGTACAGGACAAGCGCGAGCTGGGTGGCGTCGGTGTGGCTGCGGCCAGGATCGAACAGGTCAGTGGCGCGCAAGATCAGCAACGTGGCGGCGGCATTGCCGACCTCGAAGGCGGTGACCCCGATCATGAGGCGCCCGAGCTGGCCGCGCAGCACGGGCCGGATCCGGACGCGAATCGGCTGGCTGACCCGCTCCTTCGCAGCGGTCGTGTGGCGGATGGCGTAGACGATCGCCAGGGCAGCGAGCAGGCCGGGAATGACGGACAGGCCGATCGCTGCCCGCACTCCGACCGCGGCGACCAGGCCGATAGCCAGCAGCGGCCCGCCGATGGCACCGAGGTTGTCCATGGCGCGCTCGAAGCCATAGGCCCGGCCGTACACGCTGGCCGGGACAATGTCAGCGAGCAGGGCGTTGCGGGCCGGTACGCGCATGCCGCGAGCCGCCCATGCTCCCGCGCGCAGAACCCCGGCCTGCCAGGGGGCTACGGCCGCTCCGATGGCCGCCGACAGCACGGCCGTGGTCGTGTACCCGCCGACTGCGACTCGGCGGCGGCGGGCTGGATCATCGGCGAGCGCCCCGCCAGCGAACCGGGCAACCCCGGCCGCGGCATCGGAGATGCCCTCGATCAGTCCGAGAGCTGACGCCGGTGCACGCAACGTCACGGTGAGCAGGCTTGGCAGCAGGGCGGTAGGGACTTCGTGCCCCAGGTCGGCCAGGAAACTCGACGTGCCGATACCGGCCACGCCTCGGCTGAACCACCGCGTGCTGCCTGGCTGGCCGGAGTCCGCGTTAGCCGCCATAGCCGCCGACTCTACTGTCCGATGAGCAACCCGCCCGCTCGGATCGGAGGCGCAGAGATCATCAGCGTGGTTGGGGTCCGGACCCGGTTACTTCGGCTGCCCCCTCCGCTGCAAGCTCCGTCGGAACCAGCAAGGCATCATCACGCAGACCTGCGTGGGGGATCACCTCCAGGGCCTTGCGGGCGCTGCAGAACGTGCCCGCACTGAACGTGCCCGCACTGAACCTGCCCGCACTGAACGCGGCCGCGCAGACGCACAGCGCCGCCATGCGAAGCAGTCCTTCCGACCCTTCCGCCAACTCGCATGCTTGCTCGGAGATGTCCGCATTCGTAATGCTCACTTAGTCCTCCTCAGCTCGACTGCCGGTAGCGACCAGGATCGGGGCCAGCAGTGCCGCGCGAGGTACGTGGCGGTGAAGCGCTGCGCGAACTGGGATCTGAAGCCCTCGGGATCGTAATTGCTTCGCGCTATGGCGGCAGCCACCAGCAGCCTGACGCAGATGTCGACAGCCTCACACGCTTGAGCAGTCCGGCCTGCACCGGGATCCGCTACACCTGAAAAGCGGAAGGTCGGCGGTTCGACCCCGCCCCTGACCACCACTCTCACCAGCGGAAACGCTGTGATGATCAAGCTAAGCGTCTGGGCTTGCTAACGGATTTGCTAACCGAAGCCCTGATGGCCTGGGCGAAAACGTCTCCGATGCCCATGTCATGCTCGCGGAGCACATGGGAGTAGACCCGGAGTGTCACGGCCGGATCAGCGTGGCCGAGCCTCGCGGCCACCACATGGACTGGGACCCCGGCCAGGAGCAAGGTAGTCGCGTGCAAGTGGCGCAGATCGTGCAGGCGTGCATGCGGTAGCGCCTCCGCGGCCGGGACGCTCTTGTTGTGTTCGGTGATCATCTTGGTCATGAGGGCGGTCACGGTGTCGGGGTAGAGGGCCTCACCCCAGCGGCTGGCGAAGACGAGATCGCCGCTGTCTGCCCAGGCCGATCCGGCGGTCAGCTGGTCGTGGGCCTGACGGTTCCGGTGTTCTCGCAGGATGGCCACTGTCTCGCGGTCGATGCTGACTACTCGCGACCGGCCGCCCTTGGTGGTCCCCTCAACCCGCTGGCCGCGGACAACGGCAGTTGATCCGCCGAAGGTAACTTCAGCTGCGTCGAGGTCTACGGCGTGCCAGCGCAGGTAGAGCAGCTCGCCACGGCGGGAGCGGGTGTCGGCGGATGGGGCTGACTGTGAGACAGCTGCCTAGCGGGCCGCGAACGATCGGACGGCGTTCCCGCAATAAGAGGACAAGGAGTTCAACAGCAGCGACCGATGGAGTACCAGCACATGAGCGCACTGGACGCCAGCCAGGACCGGGAAGGGCACGAGATCGATAGCGGCGGTCGCTCGGAATCTGACGACGAATTTGACCAGGATTCCGTCGCCATCGGAAACCTAGCGGCTGCGGCGCGGGCGAAGCTGGCGGATCAACTGCTCGCCTCCGGCCGGGCTGATGCCGCAGTGGAAGCTGCCTTCCGAGGGGTCCCCCGGCATACGTTCCTGCCGGAGATGGATCCGGTGGAGGCCTATCAGGACCGCGCTGTCGTGATCAAATCGGATAGCGAAGGTTTGCCGGTCAGTGCGTCTACGCAGCCGACGATGATGGCAGTCATGCTGAGCCAGCTCGGGCTCGCCGCGGGGCATCGCGTACTGGAGATCGGTACTGGCACCGGTTATAACGCAGCCCTGATCGCGCGCATCGTCGGGGATCAGAAGTCCGTCGTGACTATCGACGTGGTTCCCGATCTGATCGGCCAGGCTCGCGTGAACCTGACCGCCGGGTATGGCCGCGTCACAGTGGTCTGCGGAGACGGCTACCAGCCCACCAAGTTCAGCAGCGGCTGGCATCGCACCACAACCAACGAACGAGGCCACGCCACCCGAGGAGACCACGATGCGCGCAGCATTCGCCGACCACCCAGTGCACACCCAGGCTGCGGATGCGCAGTCGCAGCCCGATCGCGATGCACCGCGACAGGCATTTGCACCCGCCGCGACACACGAAGCCATGGCGCCGCTGACTCGCCGCCTGCAGCGCATCGCTGGCCTACTGATGCGACTTTCCGGGACCCGTGCCAGCTACTACGACCCGCTATGCGGAGCTGATCGAAGATGACTACTACCGGTTCCGGAATCAGCCCCGCGACTGACTGGGCAGGGCAGGCTGGCCTCGCCAGGGCCTGGCACCGGCAAGACGGCGCGAGTAGCAACCTAGTCGACGAGGCGCGTGAACTGGCCGACTCGGCTGGCGTTCCCGATCATGCTCCCTATGACCGGATCATCGTGACTACCGGCACGTGGGATCTTGCGACTCAATGGTGGGCGCAGCTTGGTCCCGCCGGCCGGATCGTGCTGCCCCTTTCGATCCGCGGGATCCAGCTCTCGGTAGGGCTAGAAACTGCCGGGGATCACCTGGTGAGCAGGTCGGCTTGCCGGTGCAGCTTCATCAGAATGGCCGGCGCCATCACCGGTCCCGAGTCGCTCCTGGCGCTCGGTCCTCAGCCCGGTCTCCACGCTCAGGCCGTTGACGGGCCGGCGCCGGACGCCGACGCGTTGTACGAAGCGCTTTCTGGTCCCGTGACCGAGGAGCCCACCGGGCTGCGGGCCGGCGACATCGGCGAGCTGGCGGATCTGGATCTGTGGCTGACGCTGGCCGAACCCGGCCTTACCCGGCTGAACTTGATGGGCAGACACGAAGCCTATGCCAGTCCCGCCCAGCAGCGAATTGCGAACCTGATGCCGCTCGGCGGCCTAGCCCAGGTCGGCAGCACGGGGAGACTTGGCGTCGCAGCATTCATCCCCGGAGACCAGCCAGCGCCGTACGACATCACTGCCCGCGGTTACGGTCCTAGCGGACCCGGCCTCGCGAAATACCTAGCCCGGCAAGCTATCGTTTGGCACGAGCTGGGCAGGCCGGGCGCGCAGGATCTGGAACTGAGTGCCTGGCCTCCAGGAGCGCGGCCAGAGACGATCGGAGGCGCGAGCATCGTCATCGACCGGCCCCATGTCCGCCTCGCCGTGCGATGGCCGACGTTGTGACGGCGCCAATTGAGGACTGACGTGACCGACGGCAAGCTGATAGCGCGGTCGCTGTGCGGCGAACCCGAAGCATTCGTCGAGATTGTCGAGCGTCACGAGGTCGCTATTCACGGGTACCTCTCCCGACGCGCCGGGCACCAGGCCGCCGACGATCTGCTTGGCGAGGTCTGGGTACGAGCGTTCGGAGCGCGGCGCAGTTATGACAGCGGCTACGACGATGCCCGGCCCTGGCTGTACGGAATCGCGAGGAATGTGCTGCGAGCACACTGGACCACTAACCAGCCCATAGGTCTGACCACGCCAGAGGAGACGCTTGATCCGTGGGATGAGATCACCGACCGGCTCGACTCGGCCGTCAGGGCACGGGCACTGATTTCGGCAGTAAGGAAACTACCCTCAGCTGAGCGCGACGTACTGCTGCTGGTGGCTTGGGAACAAATGACTCCTGCGGAGGCCGCAGTCGCCCTCGGCATCGCGCCTGGGACCGCCCGTAGCCGCTTGCACCGGGCACGCGCGGCCTTGCGTCACATGCTGGCCGAAGCAGATGCGAATGAAGCTGAGGTACGAAAGTGAATCCGGACAGAGAGGACCTTGATATTACGGAACTGCTCAGCGTGATCGGCCAAGTCGGCCCGCCATCTTCCGACGCCTTGGAGGATGCCCGCGAGGTGCTGTGGTCGGCGGTAACTGAGGAGATGCTCTCCGCCAACGACGCGCGCACAAGGCCGGCGGAACATGTAGCGGATCAGCCGCAACAGACTGCTCGACAGCGCCGACAGAACAGTTCACGGCAGACCGAACAACACCGCAATGCGAGCCCTGGAGCGTGACCATGCTCGCAGGCTGGCTGTGGCGAACACGATTGAGATGTCAAGGTTCGGTCATCACGCAGAGATGATCTTGCTAACTCGTTGCTAACAACGGCTGCGGATGGCTGCGGTCCGCAGTGGACACGGCAGGTGCGCCGACTTGGAATCACGCCTGCTCAGCGGCGAGCGATGGATCTACGTGGATCAGCAAAGCCTCCTGAAAAGCGGAAGGTCGGCGGTTCGACCCCGCCCCTGACCACTCGATCTGACCAGCGATCCATCTTCGTGAGCTGGGGAAACGTTCTGCCTTTTTGATTTTCAGTGGTGCGGTCGTGCGCGCGCGGATGCAGTGTGGTGCGGCTGGGTACGCGAAAATAGGCGCCAAAGTTTCTAGTTCTCAGCCCTGGACGCGCGCTCGTCGCGCTCGTCGGCATGGGGCAGAGCTTCTTCGATCCGCGTCTTGGCGAGTTCGCCGGGGTCCGCAAGCGGCCAGCGAGGACGGGACACCAGCGGAAACGCTGTGACGATCAAGCCAGCCTCCGGGCTTGCTAACGGATTTGCCATCCGAAGCCCTAATGGCCTGGGCGAAAACTTCTCCGATGCCCAGATCATGCTCGCGGTGAGCTGAGAGTAGCCCCGCAGCGTCACGGCCGGATCAGCGTGGCGAGCCTCGCGGCCGCGGCTGACGCCGAGGCGCATGGCGACCAGCGCATCGGTCGCGTAGCGGTAGCCGCCGTGCTCGCGGACGAACGTCGCGTCCTCGGCGAGGGCGGCGGAGCGGATGCTGGCGGCCGCGGTGCGATTCGCTGGCTGAGCGACTAGATTTGCTGCCGTACCGCACAGGTAGCGGCTCCCTTGTCCACAGCACACTCTGAGGGGTCCTGCCATGTCCTCAATCGAGGTCCGTCCGTTCCACCGCCGCGACCGTGATCAGCTCGCCGACCTGGTCAACGGCCACGCCGCGGCTGTCGTCCCCGGGGCGGGCGTGTCGGTGGCGGTGCTGCTCAGCCACCTGGAGCGCGAACCCGGCGAGTTCATCGCCGACCCTTGGGTCGGTGAACGGGTCACGCTCGTGGCGCAGGACAACAACCGGGTGGCGGCGGCCGCGCACCTGCTGCGCTACCGCGACCAGGACGACGTCGGCGCGGCATACCGGGGCGGCGGGGAGATCCGGTGGCTGCTGTTCTGGCCTGAGGGTCCGCTACGCGCCAACCCGTGCTGGACCCCTGGCACAGACGCCGCCGCCCAGCTGGTGACCGCGTGCGTCGCCCAGTTCGACCGCTGGCAGGTCACCAGCCAGAGCGCCGGGGGTGAGCTGCCGGTTCCGGGCGTATACGGCGTGCCCGAGCAATGGCCGCACGTCAGCGCCCTGTACCAGCAGGCCGGGTTCCGGCACGACGGCCACACCGAACTGGTGTACCTGGCCCGCGTCGCCGACCTGCCGCGAATCCCCGGCCCTCTTGCGGGGCTGCGAGCACGCCGGAGCGTGGGGCTGAACGGCACCAGGCTGTCCGCGGTGCTCGACGACGAGGTCATCGGCTACATCGAGGTCGAGATCCGCTCCGAAAACGAACGGCTCGCACGCCAGCCCAGCTGGGCCGACGTCGGCAACCTTCATGTCACCGAGCAGTACCGGCGGCGCAAGGTCGCAACATGGCTGCTCGGCCAGGCCGCCGACTGGCTCGCGCTCGCGGGCGTAGACCGGCTCCTGGACTACAGCTACCTCGAAGGCGCCGACCCCACCGGCCAGACCTATGACGAGTACCGCGCGTTTCTCAGCGCGCTGCCGTTCGAGATACTGACCCGCACCAAGCGCGGATGGACAAGAAGGGCCAGCCAGGACCGGGCCGTCAAGCCAGCCGACGGACCGTCCTGCTAGTGCGCGGATGGACCGAGCGGTCGGTGCGACCGCTGACATCATGGAGCCGCCATGGATGAGTCCGAGACCAGCACGTGGATCCCCAGCGACGACCGGACCGCTGTTGACTTGCGCGCGGCAGTGCGCGCTGGGCATGTCGAGGCGATCCAGATCATGCTGCGTGACAACCCTGGCCTGGCGAGAGCCAGGCTGGGCAGCAAGGAGAGCGGCTCCGAGACGCCGTTGCATGTGGTCGCTGGCTGGCCCGGCTATTACCCGAACGGTCCGCAGATCGCCCGGCTGCTGATCGATGCGGGCGCGGACCTTAACGCGCTGACGACGAGCCGGGGTTCATCACAGCCCGGTCCGGGTTCGGAGACGCCGTTGCACTGGGCGGCGAGCAGCGACGACGTCGACGTGGCCGAAGCGCTGATCGATGGCGGCGCGGATCTCGAAGTGCCCGGCGGTTCGATCGGCACGCCGCTCGACAACGCCGTCGGCTACGCGTGCTGGCATGTTGCCCGGCTGCTGGTCGGTCGCGGCGCCCGAGTGGACAAGGCCTGGCACGCGGCCGCCCTGGGCCTGCTGGCCCGGCTCGAGGAGATTCTCGGCAGCGACCCGTCAGCGGAGCAGGTGTCGCAGGCGTTCTGGCACGCCTGCGCCGCTGGGCAGCGCCGCGCCGCCGAGTATCTGCTGTCCCGCGGCGCGGATCTGAACTGGGAGCCGGACTACGCGCACGGCACCCCGCTGGACGCCGCCGAAGGGCTCGGTACCAGGCAGGAGAACGTCATTTCCTGGCTGCGCGAGCTGGGCGCCCGTTCCGCGGGCTCCGGCTGACGGCTCGTGATCTCTGCCCGGCACGGCCGACGTCCGCGACCGGCGGCCTGAACCGGGATGCGCGCTGGTACAGCGGTGGTATCGAAGGTCCTCTCTAGCGATGTGCTGATGTCGGGTCCCGTTCGGTCGGCGGGCCGACTGGCGATGCGCGTCGACGTGCGCTCCGCCTAGACACACGCGAGGCTCAGGCCGTGGCCACCTTCCCATAATCACTTTGTCAGCCTGTGTTGACAAAGTGGTTTGTCAGCGTAAGCTGACAACATGTCAGAGGCAATCTCGCTCGCCGAGGCCGCCAGCCATCGCGACCCGGAGGTCGGCCTGGCCTCCGTCGCTGCCCTCAGGCAAATGGTGGAGCAGCTAGAGGCATTGCAGGTCAAGACCGCCCGGGAAGACGGCTGGACCTGGGAACGAATCGCCGACGCGCTCGGCGTCACCCGGCAGTCGGTGCACCGCAAGTACGCCAGCCGGCGATTCCCCGGCCGGAGGCTGTCATGACGCGCCGGGCCGGGCCGCCGCGCAGAGACCCGATCTCCGCGCGGCTGATGGACAGCGCACGCGAGGAAGCCGACCGTGCCCGCCACGGCTACGTCGGCTGCGAGCACCTCCTCCTGGCGCTGCTCACCGACAACGACCCGACCGCCAAGGACATCCTGGCCGGGAACGGCATCAGACTGCCTGCCGCGCGGGCCGCGGTGAGCAGCGTCATCTCCGCAGGGCACGGCGACGGGCCGCGCTGGAACGCTGCCGACCTACTCGCCAACCTCGGCGTAGACCTGCCGGCCATCCAGCGCCAGATGCGCGCCGACTACGGCCCGCACGTCATCGACGAGCTATACCGCAGCAGCGTCGGCCGCCGCCTGCCCTGGGGGCCGCTGTGCGGACCCCAGATGGCACCCGGAGTGAAGAAGGCACTGTTCGGGACCGAGGGCCAAGCGGGTTTCCCGACCAGCGGGCATGCGCTGCTGTCACTGCTCGAAGCCGGCAGTGACGGCCTCGCCGCCGTGCTCTCTGCCCTCGGCACCAGCCCCGACCTGCTGCGCCTGGCGGCCAGAGAGAGCCTGCGCCAGGCCGGATAACGCGCCAGCCCTCTCAGGCCGGTGCGAAGCCCGGCCGCGGGCAAGTCAGCAGACCGGCGCCCTTGCCATTCTGATCGGGATGCTGACCTGCTGCCCCGACGCTGCGCTGCGATCGGCGACAGGGGTGCCCGTTCCGCGTCCGTGCTGCGCGCCGCGCAGCGTCACTGCAGCAGCTGGCCGAAGATCTGCTCGCCGACTTCGATGGCGCGGGCCTGGCTCAGGATGCTGCCCTCGATTCCGGGGTGGGCCGTGGCCCATGCCGCGGCCCCTGATGAGGTCGCGAAGAAGTTGATGTAACTGCAGCAGATCGCCGCGGACGTACCCGCCCGTTCGCCCGCGGCGCGCCCGACGAACACCACCGCCGCGGCTGGCTGCCAGTGCGATTCGCGGCCGTCGACGGTTACAGTGATCGGCTCTGCGGTGACGGGGTCGGCGGAGCGGATGAGGACGCTCGTGCCCAGCATCGCGGCAATCCCGAGAGCGTCAATGGCACACATGGCATAGACCGGCGAGCGACCGGTGACCTGGACCAGGTGCGCTGTCGCCGTGGCCGAGAACGGGTAAGCGGCAGTGATTCGCCCAGTTTGATCGAGGCACAGGAAGTCACCGGCCGCCAGCTCCGCCAGCACTGCGGTCGCCCTGAAAGGCCGGGCCGCAGCGTCCAGCGACTCTGGTTCGGGCGCGTGGCCGTTGACCGCGAACGAGCGCAGGACCGCCTGGTGAACTGCTCGCAGACCGCCCGCGACCGGTGCCATCCGGCCCCGGCCGGCCCGCCCGAGCGCATCCAGCCAGCTCTGACCCGCAGCCAGGTCCCCCGTCGCGGCCGCGGTCGCGAGCGCGTCGCGGAGCTGACTGACCGAGGGAGCGCCGTCCGCCGGTCCGTCGCCGTCCCGGTAGAGCCGGCACGACACGCTGGACGGCTGCTCCGGCTCGGCGAACGGGTCGATCCCGTCTAGCAGGATCGTCGGCGAGCCATGCATCCCCGCGCGGACCGCGTCGTCTTCCGTGGCGACCACCTGGCGGCAGACAGTCACGTCCGAGCGGCCGTCGAGCACTTGCGCCAGGCGCTCCTCCAGCAGCGGAAGATGCGGGCAGCCAGGCACTCCGAGCACCGTCACCTGCATCGCGCCCATGACCGTCCTTGGCGCAAGTCCGCTGGCTGTCTTCGTTGCAAGCGAACTGTTCCACCCTGAGATACTTGTCCGTGGCCACCGACAGTTCTCACGCGCCGACTTGGGAGTCACTGAGACGACGTTACCAAGGGTCCGCGGTGGCACCGCCTGGTTCGATTCCGTACCGCCGGAGACGCTCTGCCTGCGCGTGGTCCGTACTCTCCAACTGTTGAACTATCTGGGACACTCCGCCCCACGTTCCAGTCTGGGCCAGTTGGCGCCGCCAGCAGTCGGGTTCCCCGGCCCGGCCCCCCTGGACGGCGCGCCCGATGAGGAGATGCAAGGCAAGAAAATGACCGGCGGCCGCGGCTTCACGCAACCATTGATCAGCTTCAGGACTGCGGCCAGACTCGTCTAGCCACTCAGTCAGGCCTGGCATGACCTTAATGTCGGATTCGGTCGTGCCGCGCATCAGCCGTTCGAAGTCCTGAATACCGCCGCCCTTCTCCTTGAGTTCCGTGATTGCTCCCGCGCCGAGCCAGATCAGCCTCGGCCGGTAGTCGGCAACTTCTTCAGAATTGTCACCAGGCTGAACCAGGCCGGAAGGTGCATGGCCCGGCGGTACCTCCTTCCATCTACCTGTGTCAGGCAGAGTCAGTCGGGATGTCGAGTGAAAGAAGGTAGGGGCCGCGCTCACTGGCAGCTCGCTCGGAGCGCTTGATCACGCCTAATACGCGCCGACGTTAGCTCGCTCCGGCGCTTCGTGACTGATTAGCAGGGGGCAGATCGATTGACTGAAAGGCGGAAGGTCGGCGGTTCGACCCCGCCTCTGACCACCACTCTCACCAGCGGAAACGCCGTGGTGATCAAGCTGAGCGCCCGGGCTTGCTAACGGATTTGCGAACCGAAGCCTTGATGGCCTGGGCGAAAACGATCAGCAGGAGCTTCGGCCGTGGCCCCGCGCCCTGGATGAAGCTCAGCGATCGATGCGGTGAGCGCCGACGACAACCCGGCGTCGGTAGGGCCGGACTTGCAGCGTCAGCGCTGCCTCCATCTGCAAGGACAAGGCCGCAGTCTCGCCCATCTCGTTTGTGAGCGCAGTCATCGCATCCATGACTGCGCCGAACGTCGCTGGGACTCGGTCGGCCCAGCCAACTGACTCCTCGTACGAGTCGACGGAAAAGCCGGCAGTCTCGAGCAACGGGGCGTAGTCGGACACAGGGTCGACCCCGAGCACAGGTATCCCTCCAACCCGCTCAGGCTCCACCTCGAATGCGGAGAACACCAGCCGTCCACTCGGGCGCAAGATCCGACGGGCCTCTCTGAACACCTCGGCTTTGTTAGCTGCGTACTGGATGGCGTCGACACTCAGCGCCCCATCCGCAGCGTTGTCGGCCAAGCCGGTGCTCGCAAATGTGCCCTGCCTATAGAGCGAGTGGTTTGTGACGCCAAGCCGCTCGGCGCGCTTCCGAGCTTCCGCTAGCCCTGCCGATGACGGATCGACGCCGATAAGCGATGCACCGCATTGCGTTGCGACCCACAGACCGGGCCCTCCTGCGCCGCACGCCAGATCAGCCAGCACACCGCCCGCGACGAGCGCGAGGTAATCCGCCATGACCCGAAGTTCGTTGAAAGTCAAGAAGCTGATATGCGCAAACTCGGCCGGGAAGGCGCCACCGTAGGCGTGCTCAGCCCACAGCTTCGCAAAGGTGGGACTCGCTGCCACCGCGGCATAGATGGCGTCGTAGCCCTCGACGACAACATCGAACACGCCATCGGCGCTCACGCCATCAGGCAGCCGATTCTGGTCGCGTTCCGTCACGAACCGATTCTCTCGATTGTGCAGGTCCTAGATGAGCGATCAGCATGGCAGCCCAGGCCCGCTCGCGCAGCCACAAGATTCCCCGGCCCAGGCTCGCCGTCCTTCGACCACTGCCCAGGCTGCGATTCCGACTGCGACCACACCGTCCAGCCACCATGCGCCGAGCAGCGTATTTCCGGCCAGCCCCGCAAAGACCGCGATCGCCAGGTAAGCGCACAGCAGGTTCTGCGTGCCCTCGCCGGCGGTGGCTGATGAACCGAGCCGGGCACCGATGCGGCGCTTAGCTACCCCGAGAGCGGGTTCGAAGATTGCCGTTCCGGCAGTGAGGACCAGGCCGACGACGCTGGTCTCGGCGCGGTCGCCAGTGGCCAGGGACCGGATAGCCTCAACGGCGATGTAGGGGGCGAGCAGGTAGAAGCTGATCGAGACCAGCTGCTGGGCACGCCGCTCGGACTTGGCGCTGGCAAGCCGCGTCCCTGTGAACCGCCATATCACGATGACACTGGCCATGGCCTCGATCCCGCTGTCCAGCCCGAACCCCAGCAATGCGACCGAGCCGGCTGCGAGCGCGGCGCTGATCGCCACACCGCCCTCAACGGCCATCCACGCCAGCGTCAGCCAGGACAGGATCCGAGCAGTGCGGGCCAGCCGCAGCCAGTCCGCCGACCCCTCCGGCAGCCTGGCTGGCTCAGCCCTGCCAGTAGCATTCGTGCGTCTGGGCAGCAGCGGGGTCATGGCGTCTCGATGTGCTCCAGGACGGTGTAGTACTCCCACGGAACTCCGTCCGGGTCATGAGCCCAAACCTTGTCCTGCACCGCGTAACAGCAGACCGCGCCAGGCTCAGGCTCAACGGCCACGCCCTCAGCGGCAAGCCGTGCCTCCGCCTGGATGACGTCCCCGGTCGAGGCGACTTCCACGCCAAAGTGATTGATCGTGCCGCCCGGCCCGTTGCCCGGGGAGTTCAGTACCAGCTTCAGCGGCGGGTCGTCCACAGCGAAGTTCGCATATCCAGGTCGCAGCTTCGCCGGCGGCCCGAACATCCGGGAATAGAACGCGACCGCTGCATCGAAGTCGCTGACATTGATTGAAAGCTGGACGCGGGACATCCGGTCACCTCCGACTATCGGGATTTTGTGGCCTCACTGGCAGCTGCCGGGGAGGGCGAGTGCCGCAAGGGTCCGCAGGCCGTCGGCCAGCCGCGGGTCGGCCAGCTCATAGCGAACGCGGCGGCCCTCTGCCGTTGCCGTGACCAGCCCGCATTCACGCAGGCAAGTCAGGTGATTGGACAGATTGGCACGGGTGGTCCCGAAATCCTCGGCCATGTCACCGGGGTAACCGGGTCCATCGATCAGGTGCACCAGCACGCGGCGGCGCGTCGGGTCTGCCAACGCCGTTCCGACCCGGCCGAGCGTACCCAGGTCCGTCGCAATCGATACAGCCATAGCTGAACTATACAGCCGCCGCTGAATTATCAAGGTCCACGCTCCCCAGGCCAATCGAACTTGCCCGGCGGTGCCCGGTTCGGGTTATCACCCCTCGCTGTTGAGTTATCAAGCTTCGATAGCCGCTGCCCTAGCGACCTTGCTAACGCCCTGCTAACAACGGCCATGGAACACGGTGGTCAGCAGTGGACGTGCCTCGTACCGGTGCGCGCAGCCAGACCAGCTCAGCAGCTAACGATGGATCGCTGCGTACTGGCCAAGCCTCCTGAAAAGCGGAAGGTCGGCGGTTCGACCCCGCCCCTGACCACTCGATCTGACCAGTGACCATGCCCCGTGAGCTGGGGGAAACTCTCTGACTTTCTGATCTTGCGTGGTGCGGTCATGCGCGACCGGATGCGGCGTGCTGCGGCTGGGCGCGCCCAATACGCGCCCAGGTTCTCGGTCACCCCACCACCGTCATCTTGATCGCGGAGCGCTTCGTCAATGCGCCGCCTGGCGATCGCATCTTGGCCGTCAATGCACTTGGCGTAGACCTTGAGCAGGACTGCGACGCTGTGTCCAGCCCACCCGGCCACCTGTGTGTGCCGGGGGCACACCCCCGTTCAGCCACGTTGACAGGCACGCGTGGCGCAAGTCGTACACGCGCCGGCACAGCGGCGATTGGTATTCGGCCGCGGTCAGCGCGGCCTGCCCGTTAGATCCTGACCAGAACTGCGCGGGTGTAGAGCAGATCGAAGCCCTGGCGCTGGATGTTCTGCTGGGACCTGGAGCCTGGCTGCGCGGCGACAACCGCGATCTTGCAACCGGCTTCCGCGGCGTCGGCGAGCCGGGCCGACAACAGGGCGGTGTGGACACCGTGCCGGCGATGCTCAGGTGCAGTTGCCGCGCCGGTCAGCTGTGCTATGTCCGTTTCCACCCGGAAGCTGGCGGCGCCGGCGATGCCGCCGTCACGAAGCGCGATGTAGCGGATGGCGCCGGCCGCCGCGAGGTCGCGCTCGGCGCGGGTGAGGACCTCGTCCGGAAACTGTTCGTGCGGAGGTACTCCCTGGTCATCGGGGCGAGCAAACGCTTCGGTCACGACGGCGAGCCAGGCTTCGAACTCCTCGTCGCCGCTCGGACGTACCTCGATCTCCGGTGGCGCGACCCGCTCAGGCGCGTCGGTGAGCGCCAGACCGAACACGTTCTCGAACGAGGTAAGCCGGTAGCCCCGGCCGGTCAGGAGCGCTCCGATTGCCGGGTCGCCGAGGTGCGCGAGCTCGATCTGCACCGGAGCACCACGGACAGCGAAGGCCTCTTCGATCGCGCCCAGAGCAGCTTCGGGCGGCACGCCACCGAAGCCGAGCCCCGCCACCTTGTTGAATGGCGATCCCGGGCCGGCGAAGCTCGCGACGCCGCCAGCAACAGGGATCACGAAACCCGCGGGTTCCGCCCCCCGCTGGCGGGCCGCCTCGCTTGCAGCGGCAATGAGCTGCGCCTCGGCCCGCTCAATCCGCGCCGCCAGGGCAACATCGCAGAATAACGGCGAACGGCCAGCAGGCACCCGGACAGCTTAGTGGGGACGACGTGGGAATCGCTGGCACCACCCAGGGCGCGCCATGGCACGTATCCCGCTCACCCTGGGCAGCTCGGCACTGCGGGGATGCGCTAACTGGCTGATGCGGAATGTCCGGAATGCACTCTTGGGCGAAGGGAGTCGCGGCCATGATGCCGGTCGCGACCGGCGACGGTAGAGAAATAGCACCCGACCCCTGATGACACCTGACCGCAACGGTGACAGCAACGCTGCCGAGCCCGGGCTGTCACCAGCACTTCTCAGGTTGGGGTGACCTGACAGCTCACGGATGCAGCGTGGCGCGGCCGAGCGCGCCAGATACGCGCCAAAGTTAGCCCCCATCGTTTTGGCTTCGCGTTCTGCGCCCTCATCGGAGTCGCGGAGCGCCTCTTCGATCCGCCGTTTGGCGAACTCGGCCTGGCCGTCTACAAAAGCGGCTATGACGCGAATGCTGAAAGCGGAATAACCCTACATATCAGAATGTGCTCGGCATTGACGTCGCATACAGTGTGGTCTTTGACGAACTCGTCGCCGGGGGGCCGATGTGACAGCAGGGCATTTCAGCCGACTTACTGTACAACTGGCCCTGGCATTTGTCGCAGTCGCCGTGGCGGCCGTCGTGGCATCGGAATCCATCGCCGTGCTGACCGTCGCGGCGAGCGAAAAGCAACTCGTGTCCCGCCAGTCGATGATGCTGGCCGACTCCGTCGCGGTATCAAGTGGCCTCACCTATGCGCCCGAAGGCTGGGCGCGGGATCTGACGCCGGTGATCGTTACAACTGACCGGGCAGGCGCGGGCCTGCTGGTCAGGAATGCATCGGGCCGGGAGGTGCGGGCTTCCCGCGGATACGACCGGCTTCCGGCTCAGCCGCAGTACAGCGCACCCGTCACCGTGGGCGGCCGCAAGGTCGGCTCGGTGACCATCCGGCATTCGAACCGCGGCATCAGCGCTTACACAGAGAGGTTCGAGGCTGAGCGGTGGCGCGCGCGGGTTACCGGGGGCGCGGTCGGCGCGCTGCTCGCGGTGCTGGTCGGACTTACGCTCGGTCGGCGGCTCACCACTCCGCTGAGGAGCCTGCTCAGAGCCGCGCGAGCGAGTGCCAGGGGTGACCGCAGCGCTCGGGTCGGGCCAGTTCACGGTTTCAGCGACGTCCGTGAGGTTGCCACCACCTTCGACCAGATGGCTGATGTGCTCGGCCGCCAGGACCAGCTGAGACGCAATCTGGTCGCCGACGTCGCCCACCAGCTGAGGACTCCTACCGCGGTATTGCAAGCCGGTACCGAAGCGATGCTGGACGGCCTGACTCCGCTGACGCTGGCCAACGTCGAGTCGCTGCAGGAGGAAACTGTCCGGCTCGGCCGGATGATCGACGACCTGCAGCGGCTGTCTGCGGCTGAAGCGGCGGCCGTCCAGCTGGTGTCCGAGTCTCACGATCTCGCCACCTGCGCGAGCAATGCCGCCGACAGCCTCTCCGACGTCTTCGAGACCTCAGGGGTCCAGCTCCAGCGGCGGCTCGGCCCGGCGACAGTCCGATGTGACGAGCGTCGCATGCACGACGTCATCACCAACCTCTTGACCAACGCCGTCAAGTTCACGCCGCGAGGCGGCCAGGTCATCATCGGTACGCACCTGCGCGGCGCCACCGCGGTCCTCTCGGTCGCCGACACGGGAATGGGCATTCCGGCTGACGAGCTGCCGCATATCGCCGAGCGGTTCTTCCGGGGTAGCGGATCGTCGGTCTTCTCCGGCAGCGGCATTGGCCTGGCGATCGTCGACGAGCTCGTCCGCGCGCAGGACGGCACGCTGGAAGTCACCAGCCGGCCCGGCGACGGTGCTGACGTGGTACTGACGTTCCCGAGAAACCGGGCCGACGGCAGCCAGCTCCAGCGCGGGAAGCGGGCGGTTTTATCAGCGCAAAATCTCTGCAGGCTAGGTCCACGAATTCGGCCGCCCCCTCCTGTTGGCTCGAACCTCACGAATCTGATCATCTCTGGCCACCTGGGCCTCGACGGCGCGGAAATTCCTTGCCCGGGCATGTGGCCGCTCGGGCATATGTCCGCCGGTTTGATCTTAAACTGAGCGCCTCCGATAAACTCATTGCCAAAAAGCTGATGCTGCTCCGGACCCTGGCAGCGATTGACCGCGACAGTCCGGGGGCTGAATGCCGAAATATCTTATTCAAATGAGCTACTCCAGTGCCTCCTGGGCGCGGATGATCAGGAGCCCGGGCGACCGGACAACGGCGCTGCGCCACATGATGGAGTCCTTCGGCGGCTCACTCGACAGTCTCCATTGGCAGCTCGGGATCCAGGACGCGCTGGCCATTGTCGATCTTCCCGACTCTGTGACTGCTGCTGCGCTAGCTACCGTGGTGACCAAAGCGGGCGCCTTCACCAGTGTGGACACACATGAGTTGCTCACCCAGGAACAGCTCCTCGACGTCCTTGCCCTCGCCCGAGGCGCGGCGGATTCCTTCGAGGTACCAGGCCAGGAGCACCAGGCGGACGAGGTTGTGCTGAGATCCGTACCGGATGACTGAGACCGAAATGCGCGGCTCTTCCCGGTCCTCCTGATACGCGCCGATGAAAGTTGCCACAGCTCAACGGCACCGGAACGGCACCGGAACCGGGCCTAGGTGATTCTGATCTGTCCTGATCGCAATTTGCGTGGCCGCCAGCCACTCTGACGTATTCAGGCGAAACAAAGGGCCTAAGCGCCATCAAATGGTCAGATTAGTGGGCTCTATGCCCCCTAAACGACAAATTAAGCGACCACCTCGGGAACGGTGAGGGGTATTAATCCGGATACGGTGGCCTTGCTGGATTATCCCCTGAAGCGGCGTCGCCCAATGGGCATATGCGAGTCCGGTTGATATTGAGCGGGGAATCAGCGACAATACCTACCGTTGAACCGCCTATGCTGCTCCGGACCCTGGCAGCGGCCGGTCGTACGGCCTGAGGGCAAAGTGGGCGAGCAGAACCGGCGTCGGCCGGGGAGCGAGCCACCTGCCCCCCACGCCCGGACTGACCCCCAAGCCCGGGTTGGCCCGCTTCCCGGCCGTGCGTGCCTGACCTCGACAGATTCCGCGGCATGTACCGGACGCCAGGACGCTGACCTGCCGCTGCTCCGGTCACGATCAGGCCAACCCCGGACGGGCCGCCTGACCGCCTTCGGCGAGGGTCATGGTTCCAGCCTGAAGGGCGGGTACCTGTCGGTGACCAGGGTGAACGCGTAGGCGACGACGCGGTTGTGCCAGCGGAACACGCCTTCGACGAAGCTGAATATGCTGCCCGGGTAGCGGCCGGTGAACAAGATGGCGAACCAGGTCGAAGATCACCGCGAAGAACGCCGCGATGTCCAGGAAGAACAGCACGATGTAGTGCGGGATGGCCAGCAGCCATTTGACCAGCGGCAGCCACCGGTTGAGGTCGGCGGGCACGTCCGGGTAGGAGTAGTCCAGCGCGACCCATTGATGGTCGTCGGTGGAGGGGTAGCGGTCATTCATCAGGGCCAGGAAGGTTGCGACCCGGTTGGCGAACCGCTGCAGCTCCAGATTCCAGTCGAACCACCACCGGGGGTACTTCTGCCTGAACAAGATCATCAGTAGCGGGCCGAGGAACAGCAGCCCGCCTGCGGCCGCGCCGCCGTAGGTCATGGCGGAGTGGGCATGGGTTTCGGTTGCCTGCCAGGTTCCGCCGGAAACTGTGCCGAGCACGATCGCGATCGGGATGATCACGAAGATGCGGAAGAAGGACGTGAGCCGGCTGAGCGGCCGGTCCGGGTACTCCACGGCGAACTGAACCGGGTACTGAGCGGGATACGGGCCCTGATCGGTGGTCATGGTGCTCTCCTTCTGGCTAGTTTCCGGCTGGTCACGCCCGGCAGTCCGGGCTGGGGCGTATGCGCCCGCGGGAGGATGATTGCGGCGTGTCAGCGGTAACTTCGCACCGCCGTTGTTCCAGTCGCATGCATACCCTTCCTGGGCCACGCCCGATGGCAGGAGTGCAGGTCGAAGTATCCATGACCCATCGAGACCGATGACCCGTGGGAAGCGCAGGCCATCGCCGTCGCCGCCCTGCGGGATGCGTTCGACGCTGCCGTTCCGGCCGTCGCGGGCTTAGCGCGTCGCTTGGTGTTCCAAGAAGCGCTGGCTTCCTGCCGGGCGCAGGCACCTACCGCGGAGGACGCCAGCCTGGGATAATGCCCATGACAATGAGCGCGTGCAGTAGGTGGGTGCTATGACCGGGCATCTGACACGCCGGGTTGGCATCCTGATGGCAGCCGTCACGACTGCGGGGTGCGGCAGTGCTGCGGCCGGGGCCGTTACTGCCGGAAGCAGTCCGCTGCCGGCCGGTGTCATGTCGGCGGCCCAGGCATGCAAGCGAATCGTCGCGCCCATGGCCGGGCATTCTCTTCGCGGGATCGAGCAGGTGCGCCTTGTTCTGACGACCTACGCGAAGGGGGAGCCAGTCGAATCGGGCGGTGACACCAGCTCAGGAATGCCGAGCGAGACACTAGTCTGGGTCGTCGCAGTTCACGCCAAGACCGTCAATGTGTCTCATTCCGTTCCATCGGGTTACAAGCCACACGGCCATGATGATTCTTTCTCGGTGGTCATGAACGCGCGCACGGGCCAGGTCACTGATTGGGGCGTAGGCCGGGCCTGGCCACTTCCGCTGTCGAAGGCGGGGACGGTTATCAGCCTGCCAGGGCGGTGCTAACCAGCATGCGCCGCTTCCTGGCGTCGCTGCCGTCGGACGGGCCTGCGGTGCGGGTTCGGGTTGAATTGAGACTATGACTGACAGCTACCCGCGGCTTCGGGTGGACAGGGACGTTACCGTTCTCCGGGACGGCGAGCCGGAGTCGGCTCGGCTGCGGGCATGGCTGGATCCTTATGACGGTCCGATGCCGTGCTACCGGATCGAGCTTGTCGTGCGCGCGGGCAACTACACGTGCCCGTACACCGCGACCGCGCCCGACGCATTCGAGGCTCTGGTCAGGCTCCGCCGGCAGCTCGAACCCGACGGCTTGGTGGTCGCTGTCCAGGGCGGCCGCCGCGACACCTATCCCAGTGGCATGGCCCGAGACATGGGCGGCGGCATGAGGGTCTATGTCTTGCGCCTGGGCGTGCCCGGCCGCCCGGAGTTGGTGGAGACGTTCGGCGACGCGATGCCCGAGCAACTGGGCACGGTCGATGAGCAGAAGACCTTCAGCTCCGAGTGGCTCGCTGACCGACCTAACCGGAGATAGTCACAGCTGCTGGCATCTGTAGAACTGTGCAGAGTCTCACTTGCGGCCCAGCGGACCCGCCCTGTGCCGCGGCTACCGGAAAGGATCAAGAGAGTGAAGAAGTACATACTCTTCGATCATGATGGCGTTCTGGTGGATACCGAATTCTGGTATTACAAAGCTGGAGAACGCGCCCTGGCGGACATTGGTTTGACTTTGGACAAGGATCGATATCTCCGGGACATGAACCAGGGGTTGGGCACCTGGGCCCAAGCCAGGGCGGCAGGTATTGATGAACAGACGATCAGCAGGCAGCGTGAGGCTCGTAATGATTATTATCAGGAATATCTTAGAACAGAAGACATTGAGATTGAAGGCGTCGTTGAAGCTCTTGCTGAACTGTCAAAGTACGTCCGCATGGCCATCGTGACTACTGCAAAACGTGTGGATTTTGAAATCATCCATGAAGAGCGCCAAGTCAGACAATTCATGGATTTCGTCCTTGTTCGCGAAGACTACAAGCTCGGCAAGCCGCACCCGGAGCCATACCTGACCGCCTTGAAACGCCTCGGAGCCACCAGAGAAGAGACGCTGGTTGTAGAGGATTCATCCAGAGGGCTGAACTCAGCCGTAGCGGCCGGTATTGACTGCGTCATTGTCTATAACGAATTTACAAAAGCACATGACTTTTCACGGGCTAGCTATCGAATCGAAACTCTGATTGAATTGAAGGAGATCATCCTTAATGTAGCCTGAAGGAGCATTTACCGGTTTCCAGTTCGCTGGTCTTGGCCAGGCACCCTGAGCATTCCTCTGCCGCCGGTTACGCTCGCTGCGATCCCGCTTCATGACGTATCCGCTGCACCTGAAAAGCGAAGGTCTGGCCGGCCCGGCGCGACGCGTCCTGTCTGGCAGGATCGTGCGTGATGAGGATGACCGTCAAGGTCACGACACACTTGGGTCGGACCGTCACGACAGTGGAAGGATCGCACCCGCCATGAGTGTCACCTTGATCAACATCTTCGAAGTGCCCGCCGGTGACGAAGACGAGTTCATCGCGGCGTGGGAGAAGACCCGAGACTATCTCAAGACGTTTCCCGCGCACATCGAAACTGCACTGCACCAGTCCATGCACGACGCACAGTTCCGCTTCGTGAACATCGCGCACTGGACGTCAGCGGATGACTTCAATGCCGCCGTCGGCAGCCAGGGGTTCCGCGAGGCAGCATCGGACCTGCGCTGGCCGTTCCATCCCGCGCTGTATCAGGTAGTGCGAGTCGGCTAACGGCACCCGAGCCACAACGCCCGTATCTGCACTGAAGCCTGCTTCGAAGCACCCGGTAATACCGGACGCAGAACGTCCTTTACCGGTCCTACGGTGGCGACATGACTAACTCTGACTTTCCGTGGGAACCGCCCATGGCTGGCACCGAGGCCGCGCACCTGACCGGCGCCCTCGACCGGCTGCGCGCTACGTTCCGGTTCAAGGCCGATGATCTCGGCGCGGCCGGATTGCAGGTCAGGATCGGCGCTTCCTCGTTGACCCTGGGCGGGCTGCTCAAGCATCTCGCCGTGTGCGAGGACAACATGTTCACCGTCAGGCTCAGCGGAGCACCGATCGGCGAGCCGTGGGAGGGCACTGACTGGGACGGTGACGACGACTGGGAGCTCACCTCCGCCGCTGCCGACACTCCGGAGCAGCTATACGCCCTGTGGGACGGCGCGGTTGAACGGTCGCGTGCGAGGCTCAACGCGGCCCTGGCGAACGGCGGCCTCGACCAGTCCGTCCACTTCGCCAGCGCTGACGGCCACCACGCCAGCCTGCGCCGGCTGGTCTGCGATCTGATCGAGGAGTATGGGAGGCACACCGGCCACGCCGACCTGATACGCGAGGCGGTCGACGGGCGCATCGGGGAGGATCCGCCCGCCGGATGGCGCCCGGTTGGCGGGTCAGCAGCATGACCTCATAGCGCCGATCGGATACCCGATGGGCGGCTGTAGTCGCTGGCTCGGCAGGCCCTGAGGGGTGATCGCCCTGGCAAGATGGCGGCATGGAACGTGTGCTTGGAATCGGCGGATACTTCCTGCGGGCTGCTGACCCGGCGGCCCTGTCCGCGTGGTATCGCGATTGCCTTGGCCTGGACGCCGATGAGAGCGGCGTGTGGCGTCAGGGAACCGGGCTGACAGTGTTCGCCACGTTCGAGTCTGACACCGACTACTTCGGGTCCCGCGACCAGCGAACCATGCTCAACTTCCGGGTCCGCGACCTGGATGCGATGCTCGCGCAACTGCGCGCCAAGGGCGCGGACGTGGCCGAAGATGCGCAGGACATGGAGGGCGTCGGTCGGTTCGGCTGGGTCAGCGATCCGGAGGGCAATCGGGTTGAGCTTTGGCAGCCCGTCTGACGCGGCTGCAGCAGGTCGGCGCGGATGTGACCTAGCAGACACGGCCAGCCCGCCCGCCGGGGCGCACACTTAGAGGTGACAGGCATTCATTGCCTATGGAGGTCCCGATGGGGCTGGTAATTGTGGGCGGCGTCCTAGCTGGCAGCGTCGGCCTCGGCGCGCTGTACGACTACGTCACCAAGCGGCGCGGCAGGAACAACAGCAGGTTCGGACGGGCTCCGGGTAATACGAGCCATACGGCGCAGGGCGAGCACAACTCCTTCATCATCTAGCTCACACGCCGAGTCGCTGAGACTCCCTTGGCGCTGCCGGGTCTGACCGAGTGGTGAGGCTGCCCGGCATCTCCTTCAAACGTGGTCAAGCTCCGATGCCGCACGATGATCGCACTCGGTGCCGTGCTTGACATGGCACCTATCAAAGTGATATCACTTTGATAGGTGGCCGGAACGGCCGGACACCGAAGGCCACAGGAGACAGGCCATGTACGCACAGACTGACACCATCGCTCCCTCGTCACCGTCATCCGCCGCGCGGCTGGCAACCCGCCGCGCCACCCTGCAGACCCGCCCGCCCGTCCAGCGCGTCCTCATCCGGTCCTGGGAGTACATCCCGGCCGCCCGGGTCGCCATCCTGGGTATCCGGATGATCGTCACCATCTGGCTGGTTTTCCTCGGCGCGCTGCTGTTGTCCGCGGGCAACGGCTCGGGCTGGGCTCTGTTCCCGGCCGCCGCAGGCGTGGCGGCGATCAGCTTCTGGGTGTTCACGACGGCCGCGAAGGGGTGGCCGGTGGTCACGGCATGATCACCAGCCCGACAACATCCAAGGCCCAGGCCCGGGATCTTCCCGAGACCTGGGCCTTCTGCTTTGGCGGGTGAGTGACCGCTCGTCACCGCCGCTTCCGAACGGCGGTGACGCCTAGTCCTGCTCGCCAAAATCGGGGTCGTCCGCGTAGCCGTCCTCGTCGTCCACGAGGTCGTTGAACCGCAGCCGCAGCGTCCGGAACGGTCCTGACCACAGCACCGCGCCGGTGAAGGCCAGCGCGACCGCCGTGATCGCGAGTCCGATCGCTTGCAGGACGTACCAGGTACCAGGCCGCACGTGGGCGCTGGAAGCGCCGCCCAGGCTGATCACGCTGAGCACGAACGCCGCCGCCAGCACCACGGCCGCGGCCTGTACCACCTGACGCGCTCGTTCCGCGATACCACCGCCGAATGCCGCCAGGATCACCGCCAGGACCGGCAGTCCCTGGACGGCGGCGTCGCTGAACTGGGGTGCGACGGACGACGCTCGGAGCGAGAAGATGCTGACCGGCGCCGGACTGGGGGCAGCCGGGACGGGCGATGGCGGCGGCGTGGAACCGACAGGGACGGCCCCAGCCGGCGCGCTGCTAGTCACTGCGACCGGCTGGGCAACCGGAATCGTGGCGCCGGCCAGATGGAAGAGCTGGCACGCGCTCACCACCACGATGAGCGCCGCCAGGGCCAGCAGCGTCCACGCCAGTGGCTCGCGGATCCAGCGCAGACTGTCCCACGGCCGCGCGAATCCCGGCGGCGCCTCGCCGCCCACCTGATCCCTCACCTTGGCCCCATTTCGACAGGAATATGCGAGCCCATTGTCGTCCTCGCGGCTCGACGGCTGGCGCCCAGTTGACTGCCACTTTGACCGCGGCAACCGCGCCTGAGACGCGACCACGTACGGACGTCCGCATACCGGGCAGGCCACCCGGTCTCCGTCCGAGGTCCGCTCGGTGATCAGGTGGCAGCCACGGCGGAGCTGCGTCCTGGCGGCCATGGGCTTCTCTACGGTGTCGTTGCTATCCGGCCTGGTGCATGGTCGGGGTTAAGCCGGACGCTGAAGCTGACCATCGCCAGTGGCTGGGTACCGGGTGGCCGAGGAGGTGCTCGAATCGGAGCAGGTCGGGAACGAGGCGCTCGGCCAGCCGCTCGCGCAGTTCGGCTGAGATCGCGCAGTCATCGGCGCGAGCCGGCCGGGTCGTGAGGAGCCGGGCCAGCCCGGTGAGCTGATCGGGTCGCCAGCGCGGATCGGACTGGACCTGGCGTCGCGGTAGCCAGCGGAAATCGTGCAGGCGCGGCACGGGCTTGTCCATCGAGCGGTGGTCGCGCCGCTGCTGGTCGAGGTCAAGCGCGGCGGGATCGACGCCGACGTGGTCAAACGCCGCGGTCAGCGCCGCCCGCGGTCGCTCGCGGAGTACCTCGCTCGCGATCACGAGTACCTGGCCGCGGTCGAAATAATCGAGAAACGCCGCGAGCTGGAAGCCATACCGGCTCGGTCCGAGGTAGCGGTCGTCCAGCAGCGCCACCTCCGGACGGCGCCGCTCCCGGCCGGCTGACACCTGATGCATGTACATCGACTGCATCCGGGCGATGGGGTCCCGCACGACGTAGACGAGGCGCGCCTGCGGCACGACCTGTGCCATCCGCTCGGGGACGCCGCGGAAGACGTGGGCCCACGTACAGACCGGGGAGCACTCGCCGATCGCGGTGGCCCCGTCGGCCCCGTCGAAGAGCGACTCGTACCAGCCGCGGCCGCGTGGCCAGTTGAACTCGTCGACGAAGAAGCTCGGCTCGCCGAACCGGCCGCCGTTCGCGACGAAAACCTTGGGGTGCTCATCGAGGTAGTGACGAAGGCTGACGGTGCCCGCCTTCATCGCCCCGATCACCACGAACGTCGGCAGGGGCATCGCGTCCTCACCGCAATCGGTGTCCTTCAGTCGTCGGCGGAATCAGCGGCAGATCACATTCTCTGCCCGGCCGATCCGGGCCGCGCAAAGTGTTTTATTGCGGCTGAGCGTGCGTCTAACCTGACTGGGCCGGTTAGCTGCCCAAACCGACGACCGGCGGGAGCGACACCATGGGACGGCTAGTGTTGCCGCGCAACCTGACCGACCCGGCCGGGCGCGCGGACTGGGCGCAGTGGCTGGCGACGACGCTGCCACGGGCGATCGCGCAGGCCAGGGAGCTGTGGTCGCTGACGCTCAGCGATCCGTTCCAGCCTGGCGGCCATACGGCCTGGGTCGCTCCCGCGCGGGACGGGGCAGGCGATGAACTCGTGCTGAAGGTCGTCTGGCCCCATCCGGAAGCCGCGCATGAGGCGGACGGGCTGCGGGCCTGGGTCGGGAATGGCGCCGTGGTGCTGCGCGCGGCCCGGGCATTTGACGGCGCCGTTGCCTTGCTGCTGGAGCGGTGCGTGCCCGGCGCCCCGCTGGCCGCCCGGCCCGAGCCCGAGCAGGATCTGGTGATCGCCGATCTGCTGCGCCGGATGTGGATCATGCCCGCCGAGCGGCACCCGTTCCAGCCGTTGCGCGTTATGTGCGCGGACTGGGCGGATCGGTTCGAGCGAACCGCCGCCACCGGCGCGACCCGGCTGGACCCCGGCCTGATCCGGGCCGGGATCTCGCTGTTCCGCGAACTCCCGGCCAGCGCGCCCGCGCACGTGCTGCTCTGCACGGACCTGCACGCCGGGAACGTGCTGGCCGCCGCGCGCGAGCCGTGGCTGGCCATCGACCCGAAGCCGTACGTCGGTGATCCCGCCTACGACGTGCTCCAGCACATGCTCAACTGCGACCAGCGGCTGGCCACCGATCCGCACGGTCTGGCCCGGCGCATGGCCCATCTCACCGGCCTGGATCCAGCCCGCGTACTGCTGTGGCTGTTCGCGCGGTGCGTCCAGGAGTCAGCGGGCTGGCCCGAACTCGCCGAGGTGGCGCGTCGCGTCGCGCCGGCCTGATGCGGTAGTGCCGCTCAGCCCGGCCCGAGGTCGGCCGTCAGCCATCGCTCCGGCCGCAGGTAGATCGCGATCTGCTCGCCCAGTTCGGTAGCGGCGAAGTCGAGATACTCCTGGACCCGGTCGCCGGTCAGGTACCGGGTGGTGATCTCCAGCAGCAGCGCCTCGGTGCTCGGAACGGTCCGGGTGACCGGACCCTCCACCGAGACGTAGCGGGTAGTCGGCGTGACGCGCTGAACCATCAGGCTGAAGCGCCCGGCCGCCTCGATCAGGCGGGCCTTGCGCGACTTGGCCTCGGTCAGCACCCACGCCTCGCCGCCCGGCTCGTACTGGTACCAGATCGGCAGCGTCAGCGGACCGCGGTCCGGCCCCGCCGCCACCGACAACGCCGCGATGTGCGGCTCGGCCAGGAACAGCTCCCGGTCCGCCACGGACAAACTCGCATCGGCCATGGTCCGAGCCTACGAACGGGCACCGACAGTCACAGCGGTATCAGGACGCGGCCGCCCGGCGGATGGGCGCGTACGTCGGCACCGGCTCGGTGGTGAGGAAGTCGATGATGATCTGGTTGCACAGGTCGGGCTTCTCGACCAGCAGCCCGTGCGAGGTGCCCGGCACGATGCCGAGTTCTGCGTCCGGCAAGTTCCGGTACAGATCGATCGCGTGCTCAAGCCGCACCTCATCGTCGTCCCCGACCAGCACGAGCGTGCGCGGCGCGATATCGCGCAGGTCGGCCGTGGTGAAGGCCGGCCCGGTCGCGTGCATCGCCGCCAGCTTGGCGACCACGACGTCATAGTGCGCGGGGCCGTCCGGCGAGATCTCCGCGTAGCTCTGCCGCAGGAAGTCAGGCGGGTCGCCGTCGAGGACGCCGTCGTGCCACCCGTCGTGGTGGAAGACCCCGGCGACGAATGCCAGCCGCCGCACCAGGTCGGGCCGGAGTCGCGCGACGGTCAGCGCGACCACGGCTCCGTCGCTGCAACCCACCAGGTGCACGGGCTCCCCGATGACGCGCTCGATGAACAGGATCGTGTCGCCGGCCATCAGCTCGTAGCTCAGCGGGCCGTCGACGTCCGGGGTCCGCCCGTGCGCCCGCTGCTCAGGGCAGTACGTGCGCAGGACCCGGCTGAGCGCCTCGTCCGTCGGGCCGAGCGCGCGCGCGTCCACGCCCGCGCCGCCCGGATGCAGCAGGACCGCGGGCTCGCCCTCGCCGCGCTCGGAGTACCACATCGGTACGCCCGGCAGTTCGATGACCGGCATCGCCGTGCTCCTCATCCTCGGCCTGAACTGGCGCTGTCGCTGGCCCAGCCTAGGCACTCATCGACAGCCTGGCGAGTAAGCCCGATCGCGGGGTCAACGTCAATCAGCAAGGTGGGAACGTGGCGCTCAGCCGCCCACTCGCGTACCTCCGGCGCGAGGGCCTCGTCCAGCCAGGCCAGCGGCCGGTCACCAGCGATCGCCCACGTCAGCTCGAACCGGGTCGCGAGTTCCCGCAGCCAGCGTCCGTGCTCCGGGCACACCCGCACCGGCTCCTCGCCCGCAAAGAACTCGTACTCGGCATAGCCGTCCGGGCAGGTTGCGGCCGCATACGGGTTCAGCACGCCGTCCACGTCGAGCAGGAGCAAGGGCCGGCCGGGCACGGCGATCGGGTCAGTCCCGCAGCGGCAGCGGGCCGGTGACCGGGTGCCAACCGGCCGGCGGGTCCTCGCCGGTGCGCCCGTCGACCGACTCGCGGATCAGGTCCGCGTGCCCGGTGTGGCGGCCGTACTCCTCGATCAGGTCGAACAAGAGCCGGCGAACGCTGGCGTGCTGGCCGTCAGGGAACGAGGCGTGCGCCAGCCCGTCGACTCCGCCGCTGCTCAGTGCCGCGTCGAACCGGGCCCGTGACCGGTGGACCGCGCCGTCCCAGAGGGCGTAGAGCTGGCCCGGCGTGTCGGCGGCGGCCGACTCGAACTCCCAGTCGTTGCTGCCGTCCCAGCCGAACGCGTCCCAGGGTGCGCCGATCGGCTCGCCGGTCAGCTTCACGGTGGAGGTGTAGTCCTCTACCGACGCGAGGTGCTTGAGCAGGCCGCCGATCGTGAGCTCGGAGGCGCCGAAGCGGGCCTGCAATCCGGCCTTGTCCAGGCCGTCAGCCTTGAACCTGAACGTGACGCGCAGCCGGTCGAGGGCGGCGAGCAGGTGCTCGGTCTCCGACCCGGCGCGGGGCGGCTCCCAGGGGTAATCGGTGTCAGTCATGGCGTCCACCGTAGGGCGTAACCCGGACGCTGCACGTCCGGGTTAGCCGAAGCAGAGGATCGTGATGACGACGGCGTCTGGGCGGTCGCCTGCTTTGTCACCCGCTCCTGATTCCGCCGGTGCGGCGGCCATGCCGCCGCACGGAATCGCTAAGTACTCGATGTGTACACGCCGGCCTGGAAGCTGCCCGACCGGGGCGCGCGCGGATGCCGGGCGGCGAAGGTGGCGCCGGTCACGCCGCCGAGCAGGCCAGCGACCGGGCCCGTGATCATCAGCAGCATGCCGGGGAAGCTGGCTATCGTCATCAGGAACAGCGCCTGCCGTTGCGCCCGCCGCCAGGCCGGCGAGCATACCTTGCTTGTCCTGCGCGAACCGGAACTCCCGCGGATCCTTGATCGCCGCTGCCCGCCACGCGGCGACCGCCCCGGCCGGGGCGGCCAGCGCGCCGGTGACGAGTGGCGCGACGATGAGCGCCACGAACATGCCCGTCGACTCGCTCATGTTGATGGCGGTGATGCCGTAAATGGCGGATCCCGCCGCGAGCCCGCACAGCGGGCCGGCCGCGAGCGCCGCCGGGACGACCGGCGACCGGCGCGCGGTGGCTGCCAGTACCGCCGCGACGTATCCCACGGCGACGGTCTGGAACGGGGCCACGAAGAACGCGATCATTGCTGCAATTCCGGTGATCATCCAGGCCATGGCCGGGTCGGCCTGCGGCCATCTGGCCTGCACAACCCGCGGTCCGGCCAGGACCGCGAACGTCAGGACCGCGCAGATGAGGGTCAGGCCGCCAGCCTCCTGCAGCCAGTTGAAGTGGCCGGACCCGACGACGCTGTTCACGTCAGAGCGCCGGTCCAGGCCCACTAGCCAGATGCCCACCGCGCACAGCGCCGCCAGCGTCGAGATTCGCACCAGCCGTGCCGCCAGGCTGTCGCCTACCGGGCCGAACAGGCCGCGTCGGCGGCCCACCCACGGCAGCACCAGCATCGCGCCGACGCCGACCAGTACCCGGGCTCGGTCGGTCGTCGCCTCGACGTCCGCGGCCGGCGCTGCGCGCAAGCTGAGCCACAGCACCCAGGACACGACTGCACCCACCGCCACGATGCCAATGCCATAGCCGATCCTGCGCACCACGTTCGCCTCCTTTGCGATCAGCCACAACCCGCCAGCGAGCCAGTGCGCCCGTGATCGCCCTGGGGGGGCGCTCGCGGCCTCGGCCCCGATCGCCTCCGCCCACTGCCGCCGCTCGGCGGGCAGAGCCCGGGCCGCGCCCCGCAGGATCGCCGCCAGCGCGCTGGACAGGAACTCGGTCATGAGCCCTCCCCGGTGGCCGGGCGCGGTGCCGGCATCGGGCGCAGCGGCGCCCGGCGCCGCCCCGCCGTCTGCGCGGCCTGGCGCGCCGAGTCGGCGGACGCGGCTGCGGCCACCGCTAGCCCGCTGGGAGTCAGCTGGTACTGGTGCCGCCTTGGTTCGCCGTCCGTCCAGCGAGCGCCGACGAGTTGCTGGTCGGACAGCCGGATCAGGATCGGGTAGAGCGTGCCCGGCCGCAGGCCGGTCTCGCGCGCCAGGTCATACCCGTGCCGCCAGGCGGCGGGCTGGCCGGCGAGCGCGGAGAGGACCGCGAAGGTCTGAGCGGAGAAGCGGATCCGGGCGGGCATGCGGCAAACTCTACCTAGGTAGAATTTTTGCGCAACCGAAACGGCAAAACCATTGCGGCCTGGCTGCCCGGCCCGAACATGGCCGGCCAGCCAGGCCGTTGCTACGGGAGAACTACGGCCGCGTATAGGTATTGGTCAGCCCCGGAGAACGAGGTGGTACAGCCGGGGCTACGGGCTGGGTTCCAGCAGGACCTTGACGGCGCCGGTGCGGCGCGAATCCTTCACCGCGAGCACCGCCTCGTCCCACCGGGCCAGCGGGAACCGGTGGGTGATAACCGGGGTCAGGTCCAGGCCGTCGGAGACGAAGTCGAAGTAGTGGAGCATGGCGTGCTTGGCGACGCCGCCCACTTCCTCGACGCCGAAGCCGTTGGAGCCGACGACCCGTAGTTCCTTGAAGTACAGCGGCGTCCACTCGAAGCGCTTGGGCGGCTCGACCCCGGAGACGATGAGGGTTCCGCCGGTCGCCAGCAGCCGCAGTGACGTCTCGACCGTCTCCGTCGAGCCGATCGTGTCGTAGACGACGGCCGGGCCATCCTGCAGCCAGTCACGGTTGTTCCAGGGCCGCAGTGGCTTCGTGCCGACCCGCGCGGCCACCTGCGCGACGAGCTCGTCGGGCACCGACGACAGGGCCGCGTGCGCGCCGAGCTTGGTCGCGAGCTCCGCCCGTTTGCCCGGCCGGGTTGCCGCCCACACCTCCGCGCCGGGATACAGGTAGCGCAGGAGCGCGATCGCCGCGAAGGCCAGCGTGCCTGATCCGTACACCAGCACGGCCTGACCGTCGGCCGGCGGCGCGAGCAGGATCGAGCGGAGGGAGACGCTGACCGGGTCGGCCAGCACCGCGGCCTCGTCCGAGATGTGGCCGGGGATCGCGAACAGCTGCGAGACGTGCGCGGCGAAGCGCTCCGCGTGCGCGCCGGACGCCGCCGCGCAGTTCCCGATGTGAATCGAGACCGGCAGGTCGCCGCCGCGGAAGTTGCGGCACCACGGGTACCGCCCGACCCGGCAGGCCGCGCAGGGCGGGTCGATGCCGCGCGGGCCGCACGACAGCCACGGGTTGAGCACGACCCGCTCGCCGGTGTCGATCCGTCGCCCGACTACCTCGTGCCCGAGGACGTGCGGGAAGGACACCAGGGCGGTCAGCGGATTGTCCCTGGCGCCGTTCAGCAGGATCTGCTTCACGTCCGACCCGCACAGGCCCGAGAACGTCGTTTCGACCCGGACCCAGTCCGCGGCCGGCAGCGGCAGCTCGTCGATGTCGTCCAGGCGCACGGGCGCGAACCTGGACGTGAACGCGCGCTGGTCGACTCGCCCGCCGATGGTCGCCGCCGCTTCCCGCGCGAGACTGTGCTGGAACACGAGTGCCTTCACCCGACCTCCTCGACCCGCGGCAGCTCAACCTACCAAGCCGGCGGGCGCAAAGGGTCACATCTCGGTCGGAGCACTCCCGTCCAGTGCCAGCACCGTCGTCCCGGCCGGACCCAGCTCCGCGAAGAGGCCACAGATCCACTCGGCGAAGACGTTGCCGTGGTCGTGCACCGGCACCGCGATCCTGGGCCGGATGACGCGCAGCCAGTCGATCGCCTCGGCTGCCTTCATCCAGGCTGCGCCGACCGGAACCGCCAGGATCTCGACCGCTGCGGCCGGGACGGTGAACGCATCACCCGCGCAGAACAGCCGGTCCGCGACCAGGTAGCCGACGTTCGGCACGTTCTCCAGGTCCGGATGGATCACCGCGTGCTCCCGGCCGTGCACGCTGACCCGCACGCCGAGATCGAGCACGTCACCCTCGCGGACGGCCTCGGCCCGCACGCCCCGGTCCGCCAGCGCGGCCGCGCTCGCCTCGTCGCTGATGACGCGGGCCGCCGGACTGGCGGCCAGGACCGATTGCAGCGTGCCGAAGTCAAGATGATCTTCGTGAATGTGCGTGATCAGGACCGCGGTGAGATCACGCAGGTCTGCCAGCCCGTGGGCGAAACAACCCGGGTCGATGAGGATCCGGGCGCCGGCTTCCTCGGCCAGCAGGCAACTGTGGCCTAACCTCCGCAGGAGCATCTGGCCACAGTAGCGGCCGGTGCCGCCGGCCTGGTCAGCCCTTCCTGAGCCAGGCGATGACCGTCAGGACGGCCAAGAAGATGAGTAGGTCCACCTGGTGCCTCCCCCCGTAGTGCCTGCTGCCTCACCCGGAAGCAGCACCCTCACTGGCACTGATCAATCACATTTACCCGTCCCGCCACACCGCTAGTCGCGCCACATGGCCATCAATTCCACTGGTCCTGACAGATAATGACCGGATTAATCCGCCTTCGGGTTAGCGAGCCGGGCCGGTATTGTCGGTACCCGCCGATCGTCGATCCTCGCTGCGCACTGTAGCGGAGTCGTCGCACCTGGCCACCAGCGAGTACCCGGCCGGGTACGCCGAGCGGTCAAGCACGCAGGGCGGACACACGCATGGCAGACCGGGAGCGGCTGCGGACCACGTTCAATTCGGCGGCGCAGCGGTACCACCAGGCCAGGCCCGACTACCCGGCCGCCCTCTTTGCCGAACTGATCCGGCTCGCGGACCTGCGGCCGGGAGACCGGCTACTGGAGGTCGGTTGCGGCACCGGGAAGGCGACGGTCCCGCTGGCCCGGCACGGGTACCGGCTCACCTGCGTGGAATTGGGACCCGAGCTCGCCGCCGCCGCCCGCGCCAATCTGGCCGGTTCCGGCGACAGCCGGGTCGTTACCGCGGAGTTCGAGACCTGGCCGCCGGCCGAGAGCGGCTTTGACCTGGTGTTCGCGGCGACAGCATGGCACTGGATCGACCCGGTGGTGAAATACCGGAGAGCCTGGGAGGTGCTGCGGCCGGGCGGCCACCTTGCCTTCTGGTCCGCCACGCACGCGGTTCCGCCCGGCGGAGACTCCTTCTTCCGGGACATCCAGCCGGTATACGACGAGATCGGCGAGGGGACGCCGGCCGAAGGCAGCTTCCCCGAGCCCGGCCAGCTGCCCGACAGCGCGGCGGAGATTCGCGCCAGCGGGCTCTTCGAGGACGTGCGGGTACGGCAGTTCGACTGGGAAATCCGCTACGACGCGGACGGATACATCCGGCTGCTCGACACGTTCTCCGGGCACCTGGCCATGGCCGGCTGGCAGCGTGAGCGACTCTACGGCGAGATCAGGCGGCGCCTGGCCAGCAGGCCAGACGGATTCCTGCGCCGGCACTGGGGCGCGGTGCTGCACGTGGCCCGCCGGGCTGACCTGGGCTGATCACCCTCCTGTAACTGCTGAGACAAGACGGGGTTACCTGGATCACGCTGGGAATCGGCAGCGGTAAAATCGCAGTTGTCCAATCCGAAGGCCGAACACGACCCTGCCGCTGGTCGAAGCCATGTGGGCTGTGAGTTTTTCTGGATAAGGCGGGCAGGTACGGGGGCGGCTGCCACCTAAGCCCGATCCTCAGGTTCCTGAGGTAGGGTTCTCGCCGTCATGTTTCCGGCGAAACCGGCGTCGGCCACGGGGTGCGCCCCTACGCTGGCAAAGACCTGCAGGAAGGGTCTGTCCGAGAAGTAATGACGGCTTTCCAGGATCCCAAGACGGCCGAGCACGGGGACGCTCGCGCCGATCCTGGTCGCCCAGATCAGCCGCCGTATGGAGGTAAGGCCCAGGTGACGCAGGTGTCCAACCCGGCCGAGACGACCGATTCGGTCGGGCTCGACCGGCCGCCGCGGCACCCGGGTCCGCTGGACGGGCCAGGCCCCAATGGCCCCATCGAGTGGGTCGTCAGCCGGGTCATCCGCAAGCTGGCCTGGAGCCGGCTGTCCGACCCCAAGGTCGCCGTCTCAGTCTCCGTCGTCGGCCTGCTGCTCGGCATGCTCGTCGGGGCCAGCGCGCCGAATCAGATGACGCTGTCGGCGCAGCTACCGCTCACGCACCTGTTCGCGCAGACGTTCCCGGCGCTCTCGCACCTCGCCAGCGAGCACCCCATCTATATCGGCGGGATCCTGTACACCGGCGACATCCTCGCCTGCCTGGGCCTGGCGGGCATGCTCTGGGCGCACAGCCAGGGCTGGCGGCCGAATCCGACCCGGCTGTTCCTGATCTCCGCCGCGATCGTGGCGGTGATGGTGAGCATCACGCCGGTCGGCTCATCGGACACCGCGAGCTACGCCGCCTACGGCCGGATCTCCTCGCAGGGCGGCAACCCGTACACGACGAGCCCATGTCAGTGGCTCTTCGGGAGCAACCAGTACCACTGCCCCGTGACCGTGCAGCCGTACATGCACCTCGCGCACCCGACTTTCCTGCCGTACTACGACGCCATCGGCGTGTTGTGGAAGAACCAGCCGTCGGTCTACGGCCCGGTTGCCACCGCGATGCAGTCGGGCTCGGCGGCCCTGGGCGGGGCTAACGTGGCGCACACGATCTGGGTCCTGATGATCCTGAACGGCCTGGTGTTCGTGGGGGTCGGGTTCCTGCTGCTCAAGACCTCGGTCGACCCGATCCGGGCGACGCTGTTCTGGGCGGCCAACCCGGTCATCATCCAGCAGCTGGTCAGCGGCGGGCACTCCGACACGTATGTGGCCGCGGCCGCGATCTGCGCCATCCAGCTCGCCCGCCGGGTCCACGGCCGGTGGGGTGACGTCCTGATCGGGGTGCTGATCGGGGTCGCCTGCGGGGTGAAGATCACCGCGATCCTGGTCGGCCTCGGCCTGGCGTTCCCGCTGCTGATGCGCCGGGAATGGATGCGAACGGCCCGGATCACGGCGGTGTCGCTGGTCACCGTCGGCGTGATCTACAGCTTCTACGGCTTCACCGCGCTGAAACCGCTCGCCGCGGGCTCGTCCTGGGTGGAATTGCCGTCACCGTGGTGGTTCTTGCAAACCCTCGGTATTCACGTGGCCGGGCTGCCGCAGCACACGATGGGCACGATCATCAGCCTGCTCTGGCCGATCGCGATGCTCGCCCTCGCCTGGGTAATCTACCGGCGGATCTCCGCCGAGCAGCCGCGGGAGATCGTCGCGCCGTTCGCAGTCTCGTTCGCCTGGATCCTCGTCGCGCCCTGGACGATGGCCTGGTACACGGCCATCGCCTGGGTCACGCTGTCAGAAATACCGCGCAACCGGATGACCAGATGGCTCGCGCTGGTCACAGTCGTGCTGGCCATCTGGCACTCCAGCGGAGGCCAGCCGCTGCCGCCCAGGATCTGAGCTGGTGGCCGCGACCCCGCGCGAGGGCCAGCTTCCGGCCCCGGCCCAGCCCGTAACTGACCGGCAGACGACTGCCTCGGTGCCGGTTCCCAGGCTGTCCGGCTGGACGGCGAGCCTGCGCCAGCACTGGCTCGCCGTGATCCTGGTCACGCTCGGTGTGATCCTGCGGCTGATGGCGCAGTTCGCTTACCGGCCGGCGCTCTTCTACATCGACTCGGTCAAGTACCTCTACGACTCGCAGGGCAACGACCCTGAGGGTTACAAGGGACCGCTGCGAGCGATCCTCTCGGTCGCGAACCTCAACGCCGTCGCGGCCGTGCAGCACCTGACCGGCATCGTCATCGCCGTCGTGATCTACCGGCTGCTGCTGCGGCGCGGGGTCTCGCGCTGGCTGGCCGCGCTGGCGATGGCGCCGGTCCTGCTGGACGCCTACCAGCTCCAGCAAGAGCAGGCGATCATGCCGACCACGCTGTCGGAAGCGCTGCTCGTGGCCGGCTTCGCCGTCCTGCTCTGGCGGCCGAAGACCACCTGGCGGGCGGTACTGGTAGCCGGGCTCATCTTCGGCACCGCCGCCATCGTGTGGCAGGCGGCGGAGGCCCTGATCGTGCCCGCCGCCGTCTACCTGCTCGTGGCCGGCGGCGGCTGGCGGCGGGCCGTCCGCCGGGCGGCCGTCATGGTCGTGGCCTGCGCCATCCCGATCCTGGCCTACTGCGCGGGCTCGTACGTCATGACGGGCAGCTTCTTCCTGTCGCACTCCGGCGTGACGTCCCTGTACGGGCGGACCGCGGCGGCGGTGGACTGCAAGACGATCCGGCTGTCGCCCGCCGAGCGCAAGATCTGCCCGGACGCGCAGGCCCAGGCGATGGGCAGCGACTGGCTGCAGTTCGGCTATCCGTCGCCGGTCCAGGCCGACTACCGCGCCCTGCCGCGGGCCGAGGTCGACTCCCTGATCACCGGCTTCAACCGGGCCGTCGTGACCCAGCAGCCGGTCCGGGTCGCCGGCTCCTACCTCCGGGACGTCGTGAAGGTGTACGCCGTCACCCGGCACACCGAGCCGGGCGACCCGCCGGTCAGCCGCTGGCAGTTCCAGAAGTCGTTCCCGTACCTCACGCCGCACGCGACCAGGCCGGAAGTCGACGCGATCACCCGGCAGTTCGGCGGCGGCCTGCCCGCGGTCTGGCGGCCCGTCGCCGCGTTCCTCCGCTCTTATCAGCTGGACGGCGGCTACACCCCCGGGCCGGTCCTGCTGCTCTGCACGCTGGCCGGCCTGGCCGGCTCGGTGATCGCGCTGATGCGCCGGCGACTGGATGAGGCAACCCGGCAACTGGCGCTGGCCACGTTCCTGTTCTTCGTGATGGGAGCGGCGATCCTGCTGGTCTCAGACGTGTTCGTGTTCTCCTGGCGGTACCAGTTGCAGGCGCTGGTGACGCTGGTACCCGCCGGCGCGCTCGGGCTGGCCCTGCTGAGCCCGGCTGGTGCGGGGCCTGCGGACGGTCCCGCAGCGCGCGGGGGCGACCGAGGTGTCAGCGGGCGGGCCCGAAGTGGCTGCCGGCCGTTAGCAGCCCGCTGTCCTCATCTCGGCGCGAAGTAGATGATGCCGACGCCGACCAGCACCACCGCGGCGCCGGCCACGTCATAGCGGTCGGGCCGGAATCCGTCGAAGCCCCAGCCCCACAGCAGCGACGCCACCACGAAGACGCCGCCGTAGGCCGCGTAGATCCGGCCGAAGTCGGAGCTGCGCTGCAGCGTCGGGATCACGCCGTAGATGACCAGGACGATCGCGCCGATGATGCCGAGCACGACCGGGGCGCCCTCGCGCAGCCACCGCCAGATCAGGTACCCGCCCCCGATCTCGGCGAGTCCGGCCGCGAGGAACAGGCCGATAGACCTGGCGACGTTCACCGGAGCCGACCGCTAGCCGTTCGGCAGGATCAGGTACTTGGATCCGGTGGCCTGCCGGGCGTAGGCGGTCAGCGCGCCGAGATCGAGCGCGCCCGCCAGCGTGACCTTGTCGGTATAGCTGCTGGCGAACGTCGTCCTCAGCTCGGCCGCCACCCGAGCGCGCAACCGGGCGATGCCCTCCAGCCCGATGCGGCCGAGGAACGGGGTCAGCAGCCAGCCGCCGACGCCCCAGGCCATGCCGAAGTTGCGGGTCAGCTCCGTCGGCGCGCGGTCGAGGCCGCCGTAGATGTACACCTGCTTGTGCACGGCCGAGCCGTACCGGCTGAAGCTGGCGTCCGCGCTCGCCGCGGCCTCCATGCCGGTCAGGATCTGGCTCGTCAGCTTGCCGCCGCCGGTCGCGTCGAAGCCCAGGGTGGCGCCGGTCGCCTTGAGCGCCGCGATCAGATCGTCCATGAACGACGGCGCAGTCGAGTTGCAGACGTAGCTCGCCCCGGCCGAGCGGAGCAGTTCCTCCTGCTCGTGCTTGCGCACGATGTTGACCAGTGGCACCTGCTCGGCCTGGCACAGCCGGAGCAGCATCTGCCCGAGGTTGGAGGCGGCCGCCGTGTGCACCAGTGCCGTGTGGCCCTCCAGCCGCATCGTCTCGACCATGCCGAGCGCCGTCATCGGGTTCACGAACGAGGACGCGCCGTCGGCGGCGGCGGTGCCAGGCGGCAACTCCAGGCAGAACGCCACGTCGACGGCGCGGTACTGCCCGTACATCGAGCCGCCCGCCGCCGCCACGGTCTTGCCGACCAGCGCTTGCGCGGCGTCGGACGAGCCCGCCGCGACGACGGTGCCCGCGCCCTCGTTACCCACCGGCATCGGCACGCCGATCCTGGCCTTCATCGCCCGCATCGCGGCGGCCGGCAGCGGCGCGACGATCACCGGGCGGTCCGGCGTGCCGGTCGCGATCGCCGCCGTGACGTCCGCGCCGGCCAGCAGCAGGCCCAGGTCGGACGGATTGATCGGCGCGGCCTCGACCCGGATCAGCACCTCGGTCGGGCCCGGCACCGGGACCTCGACGGTGTCGAGGAACAACTCGACCTTCTGGTCGTCGGTCACGAGCGAACGCAGTTGCAGCGCCGATGCCGGTGTCGTCATCGAAGGCCCTTCCAGCTGGAATCGGGTGTCCCTGCGCTGATGCTAGCCGGGCGCGCTCAGCTGATCGATAAGGGTCAGTCGGGGCACGATCGTGCCGGGCCGCAGCAGCGTGCCCGGGCTGGTGACGGAGTTGGCCCCGATCCGGCACCCATCACCGAGTACCGCCCCGAACTTGACCAGCCCGGTGGGCTCCACGTTCCCGTCCAGAAGCACGAATATCGACTTGTCCGCGCGTTCGTTGAAGTGGTTGGCGAGGACCGCCCCGGCTTCGAGGTTGACGTCGGCGCCGACGATCGAGTCCCCGACGTAGTTGCGGTGCGCAGCCGCTGACCCGGCGAACAGCAGCGAGCCCTTGATCTCGGACTGCGGGCCGACGGTGACGTCGCGGCCGGCCCACACCCCGCCCCGCAGCAGGGCGCCGGGCCCGATCCGGCAGCCGGGCCCGACGATCGCCGGACCGGTCAGCTCGGCCGAGGCCGCCACCATGGCGGAACGATGCACCGCGACGTCCGGCGCGGTGCGCTCGAACTCCGGCGCCAGCCGGGCCAGTGCGCCGCGGACCAGGTTCTCGACCCGGCCGATGACCCCCCAGCACGGCCCGGCCGGCGGCGCGAACGGTAGCTCGCGCAGATCCGCGACGAACGCGTCCAGCCCCGGTCCGGCTACCGGACCGGGCGCGATGGCCGGTCCTCCTGGTCGTCCGCAGCGATGGCCGGGCTGGCCGTCGTCCCCGGCGGCGGCGCGCTGGTCTCCGGTTCCAGCGCATCGGGCGCGGCGTGGATGCCGCGGCGCAGGCCGACCCTGGCCACGATGGCGGCGACGGCCATCACGCCGGCCATCCCGTACAGCACGGCCTGCATGCCGTCGGCGACGCTGAGCGAGGCGGCGTGGAACACGTGCGTCGCCTCGGCCGCCGACACCCCGGACGGCGGCCTGCTCTGGTGGTTCGACGCGATGGCCTTGGCGGTGCTGTGCGCGGCGCCGGACGGCAGGCCCAGGCGGCCAGCCGCGTCGTCAGCCGGTTGCGCTCCACCGTCACCAGCAGCGTGCCGAGCGCGGCCAGGCCGAAGCTCGCGCCGAAGTTCCGGACCGTCTGGGTCACCCCCGTGGCCTCGCCGTAGGACAGCCGGCCCACCTGGTTGATCGCGTCGGTGTTCGCCGGGCCCAGCATCAGTCCCATGCCGAAGCCGGCGATCACGATGTAGTACCACTGCTGGCCGAGGCTCAGCTGCGTCACCTTGCTGGCCCAGAGCGCGAGCCCGATCGCGGCGATCACGCAGCCCGCCACCACGACGCCCTTCGCGCCGTACTTGTCCAGCCGCCGCCCGCCCACCTGCACGCCGGGCGCGAAGCCGAGGAAGAAGACGAGCAGGTAGAGGCCGGCCTCCTGGGGGCCGTCGCCGAGCGAGATCTGCGCGTAGATGCTGGCGAAGAAGAAGATCGGGATGAAGACGATCATCGAGATGAACAGGATGACGTTCTGCACCGCGAACGCCCGGATCCGGAACGTGCGCACGTCGATGAGCGGCTCGGCCTTGCCGCGCTCGTAGCGGCAGAACGCGACCAGCAGCAGCACGCCGACGATCATGCACAGGATTACGGTCGCGTTGGCCCAGCCCCAGACCTGGGTCTGCTGCAGGCCGAAGACCGTCAGCCCGACCCCGCCCGCGATGAGGACCAGCCCGTTCCAGTCGAGTCGGCCGGGCCGGATCTGGGTGTGCGGCCGGGCCAGGAACGTGAGGATGAGCGCGATGATCGCGACCGGCACGTTCACCCAGAAGATCGCGCGCCAGGTCCACTCGCTGAGGTAGCCGCCCAGGATCGGGCCGATCGAGGTGAGGCCGCCGGCCACGCCGAAGAAGATCGCCATCGCCCGGCCGCGCTCGCGCACCGGGAACGCGGCGACGACGATCGCCAGCGCCGCGGGGTACATGAACGCGCCGCCGACACCCTGGATGACCCGCCAGGTGATGATCCAGGCGGCGGCGGCCGAGCCGGCGGGAGTCAGCCCGCAGGCAATCGAGGCGACGGTGAACACCACGATGCCGACGATCACCATCTTCAGGTGGCCGACCGTGTCGGACAGCCGGCCGCCGAACGCGAACATGGCCGCGAGCGCGAGCAGGTAGCCGTTCACCACCCACTGGACGGTGTTGATGGACAGGTGCAACTCGGTCTGGATCTTCGGGACCGCGATCGAGACGATCGTCTGGTCGATGAAGGTCATGGCCACCGCGAAGATCATCGCGGCGAGCACTAGCGTCTTGTCGCTGCTCCCGCTGGCCGCGCCCGTGGTGGTGGTCGTCACGGCGGTCCTTCCGGGTACTGGCCGTCACCCGGACGGCGATCCTGGGAAGCTCTGGACGCGGCCATGCTAGTGAGCACCGGGTTTGCGGCCGCCGGGCGAGGCGACCGCTGGCGGCCTAATTGATCATTTGTCGCGTCTGTCCGGGCTGGGGGCAGCAAGGCGTGGACTTTGCGGGCTGACCGCCCCCAAAATCCACACTTCGTTCGGGGGCGATAACGGTGGGTAGGCCCCGCCGGGCCCGGGAACACTAGGCGGCATGTCCGTCTGGCAGTACGCGCAGCTCACGATCTCGCTGGATGCGCAGGATCAGCACCACACCCGGACGATCTTGTGGCACGGCCCCGACGGCGAGGTCGAGGAGAACATGACCGGCACCCAGCTCAGCCCGCTGCAACTGCTGAACAAGGTCGGCAAGGACGGCTGGGAGCTCACCAGCCAGGAAGAGCACCGGCCGCAGGGCGACGAGCACACGTACTGGGACGCGCCCTGGACGCTGACGACCTACACCTTTAAACGCCGGGTCAGTTAGCCACCGGCCGGGCGAGGTGCCGGGCCAGGAAGGCCAGCGCCTTGGGCACCGCGTCCGCCCGGTTGGCCCGCTTGGCCAGCCCGTGCCCCTCGTCGGCGTAGACCAGCAGCTCGCACTCGCGGCCGCGGCTGGTCATCGCGGCGTGGATCTGCTCGGCCTCGCTCAGCGGCACCCGCGGGTCGTTCGCGCCGTGGATGATGAACAGCGGCGCCCGGATGTCGTCGACCCTGGTCAGCGGCGAGACCGAGTGCAGGAACTCGCGGTCGTCGGCGAGCGTGCCGTACTCGCGCTCGCGGTAGGCGCGCCGGTAGGCCGAGGTGTTCTCCAGGAACGTGACGAGCGAGGCGATGCCGACGATGTCGACGCCGGCGGCCCACAGCTCGGGCTGGAACGCCAGGCCGGCCAGCACCATGTACCCGCCGTAGGAGCCGCCCCACAGCGCGGCCCGCGCCTGGTCCAGGCCCAGCTCGGGCAGGTAGGCGTGCAGCGCCGCGAGGTCGGCGACCGAGTCCAGCCGGCGGTGTCCGTCGTCGGCGGAGTACCAGCGCTTGCCGTAGCCGGTAGAGCCGCGCACGTTGGGCACCAGCACCGTGTGGCCCGGCCGCGGCCAGGATCTGCACGTACGTGCTGAAGCTCTGCCTCGCCTGTGCCTTCGGGGCCGCCGTGCACGACCAGGACGGCCGATCCGGTCAGTTCGTCCGGGTCGCCGCCGGGCGCGGGCCGGTACACCAGGCACGGCACCGGTCTCGCCGTCCGGCGCCGGCACCTGGTGCCGCTCGGGCAGCGCGGTCCGGTCGGCGCCGAAGACGCGCGGCCGAATGCGTCAGCGGCCGCACGCGGCAGGCGCGGCCAGCCGCTCCGCGCCGACCGGGCTCAGATCGGCCAGCAGCACGTCGCCCGGCAGTTCCGCGCCGCTGATCGATCAGGCCGATCGCACGCAGAATCGGCCGCCCAGTGCGGCGGCGGCAGCCGTGAGTCGGCGACCGTGCCCGCGACGGCAGCGGCACGTCGGCCGAGCTACGCGCCGCTGGCCGCGTCGTGGATCGCGAGCGACGAGGCGCCGTCGTCGTTGCGCTCGACCAGCAGCCGCTCGCCGTCCGGCGACAGCCAGCCGGTCAGGTCGGCGCTCCCGTCGGTCACCAGCCAGCTCAGCTGGCCGCCGGCCACCTCGTACCGGGCGACGGCGAGTGAACTCCCGGTCGTTGTTCGAGCTGAAGTACAGCGCGGCGCTGTCCGGCGTCCAGGCACAGCGATCCGTTCATCGCCGGCGCGTCGGGCGCGGTGACCGTCGGTCAGCCGCTCCTGCCCGGCCGGCACCGTCAGGTCGACTAGCGCGACATGCTGCGGACGCTGGCGGTGACCTTGCGAGTGCACGGTGAGCGCGAGCCAGCCGGCCGTCGGGCGAGATCGCCGCCTCGCCGAACATGGCGTCGGCCAGCACCAGCTCCCGCTCGGCGCCGTCCGCGAGCTGGCGGATGACCGGGTCGAAGTCGACCCCGTTGCGGCGGTTGACGAAGTAGCAGATCTGGCCGCCGGCCGGACGTCGGCCAGCACGTGCATGCAGCGCGGGTCGCGCACCAGCGGCTCCAGGTCGTCCAGCGCTGGCGGGCGGCCCGGCCGGAACGTCGGCAGCCGCAGCAACGACAGCTGGTGCTGCTCGTTGCCGCCCTCGTCGTGGGACACGATCACGGCCCGCTCGCCGGGCAGGTAGCGCCCGGTGCACGCGCCGGGCAGCGCGGTCAGCGAGGTCGTCGCTGCCGTCCGGGGCGATCTCGATCAGCTGGGTGGCGCCGGTCGTCGTCGCTGCCGGCCAGCACCCGGCCCGCCGCGTCGAGGTCAAACGCACGGTAGAGCCGGACATCCAGCAGCCGGAGGAAGTCACCGGGCATAACCGCCCCCGTGGCCGCGCGGCCGGGGTCACGCGGCGCCCTGGGAGGGACCGCCGGTCCGCCTGAGCCGGGCCCGGACCCAGAGCACGGAGTTCGGCAGGAACGAGCCGAGCACGCCAGCGGTCGCGCCGACGAGCGCGACCATCCCGGTGTTGCCGTCGTCGAGGTGGCTGCCCAGCCACGCCCCGAGAGCGGCGCAGGTCGCGGCCGCTACGACAATCCAGACACCTATTCGCAGCCGTTGCACACAGACATCCTAGTGTTGGGCACATGTCGCATGCTGATTCCCTGGCCGCAGAGCTAGCGGCCGCGAGCGCCGTGCTCCGCCGCTTCCCGCTCATCGACGGGCACAATGACCTGGCCTGGGCGCTGCGGGAGGCCGGGTTGCCGGATCCCGCGCAGACCGACATCTCCCGCCCCGTCGACTTCACCCACACCGACCTGCCGCGGCTGCGGGCCGGGGGCGTCGGCGCGCAGTTCTGGTCGGTGTACGTGCCGGCCGAGCTGCAAGGCGACGCCGCCGTTGCCGCCACGCTCGAACAGATCGACCTGGTCCGCGGCCTGATCGCGCGATACCCGCAGGCGCTGGAGTTCGCGGTCACCGCCGCGGATGTGGAACGGATCACATCGGCCGGCCGGATCGCGTCGCTGCTGGGCGCCGAGGGCGGGCACTCCATCGCGTGCTCGCTCGGCACCCTGCGCGCGCTCTACCAGCTCGGCGTCCGGTATATGACGCTGACCCACAACCTGAACCTGCCCTGGGCCGACTCCGGCACCGACAGCCCGGCGGTCGGCGGACTGACCGAATTCGGCCGCGAGGTCGTCCGGGAGATGCAGCGGCTGGGCATGCTGGTCGACCTGTCGCACGTCGCTGCCACCACGATGAGCGACGCGCTCGACGTCGCGACCGCGCCGGTGATCTTCTCGCACTCGTCCGCGCGGGCCGTCTGCGAACATCCGCGCAACGTCCCGGACGACATCCTGGCCCGGCTGCCCGGCAACGGCGGCGTCTGCATGATCACGTTCGTGCCCGCGTTCGTGTCGCAGGCCTGCCGGGACTGGGACCTGGAGCTCGCCGCCGAAATGGAGCGGCTGGGCCTGGATCACCGCGACCTCACCAGCCGGCGCCAGGTGCGGCAGGACTGGCAGGCCGCGAATCCGCGGCCGGTGGCGACCATCAAGGACGTCGTCGCGCACGCAGTGCACATCCGGGAGGTGGCCGGGATCGACCACATCGGCGTCGGCGGTGACTACGACGGCGTCGACGTGCTGCCAGAAGGCCTGGCGGACGTCTCGGCCTACCCGGCGCTGATCGCCGCGCTGCTCGACGCGGGCTGGTCCGAGGCGGACTGCGGCAAGCTCGCGCACGACAACCTGGTCCGGGCGCTGGGCGCGGCCGAGGCGGAGGCCGGGCGGCTGCAGGAGACGCGGCCGCAGTCGTTCGCCCGGATCGAGGATCTCGACGGCGCACCGGACGACGCGGCGGCCTGAGCACCGCCGGCATCCGCGCCGCCAGGCGGCGCACCGGACGACGCGGCGGCCTGAGCACCGCCGGCATCCGCTCCGCCAGGCCGCGGCGGCGGGCCGGCTAGCTCGCCGCGGACTGGGCTCCGGCCGCGGCCTGCCCGGCCGCCGATCCGGCCGGGGCGGCGCCGGCGCGGGCCAGCAGCTCGGGCTCCAGTGCCTTCTCGGCCGCGTCCACGACCCCCAGGTCGGCGCGGATGTGCAGCTCGGCCGCGGTGATGAGCAGCCCGACGACCGACGGCGGGCGCTGCGCCTTGGCCTCGGACAGCGCGTGCAGCTCCCGCAGCAGGTGCTCGCGCTGCCGGCGCAGCATGCCGTCCAGCACGTCACTGTCGCCGGCCTGCACCGCGGCCATCAGCTTCAGGAAGAAGTCATCGCGGTAACCGCGCTGTCGCGTGCTCGGCTCGGCCAGCCACCGGTCCAGCTCGGCCCGGCCGGCCGGCGTGAGCCGATGAACGACGCGATCTGGCTTGATCGGCTGCGGCTGGCGCTCGGAGTCGATCAGGCCGTCCCGGCTCAGCCGGTCCAGAACCTGATAAAGGTGCCCGATGTTCAGCCCACCCCACTGGTCACCGACTGCCTGCTCGAAGCTGGTTTTCAGCTCGTAGCCATGGGCCGGCTTCTCGGCCAGCAGGGCAAGAACCGCGTGGTGCAAGGGCATGGTGGCCGCGCTCCTGTCAGACGGTCACAACCTGGACGGGCATAACGAGTAAGTCTCATCTTGCATTGTGACTAGCTATGAATCTACCCTGCCCTTAAATTGCCACTAGGTAAGGCAGGTATCCGGCAGGAAGGCAGCCCGCGGTGGGACGGATCGGCTGGTCGCACATCCGGTCCGGGCTAGCCCGGTCGGCCGCGCTGCTGCTCGGCATGTTCATCGCCGCGACCGCGTTCACCGTGCTCACCGCCGCGTCGTCGACCGCCCAGCTGCGCACGGTCGGGACCGTCACCGCGCACTTCCAGCCCGCCTACGACATCCTGGTCAGGCCCGCCGGGACGCGGTCGAAGACCGAGATCCAGACCAGTACCGTGCAGCCCGACTTCCTGTCCGGCATCTACGGCGGCATCACCATGGCGCAGTATCACAAGATCGCGTCCATCGCCGGCGTGCAGGTCGCCGCGCCCATCGCGATGGTGGGGTACAGCCTGCTGGTCGGCGGGTTCGACTTCCCGGTACCCGCCGCCGACTTCGCCGTCCCCGGCCGGCAGCTCTACCGGGTCAGCACGACCTGGGTCAGCGGCGGCGGCACCACCAAGATCCCGCAGCCGCCCAGCTACGTCTACGTCACACCGCAGCCGGTGCGGACCGATACCAACTCCGACGCTGTCACCGAGGAACTGCCCGGCGGCGCGGCCGTGACCACCTGCCCGTCCCCGCCCGAGCCGCCGGAGAACGCGCCGTTCGGCCTGAAGGCCCAGGCCACGACGCTGTGCTGGTCGAAGGCCAATCACGAAGGGACCGGCGTCTCCGCCGGCACCGAGCGCACCGCGGTCTACTCGGTGGGCTGGAAGGTCCCGGTGCTCATCGCGGCCGTCGACCCGGACGCCGAGGCGAAGCTGGACGGGCTCAATCACGCGCTGGTCTCCGGCCGGTACCTGACCGAGAACGGACAGGACTCGGTCCGGCCGGACCGCGGCGGGTCCGGGGTCTCGTCGTTCCCGGTGCTGGCCGCGTCGGCCAGCGGCATGAACGAGTACGCGCTGACCCGGCTGGAACGGCTGGCGGCGCCGGCCGCGCCGCCGGTGCTGGACGAGAACTGGATGGCGCACGAGGCCACCGCGCCCGGTCAGGTGGTAGCCAGCAAGCGAACCACCGTGCAGCAGGCCTACCAGCAGCTGCTCGGCGAGATGACCGACAAGGGCCCGACGGTCGAGGGCATCAACGCCTACTGGGGCGTCAGCGAGGCGACGTACCGTCGCGGCGCCGGCGGGGCGCTGACGCCGGCGGGCGTGACCAACCCGCCCTCGGTCTGGTGGTTCGGCTACGGCACGCAAACCAGCATGGACAACGCCGACAACCAGTACCGCCGGCTGATCCCGCACGGCCCCGACGGCGGCGACTTCACCGGCGACTTCGCCAGCCCGAAGCTCGTCGGGACGTACGACGCGGCGAAGATCAAGTCGTTCGACCCGCTGTCGCAGGTGCCGCTCGGCGCCTACCAGCCGGTGACCGCGGGGCCGGCTGACGCCGCGAGCCGGGCCGCGCTGCACGGCCTGGACCTGCTGCCCAACCAGAACCTCGGCGGCCTGGTCAGCCAGCCGGTGAACCTGGTCACGTCGCTGAGCGCGCTGCCCGCGCTCTGGAACACCGGCTACTTCGGCAACAACCTGCCGATCGCCGACCCCATCAGCGCCATCCGCATCCGGGTCGCGGGCGTGACCGGACCGAACCCGGTGTCGCTGGAGCGGATCCGCGAGGTCGCGCAGCAGATCGCCGTCAGCACCCATCTGACCGTCGACATCGTGGCCGGTTCCTCACCGGAGCCGGTGACGATCGACGTGCCCGCGGGCAAGTTCGGGCTGCCCGCGCTGACCCTGTCGGAGGACTGGGTCAAGAAGGGAGTCGCGACGAGCATCCTGCGCGCCGTCGATCGCAGCAGCGTGGTCCTGTTCGTGCTGATCCTGGTCGTCTGCGCGCTCTTCGTGGCCAACTCCGCCGCCGCCGCGATCCGCGGCCGCCGCACCGAGCTGGGCGTCCTGTCCTGCCTCGGCTGGTCCAGGACCAAGCTGTTCCTCAGCGCGATCGGCGAGGTGACCGGCATCGGCCTGCTCGCAGGCCTGCTGGGCGCCGCCGCCGCCCTGCCCGCCGCGGCGCTGCTCGGCCTGCACGCCTCGGCCGGCCGCGCCCTGCTCGCGATCCCGGCGGCGGTCGCGGTCGCAGTCGTCGCGGGCACGCTGCCGGCCTGGCTCGCCGCCCGCGCGATCCCGATCGCCGCGGTGCGCCCGCCCGTGCTGGGCGTGCGCCGCGGCCGCAACCCGCGCACTGTGACCACCATGGCCGTGCACAATGTGGCCCGCTCGCCCGGCCGGGCCTTGATAGGAACGGCAAGTCTCGCACTCGGGATCGCGGCGCTCACGGTGCTCATCGCCGTCAGCTTCGCGTTCCGCGGCGTCGTGGTCGGCTCGCTGCTAGGAGACGCCGTCGCGGTCCAGGTGCGCGGCGTCGACTACATCGCCGTCATCGTCACCGTGACGCTCGGCATCCTCGCGGTCGCCGACGTGGTTTACCTCAACATCAGGGAGCGATCCGGCGAGATCGCGACGCTGCGCGCGGTCGGCTGGGGCGAGGCCGCTCTCGGCCAGCTCGTCATCACCGAGGGCGCCATCATCGGGCTGGCCGGATCGCTGGCCCGGCGCTGCGCTCGGCCTCGTCGGGGCGGCTGAGTTCACCGGCCAGCTGCCCGCCCGGCTGGTCGTGCTCGCGGGCGTCGCCGGGCTGGCCGGCACCGTCATCACCGCGACCGCCGCCCTCCTGCCCGCCAGGGCCATGCGCCGCCTGCCCACCGCCCGACTTCTGGCCGAGGAGTAACCGATGACCGACCCTGTTGCCGCCAGCGCTGTGGCCCCAAGCACTGTTGCCCCAAGCACTGTTGCCCCAAGCACTGTTGCCCCAGGCACGGGCGCCGGGCACACCGGGGTCGGGCTCGAACTGCGCGGCGTGTGCAAGAGCTACGGGATCGCCAAGGACCGGCTGGCGCGCGCGGCCGACGACGTGACGCTGGAGCTAGCGGCCGGGGCGTTCGTGGCGCTCACCGGCGCGTCCGGCTCGGGCAAGTCCACCTTGCTGCACCTGATCGGGGCGATGGAGCGCCCGGACGCGGGCACGATCGTGGTGGGCGGGACCGAGATCACCGCGCTGCGGCGCGGCGCGCTCGCGGGGTACCGGCGCTCGGTCGGGTTCGTGTTCCAGCGCTATCACCTGCTGCCCGCGCTGACCGCGCTCGACAACGTGATCGCGCCCGTCCTCCCGTACCGGACGGAGTTCAGCAAGCGCGACCGCGCGCACGAGTTGCTGGCCGCAGTCGGGCTGGCGGGCCGGGAGCAATCGCTGCCGGCCAAGATGTCCGGCGGCGAGCAGCAGCGGGTGGCGATCGCCAGGGCGCTGATCAACACGCCGGGCCTGCTGCTGGCCGACGAGCCCACGGGCAACCTGGACTCCGCGAACGCGAGCGAGATCCTGCAACTGCTCGGCTCGCTGCGGGCGCAGCATCAGATGACGGTGGTCATGGCCACCCACGACCAGCAAGTCGCGGCGCAGGCCCAGCGGCTCATCCGGCTCCGTGACGGTGCGGTGGTCGACGACATCGACCTGGCCAGCGGCTACCCGGTCGAGGACGTCGTGCGCAGCGTCGGGCAGCTCGGGTAGTTCCCGCGCAGCTACTGGCCGAGGAGGACTGACCGCCGGTCAGCTGAACGGCGTCCGGGGCCGGTCCAGTCGCTCGCCGTCGACGAAGATCTCGACCCGCTCGTTGTAGAAGCACGCGAGGCCCGCGATCTTCTGGCTCTCCGGCAGCGGGGTGCGGTAGATCCACACGACGTCCTTGTGCGTCCTGGTGGGCGTCTGCACCGACCAGTACGCCGCCGTGCCCTTGTACGGGCAGCTGGTGTGCGTATCGGAGGGCCGGAGCAAGTCCGTCCGGACGTCGGGCAGCGGCAGGTAGTAGCGCGGCGGCAGGCCGGTCTCGAACAGGATCCGCGGACTGCCCGAGTCGGCGACGGTGACCCCGTCGATCTCGACCCGCACGCGCCGGGAGCTGGCGAGAATGTCGACCCGCGAGTACGGGTTGCGCGGGTGCACGTAGACCGGCTCGTCCTCCTCCAGCCACTCGCTCATCGCGGCCCACTCGAACCGCACGTGGTCGCGCAGCTCGGCGACCGCGGCGGCTGGATATCGGCGCGCGGCTGCCTCCGCCGTCGCGGCGGCGACCTTGACCGTGAGCACTTCGGGGTCGCCCAGCGCGGCGACGCGCTTGATGTCCGCGGTCGCCGGCCCGGCCGGTACCAGATCGGCGAGCACGTCGCCGGCCGGGATGTAGTACGCCGGGTAATACGGGACTTCCCAGACAAGCAGCGCATGCCTCGTGTCGGCCACGAGCTCTCCGGCCAGCTGCACCCGGATGCGCTTCTGCGTGGGCTCGAACTTGATCGGGCTGGCCTCTGCGGTCATCGTGTGTCCTCCCGCGTGCTCCGGAACTGCCGTGTCAGGCAACAGCCGGGCGGAGCGCCCAGATGTTCCCGCGGCGGCAACCATGTAGCGTCAAGGCATGCGACTTGGCGTGCTCGACGTCGGATCGAACACCGTCCACCTGCTGGTCGTCGATGCCCACCAGGGAGGCCGGCCCATCCCGGCGTTCTCGCACAAGGAGGAGATCCGGCTCGGCCAGCACCTGGACAGCGACAACAGGCTGACCGAGCAGTGCGCGGGCCAACTGCATGAGTTCGTGCGCGAGTCGCTGCGGATCGCCGAGGACAAGGGCGTGCACGAGCTGCTGGCTTTCGCGACGTCGGCGGTGCGGGACGCGGCGAACGGCGACGAGCTGCTGGCCTGGATTCACGCGGATACCGGCGTGGAGATCAAGGTACTGCCGGGTCCGGATGAGGCCCGGCTCACGTTCCTGGCCGCGCGGCGCTGGTTCGGCTGGTCTTCCGGCCGGCTGCTGCTGCTGGACATCGGCGGCGGCTCCCTCGAGATCGCCTCCGGCCAGGACGAGGAGCCGACCAGCGCGGTCTCCCTGCCGCTCGGCGCCGGCCGGCTGACCAGGGACTGGCTGCCCGGCGACCCGCCGTCCGCCGAAGAGGTCCGCAAGCTGCGCAAGCACGTGCGCGCGGAGATCGCCACCAGCATCGGCATCGTGCTGCGCGAGGGCCCGGCGACGCACGCGGTCGCGACGTCCAAGACGTTCCGGCAGCTGGCGCGCGTGGCGGGCGCCGCGCCGTCCAGCGACGGCCTCTACATCAAGCGGGTGCTCAAGCACACCGACGTGACCGCCATCGCGGAGCGGCTGGCGCAGACGACCGTCGCGGAGCGGGCCGCGATGCCCGGCGTCTCCGAGGGCCGCGCGAGCCAGCTGGCCGCGGGCGCGATCGTGGCCGACGCGGCCATGGACCTGTTCAGCATCCCGATCCTGGAGATCTGCCCGTGGGCGCTGCGCGAGGGCGTCATCCTGCGCCGTCTCGACACGCTCGCGGCCTGACCGCGTACAGCTGGACAATGGCCGCGCCCGCGGTTACGACGGCTGCTAGCCGTCGGCCGCGGGCGCCGATGGTGACTCGGTACTAGTCCTTGGTTACCGAGATCCCGCTGGTGTCGTCCGTGTCGGCAGGCCCGCGCTGGCCGTCAGCCGCCTGGCCCTCGGCCCGCTGGTGCGCGCTGCCGTTCCCGTGCCCGTTGCCGTGCGCGCCCGCCTGGCCCGGCTGCGCCGGGGTCTGCTGCCCCGGCGCCGCGCCCTGCTGCGCCCGGCCGGCGTTCGGGTGCTGGCCGCCCGCCTGCTGGCCGGCTGGCTGCTGGCCGCCTTGCTGCTGCCCGGCTGGGGCACCGGCGTGCGGCTGCGCGCCCGCGTGCCTGCCCTCGGGGAGCGGCCTGCCCGCGGCCTGCCCCGGCTGGCCCTGCTGCGCTTGCTGCGCCTGCTTGGCTTCCGCGGCGCCGATCGCCGCGACCGCGCCGGCCACCGACCTGGCCACCTCGTCCTCCAGCGAGCCGCGGTCGGCCTCGCCGGCCACCAGGGTGGTGACGACATCGCGAATCTCGGTCAGCCGCCTGATCGCTTCGGTGTGCCGCGACATCAGCAGGTTGAGCCTGCGCTCGGCGCCGTCGTGAATGGCGGTGGCGCGCGCCGTCGCTTCGTCAAGCTGCTGCTTGGCCTGGGCCTTGGCGGTCGACACGGCCGTCTCGGACTGCTTGGTGGCGTCGGCCAGCACCTGCATCGCCTCGGCCGCGGCGCCCTTGCGCGCCTTCTCCGCCTCGGTCTTCGCGGTCGAGACGGTGCTCTCGGCCTGCTCCTGGGCGGCGCTCAGCATGCGCTCAGCCTGCTCCTGCGCTTCCGCGCGGCTCTTGTCGGTATCGGCCTTCACGTCCGCGCGCAGCTTGTCGGTCTCGGTCTTGGCGTCCGAGCGCAGCGTGTCGATTTCCTCTTCTGCCTTGGTCCGCTGCGACTTGGCCTCGTCGTCGGCGAGCTTGAGAATCTGGCCGATCCGCTCGCTGATCTCCTCGTGCGGCGGCCTGCCGTTCGTCCGCGCGGTGGAGAGCTCCAGCTTGAGCCGCTCGATGTCGTCCAGCGCCTGCGACAGCCGTACTTCCATGTCGCGCTTGGAGTCCTCCGCGGACCTCATCGCGATCCGCAGGCCCGCCAGGGTCTCGTCGACCTGCCTGCGGCTGTAGCCGCGCACCTCGCGCTCGAACTCGTCGTGACCCAAGTCCTGCGGGAGATGGCTGTGCTCGCTCATGGTGTCACCTTGTCGCTGTTCAGGCAGGCCAGGCAGGCTGCGGGGCTGGCGATTGGCCGCGCTCGGGTCGGCGAGCTGCGGAAAGGTGGCCTACCGGCTACGACGCGGCGATTCTGCGATGTCGGGCTTGACTCTGTCCCTAACATCCCGCACGCGCAACCGAAACGATGTTTTGTCCTGGAATTCCTGATTTAAGAACCACACAGGGCGTGTCAGCCCTAATCTGAGACAACCACGTAGCACTGTCGCGATCTACGTGACAAGCGGATGACCAGGAACGAGAGGTATCCATGCGCCGCCATGTCGGCTCGCTGCCGGGCCGAGAGCCCAGGATTCACCCGGAGGCGTGGATCGCGCCGGGTGCGGTGGTCGTGGGCAGCGTCACGCTCGGCCGCGCGGCCTCGGTCTGGTATGGCTGCGTGCTGCGCGCCGACGAGGACGAGATCATCGTGGGCGCGGAGTGCAATATCCAGGACCTGAGCTGCCTGCATGTCGACCCGGGCGAGCCGGCCGTACTGGAGGACAGGGTCAGCTTGGGCCACCGGGCCATGGTTCACGGTGCCTACGTGGAGACCGGCGCCCTGATCGGGATCGGGGCGATCGTGCTGGGCCGGGCCAGGATCGGCGCGGGCAGCCTGATCGCGGCCGGCGCGGTCATCCCGCCGGGCACGACGGTTCCGGCCGGGGTGCTCGTGGCCGGGGTCCCGGGCCGGGTGATCCGCGAGCTCACCGACGCGGACCAGGAGTCGTTCGCCAGTACCGCCTCCGGCTATGTGGAGCGGTCCGGCCGCCACCGCGGGGTGCGCTGGCAGCCGGGCGCGGAGGCTATCCGGATCCCGCAGCAGCCCGGCCGGGGCGACCGCGGCCGCTGACACCATAACTACCGGTGCCACCACCACGGGGCGCCACAACGACGCGCATCGGGACCACTGGTACTGGCGGCATGCCATGGGCCGGGTGGTACTGGAAATGGCCCTGATGGGTCATGCGCTCGGCCTCCTCGCAGCACTAGCCTGAAACGCGTAGCCGGTCGGTGCCTCTCGTCGAGGAGGTGAGCGCACTGCATTACGACGAAGCAGACCTGCGCTTCCACGACCGCGTCGCGCTCGATGAGATCGAGCTCTATTCGGAGGTTCTGAGCGCGGTGGCCGCCACGGACCGGCGCCTGACCCCGGCCGAGCTGGACGAGGTCCTCGGGCTGCGGCAGCCGGCCGGCGCGGACTGCGCGAGCAGCTGATCCCGCCGCCCGCCCGCGGTGATTCACCCGGCCGGGCGTGAGTACATGACGTCGGTGTCCCAGTGGGTGAAGCCCAGGGACTCATACAGCCCGATCGCGGCCGCATTCATCTCGTCCACGTACAGCATGACCTGGGCCAGGCCGCGGGCGCGCAGGTAGCGCAGCCCGATCAGGGTCAGCGCTCGGCCGAGGCCGGAACCGCGCTCGGCCGGGTCGACGCCGACCACGTAGACCTCGCCGATGGCTTCGTGCCCGTGCCGGTCCGGCGACTCGCGGCTCGCCAGCGGCTCTGGCCCGGCGGCCGGATCCGGCGCGCCGCCGTGGATCTTGGTCCAGTGGAAACCGACCAGGCCGCTGTCGCGCTCGGCCAGGAAGAACCCGTCCGGGTCGAACCATGGCTCGCGTTCTCGCAGCGTCAGGTCCGCGCGGGTCCAGGCGCCCTGCTCCGGATGGCGCGCGAAGGCGCGGTGGTTCAGCGCGACCCAGGCGTCCTCGTCCTGCCCCGGCACGAACCCGCGCACCGTGATCCCGGCGGCGATCTGCGGCCGGCCGATCCTGGTTTGCAGCGAGCGGCGCATCTGCCACAGCGCCCTGGCCCTGGTGAACCCGGCTGCCGCCGCGAGCCGGGCCGCCGCGGGCAGCTCGCCGTGCGCCCACAACCGGAGCCCGCCATCGCCCGCCTCGTCGCTGATCGCCTGCCCGAGGACCATTCCGACGCCCTGGCGGCGCACCGCCGGGTCCACCACCATCTCCGCGGCCGGTCCCGCCACCGGATCAGTGGGGTCCAGGTGCCCGTACCCGGCCAGCCGCCCGTCCTGCCAGACGAGCACGTTGCGGGCGCGCTGGTCGCCGCCGTAGCGCAGGTGCAGCAGTACGTGCTCGGACAGCGGGCTCACGCCGTCCTCGTCCGCCGCGTGCTGCACCAGGGCCAGCACCTGCGCCGCCTCGGCGGGGGGCAGCGGGCCGCTGACACTCACCTTGGTGCCGGCTGGCGGTCCGCTGTCACCGGTCGGCACGTGCCGCCGCCGTGCTGTCGGTGAGCGGGGTGCTGCTGCGGGCCGTCGGCTGGCCGGTGACCGGGCCCGCACGTAGCTGCCGGGACCCGTCCGTCCGCCCGGCCTGCCCTGACGCCGCCGCCGGGCCGGTGCTCGATGCCGGGCCGGGTCCGGCCGCCGGAGCCGGCGGGCCGGGCGACCCGGGGCTGTGCTGGCCGGCATTGCCCTGGCTGCCCTTGGCCGGCACGAACCGGTACCCGACGTTGCGCACGGTCCCGATCAGCTCCTCGTTGTCCGCGCCCAGCTTGGCCCGCAGCCGCCGGACATGCACGTCGACTGTCCGGGTCCCGCCGAAGTAGTCGTAGCCCCAGACCTCCTGCAGCAGCTGGGCCCTGGTAAAAACGCGGCCAGGGTGCTGGGCGAGGAACTTCAGCAGCTCGAACTCCTTGAACGTCAGGTCCAGCGCGCGGCCGTTGATCCGGGCCGAGTATGTGGCCTCATTGACCACCAGCTCACCGGACCGGATCTCGTTTGGCAGTTCCGCGCTGGCCTGGGCCGAGCGCCCGATCACGAGCCTGAGCCGGGCCTCGACCTCGGCCGGCCCGGCCGTGTACAGCAGGAAGTCGTCGGCGTCCCAGTCAGCTGAGGTCGCGGCCCAGCCGCCTTCCGACACGATGACGATCACCGGCGCGAGGCTCTGCCCGGCCCGCAGCGCGCGCAGCAGCCGCCGGGCCTGGACCAGGTCCCGCCGGGCGTCGATCAGGACCGCGTCCGGGGCGGGCTTGCTGGCCGCTACCTGCTCGGCCACGGCCGGGGCGACTCGCACCGCGTGCGACAGCAGACTCAGCGCGGGCACGATGTCAGCGGAAGTCTCGCGGGCGCTGGTGAGCAGCAACACGTTACCCAATAGCTGCCACCTCCGACCTCGGCGTCATCCGCCGGGAAATCCCTTCGAACTCCTAGCCTGCATTGCCCGGGTCGTCGTCGGCGGGGCTCGCTATGAGCGAGGATAGCTGACATGGCCATGGTGACCTTGAGGTACTGGGCCGCGGCGAAGGACGCGGCCGGGGTGGCGGAGCAGGTCGTCGCTGCTGACAACCTGGCCGCGGCGCTGGCCCAGGCCGGTGACGCCGCCGTCAGGGCCCGCCTCGCCCCGGTCCTTGAACGGTCATCCTTCCTGGTCAACGGGACTCAGGTCGGCAACCGGGCGGCCGATACCGTGCAACTGCCCGAGGGGGCGGTGATCGAGGTGCTGCCCCCGTTCGCGGGCGGATGAGCAGGCGCGATGAACCGGAAGCGCGGCTTTTCCGTTCACCAGGGCATGGCGGGCAGCGCAGGCGCTAAGGACTCGCGGCAGATCTCTTCGGATGAAGATCTGATCCGCGCGCTTTACGCTGAACATGCGGGGCCGCTGCTTAGGTACGCGATGCACCTGATGAGCGGCGACCGCCAGCGCGCGGAGGACATCGTGCAGGAGACGCTGTTGCGAGCGTGGCAGCACCCGGAGGCGATCGCCGACCGGCCTGCGCGGCCGTGGCTGTTCGCGGTGGCGAGAAACCTCGCGATTGACGCATATCGCGCCAGGCGGGCGCGCCCGCACGAGGTCGGCGAGGCGGCGCTGGAGGTGCTGCCAGGCCCGGATGACGCCGAGCGGGCGCTGGAGTCCTGGGCCGTGGCGGATGCTCTGAGCGCGCTGCGCCCCGAGCATCGCGGCGTGCTGCTGGAGACCTATTACAAGGGCAAATCGGTCGCCGAGGCCGCCGCGACATTGGGAATACCCGCCGGAACCGTAAAATCAAGGACGTTCTATGCGCTCCGGGCCTTGCGGCTGGCACTGGAGGAAAGGGGGCTCGCACCATGACTGTGACCGGTGCCGGCAGCCCTGAGTGCCGGGAACTTCGCCAGCTGCTCGGCGTGTACGTGGTGGGCGCCATCGACCCGGCCGAGCGGTCGCTGGTCGATGAGCACCTCGGCACGTGCTCGGCTTGCCGGGACGAGCTGGCCGGGCTGGCTGGCCTGCCCGCGATGCTGAGCCGCGTGCCGACCGCCGACGTGGCGCAGATGGAGGGCTCGGTCACCAGGCTGCCGGAGAACCACGAGCCGTCGCCAGAGCTGCTGAACGCACTGCTCAGAAACGTCGCCGGCCGCCGCCGGACGCGGATGTGGCGCGGCTCGGCAGCGGTAGCGGCCGCGGCGGTGTTCGCCGCGGGCGGCACCGCGGTGGGGCTCGGCTTGACCGCAGCGTCGGCGCCGGCCTGGAGTGCCGCCAGCGCATCGAACCCAACGACGCACGTCAGCGCCGTCGTGGACTTCATCCGCGGGTCAGCGGGCACCGACATGAAGGTGCACGTGAACGGCATCCAGCCGGGGACCTTGTGCCAGTTCTGGGTGCTGACCAGGAGCGGCACAAAGGCGTGGGCCGGCTCCTGGGCCGTCGAGCCGACTAGCTACCAGCCGAGTCCTTGGTATCACGCCAACTCGGGCGTCAGCCCCAGCTCGGTGCGCGGGTTCCAGATCACCGCGGCGGGCAAGGTCCTGGTCACAATTCCAGCTGCCTGAGTCGGGAATGCTCCGGCCGCGTCCTGCGCTGATACGACCGTGAATCCGGGAGTCATCGCGTTGTGCGCCGCCCTGGCCTTCGCGCTGGCGGGCGGCGCGCTGTGGCGCGCCCGGAGCGGCCGGATGCGCGCGGTGGCGCTGCCCGGGCAGTCACCCGCGGACCAGACCGGGCCGTCGGCGGAGGCGCTGACCAGCGCTGAGCTGGGTACGGGGCTGGGGGAGCGGGCGACGCTGATCCAGTTTTCCTCGGCCTTCTGCGCGCCCTGCCGGGCGACCCGGCGGATCCTGACCGACGTCGCGGGCATGACCGACGGCGTGGAGTACGTGGAGATTGACGCGGAGTCCCGGCTGGACTTGGTCCGCGCGTTCAACGTGCTGCGCACCCCGACCGTGCTAGTGACCGACGCGGCGGGTCACGTGGTCAAGCGAGCCTCTGGCCAGCCGCGCAAGGCGGATGTCATCGCCGCGCTGGGGATAGCGATCCCTGCAAATCCGATCGATAAAGAGGATAGTGACATCCGTGTCCGGCCCGCATAGCATCGGCTACGTGCCCGGACGCCCGGCCGGCCGATGCCCTGCTGCCCCGGCTCGCGCTTACCAAGCGGCGGGCCGTCGACTTCTGCCGCGTCTCGACCGCCATCTGTCGCGGCGCCGCAAAGAGCGGGGCCCGGCCTTAACGACTCCCCGGCGCCCGCGCTAGGCACGGGCCGTCCTGGCTCGTGCAGACAGTCAGCACGAGCTAAGAGAGCAGTCACATGGACATCGATCCCAGAGGCCCGCGGTTTGGCGCGCTGATCACGATGGCGGTCTTCGCCGTCGTCCTGATCACCGGCAACGTCTGGGTGCTGGCCGTGCAGGCGCTGTTCTTCGCGATAGGCGCCTTCGCGGGACTGACGAAGACCCCGTACGGGCTGCTCTATCGCTGGCTGGTCCGGCCCCGGCTGGGCCCGCCGAAGGAACTGGAAGCGGAGGCGCCGCCGCGGTTCGCCCAGGCGGTAGGCCTCGTCATCAGCATCATCGGAATCATCGGATACGGATTCGGGCTGACGCCGCTTGGCATTGTCGCCGCGGCGCTCGGGCTGGTCGCCGCGGTACTGAACGGGGTGTTCGGGATCTGCCTCGGTTGCGAGATGTACCTGATGATCCGGCGCAGCACTGCGTGACGCAAACAAAAGAGGAGGATTCAGGCATGAGCCGTTCCGACGTCCTGGTGGACGCTGACTGGGTGGAGGCCCACGGCAGCGACCCCGGCATCGTCCTGGTTGAGGTCGACGAGGACACGAGCGCGTATGACAAGGGCCACATCCGCGGCGCCGTCAAGATCGACTGGAAGAAGGACCTCCAGGACCCTGTGCGCCGCGACTTCGTCGACAAGGCCGGCTTCGAGGCCCTGCTGTCCGAGCGGGGCATCTCCAACGACGACACTGTCGTCCTGTATGGCGGCAACAACAACTGGTTCGCCGCATACGCGTACTGGTACTTCCGGCTGTACGGGCACCAGAACGTGAAGCTGCTCGACGGCGGCCGGAAGAAGTGGGAGCTCGACTCCCGCGAGCTGGTGACCGAGGTCCCGCAGCGGCCGGCCACCAGCTACACGGCCACCGACCAGGACACGTCGATCCGCGCGTTCCGGGACGAGGTCATCGCGGCGATCGGCGCCAAGAACCTGATCGACGTGCGCTCGCCGGACGAGTTCGCGGGCCGCCTGCTGGCCCCGGCGCACCTACCGCAAGAGCAGGCGCAGCGTGGCGGCCACGTGCCCACGGCCAGGAACGTGCCGTGGTCGAAGGCGGCCGAGGAGGATGGCACGTTCAAGTCGGACGACGCTCTCCGCGCGCTGTACGCCGAGGCCGGGGTCGACTTCAGCACCGACACGATCGCGTACTGCCGGATCGGCGAGCGGTCCGCGCACACCTGGTTCGTGTTCCACGAGCTACTCGGCCAGCAGAACGTGAAGAACTATGACGGTTCCTGGACCGAGTACGGCTCGCTGGTCGGCGTGCCGATCGAGCTGGGTGATGGCGCGTGAGCGACACGACACAGGCAGCCGCCGGCGGCTGCGGCGCGCCGGCGGACGCGACCAAGGTGACCTCGGCCGGCAACCAGGCGGTCGTGCAGGGCACGGTCACCCAGAGCGGATCGCCGGTGACGACCGGATACGCGCGGCTGCTCAACGCCGGAGGGGAGTTCGTCGCCGAAGTACCGCTCGGAGACGACGGCGGGTTCCAGTTCTTCGCCGCTCCGGGCGACTGGACTGTCCGTGTGCTCGCGCCCGGCGGTATCCGTGCAGAGCGTGCCGTCAGCGCTGCGCTCGGACGCATCAGCAAGGTTGAGGTAACGGCCTAGACCGGGCCTATCGGGCAGGGCGGCGTCGCCAGGATTACTGGCGCGCCGCCCTGTTTGTAATTCGCAAGGACCACTGCTGTCGTTATCCGACTGGACATCTGCGGTTCAACCGTCAGTCACCTCGGCCGCCTAGAACTGTGTACGTGATTCCGGTGAAGCCCGCAAACGCCAGGGACTAGGCATCAGCAATGTCGACGCGCGAGCAGGGTGTGCTGATCGTCGACGGTGCCGTTGCGCTCCCGGCGGCTTCGGAATGAGCCGCGATGCATCCTGAGCGCGTCGATCTCACGCTGGTCGGCGGGCGCGATGGGTCCGAAGATCCGAACCAAGCCAGGCCGGTGCCATCGGCCCGTCGGGACGACATGAGCTTGACCTCAGACGCATCCGGCGGAGCCCCGCGCCTGGGTCAGGGGCAGAGCGACGACGCATCTGGCGCCCGGGAGCTGCGGCCAGCGGAGAGCATCCTCGCCGACAGGATAGCTGCTGCCCTCGTCCATCACGAGCCAGGCTGGCGGCTGCCGCGGCATTCCGCGCTGGCCCGTCGGTACGGCGTCAGCACCGCTGAGATCGACGCTGCTGTCGGCGTGCTCATCTCGCGGCACCTAGTCCGTCGGCTTGCCGATGGCCAGCTGTACCGGGCAAGCCCGGCTGAGTATGTCATCGGTTTGGAGGGTTTGCCGGGACTTGCGTCCTACGTGGACGTCATGGGTGGTGAGTTCACCTGTCGCAACCGCCAGATCAGCTGGCGGACTCCGCCAGAAGACATCAGCTGGGCGCTGCGGCTGCCGACAGCAGAGCCAGTCTGCGTTGTGCGCTTGCTGTGGACCGCAGATGGTGAGCCAGCCGCGTTCAGTACCACGTACCTGCCTCCCGATATCGCCAGGCCGGGCGAGGTGACTGTAAGTGACGAGCCGCTCCCGTCCGTGCTCAGCCTGCTCCAGGTGACCGGCGCGGCCGCTGGCAGCGCCATCAGCGGAGTGCCGAGTGCGCTCCACGTCGAAGTGCAGGCGCCGCCCCCTTCGGTGGCTCGCAGCCTCCGGCTATCGGCAGGCCAGCCCGCGATGCTGATCACCGTTCGGTTTGATGACAAGACGGTACTCAGGCCGGTTGCCCTCACGACGGCTGTGCTGCGGGCCGACATGTTCCGGCTGGTACTGGAGTCCACCGAGCCATCGCCGTCAGCCGGCCAGGCGGGCAATCTGCCGAATTCGCCGCCGGAGCCGCCAGCGGACTGGGAGCTCTAACCCGATCATGGAACTGCCGGACGCCACCACGTCAACGCCGGGCCGGTGGCCAGAAACCCAATGTTCACTTTTCAGTCGCCCTATGTGCATCCGAGGTTCGCCGACGGATACCCCTGTCCCGACAAACTGTTGTCCGACGCCAACGGGTCTGGACGTCGGCCGATCGTCGGGTTGCTCGTCCCCCGGAAGCCAGCAGAAGCAGATATTCCTAAGGAGATATTCGTTATGCAACCTCGAGGCAGGAAGCAGGTCACGCTGGCGGCAGCCGCCACAGCCGCGGCTACGCTGGCCCTCGCTGCGTGCTCCTCGTCGGGTTCGCCCTCGACGACCGGTGGATCCGGCAGTGCCCTCAGCGGCACCCTCAACGCGAGCGGATCGACGTTCCAGGCCACCTTCGAGCAGGAGGCCATCGCGGCCTTCAAGTCCGTCCAGTCCGGCATGACCGTCAACTACAGCGCGGTCGGCTCGGGCACCGGGCGGACGAACCTGGCCGCAGGCACCGTCGACTTCGCGGGCTCGGACTCGCCCATACCCTCCTCGGAGACGGCCAACTTCAAGGGCAAGACGGTGCTGTACTTCCCCGTCCTGGTCGGACCGATCACGATGGCGTATAACCTCACCGGCGTCACGAACTTGAAGCTGACCCCGACGGTCATCGCGAACATCTTCCAAGGCAAGATCACGAAGTGGAACGACTCGGCGATCACAGCGATCAACCCGGGCGTCAAGCTGCCCGGTACTCCGATCACGACCGCGGTCCGGTCGGACTCCTCAGGCACAACGCAGAACTTCTCCCTGTTCCTGCAGACGGCGGTGCCGAGCGCGTGGAAGCTGGGTAGTGACTCGACCATCAACTGGCCTCACTCCGCCCGCGCCGCCGACGGAAACTCCGGGGTGGCGCAGGTCGTCAAGTCCACCGCCGGCGCGATCGGCTACGTCGACCTCGCCACCGCCAAGGCCTCCGGGCTGAGCTACGCCTCGGTCCAGAACTCGGCCGGGGACTACGTTGTGCCGTCGTCGTCGTCGGCGTCCGCCGCAGCGGACGGGGTCACCGTCGCACCGGACCTCACGTTCCACGCGGTCTGGGGCTCGGGCGCGACCTCCTACCCGATCACCTACACAGTCATGGATCCTGGTCTACGAGCACCAGGCGAATGCGAACACCACGGCCATGCTCAAGGCCTACATCGGTTACCTGCTCGGCCCTGGCCAGAGCCTGCTCGCTCCGGTGGGCTACGCGCCGCTGCCGGCCAGCATCGACTCCAAGGCCAAGGCTGAGCTCAGCAAGATCGGTAGTTAGTAGCGCCGGGGCCACGATCGGCCCGCAGCGGTGAGTAATGTGATGAAGATGTACGAGGTGGGCCTGTCGTGAGTACGGTCACGCAATCGGGCCCGGCCGCTCCGGCCGGGCCCGCAGGCACCCTGGTCCGGCGGAGGCCGCTCGGTGACCGCGGCTTCCAGGCCGCGGCGCTCGGTGCGGGCCTGCTGGTGCTGGTGATCCTGGTCCTGATCGCCGTCACTACCAGTCAGCAGGCCACGTCGTGGTTCAGCGCCGAGGGCTTCCGCATTTTCACCAACAACTGGAACCCGGCGGCCAATCAGTTCGGCGCGCTGGCCTTCATGTACGGCACGGCGGTCACCGCGATCATCGCGATCGTGCTGGCCGTCCCGGTCAGCGTGGCCGTCGCCATGCTCCTGACCGAGGTTGTGCCGCGCCGGTGGGCGCAGCCGATCGTGTATGTGATCGACCTGCTGGCGGTGGTTCCGTCCGTGGTCTGGGGTCTGTGGGGGATCCTGGTATTTGCCCCCTGGCTGCAGGGCATCTACACCAAGATCGGCTCGGGCGTCCAGGGCATCCCGGTGCTCGGCAGCCTGTTCGGGCCGCCGGTGAGCGGCGCCTCGTTCTTCACCTGCGGTATCATCCTGGCCTTCATGATCACGCCGATCGTGACCTCGCTCTCGCGCGAGGTCACCGCGACGGTGCCGACGATCGACAGGGAGGGCGCGTACGCGCTCGGCGCCACCCGCCTGGAGGTGATCCGCGGCGTCGTCTGGCCGCACAGCTCGGGCGGAATCGTCGGCGCGGTGCTGCTCGGGCTGGGCCGGGCGATGGGCGAGACGATCGCAGCGGCTCTGGTTATCGGCTCGTCACCGGCCATCACCTCGCACCTGTTCGGCACCGGCTACAACATGCCCGCGGTCATCGCGAACCAGTTCGGCGAGTCCTCCGGGGTGTTCAAGGCCGCGCTGATGGGACTAGGCGTGCTGCTATTTGCCTTTACGATCATCATCAACGTCATCGCTCGCGGGGTCGTGCAGCGCTCCGCTCGGCGCACCAGGGGGGCCTAGATGGCGGTCGCCGCCGAGCAGTCCAAGTTCGACCTGCAAGAGCCAGCGGGCTGGCGGCGGACCAAGAATCGCCTCGCGACCGCGGCGATGGTGCTGGCGTTCGTGGTCGTGATCATCCCGCTCGGATTCGTCCTGTTCACGGTGATCAGCAAGGGCGCTTCGATTATCGGCTGGTCATTCTGGACCCGCCCCATTCCCCCGAACGTGCTGCCGGCTGGCTTCGGCGGGATGGGGCCAGCGGTGCTGGGCACGATCGAGATCACGGCCCTGGCCACGATCTTGGCCGTGCCGCTCGGCGTGCTGGCCGCCGTCTACCTCAACGAGTACGGCGGCAACCGTCTGCTGGCGCGGTTCATCGGGCTGATGTCCGACGTGATGACCGGAGTGCCGTCGATCGTCATGGGCCTGTTCATCTACTCGATCTGGGTGATCCATTTCGGCTACTCGGGCCTGGCCGGCGCCCTGGCGCTTGGCTGCCTGATGCTGCCCATCGTGATCCGCTCCAGCCACGAGATGCTCAAACTGGTGCCGGACTCGCTACGCGAAGCCAGCTACGCGCTTGGTGCCAGCAAGGCTCGGGTGACGGCGACCGTGACCTTGCCGGCCGCGATGGGCGGCATCGTGAGCGGTGCGCTGCTCGCCGTCGCCCGGGCCGCGGGTGAGACGGCTCCGCTGGTGTTCACCATCCTCATCACGTTTACGGCTAATCCAAATGTGTTCAGCGGAGCCAACACCGCACTGTCCGCGCAGATATTCACGAACGCGACGCAGCCGTACGTCGGTGCCCAGGCGCGCGCCTGGGGTGCGGCCCTGACGCTGATCGCCATCACCTTCCTCCTGATGATCGCGGCCCGCGTGGTCACGGCACGATACTCCCGACACTCGCGCTAGGAACGTCATGGAACAGCCTGATCAGACAGTTGTCACCAAGCTCGATGTGCCCCACCTGGCCGCTCGGAAGGAGGCGCCGGCAGCTGGCACCACGATCTTTGACGCCAAGGACGTATCCATCTTCTACGGCTCGTTCCGGGCCGTGACGAACGTGTCGCTGTCGGTCTACGAGAATGAGATCACGGCTTTCATCGGCCCGTCCGGTTGCGGCAAGACGACGGTGCTGCGGACGCTGAACCGGATGAACGACCTTATACCGACCGCTCGCGTCGAAGGTGAGGTGCATTACCGCGGGCAGTCGCTGTATGACCCGGCAGTCTCCCCGATCGCCGTTCGCCGCCGCATCGGCATGGTCTTCCAGAAGCCGAACCCGTTTCCGAAGTCGATCTACGACAACGTCGCGTACGGCCCGCGCATTAATGGTGAGCGCAATAAGCAGAAGCTGGACGAGATCGTCGAGGGCTCGCTGCGAGCGGCCGCGCTGTGGGACGAAGTGAAGAACCGCCTGAACGCATCGGGCCTGAGCCTGTCCGGCGGTCAGGCGCAGCGGCTGTGCATTGCTCGCACGCTCGCGGTCGAGCCGGACGTCGTCCTGATGGATGAGCCCTGCTCGGCGCTGGACCCGATCGCTACTGGCGCCATCGAGGACCTGATGAAGGAGATCAAGTCCCGGTACACCATCGTCATCGTCACTCACAATATGCAGCAGGCCGCGCGGGTCAGTGACCGCACTGCCTTCTACTCGGTGCTGCGCGACGAGCAGAGCGATGTCCGCACGGGCGTCCTCGTCGAGTACGACATGACCGAGAGCATCTTTGAGAACCCGCGCGACAGCCGCACCCAGGCCTACGTCACCGGCCGGATGGGCTGATCTCCGGTCCTGTCAGCTGGCGCCCGCCGGTCCGGCCAGGTAGACCACTCGGCGGGCGATGTTCACGGCGTGGGCGCCAAGACGCTCGTAATCGCGCGCCACGAGCGTCATCTCCATCGTCACCGGCAAGGCCATTCGGCCGGACGCGAGTTCGGCTATCAGGCTGGCGTACAACTCGTCCATTTCCTCATCGCGTTCGGCCAGCGCATATGCAGCGGAACGGTCGCGCTGGTACCAGGAGTCGGCCGCTTGCCGCCACATGCTGGAGACCAGTTCCCCCATCCGCTCTACCAGGCCTCGGCTGCGGGCGGAGAGATCATTGCCAAGGAAATGGCTGGCTTGCGAGGCGATGTGCATGACGAGGTCGTGGGAGCGCTCCATTTCCGGCACAATCCGCAGCACGGAGATCAAGAACCGTAGGTCAGAAGCGACCGGCGCCTGCAGCAGGATCTCGCGGTTGACCAGCTCCTCGACTTCCGGATAGAGGGCGTCAATGGACTGCTCGCGTTCGGCCAGCACTTGGATCACATCGTTGTCGCCGGTCAGCAGGGCATCTGTAGCCTTAGGCATATCCTCTGCGACCATTGCGAATAGCTCGATGACCTTGACTTCGATGGCCTCGAGGTCGCGCTGGAATTCCTGCCGATGCCCAGTCATATCCAGAGCATACTGACCGCGGGCATTCCAGGGCAGACAGGCAGCGCGGGCCCGCGCCACGCAGTCCAGCCAATTCCAGGACAGAATGGGCGGCGCGCTGGAAGGCTTGACCAGATATGCCCGTCCAGGTGGCTGATGCGGCGCGGCGCGACCCGCGGCGCCCCCGCATGCTTCCGTTGGCCGCCATCTCCCGCCGCGGTGAATTAGCGGCTGCGCTCGCCACCGTTGCCGTAGTGGCTCAGCTCCTCATCGCGCCGGTCACGCTCCTGGTCAGTATCCTGCTGGCGGTGGTTGGGCGGGTCGTGAGGTGGCGGCCTGGCTGGCTGACTGCCCCGGCGCTGGCTGGGCTGGCCTGGACGCTCGCCATCGGCTTCCGGCCCGCGCTCGCGGGACTAGCTGCCGGGCCCCGTGTTGTTGTGGCGGCACTAACGCACCCGGGCCAACTGTCGGGGCTGCGGGCCGCCGCCGCCGTGCGGCATTGGCTGCCCGCCCAGCTTCCGCTGGGCCTGCCCGCCGCCAGCGCGCAGGCCTGGCTGCTGCAGCGATGTGGCTGGCTTGCCACCGACCCGCCTGCCCGGCCCTGGCTGATCACCGCGGCCATCGGCAGCTGGCGGCGGGCCGAGCTGGCGGCCGGGCATACGGTGACTGCCGACGGCTGCGCGCTCGGAGTGCAGCCGCAGACCGGGCGGCTGGCCGGGTTCAGCTGGGCCGACGCCGAGCGCGGGGTGCTCGTGACCGGAGCCGGCACCGGTCCCATAATCACGGCTGTACTGCCAGTCGCCTGTGCGGCGCTGCGGCGGCGCAAGACCGTTCTGGTGGTCGACCTGACCGGCAGCCGCCAGGTCCTCGATGCGGTTGGCTCGGTCGCGGATGCGCTGGGTGTGCCGGCGGTCTGGGCTGGCGAGCTGGCCCACGAGGCCGGGCAGGCCATCCGCCATCGCACCGTGGTGCTGGCGCCTACCTTGCCCCGCCGGGCGGTGCAGCTTCAGCAGGCCCGAAACCTCTGCGAGCTGGCCGATTTGCTGAGCTGGCTGTGCGACCTGCGGCTGCGCGCCGACTGTCTGGCCTGGATCCACGGTATCGACGCCGCGAACGCCGCGCTGGCGGCCGAGCTGATCAGCCTGGGATCACAGACCGGCACATCTGTGCTCCTCAGCACGGAGAACCCAGCCGCCGCTGCGTTACTGGCCGACGGCGTGTCGGTAGTAGTCGCAGCCGGTCCGGTGGAGCAGGAGCTGGCTGTGCGGCTGGCCGGGCACCTGCCCGCCACCCAGGCGATTGCCGGCACCCTGACTGGCCAGCCGCCAGGGAGCTTGGCCGTGCTGGCGCGGCGCGGCGCGATTGCGCAGTGCGGCGCAATCACGATCCGGATCGGGGCCAGGGTGTGACCGGCACTCTCGGCAGCGCCCGGCCGGCCGACCTGCCGCGCGGTCGTATGCGATCTGACCTTGTCTACCTGGGCTGGCAGCTGGCGCGCGGGCCGGCGGACCCCGGTCAGATGCCCGAGGCGCCCGCTGCGCCGGCCCTGGACGAGGTCAGCGCGGACTGGCTGGTCGCGCAGCGCGCGGTCCACAAGCGGCTCGGCCGACCCGCTCGGCTGGGCTGCGCGGTCAGCCTCGCGGCGTCCGGCGCCGCGGCGGGCAGCTGGCTGGCGGGCCTGCTCGGCGCTGGCCCGGCGGTGCTGACGGTGACGGCGGCCGGGGCCGGCGCGGCCAGCTGTCTGCGCCGGGTCATCCTGGCCGAGCGTGCGCTGCGCGTCCAGGTCCGCACGGAAGGCGACCGGGTGGAGAGGTTCCGGGCGGCGCAGCAGGCCGAGTTCGCTGCCAGGCAGGAGCAGTACGCGCGCGCGGTCAGGGACTGGCAGCTGCGCCGGGCCGAGGCCGCCCGGCGGCCGCGCTGGCACCCCGCGGTCGTCCCGGTCGCGGTGGATCGCATCGACGTCGCCGGCGGGACGCTGCGCGGCTGGACGGCGCTGCTGACCATGCTCGCGGCGCCGCGGCTGGCGGCCGGCGGTGAGGTCACCGTGCTCGACCTGACCGAGGGCGCGGTGGCAGCCGACCTGCTGGCGCTGGCGGCGAGCTGGGGCATCCGGCCGCTGGTCTACGTGCTCCCCGACGACCTGCCGCGGCTCGACCTCGGGCTCCGGCTGCCCGCCGACTCACTCGCGGACGTGCTCGCGCTCACCGCCGCGGCGGCGGATCCGGGCCGGGCCGGGCCGGCCGCGGACCCGGCCCGCGACGCGGCGATGCTGGCCGGGTTGCTGGACGTGCTCGGCCCGCGCCCGGCCATGGCGGACCTGCTCCTCGCGCTGCGCGCGCTGGCCCAGCTGGGCGGCCCGCGCCCGCGGGTGTCAGAGCCGCGCCTCACCCCCGACCAGCTGGCCGCGCTGAGCACATGGTCGGGCCGCGCGGCCGAGCAACTGGTCGTGGACCGGGCCTGGACGCTGGCGGCCCGGCTGCGGGCGCTGGGCCCGCTCGGCAGCGCGGTGCGCCCGCATCGGCCGAGCCCGCTGCGGATCGCGGCCACCGGCCGGCGCGGCACGTCCGTCGGCAACCAGGTGCTCGGTGCCTACCTGGCCACCGCCCTGACCGAGGTCCTGCGGCAGGCGCCCGCGGCGGCGCCGTGGCAGCAGACCGTCTGCCTGCTCGGCGCGGACCGTCTGCCCGGCGACGTGCTGGACCGGCTGTGCGACGCGGCCGGGGCCGCCAGGGCGGGGCTCGTGCTCGGCTACCGGTCGATCCCGCCAGCGGTGCGGGAACGGCTCGGGCGCGGGCACGCGGCGGTCGCGTTCATGCGCCTGGGCAACGCGGAGGAAGCCCGAGCCGCGGCCGAGCAGATCGGCACCGCACACCGGTTCGTGCTGAGCCAGCTCACGGACACGATCGGCAGCTCGCTGACCGACTCGATCGGCGACTCCTACACCAGCACGGTCGGGACCGCGGACTCGCTGTCGGACTCGGTCTCGGCGAGTCTGACGGCCGGCCAGAGCCGGGGGCGGGGCCGGAGCCGGCCCGGCGGGTTCGCGCCGTTCGGCGACGGCACCGGCTCCGCGAGCCGGGACCAGAGCACCTCGGTCGCGGTGTCGGACTCGCGCGCGATCACCGAGGGCATCAACTCCAGCACGTCCTGGGGCTGGAGCACATCGCGCGCGATCGGCGCGAACAGCTCGCTGGCCGGCAGCTGGCAGCGGTCCAGGGAACTGCTGGTCGAGCAGCACGAGCTCCAGCACCTGCCGCAGACCGCGGTGCTGCTGTGCCAGGACGGGCCGGCCGGCCGCGAGGTGGTGCTGGCCGACGCGAACCCGGCAATCATGACGCTGCCTGGCGCGACGCTCGCCGGGGCGGCCCCTCGACGTCGATCGGCCGGGTGGACCTGACGGCGGCCTGGTTACGATATCGATCATGCGACAATTCCGGCAGGTTGATGTCTTCACCGACGTTCCCTATCTCGGCAATCCGCTGGCCGTGGTGCTCGACGCCGACGGCCTCAGCGACGAGCAGATGGCCAGGTTCGCCAACTGGACGAATCTGTCGGAGACGACCTTCGTGCTCCCGCCGCGCGACGCGGCAGCCGACTACCGCGTGCGCATCTTCACCCCGAGCGGGGAGCTGCCGTTCGCCGGCCATCCGACGCTCGGAACCTGCCACGCCTGGCTGGCGGCGGGCGGCCAGCCGAAGGTCGAGGGACTGGCCGTGCAGGAGTGCGGGGCGGGCCTCGTGCAGGTGCGCCAGGACGGCGACGGGCTGGCGTTCGCGGCACCGCCGCTGCTGCGCAGCGGCCCGGTGGCCGAGGACCTGGCCGAGCGCATCGCCGGCATCCTGCGCGTCCGCCGGGACGAGATCGTGGACCTGCAGTGGGCCGACAACGGGCCGGGCTGGATCGCCGTGCTGCTGGCCAGCGCGGACGCGGTGCTGGCCCTGCGCCCAGGGGTGACCGACCTGGACCTCGGCGTCGCGGGGCCTTATCCGGTCGGCTCGCCCGCCGCATTCGAGGTCCGCGCGTTCACGCCGAAACTCAGCTCGACCGACGAGGACCCGGTGACGGGCAGCCTGAACGCGTCGCTGGCGCAGTGGCTGCTGGCTACCGGCCGGGCCAGCGCGCCGTACGTGGCCAGCCAGGGGACCGTCCTCGGGCGGCGCGGCCGGGTGCGCATCAGCACGGGCGCTGACGGCGGCGTCTGGGTCGGCGGCAGCACCGTGACGTGCGTGACTGGTGAGGTGCAGATCTGACTACTCGGGCACATTGCGGACCAATCAGGTAGCAGCGCGCCGCCCGGCCTGGTAAGCACGCACTGTGTCCGTGAGCCCGATGTCCCCAGACCCCGAACCGGCCAGCACCATCTCGGCCAGCACTGTTTCGGCCAGCACTGTTTCGGCCGGCCCAGTCTCGGGGATAGGCGGCGGCGCGGCCGGGCAGTGGTACCGCGTCCAGGCCGTCAGCGCCGACTGTCTCGGCGGCAGCGCGGACCGTGACTACGCGAGCGTCCTGCCCGCCGCGCTGAACGCGGCCAGGCACCGCCGGCCCTTCATCGCGGGCTGGCTGTCCCGTGGCGGCGGCGCGCCGTTGGAGCTGATCACCAACGCCGGGCCGCTGCCCGCGGCCGGTTCCGGGGCCGGCACGGAGATGCTCTTCCCGTGGGGCGCCCGCGGTGTGCCGGCCGACGGCAACATGCTCGCCGATCTCGACGAGCTGGTGTGGACCGCGTGCCCTGGCCGCCGGGTGCCGGTGCCGCCGGGCTCCGAGCCGACCCGGCCGGACGGGCTGCCGACGCTGTTCGAGTCCGCGCTGCAGACGCTGATGGGCCGCCACTTCGGCTGGCTCATCGTGGCCGACCCGACGGACCTGCTCGACGCCGAGGTGGCCGAGCTGCGCGACCAGCTCACGATGCTGCGCCGGTACGACGAGGAACAAGCCAGGTTCGACGCCGACCGGGCGCAGCGCCGGCTGGCGGAGCTGGACGCCTACCGCGAGGCCGGGCTGTGGAACGTGCGGGTGCTCGTCGGCGCGTCCTCCGAGCCGGAACTCCGGCTCATCGCGCCGATGCTGGTCGGGTCCGCGGACCTGCGCGCCCACCCGTACCGGCTGCGCTGCGCGGACGGCGCGCAGGAGTTCGCCGACGTGCTCGCGGCCCGGATGACTGATCCGGGGGACGGATCCCAGCTGCCGTTCGCGGCCACCGCGGGGACGCTGGCCGCGCTCACCGGGCTGCCCCGGCGGGAGGTGCCAGGCGTCCGGGTGCTGCAGGCCGGTTACTTCGACCTCACCAGCGAGGTCGGCGCGGGCGATTCGGTCGCGCTCGGCGAGATCCTCGACGCGCAGGACCGGCCGGTCGGCTCGTTCCGGGTCCCGCTGTCGACGCTGAACCGGCACGCCCTGGTGGCCGGAGCCACCGGTGCGGGCAAATCCCAGACGGTCCGGCACCTGCTCGAGCAGCTCACCGCCGCCGGCATCGGCTGGCTCGCGATCGAGCCGGTGAAGTCGGAGTACGCCGCGATGGCCGCCAGACTCGGCCCGGATGCGCGGGTCACGCTCATCAACCCGGCGGACCCCGAGGCGATCCCGCTGTCGGTGAATCCGCTCGCTCCCGAGCCGGGCTATCCGGTCCAGGCGCACATCGACATGGTGCGCGCGCTGTTCCTGGCCGCGTTCGACGCGCACGAGCCGTTCCCGCAGATCATGTCGCTGGCACTGCAACGGGCCTATGAGCAGTGCGGCTGGGATCCGCAGACCGGCGCGGGGCGGCCGGAAACCAGTGTGCCGCCGTCCGTCCCGACCCTGGCCAGGCTGCAGGCGGCCGCGCTGGCGGTGATAGACGAGGTGGGCTACGGGCCGGAGCTGCGGGCGGACGTCCGCGGGTTTGTCGAGGTGCGGTTGCGGTCGCTGCGGACCGGCTCGGCGGGCCGGTTCTTCGAGGGCGGGCACCCGGTCGACATCGCGGCCCTGCTGAGCCAGAACGTCGTGCTCGCGCTTGAGGACGTGGCCAACGACGAGGACAAGGCGTTCCTGATCGGGACCCTGCTGATCCGGATCGTCGAACACCTCCGGCTGCAGGCCAGGGCGGCGCCCGCGACCGGACTGCGGCACGTGCTCGTCATAGAAGAAGCGCACCGGCTGCTGCGAGCCGGCCGCGACGGCGCCAGCGCGCACGCGGTCGAGTTGTTCGCCGCCATGCTCGCCGAGATCCGCGCCTACGGCGAGGGCATCGTGGTCGCTGAGCAGATCCCGGCCAAGCTGGTGCCGGACGTGGTCAAGAACACCGCGCTCAAGGTCCTGCACCGGTTGCCGGCCGCCGACGACCGCCGGCTGGTCGGCGCGGCCATGAACCTGGAGGACGGCCAGTCCCGCCAGGTGGTCTCCATGCTGCCGGGAGAGGCAGCGGCGTTCGCGGACGGGATGGACCGGCCGGTACGCATCCGGGTCCCGTACGGCGGCGACCGCGAACTGGCGGCGGACCGCGGGCTGGCCCCCTCCGTTCCCGTCCCGGTGACCGGCCGCCGGTCGGCTGCATGCGGGCTGACCTGCCTGGGCGAGCGCGCCTGCACGCTCGTGGAGATCAGGGCCGCCGAGCTGCTGGCCGGATCGCCCGGGGATGCCTGGATCCGGGTCTGGGCCGAGACGTACCTGCTCGCGCACCTGACGAACCGGCCCCGGCCGCGGGTGCCGGTGCCGCTCCGGCAGCGCTGGGCCAACCTGGACAACCGGCTGCGCGAGTGCCTGCTGGCGACCGCGCTGGATCGCGCGCTGCATGGCCGGGAGCAGGCCCTGCGGACCAGCTTCAACCCGCGGGACCTGGCCGCGGCGTGCGCGGAGCACGCGGCAGGCATGCTGGCGGGCGGCAAAGGTGCGGGGACGATGCCGGGCACACAGTGGGTCATCCCGCAGCTGCGCTGGCTGCACGAGCTGGAACGGGCCTGCCCGCACGACGCCGCGGCGCCCGACCCCTTCGCCCTGGCGCCGCCGCTTGACTACGCGCTGCCCGGTCTGGCCGACCGCCCGGACGTCAAGATCGGGCAGCGGATCAGCGGGCTGCGCCGCCACCCGCTGTCGATGGAGGTCCCGCACAACCGGCTGATCGCGTGGACCGCGTTGCTGGGCGAGGATGACCAGGGCGGGTTCATCGAGGACCTGGCCGCGGTGGCGATCGGTGTCACGCATACCGGCCAGCTGCGCAAGGCCGCGGGCGAGATGGCCGTCACCGGCTGGCTCGAAGCCGTGCTGTCCTGGCCGCGCCGGTTCATCGTCGGCGCAGACGATCAGGCGAGCATGTTCGGGGCCACAGAGCCAGCGCCCGTCGCCGGATAGCATCGACCGTTATGAGCAAGCTCCCGCTGCGCGCGCGCCTCGCCACGTCCATCGGCGGCGCGGCGGGCCGCGTCTCCCGCCTGACCGGGCGCGGTGACGGGTCCGTGATCGGCGGCGTGCTCGGCCTGCGGGTCGAGCCCGACCTGCTCAGCCTGCTCGCGCAGGACCGGCACATCGTGCTGGTCACCGGCACCAACGGCAAGACGACCACGACGCGGCTGATCAGCGCCGCACTCAGCGCGCTCGGTCAGGACGTGGCCTCGAACGCGTTCGGAGCGAACATGGAAGCCGGGCTGGCCTCGGCCCTCGGCCGCGCGCCGGACGCCCCGTACGCGGTGCTGGAGACCGACGAGCGGTATCTCCCGGCGGTCATCAAGGCCACCAAGCCGCGCGTCGTGGTGCTGCTGAACCTCAGCCGCGACCAGATGGACCGGGCGGCCGAGATCTGGCTGACCGCCCGGCGGTGGCGGGAGGCGCTGGCCGCGGCCGACGGCTGCCTGGTCGTCGCCAACGCCGACGACCCGCTGATCGCGTGGGCGGCCTCGCAGGCGCAGCGGGTCACCTGGGTCGCGGCCGGCCAGCGCTGGCGCGAGGACTCCTGGTGCTGCCCGGAATGCGGATCGCACCTGCGCCGGGACGAGCTCGGCTGGCGGTGCGGTGAGTGCAAGTTCACCCGGCCGCCGACTCGCTGGGTACTCAGCGGCGACACTGTCATCGACGAGGAAGGCAAGGTCCACGACCTGCTCCTGTCGCTGCCGGGCCGGGCCAACCGCTCCAATGCCGTCGTGGCGCTCGCGGTCGCGTCCTACTTCGGCGCCACCGTCGACCAGGCGCTGCCGCGGCTGCGGGAGGTCAAGTCCGTGGCCGGCCGCTACACGCAGGTGCAGCGGCATGGCCGCAATATCCGGCTGTTGCTCGCCAAGAACCCGGCCGGCTGGCTGGAGGCGTTCGACGTGCTCGCCCCGGCGCCGGGACCGGTGCTGCTGGCGGTCAACGCGCAGATCCCGGACGGCAAGGACACCTCCTGGCTCTGGGACGTCGACTACCGGCTGCTGCGCGGCCGCCCGGTGCTGGTCAGCGGCGAGCGAAAGCTGGACCTGGCGGTGCGACTGGAGGCAGACCAGGTGGACTTCGAGCTGGCCGACGGCATCGACGACGCCGCCAGCCGGGTGCCCGCGGGCGAGCTGGACGTGATCGCGAACTACACCGCGTTCCAGCAGATCCGCGCCGTCGTGGGCAGGACTGACTGATGCCGGAGGCGCGCAGATGACCGGGCACGTCGGGCGGCACGCGTCCAGGGAGCCGGGCGAGACGCTGATCCTGCCGGCCATCACCGGCGACGCCGAGCCGCCTCCGCTGCGCCCGGCTACCGGCCGGCACGCATCCGGCTCGGCGTCGGATGAGCCCACGCAGCCCGATCCGGTCCAGCCCGAGGCGGCCGAGCCCGTTCCGGCCCAGCCCAGTCCCGCCCCGGCGGAGCAGGCGGCGCCGCGGCCCCCGGACGGGCGGCCGGTCCGGCTCGTCTGGGTCTACCCTGACCTGCTCAGCACCTACGGTGACCGTGGCAACCTGCTCGTGCTCACCCGGCGGGCGCAGCTGCGCGGCCTGGAAGTCGCCGCCGTCGAGGTCAACTCGGACCAGCCGGTCCCGCCCGACGGCGATATCTACCTGCTCGGAGGCGGCGAGGATCTGCCCCAGATCCTGGCCGCGGACCGGCTGCGCGCGGACGGCGGCCTGCAGCGCGCGGCGGCGGGCGGGGCCGTCGTGTTCGCCGTGTGCGCCGGCTACCAGCTGATCGGCCGGCAGTTCGGCGGCGTCGAGGGCGAGCCGGTCGCAGGCCTGGCCGTCCTGGACGTCACCAGCGGCCGCGGCGAGCGCCGGGGCGTCGGCGAGATCGTCGCGGACGTCGACCCGGCCCTCGGTGTGCCGCGCCTCACCGGGTTCGAGAATCATCAGGGCGTCACGCACATCGGGCCCGGCGCGCGCCCGCTCGCCAGGGTCGCGCTCGGCGTCGGCAACGGGGACGGCACCGAGGGTGCCTATGCGGGCAAGGTGCTCGGGACTTACCTGCACGGCCCGGCGCTGGCCCGCAACCCAGGGCTCGCCGACCTGCTGCTGAGCTGGGTGGCCGGACCGCTGTCGCCGCTGGACGAGGCCACGGAGAGCTGGGCCCGGCGGCTGCGCGCCGAGCGGCTCGCCGCGACGTCGAGCTGAGCCGGGTCAGTACACCAGCGCCTGGGCTCCCTCGGCCATGATCTCGGCCAGGAACGTGGCGGCGCCGGCGATGCGGACCCCGTCGAGCACGTCCGCCTCAGTGATCTCGCGCCGGGCCGCGCACTGTGTGCACAACGTCAGGGTGCCGGCCTGGCGGACGGCCGCGAGCAGGTCCGGCAGCGGCGGCGAGTGCGGCAGGCCGAGGTCAGGGCAGCCGTCCGGCAGCGCGAGCCAGGAGGCTTCGCCGGTGAGCCACACCGACAGCGGCACTCCGCTGGCCGCCGCCGTGGCGGCCACGGTGAATGCCTGATTGCAGCGCTCCGGGTCGTTGCGGCAGGCTGTTACCTTCAGCACCAGAGAACGGGGGGCCATGAATCGCACCCTAGCGCCTGTCCGGCTGGCGGCGTGGCGAGCCCCACTGCGGCAGACTCGCTGCCTACACTCCGCAGGTATGACTGCCCTCGTCAGTAGCCTGATCCTGATCGGCGTGTTCGGCGTCGCGGCGGCGGCTGGCATCGGCTTAGTCATCGCCCTGTACCGGGCCACCGGCCGCAAGCAACCTGACTAGGCCTCCGGGAGCGGCGATGGACACACCAGAGGCTGGCCCGGCGAACTCGGGCGCCCTGCCGGACGGCCACGAACTGCACCCGAGCCTGGCGCCGCTGCGGTTCCTGCTGGGCCGCTGGGAGGGTGCCGGAGTCGTCGGGTACCCGACGATCGAGAGCGCCAACTTCGGCCAGGAGATCACGTTCAGCCACAACGGCAAGCCGTTCCTCAGCTACGCCAGCCGGACCTGGCTGCTGGCCGAAGACGGCTCTATCGGGCGGCCGCTGGCGACGGAGACCGGGTTCTGGCGGCCGCAGCCGGACGGGGTCGTGGAGGTCGTGCTCGCCCATCCCACCGGGATCACCGAGATCTACATCGGGCAGCAGACCGGGACGAAGATCGAGCTCGTTACCGACGCGGTCGTGCGGACCAGCACGGCCAAGGAGGTGACCGCGGGCAAGCGGCTGTACGGCCTGATCGGCACCGACCTGGGCTGGGCCTACGACATGGCCGCCATGGGGCAGCCGCTGCAGTCGCACGTGTCGGCGCAGCTCAAGCGCGTCGGCTGAGGTCAGTCCTCGCGCAGCCAGTAGATGTCGAACGTGCGCGCCGCCGTCGGCGTGGGCCGCGCGAGCGTCGCGCCGCCCGAGTCCCGCAGCTGGATGATCTTGGTGGCGTTCCAGTGCGGCGAGACGATGCCGCCCTTGGCGCCGCGGCTGTCGGTGATCGAGATCGCGTCGAAACTGATCGCCCCGTAGTCGGCCAGCCGAGCGATCCGCAGCTTCGGCCCGGTCGCCGGGGCCTCACTGATGATCTCGGCCGAGTTACGCGCGCAGCTGAGCAACTTTCCGGCCACCTCGACGTGCGGGCATTTCCGCTGGACGCTGAAATGCCTGCCGTTCGTGTTATCGGCAATCAAGATCTTGTAATTCCGGCTCTGGGCGCTGTAAGTGACCGATGCCGTTACCGAGTCGCCGGCCGAGACCCTGAGCGTTGTTTTCTGCTGCGCGCCGGGAAAGAGTTCCCACCAGGCGAAATAGGTGGCTTTCCCGCTCGCCAGGCAATTCGCCGCGATGCCGCCTTGCTCGACCGAGTCGGCCCGGCCGGTGAAGCCGTCCAGACCCACCCAGTCCGACGACAGCGCGCTCCCCGGCGACTTCGCGCAGTTCAGGTACGGGACGAAGAACGTCGCCCGGACGCCGCTGAACCGCAGATGCGTCTTGGTCACCGCGTATCCGGCCCAGTTCAGCGACGCAGCGGAGGTGATGTCGGGGGTGCCCGGCCCGGCGGACGCGGCGGGCCCGGCACCGGCCCGGATCATCGGTAAGCTGCCGAATTCGGTAGCTCCGCGCTGTGCGCCAGCCGGATGGGACCGCGCCTGGGCTCCGGTCGGGCCGGCCCCCGCGAGCAGTAGAGCGATCGCCACTGAGGAGGCGGTGGCCGCTGCTGTGCGTATCGCTGAACTCGCCATCGAGCCATTATCGCGAGGCCGCGGCGGTCGCGGGCGCAAAAGAAAGCCCCCGGGCCGCTCCCGCGGCTGCTCGCATCCGAAGACGTGATTCGCCACGGGGACCGGCTGGACAGGCCGGTCAGCCCGGGGGTCCGGTGTCTGCCGTGAATTCGCCGACCGCCGCTAGCGGTCGATCATGCGCCACCCCGACGGTGTCGCCGCTGGGGCTCCGCTTCACGCAGGCGGCGGCTAGCTGACAGCCACCTCGCAAGTCCGACATCTATGCATACTGTTGGACCACCTCCTTTCCTGCGTTAGCCCGAACGCTACGTCAGGCGGCGGGTTCGAGGCAAGCGTGTTATCGCCCGCGCGTCACTACACTCGTGAGCATGGCGCAGGAGTGGGATGACGCGCTGCGGGCGAGCGGTTATCGCGTCACCCCACAGCGCCAGCTCGTGCTGGAGGCGGTGTCCCGGCTCGAGCACGCCACCCCCGAGGAGATCTACGCCGACGTCAGGCAGACCGCGCGCGGGGTCAACGTGTCTACCATCTACCGGACCCTGGAGCTGCTGGAACAACTGGGCCTGGTGACTCACACCCACCTGTTCCACGGGGCGCCGCGCTATCACCTGGCAAACGAGGCCGAGCACGTCCACCTGGTCTGCCACCGGTGCGCCCAGATCACCGAGGTGGACAAGGCCGCGGTCCGGCCGCTGGTAGCCGCGCTAGAGGACGCCGAGGGCTTCCAGACCGACGTCGGGCACCTGACGATCTTCGGCCTGTGCGCCGCCTGCCGGGCAGAGCCTGCCGCCCGCCGGGCTTAGCCTTCCGCGACCGGGCCTGCCGTCCGCCGGCCGGCTTGGCCGACCGCATAACCTTGGAGCCGTGACAAGTCCGCTTCTGGCCGAGCCCGGCGCCGTCGAGGCCGACGGCCCCGACGCCGGCGTCGCCGCGCACTACGGCGACCCGTACGCCGAACAGCGTTCTATCGCCCGCGCCGCCGGGCTCGTCGACCGGTCGAACCGTTCCGTCGTCACGATCACCGGGCCGGACCGGCTGAGCTGGCTGCACAGCCTCACCACCCAGGCGGTGGACAAGCTCGCTCCCGGCGATAGCGCCGAGGCGCTGATCCTCAGCCCCCAGGGGCACGTCGAGCACCACCTCACCCTGACTGACGACGGGACGACGACCTGGGCGCACGTCGAGCCGGGCAGCGCGCCCGCGCTGCTGGCGTTCCTGGACTCGATGCGGTTCATGCTCCGGGTCGAGGCCAGCGACGTGACCGGCGACTACGCGGTGCTGACGGTCGCGGGCCCGGCCAGCGACGGGGTCGCGGCCAGACGGGCGCGGCCAGCCCGGCCGCCGTCGCCCGGATCACCTCCGGCGGCGGCACCGACCTGATCGTGCCCAGGACCGGGCTCTCGGACGCGGCGGCCGCGATCCGGGCCGCGGGCGCCGGGCTCGCGGGCATGTGGGCTTACGAGGCGCTGCGCATCGCCGCGGGCCGGCCGCGATTCGGCCTGGACACTGACCACCGGACGCTCCCGCACGAGGCCGGCTGGATCGAGACCGCCGTGCACCTGACCAAGGGCTGCTACCGCGGTCAGGAGACCGTCGCCCGGGTGCACAACCTGGGTCACCCGCCGCGCCGGCTCGTGCTGTTGCATCTGGACGGCAGCGAGGACCGGCTGCCCGGCCAGGGCACGCAGGTGCGCAGAGACGACGGCACCGCGGTTGGCTTCGCCGGCTCTGCCGCCCGGCACTACGAGCTCGGCCCGATCGCGCTCGCGCTGATCAAGCGCGGCGTCCCGGTGGATGCCCCGCTCACCGCCGACGGGATCGCCGCGGCGCAAGAGGTCATTGTTTCGCCGGACGCGGGCGCCAATGTGCAGATCACCCTGCGACGTCCACGTGGTGACCTGATCGGCCGTCCGCGCGAGTAACCTGAGCCGACAGCGGACAACGTCGTTCCCGGAGGTCCCCCGCCGTGCTTCGTCAAGCGCTCCTGGCCCTGTCAGCCAGCAAGAAGGCCCGCGAACTGATCCTCGCCACCCCGGTCACGCGCGATGTCGTCTCCCGGTTCGTCGCCGGCGAAGGGGCGGCCGACGCGCTGGCTGCCACCCAGCGGCTGATCGGCCAGGGCCTGCACGTGACGATCGACTTCCTCGGCGAGGACACCGTCGACCCAGAGCAGGCGACCGCGGTCGCGGAGGAGTACATCGCGCTGCTGCAGCAGCTGTCCGAGAGCGGCCTGGCGGCGCACGGCCGGGCCGAGGTGTCGGTGAAGCCCACCGCCGTCGGCCTCGGGCTGCCCGAGCACGGCGAGAAGACCGCCAGGGAGAACATCGCCAGGATCGGCGCTGCGGCCAGGAACGCGGGCACCACCGTCACGGTGGACATGGAGGACCACACCCGGATCGACTCGACCCTGCGGATGGTGGCCGAGCTGCGGGCCGACTTCCCGGACCTGGGCTGCGTGCTCCAGTCCTACCTGCGCCGCAGCGCGGACGACTGCCACGACCTCGCGTTCGCCGGCTCCCGGGTGCGGCTGTGCAAGGGCGCCTACCGCGCGCCCGAAGGCATCGGCCTGGCGAACAAGGCGGACGTGGACCGGTCCTACGCCCGCTGCATGCGGATCCTGCTCGACGGCTCCGGCTACCCGATGCTGGCCACGCACGACCCGCGGCTGATCCAGATCGCGGGATCGAAGGCCCAGCTGGTGGGGCGGGAGCCGGGCAGCTTCGAGTACCAGATGCTGTACGGCATCCGGCCAGACGAGCAGGCCCGGCTGGCGGCTGAGGGCGCGCAGGTCCGGGTGTACCTCCCGTACGGGAGCGACTGGTACGGCTACCTGGTGCGGCGGCTGGCCGAGCGGCCGGCCAACCTCGCGTTCTTCCTGCGGGCGCTGAGCTCCCGCAAGTAGCCCACGGAGCTACCCGATCTCGGCCACCGCGGCTAGGATCCGGGCCAGTGGATCTCGCCGGCATCCCGGTAGTCCGGGCCGACCCGGTCGTCGGCCGCGTACCGGAGCAGGTGCACGGCGGCCATCACCCGCTGCTCCTGCTCGGCCACGAGCGTGACCCGGTCGCAGACCCAGGGATCGACGATGAACTCTTCGGGCTGGCGCTCCAGCTGGCTGAGCACGGCGGCGACCGAGACGCCCAGTCCGGGCACCACGGCCGCGGCGTGCGCGTTCACGAGCTCGGCGAGCTGCTCGCGGTCGCTGCGGCGGAATGGCCGCACTGCGATGGATGACATGGGCAGGCCTCCTCGGTGAGTCACGCGACAGGCCCGCCATCGGTGCGGTACGCCCAGCACTGTAACACCGGGGGCGCTCGATAGGCTGCCTGCGTGATAGCCGTGCTGGGCGCAGGCCAGATGGGCGAGGCGCTGATCTCCGGGCTGCTGCGGGCCGGTGTGGTCGCGCCGGGCGAGATCATCGCGGCCGCCCGCCGCAGTGACCGGGCCGAGCAGCTGGCGGGCGCTTACGGTATCGAGGTGCTGTCCGCGGCGGCCGCGGCCGAGCGCGCCGACACCCTGGTGATCACCGTGAAGCCGCAGGACATGGGCGCGCTGCTGGACGAGATCAGCCCCAAGGTCGCACCCGGCACACTGATCATCTCAGTCGCCGCTGGCATTACCACCGGGTTCATCGGCCGCAAGCTCGCGGCCGAGGTGCCCGTCGTCCGGGTCATGTCCAACACCCCGGTGCTCGTGGACGAGGCGATGAGCGTGATCTCGCCCGGTCCGCACGCCACCGAGGACCACCTGCGCCGGGCGGAGCGGCTGCTGCAGCCCGTCGGCAAGGTACTGCGGATCCCCGAGTCGCAGCAGGACGCAGCGACCGCGCTGTCGGGCAGCGGCCCGGCCTACGTGTACTTCCTGGTCGAGGCCATGGTCGACGCCGGGATCCTGCTCGGGATGCCGCGCGCCAACGCGTTGGAGATGGTGAAGCAGGCTGTCTTCGGCGCGGCCACCATGCTGCGCGACTCCGGCGAGCATCCGGTGCTGCTCCGCGAAGCGGTCACCTCGCCCGGCGGCACCACCATCAACGCGATCAGGGAGCTGGAAAAGCACGGGGTGCGGGCGGCCGTGCTGGCCGCGATCGAAGCCGCCAGGGACCGCGGCCGGGAACTGGGCGCGGGCTGACCCGGACGAGCGATCGCATACTGCGCGTAATAGCGCAGGAACGGCGCGCATTGGCCCGCTCCGAATTGGCAGGGCTCGCACGGGGTTGCCCTTTTCCATACAGGACTTACGCTGGAGACGGGCGTGACTGATGCGCCACTCCCGCGCGGCGTACCAGTTCGGTCGGAAGAGGGCTATCAATGGCAGCAGACGCAGCAACTCCGCTCAGCGACGTCAGGTTCCTGACCGTGGCCGAAGTGGCCGCGATCATGCGTGTTTCCAAGATGACGGTGTACCGGCTGGTGCACTCGGGTGAGCTTGAGGCGATCAGGGTGGGCAGGTCCTTCCGGGTACCGGAGCGGGCCGTGACCGACTACCTCCGGGAGGCCTTTGTTCCCTCTGGGTGACCATCTGGCCGTGCAGATGCCCCAGATCCTGGCCGATGCCGGGCAATGCGGCCCGGCGGAGGTACGCTGTGGCGTTGGCATGTTGCCCGGCCGCCCTTAGTGGCGAGCATGTGCAAGGGCATGCCCGTCGGCCGAAGAAGCAGAGTCTGAGGGTGGTCTCGTGGGTTCAGTCATCAAGAAGCGCCGCAAGCGGATGGCAAAGAAGAAGCACCGCAAGCTGCTGCGCAAGACGCGGGTTCAGCGCAGGAACAAGAAGTAACGGTCGCCGGGGGCCAGCGCAGGCTGGCCCGGTGGCCCGAGTATCGCGGGCCGAGGCGATGAGCACGCTGTGACCGGATATCAGCCGGGCGAGCCGCCAGGCGGCGGCTGGCGGCAACGGCTGGCCGCGCTCGCTGAGTTCGCCCGGCGGCGGCTCGAAGGCGACTACGAGGTCGACCAGTTCGGGTTCGACCCCGAGCTGAACGAGTCAGTGCTGATGCCGGCCGCCCTGTCGCTGTACCGGAACTGGTTCAAGGTGCGGGCCAGAGGCATGGAGCACGTGCCGGCCGAGGGCGCCGCCCTGGTCGTAGCCAACCACGCCGGCGTCCTCCCGTTGGACGCGATCATGCTGCAGGCGGGCATCTTCGCCGACCACCCGGGGCACCGTAACCTGCGGCTGCTCGGCGCCGACCTGGTCTACTCGGTGCCCGGCCTGGCGTCGCTGGCGCGGCGCAGCGGGCACAGCCGGGCCGATCCAGGTGAGGCGCAGCGGCTGCTGGCGGCCGGCGAACTGGTCGGCGTCTTTCCTGAGGGCTTCAAGGGCACCGGCAAGCCATTCAGCGAGCGCTACCGGCTCCAGCGGTTCGGCCGGGGCGGGTTCGCCCGGACGGCGCTGCAGGCAGGCGTTCCCATCATCCCGTGCGCGATCGTCGGCGCCGAGGAGACCTACCCGATGATCGGGAACGCGGAGCCGCTCGCCCGGCTGCTCCGGCTGCCTTACTTCCCGCTGACGCCGCTGTTCCCGTGGCTCGGGCCGGTGGGCGCGGTGCCGCTGCCGTCGAACTGGATCATCGAGTTCTCCGCGCCGGTCGAGGTGGGCGACGCGGTCCCCGGCGAGCCGGACGAGGAAATCGTGACCAAGCTCGCCGATCACGTCCGCGACCTCATCCAGGACCGGCTGAACGTGCTCGTCGAAGAGCGCGGGCCCGCTTTCGGGTAGCAGCGCCTTCGGCTAGCCCGGTCTTCGGCTACCGGTCAGCCACCGGCCCGGCGCCGCTTCAGCGCGACCGCTGCCACCGCGCCGCCGGCCACCGCGCCCGCGCCTGCCGCCACCGGCAGCGCGATGAGCGTGGCCCGCCGCCCAGACCGGAAGTCATGCACCGGCCAGTCCCGCCGCCGCGCCTCGGCCAGCAGTTCGGCGTCGGGGTTCACCACGTTCGGGTGGCCGACGAGCTGCAGCAGCGGCATGTCGTTGAACGAGTCGCTGTAGGCGCTGGACCTGGACAGATCCAGGCCCTCCCGGCGGGCGAGCGCGCGCACGGCCGCCGCCTTCACCTCGCCGTGCAGCAGGCCGCCGACGAGCTTGCCCGTGTACACGCCGTCGGCCGACTCCGACACGGTGCCGAGCGCGCCGGTCAGCCCCAGCCGCCGGGCCAGGATGTTCGCCAGCTCGACCGGGGTAGCGGTCACCAGCCAGACCCGCTGGCCAGCCTGCAGGTGCCGCTGGGTGAGCTCGCGGGTGCCCGCCCAGATCCGGTCGGCCATCGTGTCCTCGTAGATCTCCTCGCCGAGCCGGACTATGTCGGCCACCTTGTGCCCGGCCACGAACGCCAGCGCGGCCTCGCGGGCGGCGTCGATATGGTCGGCGTTCTCGGTGCCCCGCAGCCGGAAGGCGAGCTGGCCCCACGCCAGCCGGGCCAGGTCGCGCGGCCCGAACATGCCGCGGGCCGCGAGCCCGCGGGCGAAGTGGTAGATCGAGGCTCCGCGCATGAGGGTGTTGTCGACATCAAAGAAGGCGGCCGCGGCCGGGTCGGGCACCGGGGCGGGCTGTTCTACTTCGGCAACTGCGGCTGACGCCTCCCCGGCCAGTTCCTCGCGGTGCCTGGTCGGCCTGCGTAGCCTGCGGACGGCCGGCTTGCCGGACTCGCCTGTCATGTCACCGAGCCTACGCGCCGGCCACCGGCGGCAGGCTGGGCATAAGGTTCGGTGGGTCGCATCACCGCCCGGAGTCGTGCACCATAGGCAGCAATGTCTAACGCAATCTTGCTGGTCTTCGCCGGAGTCGGCGCCGTCGCGGCCGCCGGCGGCGCCGGCACGCTGCTCGCGCGCTGCTTCCGCGCGCCGCGGGCGGACCTGATCGCGTGGTCCGTCGCGCTCCTCGGCCTGCTGGTCAGCCTGGGCGCCCAGCTGCTCGGCTACCTGGCCGGATACGACCCGGCGATCTTCCGGGCGATGGCGATCGGCGGCCTGGTCATCGCGCCGCTCGCGGTCATCCTGGGGCTCACCGAGGTCGCGTCCAAAGGCCTCGCCGCCCGGTTCTGCGCGCGGCTCTACATCGCGGCGCTGGCCATCGTGGCGGTCGTGATCCTGGTCCTGGATCAGCTCGGAAGCACAACTTTTACTAAGTCATGGCCGAATCCGCACGCGTACTACCAGTCACCTCCTAACTACATGCTGTACGCGATCAGCGTGGTGACGGTGATCATCGCGGCGGTCGCGGTCGGGATCGTCATGGCCAGGTCGGGCGACCGGGACTGGAGCCGGGCCAGCACCCCGCACGTCGCGGCCGGGGTGGCCGCCCTGATGCTGGCCTATCCGGGTCTTGCCCTGCTGGCCCGGTACGAGGCCAAGCAGAGCCTGCCGCTCGGCACGGTGTTCACCCCGTTGCTCGCGATCGCGGCTGGTCTGCTCTTCTGGTCCGGCCTGAAGCTCAGCGGTCAGGATGTCCTCTCGCTGCACGCCCGTGGTGGCAGCGCCCGTGGTGGCAGCGCCCGTGGTGGCAGCGACCGTGGCGGCAGCGACCGTGGTGGCAGCGGCCGTGGCGGCGCGGGCACCCGGCGGCGCGCGGACGACGACACACCCGCAGGCGATCGGTATGCGGCCGACGAGACGGGCGACTTCGGCCGGTACGACGGCCGCGACGACTACGGCGACCGGTACCGGCCGGAGCCGGTACCGGAGCGGCCCCGCCAGGGTCAGCCGGACCCGGACGACGCGTACGAGTCCGGCTGGGACGAGGGCGGCCAGTACGGCGAAGACTGGGCCGAGGACGGCCCCGCGGCCGGTGACCGGGACCGCCGCTACGCCGACGGGTACGCGGACGACGGCTACGACCGGGACGAATTCGAGGCCGACGGCTTCCACACGGGCGACTTCCACACGGGCGACATCGCGACTGGCGACTTCGCGACTGGCGACTTCGCGGCTGGCGACTACCCCGCTGCGTCCGCCTGCCCGGCCCTGGCCGCCCCGGCCGACGAGGCCGACCAGACCCGCAAGGACCTGTTCGGCCAGATCGCGATCTACACGCTGCTCGAGGACCGGGTGTACGAGTTCGACCAGCTCACCGGGCGAGTGGTCGAGGACGTCCGCGGCCGCGAGCCGGACACGCTGGTGTTCATCGTGCACGCGGTCCCGTCCGCGCCGATGCAGCGCATCCTGTACGAGGTGTACCGGGACCGGGCCGCCTACGAGTGGCACCGGCAGCAGCCGTATGTGATCCAGTTCGAGTCGGACCGGCGCCCGTATGTGCTCGCGACCAACGTGATCGAGCTGGGGCTGCAGCAGGCGAAGGTGACGCCGTTCCCGTCGGTGGCCGAGCTATTCGGCGAACCCGGCTACGACACCTCAGGCTTTGAGCGGCCGGACTACCTGCGCGACTACGGCCGGCCGTCGGCCAGCCACGGCGACGCGCGGGGCTCCGGCCGGTGGTAGCGGCGGGTTCCGGGGGGTCCCCCGGGCCGGCACCGCGGACCGCGTCCTGCTGCTGTCCCGGCCCGGCTGCCACCTGTGTGACGAGGCCCGGACGGTGATCGACCGGGTGACCGCCGAGCTGGGCGTCGCCTGGGCCGAGCGTGACATCACCGGCAGCGCGGCCGACCTGGCGGAATACTCCGACATGATCCCGGTCACGTTCGTGGACGGCGTGCAGCACGACTTCTGGCGCGTGAGCGAGGAGCGCCTGCGGGCGGCCCTGCGCGACTGAGTGGAACACCTGACGTTCCCATACCTGGCGAATGCTCGCTTAACGCCAGCCGGTGCAATCTTGCTCGACTTTGTGCAAACGTTCACAAGGGCGTACCGTGGAGGCAGTACGCAGCCGGAAACCCCGCCGGGTGCGAGTCCGTGTCGAGTCCCCCCAGGAGCACCGGCGCATGTCTCCGCGTCCTGAGCAAAGCGGCCGCGACGAGGTCGCGCGCCGGCGCGCAGGCGGCAACCGTCCTGGCAGCAACGGGCACGGTATCCCGGATGCGACGGTGGCCCGGCTGCCGGTCTATCTGCGCGCGCTGTACGCGCTGGCCGACAACGACGTGGCGACCGTCTCCAGCGAGGAGCTCGCCGCCGCGACCGGCGTGAACTCGGCCAAGCTGCGCAAGGACCTGTCGCACCTGGGCTCGTACGGCACCAGGGGCGTCGGCTACGACGTCGAGTACCTGGTCTACCAGGTGTCCCGCGAGCTGGGTCTGACCCAGGACTGGCCGGTACTGATCGTCGGGGCCGGCAACCTCGGCCGCGCGCTGGCCAACTACGGCGGGTTCGCCTCCCGCGGCTTCCGCGTCGCGGCGCTGCTCGACCGCGATCCGTCCGTGGTCGGCACCGTCATCGCCCGGCACACGGTTCGCAGCGACACCGAGCTCGAGGACGTCATCGACCGGTTCGACGTCTCGATCGGCGTCATCGCCACGCCCGCGGCCGCCGCCCAGAATGTCTGCGATCGACTGCTAGCCGCTGGTGTCACCAGCATTCTTAACTTCGCGCCAGTCGTACTCAGCGTGCCTTCGGGCGTGGATGTGCGTAAGGTCGATCTGTCGATCGAATTGCAGATCCTCGCTTTCCACGCGCAACGACGCAGTGCGGGCGGGCGGCCTGAGCTCGCGGTCGCTGACGATGTGATCGCAGCCAGCCAGGGGCCGGACCTGAACGTGACCGAAATCTGGACGGGAGCGCAGGCGATAGCGACATGAGCGTGCTGGTCGTCGGTCTGAGCCACAAGGGCGCGCCATTGGCGATGCTCGAGCGGACGGTGCTGACCGGCGACGCTCTGGCCAAGCTGCTGCGCGACGTCGCCAGGTCCGATGACGTCGCCGGCGCGCTGGTGCTGAGCACCTGTAACCGGACGGAGATCTACGCCGAGGCCGGCTCCTTCCACGGGAGCGTGGCGGCGATCTGCGATCTGCTGTCCCGGCACACTGGCGTCCCGCATGACGAGCTCACGTCGTGCCTGTACGTGCACTACGCCGACCGGGCGGTCGCCCACCTGCTGACGGTGGCCTGCGGGCTCGACTCCATGGTCGTCGGCGAGAGCCAGATCCTCGGCCAGCTGCGCGGCGCGCTGAGGATCTCCCGCGAGCAGGGCACGCTCGGCCGCCCGCTGGCCGATCTCGGCTCGCTCGCGCTGCGGGCCGGCAAGCGCGCGCAGTCCGAGACCGGGGTCGGCGGTGCGGGCGCGAGCCTCGTCAGCGTCGGCCTGCAGGCCGCGGTGGCCCGATTGCAAGGCCAGGATGCGAAGGAACGGGGGATCCCCTCCCTCAGCGGACTGCACGTAGTGGTCGTCGGGGCCGGTGCCATGAGCGCGCTGGCCGTGGCCAGCGTCGCCAGGGCAGACGCGGCCGGGCTGGTGATCGCCAACCGGACCCGCCAGCACGCGGAGCGGCTGGCCGCCCAGCACGGCGGCCAGGCCGCGGCGATGACCGACCTGCCCGCGCTGCTCGCGGCCGCGGACCTGGTCGTGACGTGCACCGGTGCGCCGGGACACGTGATCACGACCGACATGGCCAGGGCCGCCACAGCTGACCGGGGATCGCGGCCGCTGGCGGTGCTGGACCTGGCGCTGCCGCGTGATGTCGAGCCCGGCGCCGGTGACCTGCCCGGCGTGCACGTCACCGACCTGGCGAGCCTGCAGGCAGCCGAGCCGGAAGGGAGCCGTCCGGGCGAGGCCGCGATCGCGGCCGCCCGGCAGGTCGTCACCGACGAGCTTGCGGCCTATCTGTCCGCCGGCCGCGCGGCCCGGGTGGCGCCGACCGTCGTGGCACTGCGCGCCAAGGCCGCCGACGTGGTGGAATCGGAGCTGGCCAGGCTGGCCGCCGGCCGGGACAGTGGACAAGGCGGTGCTTGAGGAAGTGGCCAGGTCAATGAACCGGGTGGCCGACAAGCTGCTGCACGCGCCCACGGTCCGGGTGAAGGAGCTGGCCGGGACGCCCGGCGCCGCGAGCTACGAGGACGCGCTGCGGGTCCTGTTTGACCTGGATCCGGCCGCGGTGCAGTCGGTCGCCCAGGCCGACGTGCTGCTCGCCCGGCCGGCCAGTTCCGCTCCCGGGGAGCAGGCGTGACCGGCGCAGGCGTGCTGCGGCTCGGCACCCGCCGCAGCCTGATGGCGATGGAGCAGTCGCGTCAGGTGGCCGCCGCCATTACCCGGCTGACCGGCCGAGACATCGAACTGGTCGGCATCACCTCGCGCGGCGACGTGAGCGCCGAGCAGCTCACCCAGATCGGCGGTACCGGCGTGTTCGTCAGCGCGCTGCGGACTGCGCTGCTGGCCGGGGACGTTGACTTCGCCGTGCACTCGCTCAAGGACCTGCCGACCGGACCAGCCGAGGGCATCGCGCTGGCCGCGGTGCCGGTCCGGGACGACCCGCGGGACGCGCTGATCGCGCGCGGCGGCGCCAAGCTCGCGGACCTGCCGCGCGGCGCGCGGATCGGTACCGGGTCGCCGCGCCGGGCCGCGCAGCTGCTGTTGCTGCGCGCGGATTTGCTCCCGGTACCGGTGCGCGGGAACGCGGACACCCGGCTCGCCAAGGTGGAATCAGGCGATCTGGACGCTGTTGTACTCGGGCACGCGGGCCTGGGCAGGATCGGGCGACTCGACGCGGTCACCCAGCTGTTCGAGCCGGACGAGATGCTTCCGGCGGCCGGCCAGGGCGCGCTCGCGGTTGAGTGTCCTGCCGCAGGGAAGACCTCGTTGCGCTGCTGGCCTGCGTGGATGACCCGGTCAGCCGGGCGGCGACGACCGCGGAACGCAGCCTGCTCGGCGCGCTTCAGGCGGGCTGCACGGCCCCGGTGGGCGCGTATGCTGCCGGGACGGATGTACTTCGGCTCCGCGGCCTGGTGGTCGCAGCCGACGGGGGGAGCGCTTCGCGGCAGCGCGAGTGGTGCACCGGCAATGGCTGAAGCGATCGGCCAGCGGTAGCCAGGCGAGCTGCTCAGCCGGGGCGCGGGAAGGTATATGGCGGTGCCAGATCGGGACGATGACAGGTGAACTCGACAACCGGTAAGACCGGGAAGCAGACCGCAACGCAAGCACCAGGATGGGTGGCCTTCGTCGGCGCCGGCCCTGGGGACCGAGAACTGCTGACGGTCCGGGCAGCGGAGCTGATCGGCAAGGCCGATCTGGTCGTCGCCGCGCCGTGGATCGGCGAGCGGCTGAGCCACCTGCTCCAGCCCGGTGTCGACCCTGGTCGACTCCGACGCGCAACAGCAGGATCCGAGGATGCTGGTCAAGGCCGCGAAGGCGGGCCAGTTCGTGGTCCGCCTGTACGGCGGCGACCCGTTCATGTTCTGCAACGCGGCCGCGGACGCGGCGGTGTGCGCGAAGGCCAAGATCGGGTTCGAGATCGTGCCCGGCGTCTCGGCGGTCACCGTGCCCGCCTACGCGGGGATCCCGCTCACCAAGAGACGGCAGCGGCGACGTCCGGATCATCCACGCCAGGAGGCCAGCCGGTCTCGGCCAGCGACGGCACGCTGGTGATCCTGGGCGCAACCGGCCCGGTGGACCTGGGCAAGATGCTGATCGCGGCCGGCTGGTCGAGCACCGCGCCGTTCGCGATCACCGCGATCGGCACGACCACCGACCAGTACACGATGACCGGCCCGCCGGCACCGTGGTGCCGACCCTCGACAGGTCGCCGGGCGTGAGCCTGCTCACTTCGACGGCCCGGTCATTGCGGTCGTCGGCGATGGCGTGGCCGCTGCAGCAGACGCTGTCCTGGTACGAGAGCAAGCCGCTGTTCGGCTGGAAGGTGCTGGTTCCGCGGACCAAGGAGCAGGCCGACGAGCGTCTGCGAGCAGCTGACGCGAGTACGGCGCGGTGCCCGAGGAGGTCCCGACGATCGCCGTCGAGCCGCCGCGCACGCCGCAGCAGATGGAGCGGGCGATCAACGGGCCTGGTCACCGGTCGCTATCAGTGGGTCGCCTTCACCTCCGTCAACGCGGTCAAGGCGATCCGCGAGAAGATCGAGGAGTACGGCCTGGACGCCCGGGCGTTCGCCGGGCGTCAAGGTGGCCGCCGTCGGCGAGCAGACCGCGGCGGCGATGATCGCGTTCGGCATCCAGCCCGATCTGGTGCCCGAGCGGCGAGCAGTCCAGCGAGGGCCTGGCCGACGCGTGGCCGGTCTACGACGAGGTGCTACGACCCGATCGACCGGGTCCTGCTGCCGCGCGCCGACATCGCCACCGAGACCCTGCTGGCCGGGCTGATCGGAGCTGGGCTGGGAGGTCGACGACGTCACCGCCTACCGGACCGTGCGGGCGGCGCCGCCGCCGGCCGAGATCCGCGAGGCGATCAAGGGCGGCGGCTTCGACGCGGTGCTGTTCACCTCGTCCTCGACGGTGCGCAACCTGGTCGGCATCGCCGGCAAGCCGCACGCCGTCACCGTGATCGCGTGTATCGGTCCGCAGACCGCCAAGACCGCCGAGGAGCTCGGCCTGCGCGTCGACGTCGTGGCCGACCAGCCCTCGGTCGCCGCCCTGGTGGAGGCGCTCGGTGAGTTCGGTGCCGGGATCCGGACTCGGCGACGAGTCCGGGGAGCTACTTCCGCAAGGCGAGTGAGCGCCACCGGGGGGCGGTCGCCGTATCAAGAAGCGCGGGATAGTCGTGACCGCGAGTTTCCGCTCGCCACGTTTCCGGCGGCGCGACCACGTCGGTTGCGTCGGACCCCGCCGATGCGTCGGCTGGTCGCGCCGGTCGAGGTGCGTCGCCTCGGATCTGGTCCTGCCGCTGTTCGTGAAGGAAGGCATCAGCGAGCCGCAGCCCGTTCCCTCCATGCCTGGTGTCCTCCAGCACACCAGGGAGAGCGTCAGGAAGGCGGCGGCTGACGCGGTCGCGGCGGGCGTCGGCGGCGTGATCCTGTTCGGCATACCCGGCCGTCAAGGACGAGCGCGGCTCGGCCGCCGACGACCCGGCCGGAATCGTCCAGCTCGCCCTCGCCGACCTGGCCGCCGACCTTGGCGGTGAAACTGTGCTGATGGCCGACCTGTGCCTGGACGAGTACACCGAGCACGGTCACTGCGGTGTGCTGACGGCGGCCGGCGAGGTCGACAACGACGCGACGCTCGAGCGGTACGCCGCCATCGCCGTCGCGCAGGCCACGGCGGGCGCGCACGCTGGTCGGGCCGAGCGGCATGATGGACGGTCAGGTCGGCGTCATCCGGAAGGCGCTGGACGAGCCGGTTTCGCCGATGTCGGCATCTGCGCCTACTCCGTGAAGTACGCCTCCGCGATCTACGGCCCGTTCCGGGATGCCGCAGAGTGCGCACCTGCGTTCGGCGACCGCGCGTCCTATCAGCAAGACCCGGCCGCGTTCGACGGCGACGCGGTGCGCGAGGTGGCGCTCGACGTCGCCGAGGGCGCGGACATCGTGATGGTCAAGCCGGCGCTCGCCTACCTGGATGTCATCCGCGCGGTCGCCGCGGCGGTCCAGCTGCCGGTCGCGGCCTACAACGTCACCGGCGAGTTCTCGATGGTCGAGGCCGCCGCCGCGAACGGCTGGCTCGACCGGGACCGCACGATCATGGCGACACTCACCGCGATCAGCCGGGCGGGCGCCGACATCATCCTGACCTACTGGGCGACCGAAGTGGCGCAGCGCCTGAGCTGACCCGGCTCGCCGCGCCGGACGTCAGTCCAGTCCTTCCGGCGAGTCCTGACCGTCAGGCGGGCGATCCCCTCTTGGCCGATCCGCCCTGGGCTGGCGTTCTTCCGCTTGTCTGTCGTCCGTAGGCAGCGGGTCTCTGCTGAGCGGGTCGGCACCGGACCGATCGTAACCGGGCCGGTCGCTGGGCCGGCGGCGTGCCGGGAGCGGCCGGTCCGTCCCGAGATCGTCCTTGCCGGGTAGGGGGTTCCTGGCGGGCCGGTCGTCGGTGGCCCAGCGGCGTATCCGGGGCTGGCGGTCGCTTCTGGGTTCGCCGTCTCCTGGCCGCGGGTCCCTGTTGGGTCGGTCGTCGCCGGGCCGGCGGTCGGTCCAGGGCCGGTCTTCGCTGGGCCGGCCGTCGGTCCTGGGCCGGTCGTCGCTGGGCCGGCGGCGTGCCGGGGGCGGCCGGTCCGTCCCGAGATCGTCCTTGACGGGCAGGGGGTTCCTGGCGGGCCGGTCGTCGGTGGCCCAGCGGCGTATTCCGGGCTGGCGGTCGCTTCTGGGTTCGCCGTCTCCTGGCCGCGGGTCCCTGTTGGGTCGATCGTCGCCGGGCCGGCGGTCGGTCCTGGGCCGGTCTTCGCTGGGCCTGGCGCCGCGCTCGGAGCCCGGGGTTCTCGTTGCGTCCTGGGCCTTCGGTTGGTCGGCGATCGTCACCGCGCGAGAGGTCACCGCGCGAGAGGTCACCGCGCCGCAGGTCGCCGCGCCGCAGGTCGCCGCGCCGCCGGTCTTCGCCCGGCCAGCGGTCCTCGTCCGGCCCGGGCCGGTCGCCAGGCCGGGCCTGGCGCGCGGTGGGCTCGCGACCACGCCGGGGCCGCCAGCCGGGCTCGGCGGCCTCCTCCGGCTCGTCGTACTCGTCGTCTGGGAAGCGGTCGTCGTCGAACCGGTGGTGATAGTCGTTGCCAGCGGCCAGGTCGGCGGCGCCCGGCGCCAGGTCGTCCCGGCCCTGACCGTGCCGGACCTGCCGGCGGATCAGCCCGATCAGCAGGAGCACGATGCTGATCACGGCCTCGACCTGGAAGATCCCGACCGGGTGCCAGTGGTGCGCCCACAGACTGGCGGTGGCGATGATCGCCAGCACCGCGATGCTAAGCGCGACTGGCGTCGCCGCGGCCGACCACCGGCCGAATCCCGGCCAGTTGGACACGATGGCCCGGCCCGGCACGTAGCAGGTGAACGCGAGCGCCAGCAGGATGCGCGGGAACCCGGTCCCGTTCTGATGGATTACCAGGGTGAGTCCGGCCGCGATCAGGATCGCGAGCAGATCCTGCAGGTCAGCCTGCCGCTGCGGCGCGCGGGAGGCTCGCAGGTTATCGGTGCTCACCACTACAGTGTCGCCGGCCGCAGGCAGCAGTATGTACAAAGGTTACTTATCGGCCGGAGCCCGTCCGCGAGCTTGCTACTATCTGGTGGCAGCCCCCTGGTGCGCGACGTGAGCGAGGTTTTGAGTGCGTAGCCGGCTACTGTTTGCCAGCCTGGCTATCGCGGTCGTCGCGGGGCTGATCGGCTGGGGCCTGACGCCGAGCGCGGCCGGGTCGAGGGCAGCGGGTTCGGGAACGCAGAAGAAGTCGCCATACCAGCTCGCGGTCTCCGTACCGGCCAGTGTCAGCAAAATGCGGCTCGCGTTTCATGCCACGTTCGCCGGCAGCCCGCTAACACCAATGTCTGGAGCACCTGCTACCCGACCACCGGTTCGGGGCCCGTCTGCTCAAACTTCAGCAACCCTGAGCGCGAGTGGTACCAGGCGTCGCAGGTGCAGGTCTATGGCGGGGCTCTGCACCTGGTGTCGAAGAAGATCCCCACCGCCGGACTGGATAGGTACGGGGATCCGGCCCAGTACGCCTGCCGGTCCGGGATGGTCACCTCCTACCCTGGCTTCAACTTCAAGTACGGCTACATCCAAGTCACCGCCCACGTCCCGAACGACTCGGGGCTGTGGCCCGCCATGTGGCTGGCTGCGACGAACCTGAGTTGGCCGCCGGAGATCGACCTGCTGGAGCACTGGGGCCCGCCCAAGAACACGACCGGCGTCTACTTCCACCCCCTGCACGGCGCCCGGACGGTCGTCCGGTTCAGCCCAGGCAACCTGTTCCGCGGCTGGCACACCTTCGGCGTGAGCTGGACGGCCAGGCAGTTGTCCTGGTACATCGACGGAAAGCTGGTCGTCACGGTCCGGCAGCACATCCCGCACCAGAAGATGTACCTGATCGCCAACGTCGCGCACTACGTGCAGAAGCGTCGGGGCAGCTCGGCTTGCACGGGGACGATGCTGATCCGCTCGGTGAGCGTCTGGCAGTAACGCGCTCGGTCCGCTGGGCACGTCAACGTGCATATAGTGTAGGTAAGCTTGACAAATAGGATCGCTCGGCGGCTACTTGAAGTTACAAGCGGCACGGTGCAGAGGCGGGGAGCGTCATTCGTCTGGGCCTCATGACAGCGTTCCGTGACAGCTTGATCTCTTCTCAGCTACGCACAGTCATCTATCGGTACCGCATCGGTGTCGCCCCGTCCGTCGCGGCCCTGGCCGGGGCACTAGGTGTTCTCTACCACTAGGGAGCTGCCGGTCATCTCGACCATCGAGATGCCGGCCATCACCGACGTCGAGGGTTCGAACAGCAAGGTCGTCAAGGCGCTTCGCAATCCGCTGTACCGGAGCGGGTACGCGCTCGTCATCAACACCGCCGGCACCACGGCGCTCGGCGCGGTGTACTGGGCGATCGCCGCCCGGCTCTACAACCAGCAGACCCTCGGCCGGAGTTCGGCGCTCATCTCCGCCCTGCTGCTGCTCTCCACGCTCGCCCAGCTGAACCTCGGCAATGCGCTGGTCCGGTTCCTGCCGCAGTCCGGGCGGTCGGCTAGCGGCCTGATCCGCGCCAGCTACGGCGCGAGCGCGGTCGCGGCCCTGGTCGGCGCGGTTGGGTTTGTGCTGATCCTCCCCCGGACCAGCAGTGCTTGGAGGTTCCTCAGCCAGTCCTGGCCGCTGTGCCTGGCGTTCATCGCGGCGGCTCTTATCTGGGGCGTGTTCACCCTGGAGGACGCCGCCCTGACCGGATCGCGGCGCGCGGTCGTCGTCCCGATCGAGAACACCGCCTACGGCGTGCTCAAGCTGGCGCTCCTCGTCGCCTTCGCGTGGGAGTTGCGCAGCAGCGGGATCTTCGTCTCCTGGGACATCCTGCCGTTGATCCCGATCATTCTGGTGATCAACTGGATGATCTTCCGACGTTACGCCAGTCAGGTTCCGCCGTCAGACGTCCGGCTGCGGACCAGGGAGATCGTCCGGTTTGCCGGCGTCGACTATCTGGGCTCGCTGCTCAGCCGGCCTACGGCAGCATCCTCCCGCTCATCGTGCTGTCGGTCCTGGGCGCGGCCGCCAACGGCAGTTTCTACATCGCGTGGACTATCTCCTCCGGGCTCATGCTGGTGGCCGCCAACTTCGGCACCTCGCTGATGGTCGAGGCGATGTCGGCACCGGAACGACTCGGCGAGCTGACCAAGGGCGTCCTGGCCAGGTGCGCTGCCGTCGTGCTGGCTGGCACGGCCGTCCTGGTCGTCGGCGCGCGGCCGATCCTAGACATCTACGGAGCCAAATACGCCGCGCACGCCTCGGTGCTGCTGATCGTGCTCGCGCTCGCGACCCTGCCGCGCAGCCTCGTGCAGCTGACGTTCGCGCTGGACCGGATCGCGGGCAAGGTGGGCCGAGCGTCATTCACCCAGTTCGTGCTCGCGGTGCTGGTCCTCAGCGCCGCTTCGGTGATGATGCGGCCGCTCGGAATCCTCGGCGTCGGGCTGGCCTGGACCGGCGCTAACCTCCTTGTGGCCGTGGTCCGGCTGCCGACCATCATCAATGCCGCACGGCAGCGTCCATGGATGGCGTCGCCCGCGGCCTCCCATCCCGAGGTGTCGGGCCGGACCGACCGAGGATCGCACCGGCGCGGTGCCGCGCCCGCCCGCGCCTTGCCCGCCCCCTCGGTCCCCGCCCCGGCGGTGGCTGGACGGACGTCCGATGCCCCGCCACGGCCCGGCAAGCGCGCGGGGTCAGGGCGGCACCGGGTGGACACCCGCTGAGTACAATTCATCCGAAAACAACGAGTTCGCGGGTCAGCGTGGCGCGGCCGGTCCCGGCGGCTAAGGTGCCCTGCATGAGCAGAAACGAAGTCTTGATGCGGTCGGCTGAGCACACGAGCGTTCTTTACCTCGCCGGCATTCCCCGCACCGGCAGCACGGTTCTCGGCCAGGCGCTGGCGGGCCTGCCCGGCGTCGTGTTCGCGGGCGAGCTGAACTTCTTCTGGCGCCGGTACGCGAACCGTGAGCTGTGCAGTTGCGGTCGGCCGCTGCCGGAGTGCCCGCTGTGGTCGGGAGTCGTGAGCAAGGCATTCGGCGCGGTGACGGCGGAGCGCGCCAGCGAGTTGTCCGCGCTGGAGGAGCGAGTCGTGGACCGGCAGCGGCTATTCGCGCTGAGCCCACTGCGCTGGCCCCGGCCGCCAGCCCGCGACCTGCGCCCGATGCTCGAGATGCGGGACGAGCTGTATGCGACGGCAGCCGCCATGACCGGAGCGAGCTGGCTGGTCGACGGCGGCAAGGAGCCCGTCTTCGGCCGCCTGATGACTGGCCTGAAGCGGACGGACGTGAGCACGATCCACGTCGTCCGCGACCCGCGCGGGGTCGCGTTCTCCTGGATGAAGCGAGTCCGCTCCGACTCTGAGCCGGGCGAGATGCCGAGCCGGCGGCCGCTCGTGTCCGCGGCCGAGTGGATATTGCAGAACCTGATGATCCACATATCGTTGCAGCGGCTCAGCCGGTCTTATGTCCGGGTCAGGTACGAGGACCTGGTCACCGACCTGCCCGGCGTGGTCAGCGCGGTGGCCCGCGTGGCGGCGCTGCCCGCCCCGGTCGGCGACGCGGCCGATGCCGCGTTGACTGGCACAGGCCTGGCAAGCACGGGGCAGCCGCACCTGGTGGCGGGCAATCCCGGCGTCCGGCGGCAGTCATCGAAGACCATGAAGCTGACGCTGGACGATGCTTGGCGGACCCAGCTCCCAGCAAACACCGAACTGAACCAAGTAGAGGGCACAACAT
>CAVSCN010000022.1:0-48713 GCA_963726425.1 uncultured Actinomycetota bacterium | reverse complement strand
CCAGGACAACCTTGGTGAGATCCGCCCCCTCTGCCTGCAAAATCCGGACCACCTCGCGGCCGGTGCCTGAGTGCGGGTGGGTGTGCACCGTGATCGGCGCCCCCGTCTCCGCGTGCGCCCGGCAGACCGCGCGCAGCACCCGCTCCACCCCGGGAGTCAGCCCCTGGTCGTCGACGGCGCACTTGAGGAACGCCGCCTTGACCCCGGTGCCGCTGATGCCATCGGTGATGTCGGCGATGAACATCGCCGCCATCGGGTCCAGGCCATCGGCGCCGGGCCCGCGGAACTTGAAGTACAGCGGGACATCGTTGTAGGTGTACAGGCCGGTCGCCGCGACGATATTGACCGGCACCCTGGCGGCGACCTGCTGGACCCGGCCGATGTCGCGGCCGAGCCCGAGCACCGTCGGGTCGGCGATGGTCTGGCCGCCGCGGGCGGCCAGCGCGGACAGCTTGGCGACGGCGTCGTCGATCCGGGCGGTCTCGTCCCAGTCGCCGGGGTAGTTCCGGCGGACCTCCTCGTTCAGCACGAACACGTGCTCGTGCATCAGCGTGGTGCCGAGCGAGTCGACGTCAACCGGGCCTCGGACAGTCTCGACCAGCGCCATGCCAGCACCGTAGCGTGGAGCCCGTACCGACCGGTAGGTAGAGTCTTGTCCCGACTCGCCTGTGCCAACTCGTCCTGGCCGCATGGAGGCTGTACATGGATTTCGCATTCGACGCGCGCACCGAGGAACTCAGCGCCCGGGTCCAGGCCTTCATCGACGAGCACATCATCCCGGCCGAGAAGGTCTTCGAGGAGCAGGCAGCCGAGCTCGCCGCGCAGGGCCGCGGCTGGGAGCGCCCGGCGGTCATGGAAGAGCTCAAGGCGGAGGCCAAGCGGCAGGGCCTGTGGAACCTGTTCCTCACCCATCACCCGCAGGGCGCCGGGCTGACGAACCTGCAGTACGCGCCGCTGGCTGAGCTCACCGGCCGGTCCGGCCTGACGCCGGAGGCGCTGAACTGCGCGGCCCCCGACACCGGGAACATGGAGGTCCTCGCCGAGTTCGGCACGCCGAACAGCAGGATCAATGGCTCCGGCCGCTGCTCGACGGCGAGATCCGGTCCGCCTTCTGCATGACCGAACCGGCCGTGGCGTCCTCGGACGCGACCAACATCGCCACGAGCATCACCGGGACGGCGACGTCTACGTGGTGAACGGCCGGAAGTGGTGGTCCAGCGGCGCGATGGACCCGAAGTGCAAGATCTTCATCGTGATGGGCAAGAGCAGCCCGAACGCCGAACGGCACCGCCAGCAGTCGCAGATCCTCGTGCCGCGGGATACGCCCGGCATCAACATCAAGCGCGGCATGCACGTCTTCGGCTACACCGACGGCACGCACGGCGGGCACGCCGAGATCGAGTTCACCGACGTCCGGGTCCCGGCGGACGAACATCATCGCGCGGGGAGGGCGAGGGCTTCGCGATCGCCCAGGCCAGGCTCGGGCCGGGCCGGATCCACCACTGCATGCGCCAGATCGGCGCGTCCGAGCGGGCGCTCGAATACATGTGCCGCCGGGTCACCGGCCGGGTGGCGTGGGGCAAGCCACTGGCCGAGCAGGGCGTCATCCAGGACTGGATCGCCGAGGCCAGGGTCCGGATCGAGGCCGCCAGGCTGCTGGTGCTCAAGACCGCGTGGCTGATGGATACGGTCGGCAACAAGGGCGCGCACACCGAGATCTCAGTCCATCAAGATCCTGGTACCGCAGATGACCGAGTGGATCCTGGACAAGGCCATCCAGGCCCACGGCGCGGGCGGCGTCAGCCAGGACTTCCCGCTGGCCATGCTCTGGGCGCACGCCCGCACGCTGCGGCTGGCCGATGGCCCGGACGAGGTGCACAAGCGCTCGCTGGCCCGCCGGGAACTGAAGAAGTACAGCTAGATCCCAGCACTCGCCAGCACGGCACCCACTAGTACGGCACCGACGAGCACAGCTCAGCAGGAGGATTACATGGCAGAGGCGTCCCAGCGAGTAGCCGTCGTCACCGGCGCGGCCCGCGGCATCGGCGCGGGCACGGCCCGGCGCCTGGCTGCTGACGGGTTTGCCGTCGCGGTACTCGACCTCAAGGAAGGCGACTGCGGCGCGACCGTCGACGCGATCACCGGCGCGGGCGGCCGGGCGCTGGCGGTGGGCGCGGACGTCAGCGACGCCGACCAGGTGCAGGCCGCCGTCGACACGATCGCCGGCGAGCTGGGCGGCCCGGTCGTGCTGGTCAACAACGCCGGCGTCATCCGGGACAACATGCTGTTCAAGATGACGCTCGATGACTGGGACACCGTGCTCGGCATCCACCTGCGCGGCTCGTTCCTGATGAGCAAGGCCTGCCAGAAGTACATGGTCGACGGCAAGTGGGGCCGGATCGTGAACCTCTCCTCCAGCTCGGCGCTCGGCAACCGGGGCCAGGCCAACTACTCATCCGCCAAGGCCGGCCTGCAGGGGTTCACCAAGACGCTGGCCATCGAGCTCGGCCAGTTCGGCATCACCGCCAACGCCGTCGCGCCCGGCTTCATCGCCACCGACATGACCGCGGCCACCGCGGCCCGGATCGGCATCGGCTTCGAGGAGTTCCAGAAGGCCGCCGCCACCAGCATCCCGGTCCGCCGGGTCGGCACCCCGGACGACGTCGCGCACGTGATCTCGTTCCTCGTCAGCGAGGGCGCCGGCTTCGTGTCCGGTCAGGTGATCTACGTGGCCGGCGGCCCCCTTTGCTAGCGGAAACCGGGCTAGGAGACAGACCGTGCTGACGGCGGACGACCTGCGCGCGCAGGTAGCGGACTTCCTGGCCGGCCACGACCCGCAGGGGACCGACCGGCTGGAATTCCTCCGGGCCAGGTTCGACGCGGGGCTGGCCTGGGTGCACTACCCCGAGGGCCTGGGCGGCCAGGGCCTGTCCCGGACCCTGCAGGGCGTCGTGGACCGTGACTTCGAGGCGGCGGGCGCGCCCGGCAACCACCCCGAGCGCAACGGCATCGGGCTCGGCATGGCCGCGCCCACGATCCTCGCCCACGGCACGCCCGAGCAGCAGCAGCGCTGGCTGCGGCCGCTGTGGACCGGCGAGGAGATCTGGTGCCAGCTGTTCAGCGAGCCCGGCGCCGGCTCGGACCTCGCGGGCCTCGCCACCAGGGCGGTCCGGGACGGCGACGAGTGGGTGGTCAACGGGCAGAAGGTCTGGACCTCTTCCGCGCACATGGCCAGCCGCGCGCTGCTGGTCGCCCGGACCGACCCGGACCAGCCCAAGCACAACGGCCTTACCTACTTCGCGCTGAACATGAAGCAGCCGGGGGTCGAGGTCCGGCCACTGCGGCAGGCGACCGGCGAGGCCGAGTTCAACGAGGTCTTCATGACCGACGCCCGGGTACCCGACGCGGACCGGATCGGCGGCGTCGGCGAGGGCTGGCAGGTGTCGATGGCCACGCTGATGAACGAGCGGGTCTCGATCGGCGGGAACGCGATGCCGCGCGAGGGCGGCATGATCGCCGGAGCCGCCCGTACCTGGCGCGAGCACCCGGAACTGCGCACGCCCGGCCTGCATGACCGGCTGCTGCGGCTGTGGGCGGACGCCGAGGTGGCCCGGCTGGCGGGCATCCGGCTCCGGCAGCAGCTCGCCGCCGGCCAGCCCGGTCCCGAAGGATCGGCCGCCAAGCTGGTCTTCGCCCGGCTCAACCAGGAGATCTCCGAGTTCGAGGTCGAGCTGGCCGGGACCGACGGGCTGCTCTACGACGACTGGACTATGCGCAGGCCGGAGGGCGCGAACTTCTTCGGCCGCACCCCCGGATTCCGTTTCCTGCGGGCGAAGGGCAACTCGATCGAGGGCGGCACCTCCGAGATCCTGCGCAACATCATCGCCGAGCGCGTGCTCGGGCTGCCCAAAGAGGCCAGGGTCGACACCGGGCCGTGGAAGGACCTGCCCCGGTGACCGAAGACACTGCCCGCGGGACAACCGCGAATCTCGGGCCCGGTGCCAGCGGCCAGGGCCGCCCGCCGCGCTCGATCGACCTGCTCTACACCGAAACCGAGACCGAGCTGCGCAGCGCCGTCCGGAGCCTGCTCGACGACAAGGCCGCCTGGCGCGACGTCCTGGCCCGGACCGAGACCGGCCAGACCTACGACGACAAGCTCTGGCACACGCTGGCCGCGGAGGTCGGCTGCGCGGGCCTGCTGATCCCCGAGGAGCACGGCGGGGCCGGAGCCTCGTACCGGGAGGCCGCGGTCGTGGCGGAGGAACTGGGCCGGACTGTAGCCCCCGTTCCCTTCCTGGGCAGCGCGGTGATCGCGACCGCGGCGCTGCTCGCGGCCGGGGACACGACGTTCTTGCCCGAGCTCGCCAGCGGCGCGGTCACTGCGACGCTCGCGGTGCCGTTCTCGTCCCGGCCGTATTCGGCGGCGGGGCAGCAGCGGCCGGATCCGACCGTGCGGCTGGACGCTCCGGAGCCCGGCGACGGCCCCGGCGACTACCGGCTGACCGGCACGATCACGGCGGTCGCGGACGCGCTCCCGGCCGATGTGCTGCTGATCCCGGCCGACAGCGTCCCGTACGCGCTGTACGCGGTGCGGGCGGGTGCGCCTGGCGTCGGCAAGCGGCCGCTGGTCTCGCTGGACATGACCAGGCAGCTGTGCGAGATCAGGCTGGATCAGGCGCCGGCCCGGCAGGTCGCCGTCGGACCCGCGGCCGAGCAGGCGGTCGCGGCCGGGCTGCTGGCGGGTGCGGGCATCCTGGCGTCCGAGCAGTTCGGCCTCGCGGAGATGTGCCTGGGCACCACCGTCGGCTACGTCAAGGAACGGCACCAGTTCGCCCGGCCGGTAGGCGGCTTCCAGGCGATCAAGCACCGGCTCGCCGACCTGTGGGTGCAGGTCACGCAGGCGCGCGCGGCGGCCAGGAACGCGGCGGGCTGGCTCGCGGCCGGATCCGGTCCGGAGACCGCGCTCGCGGTCGCGCTGGCCAAGGCGGCGTGCTCCGACGCGGCGCTGAAGGCGGCCCAGGAGACGATCCAGCTGCACGGCGGGATCGGCTTCACCTGGGAGCACCCGGCGCACCTGTACCTCAAGCGCGCGAAGGCCGACTCGCTCGCGCTGGGCACCGCCGACGCGCACCGGGCGTCCCTGGAAGTGCTGGCTGACCTGCCCGGACCCGCGTAGATGCCCAGGGCGGCGTAGATGCCCAGGGCGGCGTAGATGCACAGGGCGGCGTAGATGCACAGCGTGGCGGGCGCCGGCGTCGTGGTCACCGGCGGCGGCAGCGGGATCGGCGCGGCGCTGTGCCGGCGGCTGGCCGCCGAGGGCGCGCGGGTGATCGTGAACGACATCGACGCCGCGGCGGCCGCGGCCGTGGCGGACTCGTGCGGACCCGCGGCCTCGGCGGTGGCGGGCGACGCGGCCAGCGAGGACGGTGTTGCCGCGCTGATCGCGGCCGCCCGCCGCGAACTCGGCGCCATCGACCTGTACTGCGCCAACGCGGGCATCGCGCGGCTCGGCGGGCCCGAGGCGTCCGAGGCCGACTGGGACGACTCCTGGCAGGTCAACGTGATGGCGCACGTGCGTGCGGCGCGCCTGCTGCTGCCGGACTGGCTGGACCGGGGGAGCGGGCACCTGATCTGCACAGTGTCCGCGGCCGGCTTGCTGGCGATGCCGGGGACCGCGCCGTACTCGGTCACGAAGCACGCCGCGCTGAGCTTCGCCGAGTGGATGGCCTTCAGCTATGCGCACCGCGGCATCACGGTGCAGGCCATCTGCCCGCTCGGCGTGCGGACGCCGATGCTGCCGCGGGCGGGCCAGCCCGGCGCCCGGCTGCTCGCGGACGCGGCGATCGAGCCGGAAGCGGTCGCCGCGGCGGTGATCGCCGGGATCGCGGACGGCCGGTTCCTCATCCTGCCGCACCCGGAGGTGGCCGGGATGTACGCCGGCCGGGCGGCCGATCCCGAGCACTGGCGGGACGCGATGAGCAAGATTCAGCAATTCCTCGAATCCCCCTAATGTGAGGTTGCTTATAATTCACGCCGTAAGGGGCATCCAAGGTGCTTAGATGAGTAACCTCAAGCCACCTGAGCAGGGCGGGGATCACCGAGGACAGCGTCATGGCAGACACCGAGGCAGAAGTCGCGCAGGCTCAGCCGCCTCCTGCCCCGGAGCAGTCTGACCCGGCTGACCTTGGGCCGGCGGACACTGGCACGGCGGACACTGGCACGGCGGACTCAGTCCCGCCGGACTCAGTCCCGCCGGACTCAGCCCCGCCGGACTCAGCTCCGGCGGACCCGGTCCCGGCCGAGCCGGCGCCGGAGAGCAGCACCGCCCTGGCCGGCGCGGACCCGGTGCAGACGGCGCCCGCGGCCGGGGCGATCCATCACATCGAGCTGTGGGTGCCCGACCTCGACCGCGCGATCGTGAGCTGGGGGTGGCTGCTGGGTGCCCTCGGCTACCGCCTGTACCAGGACTGGCCGGGCGGCCGCAGCTGGGGTGCCGGGCACAGCTACATCGTCGTCGAGCAGTCGCCGGCCAGGACCGCCGGGCGGCACGACCGGTGCCGGCCGGGCATGAACCATCTCGCGTTCTTCGCCGCCGACCGCAGCCACGTGGACGAGCTCGTCGCGGAGGCGCTGCTGCACGGCTGGCGGCTGATGTTCACCGACCTGCACCCGTACGCGGGCGGCGAGCACCACTACGCCGCCTACCTCGAGAACGCCGATGGCTTCGAGGTCGAACTGGTTGCGGGCACCAGGTAACCCCTTTCTCGCCCGCGCAATTGTCACCCCGTTAGCGGCCCGCGCGGCCGTTTGATCACCCTGCGAAACAAATGTTTTACATGCGCGGCCGGGCGGGCCGGCATCGTATGGCCGGCGTAACGGTCAGGAAACGTGCCGGAAACGAGCGCATGGGAGACATAGACCGTACGAACTCCGAACCCGAAGCGGTCGCCTGGAACCGTGCTGGTCGCCGATGCCTGGCAACCCGGCAGCCCTTCGCTTCAGCCCTCTGGAGGCGAAGAGTGAATCCGTATGCAGCTTTCCTCAGTCCGGGGGATAACGCCTGGCAGATGACCGCGGCCACGCTGGTTGGCCTGATGAGCATCCCTGCGCTGGCGGTCCTCTACGGCGGGATCGTGCAGAAGAAATGGGCCGTCAACACCATGATGATGGTGTTCAGCGCGTTCGCGCTGACGCTCATCGTATGGGTGCTGTGGGCATTCAAGATGGGCTTCGGCAGCACCTGGATCAGCGGCTTTGGCGCCGGCCTCCTCGGTAAGCCCGGCCAGGTGGTCGGTGCGTCCGGTGAGCAGGCCCAAGCCGTCATCCCGGCGCTCAAGGGCCTGTTGCCGAACTTCAGGTTCCCGCAGGGCTCACTGGTCTACTTCCAGTTCGTCTTCGCGGCGATTACGCCCATCCTGTTCATCGGCAGCGTGATCGGCCGGATCAAGTTCAGGGTCTGGCTGATCTTCGTGCCGCTGTGGATCACGTTCGCCTACGCGGTGAACGCGTTCCTGCTGTGGGGCGGCGGCTACTGGGCGGCCCATGGCGCGCTGGACTTCAGCGGTGGCTACGTCATCCACCTCGCGGCGGGCGTCTCCGGTTTCGTGGCGGCGGCGATGGTCGGCCCGCGGCTGGCTCGGGACCGGCAGAAGGCGGTGCCGAATAACCTGCTGTTCATCGCCGTCGGGGCCGGCATCCTGTGGCTCGGCTGGAACGGCTTCAACGGCGGTGACCCGTACTTCGCCGGCGCGGACGCGACCGCCGCGATCGTGAACACCAACCTGGCCACCGCCGTCGCGATGATGACCTGGATCGTCATGGACATGGGCTTCGGCAAGGAGCGCAAGCCCACGTTCCTCGGCGGCGTCAACGGCATGATCTGCGGCCTCGTCGGCATCACCCCGGCGGCCGGCTACGTCAACGGCGTCGGCGCCATCGTGATCGGCGCCGTGACCTCCGCCATCGTCTGGGCGCTGTTCAGCTACCTGCCACGCAAGGTCTGGCCGTTCAACAAGGTGGACGACGCGCTCGGGGTGGTGTACACCCACGGCTTCGCCGGCCTGATCGGCGGCCTGCTCGTCGGCTTCCTCGCCGATCCTGGCATGATCGTCTACCTCGGCCTGGGCAAGAACCCGGACGTCACCACGGCGGGCGTTTTCTTCGGGCATCCCAAGCAGTTGCTCATCCAGGCGCTGGCAGCGCTCACCGTCATCGTGTGGGACGGCGTCGTTACCTACGCGATCCTGCGGGTGATCAAGTTCTTCACGCCGCTGCGGATGCCGGATGCGGAGCTGCTGGTCGGAGACCTCGCGGTGCACGGCGAGGTCGCCTACCCGGAGGAAGAGCCGGACGAGAAGGTCCCGGCCCTCGTGGGCGCGGCCGCGGACGGGCCACAGGACCCGTTCCTCGACGACGCCCCGGAGGTGGTCAGCGACTAGCGCCGGGCTGAGTTGCGAGCGGCCGCTCCGCGGGCACTGTCTCCCGCGGGGCGGCCGCTCGCCGTCATCCGGGCAAGGTCCAGAACCCGACCGTGCGTGATTCTGACACCTTTAGGTGCCCGATCTGCGCCGAGGCGCGGCTAACCGGGGGCAGAACGTCCTATTGGTCGAATTCGCCATTCCGCGCGCCGGCGATAAATGCCACCCACTCGGACGCGGTGAACCGGAGCACCGGGCCGGCGGTGTCCTTACTGTCGCGGACGCCGACCCCGCCGTCAGGGAGGCTCGCGACTTCGACGCAGTCGCCGTTGGCGAAGCTGAACGAGCTCTTTGCCCAGGACAGGCCGTCGTCTGAGGCGCGGGCCGGGCGTCCAGAAATGTGGTCTGACATAGTTCTGACCTCTTCGTGAGATATCGAATGAAGGAATCGCAGCAACGCCCGAGGGTCCGTTTCGTATTGGCGGTGCTGCCGGGGCTACCGTGAGCTGTGAGTAGCGGTGCGACAAGTTGTACAGGAATGCCGGTGCGAGATGCAATCTCATTGGCGATACGCATGAGACAAGGCGGCACACACGCGCCGTTGCCGCGCCAGAAAGCCGCGGCGGATTCAGCGACATCAGGTAGTGGTCTGAAGCCATAAGAACAGCACCAGACCACTACCTGATGTCATAAAGCGGCCTGGGTCAGACGGCGGGCCCGTCATCCGCGGGCCGCCACGGACTCAGTGGCCGCGGAACGCCTCCTCCAGCCACCACGAAGCCCGGCCGGCGGTCACCTTCGCGTCGATCAGGATCGGCGCCGACCGCGGCCCGTCCAGCCACTCGCGCACCGGCCCGAGGTCGGCCGCCGACCGCACCGTGACCCCGGTGCAGCCGAATCCGGCCGCGATGGCCGCGATGTCGGTGGCCGGGAACCTGACGATGTCCAGCGGATGGCCGCCGGGCCCGAAGTGGTGCACCTCCGCGCCATAGGCCTCGTCGTCGTAGACGACGATCACCATCGGCAGGCCGAGCCGCACCGCGGTCTCCAGCTCGCTGATCCCCATCAGCGCGCCGCCGTCGCCGAGCGCGGCCACGGTCAGCCGATCCGGCCGGGCGATCGCCGCGCCGATCGCAGACGCGAGCCCGAGCCCGATCGACTGGAAGGCCTGGGTGAAGCAGAAGCCCTCGTGGTCGGGTACCGACAGGAACATGCTCGGGTAGCCCATGAAGTTGCCCGAGTCGATCGCCACCGTCCGCTCCGCCGGAAGCAGGTCATCCAGCGCGATCGTCAGCGTCCGCGGGTCGATGTGCTCGTCGTCACCATCGTCTTCGTAGGGAACGTCCCGCCACCGGATCTCGCGCGTCAGCCGTTCGCGGAGCGCGTCGGAGCGGTAGCCGGCGAGGCCGGCGCCGTCGGCCGACCCGACCAGGGCGGCGACCGCCCGGGCGACGGGTACCACATCGCCGGCGACGCCGACGTGCACCCGCCGGTGCACGCCGATGGCCCGCGGCTCGATGTCGACCTGCGCGACCGTCGCGTTCTTGCCGATGAGGTTGCCGTGCCGGGTGGTCCACATGCCGAGCGAGCAGCCCCAGGCCACGATCAGGTCGGCGCCGCCGATCAGCTCCGCCGCCAGCGGCGAGGCGAAGCCGCCGCTGACGTCCAGGTCCCACGGGCTGCCGCGGAATAGGCCCTTGGCCGCGGCCGACGTCGCCAGCAGCGCGCCGCACTGATCCGCCAGCTGCTCCAGCGCCTGCCGGGCAGCGCCGCTGCGGGCGCCCCGGCCCGCGACGAAGACCGGCTGCTGCGCCGACCGCAGCGCGGCGGCGAGCGCCTCGACCTGCCGTTGCTGCGGCCCGGGCGGCTCGGATCCGGCCGGCCTGGCCGGGCCGCCGGCCGCCAGGAGCACTCGGCCGCCTGCACATCCAGCGGCATGGCGAGCACCACGGTCCGGCGTTCCCGCGCCGCCGTCAGGTACGCCCGGACGGCGTCGTCGATCGCCAGGCTCGCCGAGTGCAGCACCGCCGGGGTGGCCCCGACGGCCCGGGTCAGCGCCTCGACGCCGATCCGGAAGTTGGACTGCACCGCGGAGGCGCTGACGTCCGCCGCCAGCACGAGCATGGGTGTCCGGCTCTTGGCCGCCTCCGTGATCCCGGTCAGCGCGTTCGTGATGCCGGGTCCCTGGTGCAGGCTGAGAATCGCGGGCCGGCCGGTGCTGCGCGCCCACGCGTCGGCCATGCACGCCGCGCCGTTCTCGTGCCGGGCGGCCACGAACCGGGCGCCGCGGGCAACCAGCGCATTCGTGACCATGAAGTTCCCGCTGCCCACGACGCCGAAGATGGTGTCGGCGCCGAGCTCCGCCAGCGCGGCCGCCACGGCATCGTGAACGAGCATCAGGACCGCTCGACCAGCGCCAGCACCCGGGCGGGACTGCCGGACCCGCCGATGATCGGCAGCGGCCCGGCGATCACGACCGCGCCGGTGGCCGGCAGCAAGGCCAGGTTCTGCAGCTGCGTGAGGCCGTACTTGCCCGCGCCGAGGAGCGAGGCGTGGCACGGGAACGGCCTGTCGAACGAGTGCGCGGTGCCGGCGTCGGTGCCGACCGTCTCCACGCCGAAGCCCATGACCGGGGCCTCCTCGGCGAGCCACCGGGCGCACTCGATCGAGACGCCGGGCGTGTGCGGGCCGGTCTCGTTCGCGTTCAGGAATTCCGCCTGGCTGGCCGACCGAGCGTCCCAGCCGGTGCGGTACAGCAGCCAGCCGCCCTCCGGTAGCGGGCCGTGCTCGTCGGTCCACTCCTGGATGTGCGCGGGCTCCAGCAGGAAGTCAGGGTCCTTGGCGGCCTGCTCGGTGAAGTCGAGCACGACGGCGGGCGCCAGCAGGCTGGTGGCCGGGACCTGGGCGACATCCGCGCCGTCGCGGCCGGTAATCCAGTGCACCGGGGCGTCGAAATGCGTGCCTGTGTGCTCACCCGTCACGATGTTGTTCCAGTACCAGGCGGGGCCGCGATCGTCGTACCTGCTGATCTCCTCGAGCTGGAACGACACCGTGTTACCGAACGGCGGCGGCAGCTGGATGATCGGCGTGCTCGCCTCAAGGCGGGCTGTCAGGTCAATTACTTCAATCTGGGTAGATTTGATCGCAGCGATGAGCTGATCGAGCAGCGGCATGGAGCGCCCTCCGGCGGGGTAACGGGAATGCGAGGCATGCACCAGACTGCCGCACGGCGACGGGCGGCGGAAGAGCCCGGGCCGGGCTGGTGCCCGACGTCCAGCAGAATTGGGGACATGATCACTCCGGTGCCGAAGGCCGTGACACTCGTAACCGAGGACGGAGTGCCGATCGAGGCGGTGCACGTGCCCGGCGACCGCCAGGTGGCCTTTGTGGTGGCGCACGGGTTCACGCTCTACTGGAGCCAGAACGCCAGCTGGCAGGTCTCGCGGCGGCTGAACCGGTACGGCGGCGTGATCGCGTTCGACTTCCGCGGCCACGGCCGGTCCGGCGGCTCGTCCACGCTGGGTGACAAGGAGATCCAGGACCTCGACGTGGCCATCAGGTACGCCCGCGAGCTGGGCTACGAGCGGGTCGTGGCCGTCGGCTTCTCCATGGGCGCATCGATCGTCCTCCGGCACGCGGGTCTGCTCGGCGGCGTGGACGCGGTCGTCTCCGTCAGCAGTCCTGGTCGCTGGTACTACCGCGGTACGCCGGCGATGCGCCGGGTGCACTGGGCGGTCGAGAGGCGGCTCGGCCGGGCGGTCGCCCGGATGGTCCTGCACACCCGGATCTCCGGTGGCCGCTGGGACGTCGTGCCGGTGCCGCCCGCCGACGCCGCGGCCAAGATCGCGCCCACCCCGCTGCTGATCGTGCACGGGGACAAGGACGAGTACTTCCCGGTCGATCACGCCGAGCAGCTGTTCGAAGCCGCGCACCAGCCCAAGGAGCTGTGGATCGTGCCCGGCTACGGGCACGCGGAGACGGCCGCGCCGCGAGAGCTGGTCGACCGGATCGGCCGGTGGGGGCACACCGCGGTGCTCGCGGGCGGGACACCAGGCCCGGCCGCCGTCACGCCGGACGTCGTCGCCGGACCAGCCTGAACCCCGGCCGCCGGCGTCAGCCCGCGGTCACCGCAGGCCTGGCGATGCCAAAACCCCAGGTCAAGAGGTTGGCCGCGGCGGTGAACCGGGTCTGCGCGTCGCTTTTGGTGCTGTCGAGCACAACGCCGATGAGCTCGGTCCCGTTCCGGCTGGCCGCGAACAGCAGGCAGTAGCCGGCCCCGGCCGTATACCCGGTCTTGATCCCGATCGAGCCCCGGTAGCGGCGCAGGAGCAGGTCGGTGTTGGTCCAGTAGTAGTGCCGGTGCTGGCTGGTCGCCCCGATCCAGTGGTTGCGCTGCCCGACGATCTGGCGAAACGCAGGCAGCTTCATCGCGGCCCTGGCCAGCAGGATCAGATCGTGGGCCGTGGAGTACGTGCTGTGCTCAGACGGCCAGGGCAGCCCGTCGAAGTTGGCGAAGTGCGTCCTGGTCATGCCGAGCTTGCGGGCCCGCGTGTTCATCTTCCGGACGAAGGCCCGCCAGCCCGGCCCGTAGGCCGTCGCGAGCAGATAGGCGGCGTCGCTGCCGGACGGCAGCAGCATGCCCTCCAGGACCTGGCGGGTGGTCAGGACGTCACCGGGGTGCAGGCCGGCCTCGCCGGGCTCGTAGCCGAGCCCGTACTGCTCGGCGGCCCGGGTCACCTTGATCTTGCGGTTCAGCTGACCGGCCTCGATCACGAGCAGCGCCGTCATCACCTTCGTGATGCTGGCGATCGGCCGCTCAGTGTTCATGTTCCTGGTCCACATGACCTGGCCGGTACCGGCGTTTGCCAGTTCCGCCGCCGCCGCGGTCACCTTGGCCGGCCGCTGCCGGGCCCCGGCGGTCTGGCTGGCCGCCTGCGCGGGCAGCACCCCGGCGACCAGGCTGGCGCAGGCCGCGCCGGCTACGGCCGCGAACGCGAGCAGGCGAGGGGCAGAGCGCACCAAATCATCTTAAGTGTCCTGGCCATGATCACCGGCCGGAATGCGTCACCAGCCGGTCGGCAGCGGCATGCCCTCGGCGTATCCGGCCGCCCCCTGGATGCCGACGGCCGCGCGGTCGGCGAAGTCGTCCAGGTTGTCCGCGCCCGCGTACGTGCACGCGCTGCGCAGTCCGGCCGTGATGGTGTCCAGCAGGTCCTCCACGCCCGGCCGCTGCGGGTCCAGGTACATCCGCGAGCTGGAGATGCCCTCCTCGAACAGCCCCTTCCTGGCCCGTTCGAAGGGCGAGTCGGCAGCCGCGCGCAGCCGCACCGCGCGGGCCGAGGCCATGCCGAAACTCTCCTTGTAGAGCCGGCCGTCGGCATCGCGGAACGCGTCGCCCGGCGACTCGCAGGTGCCGGCGAACCAGGAGCCGATCATCACGCAGGAGGCGCCCGCGGCGAGCGCGAGGGCGACGTCCCTGGGGTAGCGGACGCCGCCGTCGGCCCAGATGTGCCGGCCCAGCCGCCGCGCCTCGGCCGCGCACTCCAGCACGGCGCTGAACTGAGGCCGGCCGACGGCCGTCATCATCCTGGTCGTGCACATCGCGCCCGGCCCGACGCCTACCTTCACGATGTCCGCGCCGGCCTCGACCAGGTCCGCGACCCCGGCGGCGGTGACCACGTTCCCGGCCACGACCGGGACGGCGGGGCTCAGCTCGCGCACCGAGCGCAGCGCGGCCAGCATCTTGTCCTGGTGCCCGTGCGCGGTATCGACGACCAGCAGGTCGGCGCCGGCGTCCAGCAGCAGCTTCGCCTTGCCGGCGACGTCGCCGTTGATGCCGAGCGCGGCGGCGATCCGCAGTCGCCCGGCGGCGTCGGTGGCGGGCTGGTAGAGCGTGGCCCGCAGCGCTCCGGTCCTGGTCAGGATGCCGACGCAGCGGCCGTGCGCGTCGACGACCGGGGCGAGCCGGTGCCGGCCGTCGTGCAGCAGCGCGAAGGCGCGCTCGGGGTCGGTGCCGGCCGGCAGCGTCAGCAGCTCGGTCGACATCACCTGGTCGAGCTGGGTGAACCGGTCGACGCCGGTGCAGTCGGCCTCGGTCACCACGCCGACCGGACGGCCGTCGGCGTCCAGCACGATGATGGCTCCGTGCGCCCGCTTGGGCAGCAGGCTGAGCGCGTGCCCGGTCGTCTCCGCGGGCCGCAGCGTCAGCGGCGTGTCGTGCACGAGATCGCGCGACTTGACCCAGTCGATGACGTCAGCGACCACGTCGGCCGGTATGTCCTGCGGCAGCACGGTGATGCCGCCGCGCCGGGCCACGGTCTCCGCCATCCGGCGGCCCGCCACCGCGGTCATGTTGGCGACGACGACCGGGATCGTCGCCCCGCTGCCGTCCCTGGCCGTCAGGTCGACGTCGAGCCGTGATCCGACCGCTGACCGGTTCGGCACCAGGAAGACGTCGCTGTAGGCCAGATCATGCGCTGGCTCGCTGAGGAATCGCACGCCTTCGATTGTCTCGCAGCCCCGGTCCTGCCCCTGACCCGCCTGGCTGGCCCTTATCTACGTCTATTCCGGGGTTGGTTCCGCCGGGGCAGCAGCCTTCAGGCGCCGAGCACCTGGGTCAGGTAGTCGTTGCCGAACCGCCGCTCCGGATCCAGCGCGTTCCGCAGCGCCACGAAGTCGCCGTGCCGCGGATAGACCCCGGCCAGGTACTCGGCGTCCCTGGTGTGCATCTTGCCCCAGTGCGGCCGGCCGCCGACGGCCGTCATGATCGACTCGACCTCGGTGAAGTAAGCCTCGTGCGGCGACGGATGGAAGACATGGATCGCGATGTACGCGCTGTCGCGCTTGTAGGCCGTCGACAGCCAGAGGTCGTCGGGCGGCGTCACGCGGACCTCGATCGGGAAGCTGATGCGCCAGTCGCGGCGCTGAATCAGCGACTTCACCTCACCGAGCACGTCCGACAGCGCCGCCCGCGGCACGGCGTACTCCTGCTCTTTGAACCGGACCCGGCGCGGGCTGGTGAAGACCTTGTACGCGGCGTCGGTGTACGTGCGGGTGCCGAGCGCCCTGGCCGCCACCGAGTTGACCGCCGGGATCGCAGGCGGGACCCGCCGGCCGAGCTTGCAGGTCAGCCCGAACAGCGTGTTGGACAGGAATTCGTCGTCGAGCACGTACCGCCACCGGGGCAGCGGGCTGGCCGGGCCCTCGGTGCGGTTGTTGCGCTTGGTGAGGCAGCCTTCGCTATGGGGGAACCAGTAGAACTCGAAGTGCTCATTTTCGGTGGTGAGCTCGTCGAGCTCGCTGATCACCCTGGTCCAGGTCATTGGTTCCTCGCGGGCCTGGAGCAGGAACGCGGGCACGACCCGGAACGTCACCGCGGTCACGATCCCCAGCGCGCCGAGGCCGACCCGGGCCGCGTCGAACAGCCCTGCCCCGAGTTCGCCCGGCAGCTGCAGGCCGCCGCCGGGGGAGTCCGCGGACACGGTGACGATGTTCCCGTCGGCCAGCACCATTTCCAGCGCGGCGATCTGCGCGGCCATCCCGCCCAGGTCGCGGCCGGTCCCGTGGGTGCCGGTCTGCGTCGCCCCCGAGACCGTCTGCACCTGGATGTCGCCCATGTTGGCGAGCGACAGTCCGTGGGCGAGCAGCTCGGCGTTCAGCGCCTGCAGCGGGCACCCCGCCTCCACGGTGACGGTGCCGGCCACCTTGTCGATCAGCCTGATCGCCCGCAGGCCCGTAGGCCGCAGCATCACCCCGTCGGTCACCGCGGCCGGCGTGAACGAGTGACCGCGTCCGGTCATCCGGACGCGCTGGCCGTCGGCGGCGGCGCGGCTGACCTCTGCCGCCACCTCTTCGGCCGAGCCGGGCTGCACGACCCGGCGGGGCCTGGCGGTAACGTTGCCTGCCCAGTTGTGCCACAGCATGGAGCTTTGCGCTATCGGGCCCCTGCGACGTCCCATCACCATCGCCCTATTGTGCCGCTCCTGCCTCAGTCGTCGCACGCAGCCTTCGGTGTCCCAGCAGGCAGGTGGTCACGGCGAGCAGGCCGCAGCCCGCCGCGAAGAGGTAGCCGGGCCGCGGCCCGTACGCGTCGGCGAGGTGGCCGGAGACGCCGGAGCCGATCGCCACACCCACGTAGATGCCGGAGGACAGCCACGTCATGGCCTCGGTCCGGCGCGGCTCGGGGGCCTGCCGCTCGGTCAGCGCGTAGCCGGCGATCAGCGTGGGGGAGATCGTGAGCCCGGCCGCCAGCATGCTCAGGTCGAGCGTCACCAGGTTCGGCTGGGCCCAGAAGGTGGCGACACCGGCGGCGGTCAGCACGAGCGTCCACAGGAACCGGCGCTCCAGCGGTACCTGCCAGGTCCGCGCCCCGTACCACAGGCCGCCGACGGCGCTGCCGAGCGCGTACGTGCCGAGGATGAATCCGGCGACCGGCTTGTAGCCCTGGATCTGTGCGAAGTCCACGGTGCACAGGTCGATGGAGGCGAACATCATGCCGAGGAACAGGTAACAGGGAAACAAGGTCAGCAGCCCGGCGCCGGGCAGGCTGCGGCTCCCGGCCGGCCGCATGGTCCCGGCCGGTTCGGGCGGTGGCTCGGTGCGCCGCTGGGCGGCGAACAGCAGCGTGCCGATCAGGCAGACGACCATCGAGACCAGCACTCCGGCCGCGGGCAGCACCTTGGTGGCGAGCAGCGTCACCACCGCGGGGCCCGCTACGAAGATCATTTCGTCGGCGACGGACTCGAGCGCGAACGCCGAGTGCAGGGCCGGTGAGCCCGCCAGCAGGTGGCTCCACCGGGCCCGCACCATCGAGCCGAGCGACGGCATCGACGAGGGCCAGCATGCCGGTGCCGAACAAGGCCCAGACCGGCGCGTGCAACTCGGCACAGGTGACGAAGACCACGCTGGCGACCGCGAAGATCGCGACGATGGGCTGCAGCACCCGGCGCTGGCCGAAGTGGTCGGCGAGGCGGGCGAGGCGGGGCGCCGACACTGCGTAGCCGATCGACCCGGCGCCGGCGATCGTGCCGGCCAGCCCGTACTGGCCGGTCGTGGCGCGCAGCAAGAGCACGCTGCCGAGCCCGAACATCGCCATCGGCGTCCGCCCGACGGCGGCGGCGATCGAGAACCGCGCCGCGCCGGGCAGCCGCAGCAGGTCCAGGTACCCGGTCCGGCGCGGCGGGCCCGCTGGCTGGCCTGGTGGGTCCGCGTCGACCGCGGCCTGCGCCTGAGTCATGAATTAGTTGTGCCTCCGCAAAGACAGTACCTGGCGGCGGAATGGTTACCGAGGGCTAGCTGCGCTCATCACTGAGCGTCACCATTAGTTTGCCTGCCATTCGCCGGCCGGCTTCTTCACCAGCCGCGGCCTGGCAGTTAGGGTTGTTATCGCTATGGGACGGTTCAGCCAGCGGGCCCTCGATGTCGTTGCGCCCGTTCGCCGCGTCGCGGGCGTGAGCCTGCCCGGCGGCAAGGGCGGCAAGGGGATTGCCGCCGTCGGCGTCGTCGCGATGCTGGGCCTGGCCGTGCACGCGGGGATGCCCGCGCCGGCCACCAGGGTTCCCGGCCGGTCACTGGGGCCGGCCGCCAGGGCCGTGCCCGCCGCTCCGCTGGCGAAGCTCGGTCCCTACCAGGCCGCCGTGGTTCCGGTCCAGGCCGGCCAGGCCGGGCGCCATGCCAGCGGCACGCAGGCCAGCGCGTTCCGCCAGATCATCCTGCCCGACCTGCTGATCGTGGCGCCCAAGGGACTGACCAAGCCGCAGATCGCCCGGCTCAGGAAGATCGCCGGCGTCCGTGACATGATCACCTTCGACGGCGCGGAGATCACCGCCGGCGGCCGCAGCGTCAGCGTCATCGGGGTGAACCCGGCGACGTTCCGGTCCTGGGTACCGCTGGCGACCGCCTCGGACCAGGCGTTCTGGTCCGCCCTGAGCAACGGTGACTTCGTCGCGGCGCAGCCGGCCGGCACCAGGCTCGGCCTGCGGCCCGGCGCGAGATACCGGCTCGTCGGCTCCACGTCGCAGACCGTCACGTACGGCATGTCGGCCAGGCTCGGGCTGACCGGCGTGGACCTGCTGGTCAACGTGCCCGCGTCGCGCAAGCTCGGGCTGGTCCGCCAGGTGGCCGGGCTGATCAGCGCGCCCGGTGCCGGGCTGACGGCGCTGACCAAGGCGGTCGGGCGGGTCCTCGGCCCGACCGGCCGGATCGAGGTCCTGCGCAGCAAGCAGCTGCCGCTGGCCACGGTCGCGCCCGGCTCCCGGCCGGCCAGTTACCTGCAGCTGTTCAAGGCGTCGGCCGCGCTGTACTGTCCGGGGCTGTCCTGGACGGTGCTGGCGGCCATCGGCCAGATTGAGAGTGCGGACGGCACCAACGTCGGGCCGTCCACCGCGGGCGCCATGGGGCCCATGCAGTTCCTGCCGTCGACGTGGACGGTCTGGGGCAGCGATGGATTTGGCGACACCGGGCCGCCGAACATCCTCAACCCGTACGACGCGGTGCCGTCGGCAGCGCGCATGCTGTGCGCCGACGGCGCGGCCGCGGGCGGCCAGGCGCTGTCGCAGGCCATCTTCGATTACAACCACGCGAACTGGTACGTCCGCGAGGTGCTCGCGCTGGCCGCCGAGTACGCGGCCGACTACCGCTAGCCAGGCGTCCGGGCCATCGGCCGCATCCTGATTGGATAGGGACATGGCCCCGTACGACGCGTTCCTGCTCGTGTCCTTCGGCGGGCCTGAGGGCCCCGCGGATGTGCTGCCGTTTCTGCGGAACGTGACGGCGGGACGCAACGTGCCGGCGGACCGGCTGGCGGCGGTCGCCGAGCACTATCAGCTGTTCGGCGGCGTCAGTCCCATAAACCAGCAGTGCCGGGACCTGCTGGCCGCGGTCGAGAAGGACTTCCAGGCGGTCGGCATCGACCTGCCGGTGTACTGGGGCAACCGGAACTGGCAGCCCTACCTCGCCGACACGGTCGCGCAGATGGCAGCCGACGGCGTCCGCCGGGCGCTGGCGTTCGTCACGTCGGCGTACAGCTCGTACTCAAGCTGCCGGCAGTACCTGGAGGACATCGAGCAGGCACGCGCCGCGGCCGGGCCGGACGCGCCCCGGATCGACAAGATCCGGCAGTTCTTCAATCATCCGGGCTTCATCCAGCCGCACGCCGCCGCCGTCGCGCAGGCCGCGGGCACGCTGCCCGCCGGGGACTTCGAGCTGGTGTTCACCGCGCACAGCATTCCCGCGGGCATGGCGGCTGCCAGCGGGCCGGCCGGCGGCGCGTACCCGGCCCAGCTGGCGGAGGCGGCCCGGCTGGTGGCGGCCGAGGCCGGCTACGACCGGCCGTGGCGGCTGGCCTACTCAAGCCGCAGCGGGCCGCCCGCGCAGCCCTGGCTGGAGCCCGACATCAACGACTGCCTGGCCGACCTGGCCGCAGCCGGCGCGACGGCGGTGGTCGTCTCGCCGGTCGGTTTCATCAGCGACCACATGGAGGTCAGGTTCGACCTTGACGTCGAGGCCGCGCAGACGGCGGCCGCGCACGGGCTCGCCTTCGCCAGGGCCGCCGCGCCCGGCACCGACCCGAGCTTCGTGTCCATGATCAGCGAGCTGGTGCGGGAGCGGCTGACCGGCGCGGCGCCGCTCGCGCTCGGCCGCCTCGGCTCCGGCCACGACGTCTGCCCCGACGGCTGCTGCGGGCGCGGTGCAGCGCGGCCCGCGGCCGGCGCCGCGATGAGCGGGACGCCGAGGTGACCCGCACCCCGGCGGCCGGTGCCCTGGCCGAGCTGGCCCGCGCCGTGGCCGAGGAGGCGGGCGACCTGCTGCTGCAGCAGCACGGCGGTGTCCGGGTCGTGGCGACCAAGACAAGCCCCACCGACGTGGTCACCGAGATGGACCGGGCCGCGGAGGAGCTGATCAGGAAGCGGATCCTGGACGCCAGGCCAGGGGACGCCATCCTCGGTGAGGAGGGCGGCCAGACCGGTGGCGGCCAGACCGGCGACGGGGCGGTCCGCTGGATCGTCGATCCGCTCGACGGCACCGTGAACTACCTGTACGGGCTGCCGGACTGGTCGGTGAGCATCGCCGCCGAGGTGGGCGGGACCGTAACCGCCGGCGTGGTGTGCGCCCCGCTGCGGCGCGCGACCTACGTCGGCACGCTCGGCGGGGGCGCCTGGCTGCACTCGGCGTGGGAGCCGGCGTCGCGCCGGCTGGCCTGTACCAGCGGGGTGCCGCTAGCCCGGGCCCTGGTCGGGACCGGATTCAGCTACGCTGCCGGGCAGCGGGCCGAGCAGGGCGGCGTCGTCGCGCAGCTGGTGCCCCGCGTCCGCGACATCCGGCGAGCCGGATCGGCGGCCCTCGACCTGTGCTCGGTCGCGTCCGGGCTGCTCGACGCCTTCTACGAGGCCGGGCTGCACGCCTGGGACGGCGCGGCCGGCGGCCTCATCGCGAGGGAAGCCGGAGCTGAGGTCGGCGGCCTGCACGGCCAGCCGGCCGGCGAGGCGATGACGCTCGCAGCCGGCCCGGGCCTGTTCGCGGAACTGCACGACGCGCTCGCGGCGCTGACCGCGGCGGCGGACCGGGCTGACGGCTAGCCGCGGGTCAGGCTGCCGGTGGCGACGAAGCCGCCGCCGCGGAAGGTGTAGGACACGGCGCTGCCTGTCCGCTTAAGCGTCACGGTCCCGGCCGTGCAGTTGCCCTGCCCGGCTTCGGTGAACGTCAGCTTCTGGTGCGACGCCGACGTGAGGCTCAGCGCGCAGGAGAAGGCCGCCACCCCGGCCGTCTGGTACCTGACCCGGCCGGCCGGGCTGCCGTTGTGCAGCGTGAGCGCGACGTCGTAGGTGTCGTTCGGCGGCTGCTGGACCGCACCCGACCAGGCTCCGGCGAATTCAGCCGGCGTCGTGACGGTCGCGGCCGGGCTGCCGGGCGCCGTCGGGCTGGCCGGCGCGGAGGTGGCCGGCGTCCGCGCGGTCACCCGCTGGGTGCTCTTGTTCCCGGCTTGCGGCTGCCCGTGATGGCCGAGCGTGCGCAGGCCGACTACGACGAGGACGGCGATGGCGACGACGGCCACCGCGGCCAGCACGCCGGCGCGCAGGCTCGGGCGGCCTCGCCGGGCCTCGCCCGGTTGCGGCGGCGCCGCTCGGGTCGGCGCGGCGGGGCCGTCAGCGGCGCTCCGGGAGTGCCGGCTGGCCGGTCGCGGCCCGGTACCGTGAGCCTGCTGCGGGCCCCCGTGCTGGCTGCTACTGCGCTGGCCGCCCCCGTGCTGGCCGCTACTGCGCTGGCCGCCCCCTTGCTGGCCGCCCCCGCGCTGGCCACCGCCGCGCTGCGGCGCCCGGCCCGGCGCGGCGGGGTGCACGGGGGCGCGGTCCGGGCCGCCAGCGTACTGGGGTGGTGCGTAGCCAGCGCCGGGGCCGGCCGCGGCGCCAGCCGGCCCGCGCTCGGGCGCACGGAGCTCGTACGGTGTTCCGGGCCGGGCCGGCGGCGGGCGGAAACCGCTGCCGGGCACCGACCGGTGCGATCCCTCGGCCAGCACGCCGGCCTTGACGTTCTCCGGGCCGATGAGCCCGACCACGACGGTGCGGGCGGACGGCCGGGCGAACGGGTCCGGGCTGAGGCAGTCCAGGACGAGGCCGCGCAGGTAGCCGGGCAGGACATCGAGATCGGCCCTGGTGGTGGCCGGCCGCCCGGCGGCGGCGAACATGACGGTCTGGCCCCAGGCGAGCATGTCCGCGGACGGCGTGGCCGACCCGTAGGGCGGCGTGATGCCGAACTCGACCACCCGCGGGCCGGAGGAGGTCATGATCGCGTACTCGGGGCCGAAGTTGCCGTGCACGAGCCCGGCCTGATGTACCGACGCGAGTCCGGTCGCCATGCCGATCGCCACCGGGCCCAGGTCCGCCTCGGGCAGCACCCCGCTGGCCGAGATGATCTCCAGCAGGGACCGGCCGTGCACGTACTCGCTGACGAGGTACGCGTCGCCACCGTCCAGGCCGGCGTCCAGGATCCGGGCCGCGCAGAAGGGCGGCACCCGCTTGGCGACAGCCGCCTCGGCCGCGAACCGGTCCCGCCCGGCGGCGTCCGAAGTCCAGTCGCTGCGCAGCACCGAGATCGTGACCTCGGCTCCGTCCGGGCTGCTGCCGAGGAAAACGGGGCCGTCCGCGGGTAGCCCGGTGATGCGCCCCGCGAGCCGGTACCGGCCAACCCGCCGTGGGTCGCCGGGCTGCAGCGGCGCTTGTTGTGGCATAGCCGGGCTCCGGACAGGGTCGTACGCTGTGGCACCGGATGTGCGGTTCGTACCATACGCACTTTTGTCCGGATCAGTGTGCCGAATCAGCTAAGTTACTCGTCGGTAAAGAAGCGCGCCGGGGAGTGGATCGATCACACCGGGCAAGAATGCCCCGGAACAACACCAAATCCAGGGCGGTCACGCCGACACGCTCAGTAAGCCCGGCCCTGGTAGGTGTACGGCGAGCCCGGACGTGGCAGAATTCCCCGCCGGATTCGGGCACAACCGAGCGCTCCCGAGCGTTACAACCGCGCGAACGGGTTAGTGAAGATGGAGGGGTTAGGGCCGAGATGGCTACGGACTACGACAGCCCGAGGAAGACAGACGACGAGCTCACCGAGGACAGCCTGCAGGAACTGCAGGCGAGGCGGATGGACAAGTCCTCGACCGCGATTGACATCGACCCTGATGACATCGCCGAGTCGCTGGAGCTGCCGGGGGCGGATCTTTCGAACGAGGAACTCTCGTTCCGGGTGATCCCGCGGCAGGCAGACGAGTTCACGTGCTCGAGCTGCTTCCTTGTACACCACCGCAGCCAGCTTGCTGACAATCGCGGTGGCCAGCCGGTTTGCCGGGAGTGCGCTGCCTAACCTGGAATTCCAGGTGAGGACCGTGCACGACCGCTGCCGGAGCGCGAGCACGCCGCTAGGGCGTCAGCGCTGGTATTCAGGCTGCCCGCGGGCAGGGCTGGCCCAGCGCCAGACACCTCGCTGCGGCCGGGCCCGCAGCGACCGGGCCAGCTGCCGCCGAACCGGGACTGGCAGCCTGGCCAGCGACGCTATCGGGCGCCAGGTCATGAGCGCGGCGCTGACTGCCGCCAGCGCGGCCAGCACCGGCTGCCCGGCGAGCCCGAATCCGGCCGCGCCGGCGGCCAGCAGCGCCGCGGCCGCCGCCTGGGCCGCCAGCAGCCAGGCAATCCCGGCCAGCGCCAGCGCGGCGTTCTGGCCAAAGACCGCGCAGCCAGGCTCTGACCGCGCCGCCCGCGCGAAATAACCCGCCGCGCTCGCCCGGTCGCGCGAGCGCAGGCTGATCAGCCCCAGTTCATTCACGGCCCCGGCGTGGGCCGGGTCCAGCGCCAGCGCCGCGCGCTGACTCGCCGCCGCCGCGGCCAGATCCCCGCGGCCCAGCGCGGCCTTCCCTGCGATCACATGCACGTCAGGTTCCTGCGGCGCGATGGCGAGCGCGGCCCTGGCCGCCTCGGCCGCCAGCTCGTGCTCGCCGGCGCCGGCCGCGGCCTGGGCCAGGCAGATGTGCGACCGCCAGGCCGACGGCGCCAGCAGCCGGGCCTGCCGCGCCGCGCCTACCGCGTCCGCGGCCCGGCCCAGGCCGGTGAGCGCCGTGCTGGCTATCCGGTACGGCCAGTCGGAGGCCGGGTCGAGCGCACTGGCCCGGCGGGCGGCGGCGACGGCGGCGGCGAGATCGCCGCCACCGAGCAACGCCCGCGCCAGCAGGCACCAGGCCCGCGCGTCGTCCGGCGTCGCGGCCAGCACCGGGCCGAGGGCCCGGATCGCGTCGGCGAACCGGCCGAGCTCAATCATGACCGCAGCCCGATCCAGCCCCGGCGTACCGGAGCCGGGTCCGTCGCCGTCGCGGCTGCTCACAGCATTTTGTGCTGCTTGAGGTACGCGGCGAGCTCGTCGTACCCGCCGCCCTCGCCGGCGTACAGAGCGACGTTCCTGGCCGAGTCGAACCACGGCCGCAGCGACGGGCGGATCTGGCCGGCCGCCGCGACCAGGTCGTCCTGGCCGATCATGCGGGCCGACCCGGTCCGGACCGAGTCGAGCAGGGCCAGTTCGGCCGCCGACTCGCAGATGTGCGCGATGTCGGCCGCCGAATAGCCCTCGGTGCGGCTCGCCAGCGCCGCCAGCTCGATGCCCGCGACCGGCCGCCCGGCCAGGTGGAACCGGAACACGGCTTCCCGCGCCGCGGTGTCCGGCGGCAGCACCAGCAGGGTACGGTCCAGCCTGCCCGGCCGCCGCAGCGCGCTGTCCACGTCCCACGGGTGGTTGGTCGCGGCCAGCACGAACACTCCGTCGTTCCCGCCGGTGACGGCGTCGAGCTCGAGCAGCAGCTGGTTGACCGCGCTCCGCATCGGCGCGCTGCGCAGCTGGCTGCGGCGCTGCCCGAGCGCGTCGATCTCGTCCAGGAACAGCACCGCCGGCGCGCTGCTGCGGGCGGTCGCGAACAGCTCCTTGATGTTGCGCTCGCTCTGCCCGGTGTGCATGTCGATGACATCGGCGAACGAGACCGTGATGAAGCTGGCGCCGAGCTCGCCCGCCAGCGCCCTGGCGATGAACGTCTTGCCGCAGCCCGGCGGCCCGTACAGGAGCAAGCCGCCGCGCAGGCTCTTGCCGTAGAGCCGGCGCAGCTGCGGATTCCGCATCGGGGCCAGGAAGGCGGCCTCAAGCCGGTCCTTCACCTCGGCCAGGCCCGCCACGTCGGCCAGGCACAGCGCCGGGCGGCCCGCATCGGGGCTGGTGGGCACCTGCGGTCCGGCGGCCGAGCCGTCCGCGGTCACGAACATGGGCGGCAGCACGGCCCCGAGGTCGGCCTCGGCGCGGGCCCAGTCAAACCCCGCCTGGCCGGGCCGGTCCGGGGCGGCGGGCTCTGGCGCGGCTCGGCTCCGCGGTGCTGGGCTCCGGCGTGGTGGGCTCCGGGGTGCTGGAGTCAGCGTCCCCGGCCGGCCGCGAGCCCAGGTCCGCCAGCATGGTCAGCGCGGTGGCGTTGGCCGGATTGGCCTGCAGCACCGCGCCGAGGTGGCTGACGGCCTCCGCGCGCAGCCCGGCCGCCAGCAGCTGGCTGGCCAGGTGCAGCCGGAGCCCGTGGTCGTCGGGCAGCGCGGACACGGCCTTCCGCAGGCTTTCGAGCAGGCCCGGCTCGGCATCCATCGACCACCCCGCCGTCGTTCGTCGGATTCAGGTGTGAGTTTATGCCGATAGGGCGATTACCACGATTTGCCGGATCTGGTCAGCGGGCGCGCTAGCCGCAGGCCAGCCGCGCGATGCACTCGGTCCGGCCGCAGGTCTGGCCCGAGCCCAGGCAGACACTCCCGCAGGCGCACCGCTTCGCCCGGCTGGCGAGCCAGGCACCGTGATCGCCGAGGGCGAGGCTGCCGTCCGTCTCGACGACGGAGTACACCCGCTTGAGGCCGCCGCCCGGCAGGGCCACGTACTCCCGCGGGATCAGCTCCATACCTCTAGTGTGCCTCGCCGTCCGGACTGCCAGGGCTAACTAGCTCCCGGCCAGCTCCGGCGCTCGTCCCCGCGGGGGTCGAGCACGACCTCGGCCCGCTCGCCGTCCCAGGTCATCACCGGGCAGGTCGGGTCGAACCGCTGCCAGCCGGGGTCGCCGGTGGTGGCGAACCTGATCCAGGTCGCGTGCAGGTCCGCGGCCAGCCCGGCCGGCGGGGCGCCGCCGAGCAGGCCAGCGGCGTCGGCCGCCGCCAGGTTGTCGAAGACGAACGGGATCTCGACCGCGTGCGCGGCGCCCAGGTCCAGGACGGGACTGCGCCAGCCGAACTCGTACAGATAGGTCGGGGCCGCCCCGCCGGCCGCCAGCCGGGCCTGCGCGGCCGCGAACGTCGGCAGCCGGAAGAACCGGTCGGTGATGAGGGCGCAGAATACGTCGCCGGGGCTGGCATCCGGCCGGTTCGCCCGGTACCGGGCGGTGACGGCGGCGTCGATGCCAACCGCGCCCGTGAACACGGGCAGCGTCTCGTCGGTGACCATCGCGGCCAGTCCCGGCGGGACGAAGAACAGCCGGAACTCCTCGGTGTTGGTCCCGGCGAGCCACGGCACGTCCCCGCCGTGGCCGGCCGCGATGGCCGCCTGCGGGTGCACGGGCAGGACGTCGCCGTCGATCACCGGGACGAACGCCATGGACCACGCCACGACGCTCGGGCCGTACCGGGCCGGATCGGGGGCCGCGGCCATCGCGTCCCGCACCGTGGCCTGGGCGGCGACGACCTTGTCCAGGTCCAGCGCCGACAGACTGGCTGCCGTGGCCGCCAGGCCCAGCACCTCGCTCAGCTCGCCGGTCACCAGCCGCGCGTCCGCGGGGTCCGCGCCGGCCTGGGCCGCACCGCTCTGCGCGATCACCCGGTGAAAAAGGCCGCGCGCCCGCGGCATGCCGAGCAGCGTCGACACGCTCATCCCGCCGGCCGACTCGCCGAAGATCGTCACGTTCGCCGGGTCGCCGCCGAAGGCCGCGATGTTGTCGCGGACCCACTCCAGGGCGGCCACCTGGTCGAGCAGGCCGCGATTGGGCGGCGCGTCGGGCAGCAGGGCGAAGCCGTCGACGCCCAGCCGGTAGTTGATGCTGACCATGACGACGCCGTCGCGGGCGAACGTGTGGCCGTCATACATCGGGACGGCGGAGTTGCCGTTGCTGAACGCTCCGCCGTGAATCCACACCAGCACCGGTGCCGACGCGGCCAGGTCCGGGGTCCACACGTTGAGGTTGAGCCACTCGTCGCCAGGAATGTTCGGCTCGGGGAGCAGCTGGTCGAACGGCGCCGCGTAGTCCGGCTTGGGCGGCGTCGGCCCGAACGCGAGGCACTCGCGCACGCCGTCCCACCGCTCCGCCGGGGCCGGCGCGCGGAACCGGCGCGGGCCCGTCGGGCTGGCGGCGTACGGGATGCCGAGGAACCTGATGACACCGCCGGCCAGCTCGCCGCGAACGGTCCCGGATGTGGTGCTAGCAGTGGTCATGGCCGCACTGTGCCATATGGAGACGGGCGAAGGCCAGATCAGGCTGCTGCCCGCGGCGGGAGTAGAGTCGCGCACGTGACAGGCGAGAGCAGCGTGACCGACGGCGGAGCCGAGACGGACAGCAACGACTGGCGGGTCGTCGTGCACCTGCACCAGGCAGGCACGGCCCAGCAGGCGGTGACCGCACTGACCGCGCATCAGGTCGAGGACGAGGTGCACCAGCGGCTCGGCGGCCGGGTCGCGCTCGGCTCGGACGACCGTGAGCTGGTGTTTCTCTACACGCATTCGCAGGACGCGGCCGCGGCCGCGGGTCAGGCCGTCGGCGACCTGCTCGCCGGGCACGGCATGACGGCGGATCTGTCCACCGACCGGTGGCATCCGGTGGAGGAAGAGTGGGAGCCGGCCGACGTGCCGCTGCCGTCCGGCGACGCTGCGATCCGGGCCGAGCGGGCCCGGCTGGACGCCGAGGAGACGCGCGAGTCGCTGGCCGCGGGCGTCGCGCTCTACGAGGTGCGGGTGCAGCTGCAGTCGCACCGCGACTCGGTGGCGCTGGCGGACCGGCTCGCCGCGGACGGCTACGCGGTGGTCCGCCGGTGGCGGTTCCTCGTCGTCGGCGCCAACAACGCCGACCAGGCCGAGGAGTTCCGGGCGGCCATCCAGGACGTGGCGCCGGCCTGCGCGCAGATCACTGTCGGCGAAGTCGGTCCGACCCCGTTCACCGCATTCGAGCTGGCGGCCGACTCGGGGCTGTAGCTGACCCGCCCGCCGCCAGCATCGGGCTCTGCGGGCGCAGCTGGTGCAGCATCCAGCCGCGGCCGTCCGGGTCGAGCGGCCTGGTCCAGTCGGTGAACATCTCCGCCGCCCGCCGGTAGGACATCCGCCCGCAGCCGGTGAACGGGCACACATCGCCCGCCGGAGTCCCGGCGAGCGCGCGCCGGTCGGTGCGGAAGACCGGGCCGGCCCGGCGGCCCGCGAGCAGCCAGCTGAGCAAGTCCGCGGTCGCCGACTCGAACCGGAGCAGGTCGCCGGCGGGCAGCCTGGCCTGGCCGCCGCCGAGGTCGACGCTCCCGGCGTCCAGGCCGAGCAGCGACTCGGCGGACGCGCCGGTGTCCTGCAGCAGGTGCCACAGGGCCTGCTCGCGCAGCCCCACCGGCGCCTGGAACAGCGCCGCGCGCTGAGCGCTGGTCAGCGGGGCCAGCGCGACCGGCCGGCTCGCGGTCTGCTGGAGACCGGCGGTCGGGTCCGTCTCGATCCAGTGCTTGCGCTGCCACCAGCCGACGGCGCTGCGGAGCGCGGAGAGCTCCCGGTTCAGCGTCCTGGCCTGCGCGCTCGCGGCCCGGTGCGCGACGGCCGCGGCGAGCTTCCCGCGTGCGTCCGCGCTATCCAGCAGCGCCAGCGGGACCGCCGGCGGCGTGGCCAGCCGCCTGCTCCGGCCCGCGGGCGGGAGCTTGCCCACGAGCGGCCAGGCCCAGCTGGTGAGGGAGATCCGGTACACGCGCCGCGAGGACGGGCCGAGGCCAGCCTCGGCCAGATAGCGGTCCACCGCGACCGCATACTCGACCGGCGCCACCGTGGCCGCGGACGCATGCGCCATCCGAGTGCTCCTTCCGGTCATCGCCGCACTGCCCGAGCCCGGCGGCCAGACTCCTGCTTTCGAGCGTATCCAAGCGGCCGCCTCCCGCGACGTTCCGGCTGGCCGGGAGTGACCCGGTTTGCCATCGCGGGCGCCGGGTACCTGCCCCGGGCACGCCGGGTGGCTCGCGGCCAGGATCGAGTCATCGTCGCGACTGAGGGAGCGCCGCAGTTCATGCCGGGAACACGAGTGTGGGAGACGGCGGACCGGAAGGCGGCGGCCCGCCGGGCCCGCCGCCGGCCATTGACCGAGCCGGGTCAGCGGCCCGACCCCTCCCGGCCGCCGGGTACCGACCTGATGCCGCAGATCAAGCACATCGTCGTGCTGATGATGGAGAACCACTCCTTCGACAACTACCTCGGCACGCTGGGCCGGGGCGAGGGCCTGCCCGCCGGGGCCGACGGCCAGCCGGACGCGGCGAATCCCGACGCCGCGGGCGGCGAGGTCCGGGTCTACCCGCTCGGCTCGACCCAGCAGCACGAGGGGGTGCCGTGCCAGAGCTGGTGCGCCAGCCACCTGCAGTGGGCGGACGGCAAGATGGACGGGTTCGTCACCGCCACCGAGCGGGTCGTGCCGGCTGCCGACAAGACCATCCCGATGGGGTACTGGACCGAGCGCGAGCTGCCCTTCTACCACGGCCTCGCCCGGACATTCCCGCTCGCCGACCGCTGGTTCAGCTCGTGCCTCGGGCCGACGTTCCCTAACCGCAGGTTCCTGCTGGCCGGCACCGCGAACGGCCTGCTCGACGACCTGCCAGTGAACCTGTTCGATCAGCCGGCCGCGGGCACCATCCTGGACCTGCTCACCGCGCACGGCATCTCCTGGGCGGACTATCACCCGGTGGCCGCGGACCACTCCAAGTTCCGCCGGCTCATCCGCGCCAAGCGCCGCAGCGCGCGGCATCACCTGACATCACTGGGCCGGCCGTTCCAGCGCGCGCCGCGCGAAGTCCAGCGCGACCTGCAGTTCACCGCCGACGTCTACCCGCTCGGCCTGGCCGGGTACATGGCCCACATTCACAGCCTGGACGATTTCTTCACGGCCGCCGACGCGGGCACGCTGCCGGGGTTCAGCATCGTGGATCCCGACTTCACCGAGTTCTCCGAGGAGAGCCCGCAGGACATCCGCAAGGGCGAGAGCTTCGCGGCGCAGGTCATCAACCGGGTCATGCACGGGCCGGGCTGGCCGGACACGGTGCTGATCTGGCTCTACGACGAGCACGGCGGCTACTACGACCACGTGCCGCCGCCGCCCGCGGTGCCGCCGGACGACGTGCTCGGCCGGAGCCTGGTCGCGCACCCGTCGCTGCTGCGCAGCGTGCTCAAGCCGCTGTTTCCCGGCTACGTCCGGCACGCCGAGCAGCTCGTCGACGCGCCGCCGCACTATGACCACTACGGTGTCCGCGTGCCGGCCGTCATCGTGTCGCCGTACGCCCGGCCGGACTGCGTGCTCTCCGATGTCTTCGATCACACCTCGGTGCTGAAGCTGGTCGAGGAGAAGTGGAACCTGCCCGCGCTCACCCGCCGGGACGCCGCGGCGATCTCGCCCGTCGGCGCGCTCGATTTCGACAGCCCGCCGGCCTTCCGCACCCCGCCGGAGCTGCCGCCCCCGGCCCTCGTCTGGGGCACCTGGTAGGGCCGGCCCGGACCCGGGCCGCCAGCGCGGCCCGCGCGCCCGTGCTCACTAGGGTTAGCGCAGGCGCGACGCGAGAGGCGGATCCGATGGGGCAGCAGGCAGACCTGGTCTTCGCGGGCGGGGCGATCTACACCGCCGACGCCTCCGGCCGCCAGATGACGCTCGCGACCGCCGCGGACGGTAAGACTGCCAGCGCGGTCGCGGTGACCGGCGGCCGGATCGCCCGGCTCGGCGACACCGGCGACCGCGACTTCAGGGACCTGATCGGCCCCGGCACCCAGGTCGTCGACCTGCGCGGACGCGCGCTGCTGCCGGGCTTCCAGGACGCGCACGTGCACCCGGCGTTCGCCGGGGTCACGATGATCGGCTGCAACCTCATGGGCGCGCCCAGCCTGGCCGAGGCGCTGGCGCGGATCGCCGGCTACGCCGAGCGCAACCCGCAGCTGGAGTGGATCGCGGGCTCGGGCTGGCGGATGGAGTGGTTTCCCGGCGGCACCCCGGACCGCGGCACCCTCGATCAGGTGACCGGCAGCCGTCCTGCCTACCTGTCGAACCGGGACGGGCACGGGGCCTGGGCCAACACCCGGGCGCTCGAACTCGCGGGAGTGGACAAGGACACGCCCGACCCGGTGGACGGCCGGATCGAGCGGGACGCCGACGGCGGGCCGCAGGGCACGTTGCACGAGGGGGCCGCGAATCTGGTCGGCAACCTGGTGCCGGAGCTGACGCTGGACGAGCGGCTCACGGGGCTGCTCGCGGCCCAGGCCCACCTGCACGCGCGCGGGATCACCGCCTGGCAGGACGCGATCGTCGGCGACTATCTCGGCAGCCCCGATCCGCTGCCGGTGTACCTGGCCGCGGCCGCGAGCGGGCAGCTGACGGCCAGGGTGGAAGGCGCGCTGTGGTGGGACCGGGGGAGGGGCGGCGAGCAGCTGTCCGACATCCTGACCCGGCGCGAGCGCGGGCAGGCACCGCGGTTCCGGGCCAACACCGTGAAGATCATGCAGGACGGCGTCGCAGAGAACTTCACCGCCGGGATGCTGGAGCCCTACCACGATCCGGCCGGCTGCCACGCGCACGGCACCGGACTGTCCTACGTGGACCCGGTCGCGCTGCGCGACTACGTGACCCAGCTGGACGCGGCCGGCTTCCAGGTGCACCTGCACGCGATCGGCGACCGCGCGGTGCGCGAGGCGCTGAACGCGATCGAGGCCGCGCGGTACATGAACGGGTACAACGATCACCGCCACCACATCGCGCACCTGCAGGTCGTGCACCCCGATGACGTGCCCAGATTCGCGGCGCTCGGGGTCACCGCGAACATGCAGGGCCTGTGGGCGGCGCACGAGCCGCAGATGGACGAGCTGACGATCCCGTTCATCGGGCCGGACCGGACCCGCCGCCAGTACGTCTTCGGTGACCTGCTGCGGGCGGGCGCGCGACTGGCGGCGGGCAGCGACTGGGCGGTCAGCAGCGCGAATCCGCTGCGTGCCATCCACGTCGCGGTGAACCGCGCGCTGCACGGCGCGTCCGGCCCGGAGGCGCAGCCGTTCCTGCCCGAGCAGAGCCTCGCGCTCGGCGAGGCGGTGGCGGCCTACACGCTCGGCTCGGCCTACGTGAACCACCTCGACGCTGAGACCGGCACGATCGAGGCCGGCAAGCTGGCCGACCTGGTGGTGCTCGACCGCGACCCGTTCGCGGGGCCGGCCGCGGACATCGGCACGGTCGGCGTGCTCGCGACCTACGTGCAGGGCGACGCGGTGTACGTGTCTGGCGGCGGCCACCAGGCCGGCTGAGAACGAGACGACGGCGGCGGTCCCCCCGGGACCGCCGCCGCACCCTGCCGCCGCGCCTAGTTGGCCGCGGCCTCGGCCCGCAGCACCTCGCCGAGCTTGTCGAGCAGTTCGCCGGTGCCGTGCTCGCGGTACTCGTTCTTGTCCAGCCCGTCGAGGAACACGCCCTGCTCGGTCAGCACCAGATGGGTGCCGCTGCCGGCCGGGGTGAGTTCGACGGTGGCGACCGACACCGACATCCGGTCGTCGTTGACGTACATCTCGTACGCGGTCACGATGCGCTCGTCCGGCACGATGTCGTAGTACACCGACTCGTAGGTGTACGTCGTGTCCCCGTGCTTGCTGGCCAGCCGCTCGCGGCCGCCAACCCGGAAGTCAAGCTCGCGATCGCCGCCGGGCTCGTCCGGGCCGTCGAACCAGCGGGCCTTGGCCTCCAGGCTGGCGAAGGCGGCGAACACCCGCGACGGCGCGGCCGGGTAGGTGCGCTCGATGGTGAACGAGCCATGGGCTGCTGAACGGGTCGTCATTGGTTCTCCTCGGTTGGGTCGCCGGCGGTTTCCGTGAGGAAGTCGCCGAGCCGGTCGAGCCTGCGCTCCCACTGAGTGCGCCGCTCGCTGATCCAGTGCTCGGCGGACTGCAGCACGCCAGGGTTGATGCTGCAGGTACGGGTACGGCCGGTTTTCTGCGACCGGACCAGCCCGCACGCCTCGAGCACCTGGACGTGCTGCACGACCGCGGCCAGCGAGATGGCCATTGGCCTGGCCAGCTCGCTGACCGACAGCGGGCCCAGGCTCAGCCGCTCGACCATCACGCGCCGGCCGGGGTCCCCCAGTGCCTGGAACACGCGGTCCAGGTCCGCCGTTTGGTTAAGCATGTACTTGAGTATGCCGGAGCGCCCGGCCAATAGTCAAGTCGCGACTTAAGTATCTAGGGCTGCGCGATGACCCTGGCCTTGAGCTGCTCGAATTCATCCCGCGAGAGCAGGCCGTCGGCCAGCAACGAGGCGAGCTTAGTCAGCTGATCGGGGATCGTGCCCGCGTCCGGCGGCGCGGGCTCGGCCGGGACCGGCGGCCCGGCGCTCCGGGATCTGGCGATGGCGAGCAGCGGCTGAGACAGCTCAATCCGCAGCCTGTCCGGGTCCTGGCCGGCCTTCGAGAAGAAGAACTCCGAGTCCGACCCGCGCAGCCTGAGAATCGCTTTGGTGGTGTTCGCGCTGGCCATCGCGGCGCCGGCGATCAGGCCGAAGAGCAGGGCGCCCAGGAACAGGCCGAGCAGCCCCAGTACGACGAGCCCGATCAGCGCACCGCCCAGAGCGACCGCCGAGACGATCGCGATCGTCTCGCCGCTGGACCGGCCGCGGTCGGACCCGTCCACGTCCGCGGCCTCGACATCGTGGTAGACCAGTTCGGTCACGGCGGCGCCCGGCGCCGGCAGGCTGATAGTCAGCCGGTCGTCGCGGAAGCGCAGATCGTAGGCCTGGCCCCGGGTCAGCGCCGCGCTGCCAGAGCCGCCGTCATACGTCATGGCCCACAACAGGACCGTACTGCGGTCCCGCTCGGCCGCTCTGCGCTGCTCCGCCTGGGCCGCGAGCATCGCTCCGATTGCCGTCGCCGCGTCCGCGTCCAGTTCCGCCAGGGCGTGCCAGGCGCTCTCCCAGCCTTCCGGGGTGAGCGGGAAGCGGGACACGACCTTGATCGCGTCAAGCCGCGTCAGCCGGGCGACAACAAAGCCGGGACCAGCGGTGCGGTGCTGCTGCCAGCCGATGGTGTGCCGTACGCCGTAGCTGGCGAGCAGCCGGAGCGAGCCCCGGTACAGCTCAGAGGCCGGCACCGCCGGCATCGGGGGCAACTGCCCGTCCGCGGCGCTCTCCGGAGCGGCCGTCATGCCGTCACTCATGCGCATCCCGCCTGGTCCGGTCCGTCGTACCAGGGCGAATCGTAGCGCTTCGGACCACCCGATCCCAGGCGTCATCGCCTCCGAATCTCGTCGCTGGGCCTGCGCGCGAGCGCTCCGGCGCGCAGGTGACCGTCGGCGGCTCGTGCCATGATGGCGTGCGTGCCGACCGGACCCGCCGCTCCCGACGTGCCGGCCCGGCGATTCGCGGCGCAACTGCTGGCCGGGCCGCCCGCCCGCAGCCCGGTCGAGGTCGTCGGCCGGCTGCTGGCCGTGCAGGGCCAGGACCCGCGCGGCGCGCGGCTGACGATCAGGTCGCGCAGCACCGGGCTGACGGCCGCCGACGTGGACAAGGCGCTGACCGCTGACCGGACGCTCCTGATCACCTGGCTCAATCGCGGCACGCTGCACCTCATCCGCAGCGAGGACTACTGGCTGCTGCACCGCCTGACCGTCCGCCCGCAGCACGAGACTGCCTGCCGGCGCAACCTCGCGTCGGCCGGGGTGACCGCCAGCCAGGCCGACAAGGCGGTCGCGGTGATCACCGCCGCGCTGACCAACGAGGGCCCGCGCACCCGGCTGCAGGTCCGCGATCACCTGACGTCCGCGAGCCTGGACGGGAACTGCGCGCTGCACTTGCTGATGCTCACGTGCCAGCGCGGTGTGGCGATTCGCGGGCCGATGATCGGCGCGCAGCACGGTTACGCCCTGGTCCGGGACTGGCTGGGGCCGCCGCCCCGGACGACGAACCGGGACGCGGACCTGGCCGAGCTGGCCCGCCGGTACCTGGCCGGCCATGGCCCGGCGAGCGACCGCGACCTGGCGAAGTGGGCCGGGCTGCCGCTCGGCGACGCTCGCCGCGGCCTCGGCGGGATCGCCGCGGAGCTCCGCGCGCGCTCTGACGGGCTGGCCGAGCTGACGACCGGTTCCGGTCCCGGCGGGCTGCCAGCGCCGAAGCTGCTCGGCGCCTATGACCCGGTCCTGCTGGGCTGGGAGTCGCGCGCGGACATTGTCGGCCCGCACGGGCAGATCGTGACCGTCAACGGCCTGTTCCGCCCGTTCGCGCTCGTGCACGGCAAGGCCGCGGGTCTCTGGTCGTGGACCGGCGGCGCCGTTGCGCTCGAGCAGTTCGGGGAGCTTCCGGCCGGCGTCTCGGCCGCGCTCGGAGCCGAGGCCAGCGATGTCCGGCGTTTCCTCGGAACTGGCGGAGAGTGACCATGGCGGACCTGCCGGAGCTGACCGACCTGCCGTTCGCGGTGCACCTGACGCCGGCCGAGGGCGGCCTCGCGGCCCGCGGTGACTACGACACTGTCCTGTTCGAGCGGACCGACTTCGACGAGCCGAACGCCGGCGGCGCGCGGTTCCTCGAGTGTGCCTTCAGCAAGGTGTCGGTGACCGGCGGCAAGCTGCAGCGCACCCGGCTGCGCGACGTGTGGATCCGCGACCTGCGGCTGACCGGCACGAACGTGTCCGAGAGCGAGTGGCTGGACGTGACGGTGCTGGCATCGTCGCTGGCCGGCGCGCAGCTGTACGGGTCAGAGCTGCGGCGGGTGGTCTTCAGCGGCTGCAAGCTCGACTCGGTGAACTTCCGCGCCGGCCGGCTGCACGACGTGCGATTCGAGAACTGCGTGCTGCGCGACGTGGACTTCGCCGACGCCGAGCTCACCGGCTGTACGTTCGCCGGCTCGCGGCTGGTCCGGGTCGACCTCAGCCGGGCCCGGCTGGAGCGAACGGACCTGCGCGGCGCGGAACTCGGCCTGATCATAGACGCGCAGTCGCTGCGCGGCGCGATCGTCAGCACGGGCCAGCTGGTCGCGCTGGCGCCGGTACTCGCCTCGACGCTGGGCCTCGTTGTCAGCGACGACTAGCGGGCTAGTGGCTGGTGCGACTGGCCACGGAGCCGTCGGAGCCGTCGCGGCCGAGTGCCTCCGGCAGTACGCCGTGGGCTGGCTCCGCGGCGGGCGCGGCCCTGGGTGCCCGCAGGCGCGCGTACAGCGTGCGGGTGCCGGTCTGGACCGCGAGCACCAGGACGAGGATCAGCCCGGCCACGATGCCGTCTAGCCAGAAGTGGTTCGCCGTCACGATGACAGCCAGGGTGGTCAGCACCGGGTAGAGCACGGCCAGCCAGCGCCAGCGGCTGCGCAGCGTCGTGATGACCGCGACCGCCACCAGGATGGCCCAGCCGACATGGACCGACGGCATCGCGGACAGCTGGTCGGGGTCGAAACCGGCGGTGGTGCCATACACCGACTGGTGATACTTGATCGCCGTGTCGACCATCCCGGTCGCCGGCATCATCCGGGGCGGGGCGACCGGGATGAGCTGCACCAGCAGGCAGGCGCCGGTCAGCCCGACCAGCGTCGTCCGCAGCCGCTTGTACCGGTCCCGGTGCCGGACGAACAGCCAGATCAGGGTCGCGACCAGGACCGGGAAGTGCAGCGAGTCGTAGTACAGGTTGAAGAACTGGACCACCAGCGGGTAATGCAGGATCACCTTCTGCATGGACGTCTCGCTGGGCAGGTGCACGATCCGTTCGAAATGCCAGATCCAGCGCGCCCGGGCGAGGGCACCGTCCGGGCTCACACCGGCCAGCGACCCGGCGAGCTGCCAGAGCGCGAACAACGCCAGGATCAGGCCCGACTCCTGAGTGAACACCGCGATCGCGGCCAGCCGGGGCTTCCTCGTCGCCCGCATCGCGACTGACGCCACGATCAGTCCCGTCGCCGCGATGCCCGCCTGCCGCCAGCTCAGCTCGAGATCGATCATGGACAGGGCCTCCGCACTGTCTCAGGTTACGGGGAGGTGGCGCGGCGGTGACCGCCAGACCCGGACAGGCGCGGTCATGCTGCGGCACAATCGGTCCATGCGTGCCGCCGACCGGCCCGGGGCCGGATCGTTCGATGGCGACCGGGACGACCTGGCGGGCCGGCTGTCCCGGCTCCCGGACGCCCACCCGTCCAGCCCGCGCGACCCGGCCGGTGAGCCGGAGCGCGACGACGTAGCGGCCGAGGACGCGGGGCTCGATGAGCCGGGGTCCGATGCTGACCTGGAGGAGCCCGGCCCGGACGGCGAGGAGCACTCCGGCGAGCCCGGGCCGGACGGGCCGGGGCCGTCGGCCGGCCGCCAGGCCTCCGGGCGGTCGGCGGCGCCGGGCCGCGTGACCCGTACCGGCCCTGGTTCGCGGACGGCGGGCCGGGCCAGCCGTGGTTCGCGGCTGACCAGGGCCGGGACGGTTAGTCCGGGCGGCTGAACGAGGCCGGGTCGGCGATCTGCCGGGGCAGCAGGACGTCCGCCGCGACGTCGGCCGCGAGCCGGACCACGTCGCCGTCGGCGAGCCGGACTGCGGTACCCGGCAGCACCCGGTCGCCGTTGACGAACGTGCCGTTGGTGGAGTTCTCGTCACTGATGCTGGCGTGTCCGTTGTCGTCCATCGTCACGGTCGCGTGCCGGCGGGAGACGTTCTCGTAGCGGGCGAAAGCCGCAGCCACCAGTGACTCGGCCGGATCCCGGCCGAGCAGCAGCGACGTCCCGGCCGGCACCTCGACGTTGCCGGTGGGAAAGGCCAGCCGCAGGACGGTGGGGGAGATGGCCCGGGCCCGGTCGTCTGGCCGCAGGTACTCCTGCATCACGGTAGTGGGCGCGGGTGTCTCGTCGCGGGTAGCGGACCGTGGCAGATTGGCCCCGCAGGTGAAGCAGATCAGATCTTCCGGCTGCACCTTGGCCGCGCAGTTGGGACAGGTAAGCGTCGCCATGGTGTCCTCCTGGGGACCGCGTCACCGGCTGGGAGATCTGAGCTATCCGGACGAGACAATAACGTGCCGGGAGTGCCCAATGGTGCCAGGCTCGGGCAGGCTGCCGTCACGGCGCGCTGACCTGCGGCGCTGCCCGGTACCATCGCGGGTATGGTCGGCTTCACGCTCAACGAGGAGCACGAGGCGCTCCGCCGCACAGTCGAGGACTTCGCCAGGGAGGTAGTCGCGCCGGTCATCGGCGGCTACTACGAACGCGGCGAGTTCCCTTACGAGATCATCGCGAGGATGGGCAAGCTCGGCCTTTTCGGGCTGCCTTTCCCGGAGGAATACGGCGGGATGGGCGGCGACTTTTTCGCCCTCTGCCTGGCCCTGCACGAGCTCGCCCGGGTCGACTCGTCGGTGGCCATCACGCTGGAGGCGGCCGTCGCGCTCGGCGCGATGCCGATCTTCCGGTTCGGCAGCGGCGCGCAGCGGGACCGGTGGCTGCCCGACCTGTGCCAGGGCGAGCGGCTCGCGGCCTTCGGGCTGACCGAGCCCGGCGGCGGGTCGGACATCCCCGGCGGCATGCGGACCACGGCCCGGCTGGACGGCGACGAGTGGGTGGTCGACGGGTCGAAGTCGTTCATCACGAACTCGGGCACGTCGATCACCTCGGTGGTCACCGCCCTGGCCATCACCGGCAGGTCGGCGGACAGGCCGCAGATCTCGGCGATCATGATCCCGGCCGGCACCCCCGGCTTCACGGTCGCGCCCGAGTACTCCAAGGTCGGCTGGTGCGCGTCCGACACCAGGGAACTGTCGTTCTCGTCCTGCCGGGTCCCGGCCGCGAATTTGCTCGGAGAGACCGGCCGGGGCTACGCCCAGTTCCTTCAGATCCTGGATGAGGGAAGGGTCGCGATCGCGGCGCTGTCGGCCGGCCTGGCGCAAGGGTGCGTGGATGAGTGCCTGCGGTACGTGCGGGAACGGGTCGCGTTCGGCCACGAGCTCGGCCACTACCAGGCCATCCAGTTCAAGATCGCGGACATGGAGGCGCGGGCCCACACCGCGAGGCTGGCCTGGTACGACGCGGCCGCGCGGCTGGTGGCCGGGGAGCCGGTCAAGAAGCACGCGGCGGTGGCCAAGCTCGTCGGCTCGAACGCGGCGATGGACAACGCCAGGGACGCGACCCAGATCTTCGGCGGCTACGGGTTCATGAACGAGTTCCCGGTGGCCCGGTTTTACCGGGACGCCAAGGTCCTGGAGATCGGCGAGGGCACGTCCGAGGTGCAGCGGATGGTGATCGCCCGGCAGCTGGGGCTGAGCCGGACCGCCTGAACGGGATTACTTGCGCGGCACCAGCATCGAGCTGATCGCGATGGACCCGGACTTCGACAGCATGGACTCGGTGGTCATCAGCTCGGTGACGCGCTGCAGCGCCCCGATGTTGGTGGTCGTCGGATAGCTGCCGACGCTGATCATGTTGGCTTCCTGGGTGCTGATCCCGGCGCCCGGCAGCTTGGGCAGCACCTGCTGGATGGGCCCGGTCATCCCGGCGTCGGTCTGGGCCTTTTCGATCGCCGACTGGAAGTCCGCCACCGCGGTCGCGTTGGTTTTGACCCAGGAACTCGTCGCCACGTAGCCGGAAATGGGCAGCGTGGCCGTTCCGCCGCTGAATACGTCCAGCACCGGGGTCGCGCCGAGGGTCGCCTCGGCGTCGTAGATGTACGGCTCGGTGAGCAGGATCGCGTGCAGCCGCCCGGTGGACAGCTCGTTGATTTCCTGCTGCTGCGACATCCGCAGCCAGGTCAGAACGTCCGCGCCGCTGGCCAGGTAGTTGGACATCACCTCGCGGGCGGCGGCCACGTACAGGCTCTCCGGCACGCCGGTGGAGGTGGTGCCGACGGCCGAATCGCCGGGCAGCCCGATCGGGGCGCCCTCCAGGTTCAGCGCGGTGCTGACCTTGTACTTCGGCAGGCTGAGGATCTCGACCGAGGCGCTTCCGGCGTCATAGCCGTCGGCCAGCAGCTTGAGGTTGGGCTGGGCCTGCTGCTGGGCGAAGATGTTGCCGTAGTCGCTGGCGGCGATCTGGGCCTGGTTATTCTCGACCGCTTTCAGCTCCGCGCTCTGGCTGCCGAAATCCTTGATCACGACGTGCAGGCCGGCGGCGGCGAACAGGCCCTTCTGCTGCGCCAGCCACAGCGGGGCGTCATCGATGCCGGGCGCGGCCGCGATGGTGATGGTCCCTGACACCGCGCCCATGCCGGTGCCGCCGGAGGAGCACGCCGCGGCGAGCAGGGCGACCGTGCAGGAGGCGGCCGCGAGCAGCGCGCGCCTGCGGGCTCGGCCGGCCTGGACGACAGCAACAGCCGCCGGGACAGCAACCAGTTGCCGGCCGGGTCAGGCCTCATGACTCTCCTCGGGCGCAGGTACTCTTTGGTGCATTTCGTCCGGAGATCCGGAGGGCATCCGGACAGTTTTCTGAACACGGACGATGCGGGAGAGAGTACCCTATTGCTGCCAGGTGACAGGGCAAACGTCACGTTACATCGGTTTTTCCGGTTCGTGTACGTATTGGCGCACGTTACCCGGTTACTACCCGCTAGAGTTGCGCCTGGCCGCGTGACTGCACCCGATGCACAGAGTTATGTCTGGGAGGACCGTCGTGCCGGTAGTGTCACGGACCGTCACGGCTCGCGCCCGCGTAGCGGCCACCAGGTGAGGGGTTCAGAGACTGTGCCGTCCCGAGACAAGAAGGCGCGCGCTGGCGCCGCGGCGGCAGGCGGCGTGCCAGCCGGCCGCCCGGCCAGCGCAGTGCTGGCTCCACCCCCCGCAGTTGAGCAGGCCAAGCCTGCGGTCCAGGTATCCCGTCGTGCCCTCAAGAACTGGCGCGTGCGGTCTCGGCTGCTCCTGCTGATCATCATCCCGACGCTGACCGCCGTGGTCCTCGGCGGTACCTACATCGTCTCGTCCTGGGAAAACGCCGTTACTTACCAGCGAGTAGTGCAGCTGGCGAATTTGAGTTCGGCAGTTACGACCCTGGCCGGAAACCTTGAATCCGAGCGGGACGCGACCATTCAGTACATTGCCGAGGCGCAGGCGGCGAACGCCAGCAGCCGGCAGGCCTACGGCAAGGCCAACGCGGACCTCCTGCAGACCCCGATCACCCAGCAGAGCCTGACGAACCCCTGGGTGCGGACGGTCAAGCGGGAGGTAGCCGACATCGGCGCGGGCTACCCGGCCCAGGTGCGGAACGAGGCTCAGAACGCGAAGGGCACGCTGGCCGACCTGGACGCGCTGCGGACCGCGGCGCTGCAGACCCAGCTGCCGGCGCTCGTCGGTGCTGACCAAGTACACGCACCTGATCGACTCGCTGCTCGCGATCGACGACGACATCGCGCTGAGTGCCGGTGACCAGCAGCTGGCCACGAATGTGCGCGCGCTCGGCCTGGTCTCCCGGATCCGGGAAGAGACCTCTCAGCAGCAGGCACTGCTGTCGGACGCCTACTCGCTGAACGAGTTCGCGCCCGGCGTGCTGACGGCCCTGACCTCGGCGCAGTCCGACCAGCAGGCCGACCTGCAGCAGTTCAATGTCTCCGCGACCCCGGCGCAGCTGGCCTTCTACAACCGGACGGTATCCGGACTCCTCGGCGACCTCGCCAGCCACTACGAGGCGCAGGCGATCGACTTCGCCACGACCGGGCAGGCGCTCAGCATCGCGCCGAACACCGCCACCCAGGTGATCGGCGCGTTCACCAACGGCCCGCTGGATGAGATGCGGGTCGTCGAGGCGCGGCTGGTGTCGGACACGATCTCCCGGGCGACCAGCCTGCGGAACAAGGCGATCGTCACCGCCTCCGGCGTCGGCGCCGCGGTACTGATCGTGCTGCTGCTGGCGCTCCTGCTCACCACCGTGGTCGGCCGGTCGATGGTGCGGCCGCTGCGCCGGCTGCGGTCCGGCGCGCTCGAGGTGGCCGGCGTCCGGCTGCCCGAGACGGTCCGCCAGATGAGCGACTCGGACGGGGCCGGGGTTCCGTCCGAGATCGAGCCGATCGACGTTGACTCCGCTGACGAGATCGGTGAGGTGGCGCGCGCGTTCGACCAGGTGCACCGCGAGGCACTGCGGCTGGCGGCCAACGAGGCCGCCCTGCGCGGCAACGTCAACGCGATGTTCGTGAACCTGTCCCGGCGCAGCCAGTCCCTGGTCGAGCGGCAGATCCGGCTGATCGACGACCTGGAGCAAGGCGAGCAGGACCCGGACCGGCTGGCCAGCCTGTTCCAGATGGACCACCTCGCCACCCGGATGCGCCGCAACTCGGAAAACCTCCTGGTTCTCGCGGGCCACGAGGCCACCCGCCGGTGGAACCAGCCGGTGGCCCTGGTGGACGTGCTTCGCGCGGCGGTCTCCGAGATCGAGCAGTACGAGCGCGTCACGCTGAACGTGCAGCCGGGCATCTCGGTGCGCGGCCACGCCGTCAACGACGTCGTGCACCTGCTGGCCGAGCTGGCCGAGAACGCCACGTCGTTCTCCTCGGCCGACACCCCCGTGGTCGTGGCCGGGCACCTGCTGAGCAGCGGCGGCGTGCTGCTGGACATCACCGACCAGGGCGTCGGCATGGGCGCCGAGGAGATGGCGCACGCGAACTGGCGGCTGGACAACCCGCCCGTGGTTGATGTCGCGGTGTCCCGGCGCATGGGCCTGTTCGTCGTCGCGCGGCTGGCGGCCAGGCATGGCATCCGGGTGCGGTTGCGCCCGGCGGCCGACGGCGGCCTCACGGCGCTGGTCTGGCTCCCGGACGAGGTCATCAGCCACGAGGCGGACAGGCCCGGTCCTGGCCGGCAGTTCGAGGCGCCATCAGGCGCGGGCGCGGCGATGATGGCGGTCCCGGCCACGGTGGAAGACGTGATGTCTCCGCTGGAGCAGGAGCTCTCCGGGACCCGTCCGCCCCAGTACGCGTCGGTGCAGTCGGATGCGCAGCAAGGGAACGGGAAGCTCGGGGTCCGTCGGGTACCGGGAGCCGGTCCCATGCCGGGCGACCCGCTGCGTGGCGGCGCCGCCGCGGCCACGACCGGGCCGCTGCCGGCCTTCCGGTCGAGCCCGCGGCCGGCCGAGCCTGGCGGTCCTGACGACGGTGCCGCGGACGGCGCGATCGCGGTCCCGGTGGCCGAGCAGCCGGAAGCCGAGCCGTACTCGACGAGCCCGCTGCCCGCGGTCGACCTGACCCCGCCGACGGTCCAGCTCGGCCAGCCGGCCGTCTCCGGCGCGGCCAAGGGTCGGCCCGAGCCCGCCGACCTTCGGACGCGAGACCGGCAATGGCTCAAACGGGGACGTCGTCATCCCGCCGGCCGAGCACGTCGGTCCTGAGCACAGGCTGCCGATCTTCGAGGCGGTCGAGTCTGACTGGTTCCGGCGCGGCCGCAGCGCGATGGGTGGCTGGCCCGGGCCCGACGGCGCGGCCACCGCGACGGCTTCCCCGGATGCTGCCGACGATGCGGCGCCCGAGCCCGAGCCGTCGCCTGGGCGACGCCGTCCGACCGTGGCTGGGAAGTGGCGGCCGCCGTCAGCTCGCCGGCGACCGGCGGCACCACCTCGGCCGGGCTGCCCAAGCGGGTGCCGCAGGCGAACCTGGTACCGGGCGCGGCGGGCCAGGAGGCCGCCGCACCAGCGCCGCCGAGGTCGGCCGCGGCGACCCGAGAGCGGTTCGCGAACTTCCAGCGCGGTAGCCGGGAAGGCCGGGCTGCTGCCGTTGGCGACGATAATGGGTCGGATCGGGAAGACGGTTCCTGATGATGACGAGGCGACCTGCTGGCATGCTCATGGTGAGCGACGGATTGAGGCGGCGCTGCCCAGCGCGGCCGGAAGCTATTGAGGCGTATGCGGGACAAGAGGCCCGAAGCGCCTGCCGTGAGAGGAAGGAGCGCCTGTGAGTCCGCTTGTGCGTCCGGCCCAGGACTTGAACTGGCTGATCACGAACTTCGTCGAGCGGGTGCCCTCAGTGGCGCACGCGATCGTGGTCTCCTCGGATGGCCTGCCGATGGCGTTCTCGCACGGGTTTCCCGCCGACAGGGTGGATCAGCTCGCAGCGGTCACTTCCGGTCTCACCAGCCTCACCCAGGGAGCTGCGAGGGTATTCGAGGGCGGCGCAGTCAACCAGACCGTCGTGGAGATGCAGCGCGGCTTGCTGGTCATTATGGCCATCAGCGACGGGTCCAGCCTCGCCGTGCTCGCGGCTGCCGATTGCGACATGGGCCTTGTTGCGTATGAAATGGCGTTGTTGGTCGAACGGGTCGGCAGCGCCCTGACGCCGGATGTTCGCGGCGGCGTCCCAGGCTGGGGCGAGGGCGGCCGATAGTGACGGGAGACTGCCGTGTTCGGCGCCGGGCGCGATGACTGGGATTCGGGCGAACGCCTGTATCCCGGTGATCGCGATGACCTGTCAGGCCCCGGATTCGACTTCGGCGCTGGATTCGCCGATCGCGGTGACCCTTGGCGCAGCGAGCCACCTGGCCGTGGTGGGCCAGAGGAAAGCAGCGCGCTGGTCCGGCCGTATGCGGTAACTGGAGGCCGGACCAAGCCGAGATATCAACTGCAAATCGAAGCCATGGTGGCCGCGTCTCACTACGAGGCGCGCGACCTGTCCGTGCTCAGCCCCGAGTGTCAGGCGATTCTCGGGTTCTGCCGTGACTGGCGGTCAGTAGCGGAAATCTCCGCTGTGCTCCGGATGCCGCTCGGCGTCGCCAGGGTGCTGATCGCTGATATGGCGATGGAAGGACTGGTCCGGGTTCACCAGATCGACCACGCGCAGGGTCGCCCGGACGTCAACCTGCTTGAAAGGGTGCTCAGTGGACTACGCAAGCTCTAGGGCCGTCCCTGGCATGACTGCCCCGGACGCCGCGATGACGTCAGTAAAGATCGTCGTCGCCGGAGGCTTTGGCGTCGGCAAGACCACGTTTGTGAGTTCGGTGTCGGAGATCACGCCGCTGACCACAGAGGCCGTCATGACCACGGCGAGCGACGGCCTGGACGACCTGAGCCACACCCCGGACAAGACCACGACCACTGTGGCCATGGACTTCGGCCGAGTCACCCTCGACGCGGGACTGATCCTCTACCTGTTCGGCACCCCTGGTCAGAACCGGTTCTGGTTCATGTGGGACGACCTGATCCAGGGCGCGATCGGCGCCGTCGTGCTGGTCGACACCCGCCGGCTGGCGGACTCGTTCCCGGCCGTGGACTATTTCGAGTCGGCCGGGCTGCCGTTCATCGTGGCGATCAACGGCTTCCACGGCGACTTCCCGCACGCCGTCCAGGACGTTCAGGAGGCCTTGTCGATCAGCCCGCGGGTCCCGATCATGCAGTGCGACGCCCGCGGCCGGAACTCGACCAAGACCACGCTCATCAAGCTGGTCGAGCACGCGATGGAGATGCAGCTCAGCGCCCGCTGACCGGGCACCAGATCAGAACGGCCGGTCGCGTCGCGGCGCCCGCCATGGTCGCCGACTCTGCTCTAATGGGTGACGTAACACGCGGGGCGGTAGCTCAGCTGGTCAGAGCAGCGGACTCATAATCCGCCGGTCCTGGGTTCGAGCCCCAGCCGCCCCACTCTCCTGAAGTCCTGGTCCTGCGGGCCTGACCTGCAGGGTTCGACCTCGCATCGTGATCTTGCTCAGTCACGCGGCTGTGAACCGCGGACAGGCTTCTGATCAAGCCAGCTGGGCGAGTTCCAGGCTCCGGCGCTGGCGACCGGGACGACGAGTCCTTAGCAAGGCACGCCGAAGCGGCCAGATCACGCGGGAGTCAGCCCACGGCGCCAGCACCGGGAATCCAGGCAGCGGTCCGTCCAGAACCACCATCGGACACACTCACAGATCACGCGGTGGCCGCCCTACATCCCTACGCCACGCCCATCAACAGGCCGGTCGGCACACCGCTCTGCTGGACGCAACTCCCAGGACCCGGCCGGGAGGGGTGCCGCGGTCACCGACAGCCGGGAAGATCAAGCGGTAACCGGAAACCGCGGGCCGGGCTAGGCCCGGCCCGCGGCCATCAGAGACTAGCCGTACGTAACTAAGGTCAGCCTCCTGAGGGAACGGACCAGATCCTGGTCAAGAAGTTGCTTTGCCCGCCTCCCGTCACATTGGTGAGTGAGTGGACATATTCGGTCGCCAGGTAGATGCGGCCGTTGAAATTCTGGGTCATTGAGTAGTCGCCCCACCGACAGGCGGGACCGAAACCGGCGCCCGGGTAGCAGCTGAAGTCGTCCAGCGGGAACGTTCCTGCCTTGGCGGTGAATATCGGGCCGACTGCCCCCGCGGTGTTGTGGAACCTGATATACGCGGCGGTCGGGAAGTTACTCCCGCCGGAGATCGCGAAGGCCATGTAGCCGTTGCCGTTCGCGTTGACTCCGATCGACGGGTACAGGATGTGCCCGTTGACCGCGACGTACCCGTTGCCGTTGTTACTTACCGACAGCGAGGATGCGCCCGGCTTGGGCCGCAGCGCGAACCAGGCGGCGCCCGCCTTGGTGGCTCCGCCTCCGGCGTTCACACCCGTGTCGAGCTGGGCGTAGATCCTGCCGCCGGCGAAGGTGACCTCCTGTACTGCGTCGAAGTCGGTCTGCAGCGGGGACGCCACGAGCGCGCCCACGGTGTTGCCGAGCGGGATCGGCCCGGACTTCTGCGTCGCGTTGGGCGGGACGCTGTAGCCGTCGGTAGCCACTGACGCGTTCACCAGCGGCGGCGCAATGGACGAGTTCAGCGAACTGGTGCCGGTCAGCGCCCAGACCTCAAGCGCGGAGTCGCTGAGCGTGTTCGCGTCCGACTCCACGAAGTACTCGTCGTTCGGTGCTGCGGATCCCTGGGTGACGGAGGACGGCGCGAGGTGGAAGCCACCGAACGGATCTGAAGACGTCGGCACGGTGTACTGGAAGATCGGCGGTACCGCCCCGCCCCTGGCCGCGGCGATCAGCAGACTCTTGGACATCGCGTAGAGGTTGGTGCCGTGGAAAGCCCCCGACACATTCGAGAACTCGTTCGTGGTGATGTAGAAGCCGCTGTTGTCGGCCCCGATCATGTCGAAGTCACCGAAGCACGGGCAGTCGGTGGGGGCGATTATCGAATTCACGGTGGGGATCGAGAAGATCGTGTAGTTGCCGAGCGCGTTCGTGGTCTGGCTGACCGCGATGAGCTGCTGGGGCTGCCGGCGACACGGTGAACGTGAAGTCGGTCAGGAACCAGTGCTTGGTCTGCGGGTCCCAGTACACCCGGGGGTCGGACGGGCAGTTGGTCGGGAACCCGGTGCCGGTGCACGGCCCGAGGCCCATGAACGTGTTCGCCCCGATCGGGACGGTCAGGGGGGCGCCCGACGGAGTGAACGCCTGGATGGTCAGGTTAAGGGACTCCACGATCGCCGTCCCGGCCGAACTGGTGCCGACCCCCAGACCCTGGTCAGGCGGGCTGACGTCGAAGCCGAACACGTTCTCGTTCGTCCCGGCGCCCATGCCGTTGAATCCCACCTCGCCCGGGACATTGCCGACGGACTGGGTTCTCAGCGCCGCTCGCGGGCTGAGCGTCCGCAGACCGCGTCACACTGCCGGCGCTCCTCTTGAGCGAACGACGGTATCCCGAGCGGCTCCACATGCGACGTCCTGGCCTTTGCCCGGCCCTTATCGCGGCGCGCGACCGCGCTGCCGCGGCCTTGGAGAGCGCACCGAGGTTGACCATGCCGACCCGGGTGAGCTTAACGGCCGTACCCCTGGTCACCTTGGGTGGAACGGCGGCGTGCGGTGCGCCCGTCGCAGCTCCGGCCGCTGCCGGAATGAAGGCGGCCAGTGCGATAACGCCGACCATGCTGCCCAGACGAAGTCGCCAATGACTCCATCCACGTCGGGGTTCTACTGAACCGTTCGTCACGATGTGCTCCTCTCACGGATAGAACGTGGCCCTTATTGGCCTAAAGCAACCTAACGAGGCCTCATGAATTTGACTAGTACTATCTAGTATTTGTCGGCGTCGAGCGATTTCCAATTGAGCCCTGATCTTGGAGTGGCCTGGCGCATCCGCTGACTACGGACGGGTGTCGGTGTTGGCCGCAGCGAAGCCCTAGTAGCTGAAGCGGTTGAACCAAGATCCGCATCCCCTGCCGCGGGGCTCGTTCCCCACCCCCCGAGGGCGGACGCTAGATGCGCCCTTCCGCCGCACCCGGGGGTCCGGTGCGGGGGTTGTCGCGCCCGCGCCGGGGAGCCGGTACGGGACCTCATCGTGCCCGTCGGGGACTGCTCAAGCTGCTACCACGTAGCGCTCATATCGTGCAGCGTGCGGCCAAGTCCGTCAACCCTTACTTCTACCTGCCGGTAGAAGATCTCCTCCTGTTGGCAGGTTGCTATCTACCGAGCCGGAGGGCATGCGGGCCAAGTCCCGGCCGGGACGCACGACGGGTAGGCCGCGCGGGATACTCATCTCAGGCATTTGTGGCTGCATCGCCCCCCAGGGAGGAGCCATGAGCTACGCCAGGCCGCTGCTGGACACCTACCCGCGGGCCCTGAACGTTGACGCAGACCTGCTGGCCGCCGCCATCGACGCGCTCAGCGACTGCGCCGAGGCCTGCCGGCGCTGCGAGCAGGCTTGCCGGGAGCTCCTG
>CAVSCN010000021.1:0-132396 GCA_963726425.1 uncultured Actinomycetota bacterium | reverse complement strand
CGACCGCGTAGTTCATCCGGATCTCACCAGGTTGGCGATGTGCTCGTCGAAGGCGTGCGGACTGAGCTCGGAGTGGTCGGTCCATTCGAGGTAGGTCACGGGTTCCTCCGGTTCACGCCGGGCAGGTGGCTTCAGTCACTGGGTGACGCGACCATCCGCCACGTCGATCCCGCGGTTTGTCGTCACCGTCTCGAGCATCCGGCGATCGTGGGTGACCAGCAGCAGCGTGCCCGGATAGGCCTCAAGCGCGGACTCCAGCTGCTCGATCGCGGGCAGGTCAAGATGGTTTGTCGGCTCGTCGAGGACGAGCAGGTTGACGCCGTGTGCCTGGAGCAGCGCCAGCGCGGCCCTGGTGCGCTCGCCGGGCGAGAGGGTGCCGGCCGGGCCGCAGGACGTGATCGGCGCGGAGGCCGAACTTCGCCAGCAGGGTACGGACCTCGGCTGGCATCATGTCGGGCACCGCGGTCCGAAAGCCGTCGATCAGCGGCTCATCCGCCGAGAAACAGGCCACGGGCCTGGTCGACCTCGCCGACGACGACGCTGGGCCCAGCGCGGCGTGTCCCTCGTCGAGCGGTATCCGGCCGAGCAGCGCGCCGAGCAGGGTGGTCTTGCCGGATCCGTTCGGGCCGGTGATCGGCGACCCGGTCTGCCCAGTCGATCTGCAGGTCGACCGGGCCGAGCGTGAACGCGCCGCGCCGGACGACGGCCCCGCGCAGCGTGGCGACGATCGTTCCGGCTCGCGGTGCGACCGCGATCTCCATCCGCAGGTCCCACTCCTTGCGCGGTTCCTCGACCACGTCGAGGCGCTCGATCAGCCGCTCGGTCTGGCGGGCCTTAGCGGCCTGTTTCTCGGTGGCCTCGGTGCGGAACTTGCGGCCGATCTTGTCGTTGTCAGGTGCCTTGCGGCGCGCGTTCTTGACGCCCTTTTCCATCCAGGCGCGCTGCGACCGGGCGCGCTCCGCAGGCTAGCCCGGGTGCCGGTGTAGTCGTCGTAGCCTCCCGGGCGTGCCGACGAGCCATCTCGCGTTCGGCCAGGTAGGCGGCGTAGCCGCCGCCGTAGGTCCGTGACCTGCTGCTGGGCCAGGTCGAGCTCCACGACTTCGGTGACGGTCCGGGTGAGGAACTCGCGGTCATGGCTGACCAGGACGGTGCCCGCCCGCAGGCCCCCGACGAACGCCTCAAGCCGGGCCAGCCCGTCCAGGTCGAGGTCGTTGGTCGGCTCGTCGAGCAGGAAGACGTCGTACCGGCTCAGCAGCAGCGAAGCCAGGCCGGCCCGGCGGCCTGCCCGCCGGACAGGGCCGTCATCTCGAGGTCGAGATCCACGGTCAGGCCCAGCCCGGCCGCCACCGCCTCGGCGCGCGCGTCGAGATCGGCGCCGCCCAGCGCGAGCCACCGGTCCAGCGCATTCGAATAGCCGTGGTCGACGCCGGCCCGCCCGTCGCCAGCGCGTGCGCGGCGGCCTGCATCGCCTCGTCGGCCGCTCGGCGACCCCGGTGCGCCGGGCCAGGAACTGCCGCACCGTCTCGCCAGGCGCGCCGGTCCGGCTCCTGGGGCAGGTAGCCGATCGTCGCGTTAGGAGGGCTGACCGTGACCGTGCCCGTATCCGCTGGTCGTCCGCCCGGCGAGCAGGCGCAGCAGCGTCGACTTACCCGCCCCGTTCACGCCGACCAGACCGACCACGTCGCCCGGGGCGGCGACCAGGTCCAGGCCGGAAAACAGGACCGGTCGCCGTGCGCCACGGCGAGACCTCTGGCGACCAAGGTGGCGCTCAAGGTGTTTGCCCGCGCAGCCCTCGGGGCGCCATTAGGCATCGCCTTCCCTCGTCGCTCCTACTGGCAGCGCCTTCCCTCGTCGCTCCTACGTCGCTCCTCAGTCCAGGACGCCGCCGCGCCCCGCCGACTCGCTCGAAGCTCCTCAGTCCAGGCGACACCGCGCCCCTCCGGTGCGCTCAAGTGTCAGCCTCACGGCCGTCAAGTTCCCGCCCGATCGACGCCACCAGATCGGGATGCCTGCTCAGTCGGCGCAGGAAGTCAGGCGGAAGGCCTAGCTGCCGGCTGGTGCCCTCGATACCGGCCTGGCCATCTCCAGCGCATCGGCCAGCACATCGTCGCGCTGGTAGGACGGCGGCAGATCGGCCACGGCCAGCTCAGCCGGACGGCGGAACGTCCCGTCCGCGGCCGGAAGCCACGCCGCCGCCCTGGCCGCCGCGCCGATGGGTGACAGCAGGTGCTCGCGCCTGGAGTCGGCGAACTCCAGGCGATGAGACTGCTCCACTACGCCGACGAGGAGGTGTCGGCTGGGAACGAGCAGGGCGTTCCAGATGAACTCCGACCGCTCACGGTTCGGGTTGCCGAGCGCGTATTCCAGCCCGTCAATCGAGGCCGACGGGTCGAACCCGGCGACTCCGCGCTCGTGCCGGGCGAACTCGTCGGCGATGCTCACATAGCCCAGGTCATCCGCCGTGCGGGCCTCGATCCGGACGGCTTCCCTGACGCCCATCCGGCGAAGCTGGGTAAGCCAGGGCCCGTAACCGTCGGCCGCCAGCCAGATCTCGGGGTTGCCGTCGAAATAAGACTCCAGCCCCTTCGTCCGCTGATACAGATCAGCCGGCCGCATCAGCCGCTGCGCGCCGGTCGCCGCGTTCTCCCCCACCAGGAAGGTTGTCTGCCGCAGCCGGTCCAGGAGTTGCTCCCGGCTGGCCAGCGAGGCTTCGTCGAGCGCACGCGCGACCAGCTCGACGCTCAGCGTCGTGCTGGGCCGCGTCCAGCGTCTCGGCCTCGGCGTCCTGGTAGCGGGGCAGCACGTGATCCAGGACCTCGGCGACGATGTCCGGTTCGCTGAACCCGATCGCGGTCAGGAACTGCCGTGCGTCAGGATGCTGCGCGACACCGCGCCGGACCGTTGCGAACTCCGTCCGGCCGGGCCCGGCAGGTAAGCGGCTGGCCGCCGCGCGGGTCGAACGGCACCACCTGAGTGCCGTCTTCGAGCCGGACGATCGGGCTGGACCGGGCGAGGGCGGCCACGTCACCTTCGCGCGCGGGCTCCGCCCAGAGCGCGGGATGCCGGTAGAGGAACCGGTAGAAGCTGACGATCCAGTCATCAGTGCGGTCGGAGAGGAACCCCGCGCTGAGGCGGGCCACGACCGCTTCCGGCGTCACCTCGTCCAGGCCCGCGTCCTCGCGCAGGTATCGCCACAGGACCGGGGTGCGATCTCCGAGATAGCTTCCGAGGCGAAAGTGATCGCGTGGTCCTCGCCGTAGAGAGGACCGAGCAGATCTGGCGTCAGCAGGTCCCGGAGTCCGGCCTCATCGGCCAGCTTCAGCTCCCGGACGCCGCGGTAGCCGCCGTCAGCGGCCGGAATCATCGCCTCGCGCTCGAGCGTCGCCCGCGCCTGCTCGAACAGCGGCCGGACATGCTGTCCGGGCCGAAGTGGGCTCCGTCCAGCGGCAGCGCCTGCAGCACCTCGACGGTGAGCAGTCCCTCGTCCCGCAGCTCGGTCAGTACGTCCGCGAGCAGCGTGGCCGTCTCGCGGACCAGCGCCCGGTTCCACTCGTCGTGCTCAGGAACGTTGTCGCGGGCGGGCGTGGTCCGGTACGGGCCCTGGACGACAAAGCCGAGAAACGTCTCCTTCTGGGTCGGGAAGAACACGACCAGGGGCGAGGCCTCGCGCGCGGTGAGCCGCGGTGAGTCCAACGCGGCGCGGGCCATGAAGGCGATCTCGACCCGCTGATCCGGATACCCGAGTGTGGTGAGACCCCGTTCCCATACGAACCATTCCTCATCGTCACGGCCGCGGCGGCGGCCGCCCGAGAGTGACACCCGGCGGCTGGCGCCCGGCCGCGGGGCTGACGCCCGGGCCAGGACGCGGCTGGCGGCGGCCGGGCCGCCGACGGCGATCCGCTCGATGTTGCGCAGGAAAAGGAGCGTGTCGGCGCCGATATACGCCAGGGCCGCCGAGATTTCCGGCCCGGCGATGGCCGCGGGGACCTCCGCGCGGTCAAAGGGAAACACGAAGACGGTCCCGGCCGCCGGCTGCCCGAGCGGCTCGGCCGGATAGGGCCGGACATAGTTCTCAATCCGGAAGTTCTCGGCGCCGCTGTGAATCCGCGGGCTGTCGGTGTAGGCGTAGACGGCCTTGAAGCCGATCCCGAACTGGCCGATCTGGGTCAGGTCGTCGGTCTTGGTGCCCTGACCGACCCCGCAGATGGCCCGTACGTCGGCGACCGTGAAGTCGCGCCCGTCGTGCCTGACCTCAAGCCGATCAGCGAAAAGGGTAAAGCTCAGGTCGGTCGCGCCGGGGCATCCGCGCATTCCGGATGAGCTCGAAGATGAAGTGCGTGCGCTCGCTGTAGAGCTGGCCGAGCAGCTCAAGTACGGCCGTATCCCAGCCGTAGCGGGCGACATTCTCCGCGCGGATCTCGTCATAGTCAGCGGGCACAAATGATCTCCGAGAGTTAGCGGGCGGGGCGGGCGCCACCCGGATGCGCCAGCGCCAACGCGGCTGAGCAATCGTATCTGGCCCTGATCACGCGAGGCATCCTCGGCCGCTCAGTCGATATTCTGGACCACATGGAGAGCCGGGCAAGTGACAAGCTGCCCGGCGCCAGGGTGCGCGTCAACCGGCGCGCGCCGACCCCTTCCGGGTCACATGGCAGGCCGCGCGAGTGGCTGGCGCTGGCCGGCGGAGCGGTCCAGGAAGCCAGGACCGAGGGGATTGACCTCGCCCTCGTCGGACAGCCCCTGCCCTACCAGCCGGGCCGGGCCGAGCGGCGCAGCGGGGTGCCCGCCGAGGTCATAACGGCTGAGCGCGTACCCAATTCTTGTACCTGCTCGTGGGCCTATAGCCAGGGAAAGCTGACATTGAAGCACTACAACGCGGCATGCGAGGTGCATTTGGAGCACCTGGGTGCGCGACGCCTGCCGGTGGGACTTTCGGTTCGAGGTACCGCAGTTGCTTACCGTTCGTCCCACGGCGGCGGACCCGTCAACTGCGCTCGTCGCGGTGGAAGACGGCGAGGGTGCCTACGGCGTGATACTCGATGGCGCGCGCGGGGAGTGGTCGCCGAAACTGCCTTTTCAGGTGGGATACGACTCCGTCCTGAGCAACGACCGCAGGTGGGTGGTTCAGCTAGCGGACACGAGCGGTTCCGAGGTCGGGCATCTGCTTGCGGTGCCGGTCGACGGCGGGGAGGGCGTGGACCTCACGCCTGAGGCCGATGCATATGTGCTCCGGGGTCTTGGCTTCAGTGCCGACGGGTCGGTCCTCGCGGCTTCGGTCGTCGACGAGCGTGGCTACCACCTGGTGGTCATTCCGGCGCTGCCCTGGGGTGCTCCGCGTGTCGTCACGTCTACGCCGAACGAGTGCTGGTGGCCGCGGGTGTCCGCGGACGGGCGCCTCATCAGCGCCGATACCACTGATCACCTTCCCGGCGTTCGCCGTCCCGCCGTCACGGTGTTCGACGCGGCATCCGCGGAGCAGATAGCCGTCCTCAATGACCTGCCGGCCGGGCCCGTGCGAGCTGTCGGGTTCTCGAGAACGACCGGCGACAGCAGGCTGCTGCTGGCGACCGAGCGGACCGGCTTCGCGCGGCCGGTCATCTGGGATCCGCTCACCGGCGAGCGGATCGACTACCCGCTGCCGCAGTTGCGGGGGGAAGTAATCCCGCTCGACTGGGATGCCGGCCGTGGCCGCGTCCTGGTGCTCAACGTGGAGGACGGGATCCACCGCCTCGGGCTGCTCGACACCGGGAGCGGGGAGATCGAAGTCGTGCGCGCGGGCACTGGCAGCTATGCCGAGCCTGACGTCGCATCGCCGCTGACCTACTACTCGACGTCCTTCCTCGGCTCTGACGGTTCCGTGCTGGTCTTCGAGCAGACGTGGGCGACGCCGCCGCGGCTGGTCGCGGTGGACGCCGGCGGAGCGGCCCGTGAGCTCTTCGCGCCGGGCCAGGTCCGGGCTGGCCAGCCGCTCGAGTCGGTGATGGTGACGAGCCGCGATGGCACGCCCGTTCAGCTCTGGTGGGCAGCTCCGCGGGGTGCGGCTCTGGGCACGGTGCTCGAGGTTCATGGTGGTCCCAACCTCGTAACCACCGACCACTACTCGCCTGAAGCGCAGGCGTGGCTGGCCGAGGGCTTCGCCTACGCCGCCCTGAACTACCGCGGCTCGGTGACGTTCGGGCGGGCCGTCCGCGAGGGGTTCTGGGGTGGTGCCGGAGACCGCGAAATCGAGGACGTTCAGGCGGCTCTGGACTGGCTGCGCGGCGTCAGCCTGGCTGACCCGGCCACGACCTTCATTACCGGCGAGTCCTACGGCGGGCACCTGTCGCTGCTGTCGGTAGGCCGTCTGCCCGATGACTTTGCCGGCGCATTCGCCCGGGTGGCGATGGCGGACTGGGCGGCGGCAACCGCGGAGATGAACCCAGCTGTGCGCACCACGTGGGTGAACTTCCTCACGAGTCCGCAGAGGGCACGGCGGGCCGCGCGTGCCACTCGATGCTGCCATCGCGAAATTCAGCCCCGTCAGCTACGTGCGCCAGGTGAAGGCGTCGGTCTGGATGCTGCAGGGGAGGTTCGATACCCGCACTCCGCCTGCGCAGGCGGAGAGCTACGCCGACGCGTTGCGCCGCGGCGGCGGCGATGTCGTGCTCGACTGGTTCAGCGCCGGGCACGAGCCAGTCGGCCGGAGCGGGCGCCTGCGAGCGCAGCGCAGGATGCTCGCCCTCGCCCGGGCAAAGCTCGAAGGTCGCCGCTGGGATCAGCTTGACGGCTGAGGCCGGGCCGGCTGGATCGCGTCAGAGGCTGCCGAGAAACTGCCGCAGCGCGCCCTCGGTGGCCTGCGGCGCCTCCTCGGCCAGGTAGTGGTCCGCCTCGATGGCGTGGCCGGAAACGGTGGTCGCGTACGACCGCCAGACTGCGGCGACGTCGAAATTACGTCCGACGTAGCTCTTCGCGCCCCACAGCGCCAGCAGCGGCTGACGCACCCGCAAGCCGGCGGCGTAATCCTCCTGGTCGAGCTCAAGGTCCGGCCCCGCGGCCGCCCGGTAGTCCTCGCAGGTCGCATGCACGGCGCGCGGATCGGTGAACACGCGCCGGTACTCGGCCATGGCGGCCTCGTCGATCGGCAGACCCCCGGCGCTGCGGCCCCGCGAAGCGGCTGTCGATCCAGGCGTCAGGATTGCCGTTGATCAGCGTCTCGGGCAGGTCGTTCGCGACGGTGAGAAAGAACCAGTGGAAGTAGGAGGTCGCCATCGCCCGGTCGACGTGCGTGAACATGTGCCGGGTGGGAACGATGTCGAGCACCGCGAGCGCCGCGACCCGGTCGGGGGCGTCGAGCGCCATCCGATGCGCCACCCGAGCGCCCCGGTCATGGCCGATGACGGCGAACCGGTCGTGACCCAAGCGCGTCATCGCGGTCAGCATGTCCGATGCCATCACGCGCTTGCTGTAGTGCTCATGCCCGGGTCCGCCGGCCGGCTTGCTGCTTCCGCCGTACCCCCGCAGGTCAGCAAGAACGACGGCGAAGTCCGCCGCCAGCGAGTGAGCTATCCGGTGCCACATGATCATCGTTTGCGGATACCCGTGGAGCAGGAGAAGCGGGCGTCCGGCCCCGGCTCGCCGGATGTTGATCTGAACCCCGCCGAGGTCGACCGGGCAGTGATCGAATCCTTCAAGCAGGTCACCCATGATCACCGCTCCCTCGGGGTAACGCTGTGTCGGCCGGATCGTAACCTGGGCTCGCCGCCGTCGGCTCGGCGGCGCCCAGGCGGACCTCCAGGCTCCCGGCCGTGTCGTCATGCAGTGAATGCACCCAGGTGCGGTCCGGCCAGTGATAGCGGGCGATCCCCTCGGCTGGCCGGTATTCGGCGGTGTAGAGCGTCCCGAAGCCCTCGTGGAAACGGCTGGCGTACAGGGGCGACCGCAGGCAGGCCGCGACGACGCCGCGCACATCGGTGTCGTTCGCTAGCAGTTCCGCGAGCTTCTCGGCCCGCTCGACGCTGTGAATGGCGGTCGTATACGGCTCCGCCGCCATTACCGTTCTCCGCCCCCTTGCCGTGCCCGCGTTCCGGCTACCCGCAGCCATGAGTCTCAATCGATCACCGACCGCTAGCAGGAGTGCTGCTGCCAGCCAACTGCGCGGCGGCGTCATGCGTGAAGGCCTCGACCACGGGCAGTTGGCGCGGATGCCGATACGCGCGCTTCGCCGCCCCAAGACCGTCGCGGTTGTCGCGCACTCAGGTAAGAGCCTCGGCGGCGGACTGCCCGAGCTACGGAAGCTCCTGGCGGCGGAAGGTATCGATGATCCGCCGTGGTACGAGGTGCCTAAGAGCCGCAAGGCGCCTAAGTTTGCCCGCCGCGCGCTGGCCCAGGGCGCCGAGGTGCTGTTCGTATGGGGCGGCGACGGAATGGTGCAGCGCTGCATCGATGCGCTGGCCGGCACAGCGCTGTCGTCGCCATCCTTCCGGCCGGCACCGCGAATCTCCTCGCGACGAACCTGCTGATCCCGGCCGATCTCGCCGAGGCGGTGCAAGTCGGGCTCTACGGCGAGCGACGTCCGCTGGACACCGGATCGGTAAACGGCGAGCACTTTGCCGTGATGGCCGGTGCGGGATTCGACGCACGGATGATCAAATCGGCCAGCCGGCGGATGAAGAACCGCTTCGGTCGGGCCGCCTACCTGATGACGGGGACCAGGAACCTCAACGCCGACCTCGCGAAGGCAGTCATCAAGGTCGACGGCAAGCGTTTTTTCAAGGGCCGGGTCTCATGCGTCCTGGTGGGAAACGTGAGCAAGATTCTCGGCGGGATCGAGGTCTTCACCGGAGCGCAGCCGGACGACGGGCTGCTCGAACTCGGCGTGGTCACGGCCCGGAATCCCGCCGACTGGATCCGCACGCTCGGGCGGGTCGCGCTCAGCGATGCCGAGAAATCCCCGTTCGTCGACACCACGCGCGGAAAGAAGTTCCGGATCCGATTCGACGAGCGGTTTCCGTACGAACTTGACGGCGGAGCGCGGCCCAGTGTCAAGAAGATCCGAATCAACGTCCATCCCGCGTCGATCAGGATCTGCGTCCCGGCTGCACCGAAGGCAACGCCCCCACTAGTCGCTGGTAACTAACCCGGCTGGTTGTTCGCTCGCGGGCCGCTGCCCGGCTAGGTCGTCGTAGTGCGCGGGCCGCGGAACCCAGACTTGGGCGTGCCCGACCCGGCCGCCTCCTGCTCGAAGACGTCGACGGCCTGCTCGACTGACAGTCCCTTCGTCTCGGGCAGGAACCGGTAGACGAACCCGATGGCCACCAGGCAGAGGACGGCGAAGCACACCATGACCCACCCGAGCCCGATGGCGTTGTGCCAGGCCGGGAACGCCTCGATGAGTGCGTAGTTGGCCAGCCAGTCGATGCAGGCGGCGAAGGCGGCGGCCCGGCCGCGGACGGCCGTCGGGAAGACCTCGCCCTGGATGAGCCAGCCGGTTCCGCCGACGCCGATCGCGAACGAGGTGATGAAGAATGAGAAGCCGACCATGACCACGACGGTCTTCGGGATGTCGGTCAGGAATGCGACCCCGAGCGCCGCGAGCAGGATGAACACGGTCATTCCCACGTACCCGTAGATGGCCAGCGGCCGCCGGCCGAATTTGTCGATCCAGCGGAAAGCGAAGTAGGTCGCGACCACGTTGACGGCACCCAGGATCGCCGTGACCTCGACCCCGGCGACGGCCGCGTTGACCGCATTGTGCCCGCTCTGGAAGAACGGCCCCAGCAGCGTCGGACCGTAGTAGAACGGCACGTTGATCCCGGTGATCTGCTGGAAGATGAAGAAGACGCACACAATGATCAGCGCCCGCCTGACGCCAACTGTCCACTGCGTCTTCCGTTGGCGTTGCTGCTCCTGGCCGTGGATCTGTTCGGCCGCCTGCCGCACCTCGTCCTCGGTGACTTCCATCCCCAGCCGGCCGAAGGCCTTCTGGGTGTCGGCGTAGCGGCCGTGCAGCATGAGCCACCGCGGCGATTCGGGCATATGCGATCGCAACGCCACGGCGATGAGTGCCGGGATCCCGCCCAGTCCCAGGATGAGGCGCCAGTCGGCGCCGCCGGCGTCTCCCCGGGGCCGCCTTGAGGATGATCACTGCGACCAGATAGGAGACGAGGATGCCCACGGTGATCATCCACTGCTGGATGATGCTCAGCTGGCCGCGCCGGCTGCGGGGGCGAACTCCGCGATGTACGCGGTGGCGATCGCGGAGTCGGCGCCGATCGCGAGCCCGATCAGGGTGCGGGATGCGAGCAGCATGCCCGCATTCACTGTGACGGCCGACAGGATCGCGCCCGCGGCATAGATCGCGGCGTCGGTGATGAGCAGCACTTTGCGCCCGAGGCGGTCCGTGATCGGCCCGGCGAGCAGCGCGCCCGCCGCCGCGCCGAGCGATGCCCCGGCCACCAGGTAGCCCGTCGCGAAGCTCGACAGGTGATACGGAATGAAGGGCAGCGCCGAGCCGATGTTGGACGTGTCGTATCCGAACAGGAATCCGCCGATGCACGCCAGCACGGCGAGGTACCAATAGAAGCCCGTCGGGATCCGCGAGTCCAGATCCTCTAGCACGTTGCGCCCTGCTGGCTGCGCTGCAGTTGTCTCCGTCACCGTGGCTCGACCTCCTGGTGGCGCGGATTACCCGCGCCGCGGGGCGGCAAACCCGGGTACCCAAGACCGCTGGGAGATCGTCGACCGGTCAGTCGGCCGCGTCCTGTTTCCGCCTCGCCCGTCGCCGCCCGTGCGCCCTGAGCGCCGTTATCTGGCCCACGCCGTCCAGGCTGCTGCGGTGGGCCAATTGCTGATCTGATCCCTGTCGCCAGGAACTGTCCTTCGGACTGCCGACCAGGGAAAGGATGCGCTGCTCGCCATCTGGATCGCTGGTTACCTGCGTCCGTGCGGCCTGCCGCACCGCGAGGGCGACGACCAGCGGGAACAGGCCCTGAACCTCCGACGTCAGCCGCTCCAGCAAGCCGAGGTCACCGCTTCCGGCCTGAGCGGCGATCAGCAGCCAGCCGGACAACCCGCCAAAGAGCAGCGTCACAGTCCCGCAGCCGTAGACGCCTAGGATCCACGATCGCGCGGGGGCGCGTCTGGCGACCAGTACGGGCCAGACGGCTGTCGTGAATGCGCAGCTCGCGGCGAAGGCGAGGTGCAACGGCGTCGGGCCCGTGACCGGTTCCGGGGAGGCGGCAACGCCGAGGGTGGAAACGCCCGTCACGATGAGCAAGATGCGGGCCGGCTTGCCGACGCCAGTCAGGCCTGCTCCCGTCGCGATCTGGCAGCCGCCCACCAGCAGCAGCGCCGCGGTCATCACCCACCGGTCAGTCCCGGATTGACCCGCCAGCACGCTCATCGTCTGCCGCACCGGGCTATATGAGCCCGGCTGGAGTGAGCCCGCCACCAGCCAGCCCCCGACGAGGACAACCGGCGCCAGGAAAGCTGTGCCGACCGTCCAGCCAGCTACCGGCCGACCGTCCCGCGCAAGCCCGGCCGACATGGGTCCGGCGATGACCGAAACCAGGCCAGGACTGACGTACTCTCGTCCCGATCGGCTGCGCGCGAGGTCTGGACGCGCAGGCAGAGCCATGGCGCCTCCAGGGCCACATCGACTCGCGCTGCCACTGGGAGGCGCTAGTGGCCCTTAGGCGCATTGCCTGTTCCGGACCGGGACAGACATCGCGGTAAGACCCGATATGTGGTGCTCTGTAGCCCCTCGTTGGCAACGAGCCAGCGATTAGGACAGCACGCCCGGGCGTCCGGCCTATTCCGCCGCGCCGTCAGTTCTCTGCCTCCGGCTGGCCCGGCCCGGGCTCGGTCGCGCGATCGGCCCTGGCGGGGATCTTGCCGTCCAGCAGAGCCGTGGAGCCCGCCGGTCGTGTCGTCGAGTCCTCGGTGCGTTCGCGCAGCCGCTCTAGCGACTCACTGTCGCCCAGCGGGGTGGCGGCCTCCAGCCGCTCGCTCTCCTGTACCTGCGGGAGGTCCATGACGGCATCGACCAGGTCAGCCCGGCGACCGGGCGCAATGTGACCGCCCGGCGCGTGCAGCGACGCTCGCACTGTCCCCGCTGACTCGGGCGATGTGGTCACCTCCGCAGCGGCGACCGTCTCATCACCGTCCTTGATTTCGACATGGCGATGCGAATCGGGGTCAGGCATGGAAGGCCTCCTCAGGGCTGTCCAGCCCTCAGCAACACGATGGCGTCAGATGACATGAGCCCGCTTTCAGATTGACCGGAGCCGTTCACTCTCGGTCTTCCTGCGGCCCTACCCCACACGCAGCGGGCAAACGAAGACGCGGCAGTTTCAGGCCGGCGGCCGAGGGTAGCCCCATGGTTCGGATAGCTGCGGCCTGCCGAGCCGCCGACGCCGGCCTGAATGGCCGTGCCGCGGCGCCCACCCGGTCCGGGAAGCGACTGGCCGGCCGAGTACCGGGTCGGCGGAAATCGCCGCACACAATCCGCACACCACTCGCGCACAACCAAGCCGGGAGATGCTCGTGGCCTCGCCAACCGTTATGAAGACCGACGTCGATCTCAAGCTGGCGAGCGAGCTGGCCCAGCAGCTGCGGGTTGATTCGGTGCGGTCGAGCACGTCGGCCGGGTCGGGTCACCCGACGTCGAGCATGTCGGCCGCGGACTTGCTGGCCGTCCTGGTCGGCCGGCATCTTCGCTATGACTGGGACAATCCGGCCAACCCCGCCAACGATCATCTGATCTTTTCTAAAGGTCACGCGTCCCCCCTGCTCTACTCGGTCTACAAGGCGGTCGGGGTCGTCAGCGACGAGGAGCTCATGTCCGGCTACCGCCGCCTGGGATCCCGGCTGGAGGGTCACCCGACCCCGGTGCTGCCCTGGGTCGATGTGGCGACCGGCTCGCTCGGCCAGGGGCTCCCCGACGCCGTCGGCGTCGCGCTGGCCGGCAAGTACCTCGACGAGACACCGTTCCGGGTCTGGGTGCTGTGCGGTGACAGCGAGATGGCCGAGGGGTCGATCTGGGAGGCCTTCGACAAGGCCTCTCACTACAAGCTCTCGAACCTGATCGCCATGGTGGACGTCAACCGGCTCGGGCAGCGGGGCCCGACCGAATTGTCATGGGATGTGGAAGCCTACCGCCGCCGCGCGTCGGCGTTCGGCGCCCGCGTCCTCACCGTCGACGGCCATGACGTGGCCGAGATCGACCGGGCCATGACCGAGGCGGGCGACATCACCGGCGACCAGCCGACCGTGATTCTGGCCCGGACCATCAAGGGTCGCGGCTTCTCCGAGGTCGAGGACCGGGAGGGCTGGCACGGCAAGCCGTTCCCGCCGGAGATGGCCGAGCGAGCGATCATCGAACTGGGCGGGGAACGGGACCTCGTCGTGCGCGGTCCCCGCCCGGACCAGACCGCGTCGGCCTGCCGCGCACCGGACGCCAGCACGGTGGTGACGCTCCCGGTCTACGCCGTCGGAGACAAGGTCGCGACCCGCAAGGCCTACGGCCAGGCGCTGGCCGCGCTCGGTGCCCGGACCGATGTCGTCGCGATGGACGGCGAGGTGAGCAACTCGACCTTCGCCGACGAGTTCGCGCAGAAGTATCCCGAGCGCTACTTCGAGATGTACATCGCCGAGCAGCAGCTGGTGGCGGCCGCGGTCGGCTTCAGCGTGCGCGGCTACCGGCCGTTCGCCTCGACGTTTGCCGCTTTCTTCACCCGCGCCTATGACTTCATCCGGATGGCCGCCATCTCACAGGCGGACATCTGCCTGGTCGGCTCGCACGCCGGCGTCGAGATCGGCGCCGACGGCCCGTCGCAGATGGCGCTCGAGGACCTGGCCATGATGCGCGCCGTTCAGGGTTCGACTGTCCTGTACCCGAGCGACGCCACCAGCGCTGCTGCTCTCGTGCAGGCGATGGCCGACCGCGACGGCGTCGTGTACATGCGCACGACGCGCGGCGCCTACCCGGTCCTGTACGCAGCCGGGGAAGCATTCCCGGTCGGAGGCGCGAAGGTGCTGCGCGCCACCGACGCCGACCAGGTCACCCTGATCGGGGCTGGTGTGACCCTGCATGCCTGCCTCGACGCGGCCGACCAGCTCAAGGCCGACGGGATCAGCGCGCGGGTCATCGACGTGTACTCCGTCAAGCCGATCGACACCGACACGCTGACCGCGGCCGCCGCCGCCACCGGCGGCAAGCTGGTGATCGCCGAGGATCACCATCCCGAAGGCGGTCTCGGATCCGCGGTCATCGACGCCCTCACCGGCGCCGGGCGCGCCGATCTGACCGTGCGGCACCTGGCCGTAACCGAGCTGCCTGGCTCAGGGACCAGCGAGGAACTCCTCGCCGCGGCCGGTATCAGCGCCTTGCACATCGCGGCCGCTGCTCGGGATATGGCCGGCTAGGCCTGCGGATATTTCGACAAAACGTGTACCGTAGTGACGTTGCTCTAGACCCAGGCAGCTGCGCCGCCCGTGATCGGCAAATCGCCGCTGGCCTAGAGCCTTTCTTCGGGTTCTGCGCATGCTGTGACTGCCGCCCGAAGGAGCCGCCAGTGCGTTCCGATCCAGCCGACCCGGCTTCGTCCAGCACTGGCCCGCTATCGGCTGTCTCGCCGGCGGCCGGACTGCCCGCTGCCGCACTCGCTTTCCCCGGAGGGCCGGGCGCCGCCTACATCTACAGCTACGACTCAGACGCAGATCCGGTCATCATTGCTGCCGATCTGGTCTGCACAGACGGGCCTGTTGCTCTTCATCCGCTAACTGGGGGGCGAAGAGCCGGGCAGGCCTGCGAGAGCCCGGGGGCGCGCGAGTAGCGGAGGGGCCTACTTCGCGCGCTCCCGGGCTTGTCCGCCTGCATCCTGCCTGCGCCGGGCGGCAAGAGCTCCGGCTCCCAGTGGTCATAGCTCCAGCCCGATGTGCCGATGCATGCGGTTCGGGGTCCAAGTTCAGGTAGCCGGTATCCGGCTCGGCCGACCCGATGACTTTCCCGGCCCTGAGTCGTACCTGGTCCGGATCAGGTGATGTCCGCACGCGCCGCTACAGCGCTCATGCAACTCGTAGCCGTCGAACAACGGGCCGCTAACGGCCTGGAAGCGGAGCGCAAGGCGACCGTTTAGGCCAGGAACGGGGGGTAGCTCGAACTCGGGCGGCCGGTCGGCTGATCCCTCAATACAGCTGATCCGCCAAGACAGGCATGTACGCGAAAGGGGCGGGACCTTGGGCGCCGAGTCGCGGGAGGGACCATCGCGCTGGGCCGAGCACGGCATCGACCGGATGGTGCGCAACGTCGAGACCGGGCGCTTCGAGCGAAGCTTGTCGGCCCTGACCGCCGCGGGTGCGGTGATCACGGCCGCTGAGATCTTCTTTGAGCACGACAGCGCGAGCTTCGGCAACAAGATGATGTGGATCCCCGTCGCGCTCGGGCCGGTCGGCGCGGCCGCGGGTGTCGCCGGTTTCTTCAGCCGCCGGATGGCCAAGACCGCGCTGCCGCTCGCGTCCGCGTGCATCGTGGCCAACGGCATCCAGGGCACCTATCTGCACGCGCGCGGCATCGCGCAGAAGCCGGGCGGCTGGTCCAATGCCCGCTACAACATGGAAATGGGACCGCCGGTGCTCGCACCGCTGCTCGTCACCATGGTGGGTGGCATGGGGCTGCTCGCGGCGATCTTGCGGCGCGAGCAGTGACCGCGCAGCCGGCCTCGCGACCAGCCAGCGGCAGCCGTTTCCCCTCCTTTGATCCCGTTGATCAGTCCGCGCACTGGGATCCGGTGACGGCGGGAGTAGTGCTCGCCCGGCTCAGCTCGCCAGCTAGCTTCCGGTTCTTCACCCCGGGTGAGCAAGCCGTCGCTACCGCGCTCTGTGACCGCCTGCTGGACCAGTCCGGCGACCCGCGGGTCCCCGTCGCGCAGTTCATCGACGCCCGCCTGGCCGAGCAGGAGACTGACGGCTGGCGATACGACGACATGCCGGAGGACGGCCAGGCCTGGCGCGCCTGCCTGCGTTTCCTGGACGAGGACGCCCAGGTGAAGTTCGGCTCCCCCTTCGCCGATTGCGGTGAACCTGATCAGCGCGAGCTCATCCGGACGGTGCAGGACATCGGTTCAGGGGACTGGCACGGCCTGAACGCGGCGCACGTCTGGAGCCTGTGGACGCGCTACGTCTGCACTGCCTTCTATGCGCATCCGATGGCCTGGGCGGAGATCGGCTTCCCCGGCCCGGCCTACCCGCGCGGCTACAAGAACGCCGGCGTGGACGGGCGAGAGCCGTTCGAAATCCGGGACCGGGTTCCCTCCGGCGACCCCGTGCAGAGCGCAGACTGATGAACCCGGTTCGCGAGCGGAACGCCTCAGCCTGGCTGATCCCGAACGACGGGAGCCGTACCAACCACCGGCAGCGGACCGACATGCGCACGTATGAGGACACCGACGAGGTCGACCTGGCCGTTGTCGGCTGTGGTGCTGGCGGGTCGACGCTCCTCCAGCGGCTTGCTCGTCGCGGCTGGCATGTCGTCGGGCTGGACGCGGGCCCCTTCTGGGATCCCGACGCCGACTGGGTAAGCGATGAAGCCGGCTCGCATCACCTCTACTGGACAGAACCTCGGGTGATATCCGGCAGCGACCCGATACCACTCGGCTCCAACAACTCGGGCCGGGGCGTCGGCGGGTCGATGGTGCACTACGCGGGCTACACGCCGCGATTCCACCCGAGCGACTTCAGGACGCTGTCCAGTGACGGGGTGGGCGCCGACTGGCCCATCGGCTACGAGGACCTGAAGCCGTACTACCAGGACATCGAGCAAGAACTCCCCGTGGCCGGCGAGCGATGGCCGTGGGGCGATCCGCACTCGTACCCGCAGCGACCGCACCCTGTCGGCGGCAACGGCGAGATCTTCCTCCGCGGCGCCCGTAAGGCCGGGGTCACCGCCAAGGTCGGACCGGTCGCGATCTCGAACGGGCGGTTCGGCAACCGGCCGCACTGTATCTACCGCGGGTTCTGCCTGCAGGGCTGCAAGGTCAACGCCAAGGCGTCGCCGCTGATCACCCATATCCCGGACGCGCTCGCCCACGGCGCCGAGATCCGGGCCGACTCCATGGTGACCGCGATCGAGGTTGATGAGCGAACTGGCCGAGCCAGCGGCGTGCACTATGTGCGGAACGGGCGGCCGCGGTTCCAGCGGGCAGCCGCTGTCGCGATCGCCGGCTGACTCGATCGAAACGCCCCGGCTGCTGCTGAACTCGGCCTCCCGCCGCTTCCCTGACGGCCTGTGCAATGACTTCGACCAAGTCGGCCGGTACGTCATGGTGCAAGGGGCACCGCAGACGGCCGGGCGGTTCGAGTCCGAGATCCGGATGTACAAGGCTCCCCCGCCCGAGGTGAGCAGCGAGCAGTTCTACGAGACTGACCCGGCCAAGCCGTACCGCCGGGGCTTCTCCATCCAGACCGTATCGCCGCTGCCGATTACCTGGGCCGAGCACGTGGCCGCCCAGGGGCACTGGGGCCGGGCGCTGCGCGAGTACATGAGCGACTACGTGCACTGGTCGTGCCTCGGGGCCCTGTGCGAGTTCCTGCCGCTGGCCGAGAACAGAGTCACCCTCGCCGCGGAGAAGGACCGGCACGGCTTGCCCGTCGCGCAGCTCAGCTATTCGCAGTGCGACAACGACAGGCAGCTGATGCACGCGGCCAGGGATGTCATGGAGCGGATCCTGCGCGCGGCGGGCGCCGACGAGGTCATCACCATCAACCGCTACGCCCACCTGGTCGGCGGGGCTCGGATGGCCGCCGATGCGGAGAACGGCGTGGTGGACGGCTGCAACCGGACCTTCGCCGTGCCCAACCTTTACATCACCGACGGGAGCGTACTGCCGACACAGGGCAGCGCTAATCCCGCGCTCACGATAATGGCGATCGCAGCCAGAGCCGCAGACCACATGGCGCGCGCACCCGCCAGTGGCAGCGCGACCGGCTGACTACCGAACTGGAGAAGTGATTATGTCCGCACCTACCGTGGCCGACTACCTGCTCGAGCGCTTGCGCACGTGGGACGTCGAGAAGGTCTTCGCATTTCCCGGCGACGGGATCAATGGCATCCTCGCTGCCTGGGGCCGGGCCGGGAACAAACCCAAGTTCGTGCAGTCCCGGCACGAGGAGATGAGCGCCTTCGAGGCAGTGGGCTATGCCAAGTTCACCGGCCGGGTCGGCGTCTGCATGGCCACGTCCGGGCCCGGCGCCGTCCACCTGCTCAACGGCCTGTACGACGCGAAGCTTGATCACGTGCCGGTGGTGGCGATCGTCGGCCAGACCAGCCGGTCGGCGATGGGCGGGTCCTACCAGCAGGAAGTGGATCTCCTCAGCCTCTATAAGGACGTTGCCAGCGAGTACGTCCAGATGGTCACCGTTCCCGAGCAGTTGCCCAACGTCCTGGACCGGGCGATCCGGGTCGCGCTGGCCGAGCGGGCGCCGACCGCGATCATCATTCCCTCCGACGTGCAGGAACTCGAGTACTCAGCCCCGACGCACGCGTTCAAGATGGTTCCGTCCAGCACGGGGATGGACTGGCCCACCGCCGTTCCGGACGACGAAGCGATCATCCGGGCCGCCGACCTGCTGAACTCGGGCAGCAAGGTGGCCATCCTGGCCGGCTCGGGCGCACGCGGCGCCAGGGCCGAGCTCGAGCAGGTCGCTGAGCTCCTGGCCGCCGGGGTCGCCAAGCCGCTACTCGGCAAGGATGTGCTCTCCGACGAGCTCCCGTACGTCACCGGCTCGATCGGGCTGCTGGGAACCCGGCCGAGCTACGAGATGATGCGGGAGTGCGACACGCTGCTGACGGTCGGCTCAAGCTTCCCTTACACCCAGTTCCTGCCGGCCTTTGATCAGGCTCGTGCCGTCCAGATCGACATTGACGGCAAGTACATCGGAATGCGCTATCCGTACGAGGTCAACCTGCTCGGCGACGCCGCGGCCACGCTCCGGGCGATGATCCCGCATCTGCAGCGCAAGGAGGACCGCTCGTGGCGGGCCGATCTTGAGTCCAAGATCGCGCGCTGGTGGGAGGTCATGGAGGCCGAAGCGATGGTGGAGGCCGACCCGGTCAATCCGATGCGGCTGTTCCACGAGCTCTCCGCCCGGCTGCCCGGCAACGCGATCATCACCGCCGATTCCGGCTCCTCCGCTAACTGGTATGCGCGCCAGCTCCGATTCCACGGCGAGATGCGCGGCTCCCTGTCTGGCAACCTGGCCACCATGGGGCCGGGCGTGCCGTATGGCATCGGCGCCAAGTTCGGCCACCCCGGCCGCCCCGTCATCGTGTTCGCCGGCGACGGCGCCATGCAGATGAACGGCATGGCCGAGCTGATCACGATCAAGCATTACTGGCAGGAGTGGGAGGATCCCCGCCTGGTCATCGCGATCTTGCATAATGACGACCTGAATCAGGTCACCTGGGAGATGCGCGCAATGGAAGGCGCACCCAAGTTCGCCGAGTCGCAGACGCTGCCGGACGTCGACTACGCGGCCTTCGCCGCCAGTATCGGCCTGCAGGCAATCACGGTCGACAAGCCCGATCAGGTCGGACCGGCCTGGGACCGGGCGCTGGCCGCCGACCGGCCGACTGTGCTGGACGTCAGGACTGACCCGAACGTGCCCCCGATCCCGCCTCACGCCACCTTCGAGCAGGCCAAGGATGCAGCCGAGGCGCTGCTCAAGGGCGATGAGAACCGGTGGGGCGTGATCAAGGAGGGCGTCATGACGAAGGTGCAGGAATTCCTGCCGCACAGCGGGACGTCAGCACCTCGCCGAGGTGATGAGCTAAGTTCGGCGAGTGCTGACCTATGACGTGGTGGTTCTCGGCGGCGGATCGGCTGGCGAATGGGTGGCCGGGGCGGTGGCCGACAGCGGCCGTACTGTTGCGCTCATCGAGAAGCTGCGGGTGGGCGGCGAGTGCCCGTACGTGTCGTGCATACCGAGCAAGTCGATGCTGCGCAGCGCGCACGCACGGCAGGAAGCACTTCGGCGGCTGACCAGGCTCGGCGGCGCCTCGGCCCTTCCGGTCCTGGATGACGACGAGGTCGCCTTCGGCGTCGCGGTCAGAAGGCGGGACAAGCTGGCCAGCCAGCGTGACGACGCTCGGGCGGCCGACGGCATCCAGGCGCGCGGCGTGACGCTGCTGCGCGGCCGCGGCCACATCGCCGGACCCGGCCTAGTCGACATCGGCGAACGTGAGATCGGCTACCGCGATCTTGTCGTGGCCACCGGTTCCCGGCCCGTCATCCCGCCGATCGAAGGCCTGGCCGACGTGCCCGCGTGGACCAGCGATCAGGCCCTGTCGTCGCCGGAGTATCCCCGGTCGCTGATCGTCCTGGGCGGCGGGGCCGTCGGGTGCGAGCTCGCTCAGGCCTACGCGGGCTTCGGGGTTCAGGTAACCGTGATCGAGGCTGCGGACCAGCTGGCCGGTAACGAGGATCCCGCGATCGCGGCCGAACTGGCGGCCGTGCTGGCAGCGGACGGAATCCGGCTGCTGATCGGATCCGGGGTGGTACGCACCGAGCCACGTGCGGGCGGCGGGGTGCGCTGTCTGCTCGGGGATGGCACGGCCGTCGAGGCCGACCGGCTCATCCTGGCCGTCGGCCGGGAGCCGGCGACCAGTGACCTGGGACTGACGGCGCTCGGCATCCAGGACGACGGCGCGCTCAGCGTCGATGTTCATTGCCGCGTGGAGGGACAGCAGCAGGTGTGGGCGGCCGGGGACGTGACCGGTCTAGCGCCGTACACGCACGGCGCGAATTACCAGGCTCGGGTGGTGAGCGAGAACCTGCTCGGCGGCGAACTGACGGCTGATTACCGGGCGATACCGCGGGTCATCTACACCGAGCCGCCGCTAGCCAGCGTCGGCATGACCGCTGGCGCCGCCAGGGCCGCCGGCCTCGACGTCATCAGCGCGTCCGCGAAGATGTCCGATCAGGCCAGGGCGTCGACCGACGGATCACCCGCCGGACGCGTCGTCCTGGTCGCCGATCGCGCGCGAGGCCTCCTGGTGGGGGCAGCAGCGCTCGGAGCCGGAGCCGACGACTGGATCGCCGAGGCCACCATCGCCATTCGCGCCAGCGTGCCGGTAGCCGATCTCGCTCAGGTCGTGCACGCCTTCCCTACCTTTGGGGAAGCTTATGAGGTACCGCTGCGAGAGCTCGCCCGCCAGCTCAGGAGCTAGGCCGCCCTGGCGCGCTAAGTAGCGAGACGGCGGCCAGCAGCAGCGGCCCGGATGTACGGAACACTGGACGACATTCCCGCTACCGAGGAGTGACCATGCCTGACGTCAATCACTACGGGATAGCTGAGCAACTGGTCGGAGAGTCGGTTCAAGGCGCCGGGACCATGTCCGGCCGAGAGGTCGCGAAGGCGCAGGTGCACGCTTCGCTGGCAATTGCCGAGCTATTGCGTGATATCGCCGCTCAGCTGGCCGCGATCCGCGAGGCAGCCCAGTCCACCGCGGGTCCGCGCTGACGCCAGTCGGATCGCCCGCCCGTTGGCGTTGCCCATGTCCAGGCGTGCGCAGCCGACCGCACGGGCTGGCTGGAGGTCGCGCTCGGCTGGTCGCGGAGCGGAGACGATATGGTCGCGTGGTGAGCTATTCCGACGTCAGCGACGTCCGCCCGGCTGCCGCCGAAGGCGAGCCGTCGGGCCGGCGTGCGGGGGTGGCTGACCGTGACGTCTGCTGACGAATGGGGCACCGAGACCGACTCCGCGTCTGCCGAAGCCGAGGGCCGACCCGAGCGCAGCGGGCAGTCAGACGGACCGGCCACCCAGACTCCGGCTCATGACGCCCCGTGGGCCAAGGGCGACTATGACTTCGTCGTGGTCGCCTGCCGCCTCCCGGTCGATCGGGTGGAGCGACCTGGCGGCGATGCAGAGTGGCGGCCCAGCCCTGGCGGGCTGGTCAGCGCGCTCGAGCCCGTCATGCGCGAGGCTGGCGGTGCGTGGGTGGGCTGGCCTGGGTCAGCGGGCGACGCGCCCGGCTCGTTCGACGTCGCCGACATGCACCTGGTCGGGGTGGGGCTGTCGGCGCAGGAAGTCAGGGACTATTACGAGGGATTCTGCAATGCCACGCTATGGCCCCTGTATCACGACGTCATCGCCCCGCCGGAATTTCGCCGGCCGTGGTGGGACGCCTACGTCCGGGTCAACCGGCGATTCGCCCAGACCGCAGCCGAGCAGGCGGCCCCGGGCGCGACTGTCTGGGTGAATGACTATCAGCTTCAGCTCGTGCCTCAGATGCTCCGCGAACAGCGCAGCGACCTTCGGATCGGGGTCTTCATCCACATCCCGTTCCCTGGTTACGAGATCTTCGCGCAGCTGCCGTGGCGCCGGCAGATTGTCGTCGGCCTGCTCGGCGCGGACCTGATCGGGTTCCAGCGCGATAGTGACGCGACCAACTTCCGCCGCGCGTGCCGCCGGGCCGCGGGCCTGGTGACCAGCGGGTCGCTCGTGCGGGTACCAGCCGAGGGGCAGGCCCCGGCCAACGGCAGGACCGACCTGGCGGCTGGCGGGCGCGGGGCCCGTTCGCTTCCGGTCAACCGGGAGGTGCGGACCGCCACGTTCCCGATCTCGATCGATTCGGCGGGCTTCGCCGAGATCGCGGGCCGGGACGAGGTGCGGGAGCGGGCGAAGGGATTCCGCGATGCGCTCGGAGAGCCGGACGTCGTGCTGCTCGGCATCGACCGGCTCGACTACACCAAGGGCATTCTGCACCGGCTGACCGCTTACGGCGAACTGCTGAGCGAGGGACGATTCGGATCCCTGCGGACAGCGCTGGTGCTGGTAGCCAGCCCGAGTCGGGAGCGAGTCGAGCAGTACCGGCTCCTACGCGAAGAGGTCGAGGGCGCGGTGAGCCGGATTAACGGCGAACACGCCGAGCTCGGCAGCCCGCCAATTCATTACCTGCACCAGACCTACCTGGCCGAGGAGATGGCTGCCATGTACCTGGCGGCCGACGTGATGCTGGTGACGTCGCTGCGGGACGGGATGAACCTGGTCGCTAAGGAGTATGTCGCGTGCCGCCACGATGACACCGGCGCGCTAGTACTCAGCGAGTTCACTGGCGCGGCCGACGAGCTCAGCGGTGCGTTTCTGGTCAACCCGCACGATATCGAGGGCATGAAAGACGCCATCGTGCGCGCGGCCACCGTGCCGCCGGCCGAAGCCAGGCGCCGGATGCGCGCGATGCGGCGCCGAGTCCGCGAATTCGATGTAAACCACTGGGCAGCGTCATTCCTCGGCGCTCTGGGGTCTGCTGGCCCCAGCTGAGCGGCGTGGGCGTATCGGCGACTGCGAGGCGCCAGCTTCGCGGGCCCGGCGGCCGCCCGGCCACAGCAGGTCGCTGGAGCGGTAAGGTCCGTAAAGACACCACACATTTAGGTACCGAGCATGAGCCGTTAGGTCGAGTCCCCGCCTGGCTGCTGTGGCAGGAGGCGGCGCTCATGGGGGATCTGGCGCTCAAGACCCGCCTTTGTGCTGGTTGTACGGCCGGATGTGCGCATGACGGCTAGCCGGTCCGAGGTCGTGTGGGGGCAGCTGGCCGCTCATGCGGCGGCGCACGGGTCGCGGGTGTCTGTCGCTGATGTGTGCGCGGTCGCGGTCGGCTCAGGTCACCTGGACGGGGCGTGGGTGGCCGCCGCTCGGAACGGCGAGCCAGATTTCATCATGTTTGTGACGGATCCGGTCTGCGAGCGGCTATCGGAACTCCAGCTGACACTCGGCGAGGGGCCGTGTCACGACGTGCTGGCGTCGGCCGCGCCCGTCCTGGCCGCTGACCTGGGCGATGCCGAGTCCGGCCGCCTCTGGCCCGCGTTTACCCCGGACGCGCGCGCGCACGGCGCCGGAGCAGTCTTTGTATTCCCGCTGGTCGTCGGTGCGATCCGGGCGGGAGTCATGGGCCTCTACCGGCGCGGCGCTGGCCCGCTGACCGACGGACAGCTCGGTGACCTGCTCCTTCTCGCCGACGCGGCCACCTTGCTGCTGCTCGACGGCGCGGACGGCGAAGACGCGGACCACGACTGGGACAGCCGTTGGATGGACGGTCAGGCCCCCGACCTAGCACTGCATCGCGCGGAGATCGACCAGGCGACAGGCATGCTGACGGTGCAACTCGGGGTCCCTATCGGGGAGGCTTTTGCCCGGCTCCGGGCTTACGCTTATTCAGAGGACCGGCGGCTCGCCGACATAGCCAGCGACATCGTCGCCCGGCGGCTACGGCTCAGCCCGGACCCGGACCCGGACGGCGTCCCGTGATGCCCGCCAGCGCCGGCGATGCTCGCCTGCCGCTGCCACCAGCTTTCCTGCTGCCGACGAGAGGGTGACTCAGATGGACGCCGACCTGCTATCCGACACTTTCGTCGAGCTGGCTGACACGATGGTCGCCGACTTCGACGTGATCGACTTCCTGCAGCTGCTGACCGACCGCAGCGTCATGCTGTTGTCCGCGTCCGCGGCCGGGGTCATGCTGGCCGACCCGCGGGGTGAGCTCCGCGTCGCGGCGTCCTCGAATGAGGCCGCCGGACTACTGGAGCTGTTCCAGCTCCAGAACGACCAGGGACCGTGCCTGGACTGCTTCCGCACCGGCCAGCCTGTCACCGCTACTGAACTTGCTGGTCCAGGCCAGCGGTGGCCGCGGTTTGCCGCCGCCGCGACCGAGCACGGATTCCGCACGGTCGAGGCCCTGCCGATGCGGTTGCGGGACCAGGTGATCGGCGCGCTGAACCTGTTCCGGGCCGACCACGGGCCGTTCGACCCGGGCGACCTGCGTCTTGGCCAGGCACTCGCCGACGTCGCCACCATCGGTCTGCTGCACGAGCGGAACGTGCGCCGCAGCGAAACCGTCGCCGAGCAACTCCAGTCCGCTCTCACCAGCCGGGTGATCATCGAGCAGGCCAAAGGCAAGCTCGCCGAGCGCCTCGGCACTGACATGGAACAATCCTTCGCCATGCTGCGCGATTACGCCCGCAACTCCAATCAGCGGCTTACCGACGTCGCCCGCAACTTCGTCACCAGCGCCACCGGGGACTTCCCCCCTCCGTCACGCCAGGCCCCCGCATAGCCTGAGCGGCCGCCGATGGCTCCAGCTGGTCGGCGTTGCTACTGCGAATCGCGGAGTGCCGTGCTCAGGCGATGCTGCACCCGGTAGGTCAGCCCGCTGATCGCTAGCAGCGGAAGCGTTACGACGATTGCCAGGCCGGCCCACGTGCTGGCCCAGGCAAGCCCGGTCGCCAGCGCCAAACCGCCGACCGGAACCGCGGTGAGACGCCTGCTGACCGTGGTGAACTCAGGCGTCAAGCGCGCGGTCAGCCGTCCCCGCCCGGTCGCGTACAGCCAGGTGGCGGCGTCAAACACAGTGGCGATCAGCAGATTCACCGTGTAGATGGTGACGGCGAGCGGATCATGCAGGTGCGACGCGGCCAGACCGGTCGTCCAGGGCACCAGCGCGACGAACGCGAGCACGCCGAGGCTGAGCCAGGTATGCGGATGATCGGTCCGCTCCACATACTCGAATGCGTTCCGGTTGCCGAACCACAGGACGCCCAGCACGAGCACGCTGTCGAAGTAGAGCAGCAGATGCGGCCACGCCTGGCTCAGGACAGCCGAAGTGGAAGTCGCCGCGAGCACCGCTCGGCACGTTCAGGACGAGCAGCGTCATGGCGACGGCGAAAAAGCCGTCGGTCAGCGCCTGCAGCCGACCGGTAGTGCCCTCGGAACGAGGATGGGAGCGCAGCTCTGCGCGCCTGCTCATCACTGGCCTCTTCGGTCATCCGGATGCGGACAAGGTAAACCCAGGGCGGCGATGAGCCCTGGGGATCCCCAGAATAGGGCACCGACCAGCGCTTCCGTCCGGCAGCCGGCCCGCCGGTACCGAACGAGCGGGCTCGCCCTCCACCAGCGAGCGCCGACCTTGAAGCTGGCCGCGGACTAGGCTGCTAGCGCCGCGTACCGGCCGTTATCTTCGAGCAGGCTGGCGTGCGAACCGGCCTCGATGACGTGGCCGTGGTCGAGGACCGCGATCTGATCGGCGTTGCGTACGGTCGACAGCCGGTGCGCGATGGTGATGGTCGTGCGGCCGCGGGCGAGGCGGTCGAACGCCTGCTGGACCGCGCGCTCGGTTTCGGTATCCAGCGCGCTCGTGGCCTCGTCCAGGACCAGCACGCGCGGGTCACGCAGCAGCGTCCGGGCGATGGCGATGCGCTGCTTCTCGCCACCGGAGAACCGGTGCCCGCGCGAGCCGACCATGGTGTCGTAGCCGTCCGGCAGGCTGGCGATCAGCTGATGGATCTGCGCAGCGCGGGCGGCGTCCTCGATTTCGGCGTCGGTCGCCCCCGGCCGTGCGTAGCGGAGATTGTCCCGCACAGTGGCGTGCAGCAGGTAGGTCTCCTGGCTCACCACGCCGACGATCGAGGCGAGGTCGGTGAGCCGCAGATCACGCACGTCGATCCCGTCGATGCGGACACTCCCGCTGGCCGGGTCGTAGAGGCGGGAGATCAGCGACGCCAGGGTGGTCTTGCCGGAGCCGGTCTCGCCGACCAGCGCGACCGTGCTGCCCGCGGGAACGTCCAGGTCGATGCCGCTGAGGGCATCGCGGTCGGCGCCGTCGTACCGGAAGCTGACGCCGGAGAAGGTCACGTGGCCGGTGATGGCGGCCGGGTCTATCTCTACTGGGTGCACCGGGTCGCTGATCTCGACCGGCAGGTCGAGGTACTCGAAGATCCGGGCGAACAGTGCCAGTGAGCTGACGACCGAGACGCCGGTGCTGAGCAGGCCGGTCAAGGGCCGGAACAGCCCGTTCTGCAGGGTCGTGAACGCGATCAGCGTGCCGATCGTCATCGCGCCTGCGGTAACGGGAAGGCCGGCCGCGAGGTAGATGGCCGCCGGGATCGCGGCGAAGATCAGGCTGAGCGAGGCCATCCGCCAGCGCCCGGCGAGCTGGGACTGCAGTTCCAGGTCGATCAGCCGGGCCGAGGAGGCGGTGAAGCGGTGGACTAGCGAAGGCCCGGTACCCATCGTCTTGGCCAGCTGAATGCCGTTGATCGACAGGCCTTCCTCGATGGTGACGTTGAGGTCGGCCAGCTCGCGCTGCTGCTGCGTGGTGATCGCCCGGCGCATGCGCGCCACCTTGCGGGACAGGTAGATCGAGGGCGGCATGACAACCAGCGAGATGAGCGACAGGCGCCAGGAGAGCGCGACCATGGCGGCGGCGGTCGCGACGGCCGTGGTGAGGTTCGCGGCGATCGAGGTCGCTGTCGACGTCACGACCGATTCCATGCCGCCGATGTCGTTGGTGATGCGGGACTGAACCTCGCCGGTCCGGGTCCTGGTAAAGAACGCGATCGACTGCTGCTGCAGGTGACCGAAGACACTGGTCCGCAGCCCGTGCATCACCTGCTGGCCGACCTTGGTGCTGATCCAGGTCTGGATCACCCCGAAAGCCGAGGTGACGGCGGCCACGCCCACCATGCCGATCACGAGCCAGGCGAGCAGCCGCACGTTGCGCTCGGGCAGTGCGTTGTCGATGACCGCGCGGAGTAGGAACGGGGATGCCAGCCCGACCACGGACGAGGCAGCGATGATGGCGGTGACAATGGCCAGCTGCCAGCGGTAAGGGGCGAAGAGCCGACCGATGCGCCGCAGCGACACCTCGCGGGCCTGCGCCTTCTCGGCCGCGGTGACCGTCCGGGGTCCGCCGCCGCGGCCTGCTCTCCTGATTTCACGACTTGTTTCTGGCGATGCCAAATGCTTCTCGATTCTGCCGGGGGCTTGTGTCGGGCGAGCCTGCGCGGCTCGCGGAGGTGGCCCGGTCATAGCGATTTGCTGAGGTAACCTCAATGTGAGGGTACAACAAGCAATGCTGGTACGCTATTCCGGTGGACCAGGACCGCGATCCGGAGCCGAGGGCGGACCCTGGCGGCGAAGAGTCGCTGTCGGACGCCTTCTGGGCGGTCGCGCGCCAGCTGCGGGAGACCTCCCAGGAGACCCTGGCCCCCTGGGACATCACTCCGGCCCAGTTCCGCGCCCTGCGGGTGCTGCGGCGACACGGTGTCATGCGGCTGTCGGCACTGTCGGACCGGCTGAAGATCGCGGCGCGCTCCACGACCGAGGTCATCGACGCCCTGCAGGCGCGCGACCTGGCCGGGCGGCGGCCGGATCCGGACGACCGGCGGGCCACGCTGGTCGAACTGACCGAGCACGGCCTGCAAGTCCTGGACGGCATCTGGGCGGCGCGCGGCAGCGAGGCTGAACGGGTCTTCGACCGGCTCACCCCGGCCGACCGGGTCACGCTGGCCGCGATCTTGCGGAAACTGCGCGACTAGTCCGTCCGCGACGGTGTTAGCGTCGGCGGGGTGAGTCGCGCTGATACCGGCGGACCGGCGCCTGAATCCGGCCCTCCGCTCAGCATCCGTCCCGTGGCGGATGATCAGTGGGCGATCGTGGCCTGGCTGTGGCAGGCGTTCCGGCATGATCTGGCGCCAATCGTCAACGGGCTTCCTTACGCCGACGGCCGCTACCAGGCGGCGCCGCTGGCGCGTTTTCCGTCCCCTGATGGCGCGGGCTACCTGGCCTGGCGGGCTCATCCCAACACCGGGGAGGACGCGCCGGTGGGATTCGCCGTGATTGACGGGCTCACCGGTGAGCGCCGGTCAGTGACCGGGTTCTGGGTGGCCCCGGCCGTGCGCGGCGAGGGCGTCGGGCGGCGGCTGGCGGTCGAGGTGCTCGCCCGGCACGAAGGCCCCTGGTCGATCGGCTTTCAGCACGACAACGCCGGGGCGGGCAGATTCTGGCGGGCGATAGCCGGCCTGGTGTTCGGGCCAGGAAGGTGGTCGGAGGTACAGCGCCCCGTGCCCGGAAAGCCGCAGGTCCCGCCGGACCATTTCATCGAGTCCCGCTGACCCCGCCAGCTCGTTACTTGCCGCTCGTGCACCGGCCGAGCCGGAGGTTTGCGCGAACTGGCGTGCCAGTGGCCGAGGTCCGCACGTCGATGGGGATGCAGCCCGGACCCGTGAGCGATAGGGCCGCTCCAAGGAAAGCTGAAGCAGATCCTCGGCCGCAGCCTGATCGTTCCCGTTCAGGAGCAAGGCCGTTCTGAACAGCCGTGCCGACGAAGCCTGCACGAACTCCTCGACGGACACGGCTGCTCCCTGCGTTTGCTCTCCCACTCACCTAACGCTCTGGCCGTATCCGAAGGTTGAGTGGGACAGCTCGCCACCTTAGAGGGCGACCACCAATTCGTGATCGATCTCGACGAATTCGACGATCCGCTTCGCGAACTCGCCGGCGACCAGGTCCTGATATGCGGCTGAACTGATGTGAGCGTCGTAGGCCGCCTGGTCCGCGAAGTGCTCGACGAATAGCAGGTAGTCCGGCTTCGCCGGGTCGCGATACACCCGGAACGACAAGGTTCCGGCCTCGGTCCCCGGTCCCTTCGGCGCGAACTCCTGCACGATCGCCTCGGTCTCGGCCTGCATGCCGTCCTTCAGCTTGATGGGGAACACCTTCACCAACACCGGTATCTCCTTCACGAGCGGTTTGCTTACCGGCGCCAAGCCTCGCCGCCATGACCGCGCTGAGTCTGGCCACATCTGGACACCTTCGTCCGCGCAGGCGTCCGAATATGGCCGGAGCATTGTCATGCCCGGCACGTATATCTAGAACATGACCACGTACTCGGCCGTCGTCACCACCGGCATCTACTGCCGGCCGGGCTGCGGCGCGCGGCCCTTGGCACAGAACACTCGGACCTTCGAACTCGCTGCTACGGCGGAGGCGGCAGGTTTCCGGGCGTGTCATCGTTGCCGGCCGTACCGGGTGGCCGGACCGGTGGGATCGAACCCGCCCGAGATCGTGTGCGAGGCGGTGCAATTGATCATCGGTGGTGTCCTGGACAGCTGCGGAACCGAGGTCGCGCTGGCAGCGCAGGTTGGCATGTCACCCCGACATCTGCGGCGGCTGTTTCTCACCCACTTGGGCGCCACCCCTGACCAGTTCGCCCGGTCCCGGCGGGCCCACTTCGCGCGGCGGCTGCTGGACGACACCGACCTGACGATCCTCGACGTCGCGTTCGCGTCCGGATTCGGCAGTTTGCGCCAGTTCAACCGGACGATGCACCAGGTATTTAATGATTCACCGGCCAGTCTGCGCAGCCGACGGCATCAAGCGGACCGGCTCGCCGCCGACGGCGGGCTCGCGCTGCGGCTGCCGGTGACGCCTGGCTACGACTGGGCCGCGGTGAGATCGTTCCTCGCCGCGCGCGCGATCCCTGGAGTGGAGGTGCTCGACGGTGACACCTACCGGCGCACGATCACCGTGGCCGGGTCACCCGGACTACTGGAAGTCTCACCGGGCGACACCGCAGGCCCGGCAGGCGGATACCTGCTGCTGCGTGCTCATCTTCCCTACTGGGAGGGTCTGATTCATATCGTGGAACGCGTAGCCCGCGTGCTTGGTAGTGACGCGGACCACGCCGCTGACATTGCCGCGGTGCGCGCCGATCCCGTACTTGGCGCGCTAGCCGCGACTTCTCCCGGATCGTCTATCCCAGGAGCATGGGATCCATTCGAGGCTGGGGTATCGAGGATCCTGTCGGCCGGCCCGGCCGCGAGCAGCGGCTGGAGAAGTTCGTCGCGCAGTTGGGTGCGCCGGTGCACGGTCTGCCGATCGGCTTGACCAACACATTCCCCGCCGTCACGACCGTGACGCCGGAGGCCCTTGCCCACGTCGACCTGCCGGACGCCGACGCAGCAGCCATCGCGCTGCTCGCCGAGACTCTCTCAGCGGGCGGAGTAGTACGGATGGACCCCGGCCAGTGGCTGCCCCATCACCGCCGGCCTCTGGCGGCCAGCGGCATCAGCGGATGACTGGCCTTGCCCGCCGGGATTTAAAACCGGAAGCGAGTCAGGCCGCCGGGCTCCGCCGCCAAGGTGACGATGGCCGAGCGCGGCTCAATGCGATACACGTTCCACGGGGGTGGTCCTAGCGACGGCGCGTTGAACGGGGCAGTGATGCCCGACCCGCTGTCATCGGGTTCGGCCGGCCAGCCGCCGTCCGCCCACGCCTTGGCGACCCGCGCCATCGCGCCCGGCTCGGTCACTCGGCCCGCGTCACCTTCGATGACGACGTCCGTGTCGAGGATCGACACCGCGATCGAACACCGCGGATCCCGCGCCACATTGCGTCCCTTCCGCGTATGCGCGCCTGTCTGGAACCAGAACGTGCCGTCGAGCCACAGTGCACCGACCGCGGTCACATGCGGGCTACCGTCCTCGTTGACGGTCGACAGCCAGGTCGTCCGAGAGTTCACCGCGTCCGGAGCTGGCGCCGACCCCGCGGCCAGCTGCTCAGCAACTGCGGCCCAATCCACTGGCGGCAGCCCATCCGCCTGACCCAGATTGATGATCTCCACATCGCACCCCTTCGTTGTTCAGCCGACATCTCTGTTAACAGCATCTGACACAGACGACGCATGCGGTCGCGCATACGCGCCACAACAGGGCTCGGGCCGAACGCCGTCACTAGCCATGGCCGCCCGGTCACGATAGTTCTTAGACGTGCCGACCTGTCAGCCCGCTACACGCCCGCAGGAGCGAGGAGTCAAGGTCAATGACCGCTTGGGAATACGGATACATCTACGTGGTACACACTGTCGGCCCCGCTCCTGCGATCTGCGTTGTGCTCGACGGCTCCGGGCTAAGAGTGCTGGATGGATGCCACGGTCTGTTCCGTGCGGCCAACCTTGTCGGCGCAGATGGCTGGCTCGTCACCGGCCACGGCGAGAAGGTCCCGTGCAGCCCGTCAATCAACGAACTGATCGGCCCTCTTGAAGGAGTAGGCATCGGGGACACCATGATGTGCTACTTCATGCGGCGGCCGAAATAGGTCTCCGGGCCGGCAGCTACATCCGGCCTGGCCAGCCGCGACGAAGCCTCGCAAGGCTTGCAGAGTCAGCTACCGCCTGGGATCGACGTGGACCTTCGGACCGGGGCCGGCCCCGCCGGGTCGGGCGCCGGCGAGGACGTCAGCGACCTCGTCAAGTCCGATGGTCACGGCGACCAGCGGCCGAGGATCGACTGCTGCGGAGGCGTATGCCTCGATAGTGGCGGCGAGGCCAGCTGATCCGCCGAGGATGCCAACCACAGTGACGTCCTTGAGCGCGATGTGACGGGAGTCGACAACGCTGGGCGTACTGGCGAGGCCGATGGACACGACGCGACGGCCGGGTTCGACCAGGTCGACGGCGAGCGCGGGCATGTCCGGCGCGTTCGTGGCGTCGATGACCGCGTGCCACGGCCCGTCTGGAAGCGTGTCTCGGGTCCAGCGGCCGGTGAAGCCGAGCGTTGCGGCCAGGCTCAGTTGGTCCGGGTCCCGGCCGAGCAGGTGTACGTCGGCCCCCTGCGCCCGCCCGAACATCGCGGCCAACAGGCCGATCGTGCCGGTGCCGAGTACCAACAGCCGATCGCCGCTCGCCAGGGCGGCGGCGCGGACCGCCCGCAGTGCGTTGCCGCCAGGTTCGACCAGGGCGCCGACCTGCCCATCGACGTCTTCCGGCAGAGCGTGCAGCGATCGAACTGGTACGGCGACCTGCTCGGCCAGTGCGCCAGGCAGGCCGTCGCGGATGCCGAGTTCGAGCCGGTTCTGGCACACGTGGTGAGAGCCGGCGCGACACCGGCGGCAGTGCCCGCAGCCGATCATCGTGTCGCCGGTGACCCGCCGCCCGAGCCACGAATCGTCCACGCCGGCTCCGACCGCGGTGATGAGGCCGGCCCACTCATGACCGGGACGCAGCGGATAGGTCGACACGCCACTGTGCAGGTATGGCATCTCGCCGGTAAACAGCTCAACGTCGGTACCGCAGATGCCTACCCGGTCGACGTCGACCACGACCTGCCTGTCGGCGGCTACGGGCGACGGCACACCCCTGACCTCTGCGTGGCCTGGGCTGGTGAAGACGAGAGCACGCATGGGCGGCATTAGCGCGGGCCGTTCGGCATTAGCAAGTCACCCGATGATGGTGGACGGATCCCAGTACGGGACCGGCAACCCGCGTATCCCGGGTCGCACGGTGAACAGCTGACCGGCCTCCGGGTGCGCGACTCGCTCTGCCTCCGACAAATCCTCGTGGGCGGTGGTGATGACGAGGATGTCGAGTTCGGGCCCGGCGAAGGCGACGCTGGACGTGTGCGGCGCAGCCACCGCGACCGTAGCCAGCAACTGTCCAGCCGGGTCCCGGCACTCGACCCGGCCACGTCCCCAGACCGCAATCCACAGGTTGCCGTCCACGTCGGCGCACATGCCGTCGGGGAGTCCGTCCTCGATGGCAAACGCCAGGCGGCGTGGACCGGTCGCGCCCGTCGCCGTGTCGTAGTCGCGCACCCACACTGTTCGTGGGGTCGAGTCGATGCTGTACATCCGGTCGCCGTTCGGGCTCCAGGCCAGTCCGTTGGACAGAGTGAGATCGTCGTCCAGCACGGTCGGGCCACCCGGGTCGAGACGGACCAGCACCTGCCCGCCCGACGACCCGTCGAGAGCGAGGCTGCCAACCAGAAACCGGCCGGCCGGGTCGACAGCGCCATCGTTAAGCCGGTGGCCGCCGGGTGCCAGGACCGTCGCGACTGGTATCCGTGCGCCGTCCGGGGTAACCCGCAGCACCGACTCCTGGCCGGCGACGAGCAGCTGCCCGTCGGCGGCCACAGCGACCGCGCCCACCGTACCCGCGAACGACCACGAGCCGTCAGCGATGACCGAGTCGTCCGCCGCCAGACGGCCGTAGTGGACCACGCCGGCGGGGATGTCGACCCACAGCAGCCGGTGCCGATCCGGATCCCACACTGGCCCCTCGCCGAGCCGGTGGACGGCCGGGCCGGCGGCCAGGGCGACGAGCGCGGTCACTGCGCGCCAAGGAGCGGGTTGAGAGGATTCATACGAATCTGAGGGTACCGACCGCTGAGCTGATTTCGAGCAGTCGCGGCGACTCCTTCCGGCGCCCGGGCCGAACCCGTGTCCACGTTCCTGTGGAGGATCCGGCGGGCGTCGTTGCCTGGATCGATTTCCGAGGCAATCGGAGTCAGAGACCGGCGGCAGCACCCGGCCCAAGCTAGCGGGGCCAGCAAAGCGCGCCAATCTGGTGCCAAAGTTGCGCCCAATGCTGTCTGGTACTGCAATGTTACATAGTACATACTTATCAATCAGTCGCCGCCGTTGCGATGCCTGACTCGGATAGGCAGCAAAGGAGCATTGGCCATGACAGCTCCAGCCGAACCCGCACAGCCGCCACCTGCGAGTGCCGAGGCAGGCCCCGGAAGTCCGACGCTGGAGAAGAACGCGATCGGTCTGGGCCGCTCGACGATCTTCGCCATGTCGGGCGCGGCGCCCGGCCAGACTGTCGCGATCACTCTTGCGATCCTCGTCGGCGCTAGCGCTTACGGGACGATCTTGCCAGTGATCATCACTACCGCTGGCCTGTTGTGCATCGCGCTGGCGTTTCACCGCCTGAACATGTGGCGCCAGAACGCCGGCGCCACCTACGAGTGGGTATCCCGCGCGTTCAATCCGTACGTCGGGTTCCTGGTCGGCTGGCTGATGCTCATCGCGTTCACCTTGTTCGTTCTCATCGACGTCATCACGATCGGCCCCAGCGTGCTGGCGTTTCTCGGGCTCTCACCCAGCAGCCAGTGGGGCGGCGCGATAGTCATCGTTGTCATCGGCTCGTTCCTGACGCTCACCGCCGTCCGTGGCATCAGGCTCAGCGCGCGCCTGCAGGTACTTGTCGCGCTCCTGGAGTACTCCATCGTCGTTGTCTTCGCGGTCTGGGCGTTCATCGCTGTATTCATCGTGCACGCAGCCGGGACGCTGCACCCGACGACGCAATGGCTGTCATTCCATGGCACCGGCGCCGGAGCGTTCGGCGCCACGATGATCATCGCTGTCGCATCCTTGGCCGGCTGGGATGGCGGCATCTATCTCAATGAGGAGACCGAGGCACCGGAGAAGAATCCGGGCCGGGGCGCCGTTCTCGGCGTCGCCCTGACCGGGCTGCTGTTCGTCATCATGTACGGCACCTATCAGGGCGTCGGGTCCAGCAGCCAGCTGCAGGCACACTCCGCTAACGCCATCGCCTGGGTCGGTCAGCGCCTCGCGGGCACGGCCGGCGACCGGATCATGTCGTTCGCCGTCATGATCTCGGTGCTCGCGACGACCCAGGTAGCCATCATCGGCACCTCGCGGGTCGCGTACTCGATGGCGCGGGACCGGGTCCTGCCGCGGCGCCTGGGCAGCATCAGCGAGCGCTACCGGACGCCCGCCCTGGCGACATTGCTGCTAGGCGGATCGATGATCGTGCTCGGGATCATCGACGTGTTCGCGACGTCCGTCGCCTCGGCGATGGACGTCATCATCAACACGAGCGGCGTGCTCTACTCGATCTTCTACGCGGTCACGGGCCTCGCAGCCGCGTGGTATTACCGCAGGCTTCTGGTGCAGTCGGTCAAGAACGCCATCATGCTGGGACTCTTGCCGCTCGCCGGCGCGGGATTGCTCATCTGGGTGACTGTGAAGGGGACGGAAGCGCTAACCGTGGCCGAGCGCAACGGCCTGATTGGCATCGCCGTGGCCGGTCTGATCATGATGGTCATAGCGGCCAAGGTCTACCGCGCGCCTATCTTCACCGCAAGGATCGAGACGGCCGAGTCCACCGACCCAGTCTCGAACGTCGGCGCCGACTAGGCAGGCGCGGTCCGGGGAAGGCTTAAGCGACAATCGCGAATAGCCGGCGTAAGGTTCGCAGTGACCACAGGCGACACGAGCCGCAACGGGTCCAGACCCTGCCTTTGCTGCTGAAGCGGAAAGGCAACCCGGTAATGGTCAGCGTAGAACTGAGTACCCCGGCAGACGATCGCCAAGTTGTCGCGGTGCTGCGGGGTGAGCTTGACGTAACAGAAGCGGCGAGCGTGGCAGCGTCACTGGGCGTGGTAGCGGACACCGGACGCGACGTGATTGTCGACCTGGCGGGCCTGGAGTACATCGACTCCAGCGGCCTGGCAGCGCTGGTGCTCGCGCGGCAGCAGGCCCGGCGTGCCGGGCGTGACCTGCTGCTGGTCGCGCCGCAGCAGCAGGTGCTCCGAATGCTTGCCGCCACCCGCCTGCTCGACGTCTTCGCGGTCCATGCCCGCATCGACGAAGCAGTGGGCATCGCCGGAAGCGTCCCGGCGCCGAGCGTGCCCGAGGCCGACAGCACGCCGCTTCCGGCCACGACAACACAAACAGCTCGCGATGTTCTCGCCGCAGGCAACGCCGCCTGACCCGGCACCCATAACACCCGGGGCCGCAGTGATGTTGCTTTCGAAGCGGGCGGTCATGGGTTCGTTGCCGCGCCGGTCGTTGCCGGCTTGACGCAGCAGACCCGCCGTGACCGGCCCCACCCCTGGCGATGTGGGACCGGCTCTTGGTCAGCTGGTCAGACTGTGAACGGGCATGACATCTGGCGTGCCGGGGTCAATGCCGACCTTCTGCAAGACAGGCATGAGCACGGGCCCGTAAGCCTCGAACGCCTGCTGCGACTCCCACACCTCGTAGACCATCAGGGCCGTGTCGGGCCCGAAGCACGAGTGGTGGATCCGGCCTGCCGGGCTCGCGGCGCCCGCGGCTTCGAGTTCCTTGATGGCCTCGTCATACTGATCCGCGCTGAGGGACTTGGGGTGGAAGTAGGTAGCGATTGCCATGAATCCTCCTGCTAGTTAGCGTTTCCGGCCAGGCTGATGCCCGGTCAGTGGCTGCTGTTCTTACCCGACCGGCCCTGCCTGGGCCGAAGACCGTCAGCGGCGTCAGCGCCGTCAGAACGGGACCTTCGTGGCCATCAGCCCGGCGCCGGATTGGCGAGCGGCCACGGTCCAGCAGAAATCGAGCGCGTCAAGCTCGAGGCATTCCCCCGCATCTCCCGATCGCCACTCACCTCCGGCCGGGCCGGTGAGTTTCAGGGCAAAGGGCTTGCCGTGGCGCCCGGCCCAGTCGGTGACAACATCGGCCACCAGGCGGCCATCGTGCCCTGCGGTGAGGTCCATGGGGCGATTCGCCGCCCGGCTGATGTCGAGGCGATGCATCCAGGTGTCGCGCGTGAAGATGACGTCCACCAGGTAGCCATAGGGCCAGCGCTCGGAATCGAACGGCGGATCGTTCTTGAACCGCACTGCCCGCCGCACGAGCGCCGGCGTCCGGCGCCTCGCCCGCACCGCCTTCGGGGCGACAGCCGCCAGGCGGCTGATAATCGCGGCGGGCGTCATCGTGGCGCGCTCGCGCACTTGCGTCGCCGACATCTCGTCGATCATCTTCCCGCCGGACCTCTTGCCAGCTGCACGGAAGTCGTGGGCGAACTGGCGGAACGACGCTTGCGCCTCGGCCATGCCGAGCACGTGCGCAGCCATCCCGCGCACGTCCCAGAGTTCGCAGACGGTCGGTCGCGCCCAGTCCTCTGGCGTCAGTGCCGTTAGCTGAGCACCCATCCGGTCGAACTCCGTCGCCGCGAGGGTCATCGCCTCCCCGTGCCCGAGAGCCGCCGCGAGGCCTGGTCCGGTGATCGAATTCTCCGCCATGGCGAGCTCCCGTCTGATATTCGGAATTCCGAATACTATTCGGATAATCGCAGGATTATCGGCTAGAGTCAATTCGTGCCTTCGACGACCCCTCCCAGGCCCGGCCGCCGCGACCGTCGCCGCGACCGGCACGAGGCAACCAAGCGCGAGATACTCGACACCGCGTGGACCATGGTGCGTGCTGACGGCCTGGCCGCCCTGTCCTTGCGGGCGCTCGCGCACGCCGTCAACATGGAGCCCCAGTCGCTATACACGTACTTCGCCTCCAAGAACGCGCTCTACGACCGCATGTTCGCCGACGGTAACCAGGAGCTGGCCAGCCGGTTCGCGGCGGCTGAAATCCCTGCCGAAGCACGTGGCGCGCTCCGGGCCGTCGCCGGCATCTTCACGGACTTTGCCGTCCAGGATCAGGCCCGCTACCAGCTGATGTTCCTGCGTGCCGTGCCCGGATTCCAGCCGTCCCCTGAGTCCTATGCGATTGCGGTCGAGCTCCTCGATAGCGTCAAAGAGCTCCTCCGGCGCGCCGGGCTCCATAGCGAAGCCGACTTTGACCTCTGGACCGCGATACTCGCCGGCCTGGCGAGCCAACAACTCGCCAACGAGCCCGGCGGCGACCGGTATCTACGTCTCATCGACGAAGCGGTCACCATGTTCGCCGACCACATCCTCGGCCCTGGCCGGGCACACGACCCAGCCGCGCCTGACCCGCAACCCGCTCCTCGTTCATGACGGCCATACCGGCCAGTGCGTCGTTGCGCTGAAACCCGGTGCCAGCGAGCTGGGTTCAGTCGCTTCGCGTGTTCTCAGCGAGGTCCGCGCGGATCAGCGTGCGTTGCACGATTGGCTGAATCCGGCGGCGTCCCGGGCGGCGATGGACGGGTCGCCTGCCGCGGTCTTTTGCTCGGCGTCGATCTCGCGCTGATACGCGGCGGCGCCCTGCCGGGCAGCCCGCAGGCGCGCCGCGTCGAGTTTGCTGGCGAATGCGATGTAGGTGGCAAGTGCCCGCGCCTTGGCGGCCGCAGCCTGGGGCACGACGATCGCGGCGAGCTGGCGATCGAAGTCGTTCTCCAACTTGGTGTGCTGAGAGAGCTGGGCGAGAAAGTCCTTCAACGGGATGTCGAACTGGCCGCCGTTCAGCGCGATGATCTTCTGCTCCAGCCCGTCGCAGAGCGCATCGACCGCATTGACGTACTGCTGGACCGCGTCGCTGCTGCTCGACGAGGACGCCGGGACCGGTCCGGGGGCCGCTGAGTGTTCGGCCGACGAGCAGGCCGCGACAAGGACGCAGCTGATCGCGGCCATCGCCATTGCGCGCATCCGTCCCATGTCGCACATGATTGCCGCAACGGAACTAGCTCTGCGCCTTAGTAGCCACTTCGTTGCGCAGCCGCTATATCGGCGAGATGGGGGCGCCGACTATCGCGCGTAGGGCCGTTAACTACCGCCTCACCTCGGGTTACCCGAACCTGGCGCGTCAGCCTTTGGTCACGTCGCCGGAGGACTCCGCTGATTTCGGGTCCCGATCTCCCGGAACGGCGAGCCCCGCTCCTTCGCCAGTCTCCCGTACCACCTGCTCTGTCCGGACGGCATCGCGACTGGCCGGACCTGGTCACCGACCGGAACTCCGGGCAGGCCTCCCACCCGCGTTCTGAGCTGGCCCGCCGCAGCGATCTGCCGCCGCCAGGATTGCCTGCTCAGGGTCGTGGAATGTCTAGCCTGCCTTCCGATCCGTCGCTCCCTCCGCTGGCGCGGTGGGAGAACGGAAAACCAGATCGCTGTGATCGCCGCCACCGGCGCGTTGCCTGATGTCAGTCGCCGCTCTCCGGCGCTTGCGCCGGGCACGAACGACGACGATGATCGCGCCGACTACTAGCACGACAGCCAGGCCGCCGACGGCGTATCCCGCTTCCTGCACCAGCCCCGTCACGCGATGCCAGTTCGCGCCAGCCGCCCAGCCTGCCCACGCCAGGCCTGCAATCCACGGTACGCAGCCAGCCACCGTGTACAGGCCAAAGCGTACCGGGGACAGCCTGGCCAATCCGGCCGGCAGCGAGATGAATGTCCTGATCACGGGCAGGAGCCGACCGATGAAGACGGAGCGCGCGCCGTATCTGTCGAACCATCGCTGTGCCCTCGCCATGCCATCGTCGCCCCCGGCTACGAACCTAGTCAGGCGGCGCCAGGCGCTCTGACCGCTGTAGCGGCCGACAGCCCAGGCAATGTAGCTACCGACAAGGTTGCCGCCCACGCCGACCGCGATGACCAGTGCCAGGCTCAGGTGCACGCCGGGCACCGCACCCGCCGCGAGCGCCCCGCCCAACGGCATCGTTAGTTCCGAGGGAACGGGGATGCATGCGGACTCCGCCACCATCAGGATGAAGATCGCGAAGTAGCCGTAAGTGCCGATGAAATGCTGCACCTGAGCGCCTCCGTTTGCCGGGCGACTTGCTTTCTGGCCGAGGTGGCCGAAGCCGCGAACTGCCCGTAGCCCGAGGCGGCAAACTGGCCGATGCCGGCGCCACATGCCCGTCGGCTTCTACTTTGGCTTGTGACCCCGATGCTCTTTCTTAGCCTGACCGGGCGGAAGGTGGCCCGTTGGCGGAGCCGACTTTGTCTGCGCGGAGTGCCCGAGCGCTGCTGGGCCAGTCCGGCCAGCGCCGGGCACGGACCGCAGCCGGTGTGCGGCCTGGCCTGGCTGCATCGCGGGCCGACTCGAATGCGCCTGCGCAACTGGTTGGTCGCTGAGCGGCGGTGAGTTTGCCGGGGTGCCCGGTCCGCGGCCGTTGGACACGGACACTGTCAGCAAGATCGCTGCGATAAGCACGATCGTCGCCAGTCCGCTCAGGAACCAGGCGGCCGTTGGCCACCGGGACGGCCTGCGGCCGGGACTGTCAGGAGGACGATCAGCCGAGATAGCGCAGCCAGCGCCGCCAACGGCCACGGCGGCCGGGCTGAGGCCGGGCATCCAGCTGCGGTCGCGCGGCGCTTGATCCAGGGCCGGTGCGCTGGCAACCAAAGCCGTGGCGAGTGCCGTTGCGGCAGGCTCGGTCATCAGGCTGGCTGCGGACGCTAGCCTCCGCTCAGCGTCCTCGGGCCCCAGCCGGGCTCGCGGATCCTTGCGGAGCAGTGCGCTGATCACCGGCCAGAGCGGGCCGCCCAGTTCCGGTGGATCGGGCTCCTCGTGCACGACTGCCGTCAGGACGGCCATGGTGCTGCTTCGCGCGAACGGATCACGACCCTCGACGGCCGCGTAGAGGGTCGCGCCAAGTGACCACATGTCACTAGCGAGGGTGGCCTGCTCACCGCGGGCTCGCTCGGGAGACATATAGGCAGGCGACCCGACGACGGTTCCCGTCAGCGTGAGATGCGCTCCAGTATCGGCTGCCGCGAGCCCGAAATCGGTCAGCACCACGCCGCCATCCGGGCCTAGCAGGATATTGGCCGGCTTGATATCCCGGTGCAGCACTCCGGCCGCGAAGGCGGCCCGCATCCCGGCGAGCACGCACAATCCCATACGTGCGGCGTGCACGGAGCTCATCGGCCCGCTCGACCGCAGGACCTCCCGCAGCGACGGATTGGGAACCAGTTGCATGACAATCCACGGCCGATCGTCATGCCTGATGACGTCATACACCGACGCGATGTTCGGGTGATGCACGCGAGCAGCAGCCCGCGCCTCGTACAGCGAACGCTGGCGGAGCACATGCCAGTCCTGGTCGTCCAGGCCCGGTGGCCGGGTAGCCTCCTTGATCGCCACGTCCCGGCGGAGCAATTCGTCGGCCGCCAGCCAGACGACGCCCATTCCGCCCTGGCCTATTACGTACTGCAGGCGGTACCTGCGGGCGAGGAGGTCTCCGGGCTGGCCAGGGTGCATCAGCTGGCGCTACCCGGAGAGGCCGACCTCTAACTACAGCAACCGTGGGTTGCGATCCAAAGGCGAAACGGGGACGTGCGCCCGTCGGTCAGGAGACGACTCGAACGCGATCAGAGGAGTCGCCAGCCGATCGATCGGGCGGGGCGTCGCCACCCCAGATGGCATCGCGGAGGAAGCTGGCCACCCCGTTAACGCTCGGAGCTGAGTCTGACCGGAAACTGCCGGATCCGCTCGGCCGGTGCGCGACCAGTTCCAGCCTTTCGTCCAGAGCAGACCCGTGAAACCAGGCCACAAGTGCCTTCGCTAGGGCGCGGACCACGCCGGGCGCCTGGACGAGGAACACGACCGATGGCTCCGCATGGTGCCGGACTGTCAACGCGAGGAAGGCCGCTGCGCCCGCGGGAACATCAGGGCTTGATGTCCGCACGTAGCCCTTGGCCCGTAGCTCTGCCGCTACCGACTCAGGTAGCTCGAAGCCGTCCTGCTCACGATCCAACGGACTCCTCAATCGGTCCCGGCGCCTGGACGACACCAGCTGAGGCCAATCTCTCGCATGCCACGCATCGCCGTGGTCACTTCCATTTAGCTAGCGGCGAGCATCACATGTGACCTGCTTGTTCGCGCTTCTGCGAACGACACGAACGGCCGCAGTTGGCTACCCGGTCACCGGACAAGGACCAGCGGGCGCCCAGCCGGTCAGGCGCCCGCCGTCCAACTGCTTGCGTCAGGCAAGCAGGCGGTTCCAGTCGTCTGGCCAGATGTTGCCGGTCTGGTGGAAGCCGATCGAGCGCTGGAAGCGCAGCACCGCCTCACGGGTGAGCTCCTCATAGGTGCCATTGGCCCAGCCCGAATCCGGATCTGTGACACCGGGGACGAAGCCCTTGCCGATGAGGGCTTGCTGGATTTCACGAATGTAGGGATGGTCGGCGGCGCGGCCGCCGCCGTGCGATTCGTTCGGGCCCGTGATCAGGCCGAAGTAGTTCTCCGGCGGCAACGGCCAGGGCGGGACGTGACCGCCCCCGCCGGTGACATGCGGCGCCCGCTCTCCGGCACGCAGCGCTTCGATTACGCCCGGGTAGGCCCAGTCGAGATCTACCTTCATCCCGCCGATGTCCAGCATGCCGTTGTTGTACTGGTAGATGTGCGGCCAGCCCTGGGCTACCTCAGCGGGGGCGGGAGCCGCGCCGGCCAGCCACAGCCATTCAGCGTGCGCGCCGAGCTTCGCACCCTGGATGAAGTCACGGAAGCCGTACGCACCGGTGCGCTTCTTTCCCAGAACCGACGCTGCGCCATCCAGGTAGTTCATCGCCGTGGCCACCGGGATGTTGCCTAGCCAGCCGTCAGCGGAGAAGAAGATTGGCAGGCTGTCCGGGTAGCCGACCGATTCTGCGTCATTCAGAGCCAGTTCGGCCATCCTCACCCCGTTGGAGTGGCCGCCCGCCGGATCGTTCGTCTCATTCTCGTGGACCAGCAGCACGAGCCGGCCAGCCTGGACGTGCTCGTGGTAGGCACCGGGATAGTGGGAGATGCACTTAGGGTTACCCGGATACCCGATGTAACGGATCAGGAATCGGATGTCGTAGTGGGTGTAGCTGTGCAGTTGGGCGGGCGACAACTCGTGGTCGGAGTAGTCAGCGCCATAGGTGAGGTTCATGTCACGTCAGTCCTTCCTCGGTAGCAACCGAGCGGTGGCTGGCGGAGGTAGTGGCGCCTCGACCTCCGGTCGACAGAGCGGTGGTGACCGCGATTCCCCGGTCGGAGCACTGTTTCCCCTCCTTGGTCTTCATCCGGGCCCGCGGGCTCGGCTGAAACGTCCAGGATGGGGCGTGGCGCTTTAACTAACAATTACCGAGGGGATACCTTTCTATGACGTAATCGACGCTGGTGCTGTCGGCGGCAACGGGAAACTGACCTGGGCAGCTCTGCGGAGCGTTCCTGCAGGACGCGGAAGTGTCGGCCGGGCCGCCGAACATGACATCGCGCAGGACCAGCAGCGACCAGCGCTTGCCGATCACTTCCACCGCGGCGTGATCGCGCAGCCTGAGCGGTTGGCTAGCCTCCGCGTCACATGCCGTGTAAAGCATTTGCGGTCTGCCACTGCCTGCTATCGTCCGGACGTCCGCGCGCAATCGCACTTACTTTGGGGGCTCATGGTGTCGGACACCACCTGCCACATGTCGATCTCACTGGACGGCTTCGTCGCCGGGCCGGATCAGAGCCGGGAGGACCCCTTGGGGAAACGGGGTCGGGAGCTGCACGGCTGGCACATCGGCGATCCGCGGGCCAACGACGCTGACAAGATCGCGAACGAGTGGCTCATGCGCCCCCGGGGTGCGTATGTGATGGGGCGGAACATGTTCGGCCCGATCCGCGGAGACTGGGACGAAGACTGGTCTGGCTGGTGGGGCCCCGAACCGCCGTATCACGCGCCGGTTTTCGTGCTGACCCATCATCGCCATGATCCGATCCAGATGGACGGGGGGACGACATTCCACTTCGTCACCGAGGGCTTCGAGGCGGCCTACTCCGCAGCGTGTGAGGCCGCCGGGAGCAACGGGGTGGACATCGCCGGTGGGGCCTCGACCGTCCGACAGGCGTTGACCGCCGGCGTGATCGACGAGCTCACCCTCGACATCGCGCCCGTCCTGCTCGGTTCGGGCGAGCGCATCTTCGACGGGGTCGAGACCTTCGGCTTCGAGCCCGCCGAGGTGCTTCACTCACCGCTGACCACCCACATCCGCTACCGCCGCGTCAGCTGACTCGGCGGCCCGCATCCCCGCTGTCGCCGGCGGCCAGCAGGCGCGTGCCAGGCTGGTCCTCCGGTCGTCGTGGCCGGGGATGCGCGGCAGGAGTTCATTCAATCCGCTGAGACCAACGAGCCTGGGGCCGCCCCCGCCGGGCTTCATCACAGCAGGCGGACCAGGGCGCTGATCGCCAGGTAGGCGCCGAGTAGCACGGCGATCCAAGCCAGAAGCTGCTTCGCGTGGCCGGCCAGCCAGACCTGGGAGCGCATGAGCAGCGCGGTGGTGCGCTCGGGTCTGAGCTCCAGGAATGCCCATGGAATTATGATCAGCAAGAATTCGATGATGGCGAAGATCGCGACTGCGACGATTTGCGTCCCGGTCGAATATTTGCCGACGATGAGGTTGTGCAGCGCCGCTATGTATGAGGCGCCGGGCAGCCCCACCACCACGCCGACCGCGACAGCAACTCCGAGCCGGGGCTCGCGCAGCGCCCGCTGCAGGCTGCTGTCACCTTTTTCCTTCTTCGTTGTCTCGGGCTCTCCGCCCGCTACTAGCGCTCGTGCCTTGCGCCGCCATGGCAGGCGACCGGTCGCGAGTGCCGCGCCGAGGGCGAGCAGGACCAGCCCAAGGGCCAAGTCGACTCCTGCGCTGACTTTGCCCTGCGTCTTGACGGCGTCGGCATGAACCAGGAGCACGTCCACGATGCCGATCGCCACGGCGACGCCGACGCCGCCCGCCAGGATGCACGCGAACATAGCCCGCGGCCGGCGGTTCTCGATCAGCAGCAGGTCGAGGGCCAGCATTTCGGGTTCAGCGCAGCTACAAATGCCAGGGCGAAGAACTCAGCGTTCACGGCCGCTCGGCCGACATTCCCATCCCCCGCCAGCCGCGCCCCACACCGCTGACAACAAGCGACACTCCCCTTCAATGTGCAGGCGAACTTCCGTCCCGAGGTAGCTACGGAACATTGATCGGCGACTCGAACTCGCCGGGCTTGAGTTCCATCACGTGGCGACGAAAGATAATGCCTCGGCCCTCGGCCCGCGTCGTCTGCGAGTCGGACCGCAGCAGCTCTGCGAATCTTGGCGGGCTTACCCGGCGCGAAATGCGAGATCGCCGCCCTGACGCTGACGCCACCTATCCAGTACCTCCTTGGCCAGCTCACGGTAGGAGTGAGCGCCGTTGCACGCAGGATCGAAGCTGGTTATCGGCTGTCCCGCCACCGTCGAGTCAGGGAAGCGCACCGTGCGGCTGATGACGGTGTGGAAGACGAGGTCGCCGAACCCCTGGACGACCCCGGACAGCACTTCCCTCGTGTGCAAGGTACGGGAGTCGTACATGGTCGCCAGCAGGCCGTCGATGGCAAGCTTCGGGCTCAGCCGACTGGAGACCTTGTCGATGGTCTCCATCAGCAGCGCTACTCCGCGTAGTGCGAAATACTCGCATTCCAGCGGAACCAGCACGCCGTCGGCACAGGCGAGAGCATTCACGGTCAGCAGGCCAAGCGACGGCTGGCAGTCGATCAGGATCACGTCGTAGTCAGGGATTACCGGCTGCAGCACCCGGCCAAGCGCGAACTCGCGGCCGACCTCGTGCACGAGCTGGATCTCGGCGCCGGACAAGTCGATATTGCTCGGCATCAGGTCCATGCCGTCAACGCTGGTCTTGATGATCACGTCACGCGCGGTCAGGCGACGTTCCATCAGCAGGTTGTAGACGGTCGCGTCCAGCTCGTGCGGTTCTATCCCGAGGCCCACCGACATCGCGCCCTGGGGGTCGAAGTCAACCAGCAGGACACGGCGGCCCTGCTCAGCCAGCGCGGCACCGAGGTTGATGGTCGTCGTGGTCTTGCCAACGCCGCCCTTCTGATTGCAGACGGCGGCGATGCGCGCTGGCCCGTGCACGACGATCGGCTCCGGTTCGGGGAACACGGGCAATGGCCGCCTGGTCGGTCCCAGCAGACGGGCCCTAGCCTCGAGGATTTGGGATGCTGACACAGCTACCGCACCTCCCGGCGGCGAGCGCGAACGCGCTCACTGGAACACGGACTCTAGGCGCTGCACCATGGCCCGGCAAGGCGGCGCACCGCAAAGCGGCAAATTAACCGCATGCGCCCAATGGTCACCGGCTGCGGCTGCCTGCGGTGCCTGGCCGAAGACTGTCCGGCAAGAACGCCGCTCGCGGCGGCCGTTCGATTTGCGCGCAGTCTCACCGGTTGCGTGTGCCGGTCGAAAAATCGAAGGCAGAGCTGGGAATGCGAGAACTGAGGATCGGTGTCTCTCCATTCTGGGCCAGCCTGGTGTGGGCCTGGCGTAGACCAGGCCGAGCGTGGTCCCGCATGACCTGCCCGTCAGCAGCCGGCGATCCATATCCAGGCACCAACACAGCGGGAAATTCACCTGGGCAACCCTCGGCAGCGGCGCCGGTCGCTTCCGGCGGGACCGGCGGGACCGGCGGGCACAAGCCGGAGCGGCCGGGGCCGGAAGATCAGCGCGCGCAGACGCAGCCACCGCGAGCTGGCGCCGACTTTCGCCCAGGCAGGCTCCCTGGGACATCCAGCCGGCTGAGACTCCCGGCTGGCCCTGCAGAGCTGACACGGGGCGGCCGGGATGTTCCGCCGCAACCTTGCAGCCTTGCGGTAACTGCGGAAGGTGCCGAATCCTCGACGTGCTCACAGCCCGGTACGCTGACCCGCCCGCGGATGTGAGCATCGGACCGCGAGCAGAATGAAGGGTAATCTGCTCTAAATGGCAGGTCGCAGGAATTTGGAGGCTTCCCCGATAACACTCGGAACCAGGAAGATTCGGCGTAGTGTGCATATCTAAGGAATGAACCAACCGCCAGGGTCAAGACCCCGCCTTTGCTGCTTCAGCAGCGAGGCGCCGGCAATGTTCAATGTAAGCCTGATTGCACGCGAATGCTCCGGTTGCGTGGTTGTGGCGGTGCACGGGGAGCTCGACATTGCTGATGCTGCGGACGTGGCGGCAGCGCTCGCGGCGGCAGCGGCCGGGCGAACCGGGATCGTCGTTGATCTGGCCGCCCCTCACGTTCATCGACTGCACCGGTGTGAGAGGCCTGGCGCGGGCGCGGGCGCGGCATGGGGGCAGTGCTATGTTGCTGGCCGCGCCGCGGCGCGAGGTACTGCGAGTCATTACCCTGACCGGCCTGATCGATATCTCCGATATCTGCGCCAGTATCGGCGAGGCGGTTGACATCGCTGACCGCGTCCGCGGGGTCGCCGTGGCCTAGCAGGTCATACGTAGCGAGGATCGCGCGGGCCGCGGAGTTTCCGCGCTGGTGCGGCGGCTTTAACAGCCGACTGACAGCCCTCGGTACGGCAAGAGACCCGCAGAGGTCCGCCTTCCTGTTGCCAGCGCAGCGGTTCTTCACACACGACACGGACCAGCCTCCGTCACGGAGACCACGCGACGCCGAACGACGACTCTGGACGCCAACTCGGCCACTGCCGAATAGGGCCGACCCTGCCTTAGACTTCGGGAATAGACATTCGGGGTCGCCGCGGTTCAATCTCTACTTGCCTTGCGCAACTCCGCTCGCACGTGCGCAAATCCATCCGTACTAAGCGTCGGGCGGTCGCTCTTGCATTCGAAGCCGTACACCTGGCGCTTAAGGTGCCACGGTGCTCATAGCGGGCGACGCGCTTCCGTCGTTCTAGGCGACGGCGACGATGAGAATACTTTCGAATGCGAAACTGATTACTGAGCTGGACCTAGGGACTCTGCGCGCATGGCCACTCGGGTGCTATACCGGGATTTACCGGTCCGCGCCTATTTGACAAACGCGGCAGCTCAACGATGGTATAAGAGGTAATTAACACTGCTGCTCCAGACCCAGGCGGCACCTCGTCTTCTAGCCTGGAGGCACGGTGAGCAGTCACGATGATCTGCTGGGCAGCTTCTTTGGCTGGCTTGCTGGCGTCATGCGCGGCCCACATCAATTGCCGTCGTCGGTAGTCGCGAACACTCAGACCATCACGGCCATGCCGTCTCGCCCGCCGACGAGCGTTCCGAAGCAGCCCCGTTCGGCGACTGCCATGCCAAATCCGCCCATCCGGCCTGCACGCAGCGCCTCTTTGCCGCGCGGTCCGGTCAACGCGCAGAGCCCGGTGGTGACAGACCCCGCCGGGTGACGCAGCTCCCAGAACCAGTGCGGGCCAGGCCGGGCCGGGCCGGGCTTCGGGGGGATCCAGGTGGCCGACCTGGCCCGCACTGCTCCGCTGGAAGAACTCCGGCAGATGCCTCCATGGGCGCCCGCAACGAGATGCTGCGACTTGACCGCATTTCCGCGGACGCGGCCAGACCATCAGTACCGTCGGCCAGTGCTACCTGCTGCATTTCATGCTGCCCGAGGCCGCACGAACCACGCTTGACCTTGTGGACGTCTGGACTGCCGATTACGCGGGCACGGCGTGACGGGCCGGGATCCGGCCCGGCCGTGAACCAGCATTGCCCCCTGACACTGCCGTGGTTGCCCTTCCCAGAATTCTGGGAGGGTGCTCCGGCGGCTCCGCTGACATGGTTGCGGCAGAGGACATAGCCGAGGAAGGAGCAAGCATGTTTGCGCGCACGTCGACATGGTCCGGGTCACCGGAGGCTTTGCAGAAGTGGGCCGACAACGCTGTCAGCAACGTGAGGGGGTTCATAGAGGGCTTGCCGGGGAACGCGGGCGCGGTCTTCCTGATCGACCGGGACGGCGGCACGGCGCTAACACTGACGCTCTGGGACAGCGATGATGCCGCGCGGGCTACCGATCAGTTCGCGGAACAGAGCCGGGCGGCGACGGTCGCCGCGACCGGCACGGAGCTGGTAAGCCGGGGCAGCTACGAGGTTGTGGCCCCGGCATAGAGTGCAGGAAACGGCAGGAGGCCAGAACCATGCTCACCGGTCCGGCTGCCGACAATCTCCTCGCCGCGGTGGCGTCCGCCTGCAGGTCCGGGCTGGACGCCGACGCGCTGCGGGCGGCAGTACTCCCCCGGCTGCGCAAGGCCGTGCCGGTCGACGCGCTGTGGTGGGCATCCGCTGACCCGGCGACGCTGCTGTTCACCAGGTCCTACCGCGAGGAACTGCCGGAAGCCTCCGGCCCCTACTTCGTCGAGAACGAGTTCCTGCGCCGGGACGTCAACAAGTGGACCGAGCTCTCCCGCGACCCGACCGGGGTAGGCACCTTGATGCGGGCGACCGGCGACCACCCGGCCAGCAGCGACCGGTACCGGGACATCTTCGAGCCGCTGGGCTTGCAGGACGAGCTGCGCGCGGTGCTGCGGATCCGGGACACCTGCTGGGGCTACATCTGCCTGCACCGCGAGGCGCCGCACGAGTTCTCACCGGATGAGGTGCGGTTTGTGCAGCGCCTCGCCCCGCACCTCGCCGAGGGCCTGCGGATGGGCCTGCTCCGCCAGGCCTGCCGCCTTAGCGATGGCCCCAGCGGCCCGGGCCTGGTGATGGTCTCAGCCGACGGCGCCGTGGCCGGCCTGAACAATGCCGCCAGTGAGTGGCTCGAGGACCTCGGCGGTAACGCCGACGGCTCGGATCTCCCGATCGAAATCTCCGCGCTGGCAGTCAGGCTCCGTCACCTGCCGCCCGCGGATGCGGCCATGCCGCGACTCCAGGTGCGCACCAGACGCGGCCGCTGGGCCGTCTTGCATGCCTCGTGGATGACCGCCCCGGCCGAAAAGCTGATCACTGTGATAATCCAGGAAGCCGCCCCGGCCGAGGTCGCGCCGCTGATCATGGCCGCCTACGGCCTCACTGATCGCGAGCGGACGATATCCGCGCTGGTCTGCCAGGGCCTGTCGACCCGCCAGATCGCGGGGCGGCTGCACCTGACCGTCGACACCGTCCAAGATCATCTGAAGTCGGTGTTCAACCGGACCGGCGTGCACAGCCGGGGCCAGCTCGTCGCCGCGATCTTCGAACGCGACTACCTGCCCCATGCCGTCGCCGGCGACCCGGTCAACTCTGCCGGCAGCTTCCGGATCGGCTAGACCGATCGGCGTTATCAGCCTTCGCCGCCGCGGACGAGGTTGAGGATCCGGGTCTCAGGGGCACCGGCCAGGCCGGGCGAAGACGCCGGTGATGACCAGACGTGTTCTGCCAGAAAATCGGCGAACGCTCTCCCCAGCCCCACCGAGGCACCGGGGGGTGCTCGGCGGGCGTCGCGCCGGGTTGTGAGTTGCCCAGCGCTATCCGCGTGCCCCATTCAAGGTAGGCAGCGAGCGCCGACCGGAACTCCGGATCGGCGGGCATTCCGGCGTCGTCGGCGGCGAGGCTCATCAGGGACGCGAACCGGAATCGCTGGGCATCGGTGATGCCGAGGCTCCGGTGCTTACTCTCAGGTGCACGTCGCGCCCGACTGGCTAACCGGGATCGCGCTAGGTATCGGCGGCCTTGCCGGTGCCTACAGCGGCGCGCGGATCCGCTCCAGGCTTCCCGACCTGCACCCGCTACGTTGACCTGACGTCTTGGTTAGAGAATACTAACGGTTAGTGGATTCTAACCGAGCTGCTGACGGGTGGGGAGCGCTGGCCGACGGGACGCGCCTGGCCATCGTGGCGTGCCTGGCCGACGGGCCTCAGGCCGTGGGACAGCTGGCGGCCGGGCTGCCGGTGAGCAGGTCGGCGGTATCCCAGCATCTGAGGATCCTCAAGGACGCTGGCCTGGTAGAGGACATGGCGGCAGGGACGCGCCGGATCTACCGGCTCAACCCGGCCGCGCTGGAAGCGTTGCGGGATCAGCTCGACACATATTGGCAGCGGGCGCTAGCCGGGTACGCCAAAGCCGCGGAAGCGCCGCCCGAGGAGGCGTGATGGCCCAGCCCGAAGCAGTGACGGTCCGCAAGCAGGTCGTGGTGGACACGCCGATCGACCGCGCTTTCACGGTGTTCACTGACCGGTTCGGGGACTTCAAGCCGCCCGAGCACAACATGCTCGGCGCGCCGATCTCCCAGACGGAATTCGAGCCCTGGGTCGGCGGCGGCATCGTGGACCGGGCGGCCGATGGCAGCGAATGCCGGTGGGCGCGCATCCTGGCCTTCGATCCGCCGGACCGGGTGGTGTTCAGCTGGGACATCAGCCCGCGGTGGACGATCGAGACCGACCAGGCTCAGGCCAGCGAGGTCGAAGTACGGTTCTACGCCGAGTCGCCGACCCGCACGCGGGTGGAATTGGAGCACCGGCACCTCGACCGGCACGGCCCCGGATGGGAGCAAGTGAAGCACGGCGTGGACGGACCCCAGGGCTGGCCGCTGTACCTAGACCGGTACGCCGCGCTGGTGAAGGGAGACAGCTGACATGCCGCCGATCGTTACCAGCGCGGAGATCGGGCGCCCGGCCGCCGAGGTCTTCGCCTACGCCACCGACCCGGCCCGGTTCAGCGAATGGCAGAAAGGCGTGATAGACGGCCACATGGACGGCCCGGCCGACAGCCCCTCGGCCGTGGGCGCGAAATGCGTGACCACCCGGCGCATCGGCGGCGCTAACAGGGCGTCCGCTTCCGAGCTGGTGCACATTGACCCGCCCCGGACCTGGCGCGTGGAGGACATCGACGGCCCGATCCGCGCGGCCGTCGAGGTCCTGGTCGAGCCCTTGACCGAAGACCGCTCCCGGCTGACCATCAGCGTCGACTTCAGCGGTCACGGGATCGGCAAGCTCCTCGTACCGTTGATGGTCCGCCCCGAAGCACGCAAGGAGATGCCAGCCAACATGGCAGCGCTCAAGCAGCGGGTGGAAGCGGTCTGAGCCGCGGGTTCACTGGCGGACTGCCAACGTTCGGCCTGGCATCCCGAGTCGTATCAGGCCTGGCGTGACCGGGTGGCGCTTTCCCGGTTGGCTTGGCCTGCTCGCGCTACGCCTTCGCCAACGAAGTACCCGAGGAGGAGGCCAAAGACCTCTACGAGACCTTCGCCGTGCCCGCCTCCGGACTGCCGCTCTTCCAGGCCGCAGCCGCCAACCTCAACCCGTGGACTGAGGCGAAGGTCGACACCGGCAATCCAGACCGCCGGTCAATGCTGCTCATCTCCGGCGAGAAGGACCATACCGTCCCGTGGGCGATCACCAACGCCTCCTACAAGCATCAGAGCCACAACAAGAGCGTGACCGAGATCGTCGAGATCAAGAATCGCGGGCACGCACTCACCATCGACAGCGGCTGGCGCGAGGTCGCCGAATCAGGCCTCGCGTTCACGAGGCGGTTCAGCGAGCCCCAGCCGGCTGCGGCCGCCGCAGCGCCGTAAGGTCGGGATCGCCGCTCTACGAAGGGAGACCCGTGAACCTTGACCTAGATGGCAAGGTGGCAGTCGTCACCGGCGCGGGCAAGGGCATCGGCCTCGCCGTCACCAGGTCACTGGCGGCCGAGGGCGCGCAGGTCGTGGCCGGCTCTCGCTCGACCAGCAGTCTCGGCGACATCAAGGGCGTCACCCCCGTCGCGGTGGACCTGTCCGCGCCCGACGGGCCCGCGAAGCTGATCGCGCGCGCAACCGAGGAGCACGGCGAGGTCGACATCCTGGTCAACAACGTCGGGGCCGTCCGCATGCGAACCGGCGGATTCCTCGGCACCAGCGACGACGAATTCGCCTGGGCGATGCAGATGAACTTCTTCATAGCCCTGCGGGCCAGCCGGGCCGCGCTCACCGCGATGGCCCGGCGGGGCAGCGGTGCCATCGTCAACGTCGCCTCGGTCAACGCGTTCTTCCAGCCCGACGCGGCCACGATCGACTACGGTGCCGCGAAGGCTGCGCTGGTCAACCTCACCAAGACACTCGCCCAGGAGTTCGGTCCGCAGGGCATCCGGGTTAACGCGGTCTCGCCCGGTCCAGTGGCGACCGATTTGTGGCTCGGCGAGCATGGCGTGGCCGCGACGGTAGCCAAGGCAACGGGGGTGGACGCGGACACTGCCCGCCAGACCATCATCGCCGGGATCGGCGGGTTCGCCACCGGCCGGTTCACCACGCCCGAGGAGGTCGCCTCCCTGATCACATTCCTGGCCAGCAGCCGGGCCGGCAACATCACCGGCGTCAACTACATCATCGACGGCGGGCTGATCAAGACAACCTGAGGCCACGACATGTTGCGCGGAGGCGACTCCGTGAGGGCTGTCCACGGGTCGATTGTTGGACCTTGCGGTCGTGCCGATGCAGCCAGTCGGATGCGGCCTTGTCATTCGCGCGGGCGAGTTCTTCGCCGCCCGCAGCTACCCCGTACGTCGGTCACCGGGCCGGGCTCAGCAACCAGGCATGCGTGCAACAAACAGCGGTAATTCAGGCACCCGCGCCCGGCCAGCACTGAGCCAGTCTTGACAATTGATACCGTCGGTATTTAAATACCGGAGGTATGGAACGCCTGTCGCGTGCCCGGCAAAACGACCGCAACCGTGCCCTGCTGCTGTCCGCTGGGCTGCGGGTCTTCCTCACCCGCGGCTACCACGCGGCGACCCTGGAGCAGATAGCCGACGAGGCAGGATTCTCCAAGGGCGCGGTGTACTCGCGGTTCGGGAGCAAGGCCGACATGTTCCTTGCCCTGCTCACCGACCGGATCGCCGTCCGGGCCGCGCAGAACGCATCCGCCGTGGCCGAGCTGGCCAGCTCCGGCACCGTAGCCGGCCTGATCGAGCTTGCCAGGCAGGCGGAGCGCGCCACGCCGGGCTGGCGGCTGCTCGTCACCGAGTTCCGGGTGCTGGCGGCCCGGGATCCAGCGCTCAACCACCGGTACGCGAAAGCCCACGCCGCCACCGTCGACGGCATCGCGAGCGTCCTGTCCGCCATGGCCGAGCGAGACGGCATCAGCCTGGCCGTCCCGGCCCGCCGGCTTGCCGAGCTGCTCCTGGCCATCGAGACGGGGATCGCGCTCGAGCAGCTAGCCAGCCCGGATGCCCTCGACAGTCCGCAAGCCACGTCCGCGCTCAGCCAGCTCGCCGGGCTGCTCGCCGCGCCGGGCGTCGTTTCCCAGCAAGTGAGGCGAACATGAACACGACCAGCAGTTCAGATCTGCCGGCACTGCGGACGCGGATCGCGCAGGCCCTCGATGATCGCCTGCCTGCGCACATCGCTCGCCTGGACTGGCCCACGGACCAGCTCGCGCAGCTTCAGCGCACATCGCTGCGGGCGCTGCTGCACCATGCCCTCGAGCACTCTCCGTTCCACGCCGCCCGGATGGCTGCCGTCGGCCTGACCAGCGCAGACATCGACACGTTTGAGCTCTCCGACCTGGCGAAGCTGCCGATCATGACCAAGACCCAGATGATGGCGAACTTCGACGACGTAGTCACCGACCGGCGGCTCACCCAAGCCCTCGTGGAGCGGCACATCACCGACCCGGCCGCCGAGCCAACCCTGCTGCTGGGCGGCTACGTCTGCCTGGCATCGGGCGGCAGCTCAGGGCTACGCGGAACCTACGTCCAGACACCCGAGGAGTACGTGGAGTTCGGCGCGACGTGCTTCCGGCGCGCGATGGCGGCGTTCCTCGCCTTCGGCGGGAGTCCCGCCGAAGGCCTGCTCGTCGGGATGGTGGGCGCGGCGTCGCCGATCCACTCCACGGGCTTTGGGGCCAGCGTGGCAACCGGACCTCCGCTCCGGTTCATCTCCGCCCCCGCAACCATGCCCACCGCGGACATCGTCGACCGGCTGAACGCCGCCCAGCCGCCGGCCATGCTCGGCTATGCCAGCAAGCTCGGCGAGCTGGCCAGGGAGCAACGCGCGGGACGGCTGCGGCTGCGGCTGCTCGCCGTGACCTCGGCCGCGGAGATGCTGACCAGCGACGTCCGCGCGCCGTCCAGGCCGCGTTCGGCGTGGCCCCGATCAACATGTTCGCTTCGACCGAGGGGCTGGTCGGCCACACCGATCCTGGCGGCGATGTGTTCACCTTCGCCACCGACACCTGCCTCGCCGAATGCGTCGACGACGCTGGCCAGCCGGTTCCCGACGGCACCACCTCGGCCCGAGTACTGGTCACCAACCTGCACAATCACACCCAGCCGCTGATCCGCTACGAGCTGACTGACAGGTTCACGCCCGCCGGAGTCAGCACTGGCGGGTTCCTCCGGGCGACAGTGGACGGGCGGTCCGACGAGGGTTTCCGTTACGGTGATCTCACCGTGCACCCGTCCGCGCTGACGACGGCACTGCTGCAAGTTTCTGCGGTGCGTGAATATCAGGTCCGCCAGACACCTCACGGCGTCACCGTGGCCGTAATCGCAGACAGCGACTTCGACCACACCGCGCTGGCCGCGGGAATCCAGCGCAGCCTGCGCCAGGCCGGCCTCACCCAGCCGGAAGTCAGCATCAGCCGCGTCGATGCGATCACGCGTGACCCGCTCACCGGCAAAGCCAAGCGCTTCGTGCCGAACCGCGCCGCCACAGCCCACCCGTCCGGCACCGGTCAGCCGACATAGCTCGGACGGCCTGCAGCAGCGCGCATGCGCCCCGACCCGGTGACTAACGGAGGTCACGATGATGTTCCTTGACTGCCCGGCTTACCTGGACCGGGACGGCGCCGTGCGATTGGGGCTGCCTGCCGGGGTCAGGTGCCGGTTCACCATGCGGTCAACTGACGGGCCCATCTAAGGCGCCATGATCAGGTGCCCGGCCGGTCACTGGTTCAACGGGGCCATCGAATCCCTCACCTGGGACGGCAAAGACAAGGTCTTGCGCGATCGGTGCACGGTTGCAGCGACTGGCCGCCGACCCCCCGAGCCTCTGCTACCTCACCCCTGAGCTGCTTGACGGGTCAACCGACGTGCTGTGCGAATCCCCGGAGTCCTGGAGCGGGCGAAATCCCCCGGCGGACCTGGGCGCAGCCCTGCGCCCATCGCTGCGACTCACCGACGCGTTCGCCTGGCAAACCTCAGGGTCTGCCCCGACGCGAGCAGACGGCCGCTAGTGCACAGTCGGATCAGCTAACTGTCGAAAGGAGATCCGACATGAGCGCACGCAACGCGGAGCTGATCCGGCGCGGCTATGACGCTTTCTCCCGCGGAGACCTCGCCGCCGTCTTCAGGGTTCTCGGCGAGGAGATCAGCTGGCACGTTCCCGGCCGCAGCCCACTGTCTGGCGACTTCAGCGGCCATGAGCAAGTGGGTCAGTTCTTCGCCAGCACGATGGCACTGTCCGGCGGGACGTTCAGGATCGACATCCAGGACATCGTTGACCACGGCGACCAGGTAATCGTGCTGTGCACAGTCGCGGCTGAGCGCAACGGCCAGGCATGGTCCTCGCCGGAAGTTCACGTCTGGCGGGTGGACGGCGACCGCGCGGTGGCATTCCGGGAGTTCCAGGGAGACCAGCAGACCGAGGACGAATTCTGGAACACTCCCCCGCCGGCGTGACGGCGGGCCCACACTCCGGAGCGACTCTGCCATGTCCGGGCCTGGTTAAGCCGCGGATGGCCCACTGATACACCACCGAAACTCGAGAGGCACAGATGAAGCACCGTACCCGGCTGCTGGCGGGGCCGCTTGCCGTCGTGGCCACAGCATGCCTGTTCGCGATCACTTCCGTTGCCGCCCCGGCGGCGGCTGCCACGGGCTGGGCGCACCCCACCCGCGCCCCGGCTCCCATCCCGCGGCCCAGCGATCTGAGCGCAGTGGCGGCCACGTCCGGGCGCAATGTCTGGGCGGTGGGATTCCACTTCAACGGACCTGCGGAGCAGACGCAGATCAGGCACTGGAATGGCAGGTCGTGGCGGCTAGTGCCCGCTCCAAGTCCTGGCGGCTCCGGCAACGGAGCGATCAGCGAGCTGCTCGGCGTGGCTGCCCCCTCCCCCCGCAACGCCTGGGCGGTCGGGTCTTACTCCGACGGCACGGCGTTCAAGATGCTGATCCTGCACTGGAACGGCAGATCGTGGAAGCAGATGCCGAGCCACTTCCCCGGCTGCCTCAGGGCCGGAGACGGCCTTTATGGAGTATCCGCCACCTCCGCGAGCGATGCCTGGGCTGTCGGCAGAGCGACCAGTTGCATCTTCGGTGACGAGGACACGGTGATCCTGCACTGGAACGGGCACACGTGGAGCGAGGTGACCAGTCCTGACCCCGGCCTGTTCAGTAACAACATCCTGACCGGGGTGACCGCCAGGTCCGCCCGCGACGCCTGGGCCGTCGGCGCATACTCCGCCAGCGACAACGGCCCGCTGCAATCGCTGATCGTGCACTGGAACGGTCACTCGTGGACGCAAGTTCCCAGCCCGAACCCGCTCGACGAGAGCATCGGCCTGACCAGCGTGGCGGCCGTCTCGGCCACCAATGCCTGGGCGGTCGGGCTGGCTACCACCGGCTCGTTCGGATCAAGCCAGAGCCTGGCATTTCACTGGAACGGCAAGTCCTGGCAGCAAGCACGAGCCCCGGAAGAACTCGGTCAGGGACTCACCGGCGTCGCCACCACCCGCAGCGCAGCCTGGGCGGTGGGGTTCCGCGTCACCAAGAGCCCAGAGCTGACACTGACCGAACGATGGACCGGCTCGTCGTGGAAGCGGGTCGCGAGCCCCAGCCCCGGACCTGGCGCGCATGTCGACGGGCTGCAGGGCGTTGCCGTGGTCTCGGGCCGCAACGCCTGGGCGGTCGGCGCCTACTCCGACAAGGCCACGCTCAGAGCGCTGATCGAGCACTGGAACGGCAGGACATGGCAGGTCCAGGGCTGACTGCCTGGCCCGAAGGGGTCCAGCGTGATGACGCAGCACTCCGCACCGGCGGCGACGCTCGCCCGCGCCAGAGTGCCAACACGCATATCGCACCGTCACGACCGCAGGCACCTACGTCCCCACTGTCGCATCGCGATCGTCATGCAGTCCTCATGTACATCAGTACGGCAAGGACGCGTCTCCGGAAATGCCGGGCGGTTCACTGCCGCCTCCGCTGTAGAGCAGCCATGCAGTCCTGCACTGCGCGGAGTGCGACCGCATGCCCGACTCTGTCTGCCATCGCAGGCCATGGCCGTGGTGCGGCGTTGCCCCAAGTTCAACTTCGGCGGCGGCGCGGACAGTGTTTCTCGATCCGGAGACCCTTTCGGTGGCAAAGCGGGTGATCAATCAGGGGCCGGCAATGGTGGTCGGTGCATTGGCATCGGGAAGTCTCGTTTCCTGTCAGGCGAGCAGGCGGTTCCAGTCGTCTGGCCAGATGTTGCCGGTCTGGTGGAAGCCGATCGAGCGCTGGAAGCGCAGCACCGCCTCACGGGTGAGCTCCTCATAGGTGCCATTGGCCCAGCCCGAATCCGGATCTGTGACACCGGGGACGAAGCCCTTGCCGATGAGGGCTTGCTGGATTTCACGAATGTAGGGATGGTCGGCGGCGCGGCCGCCGCCGTGCGATTCGTTCGGGCCCGTGATCAGGCCGAAGTAGTTCTCCGGCGGCAACGGCCAGGGCGGGACGTGACCGCCCCCGCCGGTTTCGCAGCAGGTGCGTCAGTCAGCATCGACGCCCGCGTACGCGTGGGCGAACCAGCGTGCGAACAGCAGGTCGTGCTGGAGGGCGGTGATCCAGCCTCGCCGCAGACCGTAGGCGAAGGCGCCGGGTATGGCGCCAGCTGGTTCCTGACCGTCTTGCAGACTGGTGAGGATGAGATGCAGATGCCAGTTGGAATAGGCCTGGGTCCGCCAGATGTGCGGCAGCCTGGTCTGCGAGTAGGCCAAGAGCCGCTCATTTTGGTGTTTACGGCCGAAGCGCTCGATGAGCCCGTGGGCCAGCTCGACCGCATCCTGGATGGCCAGGTTCATGCCCTTCCCACCGGCTGGGGTAAGCAGGTGGGCGGCGTCGCCCGCCAGGAACAGGCGACCCTGCTGCATCGGCTCGATCACGCGTACCCGCATATCCAGGACGCCGAACTCGACCAGGGGCACATCATCGAGCCGTCCGCCGACTTCCAGGCGGGTCGCTAGCTCGCCGCGGGCACGCTGCGCGGGCCAGTCAGCGACGCGGTCGCTAGCGGAGATCTCCAGCATGTACCGGGTCTGGTCCGGGCCGCGGCGCATCTGCCCGGCGAACCCGCGGGGATGGGCGGCGTAGATGGTGTGGTTCTCCAGTGGCGGTGCCGCACCGAGGATCACCAGCCACCGCACCGGCAAGGACTGCTCACTGACCCGACTCCCGGTCATTGCCGCCGCGACGGGACTATTGGATCCCTCGCACCCTACTGCCACCTCGCAACCGGTCTCGGACCGCCCGCCCTCGGGCCCGTCAACTGTCAGCACCACCCCGCTGCGATCCTGCCGGATGGCCCGGACCGTGTGCCCGAACCTCAACTGGCCGCCTGCTTTGATCAGTGTGTCGCACAGCCGCTGCACCAGCTGATGCTGCGGATAAATATAGTGCGGACGCCCGCCGGTCAAGGCGGCGTACTCCAGCACCACTGATTCGTCTGGCGTGCGGAACTCGCAGCGGCGATTTTCCGTGCAGAAATCAAGGACGGCCGGGGCGATGCCCTCCCGCTTCAACAGTTGCGCCGTGCGGTACTCGATCAGCCCGGCTTTCGGGCTCCGGCACAGGTCAGCCAGCGACTTCCGCTCGAACACCACGAACGGAATGCCTTCACGGTGCAGTAGGTGGGCAGCCACGAGTCCGGCGGGCCCCGCCCCCACGATCGCGATTCCCGGGCTGCCCGGCATTACTGCGGCCACCGGTTCATCGCTCGCTGCTATGCGTGCCGCGTGCCATTTTCCCGACCGCCAGGATGTTGTCGCCTGGCTGGCCCGTGTCCGAGGTCGCGGATCGGTGGAGCGCCAGGTGGGGCGGCGTTTGCGTCGGTTTCTGCTTGCAGGCGAAGGCACGTCGCAGTCGCGGGTACGGCTCGCCTGGTCCGCTGAAGTTCTGCCTCATTACCGCGAGTTCTGCCTGGCGGTGGCGGTCGAGCAGCCGGGTGCTGGCCAGCTCGGCCAGCCGTCGTGCCTTCACCGCGAGTTGCGAGTCAAAATCAGGGCAGCGGGCCAACTCCCGCGCCAGTACGGCAACCTGCTGGCCGAACCCGGCGGTATCGCCGGGGACTGCCCGGTCGATTAGGCCGCAGGCCTCAGCGGACGCCGGACTGACGGGCAGGCATGCCTGGGTGAGCTCGGCTGCTTTCTGCTCGCCGACACGGCGGGGAAGGCTGTAGGTCCAGTACTCCGAGCCGTGCAGGCCCATCAGCAGGTAGTGCGGATTGAGGACCGCGCCGCTTCGGCACCAGACGTGATCGGCGGCGAGTGCGAGCATCAGCCCTCCGGCGGCTGCGCTGCCGGTTAGCGCCGCCACGGTGAGCCGGTCGGTGGTGGTCAGTATTGCCTCGACCAGGTCGTTGATTGCGTTGATGTTCCGCCAAGACTCTCCGGCAGGGTCGGCTGCGGCCTCGATCACGTTGAGATGGATTCCGTTCGCGAATATGTCTGCTGCTCCGCACAGGACGATGACGCGCACGGGGCGGCGCTGGACGTGCCGGTATGCGGCGAGCAGCCGGCGGCACTGATCGGTACTCATCGCCCCGCCGGGGAACGAGAACCGCAGGTAGCCGACGCCGTCGGCTTCGCGGTAGCTGATCTCCTGGTAAGTTCGCCGGCCCGGCGGCAGCATCAGCGGAGCTCTAACCTCCGGTACGGCCGCGGCTGCCTCGCCGAGCGCGAGTGTGGCCGGCATTTTGAACGTGGCCGGCCCGCCGGGGACTGGCCGGCGGCGAAGTTGCGGGATCCAGACGGCTCCGTCGGTCGTCGCGCGGCAGACCGCGCCGCGTCGCTGTGCCATGATCGTGCCGGGCGCGGCGCGCAGCTGATCTTCCTCGTGGCCGCCGTACAGGAAGTACTCGAGGCCGCCGATGAGGTCGAGGACGCCCGGCTGGGAGTCGGCCGCGCGCAGTTTTGCCAGCACCGAGGTCGTCGGCTCGGATGACCATTCGATCCTGCGGTGCTCCTGCCGGCACGGCCCGCGGAGGCTGCCGGTCACGCTGGCGCGGCTGTTGTCCAGGGGCTGGGGCCGGAAGGTTCCGGTTTCGAATCGCTCTACTGACAGGAGTAAGGCGTGCATCGCCGCGTCCGCTACCTCGGTTCGGTACAGCGAGCTCTTCGAGCGGCCGTCGATCGTGAACTCCGCGCTTGCCCAGATGTCGCCGGCGTCCATCTCAGCGTTGGCCTGCAAGATGGTGACACCCCAGCGCTCGGTGCGTTCCATGATCGCCCAGTCGAGTGAGGACGGGCCGCGGTCGCCTGGTGGGCCCGGGTGAATGATGAAGCAAGGCCGGGCCGACCAGATATCGGCGGGTATCGCGGTGGTCAGCATCGGCGCTATGACAAGGTCGGGATCGAAGAGGCGGACAGCTTGCCGCATGACGTCAACGCTCAGCGCCAGTTCGACTGACACGACGTGGCCGCGGTCGGCGAGTTCGACATGCGTGCGCTGGGCCATGCTGTTGTAAGCGCTCGAAAGCACAAGGATCCGCATCTGCGTGTCTTCCTGTTCTGGCTGGCACGAGCCTCGTGTCCGGGGGTGAATGCCGGTGCGTCCGGTCCGTATGCGTCGTCAGGGGTAGCGGCGGGAGCGCTGATCGGTGCCGGCTGCGGCGGCGGCCGGAGGAGTGAGGGATTCGATCGGCCCGCTGAACCAATGGCCGCTGGGGCAGCGGATTCTGGCGCATTCCATCTGCCCGTCGGTTGACGGCAGGATGTACCGGGCCGTTACCTCGGCGGGAAGCCCGCACCGCGCAGCGCGCTCTGGATCGAGGTATGCGGGACAATCGAGGAACTCTGTCTTGCCGTCCATGACGTCGTCTTCCGATTGCGCTGGCATGAGTCACAGTGCCTCGGCGGATGCCTGCGCGTTGCGGCTGATGCGGCCGGTCCAGATCAGCCAGAACGGCAGCGGCGCGATGCCGGCGGCGAACAGCAGCAAGTCGGAAAGGTTGCTGTTTCCTGCGGCGTAGGACCAGGCCAGGACCAGCAGCGCCAGCGCGATGAGGATCGTGTAGCCGGCCCAGGCCCGATGGCCGGCGTCCCCGCGGGCTGCTGCGGCTGCGATTACGAGCAGACCGATGCCGATCAACGCGAACGAAGCCAGCGCGAACGCCGCGGCGATCGCGTCGATGGTGAACGCGATCGAGTTCGTAGCCTGGATCGGGTTGGCGTGCGTGGCCATGAGGCCCACGGCGCGGTGTCCCCCGAGCTCCAGGATGCTCCCGGTGATCCAGGTCGCAGCGCCGCCGCCGACCAGCAGCGCGCCGGCGGTGGTGAGCGGGCGGCCACGGGCCACCGCGTCGCGGCGCATGCCAGCCGCCATCGCCAGGCAGATGAACCCGCCGATCGCGATCGCGGTGTAGTACCGCTCCTGCGGCAGCGTCGTCGCCTGCCAGCGGTAGTAGATCCGCATCGCCTGCAGGGGCGGCACATGTGGTCCTGCCAAGGGCGGCGCGGCCACCGTCACGTTCTTCGTGACGAGCCAGAACCAGCCAGCGGCGATCACAAACGCGGCCGCCCCCGCGTAGCCGGCGAGTGTCGCCGGGGTGGCCGCGCGCCTGGCCTGCAGCCGTTCGATGGTCTGCGTTTCCATCCGGTCCTCCCTCGGTGGTCGACGGCTCGACCTTAGGAAGGGAACGGGTCGGCGCGCTTCGGGGCAGGCTCGGGGATCTGGCTCAGGGCTAGCCCCGATGACGGCGGCGTGCTTGAATGCGACCATCTGAGCGATGCCGTGCACTGTGCTCATCGTCGACGATCACCCGGGGTTCCGCGCCCGAGCCCGGGCACTGCTTATTGCCGCCGGCTACGAGGTCGTCGGGGAAGCACAAGACGGAGCGTCCGGGATGAGCCAGGCCAGGTCACTCACACCGGATCTGATCTTGCTGGACATCCAGCTCCCCGACACCACCGGCTTCGAGGTAGTCCGGCGGCTCCGCTGCGAGCCTGCTCCGCCCGCTGTCGTACTGATTTCCAGCCGCGATGCCTCCGACTACGGCCGCCGCATCCGACGCAGCGGAGCACTGGGCTTTATTTCCAAGAGCGACCTTTCCGCGCAAGCGCTCCGGGCCGTGCTCGACGGAACCTGCCGATGACCCGGCGAAGGTGGGGGCTGCTCGCGCTGGCTGTGGCAGGTGTCGGCTGGATACTAGGCGCGGAATGGGTCAGCATCCGCCACGGCGTCCCGGAGAATCACTTCCTTGACGCGATGACCGGCCTGGCCTTCCTGACCTGCGGGATTATCGCGCTGGATCGCCGACCCGGAAACGCGATCGGCACCCTCATGATCGCGTTCGCATTCGTGTCCTACGTCGGCAACTGGGGAAACATCGACGTGCCGGTACTGCCGGTGCTCGGCGCCAGCGTTGGCCAATGGGGGGCTACGCCGATCCTCGCGCACATCGCCGTGTCCTATCCCACCGGCCGACTGCGCACATCGATCGACCGGGTGGTGGTCGGCCTTGTCTACGCCTGGGCCGCGGGCATCTGCGTCGTGATCTTGCTCGTATACGATCCTCGCGCAGAGGGCTGCATCGCGTGCGCGCGGCAGCCGACCCCGTTCCCCAGTAGGACTGTCTACGACACAGCCACTTCGTATGCCCAGCGAGGCGGGCTGCTGCTTGCCCTGCTGTTCATTCTCGTGGTGTGGCTGCGGTTCCGACGGGCGACACCCGTCCATCGACGTGACCTGGCCCCGCTATGGGTAGCGGTGTGCATCATCGCGCTCGTCTACCTGATGTCAGCCTTCGCGTCGCCTTTCCCGCTGGCTGACCCGTTTGCATATCTGCTATGGGAGCTGCAGGCCGTTCTGCAGACGAGCCTTCCGATCGTGTTCATCTGGGGCCTGCTGAGCGCCCGGCTGGCACGCAGCGCGGTCGGCGACCTCGTGGTCGAGCTGCAGGAACCGCTTCCCCCTGGTGAGCTGCAGGCATCGCTCGCCCGCACGCTCGGGGATCCGTCGCTGCGGCTCCTGTACGCGCTGGAGGGTCGGGAACGCTGGGTCAATGCCAGCGGCCAGCAGGAATCACTGCCGCAGGCCCGGACCCGGGGCCCGGCCGCGCACGGCCACGCTGGCGGAACGAGACGGACGGCCGCTAGCCGCGCTGATCCACGACCCCGCGCTTGACCAGGGCCTCGTGCGCGCCGCCGCCGCGGCGGCGGGGATAGCGATCGAAAACGCGCGGCTGCACGCAGAAGTCCGGGCCCAGCTAGAGGAAGTCCTGGCATCCCGGCAGCGCATCGTCGAGGCCGGGGATCGCGAGCGGCGTCGCGTTGAGCGAAACCTGCATGACGGCGCCCAGCAGCGGCTGGCGACCCTCGCCCTCTCGCTGGCCATGCTGCGCGACCGCGACGGCGCCGACCCAGCGACTGCCGCGGCGCTGACCCAGGCCGCCGCCGAACTGAAGCAGGCGATCAGCGACCTCCGCGAGCTCGCCCGGGGAATCCACCCAGCACTCCTGACCGAAGAGGGCCTCCCCGCCGCCGTCGAATCGCTCGTGGACAGGTCATCGCTCCCGGTCCGGTTTGCCGCCGACTTCGATGCGCGGCTGCCCGTGGCGGTCGAAGCGGCCGCCTACTTCGTCGTATCCGAATCACTGGCCAACGTAGCGAAATATGCCCGCGCCTCGACGGCGCGAGTCAAGCTTTCGCTGTGCGACGGAACCCTGCGCGTCGAGGTCCTCGACGACGGCATCGGTGGCGCCGACCCAGGCCGCGGCTCCGGCCTCCGCGGACTAGAAGACCGCGTCTGCGCACTGCGCGGCGATTTCTGCGTCGAGACTCCGGCTGGCGGCGGGACCCGGGTCTTCGCCGAAATACCCTGCGATGCCTGAGCGGCCACCGGGACTGCGACCCGGTTCCGCTCCCGCCGCGGTGAAGGTTCTGCTTGCCGACGACTCGGTACTCTTCCGCGAAGGCCTAGCCAGGCTCCTGGCTGACAGTGGCTTCGTAGTAATAGGCCAGGCAGGCGACGCCGACGCCCTCCACGAGCTGGTCGGACGGGACGAGCCCGACGTCGTGGTCACCGACATCCGGATGCCGCCGACCAATTCCAACGACGGGCTGCTGGCAGCGCAGCGGATCCGCGCCGAGCATCCCGCGGTCGGCGTCCTGGTCCTGTCCCAGTACGTGGAAACACGCCAGGCGATCCGGCTCCTGCACCACTCACCCGCTCGGGTCGGTTACCTGCTCAAGGACCGGGTGTCCGACATCGCGGAGTTCACCGAAGCGGTCCGGCGCATCGCAAGCGGGGGGTCGGTCATCGACCCCGACGTAGTGGCCCGGCTGCTCCAACGCCGGGGCGACGACAGCGCGCTCGCTGATCTCACCGGCCGCGAGCAGGACATCCTCGCCCTGATCGCCGAAGGCCGCTCCAACCATGCGATCTGCGAGCGGTTGTTCTTGTCACCGAAAACCGTCGAGACCCACGTCGGATCCATCTTCGCCAAGCTCGGCCTGCTGCCCGCCACCGACGACCACCGGCGCGTCCGTGCGGTACTCATGTACATCAGGAACGCAGGACTGCAATGACGAGCCGCCTGGAAACCACCGCGGCAAGGACGACCTGGCGCTGCCGCGCTGGAGTTCGCCGCGTCGCTGGGGCGATACCCTCCGCCCGCGACGGCTGGTGCGTCTACGCCGATAATCTCGCGGTCTACATCAGCCGTCTGCGCCTGGACGGGCAACCGACCGTGGACCTCGACGCCGAGCATTGTGAAGCCTTGGGCGGAAACCTCCGCGCACCGTCAGGGCTCTTCCTAGCAGCCAGGGCTGACGGCTCGTATGCACCCTGGTTGTCATCTCTGAGGAGGTGCTCATGCAAGATCGTGCGGACTCGGGTGAGGTCGCCGAGCGGGTTACGCGTCACGCAGAACGTCCGGGATTCCGTATCTCCGAGCTGCGGATGAGTCCCACGCAGCGGGTGCCCTGGCACTATCACACCAGCATCCAGGACACTTTTTATGTTCTCGACGGCAGCGTGCGGATCACATTGCGCGATCCCGAAGAACAGGTCGAACTTCAACCGGGCCAGAGCTGGGGACCGGTTCGTGCCGGGCGCCCGCATCTAGTAACCAACAGCGGTGGCAGAAGCGCCACATTCCTTGTCCTTCAAGGGATTGGTGATTGGGATCACGTCCTCCTGGCCTGAGCGTCCTGGCCCGGCAAGGGAACGCTTGAATACGGTGTTTCGCGCACCGGATTGGCTGGCCAACTGTCCTCTTCGCTCTCTTGAGACCGAACAGTGGGACTGTTTGGGACTGCCCCGAGGTCGGTTGACTCCTTGCCTGTCGGGATCTGGTCCTCGCTGGAAACCGCCGCGCGGCGGTCGTTCGAATTAAGGGCTTTGAACTGGGAAGTGGAGCTACGGGGATTCGAACCCCGGACCTCTTGCATGCCATACGAATCCAGCCGGTAGCCGACAGTAGCCACATGCCGCCTGACCAGCAGCTTCATTCGCCGCACGTCGCCCTGCGCCGCCCACGATCGCCGGTCGCTTGCTCCCCTCTTGCTCCCCGGCGCCAGCGCCGAACTGCCGTCGGCCGGCAGCAACGATGTCAGTGGCCCCGGACCTTCCACCGTCGGACGGGCCGCCACGGTGAACTCGTATTCCTCCTCGCGCCCCCGCGGCAGCCACCAGAAACGCCAGGCTCCAGCCGGCGCGACCGATATAACCGGCGCCGATCCCCTGCCCTGATCCATGACCAGATTCTCGCTCAGCGGTCTCGCCAGCGAGCCGACCAAGCCTGCAGCCACCGGCCGTGACCAGCAGTCTGGCCCTTGAGCCCGCCGGCACGACACCATTGACGGACCGACGCCAACCCAGTGCCACAGCATGCACGCATCCTGAGGACAGCCAGTCCCGAAGCGGCATACCCTCCCCGTGACCTCGACTGCGTTCAGGCCATCCACGTCCGCAGCGCGCATCCGCTTCTGGCGCCAAGTGGTATGTCTGGCGCTTGAGCCGAGGAGGCCCGCCAGCGATGTCATTCCCGAGTCGGCTCAGGCTAGTGCGCACCCGCCGCCCGCTCAGCGGCGCTGCGTCCGATACAGAACTCGTTGCCCTCAGGGTCAGCGAAGACCACCCACCCGGTCCCGTCGTCTCGCCGCTGGTCGGCCAGCGGTACTGCCCCTAGCTCGATCGCGCGCTGGACCTGCTCGTCGCGCTTGGCCGAGGTCGGCCAAAGATCGAAATGGATGCGGTTCTTCGCCGTCTTCCCCTCGGGGACGCGCAGGAACAACAGGCCCGGCTGGCCCGCGGTCGGCGTGACCAGTACCGAGTCGTCCTGAGGCATGTCGCCGGGCCGGATCTCTCGCACAAGCAGTGCGCCCCAGAACGCGGCGAGCGAGTGCGGATCTCGGGCGTCGAATGTGATCTCGTGAATCTCGAGCGTCCGGTCTTTGGTGTCCATCATGGATTCAAGGGAACCACGCGCCGCGCTTCGGTTGTGAGTCCGGGCCAATGCACGTACGGCACAGCAGCAGGCCACGGGGGCCGGATTAGTGCGCACTTCCGCTCACTGAGCGGCGCGAAACCCGCAGGTCAGCGCGGCAAGCTTGCCGCAAGTCCATGCGTGAGCCATCTCGGGGCAAGCCGCCGCCCACTACCGCGGCGAGGAAGGCTGTGGGTTTGACGGCAGCCCGGCCGCTGGGCTCAGGCGAGTCTCCCGTGCCGATGCGATGCCAGATCGTTTCAGGCCACCGGCTAGAGGTCTTGGAAGAGACAAGTAGCCGCGTTACGGACTTCGAGCTGGCGGCTGGACCGGGTCTACTTCCCCGCCTTCTTGAACCCTCTCGGGGACAACCGGATCCAGCCCTTACCGCCCGGTTGGCCAGCCCCGCCAGCGTAGGTGAGTCAGCTCGATTGATTTGCCGCGCTTGCCGCGTGTGGATCACACTGTCGGCGGCGAGAGTCGCCAGTCGCGGCGGAGCGGGTGATCGCCGGGAACCTCGACGAGGACGATGCCTATGCCGTCGGGGTCCTCGATCCACATCTCGGTCAGTCCCCAGGACTCCACCGTCGGCTCCCGGAGCACACGCACACCGGCAGCAGTGAGCCGCTCATGCTCAGCATGCACGTCCCGCACCTGGAGCCAGATTTGCACCGAGCGTCCCGGCGGGCTGGTCGTAGACCCGGAGATTTCCAGGAGCCCGCCGCCCAGGAAGAACACCACCGAAGGATCGGCCAGGGAGCCGAACTCGCGGTAGACGGCCAAGCCGAGCAGGTCACGGTAGAAGTGCCTGCTCCGGCCCAGATCGACGGGGTGCAGCAGGATCCGGCTGCTCAGTACGTCCACGTGACCATCCTGACAGCCCGCGCTGATTCGGGGCAGCGCACGAGCGGCTACTGCCGATCCTCCGGCCATGGCTCACGGGTGTAACTCTTCTCCGACTCCGCGCGCTCGCGCAGCTCGAGGCTCCAGCAGGTCGTGCCGATGTGAGCGAGTCGGCTAGGTCGCTGCCTATGCGCCGTGACGCATCCCGATTCGCACGCCGAGCGAGCGCGTGCCACCAGGTCGCCGCTTCGGGCGCGGCGAGGCATGGGCCAGGTGTGTTCGACGGGCAACCGGACGACTTGAGCGCAGCCGGGTCATGCGCGACTGCGCTCGGTCGACTTCATCGGAGCGATAGTCTCGGTCGCGTCGAGGTCACCGACCGCGACGGCATGTCGCCTGGACTTCACGATCCGCGTGCCGGGGCCCAGCGGACCGAGGCAGTGCCCGGCCGTCAGCGGTCGGCAGCGGCGCGAGGCCGGGCAGCGGGACGCGGTCAGCCGCGCGGTCGCACGCGATAAACCCGGTGACGCCGGTAGTCATCCCCGCGATGATGGCCAACGTGGAGGAGGTCGAGGTCGTCGTCGCCCATAACGAGCGCGCGACCCTGCGCGTCGGCGACGTGTTCCTGAAGATCGACGCTGATCAGACCCGCACCGACGTCGAGGTCGAGGCGATGGCGATGGCGCCGATCCCGACCCCGGAGATCCTGTGGCGGAAGCCGCCCGCGCTCGCGCTCGCCGCCCTCCCGGGGACGGCACTCGGCCACCTCGGCGAACCGTCGACCGCGTCGCCGGCGGCGTGGGCCGCGGCCGGTGCCGCCGTACGGACGCTGCACGACGCGCCGCTGCCGCCATGGCCCGGCCGGAGCCTCGACGAGCTCGCATCGCGCCTCGACGGCGAGTGCGAGTGGCTCGTCGCCAACGACGTCCTTCCCGCCGACCTGGTCACACGCAACCGCCAGCTCGCCGAGACTGCGCTCCGGCCGTGGACACCGGTGTTCATCCACGGCGACCTGCAGGTCGACCACGTCTTCGTCGACGGTGACGAGGTCACCGGCGTCGTCGACTGGTCCGAGGCGTCCCAGGGCGACGCGCTCTTCGACCTCGCCATCCTCACGCTCGGACACAAGGAGCACCTTGGCGACGTCGTCGCCGGCTACGGCACCGACGTCGACCGCGACCTCATCCGCGCATGGTGGTCGTTGCGATGCCTGACTAACGTCCGCTGGCTGGCCGAGCACGGCTACGGCTCGCCCGAGGAGTTCCCCGAGGTCGCCGTGCTGCGATCCCGGCCGTGAGGCTGCACGAGCCCGCCTGCTACAGGTGCCCGTTCTGCCGCGATCGCCGGGCCATCTCCCGACCGGGCGTCTTCCGGACCGACGAGGTTATGGTCCTCGAAGATCCCGGGCAGCCGGTCGGCGACGTCGGAAGCCGGCGCGCGACTCGAGTCGAAGGTGCACCTCAGCCGAGGACCAGCAGTGCCCATGGCTCTCATCCGGGCTTGCGGCCGGACACGCGCATGCGCCCATCGGTCACGGCCCAGACAGCTCAACCGGCTGCTTGAATCGATCCGGCGTGTCCGGGGACTCCATCTCGTGAGGAGAAGATGGAGTCGTGGGACGACAGTCAGCGAACTATCCGCCGGAGTTGCGTGAGCGCGCGATGCGCATGGTGGCCGAGGTGCGGCCGGATTACGCGTCGGAGTAGGCGCGATCGGCGCGGTGGCGCAGAAGCTGGGCATCGGCAGCTCGGAGACGCTGCGCAAGTGGATCCGCCAGGCCGAAGTCGATGGCGGGACCCGGCCGGGTGTGACCAGCGAGGAGTCGACGGAGATCCGGCGGCTCAAACGCGAGGTCGCTGAGCTGCGCCGGGCGAATGAGATCCTGAAGGCAGCGTCGGTTTTATTCGCGGCCGAGCTCGACCGGCCACACCCGCGCTCGTGAGGTTCATCAGCGAGCACAAGGACTGCGCCGAGGGCGGGCTGCGGTGGGAGTCGAGCCGATCTGCGCGGTCTTGGCGAGGTCCTGCCGCGATGGTGGTTGTGCCGCCGCGCTTCTGGGGCGCCGCGTGACGAATGCGCGTGATCGGATTATGGCGGCCGGCCAGCTCGAGGGTGGCGTTGCGCCGGATACGGCCCGTGATCGGTTACCGTGCAGATACCTCAGTTAGTCAAGGAGGTTGGGGATGGCGACAAAGATCGCGGTGGCGCTGGAAGATGACCTGTCCGGCGGCCCTGCCGACGAGACGATACGGTTCGGGCTGGGCGGCTCTGACTACGAGATCGATCTGAGCAAGAAGAACGCAGCTACGTTCCGCAAGAAGGTCGCGCCGTACATCGGCCATGCCCGTAAGGCGGGGCGCGGCCAGCGCCGCAGACCGGCACGCACATCCTCGGCCCGTGAGCGCAGTGGTGATATCCGGGCCTGGGCGCGAGACAACGGCATCGCGGTCAGCGACCGCGGCCGGATCGCCGCCAGCGTTTCCGAGCAGTACGAAGCTGCTAACAGCTAGCGCACTGCTGACCACATTGTTGCCCGGTACCGAGCTCGACAACGGGAACGACCGTCGACCGCTCCGATTGGCGATCGACCGCACCAATCCCGCCGGAGAATTGTGCCTGTGAGCGCCAGTGGCCCCGATATTTCGCTTTTCAGTGAACAACGCTAGCCGGTGCTGACCAGGCAGGATGTGCCGCAACGGGCGGACGTCGAGCGTATCGGGCGTGATCAAGCCTGCTGAGCGCTTGCCTCGGATGGCGTGCGGGCCGCCTGGCCAGAGACAACAGTGCGGTCGGCGCTCAAGGTGAGGAACTCCGGTCCCGACGATGGGACCTCATCCTTCCGGGCGCGGACGGCCGCGAAGTGACCCGCGCTCATATCGCTCTAAGCACGCGAAATTGTGGCTCGCCTCGCTAGTTACGCAGACTTCCCATTGAGGACACGCTCCCGGTAAAGTCACCCCAAGTCGCTCTGGCTGGAGGTCACGATGCCGGTTCGCCGCAACACTCGCCGTATCGTCGCCGCTCTGGTCAGCGCTGCGGCGCTGTCGATCGGATCGGCCGCGGTCGGCGCTATTCCTGCAGGCGCCGTCGCTCCGGCGGCCTTCGATGCCAGCACCTGCATTACCACGCCGAGCGCCGTCGTATCCGGCGTCCAGATCGCCGACCCGGCGTGCGAGTTCAACGGGTCCGCCTACACCGGCCCGTTTGGGCCCGTTGCCGACACCGGCGGTGAGCTGTCCCGAGTGTGGACGGGCATCGGCACTGACGGAGCCGCGTACCGGATCGAGGTCCCGCCGCACTGGAACGGCACGCTCGTCATGTATGCCCATGGCTTCCGGGGCACCGGCAACGTGGTGTGGGTCGACGAACCTCAGCTGCGCCAGTATTTCGTCGACCACGGGTATGCGTGGGCGGCATCGAGCTACGCATTGAACGGCTATGACCCCGGCGACGGTGTGGTCGACACCCACGACCTGCTCAAGGCGTTCCCCGCCATCACCAGGCTGCGCCCGACGCAGGCGATCATGACCGGCCTGTCGATGGGCGGTGAGATCACCACAGCCGAGATCGAGGCGTACAAGGGCGATTTTGCCGGTGCTATGCCGTCCTGCGGCGTGCTGGCAGGCAGTGACCTGTTCGACTACTACCTGGGCGCCAACGTCACCGCCGCGGCGCTGACCGGCACCACGATTGCCTACCCGACGACGCTGGCCGCGGGCACCGCCTACACGCCCGCCTACCAGACCGCCGTCCAGTCTGAGCTGCCGGGGCTGGGGATCACGCCCAACCCGGCGACCGGTGGGCAGACCTTCGGCACCGACCTGACCAAGACCGGGACTCTGTGGGCGGATACGGTCGAGCAGCTCTCTGGCGGCACCCGGCCTGGCTTCCAGAGCGCCCTCGATTACTGGAACTCCTTCGGGTTCGCGCCGCTGACCAAGATCCCCTTCTTGTTCGGCGTCTACCCCGGGCTCAACGGCGGGACCCTCGGGTTCGCGAACGGCAGCGTGGCTGGCAACGAGGGCACCTTCTACACCTTCAGCGACCAGCCCTTGCGCATGCTCCCTCAGGAGATCGCGCTCAACCGGGCAGTGCTCCGGGTTCCGGTCACGGCAACGTCGTCAGCCGACTCCTTGTCGCCGGCGGAACTGCCGGTGATCCACGGCGATCCCGGCATCCCGGTTCTGTCGATTCACGGGATCGGGGACCTGTTCGTTCCGTTCTCCATGGACCAGCGCTACGACGCGCTGATGGTGGCGCACCACGAGGGCGGGCTGTTCGTGGACCGGGCCATCCGCGAGGTCACCCACTGCGGTTACACAACCAGCGAGCTGTCGGCCGGATTCTCCGCCCTGGTGTCATGGATTGCCACGGGCCATCGGCCAGCTGGTGACAACATCCTCGATCCGGCGGCAGTCGCGTCTCCGTTCTTCGGCTGTCGGTTCACTGATCCCACCCCCGGCGACCACCCGGAGTTCAAGGGCCTGCCGTGCCCGGCAGGCAGGCGCTGATCACACTCGCAGCACGCGGCCCGGATCGAGCGAAACGGAATCCTTAACGGCGCCGGGCTTTGCCGGCGGCCCGTCTGCCGCGACGAACTCAATAACGGGCAGTCACGGGTGCTATCTCGTCTGTCGTTCGACCAGGTTTTGAAGCAGGTACAGCGGGTGTGAGTGGCGCTCGGCGGCGCTCGCAACTTGATTACGCACGACAACACGTCACAGGGTTCACGGTCGCCCTGACGAGCGCGTCGGCCGATGGGGCTGATAGCCGAGTTGCTCACCAAGCGCACCTTCCGCAATCGCGGCGGCAGCGACGAGAATCAGTTGGGTGGGGCGGGAATCGTTGTTGCCGACAGTGTCGGCCCGAGAGGCCGAGGTGCTCGAACGCGTCGCCGAGCATCTGACGAACGCAGAGATCGGCGCAAGGCTTTTCATCTCGATCCGCACCGTGGAGAGCCACGTTTCGTCGCTGCTGCGCAAGCTTGGAGCGCAGGACCGCCGTGCCCTGGTCCGCATCGCGGCAAGCATGGAGAAGGCGTCGGCCGCACACGGCGCCTCGGGTACTCAGGCCAACGGGACCGCACGATGGCCATCGCCGCTGACAGCATTCATCGGCCGCGCTGCCGAGCGGGCAGCCCTTACTGATGCGCTCGGCTCACACCGGCTCGTTACCGCTGTCGGCCCGGGCGGAGTCGGCAAGACCCGTCTCGCCCAGGTAGTTGCCGCCGACATGGCCGATCGCTACGCCGACGGCGCCTGGTACGTCGATCTGGTCCCGGTAACCGACCAGGCCATGGTCTCGCCGGCACTCGCCGCTGCGCTGGGCCTTGGCGAGCAGCAGGGCCGCTCGCCGGAAGACACGGTCCTCGCCTGGCTTACAGACCGAGATGTGTTGCTCGTCCTGGACAACTGCGAGCATCTGGCCAGCGGCGTCGTGCTGCTGCTTGAACGCCTGCTTGCCAGCTGCCCGCGACTGGTCGTGCTCGCGACCAGCAGGGCCAGACTGCAGGTGCCCTACGAATGGGTGTTCACGGTGCCTGGCCTATCTGCCTCCGACGACGACGGGGGTGCTGGTGATGCGGTGGCCTTGTTCCTGGCACGGGCAATGTCCAGCGGCAGCAGCCCCGCTGCAGCGGCCGACCACGGCCGGATCGCGGCTATCTGCCGGGGACTGGACGGCATGGCGCTCGCGATAGAGCTGGCCGCCGCCCGGCTGCCAGCGCTCGGCCTGGATGGCCTCGAAGCCGGACTCACCGACCGCCTGCGGTTGCTCGCCGGCGGTTCGCGGATCGATGATCGGCATCGCTCCCTCCGGTCAGCCCTGGACTGGAGCTTCGCGCTGCTGGACCGCCCCGATCAGGCCGTCCTGAGACTGGTTTCGGTGTTCGCTGGGCCTTTTACCGCCCATGATGCCGCGACGCTCGCCACAGGGTGGTCGACGGTCCCGGCCAGCGACCTGGCCCCGGGCCTTGCCGCGCTCGCCGATCAGAGCCTGCTCGTAGCGATTGCCGGGCGACACGCGACTCGCTACTTCGCCCTTGAGACCATCCGCCAGTACGCAGCCGCACGCCTGGCCGAGGCTGGCGAACTCGCTGACGTCCACGCACGCCACGTCCGCTGGTGCCTGGACGCCGGCGCCGCACTCGGCGCCGATTCCGTCCCTGACTCTGGTGCCTGGCGCTCGGCCTTCGAGAGGATCGCTGATGAGCTGCGGTCAGCGCTCGGCTGGGCGGCGACCAGGCCGGAACGCCGCTCTGAGGCATATCAGCTGGCAATGTGCCTCGCCGAGCTGAGCTTCGTCCGCGGGATGCCCGGCGAGTCGCAGCGCCGCTACGAGCAGGCGGCCGAGCTGTCGCAGACAGATGCCGCCGCCGCGCATGCCCTGCACTTCGCCGCTGGGGCAGCCTCAGCCAGGCACTTCGGCAACGATGTGCTGCGACTGCATCGTGAAGCCGCTGACGTTGCACTGCGCGCCGGGGACCGGGTAAGCGCGGCGCGGGACCTCGCGCAAGCCGCCGAGTTCATCAACCGTGCATTCGGACTCATCTCTGACATCCCTCCCGACGGAGCGGTGGATGCTCTCCTCACCGAGGCGAGGGCGCTAGCCGGAGGGGATCCGGTCGCGGAGGCCCGGATCCGAGTTGCAGAGGCGTTTGCAGGTCCGGAGGACGATCCGGCTACTGCCGAGGCGACCGAACAGGCTCTTGCGATGGCCCGCCGGGCCGGAGACCCGCTGGCTGAAAGCGCCGCGCTCGACCAGCTCACCGCCGTGCAACTGGCGGGCGGAGAGGTCCGCGCGGCGGCGGCCAGCGCCCTACGGCGCACGACCTTGCTGGCAAAACTGCCGGTCCGGGCGGATGCGGGGCTCGAAGTGTCCGACGCCTTCTGCATGGCCGCCGATACCGCAGTCGCAGCCGGCGACCTGCCGGCAGCGCGCGGGCTCGCGGAGCGCGTCCGGGACCTGCCGTTCTATCGCGAGGAGTGGCACCTGGCAAATGCCCGGCTGCTGGTCGTCACGGCGCTGGCCGGTGACTGGGACGATACGGTCGCGTTCGGGCAGAGATACCTAGAAGGCTGGGAACGGGCAGGCAGGCCGCGCGACGGCAATCTCAACCGCGGAGCCTATGCGGCGGCGACGGTGCACGGACTGCGTGGGGACGACAGCACCCGTACAGCTTGGCTCGATATAAGCCACAGCATGACTACGCCCGCCCAAGCGGCACGAGACCTGGAGTGTTACGAGTTCTTCGACGCATTGCTGCTGCTTCACCGGGGCCAACATGCCGCGGCGCTGCGCCGGCTGACCAGGCAGCCGGAGGACTTCCGATCCTGGCAGAACGGCCAGTGGCGGCCCTGGTACGCGGCCGAGTGGGCAGAAGCGGCGGTGCTCGCCCGCTCCCCCGACGTCCCCGACCGACTTCGCCGGGCCCGGCTGGCCACCGCGGGTAACCCGATCGCGGCCGCCATCGTCAGCCGTGCTGCGGGGCTCGCTGGCTCAGATCGCAGGGAACTGCTCGCCGCGGCCACGGTACTGAGGGACGCCGGGTGCCGCTATCAGTGGGCCCGCACGCTCATCTTCGCGGGCGGAGATGAGCGAGACTGCGGCAAGGCCGCGATGGCCAACATGGGCGCGACACAGATGGCGACCGGCAGCGCTATCCGCGGCCTGCCAGAGTAAGGCAGGCCACGGACGCGATCCGCAAAGCAGTGATCAGCGCCGTACGCCTATTGCCTCCAGGTACTCGCCCGGAGCCAGGACGGAGCCGTCGTCCGCGACGTTGAATTTTCTCGCAACGTCGGCGAGATCTGCGGCGAACTTCGCGCGGGTGCCCTCGTCGAGGGTGCCGGCCAGCCGCGTGATCGGCCCGTAATACAGGCGGAACCATTCCGAGAAATGCTCCGGCGAGCGATAGCACAAATCAAACGTGCGCTTGGTGAGCGACGTCCACTCGACGGTGTCTCCGAAAAGCTCCGCGAGCCGGCTCTCGGTACCCCACAGCATGGGCGACCTGACGCCGGCAGGCGGCGGCCCGTACTTGCCGATGGTCTTGAACAGGAAGCCGACGAGTCCTTCGGGTGTCCAGTTTGCCAGCGCGATCGTGCCGCCCTTGCGGGTGACCCTTACCAGCTCAGCGGCTGCGCGTTCCTGGTCCGGTGCGAACATGACGCCCAAGGTACTGAGGGTCGTGTCGAATGCTCCGCCAGGGCACGGCAGCCGCTCGGCGTCGCCTTCGGTGAACGTGACAGTGATGTGCTCGGCCTCGGCGCGCTCACGGCCCTGTGCCAGTAGGTTCGCGGCATAGTCGACGCCGGTCGACTCCGTAAAGCGGCGCGCGGCCGCGATCGCGGCATTGCCCTGCCCGCACGCGACGTCCAGCACGCTCTGGCCCGAGCGCACGCCGGCGGCCTCGACCAGTCGCTCGGCGATGAGCTGGAGCGTATTGCCGACTCGCGGGTAGTCCCCTGCCTCCCAGCCCAGCCGCTGGCGTTCTTTGATGGCCTCGAAGTCCACGGTTTCCGTCTGCATCGTCTCCTCCTTCAGCATGGCCGCAGATGCGGCAGGCCCTCAGCAGGCCCGCTGCCAAGCCTGGGCACTAGCCGTGCGAGGCACATCCGTGCTGAGCACTGAATCCATCTAGCTTCTGCCAGTGGAGGACAGGCATCCAAGTCGGAAAATCCGGGTGATGGGAGCATGACGGCATGATCGCCAGGCATACTGAGACCGGCATCGCCAGTAGGCACCGCAACGGAGACGATTGCGACTTTCGGGAATTCGGATCTATATCCTTGACCTGGGAAGTGGAGCTACGGGGATTCGAACCCCGGACCTCTTGCATGCCATACACACACGGCCCGTCGCGCGCCATCGCCCGCGGTCGCCCGGAGAAGATCTGACCTGCGGCGATAACCGCCCGGTGTCGCCCGCCACTGCCTCGCTCCTGTGCACATTGGCTCCCACCCTGGCTCCCAGGCGAGGCACGGTCGCGGGCACGCCCTTCGGAACCTCAGTCTTGAGCCCTCGGCAGGATGTCGTGCGGTGAATCATCTGGGCCTCACGGGATCGGATCCGCTGCAAGGATGACAGCCGTGCGCCGCTACGAGGCGACTATGTACGACAGCAACCGCTGGGACGGCTTCGAGCTCCGCCCCGGCGACATCATCATCAGCACCCCGCCGAAGTGCGGGACGACGTGGACGCAGATGATCTGCGCCCTGCTCATACTGCAGGAACCGGAGCTCCCGCTCCCGTTGGACACGCTCTCGCCGTGGATCGACATGGTGACTCGCGCCCGCACAGACGTGTGCGCGGACCTGGAAGCCCAGACGCACCGCCGGTTCATCAAGACCCACACGCCGCTCGACGGGATACCCAACGATCCGACGGTCACCTACATCTGCGTCGGGCGGGATCCGCGCGACGTGGGGCTGTCGATGGACCACCATATCGACAACACGGACATCGGCGCGTTCCTCAACCAACGCGAACGGGCGGCCGCGATCGACGGTATCGAGCTCGGACCATTGCGGCCACCGCGGCCGCGCCCCGACGGCGAGCGGGACCGCTTCTGGCAGTGGGTCGACGACGAGACGCCGTCGACGCAGGTCGGGTCGTCGCTGCGGCGCACTGTAGAGCACCTGCAGACGTTCCGGGACGCCGCCGACGATCTCGACGTCGTGTATTTGCACTACGACGACCTAAAGGCTGACCTGGAGGGGCAGATGCGGCAGATGGCCGCGCGCCTCGGCATCGACGTCGACGAGCACCGATGGCCCCGCCTGGTCCAGGCGGCGACGTTCGAGTCGATGCGCAGCAGGGCCGGCACGACCGTCCCCGGCGGCGGTCCGGAGCACTGGATCGATCCCGCCGTGTTCTTCAGCCGCGGCACGAGCGGCCAGTGGCGCGACCTCCTCGACGACGCCGGCCTCGCCCGGTACGCCGCGCGCGTGCGGGTGCTCGCGTCCGGCAACCTCGTGGAGTGGGTGCATCGCGAGCCGATCGACTGAGATCCCCGTCCGGCGGTATACCCGCACTACCCAAAGCTGATCGTCAGGGCCGACCGCCGCCCATAACTGCCGACCCGCGCTCGGACCAACATCAGGGGTCTGCGCCTCAACCGAGGCCGGATTCGGCGATCTGGCCCACCCGAGGGCGGGGTACCAGCGCCGCCCAGCCACGTACCTCTCACGGCATTGCTGATCACGAATGGAGATGCTGGCCTCTGCATAAGAACGCGATGTCGGAACTCGCTCGCATCGGCATGTGAGCAACAAATCGGTGACCGGGCACGCGCCCGACGTCAGAGGTTGAAGAACGTCAGCCGTTCCGCCTCGCGGGGCAGTCGTACCGGGTCAGTAGGTACCGCGCGACGGCCGGCATGTGCGCGGCGCAGCCGACGCGCCTCAAGGAGTTACCAGCGCGCTTCGGGAATCCTTGTGCGCTATCGAGGGCCGGCGCCGCTCCTCGGCATCCCCACCGCGGACGAGGTCACCTGCGCAGTCGACGCTGAAAATATCAGACGCCAGCCGGACGCCATCGCAACGTGCCGTCGCGCAAGGGAACAGCGATCAGCGCCGCCTCCGGCCCTTTTCCCGAAGCGGTGCTCGGTCCACGCGAAACCGCTTGGCTCCCATCCTGGCTCCCGCCCGAGGTTACGTCTCGAAAATTGGCCTTGAGCTGCACCAATATCAGCGCCATCTCAGCCCTCTTGCAACTGATGCAAGCGCTCTGCTGGAGCATCGGAATGGCGCGAATAAAGGCTCTGACCTGCGGAATCGCCGATGAGAGCATTGGAGGTGAGGATCGCATCCTTATTCGAAGGCAACGATCGTGAGAGCGGAGAACCGTTCGAATCTACTGGTCTGAGCTGGGAAGTGGAGCTACGGGGACTCGATCCCCGGACCTCTTGCATGCCAACGAACCCAGCCGATAGCTGACCATAGCCACATGCAGCCTGACCAGCAGCTTCATTCGCCTCACATCGCCCGGCGCCGCCCTGCATCGCCGGTCGCTTGCTCCCCTCTTGCTCCCCGTCACGCGATCTTGAGCTGCTCGTCACCGAAGTCAGCGATCAGCTTCAGCGTCCCACCGAGCGCGGCGACGAACCGGTTCAGCACGTCCTGAGTGGACACATCCCCGCTCTCGATCTGCGAGACACGGGCCACCGACACCCCCATCCGCTCAGCGACCTGCTCCTGGGTCATCCCCCGCCGCTTGCGCATCTCCGCCAGCCGCCAGCCCCGCGCATCATCCAGCATCGCCGACACCGCCGCCGCGAACCCCTCCGGCCCCGCGGCCGTCTCCACCGCGCGCTCCAGATTCGGCGACTCCCGCCACCGCGACACCCCGCTCACCGGCCCGCCTCCTTCTCCCGCTCCGCCAGGTAATCCTCATACAACTACTCGCCTGCGCCGATCGGTCGTAGTGGCCCGCCAGTCCGGTAACCCTTAGCCGCGATCCTTCATGTTCTTGAACTGATGACGCACGCCCGTAGGCATGCCTCTGGGCAGGGGACGTCCTCCGCGAACGCTGGGTCCATGTCGGCCTTACCAGGAGCCCCACTGCAGGCTCGGGGCGGGCAGATCGGGTGGCGTGAGGAACGCCGGCGGCGCGGACAGGTCGAGCGCGGCGAGCGGCGCTGCGGCTGCGGCATCGCGGCGCGTCAGGGCGGGCAGATTCCATTTCTCCTCGACGAGCTTCAACACCGAGGTGTGGTCAAACACCTCGGACAGCACGCACTCCGGCCGTGCGTAAGGCGACACGATCACGGCTGGCACCCGGAACCCGTAAGTGTCATAAGCGAGTGGCTCGCAGACAAGATTCTGCGCGTGCCGGACGTAGCCGGCGAAGACCGGCTTGAGAATGGTTCGCAGCCAGGACTGGTGGGCCACCAGACTGCGGCCAGGTACGTCGTCCGGTGGCACGGCAGCAGGCGGCGGCACGTGGTCGTAGTAGCCGCCGTTCTCGTCATAGGTCCAGATCAGCAGGGTGTCCGGCCAGCCCTTGCCATGCATGACCCGATTGATGACCTCGGCGGCAAAGCTTTCGCCCCTGCGGATGTCCTGCGGGTTCTCCTCGGAGTACTCATCAAAGTCCGGATCGACGATGCTGAAGTCCGGGAGCGTCCCTGCGTCAGCGTCAGCGAAGAACTGGCAAATGCTGCGCCCATGCAGCATGTGCCTGGCCAGGCCAAACGGGTACAGGCCCGCGGTGAACTGCAAGTCGCGCTTGACTGCGGTGGTCATGCGCCGGAACGGCCGACCCACCGACCGCAAGTGATGCCGGGATCTGCGCCGCTTGTACTGGAGGTAGCGCCGGAACTGAGAGTGGTCGTCGGCATCCGGCCGGTAGTTCACCCAGGACCTGTCGTATTTAGTCAGCATGTCCAGGATGGTGCCCGCCGGCGGCCGGTCGAGGAGGTTGACGGGCAGATCGTCGATCAGCCCGTGCGCCGTCCCGGCCAGCAGGAAGCGCCGGTTCGGGAACGTCGGGCCAAGGCACGAGCTGAACCAGCGATCGGCCAGCGGGAACGTTCGGGCCAGGCCGTGATAGAAAGGCAGGTCATCTTCTGTCCAGTAGCCCATCGCTGCCGCCTTGTCACCGGCCGGCGCGGTGGCCTGGGTGGCGGTCACGAAGCCGCTCATCTTGCCGTCGGCCCATTGCGTGTGGGCAGCAGTCCAGCTCTGGCACGGCACACCGGGCTGCTGCACGGTCGATGCCATGTGGTACGCGGCCACCGCGGAGCCGGCAGTGTCGGGATTCTGGCTGTCTGGCTGTCCGCCTGGCCCGACGGGGAATCCCTCGCCGCGCCCGGCCAGGGTCCCCAGGTAGTTGTCGTAGGAGTGGTTCTCCATCATGAGCACGACAATGTGCTTGATCTCCGGCAGCCGGTCGGTCCCGGCTGGCAGGGACGGATCAGGTCGCTGCCCCGGCTGGGCGCGCTCCATCCGCTGACCACGCCAGCGCAGTCCCTGCCGTTCCACGCCTTCCCACACGACCGTGCTGCGCATGCTCAGCCTCCGCTCTCCGAGGGCGTATCCCAGCCCCGCCCGGCGCACCGCGGCCAGAATCGTGCTATTCCCCGTTCAAACCCCTGCGAACTACGGGGATCGCCAAACCAGGCTCGGCCTGGCCACATCTATGTTCGTGCTGGCCGCACTGCTCATGATCTTCGGCGGCATCTACCTCAACAGCATGCCTAACTCCAAGCTCCCGGCCGACGCCGCCGCAGCGCTGTTCGACACTGTTGTACGGTTATCCGGCAGAGCTTGCGCACGCTGGTCGTGCTGGGGCTGGTATTGGCGGCAGCCGCCATCCTCACCAGGTCTAAGTGAGCGCGGTCCGCACCCGCGCGGTGTTCTCCATAGGCCTGCGCTGGGTCCGCGAGCGCGGCGAACTCGCAGGACTTCGCACCGGGCCGGTCGGCCAGTGGATCTGTGCGCAGCGGACGGCGCTGGGGATCGGCGCTGTCGGGGTTGCCGCGCTGATATTCGTGTTCTGGGGCCGGCCCACCGGGGCGGTCGTCATCGCGATCGCGCTCGTGCTGCTAAGTCATACTCGGCCTCATCGAGCTGATCGGGCGGCCGCCCCACGGCCTCGTCGACCCAAGCGCAGCGAGCGAGCAACTGACGACGGGCGTTAGCGTTTGCGCGCTTTCGAGCCCCGGGATGGCTTCCGCGCACCGTTGCCCTGCTGGGCCTTGACCGCAACAGGGGCAGCGGCTGATGCATGGTGTTCGACTATTGACCACTTGAACTCGACTTCCACCTCGACTTCGTCGCCCTCAACCTCGACCTCGAGTTCGGCACGCATGCGATCAGGGATGTGCAGGCTGACCGAACTCGGCCCGAAGGGGAGATCGGCGTGATCCCCGGCGGCGAATGCCTTGGCAAGCAGCACGAGCCACTGAGCTGCCTCATCCCGGCTAAGCGACTCCTTGCGTTCAACCTTCACGTCAGACATGACCGGCCCTCCCAAGCCTTGCTGCCAGCGCCTTGGCCGTAACATCAGCGCCCTCTTGACATGGTCATGCCTGCGCTCGCGGGTGCACATCACCTCAGCTGGGTGATTGCTCCCAGACCGGACCTTCAGCGAGCCGGTGAAGTTGCGTCCAGCAGAGCGGTGCGCCGACCGGCCTGTTGATGGGCGTGGCGTAGGGGATGTAGGGCGGCCACCGCGTGATCCTTCGAGAGACCTGCCAAGTCGACTCGATGGAGAACTAGGCGATGGCCGCAAAGCTCAGTATCGATCCTGCCCGCTTCCTGCATGACCAGTTGGAGTCCGCGGCGGGCCAGAACGCATGGGGTGGCGCACCTTGGTCGCGATCACGACGACACTGCCAACGGGAGTATCGGTCCCAGTTCGGCTAGTGACAGAACGACCGCTGCATGGACAGTGCTGGGCGCCGTAAACAGCTGGCTCCATCATCGGTAAGTGAAACCGCGGCGGTCCGTGGTACCTGTACGAGTACCAGGCCGCACCCACCACCGGTGAGGTATGTCGGCTATCGAGTGATCTGTATGGCCCCGACCATAGAACCGGTGCCGTAGCAGCGCGCAGACACGCGCCCGCCGCGCGCGCCACGGCGCAGACGGCCGCAGCGGCTGCAACCCACACCATTACGCAGATCCGAACGATCGCTAGCGGCCCGCGCTCATGCCCTGGCATGTCCTCATCAGCCGTCAGCCGGCTGAAGAACGCCATCCACGACGCCAGACCCGGATCCGAGGACCAGATCCCGGCTTCAATGCCTCTCAGCGCCCTCTGCTCGCGGACGGGAAGGCTCATCCCCGCACCGCCGCGTAATCCGCCCATTCTCCCGGCGAATCGATCCCGGCCTTCCTGCATGCGATCAGTGCGATCATCGCCATCGTGTCCATTTCAAGTAAGTTTGCCGGCTGGCCGACCCACGACGCCTGTATGTCGGCCGACCAGGCACCTTTGTCGCTGACGTGTCCCCCGCCAGGACTGGTGATCACCACCCGTAACGGGTGACCTGCTGCGCATCAGCAGCTCCGCCCGCGCGAGCCGAACGGGGTTGCTATCCTCCAGGCCCTCTGGTCGCAGCCGGCCACGCAGGCCTCGGCTGCGCGCGACCATGACAGCCACGCAGATGTCCTGAATTGGGGAGCCGTCGGCGCGGCGACAAAAGAGATCGCCGAAGAACTGAGTTCGCAAGGATGAACTAGGGCCCAGAGTGTGCGCTTCGATCACCGGGGGAACAGACCGGACAGGGGCAATCGAGCTATGACCGCCAGCAAGGCATGGTCAAGGGGCCGGCCTGCTGATCGAAAGACCGGGCCAGCACGTGCCGACGCCGATAGCACGGGGGCCGCCCCAGGGGAAGGACGGAATCGATGTCAACAACGGCATGGCGGTTCAGTGGCACCGAAGGTGCCGATGACGCCGTCCTCAGGCTCAAGCAGCTGGATGCTCAGGAACTCATCGACGTGCAGGATGTCGCCGTGCTTCGCTGGCCCCAGTACGCGGCGGGACCCCAGGCGCAGGAGCACGTGACCGACGAGGGCAGCAAGGCCTCCTCGTTTGCCAAGAAACTCAGGAAGGCCGGCATCGACAGCGCGATGCTCGAGTCAGTGAAAGGTGACATGACGCCGGGGACCTCGGCGCTGGTGCTGCTAAGCGCGGATGCCGCGATCGAGCCCGTCGTGGGGGCGTTTGAAGGACAGGCCATGGAGCTCATCCGCTCGGATCTGTCGGTGCAGCAGCAGGATCAGGTGAGGGCTGCCTTTGGCGATCCGGCTGATGCGCACCGGAGTCAACCACCGGGCAACGTCCCGAAGGGCGAGGGCTGAGCTTTATCGGAGACGATCAGCGCCGGCAGGCCCGAAGCGGAGCAACGACCGCTAGCTCTTCGTCGCGGCCAGCGCACGCAAGCCAAGCTGACCGGCGCCGGTCGGCCGATCCAGCCTTAGCCAGCGCGCTGCCAGAACACCGAGCACGGCGGTTTCCACCGATCCGGCCCGGTGGTCAGTCCGCCATCCGGCCTCAGATCTCGACCATCTGGCAAGTAGCAGCAAGTAGCAGCCCGTGCCCGCGCCGCGAGTGAGAGTGAAAGAGCGGGCGCAGATATGCCCGCCGGACCCGGTGACAGGGCCTGTCCGGCGTACAGAACGGGGGTTTGGCATGCGCAAGGCCGCAATCTCATGCGGCATCCTTGAAGTGATCCTGCTCGTGGCCGCCGGCCTGATGGCGTGGTGGATCACCCCTGTCGACGGCAGGTGAAACTGACCCCGGAGCGGCTTGCCGCGCAGTGCTCAGTCTTCAGTTGCCGACGACACACAGAACGATCACACACTTCTAAACGGCATTGCGTCCGGACGCTGCGACCAGCCTGACTCCCTCTGCGGCGCCTCGCTGGCATCCGGCGGCGCCGCCGCGCGACCTGCCCCAGCAGGACGCTGCCCGCACCGAAGTGGTCGCCTTCGCCGCGTTCGCCAAGGCATTTGGCGCTCAATCGCCTTGTGACAGGTATCTGTGCGAGATCGCAGCCGACCGCTGGTAGTCAGTCCTAGGCGAACGTACGGTGCGGCGGCGGGCCGCCGAGCGCGTTCTGCCGGGCGGGCGCTCGCAACGACACCATCCTTCGCCAGCCGATCAGCCGCTCGTAGGCGTACACGGCCTCGATGCCGGCTGTAAGCAGGGCTGACTTTGCCCTGGACCAGCGCAGGATGCGGCTCAGGTGAGACATCACTGCTGTGCTCACGTCGCGATAGACAGCGATCTCAGCTAGTGCGGTCGCGCGCAGCGCGCGCTGGATGGACTCCGCATGCCCGCTCCTGGCCAGCCGCAGAAGTTCTTCGTGGCAGTACGCCAAATGGTTGTCCTCGTCGCTGGAGATCATCCGGACGGCGCGGCCGATGTCCGGCCGGGAGCCGGCATACTTGCACAGGGCTTGCATCTGCTCCGAGGCGCGCTGCTCGGTCACCCGGCTGTGGACCAGGTACGCGACGATGTCCTCTTCAGTCAGCTCCTGCTCGGCACGCAGTCGGCTGTGGGCCAGCCCGATGCCCGCTGACTCCAGCCGCATGGTGTAGTTCGTTTCCGGGGGCACGGCGACCGGATCCAGGCCACGCTTGCGAAGCAAGGCATTGAAAATGCGGCCGTGCTTGTCCTCGTCGGCGCCATGCCGGGCAATTTTGGGCGCCAGGCCCTGCTGCGGTGTGGGTACAAGCGTCGCGATCCGGCCGTTCTCCCAGCCGCCCTGGGCCTCGCCGCTGGCAGCGATGGAGCAAAACAACTGGAAAGCCTCGTCGTTAGCGAAGATCTCATTGAAGATCGTTCTGGCAGTTGGCATTCGCATATCACCTCGATGCGGGCGAGATCAGCCCGCCGCATCTCCTTGCTTCGTGATCTCGCAGTCAACGTTCGCGCGTGAGCAAGCGAGTTGTCGTCACTCGAAGCGGGCGATCTGGCTACTCCCAACCCCTTGGGCCGCTTCGGCAAGCCAAGGCTCGTCCGGCCATCAAGCACTTTCCTGTCGATGTCCAGATGGTCGGCTTTCTCCCCGATCAGTGCCGGCAACTGAATCCTGCCTGACACGTTCGACTGGGCTCACGCCGGTGCTACGTCCACCCGGCTAGTCCCCGCCGTACTCCTGAGGTCGGCTGCTACGCAGCCACCTCGACCGATTCGGCATCGGTCGGGCCGGACGCATCATCTCTGGCGTCCACCACGGCGAGCTGGCATCGGCACCTACCGCCCGGTGCAGGACCGAGCACGGCGCGCGGTGCTGACCTCCGCGTAGCACGCCTCGCCGCTAGAGCGTCGCGTGTACGACCTGCGTCACGCCTGCGTCTGCACCCGGCTCAACGGCGGCGTCCCGCCTGGCCAGGTCGCCGAGTGCGAAGAGCACAGCGTCGCCGTGGTGCTCAAGGTGTACGCCGACAGCATGGACGGGCAAGACGAGCTCGCCAAGAAGCGGATCGAACAGCGCTCCGCTACTCCGATGAGGCCGACGAACGCGAGCCCAACGATGGCGCTAGCCTTTGGCGCGAATTTGGCGCGGCCAGCCGCACTACGCTGCATCCGGTCGCGCATGCCGGCACCACGCAGAATCAGAAAGTCAAAGAGCTTCCCCAGGTCACAACAGCATGGTCACTGCCCAGATCGAGTGGTCATGGCCGGGTCGAGCCGCCGGCCTTCCGCGCGAAGCAGCTCAGAGACTTGGTCGGCCATTCCCTGAACGTCACCGGTCCCGTTTACTCGGCGGGTAAGGCGCCGTGCGTGGCCGTGGCATCAACGGCCAAGCGCAACCTGTCCCGTACCCGCTGTTCGCATCCATGGCGAGGACGCTGACCCATCCGGAGGAGATCTTCCGGGCGCTAAACGATCAGCCGGTGAGCGAGCTTTAGCTTTGCCATCTACGACGATCCTGGCCGCGGTACGGGACGGTCCGTAGGGCTGAACCCGCGAGCGGGTATCTGCCGAACCTGCCTACTATCGGGCATGACGGCCCGCGCCGGTTAGGCCAGGATTTCGCGGGGAGAATGGCAGGCCATCATGGCCGACCCCGAGACCACGTGCGCCTGTCGGCCGCTGGCACAACCGGCTCCGCCCCGTTGCCGAGGAGGTCGGCATGCTGAATGATCCGGTAACCGCGGCGGTGACGCGCCTACGCATGGACCTAGAAACCGCCAGGGCTGCCCTGGCACGAGCCAACCAGCGGCTGCGTGACCTGGAGGATCAAGACCTCAGCCGTGAGCAGCTCTCGACCTTCATCGCCAACCACGGGGTGAACTCCCTGGTGAAGGACGTCATCGACCTCGGGCTGACGATCGCGGGAAAGACATCGTGACGACGGCGCGCCGCCGGCGACCCGGTCATCGCCGGCGACATCCCGAAAGCCCGAGCCGCTGCCGAAGTTACGGTCCTGAGCTGTGGTGACCGCAAGCCAGCACGTGCCGCTTGGCATGTGGGGTGAGGGAGTCGGCGGACACCGCCAGCCGCGCTCAGATCACCCGTTCGCGTGCGCCCGCCCTCACCGTCCCTGCGGCGGCCAAGACCAGGCAGGAACACGACTACCCGTCAAGGGAGCACCGGATCTCCTACGCCCTGCGCACCGGATCCGAGCGGACCTTCTCCACCATCAAGGATCCCGCCGCCACCGGCATCGCCCGCGGCTGGTGCCGGCTGACCGGCCTGACCCCGCTCTCGGCGGAGCCGGCGACGGAGCGCGACGACGCCCGTCACGCAGCCGGTCGAGGATGGCCGTGGGCGCGGTGTTGGTGCCGGTCCGGGCGCGATCGCCGCAGCGTCTCAGCGAGGCGCTGGTCCAGCACCGCGGCGGCGGGCTGGCGGCGGCGGCACGACCTTCCCGCCGACGGCGCGTCCGGCCGGGACAACGACCAGCTTCCCGTCACGGGTGCGCACTGCGAAGGATCCGGCGTCAGCCTCCTCAAGAATGCCGAGGACGTCGGTGACCACCTCGCCGCCACCTCCCGCGGGCCGGCGCCACCGGATCACGACCCGCTGGCCGACATCGGCGAGGGTGAGCCGGACCTCTAGCCGGTAGTGCATGCCGGCGACCTCCTCGCAGGCCCGGCCGCCTGCGCCGCCGGGAAGGGAAGGCAGCGATGAGCCCGGGCTCGCAGCTCGCAGCTGGCGGCCACAGGCCGGCGAGCGCGATCGCACGGGCAGCTGACCAGCCGCAGCCCCGCGCGGCGACGCTGTGCGTGACGGGCTGGACGCCGGGCAGGTCACCGCGATCCTGACGCCGGCTCCCGCACGATTTCCGCATGCAGCCACGCGGAGGGCGCGAACACCGCCAGATCCTTCTGCTCTCCCGAGTGCTGCCGCTGAATGAGCAAGAAACCACCCGCGGTGACGCTGAAGGCGTCCGCGTCCTCGTAGGTCATCTCGCTGCGCGCTGCCGGGGCACCACCCAGGTAGACCTTGACCGCCATGACCGGGCACCCTTCGTAGGCGGCCGGATATCCACTACCTGCCACGGTACTCGCGCCGCCGCCCGCTGCCGGTAATCACGGGACCGGGCCAGCAACACCTACCTCGGAACAACCAGCACAGGACGGCCCCGCCCGCCGATGAATTCCGCACAGGCCGTCATGCGCGAAGTCACCTGCAGCTCTGCCACTGCGGATGCTCACGCGACAGCCAGCAGCTGGAGTTCCTGAGACCTGACGACGGCTGATGTTCGTGGACGCCCAGCTGGTAGCCGGCTGACATAACGGCCCACTCGGAGCGGCAGTCGCTGATGAACGACCCGAAGCCGAGCCCGCACCGATCGGCGGGTAGGTCTCGTCAGGGCATCACGAGTCGGGTAACCGGGCGTAGCGATGCTTACCGGCTAGTGGGCATACCGGCTGCGGGCGAATTCAGGCGGCCTTCTTGCCGAGCCCTTTGGCCAGGAAGTACTTCAGGAAGCTGGGCTGCCCGGACACCGTCGACACGGCCAGGCATCGCAGTGTGACGGCCCAGCGTCGCTTGGGGGCTCCTCCCAATGCTCAGGCGGCTCGATCTTCGCGTCGACATGCGCGTGGACCTGGAGCGGGTACAAAGGTTGCTTCCGGAAAGCGGACTTTATAGGCCGCTTCTTCCCAGCGACACGCCTGCCTGAGTCCAGAGCTGCGGGAACGGCTCACCCCGTCACCCGGGCGTAGGGAACTGGCCTCGGGCGGGTCGGGCACTGTCACCTTCTCGTCCCACTGACTGAGGGTCGCGGTCTGGCTGAAGCCGTTGGCGGTGGTCGTCTCGGTGACCGGCAGCGCCTGGTTGCTCGCGTCCAGGATGAGCTGGGCGGTGACCTTGGGATCGCTGCCGCTGGCCGCGGTGGACCAGCTCAGGATGTAGACCTTCTTCCCTGCCAGCGTGGTGGTGCGCAGCCCGGCGGAGTTCTCGCTCGGGGGCAGAATGCTCGCTGGCAGGGAGGCCATCGTGTCCTCGGCCGCGAGGTCCTGGTATTCCCTCGTATTCGCGGGGATGACCACCCAGCGCGAGCCGGCCTTCGCAGCCGCCGCGGCGGACAGGCCGAGCAGCCGGGTCAGGCCCGGCGCGTTGCCCGCGAAGTAGGCTGCCTTCGGCGTGACGCGGATCTGGGCGCGGGCCGATCCGGCGGCGATCGTCTCCGAGCCGCTGCCAGTTCCGATGTCGGCCTCGATCTGCTCGCTGATCGCGGCGCTGCCCGGCTTGCGGCCGATGATCTCGATGTGCACGCTCTTGTGGCCGAGCATCGAGTCGTCCGCTGCGCTGGACACCGAGGCCCCGAGCACGCGGCGCGCCTCGGCGGGGGTGAGCGCGGGCACCGGCAGGCCCCAGCCGCGGAGCAACTCGTCCAGGCTCGTCCTCGCGTCGATCGCGCCGGAAATGTGGGTGACTGCGTAGCCGTACAACTCGCCTGCTGCGGCGGTCGCGGTCGGCACCGAGTCGTCGCGGCCATACCGGTAGAGGAAGAAGATGAACGGGGCGCACGCCATCAGCTGACCCGACTCGGCCGCCTGCGGCTGACTGTCAGTTACGGCCTGAGCTGCAGTTCCGGCAGAACCCGCGGTGCATTCAGCCAGTGCCTTGACGCGCATTTGCGTGCTGTACCGGACATCCTGGACGGTGTAGCTGGTGATCCCCGGATGGTGCCGGTACAGATCGGTAATGGCGCTCTTCAGCTGCCGCAGCGATACCGGCTGTCCGGACCGGAAGACCGGTCCGGACGCAGCGGACGGCGCGCTCGATCCGCAGGCGGCCGCGGCGAGGAGAACGGCGCAAGCCAAGACGGCAAGCGGCCGCGGCCGCCGCGGGGGGCGAGCCCCCGCGGCGGCCGGGCTGCGCCGGCTGGTGAGCGCCGGCGTTCGGGTCATCAGCCGCACTGTCCCTGACTGCGGCCCTTCACCTTGTTGTCGCTGGCGGCTACCGAGCTACCGGTGCAGACCAGGCTGCCGCCAATCGAGTTGCCGGCCAGCACGTTGCCGCGGGCGGCGTTGCCGCTGAACATCAGGCCGCCCTTGATCGTGTTGCCACCGCACAGGCCGAGGTTCCACGACGCGGACGCGGCTGCTGCCGCTGCAGCGCGAGGTTGCCGTCGACCGTGGTGTCGCAGATGACATTGGTGCCCGAGCTCAGCGGGTCGTCGGCGGCGCCGACGTCGATCGATCTCGCAGGTTGCCGCCGATGGTGGAGCCGGCGATCCGGACGCCGGTCGCCGCTGACGCTGCAGGTTGCCCGGCGATCGAGGTGTCGATCAGGTCGCACCAGTCGCCGCGCGGCACGGTCACGTTGCCCTGCACCATGACGGCGCTGAGCTGCTCGTTCGTCGCAGGTGATGTTGCCCGACGCCGGGATCGTCACCTGGCGTGCAGCGGCAGGCTCGACAGCGAGTCGGCATCGCCGACGTACACGGTCCGCGAGCCGGCCGCGGTGAGCCACTGCTGGCTGCGCCGCTGACCAGTACTGCAGCTGGCGCAGCGGCACGTGCATCTGCACCACCGACGACTGGCCCGGATCCAGCGTCACCCGGTCGAACTGGGACAGCTGCCGCACCGCGAACTGGATGCCCGCGGGCTGCTGGCTCGGTGCGCCCAGGTAGACCTGGGGAGCCGTGCTGCCCGCGAGCTGGCCGGTGTTCGTCACCCGGACGCTGACCTCGAGCCCGCCGTCGGTGGTCCGGGTCACGCGCAGGTCGGAGTAGGCGAAGCGGGTGTAGGACAGGCCCCAGCCGAACGGGAACATCGGCGTGATGCCCTCCTTGTCGAAGAACCGGTAGCCGTTGTAGATGCCCTCGGTCTCGTCGGTGGTCCCGTTCGGTGCCGTTGTTGAGCCGTTCGAGGTGCGGGCCGGTGGTGTCGCCTGGATACAGCGGCACGGTCTCGTTGTAGCCCCAGATGGTGTCGGTGGCGTTGGCCGGCCAGGTGATGTCGGTGTGGCCGCCCGGATTGGCCAGGCCGAGCAGCAGCCGCGCCGTCGACGTGCCGCCTTCCTCGCCGGAGAACCACATCTCCAGGACGGACTTCACGCTGCCGCAGCCACGGCAGCAGCACCGGGTTGGTGGTGTTGAGCACGACGACCGTGTTCGGGTTGGCCGCCGCGACGGCGTTGATCAGCTGGGTGTTGGCGGCGCTCAGCGACTCGGGCGCGGAGATCGTGGCCGGGGTGGACGCCGTACGGGTTCGGGATGGTGGTGGTCGCGCCGTTGTCGTTGAGGAACACGACCGCGAGGCTCTTGCCCTTGGCCGCCGCGGCCGCGTCGGCGATGTCGCCGCTGGCGCGGGAGTAGGCGAACCGGAAGCTGGCCGGGCCGCTCGTGGTGTTGTTGAAGGTGATCGTGACCTGGTGGTAGGTGCCGCCGGTGAGGCTGGCCGCCGGCGCGGCCAGGTTGGTCAGGCCGGCCTCGGTGTAGCCGCCGTCGGTCGGGCGTGCCCGGCAGCGCGGCGCTGTGCGCGCCGGTCACGCCGTTGCCGTAGACGTTCGGCGGCCGTGCTCAGCGTCTGCGCCGTCGCCGTCGAGCGAGAAGGTCACGTTCGGCGGTCGGGACGCGCGCTGCTGAACTGGAACCGGAACGTGTAGGTGTCGGTCGCCGGCACGTACACGTCGCCGGTCCAGGTGTAGTTGCCGGGCGCGAGCTGGCCGTTGCCTGAGGCGGTGGTGAAGTCGAGCGAGGATCGGTCGTCGGGCGAGCCCGGCCCGGTCGTGCGGTCCAGGTGCGCCGGTCACCGAGGTGGTCGAGTCGGACAGCGCCGAGGACGGCACCGGCTCGCCGGAGGGCGAGTTCGCCGGCACGTAGGTGAACGCGCCCGGGTCGCCGCTGAACGCCTTGAGCTGCTCCAGCGGGCTGATCGCGTCGCGGTCGGCGAAGCCGACCGAGGCCTCGCCGGTCGGGTCGGCGATCGTGTACTCGGCGCCGGGGCCGGTGACCAGGATCGCCGCCGCTGCAGGTCGCTGCTGGGTGATCGGCAGCGCGCTGCTGTCGTTCTTCAGCAGCACGGCGCCTTCCTCGGACATCTTCTCGACGACCGCCGCGTCGCCGTTCTTGGTGCCGAGGTCGGCGGTCGGGGTGGCGCCGTGCGCCGGGCCGGCGGGCAGCGGCGCGGTGCCGGTGCGGTCGCCGTTGATGCCGCCGGGGTTGGTGCAGGTCGCGGCGACCGGGGTCTGGTCGCAGCCGAGCATCCCGAACCGCTGCTCCTGGTAGAGCATCGTGGCCAGCGCCTGGTTGAACACCGACAGCGGGACCGAGCCGTTCGCCACCGCCTCCACCAGCGTGCAGCCCGGTCGCCGGGCAGCCCGGTCCGGGCACGCCGGCCACGTGGACCGCGCCGGGCGTCGAGCAGGACTCGGCGTTGCCCGAGGCGTCGGCGCAGGTGTCGCCGGTCGGGTCGAACGCCGACGGCGGGCCGAAGAACCGCCGCCCGAGGTGGTGCTCAGGCTGTTGCTGTCGCTGAAGTACCCGGTGGTGGTCGGCTGCTCCTGGTCCTCGCCCTGGTAGATCGCCGACGTGCTGTGCGTGGCCGGGTAGTCCGAGCCGACCATCGCCTTCGAGCCCCACAGGTCACGCAGCGCGTAGGTCAGCGTCAGCGGCTGCTCGCAGGAGAAGTGCGACTCGTTCAGCGGCCAGGTCTGCGGGTTCTGGCCCGCGGCCGCGTACGGGCTGAGCGGCGTCGGTGCTGGCCAGCGACGGGACCGTCGGACGGCAGCGTCGTCGAGGTGTCCTGCCAGATCTGGTACGAGCACATCGTCGCCGCCGCGCCGGCGTTGACGAAGCCGGCCTCGTACGGGGTCAGGTAGATCTGGTGCAGGGCCTGGTCGGAGATCTGCGGTGTTGGTGTTCTGGTTCTGGCCGTTGTAGACCGCGAAGTGCTTCATCTGCGACAGCGTGCCCGGCGCCCTGGATGCCGTTGATCTGCGCGGCGACCATCTGGCCGCTGACAGGAACGGGTCCTCGCCGGTGGTGGTCAGGTTGCGGCCCCAGTTGGGCAGCCGGTCGATGTCGGTCTGCGGGCCGAACAGGCCGGTGACCATGAGCTCGCGGCTCTCGGTGCCCTCGGTCTGGCCCCAGACGTTGGCCAGCCTGCGGTCGAAGGATGAGGCCAGGTTCATCAGCGTCGTCGGGCCGGTGGTCATCTCGGCGTTCGGGCCCGGAGAACGTGTTCACGCCCTGGGCGTCGGTCCAGCAGGGCGGCATGATGCTCGGCGTTGGTCCCGGTCGGGGCGGCCGTGGGGCCGACGTTGTTGCAGGTCGTGTTCGTCCCGCCGTGGAACAGGATGCTCGCGTTGGCCAGTTCGGCCTCGGTCGGCGGGTTGTCGGGCTCGAGCTGGGAGATCAGGTTCAGCACGGCCGGGGTGTAGGGGGCGTCCGCCGCGACGGACGGCGACGTCTTGGCGGACGGAAGCTGGACCGGCAGCGCGTAAGGCACGTCGGCGGGGGTGGTCGGACTGACGAGATCGCTCGGGGTCACCGCGTGAGCCGGGCCGGGTTGCCCGGCCCTGGCGGTCGTGCTGGCCGTGGCCGTCGTCGCGGCCGTACTGGCAGCTGCCCCCGCGGGGGCGGCCGTCAGGAGCATGCCTGCCGCGACTCCGGCCGCCGCCATGATCGGCATTGTCAGGCGGAGCCGCCCGAATGGTCTGTTCCTGCGCTGCCGGGAGAATCGTCTACGCAAGGCTCCTCATTCCTCCTGCTTCCGGGATTGGGTAGCTGGAAAGTAGGTCTGGCGATTCGGCGGCTACCGCCGGGTTCGCGCAGCTGCGGCCGAACGTGCTGGCCGCCGCGGTGGCGGCGTCGAGCATCGACCCGAGCTCGCCGGAGCTGAGATCGGCAAGGCCGGCCCCCGAGCGGCCAGCTGATGCAGGCCGCCGAGCAGGGCGCCGGTGAACGCGGTGTCGAAGCCGGCGACCGTCTCCGCATCGAGCGCGCTGCGGCCCGGTGCAGGACCGCGCCGGAATCCTGGATCGCGACGACGCCATCGGACCCGTTCGCGATCACGACCAGCTTCGGTCCGGGTCCGAGCCACTGCTGCGCGACAGCCTCGGGCGATCGCCCCGGATACAGCCAGGCGATGTCATCGACGCTGGCCCGGACCACGTCGGCGGACCTGATCGGGCGGTCCATCAGCAGCCGCCCGCGCGCGGGCGATTCCATCACCGCGGGCTTGACGTTCACGTTCAGGCAGACGATCGCACCGTGGTTGCGCTGCCGTGCGGCCGCGCGCAGGATCCGGGTCGAGCCCGGCGGCACGCAGCACGCCAGCGAGTCCACGTGCAGGACGTCTGGTGTCGGCGGGGATCCAGCGCAGCTCCGCGGCGCTCCACTGCCAGCTCGCCGTGCCGTGGAAGTACAGGCTGTCCGGCTGTCCAGATCGGCGGGCGTAGCGGCGACCGCGATCATCGTAGGCTCATCGGCCTCCGGAGCGGCGCTGAGATCGACGCCGCAGCGGGCGGCGTGCGTGCGCAGGATCTGGCCGAGCGGATCACGGGACAGCCGGGCCATGAGCGCGGTCGGATAGCCGAGCCGCGCCGCGCGCACGGCGGTGCTGAAGCGCTGCCGCCGGGCAGGGCCCGCAGCACGCTGCTGCCCGGAGCTGGCACCAGCTTGACAAGAGCCTCGCCGATCACCGTGATCACGCCGGACCTGCGTCCGAACCCGGATATTTAGCCGGAGCCCGGCTTAATAGCACCATGTCTGGCCTCACCTAGCGAGAATTGGATGACATCCGGCCGATCGATGTCAAGATCCGCTAGTATTTCGCCGAGTTTCGGTGTAATAGTGGCAGCTAGCCATCCAGATCAATGCCGGTGCGGCTGAGTCGCCGGACCTGCGGGTTCTGCGGTCAGTAGCCTGCCTGCCGAGTGGGCGAAGCCGCCGAGGAGCGAACACGGATGTACCCGGCCCCGGAGCGTCCCCGCTGACCGCCAGACGCGTCCCCCGCGCTTCGCCCGAGCGACCGGCAGCTGCTCGCGGTGCTCAGCCGGCACGGCGAACTCGATCGGACCGGGCTCGCGCGCTTGTCCGGCATGCCGCGCAGCACGGTCACCGACAGCGTCGCGCGGCTGCAGCGGCACGGCATCGTGGTCGAACGGGCACAGCCGTCCGCAACGCGAGCGGGAGCTGGCGGGCCGACCGGTTCTCCTCGCGCTCGCCGCGCCGCCGGGGCTGGTCGGCGTGATCGCGCTGACGCACGAGTCCCTGCAGGCCGGCGTGCTTGGCTTCGACGGCGTTGTGCACGCCAACTCACGGTCGATCCGTACCACTACGGCCCGGCCGACCGGGTAGCCGGTCCGGGACTGGAGCTGCTGACCAGGGCGCTGGCGCAGGCCTCGCGGCGCCTGGCCGAGCTGTGTGGTCTCGTCGTGGCGATGCCGATGCCGGTAAGCGCAGCCCGGCCAGCGCAGCCGTCGGTCCGGCGCCACTGCTTACCCGGTCTTCCCTGGCGCCGTCGCATTGCCCGCCGACCCGTCGCGGGAGCTGGCCGAAGCGCTTGGCGTCCCGGTCTGGGTCGAGAACGACGCCAACCTGGCCGCGCTGGGCGAGGGCGTTCGGGGCGCGGCGATCGACATGTCGAGCTTCGTCTACATCAAGATCGCCCAGGGCGTCGGCGCCGGGCTGGTCCTGGATCGCCGGCTGCATCGCGGCGCCAGCGGCCTGGCCGGCGAACTCGCGCACATCCACGTCGACGACGACGGCGCCGTCTGCGCGTGCGGCGGCCGCGGCTGCCTGATGACGACCTTCAATGCGCGGCGGCTCGTCGACCGGATCCGGGCGGTGCATCCGCGCGCCGAATCGATGGCAGATGTCCTGCCGCTCGCGGCGGACGGCGATGCCGGCGTCTGCCGCCTGCTGCGCGACCTCGGCCGCACGATCGGCCGCTCGCTCGCCGACTTCTGCGTCTACGTGGCCCCCGACGGCGTCGTCATCGACGGCGTCCTGCAGAACGCGGCGACCCCGGTGATCGACGGCATCAAGGAAGCCCTGTACCAGTTCGCGCCGCCCGCGGTCGTGTCCCAGGTGCGCGTCGTCGTCGGCACCCTGGCCGAGCAGGCCGAACTGCACGGCGCAGCCGTGCTCGCCCGCTACAACCTGTTCGGCCACGACCTGCTATCCCGGCCCGCCCAGACAACGGCATAAGGCCGGGTCGCGCGCTGCGGCCCCACCCCGAGCTGCGATATGCCGGGCGGCTTGTCGTAGCTTCGGCCCGCAGAAGATGATCCAGCCGAGGGCCGATTCGGAGTCTTGACGGCGGTAACTGATGCGCCTGGCGCACTCACCGATGTGCGCGTGCTCGACTTGACGGGCGGGCTGGCCCGCCCGGCAGCCAGGATGTTGCTAGCCGACCCAGCGGCCGACGGCATCGAGGTGTAACCGCTCGGCGGACTGAGCGAACGTGCCCGTGCGGGACGCTGCTCGATGGGGGCCTGGCAGTGGTCAGCGGTCGATGGAGGCCACATTCGCTTCGTCGTGGCGTTCGCCGACGGCTGGTGTCAGGTTGCTCAGGCGTTCGAGCTGGTCGTTGGTCAGTTCGATGCCGTCGGCGGCGGTGTTCTCCTCGACTCGGGCGACTCGCCGGGTGCCGGGGATCGGGGAGATGTCGCTGCCCTGGGCGAGCAGCCACGCCAGGGCGATCTGGGCTTGCGTGGCGCCGGCTTCGGTGGCGCTGGCTGCGACCTCGTCGACGATGGCCAGGTTGCGCTCGAAATTCTTCCCGGTGAAGCGGGGGTTGGTCTTGCGCCAGTCGTCGCCGGGGATGTCCTCGACGGTCCTGATCTGGCCTGTGAGGAAGCCGTGGCCGAGCGGGGAGTAGGGGACGAAGCCGATGCCCAGGCGGCGCAGCAGCGGGAGTAGTTCCGCTTCGGGGTCGCGGGTCCACAGCGAGTACTCGGTCTGCAGGGCGGTGAGCGGGTGGACGGCGTGGGCGCGGCGGATCGTGTCCGGGCTGGCCTCGGACAGGCCGATGTGGAGCACCTTGCCCTGGCTGATCAGGTCGGCCAGGGCGCCGACGGTCTCCTCGATGGGCGTGTTCGGGTCGACCCGGTGCTGGTAGTACAGGTCGATGTGGTCGGTGTTCAGCCGGGTCAGCGAGCCCTCGACCGCGGCGTGGATGTTGGCCGGGCTGCTGTCGGTGACGCCGGGCCCGCCACCGGAGTGGGAGACGAGGCCGAACTTCGTGGCTACCACGACCCGGTCGCGGCGGCCTTTGATCGCCTCTCCGACCAGTTCCTCGCCTGTGGAACGGGCCGTAGATCTCGGCGGTGTCGATATGGGTTACGCCCAGATCCAGGCATCCTGAGGACTACCAGCCCCGAGCCGGCAACCGTGCCGGGCAGGCCCGCGCCCTATACCTCTACTGCGTTCAGGCCATCCACGTCCCCAGCGCATCCGCTTCTGCATGCGGTTCGTACGGCCGCCATGCACCGGGTTCTACTACCGTGCCGACCATGCGTGGCGATGAGGAGCGAGTCGTAGCGGCATACGTCAGATTTCTTCAGCGGAACGGTTGGACCGTTTCACGAGAGGTCGAGTTCGCAGATGTCTATGCCGAGCGCGGACAGGACCAGCTATACGCCGAGGCCAAGGGCCGGACCGCCGCGACCGGGTCCTGGATGTCGACACCCTGCACGGCCAGCTGCTGAGGCGAATGAAAGACCGAGATTGTTACGTAACTGTCAAGGTACATAGGCGAGAGCTAGTGTGCCATGCCACACCAGCGAACCGCATTCGGGCGCTGCGCCGCAGGCCACAGCCCGAATGGCGGCTGCCATACTAGTGGTGCCGCCGGCGGCGTTAAGGATGAAGCCACTGGGCATTCCGTCGCCGCCCTCGCCACAGCCCGACGAAACTCAGCGCCTTGGGCAACCACGGCAAGCCCAGGCCTGCTGGCGCGTGGTCAAGTCACCGCACCTGGTCGCGCTCGGCTACAACGGCGGCCCTTCTGGCTACGACAAGCTCTTGAAACGGCAAGCCGACAACACCGGGGAAGCTGAACGGGAGCCACCTAAAATATCTTGATCTGCAGGTCTTGACACAGCTCAGTACATAGTGGATATATGAACTATCCGCCGGTCTTGCCAAAACAAGTCCGCAAATCATAGGGATTGGAGCAGGATGGTGAAACCTAGGTTACTTTCGGCCCTCGTCGGTATGACTTCTGTCTTCGCGTTGGTAGTGGTCGGTGGCGGCACGACAGGTATCGCCTTTGCTAGCAGTTCTCCAAAGCTGAGCGTTAGCGGTGTCGCAGCATACAAGGCCAGTCACGACCCCAAGGCGGCGTACGTGCGCGCCGTCGCCGCGGCTTACGCGCAGCACAACGCGCAGAAGAGGGCCATGTATGCGAGCGGGGCCCTGCGCACGGCCATGGTGGCCAACGTGTCCGCGCTGTCCCTCGTCAGCGGTAGTGGCTATGCCTACCTCAGCCCCCTGAACCAGCAGGGCGAACAGAGGACTTATTGGTGCGGACCCGCGACCGTGTCCATGGTCGCATGGACAGTCCCCGGGCCGAGTAACGTCTACCAGCCCGCTGCGGCCAGCTGGATGGGCACCGACACTTCTGGAACGAGCGAATCGCAAGAGACCAGCGGCCTCAATCACTTCGTCGGAAATCCGGATTACGGATGGAACTTCTACGGCTTCGTCGCCATGAACGGCAGCCCGACCAGCTCTCAGCGGGCGACGTTCCTGGCTGACCTGAAGACGGATGTATCTCTCAACTCGCCCGTTGCCGGTGACGCCTGGGAGGTGGTGAACGGCCCGCACCTGGTCGGCCACCCGAACCAGCAGATCTTCCACTGGTTTGAGATCGGCGGCTGGAACACCAACACCGGAAAGGTCTATTACGCCGACCCCGCGACAAGTGTATGGAGCACCGTGCCGCCGTATTCGTGGTTCAGCACCTACACGCTGGAGACCATCCTGGGCGGGAGGGGGTACGCCTGGTAAGACCGCCGCGGCAGCGGCCCTGGCGGTAATCGCGGTGTGGAGCACAGCCTGCTCCACACCGCGGCCACTGCGCGCGACGGTCAATCACGGAACCTCCTCCTCGGCGACGGTCCCATCGGCACAAACCAAGCCACTGCCCGTGTGCTTCGGCGCGATGCCGGGCCGTTGGAGACGCGCACTGCGGGCCCGCAGCGTCACAACTCCGACCGGTATCCGCTTCGGGCCCGGCGGTATCGCCGGCGGCGCCGCGATCGGCGAGTTCAACTCGGCTGCGGAAAGCGGCATCGGCCGAATAGATTTCAGCACCGGCAAGCTAGCTACGATTTTCAGGTTCCCGCCCAGGATAGGCGGCATGGGCGCGATGGCGGTCGATGCTCCCTGGGTGGTCTGGGAGGAGCTTGACTCGCAGACCAATCTGAATGACTGGACCATCCGCGTGTGGAATCAGGCGTCGGGCGCTGTCGGGGTGCTCGCGACCTCTCGGCTGAACGGGAGTTACGTTACCGGGCAGCAGCCTCTGCCGGTCATGAGGAATGGGTATGCAGCGTGGGCGACAACCGGTAGCCGGGGCCAACGGCCACAACGAGGCACAGGTCCGTGTGGTGGATTTGTCGAGTGGCAGGCAGTTCGTTCTCGATACAGGGCGGGTCAGCTCACCGGTCTACGCCGGGCCATTACCTCGTCTGGGGAAAGATCGACAGCGCCGGCCGCTACTTCCTCCGCGTTGTTGATGCGGCCACGTACAAGTCGGTCGAGACACCGGGCCCGCTCCGCAACCCCGGACCCCTCCTGTACCTGGCAGGATCGCCCGAGTACCTGGCCTGGAGCTCCGGGGACCTGAACACGCTGACGGTCTGGCCGATCGAAACGGCAGGCTTGCTCAAGTTCACCCAGTCCGGAACCGGGCACCCGTTCGAGTTCCTGCAACTAGCTAGCCACTTCGTGCTCTGGTACAACGGCAACGGATCGTCGGTGCTTGACCTGCGGACCGGCGATGGGTTCGACGTCGGGGGTTCGGTGGCCGCATCGGCGGACGTGATCGCAGTCGAGGAGCCGATAGGGCAGTCGGCCAAGGGCACCTTCGCGTCGTCCCGGCTCTCCATCCTGGCCGCGGCAGCCATGCCCGGCATCGGCGGATGTGCCAAGAATGGTGTGACTGGGCCGTCCTAGCAGGCCCGAGCGGTACCGTCCCGGCTGCCAACCGCGATGGCCGTCCCATGCCGCCCTTCAGATCCGTTACACCACTCCCGTCGGCGTGAAACTGTAGATGTCAGGACAGATGGGGGATTGACAGGCTTCCAAATGTGACAGATTCTCATGTCATAACACTTGATGATCGGTGAAACCTACAAATCTCGATCGGAGTCCGCACATGGTCCTGAGCGTCGGGCGGTTACGCGGAAGGTCTCATCGGCCAGCGCGGCTATCGATTGGGTTACGCCGGACGCTCGGCGTGCTGGCGCTCGTGGGGGCGCTGTTAGCCGGGTTCATGACCTCGCAAGCTCCGCGTGCGGCGGCCACGTACTACACCGTCCTGTATCAGAGCACCAACGGGTTCGATACCTGCGCGGCCAAGACGCAGACGATGCTGACCGACTGGTGGTCCGGGACGCCGTGGTGGGACATCGGCGTCTATCTGGGCGGCTCCGTTGGGAATTCGCTCGGCTGCTACGACGGTGCGGCTGCCGTCGACAGGGCCTTGAACACCGGCTACGGCGTGACCCTGTACTGGTACGGCCCGCAGCTGGGTAGCCCGTGCAACATGCGTTCGTTCTCGCACTACATCAGCCTGAACACATCGACGGCCTACAACCAGGGCGTCGCTGAGGCGAATTCCGCGAACTCAGCAGCGACGGCGGCCCACCTGCCCACGGGGAGTGCGATTTTCTACGATATGGAGGCCTACTATGCCAACTCGGGCTGCCGCGCGGCCTCGAAGGCCTTCATAAACGGCTGGGATTACCAACTGGCCAACCACAGCTTGTTCTGGGACGCTGCTTATGGGTCGAGTTGCGCGTCTTACCCGTCAGACTGGGCATCGATCGCCAACGTGCCGCTTATCCTCTCACCAGCGGACACCGCGCTGGACAACGGCTCGGTGTTTGGTTTTCCGTGCTTGAGCAATTCGCTGTGGCATTATGATCAGCGGGTCAGCCAATTCAGCACGGATAATCACACCTACAACGGATACAATCTCTATGTCGACGAGAATTGTGCCGACGACTATCTCATGCCCTCCACCTTGAGTGGGGGAGTATCCAGCGGATGCAGCGACGTGCTGTGACGGGCGATCGCGCTAGTTGTGCCGGACCCCTGATGAAGGAGAAGTCGGCTATGAACACCGGTGCTGCGCGTGTTGCGTTGCTGACGTTATTCCTATCGGCAATCGCTCTGGCGGGATGCGGGACAGTTCCCGCGCCGTCGGCGACGGCGCCCAAGGCACCCGCCAGCCGGCTGCGGTGTCGGCCCCAGCTGGGCAGGGGCCCGTCGGCCAGGCCGGTTGGGCCGCGTGGCGTGTGACGAGCCAGGGCCTGTCCCTCAGCTCGGACGGCGGCAGGCACTTCGCGCAGGTGGCGCTGCCCTCGGCGGTCGCTCCGGCCAATGTCCTGGCGGTCGCGCACGCCGGCGGCGGCGCAATGTGGCTGGGCGCGGCGGGGCGCGGGAGGTCGGTCACCGTGTACGCGCTGGACCCGAAGACGGGCAGCTGGACGGCGGGCACTCTGCTAACGCCGAGCTGGCCGACAGGCCTGGGCGTTGCCGCCTCGATGGCCCCGAGCCGGGTGGCGATCACCCCAGGGCAGGCCAATCAGGTGGTCGTGGTCACGCAACTGGTGCTGACGCACTCGGTGGGCATCACGCGGATCTTCGTGTCTGATGATGGTGGCACGACGTTTGTGCAGCGCGTGCTGCCTGCTACCAGCGATCTGAATACCCCTTGGTCGTCGACGCAGTTGTCAGGGGCCGGCGGCGTCGCAGTCATCGGTGACCGCATGGATCAGGTCGTGCACACCGGCGACGCCGGTTCGACCTGGTCGGCCTCGACCCTGTCCGGGGTCAGCGGCGACTACGTGGCTGGGCCTGCCATTTTCGCTGGCACGACGGTGTACTTGCCAGTGACCGAGGCCGATGGCTCCGGGCCGGCGCGTTCGTGCTGCTCCGGAGCACCGACGGTGGGGCGACCTTCGCTGCCGGCGGCGATCAGACAGTCAGCTTCGGCGGCTCCTTCGATCCGGCCCCGGCACCGGTGACAGTTGCGGCCGGGGCGTGGTGGCTGGTGTCGCCTCGGCGCCGTATACCGCTCCATGGATGACGGGCGGTCGTGGTCGAAGGCACCGGCCTCGCTCCCAGCCGGAGTGATCGGTATCGGGGCTAGCGACGCCCAGAACGCAACGGTAACGATTCAGAAGGACACATGCGCGAACGGCAAGTCCGGCTGCACGTCCGAGCAGTTCCTTGAGACCACCTCGGACGCCTGGCACGTCGTGGACACGGCTGTGACTGTGGCCCAGCGGGCTCGGCCCGGCGATCATGAGGAGTGGTCGCAGATCGACTGATCAGATCCTCTCGGGGATTCGAACCCCGGACCTCTTGCATGCCATACGAAACCACCCGGTAGCCGACTGTGGCCACAAGGCGCCTGACCAGGAGCTTCATTCGCCTCACATCGCCCAGCACCGCCTACTGTTGCCGGTCGCTTGCTCCCCTCTTGCTCCCCGCCCACGCGATCTTGAGGTCAAGTCCTTTGGCGTGGTGTGCCGGGTAGCTGACGCGTGATCCTTCATCTTGGTCAGGCGCTGAGCGCCGGCAGGTCGCTAGTGTGGTTCACCTCCGTATTCGGCTCGCAGCTGGCGGTGCGGGATCGGGCCAGGATGTCGACGCCGAGGTAGCGGCGGCCTTCGGCCCATTCGTCGTGCTGTTCGGCCAGGACGGCGCCGACGAGGCGGATGAGGGAGTTGCGGTCGGGGAAGATTCCGACGACGTCGGTGCGGCGGCGGATCTCCCGGTTGAGCCGCTCCTGCGGGTTGTCAGTCCAGATCTGGCGCCACAGCTCTTTGGGGAAGCTGGTGAAGGCCAGCACGTCGGCGCGGGCGGCGTCCAGGTGCGCGCCGACGGCGGGGAGTTTCTGGGTCACGGCGTCGATGAGGCGGTCGTACTGGGCGTGCACCGAGGCGGCGTCGGGCTGGTCATAGACCGAGTGCAGCAGCGTCCGCACCCACAACCAGGACGCCTTCGGCGTGACCGACATCAGGTTCGCGGCGTAATGGGTCCGGCACCGCTGCCAGGACGCGCCGGGCAGGGTCGCGCCGATCGCCTCGGTCAGCCCGCGGTGGGCATCGGAGGTGACCAGCGCGACACCGGCCAGGCCGCGGGCGGTCAGGTCCCGGAAGAACCCCAGCCACCCGGCGCCGTCCTCGGCGGAGGTGACCTGCAACCCGAGGATCTCCCGGTGCCCGTCGGCGTTGACGCCGGTTGCGAGCAGGGCGTGCACGTTCACCACCCGGCCGCCCTCCCGGACCTTCAGTACCAGCGCGTCCGCGGCCACGAATGTGTACGGGCCGGCATCCAGCGGCCGGGTCCGGAAGTCGGCGACCACCGCGTCCAGGTCCTTGGCCATCTCGCTGACCTGAGACTTGGACAGCGACGTGATACCCAGGGACTGGACCAGCTTCTCCATCCGCCGCGTGCTGACCCCGAGCAGGTAACACGTCGCCACCACTGACGTCAGCGCCGCCTCGGCCCGGCGGCGGCGCTCCAGCAGCCAGTCCGGGAAATAGGTGCCCTGCCGCAGCCGCGGAATCGACAAATCCAAAGTGCCAGTGCGGGTGTCGAAGTCGCGGTGCCGGTAGCCGTTGCGGACATTCACCCGGTCCGGGGACGGCATCCCGTACCGCGCTCCGCACACCGCATCGGCCTCCGCCGACATCAGCGCATCCAGGAACATAGTCAGCAGCGACCGCAGCAGATCCGGCGACGCGGACTCCAGCCGGTCGTGCAGAAAGCGGGCAGGATCGATACTGGTCTTCGCGGCCATCGCGTAGTTCTCCCTCGAGTCGACTTGGTAGGTCTCTCGAAGGATCACGCGGTGGCCGCCCTTAAGCCCTGACGCCACGCCCATCAGCGAGCGGGTCGATACACCACTCTGCTGGACTCAACTGATCTTGAGCCGCTCAGGAAGCGGCTCCCCGGCCCGCTCGGATGCGCCCCTCCCCCGACGGCGCGGCGGGCTAGGCAGCTTCCCGAGGGAAACCGACATCCCGTGGCGCCAGATTGTCTCTGACCGCCTGGCTCCGAGCCGCGCGCAGCGTGTTGTCGACGGCAGGTACGACTAACCCCGGAGCGGCCCTTGCCGGCCAGGGGTCAGACATCACTTGCCGTCGAGACGTGCGACTCTTCGCATGCGAACCCGTTGCCGATCCAGATCCCAGACCGGACCCTCAGCAAGCCGGTGAACGGCCGCGCTGGCGGCCTGGGCGGCAAGCTCGGTCACGGGGTCATTTCGGCTGGCCACGATCGTACGGATCGTGGCTGGCCACGATCGTACGGATCGCATCCAGGTCGGTGATCAACTTGCGCGTCCACAGATCTCGTGAGCCGCGCTGAAACGATAGCCAGCGAGTCGAGGACCCATCTGCCGCGCTGGCCGCCAGCGCGGACATCGCCGAAGATCGTGACCGGCAACTCGCCGTGCGGGCGCGGCAGGTAGATCGCTTCGCTGAAGTCCGGCCGGCACTAGACGTCCCCATCGCGGTCCTCCCGGCTACAAGCCGCGGAACACGATTAGCGCCTGGTCATCGGCGGGCGGCCCGGATCCGAACTCATCTACTGTGTGCTGGATTCTGGCGGCGATCGCTCCGGCGTTGAGCCCCGAGCATTCACCGAGCAGAGAGCTGAGGCCGTCGTCATCGTCTAGCAGCCGGCCGAAGGCCCGGCGTTCGGTCACGCCATCGGTAACGCAGAGCAGCACATCGCCCGGCGACAGGCGGACGCTGTCAGTACAGAACGTGACCGCGTCTAGTACGCCGAGGAGCGGTTGGGCCTTTGCCGCTGCCCGGACCCCGCCCGCCGAACGGAGGACCAGCGGCAGCGGGTGGCCGGCGCATGCCAGGCAGATGGTGGCGCCCCCGCCCGGTGCCGGGACGAGCTCCCCGTGGATCAGCGTGACGAATGGCACCGGGGAATCTTCGCTGAGGATCAGCTCATTGAGCCGCTCGAGCACGGCCGGAACGTCGTGCCCTTCGTTGGCCAGGATGCGCAGCGCATGCCTGGTAAGGCCGGTGACGGCGGCGGCCTCTGGGCCCTTGCCGCAGACATCGCCGATGGCAAACCGCCAGCGGCCTTCGGCGACCTCGAACACGTCGTAGAAGTCGCCGCCGACCTCGTTTCCCTCGCCCGCTGGCTGGTATGCCGCGGCCAGGTCCACGCCAGGGATGTCCGGCAGTTCAGGCGGCAGCAGGCTGCGCTGCAGCGCATGCGTGGCTTTCAGCTGCTGCGAGTAGAGCCTGGCGTTGTCGAGGGCTAGCGCCGTGCGCAAGGCGAGGTCCTCCGCCAGATCCAGGGCATCCCTGGCGATTGCCCCGCCGCGAGGCCCGCCGATCACGAAGATTCCCAGGTTGTGGTCGCGGGCGCGCAGCGGAAGACACCAGGCCGGATCGGAGGCAAGCTCGGCGGCTATCCCGGTGCGCTGCTCCGGCCGGCTCGCGGCCAGCGACCACCGTTGCGCGCCGTCACCGGGAAGGACGACGGGCGGCGCACTGTGGGTCAGCAGGCTGGCAAGCGCATCGGCACGAGACTCATCTGCGTGCCAGGCGTAAGCCAGCCTGAACTCGCCGCCGTCATCCTGCAGCAGCACGGCACACCATGCGGCTAGCCGCGGCACGACAAGCTGAGCGGCGAGCGCGATGGTTCGGTCCTCGTCCAGGGTCCCGGCCAGCAGGTAGCTCGCCTCAGCCAGGAAGCTCATCCGCCCGCGCCACGCCCTGTCGTCCTCGCTCAGCCTGGGTAGCTCCAGCGGCTCCGGTTGTGTACTTGCCGCGGCCGGCGCTGTCTGGGCGGCGCCATGCGCCGCGGCGGCTCGCGTCCGCAACTCGCCGTCCTCGTCAGCGAGCAGCGGGTAAAGGTCAGCCGTCACCGGGGCACTGGCCAGCCCTGCCGTGTGACCCGGCAGCCCGGCCTGGGTGCGCAACGCGAGCCGGAACCAGACCACCTTGGCCGGCGGCGCGTAGGTCACCCCCCACGACGACGAAAGCGCCCCGGGCAGTAGCAGCCCGCGACCGCTGGGCCGGTCGGACCTGGCAGCGCCGTCCGGCGGGTCGGGGATCATCCGGGCCGGATGCCGGTCGAGGACCGACACCTCGACGGTGGCGCGCTCGAGTCTGCAGACCACCTGGATGCCGGTGCCCGCATGGATGACGGCGTTGGTGACAAGCTCACTGGTCAACAGCACCGCATCGGACACCAGGTCATCGCGGCAGGGCAGCTGCCAGGAGTTCAGCGTCTCGCGGACGAATCGGCGAGCGGCGGCAGCCGCCTCCGGCTCCGGCTGAAAGGCTGCGGTAGCTACGAGATCCTCGTGTTCGTCGTCCACGCGTGTCCTGCCTGTGCCGCCTCCGGCTCCTGGGGCAAAGGGTGGCGTTTGCGGCTGACTGAGGCTCCCATCGTGGCAGACTCGTGACGTCGGCACGTGGGGGAAGCGCAGTCCGGTCCCGCAGCGCCGGGCGGCTGGCGATGTCGGCCGGCGGCGGAGGAGGACACGCGATGGCTCGGGCCACGGGCAGCTCCCGCCCGACGTACGGAAACGGGACGCGCCCGAATAACGGCATGAGCTCGGGCAGCCGAGCCGAGGGTGCCAACGGAACTGGACGCTACACCGACGCCGATCTCGAACCCATCCGCGCGGCCCTCGCAGCGTTCGCACGCGGCGACCTGCGCCCTCGTGCCGGGCGGGCCGGCGACCCGCGGAACAACGGGATACTGGCCGAGATCGGGCAGCTGGCCCATGAGATCGGCGGCCAGCTGGCCTCGCTTAACTCCGAGGTCACCCAGAAGGAAGCGCAGGTCCGTGACATCGCGCTGATCACCACGGCCGTGGCCCGCGGCGACCTGACCGGCAAGGTGACGGTCGACGCGCAGGGCGAGATGCTGCAGCTCAAGCAGACGGTGAACACGATGGTCGACCAGCTGTCGGCGTTCGCCGACGAGGTGACCCGGGTGGCCCGGGAGGTCGGCACCGAGGGCAGGCTCGGCGGCCAGGCCCAGGTCCGCGGCGTGTCCGGGGTGTGGAAGGACCTGACCGACAACGTCAACTTCATGGCCGGCAACCTCACCGGCCAGGTCCGTAACATCGCCCAGGTCACCACCGCGGTCGCCAACGGCGACCTGAGCAAGAAGATCGACGTGGACGCCCGCGGCGAGATCCTGGAGCTCAAGACCACCATCAACACCATGGTCGAGCAGCTGTCGGCGTTCGCCGACGAGGTGACCCGGGTGGCCCGGGAGGTCGGCACCGAGGGCAGGCTCGGCGGCCAGGCGTATGTGCGCGGCGTGTCCGGGGTGTGGAAGGACCTGACCGACAACGTCAACTTCATGGCCGGCAACCTCACCGGCCAGGTCCGTAACATCGCCCAGGTCACCACCGCGGTCGCCAACGGCGACCTGAGCAAGAAGATCGACGTGGACGCCCGCGGCGAGATCCTGGAGCTCAAGACCACCATCAACACCATGGTCGGCCAGCTGTCGGCGTTCGCCGACGAGGTGACCCGGGTGGCCCGGGAGGTCGGCACCGAGGGCAGGCTCGGCGGCCAGGCCCGCGCGCGTGACGTGTCCGGGGTGTGGAAGGACCTGACCGACAACGTGAACGGCATGGCCAGCAACCTCACCGGCCAGGTCCGCAACATCGCCCAGGTCGCGACCGCGGTCGCCAACGGCGACCTGAGCAAGAAGATCGACGTGGACGCCCGCGGCGAGATCCTGGAGCTCAAGACCACCATCAACACCATGGTCGGCCAGCTGTCGGCGTTCGCCTCAGAGGTGACGAGGGTGGCCCGCGAGGTGGGCAGTGAGGGCAGGCTCGGCGGCCAGGCCGAGGTGGCAGGCGTGTCCGGCACCTGGAAGCGGCTGACGGAGAGCGTGAACGAGCTGGCCAGTAACTTGACCACCCAGGTCCGTGCGATCGCCGGGGTCGCCAGCGCTGTCGCCGAGGGCGACCTGACTCAGTCCGTCGAGGTCGTGGCCCGAGGTGAGGTCGCCGAGCTCAAGGACAACGTCAACCTGATGGTGGCGAACCTGCGGGAGACGACCCGGGCCAATCAGGAGCAGGACTGGCTGAAGACCAATCTGGCCCGGATCGCGGGACTGATGCAGGGTCACCGTGACCTGCTGGAGCTCGCGCGGCTGATCCTGGGCGAGCTCACGCCGCTGACCGCAGCGCAGTACGGCGCGATTTACCTGGCCAGCGATGCTGCGGGCCCGAAGTGGCAGCAGCAGGAGTTCTCCCGGATCGCCACCTACGGCTTTACTAAGGGCGGGCTGACTCATTTCGAGGCGGGAGAGGGACTTGCCGGCCAGGCGGCCACTGACCGCACGCCGATCCTGATTACCGATGCCCCGGCCGGATACCTCAAGGTCGGATCGAGTCTGGGCGAGGCCGCGCCGGTAAGCATTGCCGTGCTGCCGATCCTGTTCGAGGACCAGGTCCTCGGCGTGCTCGAGCTGGCCTCGCTGACCCGCTTCAGTGCTGTGCACGTGGCGCTCTTTGACCAGTTCGTCGGGACCATCGGCGTTGCCATCAACACGATTATGGCAAATTCGCGGACCGAGGCGCTGCTAGCCGAGTCGCAGCGGCTCACCTCTCAGCTGCAGGAGCGCTCGGTCGAATTGCAGGGCCAGCAGGCCGAGCTGCGCAGGTCCAACGCCGAGCTTGAGGACAAGGCGGCACTGCTGGCAAAGCAGAACAGCGCGATTGAGATCCAGAACCGCCAGATCGAGCAGGCGCGCAGCACGCTGGAGGAGCGCGCTCAGCAGCTTGCGATTTCATCAAGGTACAAGTCGGATTTCCTCGCCAACATGTCGCACGAGCTGCGGACGCCGCTGAACAGCCTGCTCGTGCTCGCCAAGCTGCTATCCGAGAACCATGACGGGAACCTGACCGGCCAGCAAGTGGACTTCGCCCGCACCATTCACGCGGCCGGGTCTGACCTGCTGCAGCTGATCAACGACATCCTGGACCTGTCCAAAGTCGAGGCCGGCAAGATGGACGTCAACCCCGCTGAGCTGCCGCTGACAGCGCTGGTCGAGTATGTCGACGCCACCTTCCGCCCGATGGCAGAGGATAAGGGGCTGAGCTTCAGCGTTCAGGTACGTCCGGGTACACCGGACCGGCTTTACGTCGACGAGCAGCGGCTCGAGCAGATCGTCCGCAACCTGCTGTCCAACGCGGTCAAGTTCACCACGGCCGGCGACGTCAGGCTCACCGTCGGCAGCGCCGGCGGGGTCGAGTTCAGCGGCGCGCTCCGCGAGGCATCCGACGTGATCGAGTTCGCGGTGTCAGACACCGGCGTGGGGATCGCGAAGAACAAGCTCGGCACGATATTCGACGCGTTCCGGCAGGCCGACGGGACAACCAGCCGCCACTACGGCGGCACCGGTCTCGGCCTCTCGATCAGCCGGGACATCGCCCGGCTGATTGGCGGGGAGATCCGCGCCTCCAGCCGCCCGGGCAAGGGCAGCACGTTCACGCTGTACATGCCTGCCCGGCATTCGCTACAAGGACCCGGAGCAATGGTGATCTCTGCGGCAACAGGCGCAACCGGCGCCGCGGAGCCGACGACGGCAGGCCCTTCCGCCAGCGCGAAGTCCACCGCCGCCGATGGCGAAGACCTGCTGAACGGGGCACGGATACTGATCGTCGACGACGACGCGCGCAGCGTCTTCGCTCTCACCGGCGTGTTTGAACGGCTGGGTGCCGCGGTGCTGTATGCGGAGAACGGACAGACCGGGATTGAGGCACTTGAGCACAACCGCGACGTCTCGCTGGTGCTGATGGACGTCATGATGCCGGAACTGGACGGGAACGCGACCATGCGGGCGATCCGGCGGATGCCGCAGTTCACCGACCTGCCGATCATCGCCCTGACCGCGAAGGCGATGAAGGGCGACCGCGAGAAGAGCATCAGGGCCGGCGCCTCCGACTACGTCCCCAAGCCCGTGGAGACAGACCATCTGCTGCAACTGATGCGGCACTGGCTGCGGCGCACCGCCAGGCCGGGCAACGACGGCCGGCTCTCCAGCTCTCATTAGGAGCCGCCGACGTGGCAGAGAAGGCCAACATCCTGCTGGTGGACGACCGCGCGGAGAACATCGTCGCGCTTGAGGCCATCCTCAGCTCGCTCAACCAGACGCTGGTGTCAGCGCGGTCCGGGGACGCCGCGCTCAAGGCACTGCTTCGCGATGAGTTCGCCGTCATCCTCCTCGACGTCCTGATGCCGGGCATGGACGGGTTCGAGACTGCCGCCCATATCAAGCGACGTCCTAGGACGCGGGACGTGCCGATCATCTTCCTGACTGCGCTGAACAGCGAGCCGGACTTCGCGTTCCGCAGTTTCTCCGCTGGCGCCGTCGACTACATCGCCAAGCCGTTCGACCCGTGGGTGCTGCGGGCCAAGGTGTCTGTATTCGTGGATCTTTACAGGCAGAACCGGCAGCTCCGCGAGCAGGCGGCGCTGCTGCGCTCGCGGCTCGCGGATATGCCGCCGTCGGCCGAGACGGCCCCGGCAACCGCCGGGCCTGCGCTGGCAGAGCTCTCAACGCGGCTCGGGGCGGTCGAGGAGCTGGTCACCGTGCTGTCGGGGCAGACGGCCGCCACCCCGGACCACGACATCGCGCAGTCCGCGCACGAGCTGGAGCACCGCGTGGGACGGCTACGCGACATGGTCGACGCGCTGCGGGCAGGCGGCTGACGCCGTCACGCTGACCCGCCGGGCCATCTTCCATTCCGGCATGATGGTTGGCGCGGCGCGTGAGGAGAAGCTGCCGGGCGGAAGCAAAACCCGGGAGGTTCAATGTCCCGCTCGAAGAGAATCGGCAAGGCCGGCGCGGCCGCTACAGCCGCGTTAGACCGCATCCGGCAGGCGGCGGGCCAGCTGAAGCCCCTTGCCAGCAGCACGCAAGCAGCTGCCCGGCGCTGCGTGCACAGGACGCGCGCCTGGGCGGCGCCGCACGTCGAACGCGCCGGCAAGGCCCTGGAAAACAGCGTCGCGCCCAAGGTGTCGGCCAGGCTGTCCCACGCAGCGCGACGGCTCGAGCCCCCGACGCCGCGGCGCCAGCGCTGGCGCTGGCTGGCCGGCATCTCGCTAGTTACGGCCGCCGCAGGCGCGGTAGCGGCTGCCATCCGCAACGGCGCGAAGCCGGGCCTGACACCTCCGGCGGAAACCGACACCGAAAGCGCCGCACCCGCAGCGAAGATGCGTGACGAGAACGCCAGTACGACCGCTGACGTGGACGGGCAGGTCCGCACGCCCTGACCCTCCCTGGCGCAGCAAAGTGCCTTGATCTCCGCGACCGGCCGTCGCCGATCCGCGGGCATCGCGAGTTCGTCGGAGAGCAGGCGTGCAGCGCGTGCTCCGACTCAGCGATATCTCGGACTCGATCACCGTGCCGTGCGCCCGGGGACGGCCGGCCGGTCAGCACGCGGGGAGGCCCGTACCGGCCAGGCGATGCCATGGTGGGTGGCGCGCCGCCCGCACTCGCACTCCGGCCGGAATGCGGGCCGGCATGAGTCGCCAAAGGTAAGGGCCGCGGTGACGAACGACCAGGCGCTCGCTTTTGGCCAGGCGGCCGCTCAGTTCGCCGCCAGCCAGATCAGCGCGGCGACCAGGATCGCGACGAAAAACACCACCACGATGACGGCGGCCGGGATCGTGCGGTCCCTGCGGTCTTGCTTGTGCACGTCAGTCCCTCTCGCGGTTGATGGCGCCCGGCGCGGCGCGGCGGACAAGCCTGGAGCCGCTGTGCTGGCGGCTTCAGCTGCCCCGGGCAGCGCTTACTTTTGCCGAACCTACGCTTTTCGATCCGGCGCTGTGGTCCGAGCCATCTGGGGTCGACCTCAGCTTGCAAGCCGGCCGGGTCGGGGCAGCGCGCAGCCGCCTTGGTCCGTTGCGCCTGACCTTCTGCCTTGCGGCTGGAGACGGCTCCGGGAGAACGGGGCCGGGTAGAGCTTCGCGTGGCGGTACGGGCGGGCAAAATGAATCGGGTCGCTAGTGCCGGTCATGACGCATCTGACCACGGCGGAGTCGCCGCGGACCAGCGCGGCGAGGACGCGATGCGCCTTCGCGCCGACTATCCGGCGGGACGGCAGGCTTGCTCGGCTTCAGCAGTGCTCTCATAGATCGAGATAGCCTTGGTCAGACCGGTGGTGTCGAGGACGCTGCGGACTCTCGGCGATGGCGCTGCCAGGGCCAGCACGCCATCGAAGGGACGCAGCCGGTGCCACACTGCGAGCAGGACTCCCAGCCCTGTCGAATCTATGAAGCTCATCCTCGCCAGGTTCACGACCAGGCCGCTGTGACCTTCATCGACCAGAGCCAGCAGCCGGTCGCGGAGCAGCCCGCAGGTGAACACGTCGATCTCGCCGTCCGCGTCCACGATGGCGACGCCGTCGTCGACGCGGTACTCCAGCCGCAGCCGGTACGATGGCTCACCGCCAGGCATGGCTTACTCCATGCGGCCCGATGCCGTCAGCAGGCGGCGGAGCAGGCCCTGTCACCGAGTCGACGAAGCCCTGCCCCCTGCACTCTTGCCGACGGCGCACCTGCCTGATCACAGACACGGCCACGACAGACACGTCGCGGCCGGCTCTCCCGCCGGGGGCCGCGAAACGCACATGGCCGGTCGCACCGATCGGAGGCCTGTCGGGACGGCGGGTCCTGCGGCTCACCGCTGCTCCTCACCTGGACCATCGGCCATCACCGGCGGCGCGGATCTTCCGGCTCAGACCAGAACTATGGGCGTGGAAGCAACCCGCGGGCTGGCCAGGTCCTTACGAGGCCCGCGGTGAAACCAGTCGCCGCTTTTCAGGGTAGGCCCGTTCTCGCGCCAAGCGCAGGCGGTCAGCCGGGCTGGCCGGCTTCATGCCGGTGACCTCGAGTACTGGCAGCCGCCCGGCCGGCGCCAGCCCGCGCTGACCCTTGGCGGGGCACCCGGCCCGAGGCGCTTAACGGCATGGCCCGAATGCCCGAGCTGGACTGGCCCTGGGGTCTGTCGCAGGCAGCCGGTGGCAGCCGCCCCCCGGCGCTGGCAGTAGCTCGTCCCGGCTGGCATTTCGCGCCCGGACCGGTCCCTGGGGTTCCAGGCAGCGGTCAGGCGTGGTGGTGGTATGTTTCAGCGCGGTTAGGCAGGGCGCTCGCCGGCCCGGGACTGCGCGGGCGGCGCGATCTCATCGGGGGTCGCGGGCCGCAGCTTCCACATCGTAGCGGCGAACGGCCAGGCGGCCGCTTCGCATTCGTTCTTGCGGAAGCCAGACTCGCCAAAGGCATGGTGTTCTTCCAGCCGTCACTGGACAGCTTCCCCGACGACGTGCAAATTGACTGGTCAGCCCTGGGCGACCCGGACCGTGTGCTAGACCCGCATACTCAGTGCCCTTGGCGAGCCCGACCCCGGACGCCGCCGCGAGATCCTGCTGGAAGTCATTCGCGCGACCGCAGGGCAGGACCTGGATCCGGCCGGACTTGAGCTGCTCCTCGCCGTGTGCGCCGACCACGCTGAGGAGTACCTCGCGAGCCTGCGAACCTTCGCAGCGGACTGCCGTTGACTCCGCCAACCTGCGGGGGCCAGATCCCGCGCGATCACCGGCCGGGTGGAGACCACACGCCGACAGCGCAAGTAGCCGATGTGAGTGACTTGAATGCTCGGCCGTAACGACCCGTGCCCGCGGATCGGGCGGGGGCCTTTTGCGCCGCCGGTCACAACTCAAGCGGATCGACTCGCTGCGGCACACGGCACGTGTCTGCATTGCCGGGCTCGTGCTGCGGCGCTCGGGTCATTCAAGCCGCCACGGGGACGGGAGCGGCACTAATCGAACTGAGTACATCGGCGCAGTGCCATTATCAGTCGTGTTGGGCAGACGCCAGCGCCGCTCTTCCATGCCGGACGCGAGCATGTGGATCAGCCAGCTGACTCGCATCACGCCCCAGAGCATCGATCCTTCGGTCAGGAACTACCATTGGCTCGACATGGACATGGCCCGTCGGGAGGCCTGCGATGGGACCACGGGGCCGACGATCGAGTCGATGCTGCGCCGGATGCGCGACGAGGACGATTGCGGGGCGCAGTTTTACCTCTTCCGCGTTGCTCTTCGTCAGGATGGGCTGATCATCGGAGGAGGGCTGGCGTGACGAGAATTCCGCGGAGGCCTCGCAGATCACGCAGTCTGCCCTCGGGGAGGCAGTCGCTGTCCGGTATCTTAATGTCCGCGAGTCTCCGGGATCGATCTCTCTGGCCGTCCGGCGAGAGGCCATCGACTTCGTTCAGGGTGCTTCACTGCCCGTTGGCCTGGTCGAGGTGACGGCGGCATCTTCGCTCCTTCTTGAGGTCGCCCAAATCCGGTCTGACGCCGACCGGATCGAAGCCACTCGTCCCGCGGACCTTGACCCGGTTGAGTGACTTCTGCGCGATTCATCCAGCCGGCGGGATGCCCATTTGCGAGATCACCGACGCCAGAGCAGTCCGCGCTGCTTGACCGAATTTGTCAGCTCATCGCAGAGACGCCTACCTCCTAGCGATCCTTGGTCGCTAGATCTTTGAGAGTTGTCTTGAGTTTCTGGGGCTTGGCTGGCGTTTGGGCATGCGGGCGTCGGCGAGGCGGTTGTCGATGTGGCGGTCGATGATGCGCAGTGCGGCGGTGATCACCGGTGGTGCCTGGGGCTGGCTGACGGCCAGGAGGGGGCGGAGCAGCCGGTCGTGGACCTTGGTGTAGAAGATGGCGAATGCGAGCCCGTCGCTAGTCAGTGTGTAGAGGTTGCGGCCGCGTCCGGGTCATCAGTCCGTTGAGGCGGAGCCGGGCGAGATCGTAGCTGGCCTGGTTCATGCTGTAGACGGTGCCGAGCAGACCGGTCATCAAGGCGCGCAGGCTCTTGTTGGTGATACCGGTGGCCGCGAGCAGGGTCTGGCACAGAGCGCCGGCGAGGGCCTGCTCGTCGAGGATCGCCGAAGCGTAGCGCCGGGGTCCTCCGCCCGTCGGGGTTAACCGACGGGTGCGCGATCCGCTCAAAGGCTGGGCTCGCAAGGACGGTGCCCTGGCCGGCTACGTTCAGCTTCCAGTATGCGTCGGTTGCAGGCACGGGCTTTGGCCTGAAGTTCGGCGAGGTTGGGCAGCCGGGCGTTGCAGCCCAGGTCGCGCGGGGCGTTGATGACGGTCTCGATCCGTAGCGCCTTGCCGTCTTTGAGGTACTGCTTGATCCGGGAGTGCTTATAGAACACGTTGAGGACGACACCGCCGGTGTCGGGGCCGATGACGGGCCGGTCGATCGCGGTCTTGAACGTGCCGGTGGTGTCGCGGCGGATGCGCCTGCCGAAGATGATCTCGACGCTGGCGGGGCGGCCGATGTCGAGGTTGTCAGCGATCGTTGCCTCGAAGAAGGCCCCGGCCCGGCGCGGCGCGTCGAACACGATGGTGCGCGACACCTTCGACCTGCCGCATGGAGATTTCCCACCAGTACCCGGCCGCCTGGTCGTGATCGGTCAGCGGCATCGGCAGCCGGTGCACCGCTGGGCGAACACCTCGATGGTGGCCGGGCCCAGCCGGTCGCAGATGGCCTGCAGGCCGGCCGGGTCGTCCAGGCGGCGAATCCGTTCGACAGCTCGGTAAAGCCGATGCCCGCCTGGGCGGCCTGCCGTTTGGCCCACTCGTGCCCGTTGACCCAGATCTTGGCCGGGTAGGGGAAGTAAGCGCAGACCTTGATGAACGCCGGCCCGAAGCCGGCATCCCACAGGTAGAAGTAGTAGCAGGTCACCCGTCGGTCGGCCTTGGCGAAGGTGAACTGCGGCGCCGCGGTCTTAGTGTCGCGCTGGTAGGCGGTCCAGACCCGCTGGAACTCCTGCGCCACGCCGATCGCCGCCACCCCGGACCGGCCGGTGGCAGCCTGCCGCTCAAGATGCGGCCGCATCACCTCAGCCTTGCGGTCACCTTTGGTGAACCTGACCCACGGAATGTCGCTGGCCTCAGCGAACGAGGCCACCGCACGGCGGAACCGCTGGCCGATCTTGTCGAATAACGCGGGCGAGGGGATCGGCAGGCCCAGGTGCTGGGTCATGAACGCCACCACCTGGCCGCTGGACTGCAGGATCGGCACGTAGGCATTCAGGTAGACCCGGTCCAGGCACTCGATATCCAGCACCGCATGCCCGTCGAGGACCTCGTTCACCGTCACCACGCGCGCGCCCATGCCAGCCTCCCAGCACCTGCCGTTGCTGTGAGAATGCGCCAGCGCGCCAGGCCAGGCCAGGGGAAAAAACACTGCGCCTTCGCGGCGCAGCCGCGACCCCGAGGGCAAGCTCGGGCCGCTCAGCCAGCACCACCCGTGACTTCCCGCACCGTGGTGACCAGCCCCGCCACGCGCCTCGGCGGTCCGAGGTTGCCCTCAGTAGTACTGCAGCCGCAGGCCGTCGTCGGCGTGCCGGCGTGACATGAAGCGGCCACCGCGGGATCTTCTGGGGTGTGATGAACCTAGAAGAAGATGCGGTGGCCGCGCCGCCCAGGTTAGACCTTGCGGCGTGGCGGGCGGGCTTCGATGAGGTATTCGCGCGGATCGCGGGCCGGTTCGCGCAGGCGTGCTCGCGGAAGCGAGCACGGCGTACCTGCTGGGGCTGCTGTCGCGGGCCGAGCGCAAGAACGGGTGGACGATCGCGGAGTTCGCCGGTGACGCGACGCCGGACGGGATGCAGCGGCTGCTGAACTTGTACTCGTGGTCAGCTGATGATGTCCGCGATGATTTGCGCGAGTACGTCGCCGCTGAGCTTGGGGACCGGGGCGGGGTGCTGATCCCGGATGAGACCGGGTTCCTGAAGAAGGGCACGAAGTCCGCCGATGCAGCGGCAGTACTCCGGCCCGGCCGGGTGGAGAACCTGCCGGGGTGTTCCTCGCCGTATGCGGTTCCTGGCGGCGGCCCAGGGCGCTGATCGACCGGAGTGATCCTCCGCGAGCATCGACCGATGACCGGGACCGCTGCCGGCAAGGCCCCGGCATCGGCGATGACGCCGGGTTCGCGACCAAGCCGGAGCTGGCCCGGCAGATGATTGCCCGCGCGATCGATGCCGGGATGCCATTCGGCTGGGTCGCCGCTGATGAGGTGTACGGGCAGAACACGCCGTTGCGGGACTGGCTGGAGCACCACGTCAGCTACGTGCTCGCGGTGCCCAAGAGCTTCACCGCCGCGACCGCGGCCAGGACCATGCGCGCCGACCAGCTCGCCGTCATGGTTCCCGCAGCGGGGTGGCAGCAGATCTCGTGCGGCGACGGCGCCAAGGGTCCCCGGTCCTACGACTGGGCCCTGATCGCGACGGCCAGCCCGGTGCGTCACCTGCTCGTGCGGCGCCCGGTGATGGGCGGCGAGCTGGCATTCTTCACCTGCTACGCACCAGCGGGCACCACCCTGGCCGCGCTGGTCGCATGCCTGGTGACCCGGTGGGCGGTCGAGGAATGCTTCCAGGCCGCCAAGAACGAGACCGGCCTTGACCACTACCAGGTGCGCCGCTACGACGCCTGGTACCGGCACGCCACCCTGTCGATGCTCGCGCTGGCGTTCCCGCAGGTGACCGCAGCTCAAAGGGGGCACCACCGCCTGTGGACAACTTTCCCGGACACTGGCGCCGCATGATCACCAAGCCGGGGAGCTCATCAGCCTCACCGGCGAGATCCGCCGCCTGCTGCTCGCCCCTCGATCCAGCCCGGCCGCTCCGACGGCCACCACCTGCGATGGTCACACTGGCGCAGGCGCCACCAGCGCCGCGCCCGAAAGTCCGTTCCAGCGACGACAGCAACTACATCTCAGCCTGCGGCTGCAGTACTAGGCGTCTCGTGTCCCGTCCGTTCTGCTTTCGTCGGCGCGCTTGGCGCCTGGCGCTCAGCGCAGGAGATCGCGGCTGAGGATGCTGCGTACATCAGCGGCTCGCATCCATGGCGAGGACACTCATCCATCCGGAGGAGATCTTCCGGGCGCTAAACGATCAGCCGGTGAGCGAGCTTTGAGCTTCGCCATCTACGACAATCCTGGCCGCGGTGGGAACGGTCGATAGGGCTGAACCCGCGAGCGGGTATCTGGCGAACCTGCCTACTATCGGGCATGACCGCCCGCGCCGATTGGGCCAGGATTTCGCGGGGAGAATGGCAGGCCATCATGGCCGACCTCGAGACTACGTGTGCCTGTCGGCCGCTGGCACGACCCGGCTCCGCCCCGTTGCCGAGGAGGTCGGCATGCTGAATGATCCGGTAACCGCAGCGGTGACGCGCCTACGCATGGACCTAGAAACCGCCAGGGCTGCCCTGGCGCGGGCCGACCAGCGGCTGCGTGACCTGGAGGACCAAGACCTCAGCCGTGAGCAGCTGTCGACCTTCATCGCCAACCACGGGGTGAACTCCCTGGTGAAGGACGTCATCGACCTCGGGCAGACCATCGCGGGGAAGACATCGTGACTGCGGCGCGCCGCCGGCGACCCGGTCATCGCCGGCGACATCCCGAAAGCCCGAGCCGCTGCCGAAGTTACGGTCCTGAGCTGTGGTGACCGCAAGCCAGCGCGTGCCGCTTGGCATGTGGGGTGAGGGAGTCGGCGGACACCGCCAGCCGCGCTCAGATCAACCCGTTGGCGTGCGCCCGCCCTCACCGTCCGCGCGGCCGCGGCGGCCAAGACCAGGCAGAAACACGACTGCCCGTCAAGTGAGCAGCGGATCTCCTGCGCCCGGCGCACCGGATCCGAGCAGACCTTCTCCACCATCAAGGACCCTGCCACCACCAGCATCGCCCGCGGCTGGTGCCGGCTGACGGCCTGACCCCGCTCTCGGCGAGGAGCCGGCGACCGAGCGCGACGACGCCGGTCACGCAACTGGTCGAGGATGGCCGTGGGCGCGGTGTTGGTGCCGGTCCGGGCGCGATCGCCGCACCGTCTCAGCGAGGCGCTGGTCCAGCACCGCGGCGGCGGGCTGGCGGCGGTGGCACGACCTTCCCGGCGAGGGCGCGCCCGGCCGGGACAACGACCAGCTTCCCGTCAGAGGTGCGCACTGCGAAGGAACCGGCGTCAGCCTCCTCAAGAATGCCCAGGACGTCGGTGACCACCTCGCCGCCACCTCCCGCGGGCCGGCGCCACCGGATCACGACCCGCTGGCCGACATCGGCGGGTGTGAGCCGGACCTCTAGCCGGTAGCGCACGTCGGCGACCTCCTCGCAGCCTGGGCCACCTGCGCCGCCGGGAAGGGATGGGAGCGATGAACCTGGGCTCGCAGCTTGCGGCCCAGGCCGTGCAAGCGCGATCGCGCGGGCAGTTGACCACCCGCAGCCGAAACCGCGCGCGGCGACGCTGTGCGTGACCGGCTGGACGCCGGGCAGGTCACCGCGATCCTGACGCCGGCTCCCGCACGATTTCCGCATGCAGCCACGCGGAGGGCGCGAACACCGCCAGGTCCTTTTGCTCTCCCGAGTGCTGCCGCTGAATGAGCAAGAAGCCACCCGCGGTGACGCTGAAGGCGTCCGCGTCCTCGTAGGTCATCTCGCTGCGCGCTGCCGGGGCACCGCCCAGGTAGACCTTGACAGCCATGACCGGGCACCCTTCGTCGGCGGCCGGATATCCACTACCTGCCACCGTACTCGCGAGTTCAGGCGGCCTTCTTGCCGAGTCCTTCGGCCAGGAAGTACTTCAGGAAGCTGGGCTGCCCGGACACCGTCGACACGGCCAGGGCCTTGCCCACGTTCTGCTCTTCGGCGAGCTGACGGAGCATGCAACCGGCCAGGTCTGTCCGTGAGGTGAACCGCCCGGCTACGAATCCGTCGGTGACCTGGTAATCGGTGACCGAGGGCGCCTCGAACAGTCCCGATGCCGGGAGGATGGTCCAGTCCAGATCGCTTTCGGTGACCAATTTCTCCGTCCGCCGCAGGTCGGCGTACATGGTCCGGCCGAGCGTGTGGCTGATGACCGGCACCAGCACTTTCTCGAAGATGAACCCGCCCTGGGTGTCATACCGGGGATCGACCGCCGTGCTGCTCACACAGACCAGCCGCCGGGCGCCGTGGTGCTGCATCGCCTGCACGATATTGGCCATGCCGTGTGAATAGACGCTGATGGGCTTGAGGGTGAAGGGGACGCCGAGGGACGACAGCACGGCTTCCTGTCCGAAGACAGCCTTCTCCACCGACGTTGGGTCGAAGGCGTCTCCGCCAGCAAGGTGCAGCCGGTCCTCCCTGATCGGGAACGCCTCGGGGTGCCGGGTAAATGGCGTCACCGTGTGGCCGTCCGCGAGGGCCTGCTTGACCAGCAGCCGACCCGTGGCCCCGTTGGCGCCGAAACAGACGATTGGGCTTCCTCCGGGATGCCCATCATGGAGATCATGGAGCGGAAGAAGCCGCGCCGCCGCCGGTCGTTCACGCCGGAGTTCAAGGCGGAGATCGTGGAGCGGTGTCGGGCTGGTGACCGGTCGGTCGGGCAGGTGGCCCGCGATTTTGACCTGACCGAGACGGCGGTGCGGTCGTGGGTGAATCAGGCGCAGACCGACGCGGGCGAGCGGCCGGGCCTGACCAGCGACGAGCGGGCCGAGCTGGCGCGGCTGCGGCGGGAGAACCGGTCGCTGCGCGAGGACGTGGAGGTTTTGAAGCGAGCGACGGCTTTCTTCGCGTCTATGTAACGATCCATCCGGTCGGGCCGGTTGCGGTGCGAAGATCCGCTCGCCTGGCGGGTTGGCTCGTCACACCCGGCCGGGTCCCGCCGTCGACCTCGGCCTGGCGGATCCACTTCCGCAGCGTCTCCGAGCTGCCGATGCCCAGCTTCCGCGCCACCGCGCCGATCGCCGCCCACTCCGACGGATAATCCGGCCGCACCTCGGCGACCATGCGCATCGCGCGCCCGCGCAGCTCCGGCGGATAGTTCGCTGTCACGGCTCCATCTTCTCCTCACGAGATGGAGTCCCTGGACACACCGGACCGATTCATTGACGGACCAGTGCCACCACATGCACGCATCCTGAGGACTACCAGCCCCGACTCGGCAACCGTGCCGGCAGGCCCGCCCCTATCACCTCTACTGCGTTCAGGCCATCCACGTCCGCAGCGCATCCGCGTCTGCATGACAGCACGTCGGCGAGCTTCGTTACCGGCGTCGCGGCGTGCAGGGTTGCATGCTGGCCGCTCGCGGCAGATCGACGCTTGGGTCTACTCAGGTTTGCTGCTGGACAACATTCGAGATCTGGCGTCTTATTGGGTTGTGGACCGCATGCAAGACTGATCCGCGACTAGTGGCTTCACAGCTTCCGACCTGAATCTGGGGGAGCGGCGCGCGGCTAGCCTTGCTTGGTCTGCGGTCGGCTCTGTACCGGTTCTGTAGGAGGCGGACTTATGCCAGCAAGCACATTATCGTCGGCAATTGTGCCGGGGCTGTTCTACCCCGACATTTATTCCAAGCAGAAGGGCATGGACCTCAGCGGAGTGCACGCTGTGTGCATAAAGGTAACCCAGGGAACGGGCTATCTGAATCCGTTCTACCAGGCCCAGGTAATGAAGGCGAATGCGGCAGGTGCATTTCACTTCGCCTATCACTGGCTCACGCACGACGACCCGAAAGCTCAGGCCCAGCACTGTTTCAGCAATCTCGGCCCGCATGTCGGCTTGATGGTCGATGTCGAGACCGATCCGGATACCGGCGGCCAGCCAACGCTGCAGCAGAACGTCACATTCGTGAAGGACTTCCGCGCCCTCGGCGGGACCGTTCACCTTAACTACCTGCCCCATTGGTACTGGCACGATGTATGGGGAGGCCCGGGCCTGGCGCCGCTCAAGGACCTCGGGCTGGCACTTGTGTCAAGCAACTACACAGGCTTCGCAACCCACGCCGGATGGGGGGCATACGGAGGATGGGCGCCGACGATCTGGCAGTACAGCGAGAGCGTGTCCTTGCACGGGCAGACGGTCGACTTCAACGCGTTCCTCGGCTCTGGATCTACGGCCGTGTCAACACTGATCGCGGAACTCAAGGCGCTGGTCATGACTGGAAAGATCGGCGGAAAAACGTGGCGGGAGATGGCCACATCGGGGAACCAGACGCTAAGTGAGATCGCTATCGCGTGCCACATGAATCCTGCCCAGATCCTGCGGACGACCGCCGTTCACTACGGCCAGTTCGATCAGGTGACGCATGATTTCCTCGACAATGTCTTCGGCGGCCAAATCGACGGCACCGCCAAAGTGCCAGCCGGAGCCAAGCTCTGGGTCCTGAAATAGGCCGTGGCGCAGACGCCGTTGGCGCTGGGCTGCCAGTCGGCTCCGAGCGTGGAGCTTCGTGGCGAGCGGTGACGGCAACAGCGACCACCGCGACAGGGCGCCACTCATGCCGCGTCTGGTGAGACCGGGTCCGCGTTGACAAGTCGTCTGAACCGGTGTTTGTGGAGGCCTTCCGGTCATCCGGGGCAGGCTGCTGTCGGTACGGCATCATTGACGGACCCAGCCCACCCGCCTCCATTCCATGCGCGCGACCTGGGTAATGCCAGCCCTGAACCGGCACTGCAGCGAGCAGAACTCCGCTCCGTCACCTCGGTCGCGTGCGGCGATGGCCGCCGGGAGGCCGGACCCGTCTCTGGCGGGCTTCAGCTGGAAGCGCTCACCAGGAGACCGGTCAAGTCGCGCAGTGCCGTTGCGAGGAAGGCATAGTAGTCGCCGAGTCTTCCGGTGAGCTTGTCGGCTTCGAACTGGCCGCCGAAGCTCTCGAGCACTCCCCGCTGGCCCTCCAAGATCGTGGGTGGTCCGGTCAGGCCGTCGGCGCCCAGGTAGCAGGCGGCCAGTCGCTTGCCGGAGCTGCGGCGGTCCGCGGAACCCGACAGGCTGACCCGCCCACTCGTGCGACAAGGGTAAGCAGCGCCACCCCAGCGCCATCGCCACCTGGCCTTTGCGCCCCGCTCGCGTACGCGTCGGCGCGCTGACCCTGCCCGGCGCGACATCGCCCGCGCCGTAGTGCTCACGCATACCGCGCGCCGCTAGAAGAATTGCGATCATTCGGCGAGCTGCGGATATCCCAGCTTGGCGTGAAGGCGGTTAATTCGCTGGCGTAGCGGCTGCGGGATCGTCTCTACCGGCACCTCAGGGTCGCTAGGCGGGAATGCCGTGTCACCCTTCTGGCCAGAACTGCCTTCTAGCCCGCTCGGATCGATTTGCTCGCGGAAGTGGGCATCGAAGTTTCCGTCAAGTCGCAGCCACGCGCGAAGCGCGGGCAAGGCGGCGTCGCGGTCACCGGACAGGTCTTCGTATCGGATTCGTCGCGTGCTCGGACGGTTGGTCTCTTCGAATGAGAGCAACTCCTCGGTGCAGTTCGCCCAGTAAGCGGCGAGGGCGGCAACGCTGTTCCCGGGGTAGGAGACGAGGTACGACGCCAGGGGCTGGCCGTACAGTCCCCATGGGCTAGATGCCACGCCCGCACGGATGACATCCTCGCACGAGCGGTGTACGCAAACGAAGACTGCTTCCGGGACCACCTGGAGGAACCGCTGCGCCGCGTTTTGGTCCACCATCGCGAGCTCACACCATCGTTTCCTGCCAGCAGCGGCGAGAATCACCGTCACTTGCACACTGACCAGGCTGCGGACGGTCGTGGCCGCGAGGTGCGACATCGCCTGTCCTTGGCGGCCTTCCACCCGCTGCCAGGATTCAGCTGCGAGGAAGCACATCGGGACGATGCCTGTTCCCGTAGTGCATGCAAGTTCTGTGCCTGCCGCGAGGCTTTCCTGGACCAGCTGTGCACCCGAGTACGCATAGGACATCAAGATGACAGGGCTGTCCACGGAACCTCCACCATCAGGTACGGGCTAGGCATGATTGGAGCGTTGAGCCACCAGCTCCAGCCGACAGGACTGCGGCTGTAGCGCAGTCGCGCCCATGGATCTGGCGGCACGGGCGGCGGTTAGTCCGGGCCACGTCCATGGAGGTGGTGTATGAGATGGCCACCTCGAGATCTATTTCTATCTAAGCACCAATAGCATCAATGGTCACGCTAGTTTCGTCTTTGCTGTCGGACTTTCCTGCTGTCTTCTGGCTGGCGGCGAGGATTTCGGGTCCCATGTAGCGGCGTGCCTCGATCCATTCGTCGTTCTGCTCAGCCAGGACCGCGCCGACGAGGCGGATGATCGCGTCCCGGGACGGGAAGATGCCGACGACGTCGGTTCGCCTGCGTATCTCTTTATTGAGGCGTTCCTGCGGATTGTTGGACCACACCTGGCGCCAGATCTCCCGGGGGAAGGCGGTGAACGCCAGGATGTCCTCGCGTGCGTCGTCGAGGTGCGCGGCGGCGGCGGGGAACTTCGCTTCCAGCGCGGTGACGACCTGGGCGTGCTGGGCGCGCACCGAGGCGGCGTCGGGCTGCTCGAAGATGGTGCGCACCAGGGTCGATACCCACGGCTGGGCGGACTTGGGCACCCGGGTAGCCAGGTTCCGGGAGTAGTGCGCACGGCACCTTTGCCAGGCCGCGCCGGGCAGCACCGAGGCGATCGCGTCGCGCAGCCCGTGGTGGCAGTCGGAGGTGACCAGCGCCACCCCGGACAGGCCGCGGGCGGCCAGGCCGCGCAGGAACGCCAGCCACCCCGCCCCGTCTTCGGAGGAAGCGACGTCCAGGCCGAGGATCTCCCGCTTCCCGTCGGCGTTGACGCCGGTGGCGATCAGGGCGTGCACGTTCACCGTCCGGCCGCCCTCGCGGACCTTCTGCGTCAGCGCGTCGATCCACATGAACACATACGGGCCGGCGTCCAGCGGCCGCGACCGGAACTGCGCGACCATCTCATCGAGCTCCGCTGCCATCACCGAGACCTGCGACTTGGACAGCCTCGTCACCCCGAGGGACTCGGCCAGCTTCTCCACCCGCCGCGTCGAGACGCCCAGCAGATACGACGTGGCCACCACGGTGGCCAGCGCCCGCTCCGCCCGGCGCCGCCGCTCCAGCAGCCACTCCGGGTAATAGCTACCCTGGCGCAGCTTAGGGACCGCCACCTCGATCGTCCCGGCCCGGGTATCCCACTCCCGCCGCCGGTACCCGTTCCGGGAGTTCACCCGGTCCGGGCTGACCTCCCCGTATCCGGCCCCGCACAGCTGCTCGACTTCGCAGTCCATCATCTTCTGCGCGAAGCCCCGGATCATCTCCCGCAGCAGATCAGGACTCGCCGATTCCAGCGTGTCCTCGAAACGCGCGCCAGCAACCGGCACAATGTCACCCACGGCCATCTCGTTCTCCCCTTCGTCGGACTAAGCACTTCGAAGGATCACGAGGTGGCCGCCTTACGTCACGCCGACACGCCCGCCCAGGACGAAACAGTCACAGCTGAGCAGGTACCCCATACACCACTCCCGTGGACGTGAACAACCTCACTGAGCTTGCGATCGACCTGTGCCGATCCCACCCTCTGTGTACCGCAGACCGGTACGCCCTAGTACCCGCAACGAAAAGCCCGAGCTGCTCTCGATCACATTCGGCTCAGGTTCGGAAAGCGTTCCTCTTGCACGTCACCCCTCAGCGCCCCAGCAGGGCTCTCACACCGCGCGCCCGCCAACGCGTATTCGGGTTGCCTGCGTACACTGACGGCCGTGGCATGCCGCATCAGTGAGCTAGTCATCGACGGCGCGGACCCCGACCTGCTCGCAGCGTTCTGGAGCGAGGTCCTCGGCTACGTCGAACTCGGCCGGGAGGACGACGGCAGCATCGAGATCGGGCCGCCCGACGTCGGCTTCGGCGGCCCGCAGCCAACCCTCGTCCTCAGCCCTAGCACCGATCCGCGGACCGCGAAGCTTCGATTGCACATCGACGTCAACGCCACCGACCGCGACCAGAACGCCGAACTGGAGCGGTTGCTCGCGCTCGGCGCTAGACCTGCCGACGTCGGCCAGACTGGCGCCGAGAGCTGGCACGTTCTGGCTGACCCAGAAGGCAACGAATTCTGCCTCCTGCGCACCCGGCTCCAGCCCCTCTGACCCACTCTGCCGGCCACATTCATCGGCGCGAGCCTTTCCGGCGCTGCCGTTCGCTTGACCTTGGAGTCAACTCCAAGGTTTACCGTTCGGGCATGACGCAAACGATCTCCGCGCTAGCAGGATCGCTCGGACTGAGCGCTGGCACGCTGCGCTACTACGAGCGGGTTGGCCTTCTGCCACGGACAGAACGGACCGCCGCCGGCTACCGCCTCTATGGTGACGAGGCAGTCGAGAGGCTGAGCTTCGTCTGCGCGGCCAAGCGCATGGGCCTGCGGCTGACGGACATCAAAGAACTCCTCGATGTACGCGACCGAGGGCAATGCCCCTGCGGACACACTCAAGACCTTGTTGAACGCCGGCTCGCTGAAGTCGATGCGGAGATCGGGCAGTTGAGTGCTATCCGCGAGCAACTGCTCGGTCTGAAACAGCGAAACCAAGAGTGCCTTGATGCTGTGGCTAGCGACTGGTCCTGCGCGGTGGGAATAGGAACAGGAACTGGAGGTGAAACATGACCGCCTGTCCGAACTGTGGCTGCAACTGCGATTGCAGCCCGTGCTGTTGCTGCGGAGGCTGATCCCCACAGCGATAGCGGCAAGGCCGCCCGGGAGGCTCGTGCCGCGGCGCTCAGCAAGAGATCTCGGCCAGCTTGGACTGATGATGAACTACGGTCCGGCCGGCTCAACGGTCCGCGTAGAGGTGCGGCCGCCGGCTGTTATGTACGTAAGAACGTGTCCGAGGGGGGACTTGAACCCCCATGCCCTTTTGGGGCACTAGCACCTCAAGCTAGCGCGTCTGCCTATTCCGCCACCCGGACGTGGGACTCGGGCATGTTGCCGAGCGGCCTCACGATAGCAAATCCGGGGCACTGCCGGCGACGTCGCTGCTGCGGCCGGACTGCCCTGCGTAACGCGCCCGGAGCTCGTTGAGCTCGTGAACGGCCTGCCCGCAACGAGCGACACACCGAGGTGCGACGATGGCGAGATGACCGAGAACCGCGGCACTGCAGCACAGGACGAAGTCACCACCCTGGCCAGCGACCTGATCAGGATCGACACGACCAACCCCGGCGACCATTCCGGGCCGGGGGAGCGGGCCGCGGCCGAGCACGTCGCCGCGCTGCTCGCCGCAGGCCGGCCTGGAGCCGAAGATCTACGAGTCGCACCCCAAGCGGGCCAGCGTGGTCGCCCGGGTGGCAGGCGCGGACCCGTCCCGGCCAGCGCTGCTCATCCACGGTCACCTGGACGTAGTGCCGGCCGACGCCGCCGACTGGCGGGTGCCCCCGTTCTCTGGCGACGTCAGCGAGGACTGCGTCTGGGGCCGGGGCGCGGTCGACATGAAGGACTTCGACGCGATCACCCTGGCGGTGATCCGGCAGCGGCTCGCCGAGGGACGCAAGCCGCCCAGGGACGTCGTGCTGGCGTTCCTCGCCGACGAGGAGGCGGGCGGCACCTGGGGAGCTCGCTGGCTGGTGGACAACCACCCCGAATTGTTCGAGGGCGTGACCGAGGCGATCGGTGAGGTCGGCGGCTTCTCGGTCACTATCGGCGGCAAGCGGCTCTATCTCCTGCAGACCGCGGAGAAGGGTATGGCGTGGATGCGGTTCAGCGCCCGCGGCACCGCCGGCCACGGGTCGATGCTCCAGCCGGACAATGCAGTCACCGAACTGTCCGAGGCCGTCGCCAGGATAGGCAGACACGAGTGGCCGGTCCGGGAGACCGAGGCCGCCTTCGCCTTCGCCAGGGAGGCGTGCGCGGCGCTCGGCGTCGACTTCGATCCGGCCGATCCCGCGGGTGTGCTCGCCAAGCTCGGGCCGATAGCGCGGATGGTGGGCGCCACGATGTCCAACACCGCGAACCCGACAATGCTGTCCGCCGGCTACAAGGTGAACGTCATCCCGCAGACCGCGACCGCTCAGGTGGACGGGCGGTTCCTGCCCGGCTATGAAGACGAGTTCTTCCGCGAGATCGACGCTCTGGCGGGCCCGGCGGTCAAACGCGACTTCGTGCACCAAGACGTGGCGCTGGAGACCAGTTTCGACGGCGATCTCGTCGATGCCATGCGGGCCGCGCTCGCGGCCGAGGACCCGGAGGCCCGCATGGTGCCCTACTGCCTGTCCGGCGGTACGGACGCCAAGTCGTTCTCCCGGCTCGGTATCCGTTGCTTTGGATTCACCCCGCTGCGGCTGCCCGCCGAGCTTGATTTCGCGGGCATGTTCCACGGCGTCGACGAGCGCGTCCCGGTCGGCGCCCTCCGGTTCGGGACCAGGGTGCTCGACAATTTCCTGGACCGCTGCTAGCCGTTATTCGAGGTCACGGCACATTGCCGGGCGTTGACTGGTCTACCCGGACGTGTCCGGACGCGAGTGTCTTTTCGTTTATTGCACCATGCACGCTGAGTAGTGCTATCGTGACTGCCTGTGCGGGCCGAACACCCGGTGCGCAACCCCCATTTCCCTAGCGCATCGGTCCAGGGTTCCGCGCCGTGGCGGGCCGCGGGGAGGATGCCTTCCCGACGGCGACGCCAGCCGGCCGAAGAGGAGGGTGGCCTGTGTTGCCGGAACCAGGGTCAGAGCCTAGGTTCGCTGGTCTGCAGCCGCGCCAGCTCGCGGCGGCACGGCGCCGCGACCAGCAGCGCGCGGGCTTGTCGCCTGGGTTACTTGATCCTCTCGGTCGGCCGCGGGTTCTCACCCGCTCCGGTGGCCACGGCTGATGGCGACGCCATACCGGCGCGCCTCGCCGTGGCCACCACTCATGCCAGAGCCTGCGCGTGCGCGCGAGCCCGCCGATATACGCCGAGGAACGCGCCGGTCTGCCAGCCAATCCCGGTCGTCAGCTAGCTGACACGTAAGGAAAGGCCAGACGGGCTCAGCCAACTCCAAAAGCAGTTACGCTTAGTAAGCACGCCGACACAGAACGCTGACTAGCGATAAGACATCCGAAGTAGTTCGCACTGAGGGAGAAGGATCAGTAATGAGCACATGGGCGGCCTTTGCGGTCAAGGGAGGCGAAGTCGTGTCCACCGGCTCAGCAGGGACGGGCATCACCCAGGCGATCACACCGGGCGCTCTGGACGGCTTCGCCGTTGGCGCGCTGCTGACCGGAATGTGCTTCCTTCTTATCGTGGCGCCGCGATCGCGGCGTCGTGCCCGCCTCTCCGGCCGGCCCAGCACGTGGGCAGCCAGCATCTGGCGCCGTCGGCCCAGGGACTACTACGCAGCGCCGGCCGACACCCACTCGCTTGCCGAGCCCGCGGACCTGACCGAGCCTGCCGACCTGACCGAGCCTGCCGACCTGACCGAGCCTGCCGACCTGACCGCGTCCGGCGAGTCGCCCGCACCGGAGTTCCCCTCCGTGCCCAGAGCAGCTGGCACCGCGGCACCAGCCGACACCGCCGGGCAAGCCGACCCGGTTCCCGCGACCGAGGAGACATCGACCCCGGAACTGCCGGTTGCCTTCGCTGACCCCGCGCTCGAGACGCTGGCACCCGCCGGCAGCCGCGACCACGCCGGGCGCGCCGATGCTGACCCGTACGCGCCGAGTGCGCTCGCGCCGAACCCGTTCGAGCCGAACCCGCTCGCCGACGACCCGGGCGCGCCCGACCCGTACGCAGCGGCCGAGGCGTTCGGCAACCCCGACGACGACGATGACATCGTGCTGCCCGGCGACGACGACAGCCATCCGGAAAGCGGCCGGGGCTACCGCAGCAAGCACCGGATGACGCCGCCGGACGGGAGGGACCGGCGCCCGGACGCAAAACGCCGGCCGGCCAGGCACGCGGCGCCGTCGACCCGGCTCAGCGCCCGGGTGTCAGGCAAGCTGGCCTAGGTCCCGCTGGTCCCCGTGCGCGGCTAGCCGGCGCCAGCCAGCACCATCCAAGGCCGAGCCTGACTGGTCAGTCCACCCGCGGGCCGCCGCTAAACGCCGCCGGCCCGCGACTCTGCCGGATGATCATCCGCCGCAGGGTCGCCTTGCGGCTTCCGTCCGGATACATGCGGAGCCGTGAGAGTTCCCAGTGCCCGTACTCGGCGTGGTCGGTCAGCATGCGCCTAGCCGCATCCCGCGAAGTGCCACGCGGTATATAGAGCACGAGGTATGAGTACTCCGCCATCAACTCATTGTGCGCGACGGGCAAGATGGTTCAATCGCCTTGAGGGAATCTGCGGCACCCGGGACCCGTTCAGGAACGTTGCGGGAACATGATGGCGCATGCCGCAAGTTACCGTGCTGAGAGCAAACGGGGTATGCACATCGCAGAGCGCCGGGTGGCTACGGCCGTACGTGCGGTAGCCTCCTGGGCGATTGCTGGATGTAAAGGTGGGAGCAGTGGCAGCAGGGACCGAGGAATCCACGGGCGCCCCGGCCCGGTCCAACGGGTCTAAAAGGGGCAACAAGCTGGTCATCGTTGAGTCGCCGCGGAAGGCGCGAACGATCGCCGGCTTCCTTGGCAAGGGCTACACCGTGGAGTCCAGCATCGGTCACATTCGCGATATGCCGGATAAGGCCGCCGAGATCCCGCAGAAGTACCGCAGCGAGCCGTGGGCCCGGCTCGGCGTCGACGTCGAGCACGACTTCGAGCCGCTGTACGTCGTGAACTCCGACAAGAAGCAGCAGGTGAGCAAGCTCAAGGAGCTGCTGAAGAACGCCGACGAACTGCTGCTCGCGACGGATGAGGACCGCGAGGGCGAGGCCATCGCCTGGCACCTGCTGGAGGTGCTCAAGCCGCGGGTCCCGGCCAGGAGAATGGTGTTCCACGAGATCACCCCCGAGGCCATCGCACACGCGGTGGCCTCGCCCGGTGAGGTGGACCAGGGCAAGGTCGAGGCGTACCAGACCCGCCGGGTGCTGGACCGGCTCTACGGCTACGAGCTGTCGCCGGTGCTGTGGAAGAAGGTCATGCCGCAGCTGTCGGCCGGGCGCGTTCAGTCCGTCGCGGTCCGGCTCGTTGTCGACCGTGAGCGGGAACGCATCGCGTTCCGGCCCGCGCAGTACTGGGACCTCGAGGCCGACTTCGAGCCGCAGGATGGCGGCGCGCGGGCCGAGGTGCCGGTCTTCACCGCGACGCTTGTGTCCGTCGACGGCAAGCGCGTAGCCCAGGGCCGTGACTTCTCCTCGGTCGGCGAGCTCAAGGGCGCGGAGCAGATCCTGCACCTGGACGGCGAAGCCGCTGCCGCGCTGGCCGGCCGCCTGACCGGCGCGGACTTCTCGGTCAAGTCAGTCGAGCGCAAGCCGTACCGCCGGTCACCGTACGCACCGTTCCGCACCACAACGCTGCAGCAGGAGGCGTCGAGGAAGCTCGGCTTCTCCGCCAAGTACACGATGTCGGTCGCGCAGCGGCTGTATGAGAACGGTCACATCACCTATATGCGGACCGACTCGGTCACGCTGTCGCAGACCGCGCTGAACGCGGCCCGCAGCCAGGCCCGGCAGCTGTACGGCGCCGAGTACGTGCCGGATAAGCCGCGACTCTACGACAGCAAGGTTAAGAACGCGCAGGAGGCACACGAGGCGATCCGGCCCGCGGGTGACTCGTTCAAGACGCCGGCCCAGTCCGGGCTGAACGGCGATGAGCTGCGGCTGTACGAGCTGGTCTGGAAGCGGACCGTCGCCTCCCAGATGAAGGACGCGACCGGCGAGTCCGTCTCGGTCCGGGTCGCGGGCGCCTCCAGTACCGGCGAGCAGGCCGAGTTCGGCGCGTCCGGCAAGGTCATCTCGTTCCACGGGTTCCTCAAGGCCTACGTGGAGGGCTCGGACGACCCGGACGCCGAGCTGGACGACAACCAGCGCAGACTGCCGCCGCTGTCCGAGCGCGACGGCGTGAACGTGCTGCGGATGGACGTCGAGGAGCACGCGACCAGGCCGCCGGCCCGCTACACCGAGGCGAGCCTGATCAAGGAGCTGGAAGACCGGGAGATCGGCCGCCCGTC
>CAVSCN010000020.1:0-171739 GCA_963726425.1 uncultured Actinomycetota bacterium | reverse complement strand
ACTCTACTCCCGGTATCGACCCCTGACCTGCCGTTGGTAGACGTCCGGTATCGGGCAACGAAATCAACGTGGCGAAAATACGAATTGATGCATATGCGCAGAAATGAAAAAACCGGCACAACAGTCGCTAGTCATCGACGGGGATAGGGGGGTAAAGAGAAGCAGAACCGCGCACCGCGGCCACAATGGCGGTGCGCCCAAATGCGCCCGCCGTGGGCGACCACGATCGAGCGCGACACATGCAGCCCTATACCCATCCCATCGGGCTTGGTCGTAGTAAATGCATCGAAAATACGTTCTACATCTTTCGCGGTGACCCCTGGACCTGTATCGGTCACGCACACTACAACTCCCGAATCTTGATCTGTGCGAGTCCGCACCACCAATCCCCGCTCGCGTGGGGACACTGCCTGCATCGCCTCCGCGGAATTGTGAATCATGTTGAGCAACACCTGCTGGATTTGCACCGCGTCCGCGCGGACGAAGGGAAGCACACGCGCTAAACGCAGGCGAATCGGAACACCAGTCAAGTGCGGGGTGCATACTGGCGAGGGCGACCGTCTCGTCAATGAGCCGGTTCAGGTCGATTGCAACGAGCGCCATCGCATCCTTGCGTAAGAGGATTCGCAGCTTACTGATGACATTCAAGGCTCGAGCAGTATCCGACTGGATGGCCGAAAATATTGCCTGCAACTCTGCTGTGTCGGGAGCACCACCATTCAGCATCAGCTCGCCCACGTCTGCGTTAACCGAGATGGCGGCGAGAGGCTGACTGAGTTCATGCGCCAGCGCGGCGGAGAAGCGCCCCAGCAGTGTCACGCGTTCGACATGCGAGAGTTCAGTGAGCAGCCTATCGGCCTCAAGCTCCGCCAAACGAAGCCGTCCGATGTCGGTGTGCGAGATAACCGCGCCACCTTCGCGGCGCAGCAATGGAGACGCCGTCAGTTGATACCACTTCTGTGCGCATTCGTAATCCATCACGAAGCGCGGCAGATTCCCACTCAAGACCGCCCGAATCCCGGCCGCGATCTTCGCGGCCTCCTGATCGCCGCCATCGAACGCGCGGTCGCATACCTGAAGGTAGTTGGCCCCGACTCCAGTGGCGCTGGCCGCACCCCCGTTAGCTTCAGAGTACTCAATCCAAGTGCGACTGACAGCAATGAGCCGACCGTGGCGATTGAGAACCGCGACGTGCCCGTGGAGAGACGCAAACACGGTTTCGAAAAAATCATTCGGCGATTGATCGCCTTCGCTATCGCCAGCTCGCGGTAACATCGAACCTCTCTGACAATTTCGACCCGACCCTCAGGACCGCCTAGAAGACCTTAAAGCCTTCCTGTTTCGCCGGGTTCATCCATGCGACGGGTTCTTGGTTAATGCCCCTCATATACCTGTATGCCGGATGTGTTGGCAACTAACGCCCGAGGCGTCAGGCTCGGATGTCGGGTTTGGGGCGACCTGTTCAGGAGCGCAAGCGACGGTTTTTGGCCGGGAAGCGCCGGATGTTCGTCCCGATTGCGGTCATTCAGTAGGAAGCACCCCAGCACCGTCAGTGAGGGACGGCTCCCGACCCGTTTCTCCGATGGCCTGCGGCTGCTTTCGAGCGCGCAAGAATCGGCCAACTTAGGGAGGGGGTGGCCCAAAGAAGGCTCGCGTAATAACACCAAACATGAAATAAATAATTGCTAACATTCCCACAATTATTACTGCGATCAGAAAACCCCAGCTCACCCAATTGTCGGGAAACACCTTATTCTTCACACCTGCAGCTATAGCAATCGTAACTGCCAACATTGCAACAAAAGCGAGAACTGCCAAACCTGAATCGCGGAATGGTTTTTGACTACTACCCAAAGCGATTTTTCGGAAGACTGGAGAGTTGTCGTAGACTCCCGATCTTCGTGAAATGATCACGAAAAAAAACACTGCCGCAGTGATCAACAAACCAACGACGGGTGGCGACTTATTGCTATAAAGAAAATAGAACAGCCCGGCACCTATGCACAGTCCCACTATAAGTCGAGCAACGTTGAGGACCTGCGTTTTGGATGTCATGTGAATTCAGCGGTCGATGAGAAAACGCAAAGTCTGCGCCAGCAATCGCATGTGACCCACTCAGCTTACCGCAAGCCCCGAATGTCCGCTAAGGGGCGGAATTTCGATGCGGGGAATCCCCGGTCTTGGCCGGTCGGCGGCGGTCTATTCCAAAGCACTGCCAACTGTCGCCTTGCGACCCGAACGCGCCGCTGGTGAACGGCAGGTCTTGGGCAACCCAAACAGGTGTTGGGCCTCTTACTTGGTGATAGTCGGCGCTGAAGCGTTTTCGTGCACGCAAATTAGGCAGTTATCTCGTCGTGGCCGCGGGTAAGCTTTCGGTAGACCTCGACGTCGATCCAGCGGTAGACTGGCCGGCAAAGAATATGGTCATCCGACTTTCAGTGCGCTGTGCGGTGACCGTCATTGTCCTCCCGATCGGTCGTGTTCCGAAGATGATTACCCGGGAAAGCAGCGCGATGACTCAAGGCTATGAGGTTGCCCGGCACTCCCGTTGGGTAAGCTGATGACCAGCGAATGGACGCCCCCCGGAAGTCACGCCGTTCAGTTCTACGACAACGAGCAGTTCGTCCAGCATGCGATTGCAGAATTCTTCACCCAGGGTGTGCGCCCGGGCGACCCGCTCATATTGGTGTCCAGACTCCGGACGTTCAAGGCTGTCGCCGCGCACCTTGCCTCCGGCCGGTACGGTTCGGCCATCAATGTCGCCGATCGCATCCTGTTTTTCGACGCCGAGGCGGCCCTCCCTCAGATCATGGACGGCGAAAGCCTCGATCTGGCCCGCGCGGAACGCCTCTTAAAGCACATCCTCTCGCAATCTTGTCCGAGCCACGCGCATGGTCACTATTCGGCTCTACGGTGAGGTAGTCGACATGCTGTGTCAGCAGCGGCCATCACTCGGCTGCGCTTCAGTTTGAAGGGCTCGCAAACTCACTGCTCGATCTGAAGCCTCAGCTCTCAATCCTCTGCGGCTATGCTATCGAGAGGTTCAAAGACGACACGAACGCAGCCCAGCTTCGCGCCGTTTGCCAGAAACATACGCATGTCATTCCGGCTGAAAGTTTCACCGACGCGCTGGACGATCGCATGCTCGCTACGCAACCACCTCCGCGCATGCGGACGTTTGACGGCACCACACCTGTACAGACCGTCTACGTAGTCGACGATGATGCGAGCATACGACGATCGCTCAGACGGCTGTTGACCGTCGCACGGTTGGCCGGTGCGAACGTTCGACTCCGCCGAAGCATTTTTGGCAGAACTGGACGAAGCTTTCGAGCGGCTGTCTCGTCGTAGACATCGGGCTCCAAGGTATTAGCGGACTCGAGCTGGTTCATCGGTTGAGGGATGCACGGTTGTCGTGGCCGATCATTGTGATGAGCGGCTCGAACGACAAGAAAACCGAGAGCGAGGCGTTGCGCCTGGGGGCGCGAGCTTATCTGCGCAAGCCGTTCCATTCACAGGCCCTGCTCAATGCGATCGCACGAGCGCTCTCTTAAGCTGGTGTCATCAGGCTCTCGCACCACTCTATGGTGGCAAAGAAGCTCGACACCAAGGAGACAGATGCGACCGGCTGCTGTCGGGGAGCCTGATGTAATATGGCTTAATGACGATGCGGGAAAGAATGAAAAAGCCCATAACGAGGACCGCTTTCTACACGATGGTCGTGGGTGTGGGCGGCGCAGCCGGCCTTGTACACTACCCATTGAGTTTGATGGTTCTCATACTCGTAAGCTGGGGTCTCATTTCGATCTCGATCATTTTGGCTATGCAGTGGCGGACCCGATGCCCGCACTGCCACACCTTGCTGGGTGCGAAGGGACGAGCGATCACAAAGGACAGCCCAACTATCGATGATTGTCCGCACTGCGGTGTGAACTTTGATCAGCCGTCGGAGAGCGTAGCGAGCATAGAGTGAAATGGAGTTCGGCTTCCTACCCTGAGCGGCCAGTAGCGACTGACCGCTACGACTTCCAATTTCGTAGCGCATCTAAACCCCGGAGCCCGGTGCTCCGTCAGTAAAGCAACTCAGCGAGCAATGCTAAGAGACCAACCTGTAGAAAGGCAGTGCTCATGTTTCATTGTGCTAGTTATGCCATCCCCGCGATGGCGCGGGGCGCTCCTTACGGTAGCCCTTAAGCGTGATCGCGAATTGTGTGGCGGTGCTGGTACGGATGTCTAAGGAAATGGCTCGTTCCGGCCCGTAGAGTCGCATTTCTTGGCAACCAAAGCAGATCAGCTGCTCGTAAGTTGCTTTGTCGCCCAGCCATAAGATGCAGTAATCGGGGTGAAAGGGTAAACATTGCTTGGGTCCGCGGTCGCCCCAGTAACTGTCTCCCGCAGTCGAAAGTCGGCGCAACGTCACAACATCCTCAGCTGCCACGGGTAAGAGCCCATTGTAGAAGGGGTATTCATGCAAACGAATGGTCTCCTTCGTGGCTAGCGCTTTGCTAAATTGTTCGGCATCCGAGATTGGGTGCGGAAGCCCTTCGTAAAGCAGGCAATTCGCGGCACTGCTGATGCCGTCTGAAATAGGCGTAAAAAGCGAAAGCTCCTTCGCACTGAGACCCGGATTATCGCCAGCGCGCTCCGCGCTAGCTCTGAGAGCGTATAGGCCGAAGAGGGAAATCAATGCGCGTCGGTTCATAGATGCCCGAACATCTGAGACTTAGGTAGGCGACAGAACCGCCGTGTTGAAATGCGAAACATGCTCATTAGCTTACAGCAGGCGGCAAACGTCCGGTTCAAGGTGGCAATTTCGTTACCGCCAGTGACCGGTTTTGGCCGCAGCTGAGAGTTGACGATGGCGGTCAATACCCCGGTGTCGACCCTAAGGAGACAGCTGCGACCGGCTGCTGTCGGGGAGCCTGATGTAATATGGCTTAATGACGATGCGGGAAAGAATGAAAAAGCCCATAACGAGGACCGCTTTCTACACGATGGTCGTGGGTGTGGGCGGCGCAGCCGGCCTTGTACACTACCCATTGAGTTTGGTGGTTCTCATACTCGTAAGCTGGGGTCTCATTTCGATCTCGATCATTTTGGCTATGCAGTGGCGGACCCGATGCCCGGACTGCCACACCTTGCTGGGTGCGAAGGGACGAGCGATCACAAAGGACAGCCCAACTATCGATGATTGTCCGCACGTATCGAGGGGTACAGAGAGCGCATCCAGCGGTAGCCGAACGGCTCGACCTCAGCACAATGCGCCACCAGCATAGAGCCAGTTGAGGGCCTGCTGGTCCGCGAGTATGCCCCTGCCAAGCGTCTTCAGCTCGACGGACATTGCGGGCGTCACACCGTCCTCGCGCGCAGCCGGGTCCCCTCGCCGCCCGCCATCACTACCGCCTTCACGGCAGCCGAGCCTCCTCTCCTCGCGCCGTCAGGGCGCACTTCGCTGGCCAGCCCGGCATGGGTTTCCGCCAGGAGCTGCCGTGCCTGCACGACATAGAGGCCAGCAGCCCACCAGTACAGGGCACTTCCCCAGATCGCGAACATCCAACCGATGATCCGCGTCACCTCGGCGTAACTGGCGTCATGCGACCCGAGGAACAGCAGCGGAAACGCGTAGAGCAGGCACAGCGTCGCGGTCTTGCCCGCCAAACTTCGACTTGCAGCGGGCCCCAGCCGCGCCGCCGCAGCAGGGCCAGCACGACCCCGAGCAGCAACTCGCGCACCGCGAGCACCGCTACCAGCCACCACGGAATGATGGCGCGCACGGCCAGCGCGATGACGGTCGCGACGATATAGAGGCGGTCAGCAGCCGATCCAGCAGCTGGCCGAGCCTGCTCTGCTGGTTCAGCGCCCGGCGATCTTGCCGTCCAGCCATTCCGACAGGCCCGATGCCATCAGCAGGCCGACCGCCCACCAGTCCTTGGTCGACGTCGGCGCGACCAGCACCAGCCACAGGAAGACCGGCACGCCGAGCAGCCGGGCGAAGCTGATGATGTTCGGGATCGTCGGTATTGCTCGCGAGGGGACCGCCCGCGGCGGCAGGCGTAGTCGCCGGTGCTCGGCGGGCGCCTACCTGTTCCTCGATGATGATAACGCCCTCACCCGCGGATACCTGGCAGGGCAGCACCCGCCGCTCGCCAGCCGCGTTGGCTGGCCGGGGTCGACTGGCGGCGCTCTCGCCCCACCGTACCCACCGGTACACGCCAGCCGCTGCCCGCGGCGCTGGCCGCTGCTTTCCTCGGCGCTGCCTTACTTGCCAGCCAGTTCAGGCAGCCAACGGCAGTTGCCGCAGGAGCGCTCCGACGGCGACCGCCACCTCTCCGGCCGCGCCCGGCGCAGCCGAGGTCGCACGGACTGGCCGACATATCACCAGAACCCCCAGCGAACCGGCGCCTCTCCGGGCCTGCACGGCCGGTCCGCTCAGCTTCGTTCGTTCAGGACCTGGGCGGCGAGGTCGCCCGGCCGCCGATCGTGGTTGGCAGCACCGTCGTCGCGGCGACCGAAAGCGACACGGTCTACGGGCTGAGCAGGACGGAGCGGTGCTGTGGCCGACCTGCAGTTGGGCTCGCCGGTGCCGCTGTCGCAGCCAGCATGCCGGCGACCTTCGATCCGCTGGGCATCACCAGCACGCCGGTCTACGACTCCGGCACCGGGCTGGTCTACGTCGTGGCGCAGGACGGCCGGACCCGGCACGTGCTGGCGGGCGTGGGCTTCGCCGACGGCAAGGTCGTGGTCTCCCGCGACGTCCCGGCGCCCGACCACCAGCCCGCCTACGACCAGCAGCGCGCCGCCCTGGCCCTGGCCGGCGGGAACGTCTACGTGGCGTTCGGAGGCCACTACGGCGACTGCGGCCCGTACATCGCTCAGGTGGCAGGACCATGCCCGCCTCCGGCCACGGCGCGATCCGCTCGTACGTCCTGCCCACGCCGAAGCAGGGCGGGATCTGGGCCGCGCCGGGCCCCGTGGTGAGCCCGGCCGGCGCCGTCTACGTAGCGTCGGGGAACGGCGGCAGGCTTTCGCCGCCATTCGACGGCGCCGACTCGGTGATCGCGCTGACCCCGCAGTTGCAGCGCACCCAGATATCGCGCCGACGCGCTGGGCCGCCGACAACCGCGATGACCTCGACCTCGGCACCACCGCCCCGGCGCTGCTGGCCGACGGCCAGATGCAGGTGGGCAAAAGCGGCATCGGCTATCTGCTCGACACCGGGCGCCTGGGCGGCGTCAGCGGGCGGATGCGCGGAGAACGTTGTGCGTGGCGTTCGGCAAAACGCAGCGCAGGGCACGACGGTCTACGTGCCGTGCCTCGGCGGCGTATCGCCATGAATACGCAGGCGGCCAGCTGCGCATCCGGTGGCACAGCCCGAGCGGGGTCGCGGGGTCGCCCGTGCTCGGCGGCGGCGCGCTGTTCACGGCGACGCCGGGAACCGGCGTGCTCTGTCGGTGAATCCCGGCTCCGGCGCAGTCGTGCACGGCTGCCAGCTGGCAGGCAAGCTGCCGGACTTCGTACTCCCACGCTGTCGGGCAGGCTGATCCTGATCGGGACGCTCACCGGCGTTACCGCCGTCGCGGCGCCTGACTCCGAGCCGGTCAGCCTGGCTGCTCGGCCGGCGGCGCCTGCAGCTCGACGTCCCTGGCGATCCTGGTGGCAGCTCGCGTAGCACCGGGTAGCGCCCGGCCGGGTTCGGCGCGCCCGGCTCAGCACCAACTCGGTCACCTGCTGCTGCCGGGCATGCAGCGCCACCGGCGCGGCCACGGCGAGGTCCCGGTGAGCACCGACGAAGTCGCCGCCGAGCTGCGGGTGAGCGCCTCGTGGGCAGGGCCAGCTGCGCGTCCCGTCGCTGACTCGGGCGCCGGCCGGGACGTCGCGGCCGCGAACAGCCCGTCCACCTGCGCCGCCAGCGCGGCCGACCGGCGCAGCAGCAGACTCCATCCACGGCCAGGGCGGCGCGCCCGGCCAGAACGCTCGGCAGCGCCTCGGGCAGCGCCGGATGATCATCGCTGGCGTATGCGGCGAGCTGCCACTCGCCGTGCTCGGCGACCCGCGAAGGCCCGCTCCGCTCGGCGGCCAGCCGCTGCGGCTGGTAGGTCGTGGCCGCCTCGCCAGCCACCTCGCCGGCGGCCGATCTCGCCGCGCTTGACCCGGTCGATCAGGATCGTCGGCGGCACGTCCACCAGCTCGATCTCGTCGGCCAGCGCCAGCAGCCCGCGCTCATCCATGACCGCGCCGTCCAGGCTGCCCAGCAGCACGGTGCTCACGACCGTAATGCCGGCCTCGGCGAGCCTGCGGCTGCCACAAACCGGCGCTCAGGCGGTCGTCGTCCCCGCGGTCAGCTCGATTTCGATGCAGACGACCTCCGGCTTGCGCGCGAGCACGGCGTCGGTGTCGAGCGTGCTGCCGTCGCGAGCGCCTGCCAGGTCTTCCAGCTCGGCCGCGACCTGCTCGCGCTCGCGCACGGAAACAGCGGCGATCACGACGTCAGTGCCGTGGACTGGCGCCAAACGCCTCCTCCAGCCGTCGCGGTCGTCGTACCGCGCCGCGTGCGTAGCCGAGGTAGACCCGGACCGCGCCGCGCCGCCGCTTCGCCAGCACCGCGGCCCCCGGCACCGGCTCGGGCGCCGCCGCGATCGCCGCGGACGCGGCCTGCACATGCAGGTGCACGCCGGGCAGCTGGCTGGCCAGCCGCTCGACCAGCGTGCCGCGCCAGCGCTCGAACGACAGGCCGACGGGGCGGGCAGCACGATGTGCCGCACGCCCGTCTCCTGCACCGCCGAGATGATCGCGGCGCTGGCATCGCGGCTGTCGCGCTCCAGCATCGTCGCGCCCGCCGCGAGCGCCGCCTCGGCCGCCTGCTCTGGCAGCACGACCGGCGCCTGGCCCGGCTGGCTCAGCCCGGACGTAGCAGTGCGCACCGCGCCGCCGGGCCAGCCGGACGCCGCGCAGCACCAGCGTCTCGGCGTGCTCGGGCCGCCAGATCACGACCAGCACGTCATGCCGGTCCCGCGGCCGCTCCGCCCCCAGCAGCGGCACGGACTGCGCCAGACAGCCCGAGGCCCACCTCGCGCAGCGCCGCAGCCGGGCGGGCAGGAACTCCGACCGCAGCGCGGCCGGCGCCCCGCTCTGCCGGATAGATATTGCCGTGACCCAGCCGCTTGCGCAGCGCCTCCGGCGAGCTGTCCACGAACTGGATCGCGTAGATGGCTGGCGCGTAGGCCGAGATCGTGGCCGCCGGGGCCGCGCCGGTGATCGCCCGCACCTGATCCTCGACGGCCTGCACGTAGGTGGTCTGGTGGCGAATCCCGGCCGCCCCGACGCTGATCTCCGGCCGCGTGCATACCGAGGTCGTCGACGAGCGCGACCGCAGGCTTGCGGGCCGCCGGCGGTGAGGTCCATCTCCTGGCCGCCGGCGCCCTCAAGCCGCCGCGGCCGCACCGTCTCGAGGCCGCCGACGGATTCCGCGGTGTGCCGCGGCCGCGGGTATCGGCGTATCCGATGACGAGTAGCCCTCGCCCTGCGCCCGCAGCGCCCGGCCTTCGCGCAGCATGGTGTACGTATTCCCAGGCGCCGGGCGCGGCCCCCAGGTACACGGTCAGCGACCCGCGCCGCGGCGGCCGCGGCGCCTCCCGCGATGGTGGCGCCGATGCCCTGTTTCTCCCGGATGATCTGGCCGCGGGCCGCGTCGTCGTCGACAGCTCGGCGTACCGGCCCCAGTTCACCGCCAGGTCCAGCTGGCTGGACGCGTCTTCCTCGCTGTAGCTGGTGCGCAGGATGTCGGTGAACAGCGCCGCGGGCAGGGTGTCATCCTGGGTCGCCACGCAGGCCGCGGTAGATGGTCCGCGCCGCGGCGCGTGGTCCAGCGATGCGCGGGCGAAGATCTCCTTGCTGTCCTGGATGCTCGCCCGGCGAACGCCTGCCGTTCCCGGTCAGCTCCAGCCGGTCATCGCGCAGGTCCGCGAAGCCGAGCAGGAGGAGCACGTCGACGAGCGGCAGCAGATCGTCGACCTCAAGCCCGAGCGTGTCGGCGAGATCGGCGAGGTCGGCGGCGCCGCCATGGCGGCTGATCAGGACCTCGGCGAGGCCGGACAGGCCGTCGACGGAGGCCTGCGGCAGCGGGGTGTCGCTCAGCGTCCCGGCGTCGCCGCCGGCCGCCGCGGCCGGGGTGGTGGCGGCGACCTGCTCGCGCTGCGTCATCATCCGGTAGATCTGGTCCACCAGCTCGTCGAAGTCCGGGGTGCGCCGCCGCCGCGGCCTGGGCAGCGGGTTGACCAGGTCGGCCCGGATCCGGCCGGGGTTGGTGCCGAGGACCAGAATCCGGTCCGCCAGCATCACCGCTTCCTCGATGTTGTGCGTGACCATGACGATTGTCTTCGTCGGGAACCGCTGGCCGTCCCACAGCTCCAGCAGCTCACCGCGCAAGTTCTCCGAGGTCAGCACGTCCAGCGCGCTGAACGGCTCATCCATGAGCAGCGCGGCCGGCTCGACCACCAGGGCCCTGGCGAACCCGACGCGCTGGCGCATGCCGCCGGACAGCTCCTTCGGGTAGGCGCTCTCGTAGCCGTCGAGACCGACGATGTCGATGGCCCGCAGCGCCCGGTCGACCCGCGCCTTCGGGTCCACCCCGCGCGCTTCCAGGCCGAGCTCCACGTTCTGCTGCACGGTCAGCCACGGCATCAGCGCGAACGTCTGGAACACCATCGCGGTCTCGCGGTTCGTGCCGGTCAGCGGCTGCCCGCGGAACAGCACCCGCCCCTCCGTCGGGGCCATCAGCCCGGCGATACAGCGCAGCAGCGTCGACTTGCCGCTCCCGCTGCGGCCAAGCAGCGCGACGAATTCGCCCTCGCGCACGTCGAGGGTGATGTCGTCCAGCACCGGCAGCTCGCGGCCGGCCCGGCCGGGAAACGACTTGCTCAGGGCCCGGACGCTGATCAGCGGTAGCGGGCCGTGTTCCTCGCTCAGCCCGCGGGGCTCGCTCACGCGAGGGCGTATTTCGTCTCGGCCAGCCGGTACAGACGCCGCCAGAGCAGCGCGTTCAGGCCGGTCACGAAGACGGCCATCACCAGCAGCCCGGCGAACAGCTCCGGGTAGGTGCCAGGCAGGTGCACGCTGTTCTCCGCGATGAAGGCGCCCAGGCCGCGGGCGGTGTAGACGTGGCCGTGATAAGGAACGTACTCGGCCACGATCGTGGCGTTCCAGGCACCGCAGGCCGCCGTGATCGCGCCCGTCACGTAGGCCGGGAAGATGCCGGGAATGATCAGCCGGCGCCACCGTTCCCACCCGCGCACGCCGAGATTGTCGGTGGCCTCCTTGAGGTCAGACGGCACGGCGCTCGCGCCGGCGATCACGTTGAAGAGCACGTACCACTGGGTGCCGAGGGCCATCAGCAGGATGCTGCCGAAGTTCAGGCTGATGCCCAGGTCCAGGAACACGACCATGGCGAACGGAAAGATGAAGTTCGCCGGGAAGCTGGCCAGCACCTGTACGACCGGCTGCATGAACTGCGCCACCCGCGGGTTGAATCCGATCCAGACCCCGACCGGCACCCAGACCAGTGATGACGCCGCGACGACGACCGCGACCCGCAGGAAGGTGAAGAAGCCGTCCGCGAAGGCGGTGCCGAAGACGGCCAGGCCGTCCGAGCCGGAGTTGACGTAGGCCAGCATGCTGTACAGGCCGTAGACCAGGCCGACGCCGACGACCGCGAAGAAGGCGATGTCAGCGGCCCGGCGGCGGGCGGCGTGGGTGGCCAGGCTCTGGTCATCGACGCCGGTCAGCAGCCCCATCGCCCGGTTCACTGGCTCGGCCACCGCGCGCCTGCCCCGGCCGAGCACCGCCGGCCAGCTCGACCGCCGCAGCGCGGTGAGCACCAGCGACTTCGCCTTCTGGCCGCCTTCGGACTGCTCGACCCGGAACTTGTCCACGTAGGCGACGAGCGGCCGCCAGAAGAGGAAGTTCACCACCAGGATCATGATGATCATCGTGGCGATGCCCAGCCCGACGTGGCCTAGGTTGCCCTGCCGCTCGGCTACGCCGACGTACGAGCCGATGCCCGGCAGCGTATACAGCCCGCTGTGCGGCACCGTGATCGCCTCGGACGCCGTCAGGAAGAACCAGCTGCCGCCGAAGCTCATCATGCCGTTCCACACCAGGCCGATGGCACCGCCGGGGACGTCGAGGGTCCAGAACCGTTTCCACCTCGACAGTCCCATCAGCCTGCTCGCCTCGTCGAAGTCCGAAGGCTGGCTGATCAGCGAGTAATAGAAGGAGAACGTGATGTTCCACGCCTGGGAGGTGAAGACCGCGAAAATTGCCGCACACTCGAGGCCGAGCTCTGAACCCGGAAACAGGGCGACGAAAAACACGACCGTGACCGCGAGGAACCCCAGCACCGGCACCGACTGCAGGATGTCCAGCGCCGGGATCAGGACTCGCCGCCAGCGCCGGCTGCGCGCGGCCGTGTAGGCGTAGCCCAGGCTGAAGGCGTAGGAGAAAAACAGCGCGATGAACATCCGCAGCAGGCTGCGCGCGGCGTAGTACGGCAGCTGCCCAGGCGAGGTGTCGAACGTCGTGGCCTGGTGCACCGGAGCCTTGGCGCCCGCCCCGACCCGGACGATCAGGTAGATCAGCAGCACCACGGCGAGCCCAACGGCGACATCCAGCGGGCGGAACCTGAGCCTGTTCAGGTTGTCCCTGCTGGGATATGTCGGGGTGACCGCCACCTCGGCGCTCCCATCAGGTCAGCAGTGGCACCAGGTCAAATCATGCCGGAGGGGCGGCACTGGCCAGGCGCGACCCCGCCTGTCTCATTCCCCCGCCGAGCACCAGCTCTCACTTCCGCGACCGCAGGCTGTGAGGACACTCAGGGAAAACCCAGGCAAGTCCTAGGCATTTGCGGCGCAGGTGCCAGGAACCGTCCTTACGGTCTGATCAGCTGCCGCACCTGCGGCCGGCTCACAACCATAGAACGCGAGGAACTGGGATGCGTCTCCCCAAGTCAAGGCTAGTCACGGTCGCTGCCGTGGCCGGCACGGCGTGCGCGCTCGCGGCCAGCGGCGCGGCGTTTGCGAACCCGACGACCGGCTGGACCAAGTCGGCCCCGGCGATACCCCATGTGTTCACGAACGCCACCCCCGCGCTGGCGAGCTACGAGCTGAACAACCAGTTCGGGACGTTCGTGGCCTGGAAGGGCCAGCGCGACAACAACATCATGTACCGGGCCAGGTACCACGGTAAGTGGAAGGCCATCGGCACCATCCCCGGCGCGCACTCCAGCCTCGGCCCGGCGGCCGCCCTCTACACCGACGCCCGCGGCAAGCCGGCCGAATTCGTCACCTGGCGGGCTCTGCACACCAACACGATCTTCTACGCGACCGGCGAGATCGGCGCCAAGAAGATCTTCTGGACCAAGCCGCGCAGCATCGCCGTCAAGGGCGACAAGCTCGCCTTCAGCGACACCGGCCCGGCCGTGCTGTTCCCGCTCAACGCCCCCAACGCGCGCGTGATCGTGGCCTGGCGCGGGCCTGGCCACCACGTCCGGTACGAGCTCGGCACGCCGGGCACGGGCAAGAACGCGCGCCTGTTCAGCTTCACCTCCTCCGCCTGGATCAGCGGCAACACCACGCTGTCCAAGACGACCACCAGCACCACGCCCGCGCTGGCCGAGGTCATCGGCACAAACGGTAACGGCACGATCTACGTGTTCTGGAAGGCCGACGGCAGCGGCAAGGCGATCAGCTACGCCAGCACCACCGACAGCAAGACCACCGGCCTCGGCGGCGGCAAGTACCTGCCGTGGAAGCTGCTCGGCGGTGTGCCGAACGCCAGCTCCACCTCCGGCCCGGCGGCCTCGGACACCAGCGTGCACGGCACCGGTCCGCTACTGCTCGTCTACAAGGGTCCAGGCGGCGAGAACATCCGCTGGCAGACCCTCAGCGGCGGCGTCTGGAGCGGCTTCTCCTTCGTCAACGGTCACGACAACAAGACCACGATCAGCCCCGCGCTGCTGAACAAGACGATGGCGAGCGTGTCCCCGACGAGCAGCGGAGCGATCTTCCTGCACGGCTTCCTCGGCTGACCGGCTGACCGGCGCGAATAACGGGTTGCGGGTTCGCGCCCTGACCAGTTGTGGCGCCTCCCGGCGGTCGCCGGGAGGCGCCACTGGTCTTATGCGCAGGTCACTGACCGTGCATAGGCGGCCGCGGCGCGGGCATGATCACCGAACCGTCGGCGCGGGGGGCACTGGCGGGCATCCGGGGGGCAGCAGTGGACGCCAGGGCACTGGAGACACTGCTCGCCGTCACGCTGGTGGCCGCGCTCGCACCGATCATCGTCGCGGCGCTGCCCGGCCCGAAGATTCCCCAGGTCGTAGTCCTGATCCTGGCCGGGATCCTGATCGGGCCGCGGGGGCTCGGGCTAGGTGATACCACCAGCGTCCAGCTGCTGGCCAACATCGGCCTTGGCTTCCTGTTCCTGCTGGCCGGCTATGAGCTCGACCTGCGGCAGTTCCGGGAGCGGTCCGGGCGGCTGGCCATGGTCGGCTGGGCGGTCAGCGCGCTGCTCGCCGTGGCAGCGGTCGGCATCCTCGCCCACCTGAACCTCGTGCACGACTTCGTGCCGATCGGCCTGGCCCTCACCACCACCGCGCTCGGCACGCTGCTGCCGATCCTGCACGACAACGACATGGTGGCGGGCAGATTCGGTCGGTATATCCTGGCCGCCGGCGCGGTCGGCGAGCTGTTCCCGATCGTCGCGATCTCGCTGTTCCTGACCAGGCGCAATCAGTTCGTGGCGCTCGGGTCGCTGCTGGCCGTCGGAGCCGCGGCGCTGCTGCTGACGACGGCACCCAGGATCGTCGGCAAGCGCCGCCTGAACGCGCTCATCCAGCAGGGCCAGCGGGCCACCGCGCAGTCGACGCTGCGCTGGTCGATCGTGCTGCTGGTGCTGCTGCTCGTGGCCGCGGAGAGGTTCGGCGACGACGTGGTGCTCGGCGCGATGCTGGCGGGCATGGTGCTGCGCAGCTGGACCCGCCGGATGGACTTGGAGGTCCAGCATCTGGAGGACAAGCTGGACGCGGTCGGCTACGGCATCTTCATCCCGGTGTTCTTCGTGGCCTCCGGCATGACGCTTGACGTGCACTCGATCCTGGCCAACCCGGACCGGATGTTTATCTTCCTCGGTCTGCTCTTGCTCGTGCGCGGCGTGCCGTCGCTGCTGGTGTACTTCAAGATGCTGCCGCTGCGGCAGCGGGTCGAGATGACGTTCATCACGGCGACCACGATGCCGTTGCTGATCGCGCTGGCCGCGATCGGGCTCAGCGACGGCGTGATGCTGCCCTCCAACGCCGCCGCGCTGGTCGGCGCCGGGGTGCTGTCGGTGCTCATCTTCCCGGCGGTCGCGGCCATGCTGCACAAGCGCGGCCGCCCGGCCAGGCCAGGCACGGCCGACTCGATCACGAGCGACCCCGGCCCGACCGGAACGGGCACAGCAGGTACAAGTACGGGCGGAACGAGCACGGCCCCGCCGGACCCCGGCGACGGCCACGGGCACGGCATCGCGGCCTATCGCTAGCTGCGCTCGGCGATGAAGGCGGCCAGCGCGCTCAGGCTCTGGAGCGCGTCCAGGTTCAGGTCTTCGGCGGCCACGTCGACCCCGTAGCGCTCGTGCACCCGCCGCAGCAGCCGGGCGCCGGACAGCGAGTCCAGGCCCGCCTCGCCGCCGAACAGCGGCGTGTCGGCCGGCAGCGCCGCCAGCTCGGGGTGCCCGGTCACCTCGGCCAACAGGTCCGCCAGCTCCCCGGCCAGGCTCACCGGGCTCCGTCCCAGCCGGTGAGCCATTCCGGCACCGGCGGCAGCGAGCCGTCCAGCGACCGGCTGAACTCCGCCCGGCCTGCGGCCGCCGCCGAGCCGGGCGCGGCCCGCAGCCCGGCCGCGGCGAGCGCCAGCCGCAGCGGCACGTTCCGGTCCGTGACCAGGCAGGGCACGGTCAGCCCGGTCGCGCCCGCGGCTGCGGCGGCCCGGCAGAGCCAGCCGAGGAGCGCGTCCAGTACGCCGCGGCCGAGGGCGCGGCAGCTCATCATCAGCACCGGCACCGGCCAGCTGCCCTGGCCGTTCCTGGCCAGCACGGCGCAGCCGACGATGCCGTCGTCGCCGTAGCGATCACGCAGTGCGACGGTCGCGACCAGGTGCGCGGGCGAGGACACCAGCGCGGCCAGGTCGTCCTGACTCAGCGCGACATCGCCGGAGTTGAGCTGGCGGGTCCGGACCGACAGCTCGTGCAGCCGCGGGAGGTCCGCGGCGCTGGCCTGCCGGATCGTGATCCGCGTGCCCGCGTGCCGCAGGAACTCCTCACGGCTGCCACCGAACGCCGCGGCCTCAGCCAGTCGCCGCTGTCTGGCCGCGTACATCTCCGCCCGGCGGCGTCCCTCGGCGGTCAGCACCGGCGGGCTGAAGCCGGGCCACTGCGGCGCCTGCACGGCGTCCTCGGGAGTGAGCACGAGTACCTCGGGCAGCGCCGCGGCCACCTCGGCCCGCTCGATCATGTCGTCGTCGACGAACGCCAGCGCGTCGGTGGCCACGTCGAGTTCGGCCGCGATCGCGCGGACCGACTCCGCCTTGCTGTCCCAGCCGCACCGCGCCGCCGCGAACCGCGCGCCGGTCGCCGCCTGCACATACCCGGCCGCCTCGGGCGGGTTCCGGCTGGCGAGCGCGTGCAGGATGCCGCGGCCGGACAGCTCTCGCAGCACGGCGGCCAGGTCCGGGTCGGCGGGCGGCGGCTGCTCCGGCGACTCCAGGTAGACACCGTCGAGCAGGGTGTTGTCGATGTCCCAGACGACGCACTTAATCGCTGTCTCTCTAACCACGGGCTCTTTAACCACGGGCAGGACCTGACGGTCGGCGCTCCATGGTCAGGTGCGTGGCGGTGAAGCCGAACTTGCGGTAGAGCGCGCGCATGCCCAGGTTGCCCGCGTGCACCTTGCCGCTGAGCTGCGTCAGCCCGGCCTCGTCGGCGGCCGCCAGCACGGCCGCCATCAGCAGATCGCCGATGGCCGCGCGGTCGGGGACGTCCGCCACGGCGAGCGAGCGGAAGTTGCCGTACTGGTCGCCGGTCAGCGAATTGGTTCGCGGGGACAGCCAGGCCCAGCCCAGCGGCACGTCCGGTGCCGCGTCGGCGGCGGCCACCAGCGTCACCTCGCCGGGCTGGCCGAGGGCGCGGCTGATGCGCTTGCGGTGCATCGCCGGGTCGGTGACCGCCTCATCGGCGAAGGACACGATCGCGATCTCGATCTCGTAGCCGACGAGCGCGTCCAGGTCCGCCTCGGCTGCCGGGCGGATGAGGTATCCGGTCACCGTGTTCCCCGTCACGGGCGTACCAGCGCCAGCGGCCGGAAGGTCGTACCGCCGCAGTCCGGGCAGCCCGCCGCCTGCAGCGCGGCGATCTGCGGCCACCGGGCGCCGGGGCCCACCTCGTGCACGGCCTTGCAGCTCACACACCGGTACGGCCGCAGCGTGGCGGCCCGGTTGTCGGCCGTGTACAGCGAGCCGTCGTAGCGGCCGGGGACGAGCGGCTTGGCGGCGGCGGTGCTGCGCAGGTGGTACAGGTTGCTGGTGCCGGCCAGGATCCCGGCGCCCAGATACTCGTTGAACCCGGCGGTCAGCGACCGGACGGCGAGGCCCATCGCCGCGATGGACCGCTGCACGGCGAGCGTCTCGTCCGGCCGCCGGGCGCCGAAGGAAAAGAAGACGTGCCGGCCCGGCGCGGGCGCCAGCGCGCTCACCGCCCTGGACAGGAACAGCTCCGCGCCCGCCACCGTGTACGGCGGGTCGGTGACGGCGACGTCGAAGCCGCCCAGGAACTCGTCCTTCAGGGGCTCGCGCAGGTCGTGCCGTACCAGCTCGGCGGTGCCGCCGGCGGCGGCGATCTGCTGCCCGGCCCAGTCGAGCACCGCCTCGTCGGTGTCGATCACCGTCAGCCGGCGCACCATCGCCGGGTTCCCTGCCCACGCCGCGAACCGGGCGATGGCGACGGAGATCAGGTCGTCGTCGCCGAGCAGCACGATCCGCTGCCCGGCCAGCGCCCTGGCCTCGTGCATGCGCAGCACCCGGCTGATCTTGGTAGGCACCGTGCAGTGCGTCTGATCTAGCTCGGCCCGGGCACCCGGCGCCCCGTCCGCGACCGGCTGGAGCTGCTCGGCCAGCCCGGCCAGTTCGGCCGGGATGACGACGCCGCGGCCGCCGCAGGCCGGGCAGCTGGCCCGCACCGCAGCGCCGCCGGTCACGGCCTCGACCGCCGCGCGCCCGGCGGCCGTAAGCCGGACCGGGCGCTGGGTGTCGACAATGCCGCGCTTGCGCAGTTCGCCGCAGGCCGCGGCGACGATCGGGACCGGGAGCTCAGCCAGCCGGGCGACCTCCCGGACCGCGGCCGGCTCGGCGGTCAGCAAGGCAGAGAGAATGTCGCGGATGCCCGCTTCGCCCTCCGCGAGCCCTACCGCCGCGGCGACCTCCGTCACCGCTGTGTCCACGTCCATGACCGTACGGTATCGTCGCACATCATGCCGGGCGGTAATCCCAGGTCCGAGGGGTCGTCCTCCCGGGCCGGCCTCGAAGCGGCGAGCAGCTACGCCGACCTGCGCAGGCAGGAGGCTGTTTCTCCCAAGCGCCTCTACGCCATCGACGCGCGGTGCACCGCGCAATCCCCGGTTACCGACGTGCAGCAGCTGACGGACCTGGCCATGGCCGCGGTCTCGGCTGGGGGCGGGCACGTGCTGGACGTTAGCCACGTCATCTTCCCGAACGGCGCCATCACCCTCGTGCTGATCCTGGCCGAGTCGCACCTGAGCATCCATACCTGGCCGGAGGAAAACCTCATCGCGATCGACCTGTTCAGCTGCGGCGCGATCGACGGTAAGCGCGTACTCGACGAGCTCGTCACCGAACTGCGGCTGGCCGACGTCCGAGTCGCCCAGCTAGACCGGGGGTCGCCGCGAGTGACGCGAGGTCACGTTCCGTAGCATCACGTCGGCTACTCGCTGTCCACCACGCACGTGGCGACCGGCTCGATCATCGGCACCGGCCTGGGCAAGAAGGGCGCCGAGGTTCGCTGGAACGTCGTCGGCCGGATGGCGACGGCCTGGGTATTCACGCTGCCGTCGGCCGCCCTCGTGGGCGCTGGCGCCTACGCCCTCGCCGACGCTGTCGGCGGCAACGCGGGCGTTATCGTCGACTTGATCCTGCTCCTCGCGGTCGCCGCCACCATCTACGTCCGGTCGCGCAACAGCCGGGTCGGCCACGACAACGTGAACTCCGAATGGACCGGCTCGGTCGCGCCGGCCGAGCCAACCGCCACCGCTACACCGGCAGCCGCCTGAACACGGAGGACATCCCGTCATGAACGACTGGATCAACCTGACGGCGTTGTGGCAGATCGTCGTCGTCGGCCTCATCGCCGGTGCGGGACTGCCCGCGCTGTTTGCCATCGGCATGCGCATGGTCAGCCTGTCCGGCGGAGCGCGGACGCAGACGGCGGGCACGGACTCCGCCGACTCCGACACGCTGATCGGGGGCAGCGTGCCGGGCATGGTCGCCGGCGCGATCTGCTTCCTCATCGTGCTGGCCGCGATCGGCTGGGGCATTTTCGCGATCTACCAGGCTGGACACCCGAAGCACTGAGTTCCGTCAACCTCACCGAAAGGTCCTGAGCGCATGGAGATGCCGGCCTTCCTCAGCGCGGTCATCGGCTGGCTGCGCGCGGGATACCCCGAGGGCGTCCCAGACGTCGACTGCATCCCGCTGTTTGCCCTGCTCGGCAGCCAGTTGTCCGACGGCGACGTGAACACGATCGCCGACGCACTGGCCAGCGACACCGATCGCAGCTCGGCCGAGGCGATCCGCACCGCGATCAAGCAAGTGACGCACGACCAGCCCAGCGACGCCGACATTGCCAGGGTCAAGGCCCGGCTGGCGGCCGGCGGCTGGCCGCTGGCCAAGCCGGACCTGCGCAGCTGGCCGGACGCGGCCACCGGCTAGCCGGGCCGATACGGTGACTACCGCCGCGCATCCCGGAAAGATGCGTACCGGAGGTCACCGTGAGCGAGCGCGAATTTGATGTAGTCGTCATCGGCATGGGCCCGGGCGGCGAGCACGTCGCCGAGGAACTAGCCCGAGCCGGGCTGGCGGTCGCCGCGGTGGAAGACAGTCTCGTCGGCGGCGAGTGCCCGTACTGGGGTTGCGTGCCGTCCAAGATGATGATCAGGGCGGCCAACCTGCTGGCCGAGGGCCGCCGGATCCCCGGCATGGCGGGCGCGTCCTCGGTGCTGCCCGACTGGGCGCCGGTCGCGCGCCGGATCCGGGACGAGGCCACCGACAGCTGGGATGACAAGGTGGCCGCGGACCGCTACACCGACCTCGGCGGCACGCTCTTCCGCGGCCAGGGCGTCATCACCGGCCCGCACCGGGTCAGCGTCGGCGGGGATACCCTCGTCGCCCGGCGCGGGATCGTCGTCAACACCGGCACCGTGCCCGCCATCCCGCCGGTGCCCGGCCTGGCCGGCACGCCGTACTGGACCAATCATGCGGCGATCGAGACCGAGCAGGTGCCGCAGTCGCTGATCGTCCTGGGTGGCGGCCCTATCGGCGTGGAGCTAGCCCAAGTCTTTGCCCGGTTCGGCGCGCAGGTCACCATCGTGGAGACCGCGGACCGGCTGCTCCCGGCCGAGGAGCCGGAGGCTGGCGCGGTGCTGGCCGAGGTGTTCGGCCGGGAAGGCATCTACGTCTGCACCGACGCCAAGGCGGAGTCGGTCTCGCACACCGGATCCGCGTTCACGGTGACGATGGCTGGCGGCACGGCGGTATCCGCGGAGCGGCTGCTGGTGGCGACGGGCCGCCGCAGCGATCTCGCTGCGCTCGGCGTCGCCGCCGTCGGCCTGGACGAGTCGGCCGCCGCGATCGCCGTCGATGATGAGATGGTCGCCGCGCCCGGCGTCTGGGCGATCGGCGACATCGTCGGCAAGGGCGCGTTCACGCACATGTCGATGTACCACGCCGAGATCGTGATTGCCTCGATCCTGGGCCGGGCGCACCACCCGGCCGAGTACCACGCGCTGCCCAGGGTCACGTTCACCGATCCCGAGATCGGGGCCGTCGGACTGACCGAGGCGCAGGCCCGGTCGCAGCTCGATCACGTTCAGGTCGGTGTGACCCAGCTGCCGTCGTCGGCCCGCGGCTGGATGCACAAGGCCGGCAACGACGGCTTCATCAAGGTCGTGGCGGACGCCGATCGGGGCGTGCTCGTCGGCGCCACATCGGCCGGGCCCATGGGCGGCGAGGTGCTGAGCATGCTGACCCTCGCCGTGCACGCCGCGATCCCGGTGCGGCGGCTGCGCGAGATGATCTACGCGTACCCGACGTTCCACGGCGCGGTGCCCGACGCCCTCGCTCAGCTGGAGGCCGGCGCCACCCGGTAGTGATAGCCGTGGTGATCGGCGAACCCGAGCTTCGCGTACAGCGCCCGCGCTCCCGCGTTGTCGTCCTCGACCTGCAGGTATAGCCGGTCGCAGCCGCGGCGGCGGGCCGCGGCCGCCAGCGCGGCGGTCACGGCCGCGCCCAGACCCCGTCGCCGGCACCGCCCGTCGACCTCGATCGCGGTCAGGCCGGCCCAGCGACCAGCGCCCGCCACCCGGCCGATCGCGATGGCGGCGCCGTCCGCCCAGACCGAAGCGAACGCCTGCCACGGCGCGGACATCAGCACCTGCCGGGCGACCGGCGGCAGGTGCGCGCCGCGGTAGTGGTAGCGGCCCAGCCAGGCCGCGTCCGGCTCGTCGTCGATTGCCACCCGGACCAGGTCACCAGCGGGCTCGCCGCCCGCCCCGGCCGATTCGACGCTCACCCCGGCCGGATGGCTCGCCGCCACGGCGTCGGCCGGCGCGATCATCACGGTCGCCGGCCGGGCCCGCGGCGTCCAGCCGCGCTCGGCCAGCAGCACGTCCAGCTCGCTGCGGTGCGGTTCCCCAGCCGGATACGGCACGGCGATCATCGCGGGCAGGCCTCTGGCCCCGTACCAGGTCCGGACCAGTTCGGCCGCGGTGGCCCGCGGCATGCCCGGATCACCGGCCGCGAGCGCGCTGTTGGCTCGCCCGGTGAAACCCGCCGCCGCCCGCAGCAGCCAGCCGCCGAGCGGCTCTTCTTCTAGGCCCCGCCAGCCGGGCGCAGCCGCGCGCTCAAGCTCGTCGATCGAGATCACCCGGAAAGTCTCGCAGGCGCCGGCGGCCCGCCGCCTCGCGCGTGTCAGCTCATGACGGAAGATCCGGCGTCGAAACTGACGCCGGATCTTCCGTCATGTCTCGCGGCACCCCTTACCGAAGCGCCCGGGCTCGCGTAGTATCGCGAACGGCGGACCTCGCCGTAGGTGCGAGCCGCCATCAGGAGAGCGATGAGTATCGCGCGGTCACTCGCGGGGGCGCCGATGGCGCTCGCCGCTGGCTGGCAGCTACTGTCGCAGCCGCACTCGGGCTCGTCCGCCATGCTTGCGGTCGCGGCCGTCGTGCTCGCCAGCCTCGCGCTCGCGCTGCTGGCCCACGGAACCCGGCTCGGCTCCGCCGTCACGACCGGCCCGCTCACCAGCCGCGCCAGCGCCCTGCGGGCGAAGTCGGCCGGTGCGATCTTCCAGCGCCAGCGCGATCCAGACGCGGCTGGCCATGTCCGGGCCAGAGCGCCCGGAGCGGTCCCGGCGACCGCCTGATTTCCTGCGTCGCGAGCTGTCGGCGCTCATCGCCTGACTGACCGGCCCCACCGGGCCACCCTCAGCCGCGCGCTGACCCGGTCGGCTCCCAATCGCCGCCCAGGGCCACTCGCCCGGCCGCGGTCATCCGCCGTCGGCCGGGGGCTGCACGCCGGCGCAGGAATCCGCAATCGCGCGGTCGTCTCCAGCTGTCGTCTCTGTCCTACTGACCCGCTGGAGGGTTCGCCATGTCGTCTCTGTTCGCCGGCCCGATCGCCGTCGCCTACCACATCGTCATCTGGCTCAGTCAGGTCCTGACCCCGCTGACCGGCGGGCTCGCCACCGCCGCCGCCATCGTCGCGTTCACGATCGCGGTCCGGCTGCTGTTGTCGCCGCTCACCTTTCTCGGCATGCGCGGCCAGGCGCGTATCGCCGCCGTGCAGCCGCGCGTGGCCGAGCTGCGGGCAAAGTACGCCCGTCAGCCGGACAAGTTGCAAGCCGAGCTCAGCGCGCTGTACACGGGCGAGGCCGGCGGCATGCTGACGGGCTGCCTGCCGCTGCTCCTGCAGCTGCCGTTCTTCAGCGTCATGTACCGGCTGTTCCTGTCCGGCACGGTCGGCGGCAAGGCCAACGAATTGCTGCACCGCACCGTGTTCGGCACACCGCTGGGCAGTCACTGGCTGTCGGGGCCGGGCCCGGCCAGCGGCCAGGGCCTGGTATTTCTGGGCTTGTTCGCGCTCCTGGCCGTGATCGCGTGGCTGTCCGCGCGGGCCGCGCGGTCTGCCGCTGTCAGCCCGGCCGGGCTCGCCCCCGCGCCCGGCACCGGGACCGCCATCGCCAAGACCGGCACTGCCAAGACCGGCACTGCCAAGACCGGCACTGCCAAGACCGCGCGGCAGGTCAGCCCCGCCGGACTGACCGTGATCACCAGGCTGCTGCCGTTTACGACTTTGGTCATCGCCGCGTTCGTGCCCCTCGCAGCCGGGCTCTACCTGCTGACGTCGACCGCCTGGACGCTGGCCGAGCGCATAGTGCTGCGGCGGCGGATCGCGCCACTGGCTAACGGCGCCGTGGCTGTCCCGATGGCAGGTTCTGCTCGGTGAGACCCAGTCCGCCGGCCAGCCGCCGGAGCAGGCTGGTCAGCTGTTCCTGCTCGGCTGCGGTGAGGGGGCCGCCGAGCGCGGCCTGGTGCGCGCTGGCCACCACCCGGACCTTCGCCAGCATCTCCCGGCCTGCGTCGGTGAGGAACAGCCCGTAGGACCGGCGGTCCGCCGGGTTCCGCCTGCGCTCGACGAAGCCGCGGTCTTCGAGGTCGTCCACCAGGAAGACCATCTGGGTCGGGTTGACGCCCACTAGCTCACCGATCGCCTGCTGCGACTTCCCCTCGTTCGCCGCAAGCCTCGTCAGCATGCCGACGTGTCGCGGTTCGACGCCGAGCGGCGCGAGCTGCTCGGCGAACTGGCGGGCGACGTAGGTACCGAGCTGGACCAGCAGGAACGCGAACCCGGCGTGGCCGGGTTCCGCCGGGTTCTCGCTCATACAGCCGATACTATCAAACAGTGATATAGTTTCGAGTCGAGATAATCTCGAATACGGAGGCATTCTCATGGCGTCGGCAGTCATTACCGCGAGATCAAGCCCGTCCGCGCGCGACCTTACCCGACTGCGCGGCCAGAGCTTCGGGCTGCTCGTGATGTTGATCGTGCAGTTCGCGATCGGGGTCGTGGTCAACCTCTATGTCACCGTGCCGGCCGCCGACAAGGGCGGCTTCTTCGGCGCGCTCGGCAAGGCGCTCAGCAACGGCCCGGCGGCCCTGGCCAGCCACGCCGGGCTCGGGCTGCTGATCGTACTGGCCGCGCTCGTGCTGATCGTCCGCGCCGTGATCATCCGGCACGTGCCCACGGTCGTCCTGTCCGTGCTCGGACTGCTGTCCATCCTCGGAGCGGCGGCGAACGGCATCAGGTTCGTCGCCGACGGCGGCCCCGACAACGCGTCCCTGGCGATGGCACTGGCGGCCGCCGGCGCGATGCTCTGGTATGCCATCAGCCTGTTCGTCCTGGGCAACACGCGGCCGAGCGCAGAGTAACACTCGGGCGTTACCGCTGCTGAGCGGCGGCCAGGTAGTCCCGACTTGGCTCAACTTAGTGCGCATCTCGGCGGGGCGGTGGGGGGGAGGACGTCGTGGCAGCGCCAGCCAGTAGATGAGAACCGTGCGGGAATCGCGTGGCTTTGGTGCCGCTGAAAAACGGATGGGCATCTTGGCGGGTGCCTGTCTATGATTCCCTTTCGTGATCTATCAGGACCCGCTGGCCTATCTGCTCGGCCTGGAGGGGATCGCGCTGCTGGACGGCTGGGCCGGAGACCACGATCGCGCGTTCACTGAGGCCCGGCTGGCCGAGGTCAGGCGGCTGCTGGATGACGAGCAGCTGAGGGACCGCGGCGTGCTGGTTGAGCAGGTCAGCGCCGCCACCGTCTACGAGCAGGTGTCGACCGGCTACGACGCGGAGGCTGGCGGCGGGCTGTTCGCAACCGACGAGCCGGTTGTAGCTGAGTACCTCGCCAGCCGGGAGCGCTGGCGCGGCGCTGGACGCCGCATGCGGGACCGGGCGATTCGCTGAGTTCCTGGCTAGGCGCGGGCACCGGGTCATCGGCGTCGACAGCTCGCCGGACATGCTCGCCCACGCGCGGCAGCGTGTCCCTGAGGCCGAGTTCCACGTCGCCGAGCTTGACCGGCTGCCGCTGCCGGATGACTGCGTGGACGTCATCGTCTGCGCGCTCGCGCTTGAGCACGTTCCCCGCCTCGATCCAGTGCTGGCTGAGTTCGCGCGCGTGCTGCGCCCCGGCGGCGACCTGGTCATCTCCGATGTCCACCACGAAAACATCACCCGCGGCTCGGTGATGACCACCCGCGGCCCGGCGGGCGAGCCGCGCATCGCGCCTACCTACCGGCATCAGCTCGGAGACTACCTGCGGGCGGCGCTGAGACATGGCCTGCAGGTGAAACGGTGCGAGGAGCCGCGCGTGGTCAGAGCGGACGAACCGCTGCCCGAACCCGCAACCGGGATCGGCGACTGGCAGGACTGGCCGTTCTCGCTGACGGACTACCTGCCCTCGGCACAGCGGGCCTCAGGAGGTCGCCCGCACCTGGTCATCTGGCACTTCCAGCTGCCCGCTCGCTGACCGACTTCCCGGCAGGCCCGACCAGAGTTGGCTCAATTCTTGGTGCGCAGGCTGGCTGGCGTTGATGGCGTTGATGGCCTGGCGCAGGTCGTCGGGGATGGGGTTGGCGGCGGTGACGGTGTGCGGGCCGGCCTGGATCTGGAACAGTGCGGTAGCGGCGGGCGGTCTTGACGAACTTGCGGCTTGACCAGCCGGTCTGGTGCTCGATCCACCGGCTGACCGCCAGCGCTGCGAAGACGATGGTCAGGTGGGCTTCGATCGAGTCCCTGATGCGGTGGTAGATGGGCCGGGCCTGCAGGTCGCTCTTGGCCATCCGGAAGCTGGAGGAACCGGTTCCGTTTGACCGGCGCCTGGCCGGCGACGGCCTGCTCGGCTTTCTTCACCTGCTCGTCGATCCCGCGCAGCGTCCTTCTGGCCCGGTCAGCCTTGTACTGGTAGTAGATGACCTGGTCGCGGCGGCCGCCGTTCGGCCCGGCGGGCCAGGGCTGGGTGAGGACGTGCCCGTCGGGGATGTCCTGGCCGGGGGTGCTCGCGCCGCCACTGCGCGACCACGCACGGGACGTGCGGGATGCGCATGCCGAGGATGAACGACAGCCCGGCCGCCTCGATCTGCTTCTGGTTGGCCTCGCTGACCATCCCGGCATCGGCGACCACGGTGACGTCCGGCAGGTCGTGCGCGGCCATGAACGACTCGATCACCGGGAGCATGGTCTTGGTCTCGGCCTTGTTCCCCTCGAACGCTGACACCATCAGCGGGAAGCCGTCCTGGCCGGTGAGCAGGCCTATGGTGACTTGCGGCTCGAGCCGCCGCTCCTTCGAATAACCCGGCTCACGGAACCCGTCGCCCTCATCGGTCTCGAAATACAAGGTGCTGACGTCGTAGAGGACCAGGCTCGCCCCGCCCAGCCGGGCGTGCGCGGCGCACGCCGCGGACAGCTCCTGCCGGAACGCGTCCTTGGCATAGGCGGGAAGGCGGCGCTTGAGCGTGGCATACGACGGGCCGGCCAGGCCCGCCTCCTCCAGCACCCGCAGGCTGTCGGCCTTGCTGACTGGCTCGATGATCCGCGCCAGCACCAGCTGCTCGAAGACCTCATCTCGGCCGCTGGCCGGGCCGAAGCCCAGCACGCCGAAGGCCAGGACAGGGCATCGAGCAGGCAGCCCATCCGCGACGCGATGATCGGCAGTGGGCCACCCGCCGCAGCCGAATCCAGGCCCAGGTCCAGCTCGCCCTGCCCGGCGGCCAGCCGCTGCCGCGCGACAGCCTTCAGCAGCTCCAGCTCCACGTCGTCATGTGCCGAGCCGATGTGCTCGATCTCCCGCGACCCGCGGCGCGAGGAGTACACAATCTGCACCGCGATGGCGCCCGACGCCGTCTTCACCGTCCGCACATACGGCACCCGGCAACTCTACGGCCCCCGATTAGTGCACAGATCCAGCTCTCACGAACCCAGAACAAGCAGGTCACAGCGTCACGCCAATCCAGAACCAGCTATCGTGAGCCAACTCAGGTAACACTCGGGCGTTACCGCTGCTGAGCGGCGGCCAGGTAGTCGCGGGTCGCTGACTTGATGGCGGTGGCGCAGGCGGCGATCGCGGGGTGCGCAGACGTGCCGCGCCGGCAGGCGATCAGCGTCCTGCGCGTCGCGGTGAGCGCGGTCAGCAATACATTTCCCGGCGCGTCCGGCAGCGCGAGCTCGGGGACCAGCGCTACGCCCTGGCCCGCGGCGACGAGCGCGAGCACGGTGGCGAAGTCGTCCGCGCGGTGCCGGATCCGGGGGCTGAACCCGGCCGCCAGGCACAGCCGCTCGGCCATCAGGTGGCACAACGTGCCGGGACTCGCGGCGATCCACGGCAGCGCGGCGCACTGCCGGACGGCGTCCTCCGGCCGACCCGGCAGGGGCTGGGCTGGCAGCGGCTGGGCTGGCAGCGGCTGGGCTGGCAGGGGCTGGGCTGGCAGGGGCTGGGCTGGCAGGGGCTGGGCTGGCAGGGGCTGTGGTGGCAGGGGCTGTGCTGGCATGGGCTGGGCGGACGCCAGGAAGATGGTCTCGGCCAGCAGCGGTCGCAGTTCCAGCGCCGGGTCGGGCTCGGCGGGCACGTAGTCGTACTCGTGCACGAGCGCGATGTCCAGGGCCCCGGTCCGCAGCGCGTCCGGCACGTCCGCCGGGTCTAGCTCGGTGACCAGCAGTTCCAGCCGCGGGTGCGCGGACCCGAGCGCGACCAGCGCGCCCGGCAGCAGCGTGCGCACCGCGGTCGGGAACGCCCCGATGCGCAACTCCCCCGCCAGCTCGGGCCGTTCCGCCGCGAGCGCCGCCGCTGCCTCTTCTAGCAGGGCGAGGACCGGCTCCGCGCGCGCGGCGAGCCCGGTGCCGGCCGGCGTCAGCTCCACCCGGCGGCCGACCCGCCGCAGCAGCGGCACACCCGCCTCTCGTTCCAGCGCGCTGAGTTGCTGCGACACCGCCGACGGCGTGTACGAAAAGGCGTCAGCGACCGCCGCGATCGTGCCCAGGCGGCCCAGTTCCCGCAGCAGCCTGAGTTTGCGGACGTCAAGCATTAGCTCAGCTTATGTGTATGCGCAGCAACATGAACTGGACCTGCACGGTCAGGCGACGGCAGCATCGAGGCATGACCTCTGCCACGCACCCGCCCGCCGGTCTCTTCGTCCCGCTGGTCACGCCGTTCACCGAGACGGGCGAGCTCGACCCGGCCGGCCTGGAGTCGCTCGCCCACCGAGTACTCGACGAGGGGGCCACCGGGATCGTCGCCCTCGGCACCACCGCGGAGGCGCCCACGCTCACCGGCGCCGAGCGCCGTCGGGTCCTCGGCATCTGCGCGCAGGTCTGCGCGGACCGGTCCGCGCCGCTGATCGCCGGTGCCGGCGGCAACGACACCCGCGCCAGCGCCGATGCCCTCCGCGAACTGGCGGCGTGGCCGCAGATCACCGCGGCGCTGGTGGTAGTGCCCTATTACCTGCGGCCGGGCGAGGAGGGCACGGTCGCGCACTTCGAGGCGCTGGCCCGGCGGACGCCGGTGCCGCTGGTCGTCTACAACATCCCGGCCCGCACCGGGCAGCGCGTCAGCTGGCCGGCCATGCGCCGCATCGCGAGCCTCCCGGCCGTGGTCGGGGTGAAGCACTCGCCCGGCGCGGTGGACCTGGACACGGCCGAGATGATGGCCGACTTCCCGGCCGGTTTCAGCGTGCTGGCCGGGGACTGCTTCCTCATGCCCGCGCTGCTCGCGCTCGGCGCCGCCGGGGCAATCAGCGCTTCGGCGCACATCTGCACCCGCAGTTACGCCGACCTGGTCACCGCCTGGCGCGACGGCGAGGTCGCCGCCGCCCGGCCGCTCGGGCACCGGCTGACGGCGCTCTCCGCGCGGTTGTTCGCCGAGCCGAACCCGGCCGTGATCAAGGCGGTCCTGCATGGGCTCGGCCACATCGCCAGCCCCGCCGTGCGGCTGCCGCTGCTCGCCGCCCGGCCGTCATCGGCCAGCGCGGCCCTCGCCGCGGCGGCTGAACTGGCCGGCCTGGCAGCCTGACCAACCGGGCCGGCGGCCTTGTAGGTTAGGAGCCGGGCACGGCGGAAGGACTGGCATGAGCGGCGGAGTGACGCACCTGATCGCGTCCGGCCCGGTGCTGCTCGCCATCCCGGTCGCCGCGGCCGCGGGCGCGATCACCTTCCTGTCCCCGTGCTGCCTGCCGCTGGTTCCCGGCTACCTCTCCTACGTGACTGGCATGTCCGGCTCGGCCGCCGAAGCGGACGCGGACGCGCACGCGGCGGGCGAGCGCACCGGGCCGGCCGCCGTCGCGCTCGCCGGGACCGGGGGCACCGCGACCGTGGCCGCGATCAGGCCAGCCGTCCAGCCACGTGGCCGCGTCATGCTGGGAACGCTGCTGTTCATACTCGGGTTCTCCGCCCTGTTCGCGGTCGAGGGAATGGCGGTCAGCAGCCTCGGCAGCGCGCTGGTCTCGCACGCGGCGGTGCTGGCCAGGGTCCTGGGCGTGGTGATCATCCTGCTCGGGCTGATGTTCATGGGCGCCCTCGACCGGTTCAGCTTCGCCGGCCGGATCCTCCGCCCGTCGTTCCGGCCGCGCGCGGGCCTGGCTGGCGCGCCGCTGCTCGGCGTTGTGTTCGGGCTGAGCTGGACGCCGTGCATCGGGCCGACGCTCGCCGCCGTGCTCCTGCTCGGCGAGAACAGCGGCACCGCCCTGCGCGGCGCGGTGCTGGCCTTCGTCTACGCGCTCGGCCTGGGTATCCCGTTCCTGATCGTCGCGTTCGCGGTCCAGCGGGGCACCTCCGCCTTCGGCTGGGCCCGGCGGCACGCCCGGACGATCACGCGGATCGGCGGGCTGATGCTGATCGCGGTCGGCGTGCTCGAGGTGACCGGGCTGTGGGCCAGCGCGATCACCTGGCTTCAGGTGCACTGGCTGCAGGGCTACAACCCGCCGATCTCGAGCCGGCTGCTCACCGGTACAGCCGGGCCACCACACCCGGGTCGACCGGCAGCTTCGAGCTGAACCACGGCGCCGCCAGCGTCGGCGAGTCGGCTGCCAGCAGCCGGACCTGGTCCGGACCGACCAGCACGTCGACGGGGTGGGCGGCCAGGTACTCGCGCACCGCGACGACGGCCCGCTGCACCCGGCCGGGCTCCGTCTGCGCCGCGTAGTACCCGACCACGAGATGGAAATCGTCGTCGACGTCGCCGGGTCCGGCATGGTAGCGGTGCAGCACGCCGGCGGCCGCCATGCTCCGGCGCAGGGCGTCCAGCGGCTGGCACCGGCCGGCCGACGCCAGCGCCGCGGCGGGCCAGCCCATCAGCACCAGGGACCGCCCGGCCCGCGCCGAGAATGACCGCTCGTGCAACGGCCGCCCCTGACTGGTGAACGGGGCCGGGCCCGCAGGCCCGAAGCCACCGATCCTGATCGCGAGCGGCCCGGCCAGCTGGTCAAGCACCAGCCGCTGCGCCTGGCCGAAGTCCATCGCGTGCCGCTCGCCGCGCAGCTCCAGGTAGTGCTCGTTGACCACCTCGCCGGCCGCGGCCCGGTAGCCGCCGAGCACGATCAGCGTGCCGTGTACCTGCGCCTGCGAGTACGGACTGAACGCGGGACCGAGAACTTCGGCGGCCGTGCCCTGGACGGTGGCCAGCAGATCGCGCAGCGGGCCGGTCTTGGGCCCGTACAGCGACACGATCGTGACCAGCGTGGCCCGCACGGTGGTCATCCCGCCGGGCGGCTACCGGCCCGGTCGCGGCGGTAGCGGCGGGCGAACCCTGGACGGCCGGTCTGAGGTCGACGGCGGGCTGGCGGCCGGGCGCTGCTCCAGGGCCGCCAGCGCCATGGACACCGCGGTCTCCAGCTGGGTGTCCCGGCCGGCCGCCCAGTCGTCGGGGCTGATCAGCACCTCGACGTCCGGATCGACGCCGTAGTTCTCCACGCCCCAGCCGAGCTCGCTGAACCAGAACGCGTACTTCGGCTCGGTTATGTGCGTCCCGTCGATCAGCTCGTCGCCTGCCTCGATCCCGATGACACCGCCCCAGGTCCGCGCCCCGACCACCGGACCGAGGCCCTTGAGCTTGATGGCCGCCGTCACGATGTCGCCGTCAGAACCCGCCCACTCGTCCGTCAGCGCGACCATCGGACCGCGGCGGGCGTCGCCGGGGTAGCTCTGCGGCCGGGCGTTGCGCGGCACGTCCCAGGCGATGATCTCGCGGGCGAGCTTCTCGATGACCAGCTGCGAGGTATGCCCGCCGCGGTTGCCGCGCACGTCCAGGATGAGCCCCTCGAACCGCAGCTCAGTACGCAGGTCGCGATGGAAGTCGGCCCAGCCGCCGCTCACCATGTCCGGCACGTGCAGGTACCCGAGGCGGCCGTCGCCGCGATCGCGGACTTCGGCGCGGCGCCCGGCCACCCAGTCCTGGTAGCGCAGCCTGGTGTCACTGCGGAGCGGCGTCACGACCACCCGCCGCAGCTCGCTGTCGGCGTTCGCGACCGTCAGCTCGACCGGCTTGCCGTTGGTGCCGGACAGCAGCGGGCCGGGCCCGGCCAGACCGACGGGCTGCCCGTCCACCGCCACGATCTCGTCGCCCGGATGCACCAGCGCGCCGGGTCCGGCCAGCGGCGAGCGGGCCAGCGGGTCGGACGACTCCCCCGGCACGACCCTGCGCACCCGCCAGTGCCCGGCATCCGGCTCCAGGTCGGCGCCGAGCAGCCCGGTCGGACCGTCGCCGTCCCCGCCGCCCGACTCGGCCGGAGTCGACATAGGCGTGCGACGTGCCGAGCTCGCCGAACATCTCCCACAGCAGGTCAGCGACGTCAGCGGCGGTGGCCATCCGATCGGCGAGCGGCAGGTACTCGGCGACGACCGCGTCCCAGTCGACACCGCCCATGTCCGGGATCCAGAACTCGTGCGCCATGATCCGGCCGGCCTCGCCGATCGCGTGCCGCCACAGCACCACCGGGTCGGCCGTAAACCGGGCCCGCGACGTGTCCACCGACACCTGGTCGTCGGCGTTGTCGGGGTCGGCCTTGCGTTCGGCCGGGATGACGGTGAGCTTGCCGTGGTCGCTGACCAAAATCCGGGTGCCGTCGCCGCTGACGGCGAACCAGTCGACGTCGTCGCGCAGCTCCGTAGTGCGCTGCCGCTGGAAGTCGAACCGCTCCAGCGATGCCCGCGGATCGTCGTCGTCCAGCCGGGCGCCGCCCTGCCCGAGGTTGCCGGTGACCGGTTCGCACAGCCAGGCGAGGCCGCCCTTGACCGCCTGCAGCGAGGCATACCGCGACTCCGGTACCGGCAGCGGGACGACCCGGCTGAGGATCCCGTCGAAGTCGATCGCCACCCGCTCGGCAGCCGGCTCCTCCTCGCCGTCCTTGCCCGTGTCCTTGTCGCCGCCCGGGCCGTCGCCGATCGGCAGGCCGCCGGACTGCGGCGCGAACGGCGAAGGCGTCCCGGTGGCCAGCGGGATCAGGTACGGGCGGGCGCCGAACGGGAACGCCAGGTCGAAGAAGTGCGCGTCGTAAACCGGGTCGAAGCTGCGCTTGGACAGGAACGCCAGGTACAGGCCGTCCTCGGTGAACACCGGATCGGAGTCGGTGAATCGGCCGTCGGTCACGTCGGTGATGGCACCGTCGGCGACGCGCGCCACCCGGATCCGGCTCAGCGGCTGCGGGCCGGGCTGGGACCACGCCAGCCAGGCCGAATCGGGCGACCACGCGAGGCCGCTGACGTCGCCGTCGTCGCAGCTGGCCAGCTCCGTGACCGCACCAGACCCGACGTCGACGACGCGCAGCTTCCCGTCGCGCGCCGCGACCGCGACTGCGCTTGCGTCCGGCGCCGCGGCCAGCCCGGTCACCATCCCGATCGCGCCCGCCGCGAGCTGACGCGGCGGGACCGGCTGGCCGTCGGTGTCTCCGCCGATCGCCAGCGCGTGCGCGCCGTCGGCTTCGGTGACCCAGACGACGAGGCCGTCCTTGCCCAGCACCCGCGGCAGCCGGTTGCGGATGCCGGGACTGACCGCCAGCGCCCTGGCCGGGCCGTCGCGGTGCGTCAGCCAGTGAATCGTCCCGCGCACCTCGACGGCACTGGCCTGGCCGGTCTCGTCGCAGGACAGCCCGCCGATGTGATCCGACGCGGTGATCAGGCGTGGCGCGCGGCCGGCGACGGCGGATGCCAGCTCCACCGGGAGCCGCCGCGGGCCGTCGGCGTCCAGGCTGTCCAGCAGCCAGAGCTCGCCGCGGCTCATGTACACGATCCGCTCGCCATCGGTGCTCGCCTGCCGGGCGTACGGGCCGTCGTGATCGGTGTGGCGGCGCAGATCCCCGCCGGACCGGTCGACCGAGTAGATGTTGCCGGTGCCCTCGTGATCGGACAGGAACGCGAACCGGTCCCCGACCAGCATCGGGCTGGCGAAGTGCCCGGCGAGGTCCGCCGCTATCGGCCGGAACTGGCCGTCCGCACCATCCGACCCGTCGGTGCGCAGCCGACCGGCCTGCGGTGCCACCCCGGTAGCGCTTCCGCCAGGCCGGGTCGCCGGTCCCGCCGGTCAGCACCGCGACCGCGCCGGGTTCGACACTGACCTCCGAGACGACGCCAAACGGCAGCTCACTGGACCCTGGTGCGGCCGCATCGGCACTGACCGCATGCGCGCGCTGCCAGAAGCTGAACGGCTGCGCCGCGGCGGTCACCGCGAGCACCTGATCCTCCGGGCTCCAGCCCGACACCTTCGTGCGCGGCTCGCCCCAGTACGTGAGTCGCCGGCTCGCGCCGCCGGTCACGTCCGCCGCGTAGACCTCCGCCGCGCCGTCCCGCATGCCCGCCCACGCGACCTGGCTGCCGTCCCGCGACAGCCGGGTCCAGGAAGCGATCGCGTCGTCGGCGGACAGCCGCGAGGCGGGGCCGCCGTCAGCGGCCGCCAGCCACACGTCATCCTCGGCCACGAACGTCAGGAGATCCCCGCGCAGATGCGGAAAGCGCAGATAAGCCGCTGAAGTCATTGGTCGATCATATGGGCCGGCGACCGCCGGGGCGCGGTCGGCGGCTACCCGGCGAGCGGGCAGGCGGCACCGCGCGAGCATGTCGCTTTTATCCGAGTTGATTACGCCGCCAAGGTCGGTCGAGACTGCCTGCGTGCCGAGCTTCGAGGATCTGCTAGCCGAGGGCGCCGCCGTTCCAACCGAAGGCTGGGATTTCTCCTGGTTCGCGGGCCGGGCCAGCGAGGAACGGCCGCCGTGGGGCTACGCGCGCGAGCTGGGCGAGCGGCTGAGCGCGCTGGCTGGCCGGCCGGGTGCCGCCGCGCTGGACCTGCAGACCGGCGGCGGTGAGGTACTCGCCTCGGCGCCGGCGGCGCCGCCAGTGCTGGTCGCTACCGAGTGCTGGCCGCCGAATATCGACGTGGCCCGGCGCAACCTCGCCCCGCTGCGCGGCCGGGTGGTGCCGATGGCTGCCGAGCTGGATGACCTGCCGTTCGCCGACGCCAGCTTCGACCTGGTGACCAGCCGCCATCCGGTGGCGGTCCGGTGGGATGAGGTGGCCCGCGTGCTCAAGCCGGGCGGGACCTACTTCTCGCAGGACGTCGGCGACGGCTCCGTCCGCGAGCTGACCGAGTTCATGATGGGCAGGCCGCCCCGGCGCCACGGGCCGAGCCGGGCGCCGAAGTGGTCCGTGCAGGCGGCAGCGAGCGCCGGGCTGGAGGTCGCCGACCTGCGCGAGTTCCGCGGCCGGATGGAGTTCGGCGACGTCGCGGCCGTCGTGTACTTCCTGCGGAAGGTCGTCTGGATCGTGCCCGGCTTCACCGTCGCGGGCTACGAAGACCGGCTGCGCGCGCTGCACGGGCAGATCCAGGCGCGCGGGCCGTTCGTGGCCACGAGCGTGCGATTCCTGATCGAGGCGCGGCGACCCTAGGCCAACGCAGCACTAGGCCAGCAGCGCGAGCGCGTCCGCGGGCCGGGCGAGCACGGAATCGGCGGGCTCGGCCGGGTCGAACATGTGCCCCCAGGCCGCAGCCGCGGCGTGGCTGCCCGCCGCCCGGGCCGCGCGCACGTCACCGGGCGAGTCACCGATGTAGGCCAGGTCGCCCGGCGCGACACCGAGCGCGGCGGCGACCACGAACAGGCCATCCGGCGCCGGCTTGGCCCGCGGGACCTCGTCGCCGCCGACGAGAATGTCCGCGCCCAGGCCGGCCGCCGCCAGCAGCATCTCCGCCGCGCGCCAGGCTGGCGCCAGTGAAGACCGCGACCGGGCGGCCGGCCGCCCGCAGCGCGTCCAGGGTGGCGGTCACGCCGGGATAGGGCTGCAGCCGGGCGTGCTCGAGCTCGGCGTAGTACGCCTCCATGTCGGCCGCGGTCAGCGGGCGTCCGGCCAGATGCGCCATGATCACGTCCGGCGGGCCGAGCGGGTACGCCGCGATCACCTCCGCCGCGGTCGCCGGCGGATACCCGAGCGTGCGCAGCGCCGCGGCGAACGCTGCGGGCACGACCACCGCGGAATCGAGCAGCGTGCCGTCCATGTCCCACACCACGGCCTTCGCCACCCTGCGATCCCTTCGTTCGGTATTGCGCCGACCAGCGCAGGATAAAGCGTCGCGGTGAGTAACCGCGCCGCAGGTGCCGCGCAATTTCAGCGCAGAAGAATCGGCGTCGCGCGGACGAGAAAGGCAGCGGGGCGGCCAATAATGGGGCCCGGCTAGGAGTCGTCATCGTAGCGCCGAACATGCATCCGTAACCCTGCGTACTTCTTGGTCTCGCTTGGCTGAAATGGGTTGTATGCATCAGGGGGCTGATGCGAGACTCGCGTTGTGGCAATCGCGCTCAACGGTGGGCTTCCCGATCGCAGTTCTGACGGACTAGCAGGTCAGAGTCGTCGAGTGCACCTTGACAGCGAGGCAGCGGGATTTTCTCGGCCGGTCTCGACATTAACGAAGCCATATGAGCGTCTTAAGACCCCATCTAATGATTTCAATTTCCCTGAACGGTTAGCGCAGACTGAAAGCGCGGCAGCGCCCACGGCCGGGACTGAATCATCCGTCTCGGCCGCTGACTTTGATGCGGAGCTGATCCGCGATTCGTTTACCCAGCTCATTGCGTCCGGTGGGGAGGCGGCTGAGTTCTTCTACCGGCGCTTCTTTGCCGTGAGCCCGGAAGTGGAATCCCTGTTCTCGATCGACCTGACCGTTCAACGTGAACGGTTCCTCGGCACGCTGTCCCGCATCACCCAGAGCCTGGATACTGCGGCCGGCCCCGCCGAGCTGCTGGCCCGGATCGGCCGGGAGAACCGCAAGTTCGGCGTGACTGACCGGTATTACGCCGCGTTCGCGATCGCGCTGGAGCAGACCGTCCGGCACTTCGGCGCCGCGAGCTGGTCCGGCACCGTCGCGGCGGCGTGGCAGCGCGCCCTGGGCCACATGGCCGCGACGATGCGCGCGGCCGCCGCCGCGGACGCGGCCGTCGCGCCGGCCTGGTGGATAGCCGAGATCGCCGCGCACGAGCTGCGCGCGCCCGGCGTCGCGGTGCTGAAGGTGGCGCCGACGCAGCCGCTGCCCTATCGCGCCGGCCAGTACATCTGGGTGCAGGTCACCCGGTGGCCGCGGGTCTGGCGGCGGTTCTCCGCCGCGACCGCGCCGCGACCGGGCGGGCTCATCGAGCTGCACGTCCGGGCCGTGCCCGGCGGCCTGGTCAGCAACTCGCTCGTGCATCACTCCACGGCCGGCGACACGCTCATCCTCGGCCCCGCCGACGGCAGCATGGCGCTGGCCGACTCCGACCGTGAGCTGCTCTGCGTGGCCGGCGGGACCGGACTCGCGCCTATCAAGGCCATCGTCGAGCAGACGATCGCCGAGGCGCGCACGGGCCGGACCCGCAAGGTCACCCTCTTCTACGGCGCCCGGCAGCACTTCGACTTGTACGACGTGTACGACCTGCAGCTGCTGGCGGCTGCCTGCCCGGCGCTGCGGGTCATCCCGGTGCTCTCCGACGAGACCGGCTACAGCGGCCTCACCGGGCTGCTGCCGGAGGTCGTGCACACGCACGGCAGCGCGATGTTCCGCAACTGCGAGGCGTACATCTGCGGTCCGCCCAGCATGGTGAGCCGGACCGCGGCGCTGCTGGCCGGCAGCATCCCGCCGGGCCAGATTCATCACGACCCGATCTGATCCGCCCCGGACAGGTAGGTCCCGAAGAAGCCGAAGATGCGCTGCCACGCGTCCGCCGCGTCCTCGGGCTGGAAGCTCATCCGGGCGACGCGCGCGAGCGCGGCCCCGGCCCCGGTGGTCTTCGTCATAAACCGGTGCCCCGAGCCCGGGTAGACCTTGACGTCGTGCGGGACTTCGAGCACCACCAGCGCGCGCTGCAGCCGCTCGGGGTGCGCGGTACCCATCAGGTCCCGGCCGCCGAAGCTGCCGACGATCGGGCACGCGCCCGCCAGTGCGCGCTCGGCGTCCTTCGACACCTCGCCGTAGTTCACCGCGGCCGCCGCGAACCCGTCCCGCGGCGCGCACATGAGCGCGAACCCGCCGCCCATGCAGAAGCCGACGACGCCGGTCTTGCCCGTGCAGTCCGGCCGCTCGGCCAGGGTCGCCCTGGCCGTGTCGAGTATCCCGAATGCGGGCCCGCTGCCCGCCCGAAGCTGGCCGAAGGCGGAGCGGACGCACCTGATCCAGGGCCGGTGGTCATACAAGTCAGGGGCCAGCGCCAGGTAGCCGTGGCTGGCGAACTCGTTCGTCTTGGCCAGGATGTCGTCATTGAGCCCGAACGCCTCGTGGATGACGACGACGCCGGGCCACGGGCCGGGCCCTGGCGGCACGGCGAGATATCCGCCGGCGGTGCCGCCCGGCACGGTGAACCTGATATCAGGCATGCGCCAAAGCCTGTCATATCCGGCCTGCTACTGGAATCCGGTCGTGCGTCCGCCGCCGGCATCCAAACGGCCGGCGCGCGCGAAATTGGTCCGCCGGGCCAGGCCAATATCCGCCACTCTCAGTCGGATTAGCGCGCTCTATGGGGGATAAATGGGTTTGTCTCGCATCAGAAGAATCGGCCTGCCGGCAGTGGCGGCTATCGCCGTATCCGCTGCGGTGGCCGCGCCCGCGATCGCCGCGCCGGGTCTGGCGCCCGGCATCGGCACGTACAAGACCTGGGCCCAGACGCAGAAGGCGGTCGGGTTCAAGCTCTACAAGCCGACCGTGACCTACGGCTTGCCGAATGTCGGCCACGTGATCGCCTCGGTCTGTGAGGCGTCGACCAAGAAGCGCATGATCACCGTCAGCTACGGTAACTTCAACACGCACAACGTAGGCCTGTCCGAGAACAATTCCGGCGGCGGCTGCGGGGTCGGGGACCAGGGCACGTTCCTGGCCAACTACAAGATCCACGGCATCGCGGCGAAACTGTATGGCTTCTGCGACATCCTCGGCGCGCCCGCCTGCACCTCCTCGAAGATCGAGCTGTGGCTGGTCTGGAAGACCAAGGCGCTCTTCTTCGTGGCGTCCGCGTTCAACGAGTCGCGCAAGAACCTGGTCAACTTCGCGGCCACGCTCAAGGCAGCCTGACAGAACGACCGTGCCTACCCGCGGCTGCAGTTACGACCCTGGGTCGGCACAGTCGCGTTTCCGGCCGCTGCCTAGCGCCGGGCGCGATCCCGGCATGAGGTAGGCCGGGGACGACCCGTCCCCGGCCTACCTCCGTCGAGTTTCCCTACATAGGCGCAGCACGTTGCCGATGATCTGATGGCCGGTGCCCCCCGCCGTGGTCAGGATCGATTCGGGGTGGAACTGCACGGCCCACCGGCTGCGGGCGACGTCCTCGATGGCCATCACGACGCCGTCCGGCGTGACGGCCGTGACCTCGAAGCCGCCCGCCACCTGGTCCGGCCGGGCGTGCAGCGAGTGGTACCTGGCCGCGGTGAACTCGGCCGGGAGGCCCGCCAGCAGCTGGCCCCCGAGCACCCGGACTTGGCCGGGCTTGCCGTGCACCGGGGTGGCCAGCAGGCCGAGCGAGCCGCCGGCGTGCTCGACCATCGCCTGCAGGCCCAGGCACACGCCGAAGGCGGGCAGGCCGCGCTCGTCCAGCGCCGCCAGCAGCTTGTCGCACTCGAAGTCGGCCGGCCTGGGCCCGGGCGACAGCACCACCAGGTCCGGCGCGTACTCGTCCAGCAGCCCGGCGTCAAAACCGGCCCGCAGCGTCGTCACCGCGGCGCCCTGCTCCCGGAAGTAACCGGCCAGGGTGTGCACGAACGAATCCTGGTGATCCACCAGCAGCACTGCGAGGCCGGCCCCGGCCCCGGCCGCCGCGGCGCCCGGCTCGGCGGCGGGCGGCACGGCGGCCGCCACCAGCGCGCCCCGTTCCCCGCCTGCGACCGCGGCCTCGGCCAGCGTCTCCAGCAGGGCGCGGGCCTTCAGCACCGTCTCCCGTTCCTCCTCCGCCGGGTCGGAGTCGAACAGCAGCGTGGCGCCGGTCCGGACGGCCGCCACGCCCCCGGTGATGTGGGCCGTGCGCAGGGTCAGGCCGGTGTTCATGTTGCCGTCGAACCCGATCATCCCGACGGCGCCGCCGTACCAGCGCCGCGGCTGCGACTCGTGGTCCTCGATGAACTGCATGGCCCAGTTCTTCGGCGCCCCGGTCACCGTCACCGCCCACATGTGCGTGAGGAACGCGTCCAGCGCGTCGAAGCCGGGCCGCAGGGTGCCTTCGATGTGATCAACGGTGTGGATCAGCCGGCTGTACATCTCGATCTGCCGCCGGCCGATGACCTTGATGCTGGCCGGCGCGCAGATCCTGGACTTGTCGTTGCGGTCGACGTCCGTGCACATCGTCAGCTCGGACTCCTCCTTCGGCGAGCTGAGCAGCGTCCGGATCGCCTCCGCGTCCCCGAGCGGGTCGGCCCCGCGCGCGATCGTGCCCGCGATCGGGCACGTCTCGACCCGGTCCCCGGTCACCCGCACGTACATCTCCGGCGACGCGCCCACCAGATACTCGCCCCCGCCGAGGTTGAAGAAGAACTCGTACGGGGCCGGGTTGCGGGCGCGCAGCCGCTCGTAGAACGCGGCCGGCTCGGGCACGGTGCGTGGAAGGTGTGGCTCGGGACCACCTCGAACAGGTCACCGCGGGCGAACTTCGCCCGCGCCAGCTCCACCACGCGGGCGTAGCTGCCTGGCTCCGGGTCGCCGGGAACGGGGCGCGTCGGGCCCCGGTCGGGCCTCGGTCCGGGCACCGCCCTGGCCAGTCCGGTGGTCGTGCCCGCGCTGGTCTCGAAGTCATAGCTGAACCTGGTCGCGATCTCCCGCTTGCGGTCCAGGATGTCGAGCCGGTCCGGCAGGTGCAGCACCAGATCGCGGCTGGCCGGGTCCCGGCCCAGCCGCTGCCGCACGGGCTCGAACTGGAAGGCCAGGTCGTAACCGAACGCTCCGTACAGGCCGAGGTGCGGGTCAGGCCCGGCGAGCGCGGCCATGATCTCCCGGATCGCGGTGAACACGGTCGGCCGGCGGCTGCGGTCCTCCTCGGCGAACAGGCCCTGCCCAGCCGGGATCACTACCTCCGCGACCATGGCCGGGTCGGCGGTGGGCTGTACGGTCCCTTCCACCGCGGCCGCTTCCACCAGGGGCCCGGCCCGGCCCAGCGCGGCCGCGATGGCCGGCAGCAGCACCGCGCCGCGCTGGTTCAGGGCAGTCGCCGTGACCCGGCGGCCGCGGGCGACGATCTCGACCGGCGGATCGGTGTAGGCCATGTGCCAGCGGCTGTAGCGGCCCGGGTACTCCATGCCCGAGCTGAGCACGCCGCCCGGCCGGTCTTGCACCTGCCGGGTCAGCCCGTCGAGTTCGGCGGGATCGAACGGCTCCGCCGTTCGGTGCACGCGGATGCCGCCCGCGGTCAGGTAGCTGGTCTGGTCCATCGTCGGCCTCGCCGGTTCTGTGTCGACCCGGCGCCCCCGCGGCAGTGAAAAGGCGACCGCCGGGATACCGGGCGGTCGCCTGTTAAGGAAGGTCTGCTCAGCGCGCGAACCTTGGCACCGCCGGGAGGCGGCGCCACCAGCTGGCTCGGAGCTGAATGCGCATGCGGGGTAGCTTAGCCGGACCGGGCCGGTGAAGCCAGCCGCCCCGCTTAGGCCGAGTACACCACCGTGATCGAGACCGTGAGCTGCTGCGTTCCTGGTGAGATCGGGACCGACGCCGCCGCCTTGCCGGTCGAGTTGAACTGGAGCGGCTCCGGCGTCGTGGTGGATTGCTGCACCGGCGTCACGCTGATCACCGGGCCGAGCGGCTGGCCGAGCGCGGCCGCGTACTGGCTGGCCTGCGCCCTCGCGTCGGCGACTGCCCGAGCCCTGGCCGCCGCCATCAGCTTGCCGGTGTCGGTCAGGTTCAGCGACACGTCGTTGACGCTGACCGCGTTTCCGCCCGCCCGGACGGCGGCGTTGATCTGGGCACCCGCCGTACCGAGGTGATTCAGGGTGGCGGTCAGCGACTCGCTGACCGCGTAGCTGACCGGTACCGGGGAACTGCCCTGGTAGTTCGGCGAGATGTTCAGGTCCGAGGTCTGGATGTCGGCCGCCGCCACTCCCCTGCGGGTCAGCGCCGCCCGGACGGCGCGGGTGTCCTGGCTGGCCTGGCTGAGCGCGGAGCTCACCGAATAACCGTTGACCTGGATCGAGAGCGACAGGCTGATCTGATTCGGCACGCCGGTGACGGTGCCGTTGCCGGTCACGGTGATCCGGCCCGCGTGCTGCGCGGCGGCGGTCAGCGTGACCGGGGTTTGCCCGCCGCCAGCCGACCCGCCAGCCGACCCGCCACCGGCCGCGCCGAGGCTGAACGCGCCGATCAAGACCGCGGCCGCGGCCACGCCTACTCCGGCCGCCCGGTATCCGGGGGTGATGCTGATGGCCATGACAGGACTCCTCCGCCCGTGACTGACATGTACTGCCTGGCGATCAGACGGGGCGGGATCGCTGCCGGTTCCGTCAGAAGTCCACCCAGTTTCCGGTCCCGGCCGCGGCAGCGTTCTGATACACGCAGGCGGCCGCCGCGAGATCCTCGACCGCGAGCCCGAGCGACTTGAAGATCGTGATCTCGTCCGCGCTGACCCGGCCCGGCGCCCGGCCGGTCAGCACCTCGCCGAGCTCGGCCCGGATCGCCTCCGGCGTGGTCGCGCCATCGGCGGCGGCAAGCAGGTAGTCACCGGACTCGGCCAGTAGCGACTCGCGCCGGTCGGCGAACAGGACGCCGGCCCCCATCGCCGCGCTGTCCAGCTCGCGCGCGCCGGGCTGAGACGCGCCGACGGCGTTCACGTGCATGCCCGGCTCCAGCCACTCGCCGCGCAGCACCGGCTCGGCGGAGCTGGTCACGGTCACCACGATGCCGGCCCCCGCCATTGCTTCCCCGACGCTCGCGCACGCGCGCACCGGGACGCCGCCCGCGGCGACGTTCGCGGCGAAGCGCTCCGCCTTGGCCAGGTCCCGGCCCGCGACCCGGATCTCGGCCAGCGGCCGGGCCAGGCTCAGAGCCTCGACGTGCGCGCGGGCCTGGCCGGCGGTGCCGATGACGGCTAGCACGTCCGCGTCCGTCCTGGCCAGCAGCTGAGTAGCCACCGCGGAGACGGCGGCGGTCCGGATTTCCGTCACCGCCGACGCGTTCAGGACCGCGAGCGGCTCGCCGGTCTCGCCGCTGGAGAGCAGCACCACGCCCTGGTGCGGATCCAGCCCTGCGGCCGCGTTACCCGGCGTGATCCAGATGGCCTTCAGCCCGTAGGCGGCCGGGCCGTCGCCCGCGCTCAGATAGGACGGCATGAGCGCGACCAGGCCCGCCGCGCCCTCCGGCCGGATCACGGTGCGCAGCGGCTGCTGCGCCTTGCCTTCTTGCAGGGCGACCAGGGCCGCGCGCATCGCGTCGGCGCACTGGGCGGGCCCGAGCAGGGCGTGCACGTCCGCCGCGGACAGGACCAGCAGCTTCATGACGCGGGCACCGGGCCAGCCGCCGGGGTGCCGCCGGCGGACCCAGTCACGGCGGCCAGGATCTGGGTCACGGTCTGCTGGATCTCCTCCTGCCGGCCAGGCATGTCATGGCTGGCGAATTGCCGCAGGACGTCCAGCACCACATCCTGCTTGTGCAGGATGTCGATCTGCTGCCCCGCCATCGTGTGCAGCGCGATCAGGGTCTCGTGGTCGGCGATGGCCCGCTTGTCACTGGCGGCCTGGGCCCGGTTGGCGCTGACCTGAAGGGAGACCATGATCGACAGCTGCGGCAGGTTGAGGATCGTGAGCAGCAGCGGCCAGGGCACCTTGTCGTACCCGATCACCGGGCCGAGGATCAGCCAGGCCACGATCCCGACCGTGATGAACAGGAAGACGTACATCGAGCCGCAGAAGACGTTCACGCCGTCCGCGATCTTGTCCAGGACGCTGGAGCCGCGGACGTGCTCCGACAGCACGAGCTTGGGATGGTGTTCCTGCGGGCGTTCCTTGATCTCCGCCACCTTGCCGTGCAGCTCGTGCAGCTCGGCGTCGATGTCCCGGACGGCCTGCGCGTCGCTAGGGGGCCGGTGATGGAGGCGGGCCTCGCCGGGCGGCGCCTGCACCGCGGTCTGCGTCATAGCTGGTCCTCCCGTAGAGCAACCCGGCCGGCCGCGGCCGGCTGGCGTGGCTGATTCTGGCATGATCCACCGCACTCGGGCACCCGCGGCGCGGCGGCACGCCTGCCCGGCGCGCGATGATGGAATGCACGGGCCGACCGGCCGCGGCGCGAGCAACTCACCGGGGAATGAGGTCATCCGGCAATGTCTCTCTCGATCAACGTTAACGGGGTCGCGCACTCCTACGCCGGTGACGACGCGGACCTCACCCTGCTCGATCTGCTCCGCGAGGAACTGGGTCTGACCGGACCGAAACGCGGCTGCGGTGAGGGCGCCTGCGGAGCGTGCACGGTCCTGGTCGGCAGCCGGGCCGTGCAGGCCTGCCAGCTGACCGCCGCGGCCGCCGCCGGTCAGCGGGTCACCACGGTCGAGGGTCTCGCCGAGGACGGCGTGCTGCACCCGGTCCAGCAGGCGTGGCTCGAGCGCGGCGCGTTCCAGTGCGGCTTCTGCACGCCGGGCTGGCTCACCGGCACCGCGAGCCTGCTCGCCAGGGTGCCGCATCCCGACGATGCTCGGATCGCGGCCGAGCTGGCCGGCCACGCCTGCCGGTGCTGCTGCTATCCGCGCATCCGCCAGGCGGTGCACCGGGCGGCCGAGCTGCTGGCCGACCCCGACCTGCTGGCCGACACGGCGGTGGCCGGGACGGGGCCGACCGCCGCTAACGGGCTGGGCCCGGCTGAGCCGGTCGCCGCCGTGGCTGGCCCGGCCGTGCCCCGCGACCTGACCGACCGGCAGCCCGGCTCGCTCGCCGCCGCGATGCCGGAGGGCCTGATGACGGTCGTGGCCGGCGACGGGGACGCCGCCGCCTGGGACGCGCCGGACGAGGCCTGGGTACACGTCGGCGCGGACGGCAGCATCACCGCGTTTACCGGCAAGGTCGACGCGGGCCAGGGCACCAGGACCGCGCTCGGGCTGCTGGTCGCCGAGGAGCTGGCGGTGCCGCCGGGCCGGGTCACGGTCACGATGGCCGATACCTGCGCGTCGCCGTTCGACCTGGGCACGTTCGGCAGCCGGTCGATGCCGCACGCCGCGCCGCCGCTGCGGACCGCCGCGGCCGCGGCGTTCCGGCTGCTGCAGGACGCGGCGGCCGCCCGGTTCGGGCTGCGGCCAGACGAGCTGACCGCGGCCGACGGCATGTTCGCCGGGCCCGACGGCGCCCCGGTCGCCGGCTACGGCCAGCTCGTGGCCGGGCAGCGGCGGGTGGAGCGGGTTCCCGCGGACGCGCCGGTGACCCCGGCGGCGCAGTGGCGCATTGCGGGCCGGCCGGTCCGCGCGGCCGGCGGACTGGACGTGGTCACCGGGGCGAAGAAGTTTCCCTCCGACCTGCGCCTGGACGGGATGCTGCACGGCTGCGTGCTACACCCGCCGGGGGCTGGCGCGCAGCTCGCCGCGGCGGACACCAGCGCGGCCGCCGCACTGCCGGGCGTCATGGTCGTCCGCGACGGCGGCCTGACCGGGGTCGTCGCGCCGGACCGCCGCACCGCCCGCCGGGCCCTCGCCGCGATCACGGCGGACTGGCAGGAGGCAGCCGGGCCCGCGGCGGCTGAGCTCGAGTCCTGGCTCCGCGAGCGGCCGTCGGACGGAGACGGGCGGTTCGGCCCGTTCCGGCATGACCGCGGCGACGCCGCCGGAGCGCTGGCGGCCGGGCCGGTGCGGGTGCAAGCGTCGTTTCGCGCGGCGTATGTCGCGCACGTGCCGCTCGAACCGCGGGCGGCGCTCGCCCGCTGGGACGGCGGCCGGCTCACGGTGTGGACCGCGACGTCGACGCCGTTCCGCGCCCGGCGCGAGCTCGCCGCCGAGTTCGGCCTGCCCGAAGCGGACGTGCACGTGCTCGTGCCGGACTTCGGCGGCGGCTTCGGCGGCAAGCACGGGGCGGCGGTCGCGGCGGAGGCGGCGCGGCTGGCCAGGGCGGCGGGCCTGCCGGTCAAGGTGGACTGGACCAGGGCGGACGAGTTCACGGCCGGGTACCTGCGGCCGGCCGCGTTCATCGAGGCCGCCGCCAGCGCGGACGCCGCCGGCCGGATGACCGGCTGGTCGCTGCAGAATCTCAACTCCGGCGCGGCCGGGATCATGACCCCGTACCGGGTGCCGAATCAGGCCATCGGGTACCAGCCGGCCGAGGCGCCGCTGGCGCAGGGCTCCTACCGGGCGCTGGCCGCGACGGCGAACAACTTCGCCCGTGAGTCTCTCATGGACGAGCTGGCCGCCGCTGTCGGCGCGGATCCGGTCCGGTTCCGGCTTGACCACCTGGATCACGACCGGCTCGCGGTCGTGCTGACGACCGCGGCCGCGGAGATCGGCTGGGGCCAGGCGGACGATTCACCCGGCACCGGCACCGGCATCGCGCTGGGCACAGAGAAGGACAGCTTCGTCGCCACCGCGGCCCGGGTGCACGTCGCGCCGGATGGCGCGGTCACGGTCCGGTCCCTGGTCACCGCCGCCGACTGCGGCACCGTGGTGCACCCGGACGGCCTGGTGAACCAGATCGAAGGCGCGATCATGATGGGCCTGGGTCCGGCTCTGTTCGAGCAGATCAAGTTCGAGGGCAGGCAGATCCTGAACGGCTCGATGACCGACTACCGGGTACCGCGGCTCGCCGATCTGCCGGCCGAGCTGCGGGTCGTGCCCGTCAACCGCACCGACCTGCCGCCGGTCGGCGGCGGCGAGACGCCGATCATCGCGGTGGCGCCCGCCGTCGCCAACGCCATCTTCCGCGCGTGCGGGGCGCGGCTGCGGTCGATGCCGCTGATCCCCGGCGGACGGGTGCCGCGGGGCTAGCCGCACTAGATGCCCTTGCCCGGATTCAGGATGCCGTCGGGGTCGAGCGCCGCCTTGATGGCGTGGTGCACCGCCATCGACTCGGCTCCCAGCTCGTCCGCGAGCCAGCGCCGCTTGATGACGCCGACGCCGTGTTCGCCGGTGAGCGTGCCGCCGAGTTCCAGCGCGGCGCGGAACACTTCGTCAGCCGCCGCCCAGACCTCCGCGGGCACCTCGGGCAGCCCGCGCTCGAATACGAACACCGGGTGCAGGTTGCCGTCGCCGGCGTGCGCGACGGTGGCGATGAAGACGCCGTGCCGGTCGGCGGCCTGCTCGATCCGCTCGACCATGTCGGGCAGCCGGGTGCGGGGCACGCAGACATCCTCGACCAGCCCGACGCCGAGCCGCTCCACCGCCGGGTACGACATCCGGCGCAGCTCCAGCAGCTGCCGTGACTCGGCCTCAGACTCCGAGACCTCGGCCATCGTGGCGCCTTCGGCCAGGCACAGCTCGCGCATCCGGGCGGCGCCCTGCGCGCCGGTGTCGCTGTCGTCCTGCGCGATCAGCAGCGCCTGCACGTCAGCCCCGAAGCCGGTGTGCTTCCAGTCGTCGATGGCGCGCAGGGTCACCTTGTCCATCAGCTCCAGCAGGCTGGGCCTGATCCTGGCCGCGATGATCGCGGTGACCGCGCGGGCGGCCGCGCCGAAGCCGGGGAAGCCGGCCGCGAGCGTCGTCGGGTAGCTGGCCGGCCGCGGCCGCAGCCGCAGGGTCGCCGACGTGATCACGCCCAGCGTCCCTTCCGACCCGACGAACAGGCTGGTGAGGTCGTAGCCGGTGACGCCCTTCATGGTGCGCCTGCCGGTGCGCAGGACGCGCCCGCCCGCGAGCACCACCTCCAGGCCCAGCACCGAGTCGCGGGTCACGCCGTACTTCACGCAGCGCAGCCCGCCCGCGTTCGTGGCGAGGTTGCCGCCGATGGTGGAGATCTCCCACGAGCTGGGATCCGGCGCGTACATGAGCTCGTGCGCCGCGGCCGCCCGGTCCAGGTCGGCGTTCAGCACGCCGGCCTGCGCGACCGCGATCTCGTTGCCGGCGTCGATCTCGACCGGGCCCGCCATCCTGGCGGTGGACAGCACGACGCAGCCGTCCGTCGCGGTCGCGCCGCCCGCGAGGCCCGTGCCGCCGCCGCGCGGTACCACCGGGACCTTGTGCTCCTGCGCCCAGGCGAGAGTGGCGGCGACATCCGCGGTGGTGTGCGCGATGACGACGCAGGCCGGCGCGCCAGGGGTGACCACCGGGGTCTGGTCCCGGCGGTAGCTGTCCATGACGTCGGGATCGGTGATGACCCTGGCACCGGGCAGCACGGCCCGCAACGCATCGAGCTTGTCGGTCATGCCCCCGATTATCCGCGTCCCGGCCGGCCGGGCTGGCTCAGGCTGCGACACGGCCCCCCGAATTGCCAAATCCCCCAATTCCGTTATCTTCGTGCCGAGCGGGGACGGGCGGCATCCGGAGGCACCAGTGAGCGAGATCGAGTCGGCTCCGCCCGGCGTGGACCCGACCGTGCCGAGCCCCGCGCGGCTGTACGACTACTTCCTCGGCGGCACCCACAATTTCCAGGCCGACCGTGACCTGGCCGAGCAGTTGCGCAGCGGGATCCCGGACATGGTGGACGCGGTTCTCGCGAACCGCGGGTTCCACGTCCGGGCCGCCGCGTGGATGGCGGACCACGGTATCCGCCAGTTCCTTGACGTCGGCTCGGGCCTGCCCACCGCGAACAACACGCATCAGACGGTGCAGGCGCTGCATCCCGGCGCGCGGGTCGTGTACGTGGACAACGACCCGATCGTCGGCGCGCACGCCAGCTCGCTGCTGGCGGCCAACAAATCCACCGCCCTGGTCGTCGCCGACATGCGCGACCCGGACACGGTGCTGGCCAGCCCGGTGCTGCGCAACACGATCGATCTCAGCGCGCCGGTCGGGCTGCTGATGACCGCGGTGCTGCATTTCGTGCCGAACAGCGAAGACCCGTGGGGCCTGGTCGGCCGGTACGTCGACGCGATGGCTCCGGGCAGCTACCTCGCGTTGTCGCACGGCACCCTGGACCGGATGCCGCCTGACCAGGTGCAGGCGGGCAAGGACGGCTACGCGCGGTCCACCGCCGATGTCTTCCTCCGGTCGAAGGAAGACATCGAGCGGTTCTTCGGCGGTCTCGACCTGCAGCCGCCGCGGCCCGGCGAGCCGCCGGGCATCACCTTCGCCGGGTTGTGGGGCGCCGAGGACGTCGCGGTCGCGGACAGCGACGGATCGCGGGGCATCTACTGCGGGGTCGCGCGCAAGCCATGGTCCGCGCCCCGCGGCCGCGGCTAGGTCAGGCGGCCAAGCGGGCCGACGACAGCGGCTGATCACCGTCGAGCAGCCACATGGACAGCCCGCCGTCATCGTCGGCGGTCGCCAGCACGGGCTCGCAGCCGGGCAGGATTGCCCGCGGGTACTCGACCTCGGCGCGGCGCGGCAGCCAGCCGTCCCGGTCCGCGAGCACATCCTCGACAGCCGCCCAGGTGATCGCGTTGTTCACGTGGCCGGCCGTGTCGAAGTCGGCCGCCCGCAGCGGCCACGGGCGGCCGCAGGCGGCTCCGCCGGGCGCGGATGCGAGAGCCGGACCGACACCCGCCGGTCCTGCGCGGACGCGCCGTAGATGGACATGAACCCGTCGTCCAGCGGGACCGGCCGGCCGGTCTCCCGGCTCACCGCCGCCCACACCGCGGTGGCCTGGAGGAGAGCGCCGCCCCGACTTGCCACCGTCGTCGTGCGCTGGGCCCACCGGGGCCCGGTACCCGAGCAGAACGTGCGCAGCGTGATCCGGTCGGTCATCAGCGGCAGCGTGCCGATCGTCAGGGCGCAACGGCGCACGAGCCAGACCACCGGCGCGTCGAAGCCGGAGTCGGCGACGTCCTCCTCGGCCACCGTCTGCAGGTAGCGGGCCAGCGCGTCCAGCCGGAGCCTGCCGCCGGCCGTGACGTCGGTGCTCCGGACGATGCGCCGCCCGGAATAGACCCGGCCGGCGGCCGGCTCGGCCATGAACTCGGACGTGATCAGCTCCACGAGCACATTCTGGCCGATCAGGGACGCCGGGGCCGGTTCCGGGTCCCGGCCGGCCCGGCCACCTCGGACTATCGCCAGGAAAGGGCAAATCCTTGATAACCGGATACCCAGTGCTGGTCAGCTGGCTCTTATCCTGACGGCCAGGGCAGCGCCGGACGGCCCCGGGCGGGGCGGTCCGGGCATAGCGAGACTTCCCGTCCCCCATGCAGCCGGCGGTTCCGGTGCGCGGGCGCCGACAGAGCCGCTTTCAGCTGCACGCCAGGAAGGCCGATGCATACGGGGGACGATCGCAACCGGGCCGGGCTGCGCGCTGCCTGGCTCGCCGCGGCGTCGCCCGGACCCGCCGCCGGCCTCGTCTTGCCGGCGCGGCGGCCGCCCGCGGCGGTCCCCATTGCGGCGCCGCCCGGCTGGCGACTGCGGCCGGGCTTGCAGGGCGCTGCCGCGCTGATGATCTTCATGCTGTTCTGGATCGGCCATTTCGTGCCGGCCCTGGTGGCTCACCCGGAGCTGGCCCAGCTCGACCAGGCGAGCATGGACCCCAACTTCTTCGTGTGGAGCCTGCACTGGTGGCCGTACGCACTCGGGCACGGCCTCGACCCGATGACGACCACGACCATCGGCGCGCCCGCGGGGTTCAACGTCGCCTGGCTCACCACGGTGCCCGCGCTCGCGGTGCTGGCCTGGCCGGTCACGGCCGCGTTCGGGCCGATCGTGACGTTCAACCTGCTGACCGCCGTCGCGCCGCCCGCCGCGGCGTGGATGGCCTTCGTCTTGTGCCGGCGGCTGACCGGGCGGTTCTGGCCGTCACTGGCGGGCGGCGCCGTCTACGGCTTCTCCGCCTACGAGATGAATCACAGCGTGCCCGGGCACCTCAACATCACCGTCAGCCTGCTGGTCCCGTTGATCGGGTACCTGATCGCGGCGAGGAGGGACGGCGCCATCGGCCGGGCGCCTTTCATCTGCCTGCTCGCTGCCGCGCTGCTGCTGCAGATGCTGGTTTTCCTGGAGACCTTCGCCGGGATCAGCGTCATGATCGTCGCCGGGTTGCCGGTCGTCTACTGGCTGGCCCGGCCCGCCACCCGGCCCGAAGTGGCGGCGCTGAGCCGGCAGATCGGCGTCGCCTACGCCGCGGCGGTGGCGGTCGGATCGCCGTACCTGGGCTACGTGCTGACGCACGCTCCGGCGGGCTTCGCGCGGAACGTGCCGCGCACCAATGCGCTCAACCTGGCCAGCCTGCTGGTGCCCCGGCCGCAGCGGACCCTGCACCTCGGCTGGCTGCACGACGCGGCCGCGGCCCTGCCCGCGGTCTCCCAGGCCGGCTACATCGGGCTCCCGCTGCTCGTGCTCGCGGTGGCGCTGGCAGTCTGGAGATGGCAGAGCCGCACGACGCGATTCCTGGCGCTGATGGTCGTCTTCGCGACGCTGATCGCCGTCGGCCCCGACCTGGCAATCGGTTCGCTGCACCCGGTTCCGTTGCCCTGGGCGCTGGCCTGGAAGCTGCCGCTAGCGCGCAGCGCGTTCCCGGTCCGGTTCATGGTGTTCGGCTACCTGGCCCTCGCGGTGATGCTGGCGATGTGGCTGGCCGCTCCGCTCCGACGGGCCGCGCTGCGCTGGGCCGTCGGCGTGCTGGCGGTCGCTGTCGTCATCGCCGACATCCCGTACATCAGCGCGTCGCAGCCTAGCTCTCGCGCGGCCCTGCCGCATTTCATCACGGCCGGTCAGTACCGGCACTACCTCGCGCGCGGCGAGACCGTGATGGTCATCTCCGGGCGGGGCAACGCGGGCATGCTGTTCCAGGCGGTCACCGATGGCTACTTCCGGCTCGCGGGCGGATTCGTGAACCAGGCGATGACCCAGCAGTCGGACCTGCCCCCGCCGATCAGCGATCTCAATGCCGCCGGTTCCGGGCCGGCCAGGCCCGCCGGGAACAGTGTCGCGAGCACGGCGCTGGATTACCTGGAGGACTCCGGGGTCGGAGCGGTGCTGTTCGAGAACAACTCCCCGCAGCCGCACCTGCTCAGCGCGTTCCGCGACATGAAACTGCGCAGCCGCGTAGTCGGCGGTGTGACGATGTTCCAGATCCCGCACGACCTGAGCTGACAGGCCCGCCCGAGACATAACGCCGGTTAACCGAGGTCGTACTGCATGAGTGCCTCGCTGCGGCCCGGCCGGGCCGTTAGCGGATGACGAATCTTGCCACTGACAAAGCCGACTCGCCGGTAGAGACGCTCGGCCCGGTCGTTGCCGTCCATGACCCACAGGAAGGCCCGCCGCACGCCCGCGACCCGCAACCGGTCAATGATGTTCGTTAGCAAGTGAAAGGCAACGCCGCTGCCGCGAAAGTCCGGTTCAACCCACAGGTATTCGATAAAGCACTCTGACTCCGGCGTCTCTTTCTCCCTGGTGCAACCGACCATACTCATGGCGTTTTGGTACCGGAATCCTATGTACCAGTCGCCGCGGTCAAACTCGGATCGCCAGCGTTCCTGACTAAATTTCAATTCCTTGTCGTACTGAGCCAGAAAGGATTCGGGTGATTCCTGCAGAGCTGTCAGCCTGACCTGTCGTAACAACCACCAGTCGTTCGGGACAAGGAGCTTGATATCAGGCATAAAGCTAGAGTCTGACATGGGAAAACCTTCCCTGGCAAGCGATCCGGCAGCCGTGCCGACCTAGGCGCCTCCTGGCTATTAGTTTCCTAAAGTAAAGTTTGCAAAGCTTCAATTACCAGGCCGTGAAGCCGTTCAGGGCGGCTCGTGAGGTCGCGTTTGCCCCAGGGCTTCAGCCGTCTTGGCGGACGGCCGAAGCCCCGTCGTCAGTGGTGCAGCAAATACGCGACCGCAATGACGAGAACAAACACGACGGTGAACATGACCGCGACCACTGCCCCGACCACCCGCAGCAGTTCCGACAGCACCATCGCCAGACCGCGGGCCGCACTGGCGGCCGACGACAGCGCTCCGATGAACAGCACCGCGAGAATCAGCAGCAAGAGTGCACCGAGGCCAGGAACCCGATAAGCAGCGGCCGCGAGGGACACGGACGCGATCAGATGGTGATAGCCGGGTGTTCCGGCCGTGGTTGTTGCCAGCATCAGCTGAGGCGCTATCTTGTGCATGGAACTTCCTTCGTGTTTGAGAGCGCATCGAGGTTCTGACTGGCGGGCATCCTTGTTGGCGCAAGGGTGCCCGCGCGCTTTGCTCTGCGGGCTGGACGCCACCGAGCAGGCTCCCGCGGCGAGCCGCGGGCTCTGTCGCCCAGCAACTTGCAAGCCCCGGGTGGCTTCAATAGATCTTGATTTACTTCAGTTAACATCGTCTGCCTTCCCTTCTTCTTCAGCGACTGCTTTCAGTTTCACCCTATGCTCGTTAACGAACAAGGCACAGGTCGAACTGCGCAATAGCGCAGCTGCTTGGCACCTGATCTTCAAAATGGCGATGTCAGGCTGACTACCTGCGGATACAGACACTTGCGCACAGGCCACATGAGGTGTTTACAATGATCTCTGAACTTAACTTGAACAGAGATGGGCGACTATGGACGCGCAGGATCCCCGGCTACGGCTCGCAAAGCGGCTCCGTGAGCTCCGCGAACAATGGCTGCCCGCGCGCCGGGTCACCCAACTGCAGGTGGCGGACGTCCTGGGCCAGGTCAGCGTCCCGCTCATCTCGTCTTACGAGTCGAAGACCAATCCGCGGCTGCCGACCCCGACCAGAGTTGAGGAGTACGCGATCTTGTTCGGGGCTCCCCGGTGCTTCGAGCAGCGACCGCCGCGACTGCTCGGCCTCGACGAGATGACAGAGGAAGAACGGCGGTCGGTCGCCGACCTGGCCCGCGAGCTCACCCAGCTGCGCAAAGACGCACTCGGCGCAACCGAGCCCACCCCGAGCCCGGTGCCGAGTAACCCTACGATCGCGCAGTCTCTCGAAAGCAACCCGATGCGATTCCGGGATGGCAACACGATCACCATAGTCTGCGGTCAGTGGTCGCCTGACATGCTTGCCCAGGTTTCTTACAAGGACAAAGACGACCCTGACTACGTCGAACTGCTCCAGTACTCCGACCTTGACGCGTTGTTCGAGTTGTACGGTCACCTACGTGCGGCTAATCCGACAAATCAGGTCAATCTACGGATCGCCGGTAAACTTTCGCCGGACGACTATCACTCCCACCTCGTATTGCTGGGTGGTGTCGACTGGAACACCGCCACCACGAACGTGCTGACCCGTCTTCAACTGCCCGTGCGCCAGGAGCCTGACTGGGACACCCCTGAAGGGCCGTACTTCGAGGTGGACTCCGGCGGCCAGAAGGTTAGGCACTACGCCCGGCTGGAAAGAAGAAGCGGTAAGGATCAGAGCAGTCAGACGGGACGCGGGACTGACGACAAGCGGATCCTGCTCGAGGATGTTGCCTTCTTCGCCCGAGCGGTTAACCCGGTTAACCGGAAGCGGACTGTTACTATCTGCCTTGGCATGTATGGCCGGGGCACCTATGGCGCCGTCCGCGCTGTGACCGATGCTTTCTTCCGCGACCGCAATGCCGAGCATGTGCGTGACAAGTTTGGGGACAGCGACACCTACTGCATCTTGATGCGGGTACCCGTATTCGACGGAGCGACCTTGACTCCTGACTGGACCACTGGCGAATACACCCTGTTTGAGTGGCCAGGGTGAGTCGGTGACGAATAGTGATCCGCCCGATCACCATGGGTCGCATCGTGACCTGCTCTGGTCGGGTGACCGCTTCGAGCAGAGGTCTATCGACGCGCTTATCGTGCCCACGATCAGGGCGCCCGGTCGGCTGGCCCCGGCCGCCGAGCTGGCTAAGGCCCTCGGTTGCACGCTGGTGACCCTGCACAGCAAGCACTGGACGTCGGCGGCGATGGCGGCCCAGCGCATGCACCGGTCCGTGGATCTCATCGCGATCGACATCCCGGATACCGAGCGGCTAGACCTGCCGGAGTGGCGGACATCGAGGTTGCTCACCGGACAGTTCGCCCGACTCCGTCCATGGTCGGATCTGAGCGCGAAGCGCAACCTGGGCCTGATGCTCAGCCGGCTGCTCGGCTGGTCACGCGTGATGTTCCTGGACGACGACATCACCGCGCTCAACCCGGATGACGTCCGGCGCGCGAGCGGCCTGCTCGATACGCACAATGCGGTCGGCCTGCACGTCGTGCGGATTCCACGACCACTCGGTGGTCTGCCACGCCTATCGCGACGCCGGCGGCCGTCAGCAGTCGTTCATCGGCGGCGGGGCTCTGGTCGTGCAGGTCGACCGGACCCCGTCGTTCTTCCCCGAGGTCTACAACGACGACTGGTTCTTCCTGCTCGACGGCGACAAGGGCATTCTTCCAGTCGCCGTGACCGGGCGCGTCGAACAGTATCCGTACGACCCGTTCCGCAGTCCAGAGCGGGCCGCGCCGAGAAGAGTTCGGCGACGTGCTCGCGGAGGGCATCTACTGGCTGCTCGACCAGGGCATGCCGATCGTCGGCGCCGACAAGGAGTACTGGACCGCTTTCTTGCAGAAGCGGAGGACGTTCATATCGCGGGTGCTGGGGATGGTCGCCGCGGATGACTCGCTCGACCAGGCGGAGCGGACGAGGCGACTGGACGCATTGCGTGGCTCTCTCGGCCGGCTCGCCAGGATCACGCCCGAGCTGTGCCTGCAATACGTGCAGGCGTGGAAGGGGGACCAGGAGGCGTGGCGTCGCCATCTCGAGATGCTGCAAACGGGCCTAGCCCGGACGCATGCGCTCGCGCAGCTGGCGCAGCCCGCCGCACGACCGCTTGCCTACCAGATCGGCGGACGGAACACCGGCCCTGCCATCGTTGCTGATCCAACTCCGCGGCCGCCCCGGCGCCTCACAGCGACTGCGGCTAGTACCGCGGACCTGCGGCGCAGCCCGGAGCCGCTACGCCCGCGGCAGATACGCCCACGGCAGCTGTCTCCGGTCGGCGCTGAGGCGAGTTGCTCCATCGGCCAGGTCTAGCCGCTTTCTACCTCAGCCGCGGGCCTCGCGGCAGTCGTCCGGCCGGCGGGCAAACGGAGGCTGGTCAGGAGCGTGAGCACTGCCATGATGGCGGCGATGGCGAAGGCGATGCGAATACCGAGCTGAAGGTTCGTCGCTGCATAAGCGGCGATGGCGGCGCCGCCCACGCCGATACCGGTCGCGGTTCCGAGCACGTCGGTCAGGTTGACCGACGCCGATGCCTGGCCGACCCGGCCTGCGGGCGCGTCCCGCAGCACGAGCAGCATGATCGGGGAGTTCGCCAGGCCCATCCCCAGGCCCGCGATCGTCCACGCGATGATCCCCGCGGCGATCGGGACGTTTGGTTGCAGCGTCAGCGTCATTCCGGCGATGCCGATCAAGATCACAACCAGTCCGAGCCGGATGAGCCGCCGCGCTTCCCAGGTGTCGCTGAGCCGCGCTTGCGTCCAGGCGCCAATAGTCCACGTCACCGTGGCGCCGGTGACCGCCAGTCCGGCGACGAGCGGGCTGTAGTGCCGGACCATCGTGATCGACAGCGTCACGAAGCTGTCCGCGCCGAAGAACGTGAACGTCAGCAGGCCGCGGCTGAGGACCGCGGCCGGGACTCCCCGGCGGGCGGTCAGGGTCCCGGCGGGCACCAGGCGCCGCAGCGCGGGCCCGGCCAGCGTTAGCCCGACGGCGACCAGCGCGATGGCGAGGACGATCGTTCGCCGGCCGAAGCCGACAGTCAGGCCGGCCAGCACCAGGCCGGCCCCGATCGCGGTCCGGATCGCGTCCGCGAGCCGGTGCTCGGGCTCGTCCGACGCTCGCGCCGGGCCCGGCCTGCCGATGCGGATCAGCGCGGGCAGAGCGATCGAGCCGGCGATGGCCACCACCGGGAGCAAACCCAGGAACACCCAGCGCCAGCCGAACGCGCGCGCGACCGCGGCACTGATGGCGGGCCCGGCCAGACCGGGAACGATCCATGCGGTGGAGATGAGGCCGATCATCCTGGGCCGGAGTTCCTCGGGCAGGCTGACGCCCATGGCGGCGTACGCGACCGCGGGCACGACCCCGGCGCCCAGGCCCTGCAGCGCGCGGCCGGCCACGAGCATCGGCATCGACCGTGCCAGCCCGGCGATGGCGAGGCCGGCGCCGAACAGCACGAGCCCGGTGATGAACGGCATGGCGGGCCCGCGCCGGTCGGCGGCGCGGCCGGCCGCCACGACGCCGACCACGCTGCTGAGCGTGAACGCGCTAAAGGCCCAGCCGTAGAGACGCAGTCCGCCGAGATCGCGAGCGACTAGCGGCATCACGGTGACGACGGCGAGCGATTCGGACGCGACAATCGTGATGGTCAGCAGCAGGCCGATTGCCAGCGCCCGATTCTTCGCAGCCCAGAGGTCCCGCAGCCGTCCCTGGCTCATTGGCCACCTTCCAGGGTCGGCGCTATTGTCCCGACTTCGGGCTAATTTAACGCGCCCGGAGAAGCTAGCCGACGCGGGGCTGAACTAGCTTGGTCACCACCCAGCGGTGCTTGCCGATCTGCCGTTGCCGGGTGAATCCGAGCTGCTCATAGGTTGACAGCGCCCCGTGGTACAAGAATCCGGCTGGCACCGACCCGGCGTCCTCCGGGTAGCCTTCCACGACTCCGCCGCCGGCCATCGCGATCATCTCCAGCGCGCCGGTCACCGCCGCGCGTGATATCCCCTGGCGCCGGTGTCCCTTGCCCACGTAACAGCACGCGATCCGCCAGTCCGGCGGGCTGGTCTGGCCCTTCTCGTACGCGGCCCGGTTCTTGATCCGCGGCAACTCGGCGGGCGGCCCGAACTGGCACCAGCCGACACAGTCCGCGCCGCTATAGACCAGCGCCGCGTGCGCGGTTCCGGCCCGCACGCGCCCCAGCTTGCGGTCCCGGTTCCGCTCCGGGGTCGCATCCTTCCCGAAGGGCTCGTGAAAGCCCAGGCACCAGCAGCCGCCGAAGATGCCGTTGTTGCGCTCGACCAGGCTGGCGAAGGCCGGCCAGGTGGAATCGTCCAGCGGCCGGATGGTGTAACTGACGGAGCCTCCCATGCATTCACGGTACCGGCGGCCAGGTACGATCTCGCCGCATGGCCTTCGCCGCAGCTCCCGCGCCCGCTCCGGCCGGCGTCGTCTTCCGGTCCGAAGGCGTAGACCTGGTCCGCGACGGCCGGCTCCTGCTGGAGAGCGTCAGCGTCACGATCAGGGCCGGGGAACACTGGGCGCTGCTCGGGCCGAACGGCGCGGGCAAGAGCACCCTGCTGCAGATCATGGCCACCTACGCGTACCCGACGCGCGGGCAGGTCGACGTTCTCGGCCACCGGCTGGGGCGCGTGAACGTCTTCACCCTGCGGCCGCTGATCGGCCACGTCAGCCCGCACCACCGGGTGGACCCGCTGCGCACTGTGCGCGAAGTCGTGCTAACCGGCGTCACCGGCACGATCCAGCTCGTGCCGCGCCGGGAGACCAGCGCGGCCGAACTGGCGCGCGCGGATGAGCTGACCGCGCTGCTGGGCCTGGCCGACCGGGCGGACGTCCGCTGGCAGGTGCTGTCCCAAGGTGAGCGCAGCCGGGCCCTCATCGCGCGCGGCCTGATGGCGCGGCCGCAGCTTCTGCTCCTGGACGAGCCCGCGGCCGGCCTGGACGTGGCCGGCCGCGAGCAGCTCCTGGTCAGCGTCGACGAGCTGCGCGCGCGTCAGCCCGGCCTGGCCACCGTCCTGGTGACGCATCACCTGGAGGAGCTGCCTGCCAGCACGACGCACGCGCTGCTGCTGCGCGCCGGGCAGGTGCTCGCCGCGGGCGCCGCAGCAGACGTGCTCACCTCCGAGCTGGCCAGCGCCTGCTTCGGCCACCCCGTCACCATCGCCCGGCACGCCGGGCGATGGGCCGCGGTGACCGCGCGCTGACGAGCCTCTCAGGCTAGTAGCCGACCGCTCTCGTGCACCCAGATGAGGCAGTCGTGCCACGAATCGCGGTCGGCGTCCTCGTGCGACCAGTTCCGGCAGTGTCCCGCCAGACGCTGCTCGAACTGGTAGCCAGCCCGCCGGGCGAGCCGGAGCGATGGCTCGTTATCCGGGTTGATCTCCAGCCAGACCCGCGGGATCTCGAGGCTGTCGTGCGCCCACTGCGTGACTGCCGCCACCGCGCGCGAAGCGAGACCCCGGCCCCGCTCCTCGGGCCGGGTCCAGTACGCGAGTTCGGCGCTACCCGGCTGGTCAGGCATCAGCCCGACCGCGCCGAGCAGCCGTCGGCTGGCCAGGATTCCGACCGAAAACTGGCCGCCCGCGGCCGGATCCCAGGCCGCAAGGGCCGCCCGGGCATCGGCCAGCGAGTAGGGCCCGGCCGGGCGCGGACCCCACAGGGCCGCCTCCGATTCGCCGCTCGTGGCCTCCGTCAGCAACTCGGCATCCGCCAGGCCTAGCACCCGCATCGAGCGGGTCGGGCCGAGATTCAGGTTCAGGTCGGGCACGGACTTCATCTAAGCCCATCGTGACCAGCTGCCCGTCTGTCATTTGCCGCCGCGGCATTGCGCCAGGGAAATGCGCGCGCATCCGCAGTCGCGGCAGCTACGATCCACCCGTGCCTGATGGCGATCCAGGACCGTATCAGCCAGGCCAGACAGCCCTGCTGGCGGTGATCGACGAGGCCGAGCCGCTCGTCGGGCACTGGCGGCGGCGGTTCGACTCCGCCGCGGCCCTCGGTGTCCCAGCGCACGTGACGGTGCTGTACCCGTTTCTGGGCGTCGAGCACATCGGCCGGGCGGTGCTCGATGAGCTAGCGATCGTGCTCGGCGATCACCGCTCGTTCGCCGTCCGGTTCGCCGAGTGCGGGCGCTTCCCCGGCGTGCTCTACCTGGCCCCGGCGCCCGACCGGCCGTTCCGGGCGCTGACCGAATCGGTCGCGGCCCGCTGGCCGGAGGCGCCCCCGTACGGCGGACAGTTCGCCGACGTCATCCCGCACCTGACGATCGCGCACGGGCAGGAGGCCGAGGTCTTCCGCGAGGTAGAAACGGTGCTGTCCGCCCGGCTGCCAGTCGAAGCGCAAATCTCCGCCGTGAGCCTGTTCGCCCACGACGGTCGGCGCTGGACCCGGCAGGCCGACTTCCCGCTACTGTCCTGATCCGGCCGCCTGCACCGGCGCTAGCCGCGGGGCCGTTCCTTCCGGCCGTCCGCGAGCAGGCCGACGACCTCGTCGATCCGCGCCGCGCGGACGTCGGGGCGCCGGGTCGTGGCGTCGATGTAGCGCAGGTAGGCCTTGCGGTAGAACTGCGCCAGCGTGTCGAAGAAGGCCCCGGCGGCCGGGTTAGCCGCCAGCGCCGCGGCGAGGTCCGCACCGAGCTCCGCGCGCTGCGGGCCCTCGGGCGCCAGCTCCACGTCCGCGTCACCGCCGATGGTGACGCCGGTGTGCAGCATCCTGGACGTGTTCAGGGTGAACGCCCAGCCGGTCTCGCCCGGCGCCACCGTCGGGCGCACCCGGCAGCCGTTGACCGTCCCGCTCACGTGATGGACGGCCTTCGCGCCCCAGACCGCGTCCGGGTCGAACGGCAAGGTGATGACCGCGTGGCCACGGGAATCGGCCGTGACCTGTACCCGGAACTTCTGGACCCCCATGGCCACATCGTGTCACGGCCGCGGCGACGGGGGCTCCGTCATAATGCGCTGCAGGGTCCGCCTGCCCAGGCGGCTCATCTCCGGGTTGCTGTCGACGTAGTACCAGACGAGTCCCATCGCCTGCTGGAAGGCCCAGGCCTTGCCTCGTTCCCACTCCAGGTCGTCGCAGCCGAGATCGGCGCGCAGCACGTGCCGCGGGCCAGCTTCGAGCAGGTGCCAGCCGCCCACCAGGTCGAGCGCCGGATCAGCCGGCTTCAGGCCGCCGACGTCGATAACGCCGGCCAGCGGCCGGCGGCGACGAGCAGGTTGCCGGGGATCAGATCGCCGTGCGTCATCACGTCCGCCGCGGTCCGCGGCAGCACCCGCAGCGTTTCCCAGGCGGAGCGCAACGGGGGCACGTCCAGCAACTGCTCGCTGCGCGCGAAGCAGGTCTGCATCCACGCGTCGTGCGATCGCAGGTCGCCGCCCCGGCCCTGGCCGCGGAAGGTCCTGCCGCCGGTCCCGATCGCCCGCACCCCCTGGATGAACTCGGCGAGGTCGTGCGCGAACCCGACCGACTCAGCCGGGTCCTCGGCGGTAGCCACGGTGCCCGGCAGCCAGGTCAGCACCGCCCAGGGCAGCGGGTAGCCGGCTCCGGGCTCGCCGAGCGCGACCGGCTCGGGGGTGGGAAACCGGGTTCGGCCCAGCAGTTCGCGGGCCGCGCTCGCCTCGGACTCCAGCCAGCGCCGGGTAGCTCCGGGGTCGTCCGGCCGAAGCGGGAACCGGGCCAGCAGCGTGTCGCCGATACGAAACAGGGCGTTGTCCGTTCCGGGCCCGGCGACCGGCCGGACGGGCAGCGCCCGCCACTGCGGGAACTGCGCACCTACCAGCGCGCGCACCTGCGCGGCGGAGATCGCGAGCTGGTCCGGGTGCATGTCCACACGGGGAGAATCGCGGACCCGGCCGCCGACCGCAAGCCGGTCGGGCCGATGTCGGCAAAGTCAGGACAGCCGAACTCTACCTATGTAGAGTTCGGCTGTGTCTGCGAGACAGTCCGGACTACCGGCGCTGACGCCGCTGGTGCGGGCATGACCCGGAAACGGCGGGCTGGCGTGGCGCTACGGCGCGGCGTGCTGCGGCTCGTGTCGGCCTGGCGGGACTGGATCGAGGCGATCTGGGCCGAGGCGGCAGCCGTGCCGCCCGGACTCAGCCGGCTGGTGTGGCGGGCCGGCGGCGCGCGGCTGCTAGCTCGGGAGGCACTGATGCGACACAGGATCGGCAGCGCGACGCTGTTCGCGGGGGCCGCCGCGCTGGTGGCCTGGGCCGCCTGGCCAGGCTCGTCGGCCACGTTCGCCGACTCAGTCGACCAAGTCGACCTGATCGCCGTCGTGGCACTGCTCGCAGCGTTCGCGCTGGCGGCGCGGCTGGCCTTCGGTCCGGCCGCCAGCGGCGGGCCAGCCCGGCTGCTGCGGATCGGTGCATATGCGGCGATCCTCGCGCTCGTACCGGCCAAGAACGTCGTCGAGCAGATCCTCGACGTGCTGCCCCGCGGCGATGCCGACGTGCGCCTGTACCAGCTCATCGCGCATCCCGGCTTCGGCAATCACTGGGCCGGTGAGATCGTCTTCCTGGTCGTCATCGCGTTGTATGCGAGCACGATCCTGTGGCTGACCTCGCGGCGTGCCGGAGTCGCCCCGGCGACGCTCGTCATCGGTGCCACCGCCGGCGCGACCCTGGGAGTCGTCTGGTACGTGGCCGGACCGCTCGGCTTCGGCGGGGCGGTCGCGACCAATCCCTGGCTGCCGGGTGCTGACGCCAAGCCGTTCATTGTCCTAGCGGTGATCTCGTTCTTCGCCGCCCCGGTGGCAGCCGCGATCGTCGCCGACCGGCGCTTCACCGGCGCGGCCAGCTCACTGCTGCCGCGCCCGGCTAGGCTCCGCCAGGTCACCGCCGCCGCCCTGCTCACCAGCCTGACGGCCGGACTGGTCGTCATCGTCACGTGCACCGGTACGATCGCGGCGCTGCTGGCGGCTCCCTGGCTGCGGACGGCGGTCTTCCGCAGCCACCCGCTCTCCGGCGTCGAGGGCTTGAGATTCCTGGTGCAGGGCAACCCGGCCGCCCTCAGTTACAGCCATCAGATCACCGCGGCCATGGACGCGCCCCCGCTCCTCGTCCTCTGCATCCTGTTCCCGCTGGTCGCCTTCGTGATCACCGGCCTGGTCCATCTCGATCTGGGCACCGCCTACGTGGCGGGACCGCGCGGCCCCGGCGGCCCGCCCGGACCTGAGCCTGAGCCGCCGCCGCCCGGGGGCCGGCCGGAACTTGCTAGCGCGGTGCCTGCTCCTGATCCGGTACCGGCAGGTGCTCCCGGCTAGACCGGGCGCGCAGGCGCAGGGCGACGATGATCACCGCGGCCCCGACGAGCAGCGCGACGATGTTGGGGATCACCAACGCGATGATCCCGGCCGCCACGCCGTAGGCGAGCCAGAGCACGAACCCGGCGACCAGCACCACGAAGTAGGCGACCGAGATCTGCCGGGAGGACCGCTCGCGCAGCATCCGGCGGATCTGCAGCACCGGCGCGATGCCCATCAGCACCCCCCAGGTCGAGGCGGCGGCGGCGAGGAAAGTAGCCATGGGCGCTCCTGGGGTAAGGCGCCCTGGCTCTGCGAATCGTGCTCGCCAGTGATCTGGTGAGGGGCGCAAGCACGACTAACCCCATGTTAACGTGCCGCGCCGCCGCAGCTCATCGCGCTGGCTGGATGTTCTGGTTCCCGCGGAAGACATTTCCCGGGTCGTATTCCGCCTTGACGCCAGCGAGCCGGTCGTAGTTCGCCGCGCCGTAAGCCGCGCGTACCCGGTCCTGGCCTTCGTCGCCGATGAAGTTCAGGTAGACGCCGCCGTTGGTGTGCTTGGCGATGTCGCGGCGGAAGGCCTGCGCCCAGGCGATGTTCGCGTCGTCGTCGGCCGCGTCCGCCCACACCGCAAACGGGTGCGTGAGCCACCGCACCGACCGGTTGGCCAGCGGCGAGTCGGCGTCGTCGCGATCGGCCACCGCGCCGCCCCAGGGGAACATGATCTGCTGCGTGAACGGCGACCGACGGTCACGGCCGGCCCGTACGAAGACGTCGATCGCGTCGTCGTCGAACTCGTCGTGATAGTCGGCCGACCAGTAGTTGCGCATGCCCGGCGGCTCGTCGATCAACTGCTGGAACGTCGCGTAGGGCATCGGCGCCACCACATTCGCGGCCGGCCGCAGGTCGAGGAAGGGCTTGATCGCGTCCTGGCCCTCGGCCGCATCCCCCGCCCACAGCAGCGCCATCGCCGCGATCGTGTTGCCCTGCAGGCTGGCCGGAATGAACTCCTCGGGCGGGCCGGTGAGGAAGACCAGCCCGGAGCCAAGCTCGCACGGCGCGTCGGCGGCGAGGTCGCGGTATACCCGGGCAATGTCCAGCCCGGCTTCCTCGGGCCAGGCCAGCAGGCCGGCGAGCACCGTCGGCCCGAGCGGGTGCAGCTGGTACTCAAGCGCGGTGGCCACCCCGAAGTTCCCCCCGCCGCCGTGCAGCGACCAGAACAGGTCCGGGTGCTCGCTCTTGCTGGCGGTGACTTGCCGGCCGTCCGCGGTGACGAGATCGACAGAGATCAGGTTGTCGCAGGCGAGCCCGAACTTGCGCTCGGCCCAGCCAGACCCGCCGCCGAGGGTGAAACCGGCGATGCCGGTGCTGGACACCCGGCCGCCGGTGGTGGCGAGCCCGTGCTCCTGGGTCGCGGCGTCGAATTCGGCCCAGGTCACGCCCGCACCGGCCTTGACAGTCCGGCCGTCCGGGTCCACCGAGATGTCCTTCATCGGCCGGACGTCGATGACCATCCCACCGTCGTTGACCGACATTCCGGCGACCGAGTGCCCGCCCGCGCGCACCGCGACGGCCAGGTCCTCCCGCCGGGCCAGCTCGAGCGCGGCGGCGATATCCGCGGGCGCAGCGCACCGCGCGATGACGGCGGGACGCCGGTCGATCATGCCGTTGTACACGGCCCGCAGTTCGTCGTAGCTGGCATCGGCGCGCGTGATCAGTTCCAAGGCTCAGTCCCCCTGCGTAGTCCGCTGGTCTGCGCAGGCCGGCTCCCGGCACGAGCGCCTGCTTAGGCAAGGGCAACACAAGACTGTTCACCGGGGATGTCGCCAGCGTGTGGTCGCGGTGGAGATCGCGTGCCGCCGGGCATTTGCCGCAAACCCGGCACCCGCCGAGGTCAGCGACGCAGCACGTGGAAAGCGAACAGGCTGCCCCGGTGATATCCCTGGGAACGGAGCACTGGCCGGCCCGCGGTCGTCACGACGGTCTCGGTGATCAGCAGCCACGGGCCGAGCCCGGCCAGGTGATAGGTGTCCTGGACGTCCGCGGGCAGGTCCTCGGCCTGGATCCGGGCGGCGGAGGAGGCCATCAGGTAGCCCTGGGCGGCCAGCAGGTCGGTCAGCGACCCGGCCCAGTTGACGTGTTTCACCGGGCCCGGAATGCACGCTCGCGGCAGCGTCTCGACGCTGAACACGAGCGGCTCGTCGCTGCTGGAGCGCAGCCGCTCCAGCCGCAGCACCGAGTCGGAGTCCTGCAGGCCGAGGGCATCCCGCTCGGCCGCGTCCGGCGCATCCTCGACGGCGGACAGGACCAGCGTCTTCGCGTCCTGGTAGCCCAGCGCCTCGAGCATGCTGGTGGTGGACTCGAACCGGGTGACCGGCCGGTCGATGTGCAGGGCGGACAGAGACGAGAGAAACCGGCCGCGGCCGCGTTCCACCAGCACGATGCCGTCCTGCTCCAGCAGCTTCAGCGCCTCGCGTGCCGTGCTCCGGCCGACGTTGCAGAGCTCGGCGATCTCGGCCTCACTGGGCACCCGGTCACCGGGGGCCGCCTGCCGGGCCTCGAACAGCGCGATGAGCTGATCCCGGACCTGCGCTGACATCGGCTGCGAATTCGTCATGACCGTCTCCCCCGGTTGGCTAAGACCGGCTCGACGTAGTGTAGGCCGAGCCGTGGCCGGGGCCGCCGGGCCGATGGGCGCCAGTCTCCGGGGCGGCGCCCACCGGCAGCTTCGGCGGTGTCAGGACGTACCGGCGCCGGCGGCCGGCACCGCGGCCGAAACGTCCGACCCGGCGGTGACGAGACCGTCTTCGCGGGACAGCTCCGCGCCGATCTTCCGCCCGAGCGCAGGTCTCGCGAGCAGCACGACCAGTGAGATGCCGACCCAGATGGCGGCGACAATCGGCAGCCAGAACGTCGGGCCGCTCGGGTACGGCACCAGGTTCCGGTAGATCGTGTAGCCGAGCACGAGCAGCGTCACGACCGGGATCACGATCTCCCAGGCCGGGATGTTCCGGTTCTGGCGCAGCATCCGGGCGGCGCCGATGGTGGCGAGTATGTAGGCGACCAGCACGATCAGGGTCCCGATGAAACCAGTCCAGCCCCAGGCACTCAGGATGGGCTGCCGGAAGATGAACCCGAGCGCGATGACCGAGATCGTCATGATGATGAACCCGGCCCAGATGGCGCCCACTGGCGTCCCGTACCGCTCAGAGATCCGCATGACCCGACCTGACGTGCTGGATCCAGACTGCGAAGCGCGCACCATGGCGTAGATGAGCCGGCTCGCGCCGACGACACAGCCGATCGCGCCCGCGAACGCTGAGAGCATCGTGCCGATCGTGACGACATCCCCGACCCAGGGCGAGATGTAGCTCCCGCCGAGCGTGCCGAACAGCGAACTCGACTCGTGGAACGCGTTCAGGGCCTTCGGTGATGTACCGAAGCCCATCACCTCGACCGCAGCCGTGCCGACGTAGAAGATGCCGCCGATGATCACCGTGCCGAAGATTGCCCGCGGGATGCTCTTGCGTGGCTCGCGTGCTTCCTCGCCCATCGTCGCCGCACCCTCGAAACCGATGAACGCGAGGATGCCGTAGACCGCGCCGAAGAACAGGCTGGAGCTGCTGATGCCCTTGCCCGGGCTGAAGACCGAGAGCGTGAAGCGCGCTCCGTTCGGCGCCCCGTGCCCAGAGATCTTGACGAGTACCACCAGGCTGATTACCACGATCAGCGTGACCGTGCAGGCCTCAGCGATGAGCATCACGTCGGTACCGCGCCGGGCCGGGATGACCGTCAGCAGCGTCGCCCCGATGAGCAGCACGAGGGTCACCACGTAGGGAATCCACTGCGCCGGGTTGGCCACGCCCATCGAGTTGAGCAGTGAGTTGAAGAACACCGCGGCCCCGTAGCAGCTGCCCGCGCCGAAGATCAGGTAGCCGCCCAGCAGGCACCAGCCGGCGACCGCGCCCGCCGGGGCGCCGAGCGTGGCGCCGACGAAGCCGAACACCGAGCCCGCCGTGTTGAAGTGCTGGCTCAGCCGCACGAAGCTGTACGAGAGCAGCAGCACCGCGACGAACGAGATCGCGAAGGCCAGCGGGATCGCCCGGCCGACGCTCGTGACCGCGCCCTGCGGGTTGATGTTCGCCGACAAGCTCAGGCCCATGACGCCCAGGGACACGGCAAGGACCTGCCACGACCCCAGACTGCGCCGCAGTCGGGGCTGCGACCCTGCGGTTCCGGACGGGGCGGTCCCGCCGCTAGCGCCCTCGAAACTCTCAGTAGCCATGCTGCGAGCCTTCCAGATTGGCCGGAACAGTTCCGGCAGCTAATTTTCGTTGTCTGACATGGCTGACAAGGTGTCTGTATGGTCTAGGACAACCGTCGTGCCGTCAAGAGCCGGTATTCAACCGAGCGTGGAACCTCTTGACCCGTTCCCGGCCTGCCAAGTACGGTCCTCTCGTCTGACATATTCGCTACCTGTCAGACACGTGGAGAGCCCATGAGCATCGCCGTCGTGACCGGCACCGCGAGTGGTATTGGTGCCGCCATAGCCAGGACTGTCGCCGCGCGTATTCCCGAAGCCGACGTCATCGGCTGGGACATCGCCGGCTCGCCGCCGGTCGACGTCGGCAGCACCGGCTCAGTCCGCGCCGCGACCGCGGCCCTGCCGGGCCGGGTCCGCCACGTCGTGCTCGCCGCCGGGGTGTCGCGGATGGCGCTGCTCACCGACACCACCGACGAGGACTGGGAGTTCCAGTTCCGGGTCAACACGTTCGGTGTGTTCAACTGCCTGCGCTCACTGGTGCCGGTGATGGAGGACGGCGGCGCGATCGCGGTGATCGACTCGATGGCCGGACTGCGCGGCGCGCCGTTGCTCTCGGCCTACAGCGCGTCGAAGTTCGCGGTGACCGGCCTGATCGAAGCGGCGACGCCCGAGTTCGCGATCCGGGGCATCCGGATCAACGGGATCTGCCCCATGTACGTGCGCACGCCGATGCAGCACCGCGAGCTCCGCTGGGAGGCGGACGCGCTGGGCACCACCCCGGCGGAGGTCTTCGCTGGCTACGAGGCGGCGACCCCGATCGGCCGGGTCGCGGAGCCCGAAGACATCGCGGACACCGTCGCTTTCCTGCTCAGCGACGACAGCCGGTACATGACCGGCTCCATGCTGACGGTGAGCGGCGGCGCGCACCTGGGCATGGTCTACCGTCCGAAGACAACCGCATGAGGCTGGCACCGGGCGGGCGGATCCTGGCTGGCCGCGCGGTCTGCGCCGGGCCGCCGGACTCCGACGATCACACCGACCGAAACGGATTCGTTCATGCTGAATTTCGATGAGGCTCGCTACGTTCGCATTCAGGCCGGCGCGGTCGGCCTGGCGGCGGGGCTGGAAGCGGCGGTCGCCAAGAGCCTGGCCGATGGCGCGCGGAACCTGTTCTTCCTCGGCACCGGCGGCGCCGGAATCCTCATGCAGCCGGCCGCGCAGATCTTGGCCGCGCGGTCGGAGTTCGGCGTGCACGCGCCGTGGGCAGCGGAGATCGTGCGGACCGGGTCGCCGCACCTTGGGCCGCAGTCAATCGTGGTCATCCCGTCGCTGTCCGGGAGCACCAAGGAGAGCATCGCGGCGCTGGCCTTCAGCAAAGAAGCCGGCGCGACGGTAATCACGCTCACCGGCAGTCCCGATACCCCGCTGGCCCAGGCCGCCGACTTCAACTTCAGCAACCAGGCCGCGGACGACACCTCCAGCGAGTCGTACTACCTCCAGTCCCTGATCATCGTGCTGGCGATCATGCGGGCGCGAGGCGAGTTCGCCGACTATCAGCAGGTCCTCGCGGACCTGCAGCGGCTGCCGGAAATGCTGCTGGACGTGAAGCGCACGGCCGAAGAGAGCGCCGACCACATCGCGGCCCGGATCGCCGCGGCCGACTACCACATCTTCTCCGGCGCGGGGTCGGTGTGGCCGCAGGCGTACTACTACGGGATGTGCATCCTGGAGGAGATGCAGTGGATCAGGACCCGGCCCGTGCACGCGGCCGACTTCTTCCACGGCACCCTCGAACTGCTGGAGGACGGCGTGAGCATGTTCCTGCTCAAGGGCGAGGACGCGACCCGGCCGCTGGCCGGCCGGGTGGAGGCGTTCGCCCGCCAGCACACCGACGAACTGACCGTGCTCGACTCGGCCGGGTACGATCTGCCGGGCCTCTCGCCGCAGACCCGGGTGCTGATCTCTCCGGTGATCCTCGCGGCGGCGCTGGAACGGGTCAGCGCGCACCTGGAGGTCAGGCGCGATCATCCGCTGACGACCAGGCGGTACTACAAGCGGGTCGAGTACTGACGGGCTGGCGTGGAGCCGCCGGTCGCCGCCATCGGCGACAACACGATCGACCTCTATCTCGGCCGGGACAGCTACAGCTACGTCGGCGGTAACGCGGTCAACGTCGCAGTGCAGTTCAGCCGCCTCGGCCGCCCGGTCCAGTACTTCGGCGCCGTCGGCCCGGACGCGGCGGGCCTGGAGATCCGGACCGCCCTGACCGAGCGCGGGATCGACACCGATGGGCTGGTCGAGTTGCCCGGCCGGACCTCGACGTCACGGATCAGGGTCGACGACACCGGCGTCCGGCACTTCGAGTCGGAGGACTTCGGAGTGTGCGACGGATACCTTCCGGACGCACCGGCGCTGGAACGGGCCGCCGGGTGCGCCGCGGCCCACATCGGCCTCATGCCAGGAGCCGAGCCCGTGCGCCGGTTGCTGGCTCACCACGGTGTACTGGTCAGCCAGGACTGCGGGGTCACGATCCGGCCGGACGGATACCGGTGGATGGGAATCGCGTTCTGCTCGCAGGAAGCGGCGGGCATCCCGGCCGAGCGCATCGCCGCGGACGCGATCGGCGGCGGCGCCGGCCTGGCGATCGTGACCCGCGGGGCCCAGGGCAGCCTGGCGTTCGACGGCAAAACCACGTGGCGGACTGCGGCCGTGCCGGTCGAGGTGGTGGACACGACCGGGGCCGGCGACGCGTACGCGGCCGCCTTCCTGGACGCGCGGCTGGCGGGCGCCGACGTGGATCAGGCCATGCGAATGGCCGCCGCGCACGCCGCCGAGGCCTGCACGCACTTCGGCGCCTGGCCGCAGGAGCCGGGCCCGGTGCCAGCGTGAGTGACGGTCTGCCGGTCAGCGCGCGGGCCGACGTGGTGATCGTGGGCAGCGGCGTCGGCGGCGCCACCCTGGCCTACGGGCTGCGCGGCACCAGCCGCTCCGTGCTGGTCCTCGAGCGGGGTCCGCACCTGCCGCGGGAGGCGGCCAACTGGGACTCCGCCGCGGTGTTCGGCGACCTGCGGTACCGCACCGACGAACAATGGCTGGACTGGCGCGGCCGGTCGTTCCGGCCGGAGATGCAGTATTTCGTCGGCGGGAACAGCAAGTTCTATGGCGGCGTCCTGTGGCGCCTCCGGCTCGCCGATTTCGGCCGGTCCGCCCACGTCGACGGCGAGTCGGCGGCCTGGCCATTCGGGTATGCCGACCTGGAGCCCTACTACGGCCTGGCCGAGCAGGTGTACGGCGTGCGCGGCGCGATCGGGGCCGACCCGACCGAGCCACCGCACTCGTCGCCGTATGCACACGCGGCGCTGGCGCATGAGCCGCCCATGGCCCGGCTGGCCGCCCGGCTACAGCGACACGGGCTGCGCCCGTTCCAGCCCCCGGTCGCCGTTGGCTACGGAGATGGCGGCGCCTGCATCCGGTGTCAGACCTGCGACGGGTTTCCGTGCCGGATCGACGCCAAGGGCGACGCGGAGATCAGCTGCCTGCAGCCGGCGCTGCAGGCGCCGAACGTCTCCCTCCGGACCCGCACCCTGGTCACCCGCATCCTGACCGACCCCGGCGACGGGCACGCGACCGGCGTCGAGGTCGTGCGCGACGGCGAGCGCAGCATCGTGGCGGCCGAGACCGTCGTCGTCGCGTGCGGCGCGGTCAACTCCGCCGCATTGCTGCTGCGGTCGGCGACGCCCGCGCAGCCCCGCGGCGTCGGCAATTCGTCCGGGCTGGTCGGCCGGAACTATATGCAGCACACGTGCACGTTCCTGATCGCGATAGCGCCGCTGCACCGGAACCCGACGAAGTTCCAGAAGACGCTCGCGATCAACGATTACTACTTCGGCGAGCCCGGCTACCCGTACTCGATGGGCGGCCTGCAGACCATCGGCAAGCTCGACGCGGCGATGCTCGCGTCCGGCGCCGGGCGGTTCCTGCCGGGGCCGGTGCGGGCTCAGCTGGCCGGCCGCAGCACGGACTGGCTCGTGATGAGCGAGGACATTCCGCACCCTGACAACCGGGTCGAGCTGACCGCGGACGGCCAGATCCGGGTGGCGTGGCGGCCGACTAACCTGGCCAGTCATCGCCGGCTGCATCCGGCGGGCCCGCGCGGCCCTGCGCCGGGCCGGCTACCCGCTCATCTTCCAGCAACGGCTCGGCGTCGAGTCGAACCCGCACCAGTGCGGCACCGCGCGGTTCGGCCAGGACCCGGCCACGTCGGTCCTGGACGACGTGTGCCGCGCGCACGACGTGCCGAACCTGTTCGTGCTCGACGCGTCGTTCTTCCCGTCGTCGGCTGCGGTCAACCCGGCCCTGACGATCGCCGCCCAGGCCCTGCGGGTGGCCGACGTCGCGTTCGGCGGCCAGGTGCTGGACCGAGCGAGTTGAGAGGACACCGATGGACGTAGCGGTGATGGTGGACGGCCAGGAAGACGTCTCATGGGCGCAGTGGTGCGCGCTGGCGGCGGCCTGTGAGGCCGGGGGCTACCAGGCCCTGTTCGCGGCCGACCACTACGGGTCGGTGTACGAGCCGGCCCGGTGTGCGCTAGACGCGTGGGGGGTGGTGACCGGGTTGTCCGCCCGTACCAGCCGGATCCGGCTGGGCGTGCTAGTGTCGCCGCCGACCTTCCGGCACCCGTCGGTGCTGGCCCGGATCGCGGTCACCGCTGATCACGTCTCCGGGGGCCGGACCGAACTGGCAATGGGCATCGGCTGGAACGAGCCGGAGCACGCCCGGCTAGGGCTGCCGTTTCCCGGCGTCGCGACGCGGACGCAGTTGCTCGAAGAGCAAGTGGAGATCATCTCGCGGCAGTGGTCGGAGGACCGGTTCGACTTCTACGGCCAGCACTACCGCCTGGCTGGCTGCGAGGCGTGGCCGAAGCCCTTGCAGCGGCCGCGGCTGCCCATCATCATCGGCGGCTCGGCCCGGCCGCGGACAGTCGCGCTCGCGGCGCGGTTCGCGGACGAGTACAACACGACGTTCGGGGCCACGCCCGCGGCGTGCCGGGAGCGCCGCGGGCGGCTGGACGCGGCGTGCGCGCGGATCGGCCGGGATCCGCGGACCCTGCGCCTGTCGGCGATGATCGAGTTTGTGCTGGCCGAGACGCCAGCGCAGGTCGACAAGCTGCTCGCCGAGATCGCGGCAAGGCAGGGGCTCGGCAGCGCGGCCGACTTTCTCGCCACCGACGACGTGGGCGGCGAATCGATGCTGGTTGGCACCCCCGACATGGTGCGGCGCTGGCTGCGCGAGTACGCGGCCGCCGGGGTCGACCGGATCGTGCTCCAGCACCTGCTCCACGATCACGACGAGATGCTCGCCCTCGCCGCCACCGAAGTGCTGCCAGCCCTGCGAGCCAGCTAAAACCGCGCGGAACCGGAACCAGCCAAGGCCGCGGAACTAACGCCGGGCTCTCCGAGCGAGCCGCCAGGGCCGCGGCGGCTCCTGGACTGAGGAGCGAGCGCAGCGAGTGACGAGGGAAGGAGTCGCCTGATTTGCGGCCCTGGCGGCGAGCGGGAAGCACAGCGAGCGGGTTACACAGCGTGCCAGCTTCTGTTGAACCATCGCTGGACGCGGTCCGACCCGAACGCCGCCTTGTCGGCCACCAGCTCAGCCGACGGCCCTTCCAGGTCCCCGGCCGGGCTCTGACTGGACAAGAACGTGACGTCGACCTTGGCGATCATGCCGTGGCCGACCTCCAGGTAGCAGATCCCCCGGCCGTCGTCGCCGGCTCCGCCGTCCGCTCCGCGCAGCCGGGCGCTGATCTGCCGGGCCACGACGGTCGCCTGTCCCTCCGCGAACACACCGGCCTTGGGCGTTCCCACGCTGGCGACGTCGCCGACAGCGTAGACGTCGGGGTACTGGGTTTCGAGGGTCTGCGGGTTCACCGGAATCCAGCCGTCGACGGTCATGCCCGACTCGACCACGACCGCCGGCGCCCGGTGCACCGGCACCCCGAGGAAGAGGTCATACGGCAGTTCGCTGTCGTCACTGAGCAGGGCGACCTTGCGCGGGGGATCGAGCCCGCGGACCAGCAAGCCCGGATGCCAGCTGATGCCCTTGTCCGCGAAGGCGGCCAGGATGACCTCCGACGCCCGCGGTGACGGCGGGATCGGAACGCCGAGCGGCATGACCAGCGACACCTGCGAGACGCCGGCGAGGCCGCGGGCCTGCAGGAAGTCCTGCATCAGCAGCGCCGTCTCGCTGGGCGCAGGCGGGCATTTAAACGGCGTCGACGTCACGCCGACCACCACCCGTCCACCCGCGAACTGCGCCAGCACGTCGCGCAGCCCGAACGCTCCGGCGAGGGTGTAGAACTCATGGCCGCCCTCGGTCAGTCCGGGCGTAGCGCCGGGGTCGAGGTCGGCCCCCAGGGCAACGATCAGGATGTCGGCCTCGAACGTCTCGCCGTCGGTCCCGACCCGCCTGGCCAGCGGGTCCAGTGAGCGGATCTCCGCCTGCACGAACCGGACCCCCGGCATGGCCACGTCGGCGTACCGGTGCCGGACGTGATCGGCGGTCGTCCGGCCGAACATGACGTCGAGCTTCGAGAAGCCGAAGACGAACGAGTCCGCTTTGTCGATCAGCACGACGCCCGCGTCAGCGCCGAACTCGGCCGAGAGCAAGCGCGCCAGTTCCAGCCCACCGAAGCCGGCGCCGAGGATCACGATCCGCATCACCGCAGCTTACGGGTGGTGGTCCGGCCCGAGCGGCTATTGCGCTGATCCGCCCGCCGCGAGCCGCATCAGGTCGGTGTCAAGGTCGACGCCGACCTCGGTACCGCCGGCGCTGCCGTACTCGTGCTGGTAATTCTCCCAGGACGCGTCCCTGATCTTCCGCGCGAAACCGCTCTCCATCAGCAACACGAACTCGACCGCGGCCCGGTCGATGCGCTTGTTCAGGGCCGGATCGCTCCAGTCCTCCGGCGCGGCGAACAGGGACGTCGGGGCGACCAGTGCCCGGAGGTAGGAGAACATCGAGCGCATCTGATCATCGACGACCAGCGCGTGCCGGGCCGTCCCGGCCGTCGCGGCGAGCACGACCGGCCTGGCGATGATCAGGTCATCGTCGAGGATGTGGAAGAAGGAAGTGAACAGGCCGCTGGCGCCGGCCTTGTAGACGGGCGTGCTCGCGATGATCCCGTCGGCCTCGCCGAGGGCCGCGATCGCTGCCTGCAACCGGGATGAGGTCAGCTGCGAGACGAGGGCGCTGGCGATGTCCGCGGCGATCTCGCGCAGTTCGACGATTGTCGACGTCACCGTCTGGCCATGGCAGGCGGCCAGCTCGCAGGTACGGTCGCTGATGCGGTCGGCCAGCAGCCGGGTGGAGGACGGCTCGCTGGTGCCGGCGCTGACGATCACCAACCGGAATGGGTCGGGCGCGGTGCTGGTCATCGATGCGTCTCCTCCGCCACTCGGGGCGCGCTGCTCACAGGTCCGGATACTCGGGCTGGGGTTCCGCCGCCGTGTCCTGGTACGGCGATCCGCCGGTCACGTTGTCACCGCGATTCGCGTTCGGCCGAGGCTGGCGCGGCGCCTGGTCTCCGTACTTGGCCCGCACCAGGCTCGCGTGCGTCGGCGCCGGCGGCGTCTGCGGGTCCCGCCTGGCCTCGGTCTCCTTCCGCAGCACCGGCACGACGTCACCGCCCAGGAACTCCAGCTGCGCCAGCACGGTCGGCAGCGGCAGGCCCGCGTGATCCATCAGGAACAGCTGCCGCTGGTAATCGCCGAAGTGCTCGCGGAAGGTGAGGGTCTTGTCGATGACCTCCTGCGGGCTGCCTACCGACAGCGGCGTCATGTCCATGAAGTCCTCCATGGACGGTCCGTGCCCGTAGACCGGCGCCTCGTCGAAATACGGCCGGAAGTCGCGTTTGGCGTCCTGCGAGTTGCGGGCGATAAACGCCTGGCCGCCCAGGCCCACGATCGCCTCGTGCTCGGAGCCGTGGCCGTAGTACGCGTACCGCTGCCGGTAGAACCGGATCAGCCGGATGTAGTGCTCCTTCGGCCAGAAGATGTTGTTGGCGAAGAAGCCGTCCCCGTAGTACGCGGCCTGCTCGGCGATCTCCGGCGTCCGGATCGACCCGTGCCACACAAACGGCGGAACGTCGTCCAGCGGGCGCGGCACCGACGTGAAGCCCTGCAGCGGCGTCCGGTATTTGCCCTCCCAGTCCACCACGTCCTGGCGCCACAGCCGGTGCAGCAGGTTGTAGTTCTCCAGCGCCAGCGGCAGGCTCTGCCGCATGTCCTGGCCGAACCACGGATAGACCGGCGCGGTGTTGCCGCGCCCCAGCATCAGGTCCATCCGGCCCTTGGACAGGTGCTGCAGCATCGCGTATTCCTCCGCGATGCGGACCGGGTCGTTCGTGGTGATCAGCGTCGTCGCAGTGGTGACGATCAGCTTCCTGGTCGTCGCCGCGATGAACGCCAGCAGCGTCGTCGGCGCAGAGGAGAAGAACGGCGGGTTGTGGTGCTCTCCGATCGCGAACACGTCCAGCCCGACTTCCTCGGCCTTCTGCGCAATCCGCACGATCGCGTCAATCCGGTCGGCCTCGCTTGGCGTCTCTCCCGACACCGGATCCCGGGTGATGTCGCTGACCGAGAAGATCCCGAATTGCATGAAATGCCTCCTGGACCGGGAAGACAGCCGCGAACACGCCGACCCTATCCCGAGCGCTGTTCAGGGCTGCAGGACGATCCGGCCGGGGATGCCCCGACCCGGCCGAGCGCATCACGCTGGACGAGTCGGTCTCCATGGCCGTCTGGTCGTGCTGGAGGCGATGACCCCGGCCGAGCGAGTCGCGTTCATCCTGCACGACGTGTTCGGCTCCCCTTCGCCGAGATCTCCGGCATCGTCGGCCGCACGCCGGCGCCCAGTCGCGGGCGCCGTGCAGACCGGCCGCTTCCTGGCCGGCGTCGCTCGCACGCCGGGCCTGACCATCCTCGAACGGACGGTCAACGGGCAGCCAGGCGTGATCGCCCAGCGCGACGGAAGCACGGTCACCGTTTTCGCGTTCGAGGTCGCCGCCGAGCGGGTTGCCCGCATCTGGGCCATCCGCAACTCCGGCCCTGGGGCAGCGGCTGACCCGCGGCGTGGCGGGGCTGGACCGCGGCGGGGCCGCCGCCGGGCGGCCCCGCCACGATGCCAGGATCTGACCTAGCCACCGCCTCCGTCCGTGACGTCGCCGAACACGGCCTGGTTGAACTCGTTCCCGCTGACCGTGAGTCGCAGCACGACGTCGATCTGCCAGAGTCCGGCGGTCGGGTTGGCGGTGCTGAGCTCGCGCGTCGCCGGTCGCCGCGCCGTTCACCGTCTGCGGCGTGGTCGCCGTCGCGACGACCGTGCCGCTGGGGCTGACCAGGTAGTAGCTGAACACGTTGTCCGCACTGTCGTCGGTCGCGTGCAGGCTGACGTCGAGGTCCGGGCTCCCGGCCGGGACGTTGATCTCGTACGTGTCGATCTGCCCGACGCTGCGCGCGCTCGTGCCGATGATCTGCGTCTGGAAGCTGCCGCCACCGGACGGAATCAACGTCCGGCGCGCGATCGGCACCGAGTCCGCCGCCCCGTTGCTGGCGGACAGCTGCAGCGACTCCGGATGGTCGCCCGCCTGGGCGGGCATCGCGACCCGCAGCGGTATTGCCGCCGCGGAGCGCGGCGCGATCGTGACCGGCCGGATGGCGGGCGCGGTGATGTAGTCCTGCCCGGAGACCCTGAACGACATCGGACCGCGGTAGGTGCCGGGCGCCGCGGGCGCGACCTCGACGAAGTCGTCGATGCCGCCCCACAGGAACCTCGCCGTCCACCTGCCGGGCGTCGGGATCGGTGACCTCGGCGTGCTGGATGTTCGGCGACCGGCCGACCCGGCCGGGCGTGCCGTCGTCATAGGACTGCTGGACGATCGCGCCCTGCGGGTTGAACAGCACGAACTCCAGCACGCTGCTGTTCGTCGGATCCGGCCAGATCATGTCGGCGTCCAGCCGGCTGAGGTGCGGCGGCACGTTGAACGTGATCGGAGCTGGCCGCCGTCGCGCCCGCCTCCGGAACCGGCAGGCTGGGGTCGGGTGCGGTGACGTTCTCGGTCGACGACCCGGCCGATCGGGAACTCGGGGCCGATCCACGGATAGCTGCCGGTCACCCTGGTCGGCTGGGTGCTGGCGTTGTAGAGGCTGACGGACTGGTCGCTGACCGAGCCGCCGTTCGCCGGTGATGTCCAGCTGGGACGGCGTCGCGATCAGGCTCGGCGCGTCGCCGGCGCCTCGGGGCTCGGTGGTGCCCGGCATCTGCTGCGCGGCCCTGAACCGCGGCGTAGACGTTGAGCAGGCCGGCGCCCTGCTGGTCGGCGGGCGCGTCGATACTGGTGGCGGTGCCGGTCAGGATCGTCCTTGACCATCGCGCGGGGTGGGGCTGGCCCCGTCGTGCGTGTGCCGGTAGGCCTGGATGACGTCCGCCGCGGCGCCCGCGATGAGCGGGGACGCCTCGCTGGTGCCCGCCGCCGCCTCGATCGGGTAGTTGTCCGGGCAGCCGTTGATGAGCGGGGCGCAGTCGGTCTCGCCGCCGAACCAGTCGGAGGCGACCAGGTCCACCACCTTGCCGGTCGGCGCGGTGGCGCCCGAGGACTGCGCGGCCATGTTGTTGCTGACGTAGCTGTGGTAGCCGTCGTTCAGCGCCACGATGTGGAGGTTGTCGACGCCGCCGGCGGCGATCACCGTCGGGGTCGTCGGCAGCGGTGATCATCGTGCCCTGGGGCCCGCTGTCGCCGGAGGACTCCACGACGGTCACGCCCGCGGCGACCGCCGCGTCGTCGGCCTCGGCCAGGAGCTGGCCCGACCGTGCTGCCCGGCAGCGACGTGCTCCCGAAGGACTCGGAGATCACGTCCGCGTGCACGGTCGTCACGGCGTTGTCGATCCCGGCGATGACCTGCGACAGGGCCAGGATCGGGCGTGTCGATCTGGGACAGGTCGACCAGGGAGGCGTCGGGCGCGTCGCCCTTGATGGTGAACGTGCAGCCGGGCGACACGTTCGAGAACGGCAGGGCCTTCGAGTACTGGTAGACGATCAGGCCCTGCGCGCCGACGGACGCGGCGTCCTCGAAGGTCTCGTCGTTGCCCTGGTCGGCGGTGTAGTCCGGGGCGTCGATGACGACGTGCGAGCCGTCCGCGCGCTGCAGGTCGGGGTCGCCCGCCAGCGCGTTCATGCCCTCGTTGGCGATGATCACGCCCTTGCCGGTGGCGATGGAGTTCGCCTCATCCGGCGCGTTCGGGTTGCCGTTGGAGGCGTGGATGTCGGCCACCGCCTCCGGCTCCTGCACCGGCCTGGACGGGCAGTTCTTCGGGATGACGTGCGTCCGCAGCGGCGCGATGGTCGGCCGGCCGCCGGGCCGTGAGCCGGGCTGGCCCGCTGCCGGGCTTGCGCGGCCGACATGCCGGCGGCGGCCGGCGGCGCCGACTCGGTGTGCACCTGCGAGACCTGGATCATCGTGTCGGGCACGATCTCGGCGACCGCGGGGTCGGCGCGCAGCTGGGAGACCTCCGCGGCGGGCAGCGTCGCCGCGACCGCGTCGGGCGCCGCCAGCTGGGTCACGCCGGTGCCGCCATGCGACCGGATCGAGGCGACGATCGGCGCCTGATCGGCGTGCGCGGCGGCGATGCGCTGCCTGGCCTGCGTCCGCAGGTTCATGCCGGTCTGCTGCTGCTTCAGCACCACGATGACCTTGCCGCCGGCGGCGGACCCGTCATACGCGGGCGCGGCTGGCGCGGATGGGCTGGGCTGCTGGCCGCCCGGGCGAACGTTCCGCCCGAGATGGCCAGCGCGGTGGTGCAGCGCGAGAGCTAAGGAGGCGCCGATCAGCTTTCGGCGCGGCGACGAGCCAGACAGCACGAGTGGCTTACCCATTCCGTTCCTTCCTCGGGTGCGGGAGCGGCGTTCGCCTTTCGTTAGTTACGCTAATTAAGCATAATTCTGGCTGCCGACATCTGTACAGATCGGTCAGAAAAGTTAAATTCCTCCCCTGGGGAAGCAGCCCGGTCCGCGCTGAGTTGACCCGAAGGGAGCGGTCCAGCGGTCAGGAAGGGAATTGCAGATGAAGGCCAGCATCGACGGCGCGGTCGTCGCGGAAGCCCGGGATTCGGAGCTGATCTCGATCGAGGGCAACTACTACTTCCCGCCCGCCTCGATCCGGGCCGGCGTGCTCAGCGACAGCCCGACGCCCTACACCTGCGCGTGGAAGGGCGTGTGCCAGTATCACGACATCTCGGTGGATGGCGCCGCCCATCACGATGCCGCGTGGAGTTACCCCGAGCCCTATCCGTCGTCCTTCGACCGCGCGGGCAAGGACTACACGGGCTACATCGCCTTCGACAAGCAGCAGGTCACCGTCGGGTGAGGACGGCCGCGCCCGCGGCGGGACCGGCTACTTGTCACCCGGCGGCAGCAGCGGCCGCGGATCGAACGTGACCCGGATGCTGGTGATCTTGCCTTCTTCCACGTGGCTCCAGTTCGCGGTGGGAACCGGCGGTGCCACGGTGGTGTGCAGGTCAAACCAGGTGATGACGTCGGTCTCGTCGGCGAGTCGCTCGTGCACCACGATGTCGGTCACGATCTCCGCCAGCTGCCGCAGGCCGGCAATACAGTCGTCGGCGTTGTCCAGCTGAGCGAACGGGCCGCTGAAGGTCACGTCGTCCGCCAGCAGACCTCGCAGCGTGCTGAAATCCTTGCCGACCCAGGCGTGCATGTAGGTCTTCGCCACCGTCGCGGGATCGGTCACGGCAGTACCTCCTCTTCGTCGCGACTACCCGGGATACCTGCCCGGCTTCGCCGGACTGATTCGCTCGCTACGATCACGGACTGATGGCCGAGTCCGACCGTGCCGGCGCGCTCGCGGCCGTGGCCCGCGCGGGCGGGCTGCGGCTGGTCGAGCCGTGGTTCGCGCCCTTCGCGCTCGTCAACGGCGCCGCGCTGGGCCTCACCCCGATCCTCCTGCCACTGGCGGCCAGCCGCGATGGCGTCGGGCACGTCGGCCTCGTGATGGGCGCGTTCAATCTGGGCGCGTTCGCCGCTCCGGCGGTCGGCAGCATCGCCGACCGGTACGCCGCGCACCGCTCGCTGGCCGTCGCGTGCGCGGTCGCGATGGCGGTGTCGCTATGGCTGTTCCCGCTGGCCGGCCCGGCTGGCAGCTCCTGCTCGCGCTGGCCGACGGGGCCGGCTTCGCCGGCGCCGTCACTATCGCGAACCTGCTGATCGTCGAGCGCCGCCCGCGCGCCGAATGGAATCCCCGGCTGGGCGTACTCGAGGCTGCCCTCAGCGTCGGCCAGGGCGGCGCCCTGTTCCTCTCCTCCTGGCTGGCCACCCTCAGCGTGCGGGATGGACTGTTCCTGGCCGCCATCGTTCCGGCGGCCGCGATCCCGCTGGCGGCCGTCCTGGTCCCGCGCGTGATCGGGCGCCGCAGCCGGCAGCCCGGCCACCGCCGGCGCAGCCGGCGGCCAGCCGCCGCCAGCCGACGGTCCCCGCGCCGGGCAGCACCGGCTCGCTTCGGTCGGCCGGGTCGGTGAGTGGGGCCCGGCCAGCCCGTCCCGCGCCCACCACGTCGCGCACCGCCGGCCGTTCGCGGGCGCGGCGGCGTTGCGCGGGCCGTTCGGCTGGCTGCTCGCCGCCTGGATACCCGCTTACGCGGGCACAGCGGTGATCTTCGCGCTCTACCCCGTCCTGTTCCAGCACGCGTTCGGGGTCCCGGCCAGCAGCTCCTCGCTCGCCTTCGCGATCATCGTCCTGGTCAGCCTGCCGCTGTTCCCGGTGGCCGCGGCGCTGAGCCAGCGGCGCGGGCCGGCGATCGCGATGGCGGGCGCGCTGGCGGCACGGGTCGTCCTGCTCACGGCGCTGGCGGCGCTCGCCGCGGCGGGCCGGGTACCGGCCGTGCTGCCGCTTACCGCGTTCGCCGGCATCATGTTCGCCTGGTCGTTTCTGAGCGTCGCGGCGCCGGGCCTGACCGGGCAGCTGCTGCCGGGCGCGGAGGGCGACGCGCAGGGTCTGCTGAACGCCAGCAGCGGCATCGCGGGGCTGCTCGGCTCGGTGCTCGGCGGCACGATGGCCAGCCACTTCGGCTACGCCGCGGCGCTGGCACTCGGGGCCGGCGCGACCGCGCTCGGTCTGGTGATCTTCATAGCCACCACGCTGCGGCGCTGGCCGGGCGCTGTCACATCTGCCGCCGGGTCCGGGTCATCCAGGTGAAGGCCTCAGCCCGAGGCCGATCTGAGCAGGAGGTGCCCGATGGCACGCATCGACGGTGTGCAGGCGTCACAGGCCGGCCCGGTCGTCAAGCTGATCTACCGGTTCGGCCCGCGGGCCATGAAGAAGCTGACCGGGCGCGATCCGCAGGCCGGCACCGGCATCGAGCCGATCGAGATCTGGGCCCACCAGCCGAAGCTGATGATGGGCATGGGCCGGTTCAACCAGGCGGTCCGCAAGGCCAGGGGCGTGGACGAGCGGACCAAGAACCTGGTCGAGCTGAAGGGCGCGCAGATGATCGGGTGCGAGTTCTGCGTCGATCTCGGCTCGCAGATCTGCCGTAACTCCGGGCTGTCCGACGATGAGCTCCTCGCCCTGCCGCGCTACCAGTCCAGCGAGCTGTTCACCGACCGGGAGAAGGCCGCTCTCGACTACGCGGTCGCCGTGATGCGCACGCCGGTCGAGGTCACCGATGAACTGTTCGCGCGGATGCAGGCGCACTTCACCGACAAGCAGATCGTGGAGATCACCGCGCTGCTGACGCTGGTCAACCTGGACCGGTTCAACGCCGCGTTCGGGATCGGCTCAGCCGGCTTCAGCGACGGATTGGTCTGCGTGCTGCCCGATCGCCCGCAGCCGGCGCGGGCCAGTTCCTGACCCGACCTCGGGCCGGCCTCATGGCTGCTTCCCGGCCCTGGCATGGAGGGCCCGGAACCGGAGCCAGAAATAGAGGAGTGCCAGCGGCACCAGCAGCCCGCCGATGCCATAGACGGCAAACTCGGCCGGCCCGGCGATGTGGCCGACCAGCCAGCCGAAATTCTGGCCGAAGAACCCGGTGATGAACGTCAGCGGCAGGAAGACGGTGGCCAGGATCGTGAGCTGTTCGATGGTGGCGTTCTGCCGGACGCTGACCTTGGTCTGCTCAACCGAGATCACCGCCATGTTGGCCTCCAGCACGGTGCCGAGCAGATCGCGCTGGGCGGCGACCTCTTCGTTCACCAGCAGCAGGTGATCGTGGACATCGCGCAGATAGGGCTGTAGCTGCGGGGCCTCGGTGTCGCGCTCGATCGTCGTCACGACGGACAGCAGCGGATGCACCGCGCGATAGAAGTCGGTGGCCTCGCTGCGCAGCGAGTAGATCCGCTCGGTCGGCGCGACGGCGCCGGAAAACACCGTGGCCTCGATCTGGTCCACGTCGCGCTCCAGCCCGGCGACGACCGGCGCGTAGTCGTCAACCACCTGGTCCATGATCGCCCACAGCGCGGCGGCGCTGCCAGCCGCGAGCAATTCCGGCCGCTGCTCCAGCCGCTGCCGCGCGCCGCGCAGTTCGCTGGCCACGCCCTGCCGCACGGTGATCACGAAGGTCGGCCCGACGAAGATGCTGATCTCGCCGAACTCGACTTCCTCGGCGATGTCGTCATAGCGGGCGGTGCGCAGGATGACCAGCCGCACGTCCCGGTCGTAGAGCTCGGTCTTCGGCCGCATGTGGAAGCTCTGCGCGTCTTCGACCGCGAGCTCGTGCAACCCGAACGTGTCGCGGACCTGGGCTAGCTCGGCTTCGCTGGGCTCGAACAGCCCGAGCCAGGCGAATCCGCCCAGCTTGCACCGGGCAGCCGCTTCCGCCAGTGGCACTGCACCCTCGTCGCGCCTGCGGCCGTCCTGGTAGTGCGCGCAGTCAATGATCATCTCGGGACTCCCTTGCCGACCGACGGGCCCATATCCACCCACAGCATGACGGAGCATGGCAGGCGTAGGTAATGCCCGCGGCATAGCTCTTCCGGGTGCCGCGATTGCGGGCGATGTCCTGTGCACACTCTTGAACAGCACGTTCGCACGCTGTACCCTTGTCTTATGGATATAGATAAAGGGGTTAGCCAGGGATCGGCCCAGGTCGGCGCGCCGATCGATTTCCGGCTGGACGCGGCCTCCGGGGTGCCGACCTATCTGCAGCTTGTCCATCAGGTCGAGCACGCGCTGCGGCTCGGCTACCTGAAACCCGGCGACCAGCTGCCGAAGGTCAGGGACGTGGTCTCGGCGCTGGCCATCAACCCGAACACGGTGCTGAAGGCGTACAAGGAGCTGGAGACCAAGGGCCTCGCGGCCGGCCTGGCCCGGTCAGGGCACGTTCGTGCAGGCATCGCTCAGCCAGATCGGGCTCCGCGACCTCGCCGGACTCAGAAAGGCGCTGCTGGGCTGGCTCGCCACCGCCGACGAGTCGGGTCTGGACGAGGACGGCATGGTCGCCCTCTTCGCCAGCGCACTGCGGGATTTCTTCGCGGGCCGCGCCAGCCTGCCCGACGGCGCCGCCGGGGCCAGAAGGAGGGTGTCGCGTGAACGTCATCGAGACCAGCGACCTGGGCAAGCGGTACGGCGGCACCTGGGCGCTGCGGGACTGCACGCTCGCGATCCCGGCCGGGCACGTGGCCGCGCTGGTCGGCCCGAACGGCGCCGGCAAGAGCACGCTGCTGAATCTGGCCGTCGGGCTGGCCGCGCCTTCGGCGGGCGTCGTGACCGTGCTCGGCGGACAGCCGGCCGGCTCTCCGGCCGCTCTGGACGGCATCGCGTTCGTCGCGCAGGACACGCCGATGTACAAGAACCTGTCCGCCGCGGACCTGTTGCACCTGACCAGCAACCTGAACCACCGCTTCGACCGGGCCTACGCGCGGGACCGGCTCGCCGAGCTCGGCATCCCGCTCAACCGGAAGGCGGGCCGGCTGTCCGGCGGTCAGCAGGCCCAGCTCGCGCTGACCCTCGCCCTGGCCCGGCACCCGCAGCTGCTGCTGCTCGATGAGCCGGTGGCGATGCTCGATCCGATCGCCCGGCACGACTTCATGGCGACGGTGCTGACGGCGATGGCCGACGAAGGTGTGTCGGTGGTGCTGTCCTCGCACGTCCTGGCCGAGCTCGAGCGGGTGGCCGACTACCTGGTACTGCTGTCACGGGGCCAGGTGCAGGCAGCCGGCGAGGTGGAGGACCTGCTCGCCTCCCATCGCATGCTGACCGGACCGGCGGCCGAGGCGGACCAGTTTGGCGGGCGGGCGGTGGTCTACGTACGCCGGGCCGAGGCTCAGGCCCACCTGCTGGTACGGGCCGGTGCGGACTACCCGGTCCCGCCGGGCTGGGAGTCGCATCCGGTCGGACTGGAGGAACTCTCCCTGGCCTATCTGCGCGGGCCGGGGGCTGCCGCGCTCCCAGACCGCGGCCGGGGTACTCAGCTGTCGGAGGTGACGCGATGACGGCGCTCACGGTGCCGGCTCGCCCGGCCGAGCACGCCCTGCGGCCAGTGCCCTGGCGGCGGATGGCGTGGGTCACCTGGCGCCAGCACCGGATCGCGGTGGGCGGCGTCGTGGTGTTCCTCGGCGCGGTGGCGGTGGTCCTCTGGATAGTCGGGCTCCGGCTGCATCACGCGTACGCGGTCGCGGTCGCCTGCCGTCCGTCTGGCTCGCCGGTCTGCGACGCCGCCGTCACTAGCTTCGCCACCGTCGGCGGCCCGCTGACCAACGGCGGCTTGCTGCAGGCGGTGCCCGCGCTGATCGGGGCCTTCGCCGGCGCCCCGGTGCTGGCCCGCGAGCTGGAATCGGGCACGTTCCGGTATGCCTGGACCCAGGGCTTCGGCCGGTGGCGCTGGGCGCTGGCGAAGCTGGTGCCGCTCGCAGTCGTGGTCGCCGCCGCGGCGGGAGCCCTCAGCGTCCTGCTTTCCTGGTACTACCAGCCCTATCTCGGCGCCAGAAACGCGGCGCTGTTCCTCCCGGCGGACTCACCGCTGTCGGCTGGTCTGTTCGGCATGCGCGGGATCACGTTCGCCGCCTGGACGCTGGCCGCGTTCGCGATCGGCGGCCTGGCCGGGCATGCTCATCCGCCGCGTCGTCCCCGCGATTGTCGCGACCCTGGCCGTCTACGCCGGGCTCGCCTTCGCGACCGGGCTGTACCTACGGGAGCACTATCTGGCTCCACTGGTCGCCAGGAACTTCTTCAACCCGCCCGCTTCCACCCTGCTCGTGCGCCAGTGGTGGACGCACGGCGGCGTGCCGGTCAGCCAGGCGAGGATCTACCAGGCTTTCAACTCCCTGTTCTTCCGGCTGATGCCCACCGGGAAAGGCGGCGACGTCAAGGCGGAGAAGATGGCGACCTACCTCGGCGTGGAGCGCCACCTCACCCGGCAGGGCTGGACGCTGCTGACCAGATACCAGCCGGCCAGCCGGTTCTGGCCGTTCCAGGGGATCGAGGCCGGATGGCTGCTCGCGCTGTCGGCACTGCTCATCGCCGCGACGGTCTGGCTGGTCCGCCGCCGCGCGACCTGAGCCGATCTGGCGGTATGTGACGCTGGCTCCGTGGTTGTGACAGCATGCGGCAATGGCGTCAACTACTACCGGCGAGATACCGTGCCCTGGCTGCGGGGCGGCCAGCCCGTCAGCAAAGCCGTCGGACACGGGCTGGCGGTGCCCGCAATGCTCGCGCGGCTACTCGCTCCGGCGTTGCTCGGCCTGCGATGCGGTGAGCCTGGTCAGCGCCAGTCACCAGCCCGGTCAGCCGTGGGCCTGCCTGTGGTGCGAGGCCCCCAACGCGGGATTCGCCCTTCGCGGCGATCCGGCTGCCGCCACGCAAGCTGAGCTGACCCACGACATCATCAACCGTGGCCTCGTGTTCGGGAGCCCGGCCGCGGCGGTCGCACGCGATACCCAGCCCATGCTCATCGTGACCACCAACGAGATCCCCGGCTATCAGATCACGGCGGTGCACGGCGACGTCTTCGGCCTCGTCGTGCGCGCCCGCAACGTGTTCAGCAACATGGGCGCCCAGCTGCGCACCGTGGTCGGCGGAGAAGTGGGCGGCTACACCAGGATGCTCATCGACAGCCGCAACCAGGCCCGCCAGCGGATGTGGAGTGAAGCCAGGTCCAGGGGCGCGAACGCGGTCGTCGGCATGCGGTTCGACTGCAACGAGATCGGCGACATCATGTCCGAGGTGGCCGCCTACGGCACCGCGGTGACAGTCGAGCAAGTAACCGCGCGGCCCGCTGACGCACTGGCACCGAACGGCGCTTAGCCGACCCGGCGCTGACGGCGGAGGCGGGCGCGCGGACCCGCGATGGTCACGAGGTCTCCTCAGCGCCCGCAGGCGCGTCCAGGCGCGCCACCCGGCTCAGCTCCAGCGGTGCGGCCGGGGTGCGGCGGCCGACCGCTTCCAGGTCTTCGGTGGTCGGCGCTTCCCCGGTCAGGCTGGCGACGAGCCGGCTGCACGCGGCTCCGCAGATCCGGCCCTGGCACCAGCCCATCCCGACCCGGGTGAGCGAGCGGACGGTGCGCGGGTCGGCGGCGCCGAGGTTCGCGACGGCGTCCCGGACCGCTGCGACCGGCACCTCCTCGCACCGGCACACCAGCGTGTCGTCGGTAAGCCAGTGCGTCCAGCCGGACGGCACCGGGTGGGCAGCGTGCATGGCCCGCGCGAAGGCGCGCAGGCGACCGATCCGGCGGTGCAAGGCGCCAGCGCGCAGCGGGCCGCCGGTCCGCTCCGCCACCAGCGAGCGCGCGGCGAGTTCGCCCTCCGCCAAGGCCAGGGCAGCGCCGCCGACCCCGGTCGCCTCGCCGGCGACCCGGACCCCGGCCGCACTCGTCCGCTGCTGGTCGTCCACGGCCACCACCAGCGAGCCGTCGGTATCGATCCTGGTCCTGGCGCCCGTCGCGATCGGCAGTTCCAGCGCCGGGGTGAACCCCCAGCCGAACGCGACCAGGTCGGCCGCGACCTCCCGGCTGGTGCCGGGCACGGGCTGTCCGGCACCGTCCGCCTTCGCGAGTACCGCGCCCCGGACCTCCCGGTCGCCGAGCACCCGCGTCACCACCGTCCGCGGGCGGTACGGAATCCGGTGCCGCACGAACGCCGCGGCGTACCCGAGCGCCTCGCGCCCCTTGGCCGGCGCCTGCGCCGCGCGGTAAGCCTGGCTGACCCAGCGCACCGGGCTGTTCGCCTCGCAGACGGCCACCACCGCACCTCCGGCGGCGGCGAATGCCGTGGCGACGGGCAGCAGGAACGGCCCCGTCCCGGCGATCACCGCCCGCTTGCCTGGCAACGTCAGGGAGCCCTTGAGCAGCGCCTGGACGCCGCCCGCGGCCATCACGCCCGGCAGGTCCCAGCCCGGCACGGGGAGCTGGCGGTCGTAACCGCCAGGGCAGAGGATCAGGTCCGTCGCGGCCACGACATCCGGCACCGCCGGGGCATCCGCCGTCGTCGGGGTCAGGTGCAGCAAGAACGGCGGACCAGGCTCGAGCAGCGCGACCTGGGCCCGGGCGAAGTATCGGACGCGGCCCGCGTCGACGTGCGCGCGCAGCGCGGTGCGCAGCGCGGCGAAGCTGTGCCAGTCGTGCTGACCCGCGCGTTCGTCCACCCCGGGTGCCGGAGCGGGGTGCCGCCAGAACTGCCCGCCAGGACGCGCCCCCGCGTCGACAAGCACGACGGTCAGCCCGCCGGCCGCTGCGTGCACGGCCGCGGCGAGGCCGGCCCGGCCCCGACGACCGCGACGTGAACCGGCCATGGCTCAGTCATCGCCGGTCTCCCCCAGGGTCATGCCGTCCCGGACCGGCACCAGGCACGCCCGCTGTCCGGGCCGGCCGTCGATGGTGAGCAGGCAGTCGAAGCAGGTACCTATCCCGCAGAACAGCCCGCGCGGCCGCGCGTCCCGCCGGGTGGTCCGCCAGGAACGTACTCCCGCCGCGGTGAGGGCGGCGGCCACGCTCTGGCCTTCGCTGGCAGCCAGGGTGCGGCCGCCGAACGTGACGGTGACCGGGCCGGCCGCAGGGACGACCCCGCGGAACTCCCCGCCGCTGCTCATCGGCCGGCCCCGAATCGGTCAGGCGCGAACCGGTCGGGCGCGAACGGCGCGAGATCGAGGGCCAGCCCGCGGCCGGACAGGGCCTGGGCCAGCAGCGACCCGGTACCGGCCGACAGTCCGATGCCCGCGCCCTCGTGGCCGGTCGCGTGCCACAGGCCCGGTGCGCGCGGGTCAGGCCCGATGATCGGGAGGTGGTCCGGGCAGTACGGCCGGAAACCGAGATAGCTGCGCATGACCCGCACGCCGGCCAGTACCGGGAACAGTCCGATGGCGCCGCGGGCCAGGCCAGCTACGGCCGAACGCGAGAACGTCCGGTCGAAGCCGACCCGCTCCCGGCTGGCGCCGATGAGGACGGTGCCGGCCGGCGTCCCCTCGACCACGGGCGAGGACTGCAACGCGTCGTCCGAACTGGCCACGTCGCCGACGTACTCAGCCGCGTAGACCTTGTGCCGGACAGTGCCGGGCAGCGGCTCGGTCACCAGCACGAAACCACGGCGCGGCAGCACCGGAACGCGGACGCCGGCCAGGGCGGCCACCTCGCCGGCCCACGTGCCGGCCGCGTTCACGACGGCCGCCGCCGGGAGGTCGCCGCCGGCCGTCTGCACGCCCACGACGCGATCGCCGTCCCGCAGGAAGCCGGTGACCGCGGTCCCGGTGAGGACCCGGGCACCGAGGCCGCGAGCGAGCCGCAGCAGGTGCGCGACCAGCAGCATGGGCTGGACCTGGGCGTCCTGCGGGTAGTACGCGCCCGCGGTGACGGCGGGGCTCAGGTGCGGCTCCAGTTCGCGCAGCCCGGCCGCGTCGACCTCCTCGACGGCGGTGCCGAGCGCGCGCTGGCTGCCGACCAGCGCACGCAGGCCGGCCAGGCCGCGCTCGCTGCTCGTGACCATCAGCCCGCCCTTGGCCTCGAATTCCCACAGCTTGCCGTGCTCGGCCAGGTCGGTGCGCCACACCCGGTGCGAGTACAGCGCCAGGTCGAGCTCGGGCCCGGCCTCCTTGTCGGACACGAGGATGTTGCCCTCGCAGGCGCTGGATGCCCCCGAGGCGATCGCGCCGCGGTCGATGACGGTGACCCGGAGCCCGGCGACGGCGGCGAAGTAGGCGCACGCGGCACCGACGGCACCGGCGCCGACGACGGCCACGTCGCAGGTCGCCGGGCTCATGCCGGGTGCTTGGCCCACTCGGCGCGGACCCGGCCGATGTGCCGTCTCATCAGGCTGCCCGCGCCCTGGGCATCGCGGGCCGCGATGAGATCGACGAGTTCGAGGTGCTCGGCTGCCGAGGCCGTGAGCGTGCCCCGGTCCACCATTCCCGATAGCCCGTACAGCCGGGTGTGCGAGCGCAGGTCGGATACCAGGCTCACCAGCCGCTGGTTGTGGCTGTACTCGAGGATCGCCAGGTGGAAGCGGCGATCCGCTTCGGTGTAGGTGACGAGGTCGCCGGCCGCGGCCTGGTCGACAATGGCCTGGGCCAGCGCGCGCAGCGCGGGGATCGCCTCCGCCGGGATCCGCGGCGTCACTTCCCGGACGGTCGGCGGCTCGATGAGCATGCGCAGCGCGGCGATGTCGTCCAGGTCCGAGTCGCTCACGGCGGTGACGCGGAACCCCTTGTTCGGCACCGTCTCGACCAGGCCCTCGCGGGACAGGTCGACCATCGCCTCGCGCACCGGGGTCGCGGACACGCCGAACCGCGCGCCGAGAGCCGGGGCCGAGTAGACCTCGCCCGGCGCCATCTCGCCCGAGATGATCGCCGCCCGCAGGATCTGGGTGACGGTCTCGCGCAAGCTGGCCGCCTTCGCCAGCGGGGCGATGGTCAGGGAGTCCGGCATGTCGCGTCGCTCCTTTGTTGGCTCAGTACAGTCGGGTCAGCACAGTCGCATCAGCACAGTCGCATCAGAGCAGGAAGCCGTGCGGGAACGGGTCGCTCGGGATCGAGATGGTACTGGGCGGTGCCGGTGACCCAGGCCCGCCCGGTGATCTCGGGGACGACGGCAGCGCGGCCCGCGACTTCGGTCGTCCCGGCGATGCCGCCCGACGAACCGCGTGCCGATGAACGACTCGTTGACCAGTTCGTCACCCACGGCCAGCTCGCCGCGCGCGTGCAGCTGGGCCAGCCGGGCGCTGGTGCCGGTGCCGCACGGCGACCGGTCGAACCAGCCGGGGTGGATGGCCATCGCGTGCCGGGAGTGCCGGGCGGTCGAGCCGGGTGCCTCGAGGTAGACGTGGTGGCAGCCGTGGATGTCCGGCCGCTCGGGGTGCACCGGCTGGTCTGCCGCGTTGATCGCGTCCATGATCGCCAGGCCCGGCGGCGAGCAAGTCGTTCTTCGCCGCGCGGTCGAACGGCAAGCCGAGATCGTCCAGCTTGACGATCGCGTAGAAGTTCCCGCCGAACGCGATGTCGTAGCGGACCTCGCCGAAGCCGGGGACCTTCACGTGCCGGTCCAGGCCGAGGCTGAACGAGGGCACGTTGCGGATCGTGACCGCGCGCGCCGCGCCGTCCTCGACGTGCACCGCTGGCGACGACCAGCCCGGCCGGCGTGTCGAGCCGGATGGTAGTGACCGGCTCGGTCACCGCGACCATGCCGGTCTCGACCAGCACGGTGGCGACGCCGATCGTGCCGTGCCCGCACATCGGCAGCAGGCCGGAGACCTCGATGAACAGCACGCCGTAGTCCGCGTCCGGCCGGGTCGGCGGCTGCAGGATCGCGCCGCTCATCGCCGAGTGGCCGCGCGGCTCGTACATCAGCAACGTCCGGAGGTCGTCGCTGTTCTCGATGAACCACTGGCGGCGCTCGGCCATCGTCGCGCCGGGGATGACGCCGACACCGCCGGTGACGACCCGGGTCGGCATCCCCTCGGTGTGCGAGTCGACGGCGTGGATCACGCGTTGCGATCGCATCGGCGTCCGCCAGCTACCGGTAGCCCTTGGCCAGCACGGCCTCGGTGTCCCGGACGATCCCCGCGGCGACGTCGGCGGGCAGCGGCAGCCGCGGCGGGCGGCACCGGCCGCCGTTGCGGCCGGCCACGTCCATCGACAGCTTGATCGCCTGGACGAACTCGGTCTTGGAGTCCCAGCGCAGCAGCGGGTGCAGGTCGCGGTAGATCGGCAGCGCCTTGCTCAGGTCGGCCGGGTCGACCGGAGGTCGCCAGGTGGTACAGCTCGACCGTGCTGTGCGGGAGCGCGTTGGGGTAGCCGGCGACCCAGCCGACCGCCCCGGCGAGGCCGAGCTCGAGCAGCACGTCGTCGCGAGCCGACGAGAATGTCGAGACCGGGCGCGAGTTCGGCGATCTCGTATCCGCGCCGGACATCGCCGCTGAACTCCTTGATCGCGACGATCAGGCCCTCGCCGTGCAGCCGGGCCAGCAGATCAGGGCGCAGGTCGACCTTGGTGTCGAACGGGTTGTTGTAGGCGACGATCGGCAGGCCGACGGCGGCGGCGGTGCGGTAGTGGTCGACCACCGTCTCGTCGTCCGCGCGGTAGGTGTTCGGCGGCAGCAGCAGCACCGAGGTGGCACCGGCCGTCCCGGCCTGCTCGATCCAGCGACGGCTCTGCAGCGAGCTGTACGCGCCGCAGCCCGGCATGACCGTGAAGCCGTCGGGCGCGGCCTCGATGGCGGTGGTGACGACACGGGCGCGCTCCTCATCGCTCAGCGTCTGGTACTCCCCCAGCGACCCGTTGGGGCAGACGCCGTCGCACCCGTTCTCGGCCAGGAACCGGACGTGCTCGGCGTACGCGTCATAGTCGACGGACAGGTCTTCGTGGAACGGCAGGGCGCTGGCGACATGAACGCCGTGCCAGGGCTGGGCAGCAGTCATGGGAGGGCTCCTCGCGATCGGTCCCGCTCAATTTATAGTGCAATGTCACATTGCACAAGGGGGCTTTGCCCGGAACGGGGCCGGCGGCCGCCGCCTGGCTCAGCTGCCGGGCGCGGTCTCCGGGTCGGCCGGGAAGTCGGCGGGGTACTCCTGGTCGAAGTCGGCCGACTGGCTGACCCGCGCCCACGTATCGGCCCCGGTGAGCTGGCCGCGGGAGTAGATCTGTGCCATCTGGACCGCCCCGGCCCCGAGAATCAGGTGCGCCTGGCAGATCCCGGCGGCGCACCATGCGGACCAGGATCTCGCCCGCTCGCTGGGGGTCACCGGCAGCGGTCGCGCCACTGCGGTAGCGCACCATCGTGCCGACCGTCTGCTCGTACGCGGCCGGGATATCCAGTACCTGCATCGACGAGCCAGCCCAGTCGGTCGCGAAGCCGCCTGGCTCGACCACCAGGTACCGGATGCCCATCGGCGCGGTCTCGGCCGCGAGAACCCTGGTGAGACCGTCCACGGCGAACTTGGCCGCCTGGTACGAGCCGATGCCGGCCGACCCGCCGACCCGCCCGCCGATCGAGGAGAACTGGATGACGGTGCCGCCGCCGAGCTTGCGCAGCACCGGAATGGCCGCCCTGGACACGTTGTAGACACCCCAGAAGTTGGTGTCGAACTGCTGCCGGAAGTCGTCCTCCGGCCCCGTCTCCACCGGCGCGACGTTCGCGTAGCCGGCGTTGTTGACCACCACGTCCAGGCGGCCGAACCGCTCCAGGGCCGACTCGAACGCGGTCCGCACCGCGGCCTGATCGGTGACATCCATCGGCACCGCGATTGCCCGGTCGCGGTACTGCTCCGCCAGATCCGCCACCTGCGCGGGATTGCGTGCCGTCGCGACCACGCGGTCTCCCGCGGCCAGCGCCGCAGTGGCCAGGGCCCGGCCGAATCCGCGGGAGGAGCCTGTGATCAGCCAGGTCAGCTCGCTCATCCGGCCAGTCAATCACGGCCCAGCCGGGACGGTGCTCCGGGTGGGGGCGGCAGCCCGCAGGGTGGCCTCGATGCCCGACCACGCCAGGCCGGGCGGCAGCAGGATCGTTGTGACATCGGCGACCTCGTCCCACCGCTCGGCCTGGTCACGGACTTCGGCACCGGACCCGCAGACGGCCAGCTGAGCCAGCATCGACTGGGCCTCAGGCGGGATGACCCCGCGCCGCGGGCTCGGTCGCGGATTGGCCGCGATGACGGCCGCGACCTCGTCGGGATACCCCTGAGCCGCCACCGAACCGGCGTAGACGCCGCCCATCGCGGTGAGGTACCAGGCCACGCAGCTGGCCGCGATCTGCCGGGCCGCGTCCGCGTCCTCCGCGGCCGCGGCGATCGGGCCCGCCGCTACCGTGAGCGTCTCCGCGCCCGGCGCGGCGGTCGCGCGCGCCTCGTGCAGCCGGGCCGTCCACGCGGGCAGGTGATCCCTGGCCACCAGCGCGGGGATCCAGCCGTCACCCAGCTCGGCGGCCACCCGGGTCGCCTGCGGACCAAGCGCGGCGACCCAGATCGGCAGGTCAGGGACGGGCGGCTGGCCCAGCCGCAGCGGGTACGCCGTCGGCACCTGATGCAGCGGCGCAGGCTCACCAGCCAGCAGCGCGCGTACCGCGGTCACCACCTCGCGGAGCCGGCTGGCCGGGTGCGCGAACGGCACGTCGTGGAAACCCTCGGCCAGCGCCGGAGTGCTTGCCCCGAGCCCGAGCACGTACCGCCCCGCGCTCATCTGATGCAGTGTGGCTGCGGTCATCGCCAGCGTGGCCGGGGTGCGTCCCCACACCGACAAGACCGCCGAAGCGAGCTTGATCCGGGTGGTGCGCAGGGCGATCTCGGCCAGCACCGGGGTGGAGTCCAGGCCCCAGCCCTCGGGCACCGCGAAGATTTCGTAGCCCAGCTCGTCGGCGAGCACGGCGGCGGCGGCGATGATGTCGCGCCGGGTCTCCATCGGGGTGAGACCGACGGCGCGCCGGCCCGCCGTCACGACGTCCCCGCCGGGTGCGGCCACGGCACGGTGAGCCAGACCGCGCGGGCCGCGGCCAGTACGTCGCCGCCGGGACCGAGTAGCGCGGAGAAGGCGGTGTGCTTCCGGCCCGCCCGTGCGCCGGGCCAGGCGACCACGGCGCACGGCTGGTCGACTTCGGGCCGCGCCGCCAGCCGGGCCGTCATCCGGCCGAGCACGATCGCGGTGTCGAGACCGGCCGCCTCGGCGGCGGCAATCCCGCCCGGACAGTCCAGCACCGCCCACACGATCTCGGCCCGCACCCTGCCGTCGGGCTCGGCCACAGACGAGTCCGGCGTCCACGGCGCTGCCCACAACTGGCGGCCGGTCAGCTGGCCGGGGAAGATCCGCAATCCGTCGCCGGACTCGCGGGCGGGCCCGCAGACGAAGCAGTCAGGAAAGATCGGGTCCTGGAAATACCGGGCTCGCCCGGCCGCCGCACGGACCTGAGCCGGCGTAACCGGGGCCGGGATCTCAAGGCACGGAGCGTCCCGCGCGGGCTGCGCGTCGGCGATCAGCGCGCCCCGGTCGCGCACGCGGACCGAGCCAGCGCCGTCTCGGTCCACGTCCAGGGCAGTGTCGAGCGGCGGCGGCCGACGCAGCGTCACCGTGGCCGGACCGTCGGCGTAGGCGGCCAGTCGGCCGCAGACGTAGCCGCCGTTTCCGCGGCCGGCGGGGCCGCGGAAACGGGACGGGATCTCCATGGCCGGCGTCACCGCCGGCTGGGCCTCAGCTGTCATGATTCGACGCTATGGTCCGCTCGCGCAGCCGGCCATCGGGTGATCTACGGCCTGATCAGCCTGTCCGGACGGAGCGCCGGGTCTGGGCCCGGCTCCGCCTCGGGCGTTCTACCGAGACCCTTGCCCGCGAGTCGGTCCGCTGCCTTTCCCCCGCAGCTCGCGGGCGTCGGACTATTACCAGTTCATTACGCCCGATCACGGACGATCGCACATGCTCCGGTCTTACAGTGAAGACCGGCAGTCAGCGGAAGTATCTGGCGTTCAGCCGGGGACGGGCATAACGCCAGACAGCTCCGCTATCCCGGCGCGGCGAGCGCGCCGCGCTGGGGGAGGACCGCGTGGGGATGAGTCGTGCCCAGGCCAAGGCCGAGTACGCCCGCAGGCTGTAGGAGCGAGGCCTGAGCAGCGGCCTCATCGAGCGGGCGCAGAACCAGGCGGTCGATGACGACGCTGAGTGGCAGCAGCTGATGGCGGCCATCGACGCGCCGGCCACGCCTACCGCTACCCAGCTCGCCCGCCTCGCCGCGCTCGACCGGGCCGCGCACCGGCGCCCCGGGCAGCCTGCGCTGTACATGCCGACCACGATCGGGAACATCCTGCGGGCCGCGGAGAGCAGGCCGCGGAGCCGCTACGGCCTGGATTCGATCGTCGTCTGGCCCCGACTATGGCTGGTGCTGCCCGATTCCAGCCGCCAGGAGGTCGCTGCCGCCCGGCAGTCCCCGAATACCAGCGTGGCCACCGGTATGCGGGGAGTCCTTGTCCTGGTGTTCATCCCGTGGACGATCCTGTCGCTGCCGACCGGACTTGTCGTCGCGCTCGTGGCCTGGCGGTTCTGGGTCCCGGCCAGGGCAGAGGTGTACGGCGACCTCGTCGTGTCGGCCTTTGACACGCACCGGACTGCCCTCTGCCAGCAGCTCCGCTGGCCGCTGCCGATCAGTCCGCAGCTGGAGCCAGCCCGGGGCAAGCTGATCACCGGCTACCTTCAGGTCGGCTCCGCCGATCCGCTGCCGGTGTTCGCCCCGCCGCCCTGACCGCGGGACCCGGCCGCGAGGAATGCCGTTCCGAAGCACAACTCGGTCCAGGAGACGTCGGTCAGCTCTTCCTGCATGGCGGCGCGAATCGCCTCCCACGGACAGCGCATGATCCACTCATCTATGGCGGCGAAAGGCCGTACAACGCCGGTCCCGAGCTGCGACAGCCACCTAGGCGTGTAGTCGGGAACCTTGAGATCCAGCACGGCCCAGCGCCCGCCTCCGGCGAGGGCCGCGGCGCCGTGCGCGATGACCTCTGCGCACTCAGGCACCTGGGACAGGGCGTAGGTAGACAGGATCGCGTCGACCTCAGCCGGGAAGTCGAAGGCGACAGCGTCGGCTTGGACGAGGCTGACATTGCGCCAGCCGTTTGCCGCGATCCGATCCCCGGCCTGGGCGAGCATCGCGTCGGTCAGATCGACGCCGACGATCCGGCCGCGGGGCCCGATCACCTTCTGCAGGAGCGCGAAGTTCAGACCGGTGCCGCAGGCCATGTCGATCACTGTGTCACCCGCGCGCAGGCCGAGCGCTTGCACGGTCCGGAGGCGCTGGGCCCGCTGGGGGTAGCCGGGCGCGGGATACAGCCGGGAAGTGAAGTCGTAGTGCTTTGCCATCTTGCGGTAGGTCGCGATCAGGTGCTCTCGCGTCGGGTCACTCTGATTCGCGGTGTGCTCCTCGATCCCGGCAGCGTCCCGGTCAGCACCGCGCCACCCCATCTAGGACACCGCACTTTCCCGCGTACCGGACTCGACCGCAGACTTGATCGCCACCATCTCGAGATCGCTCACGCGCTGAATTCTGCTTTTGAGAGCGCCGGGGAAGGCGCGCATGATGCCCGCGAGGTCGACCTCGATCCACATCATGGTGGCGGTCTGCCCATCGCCCGCCGACTCGAGTTCCATTCCCCAGCGCGCCGCGGAATTGCCCATCGGCCCGGCGAACGCCATATGACGGGGCGCCTCGACCGCGGTCACCCCCTGGCTGCGCCGGCGGCTCATGCCGAGAATCAGTTTCGCCCGCTGCTCCACCCGCGCGCCGGGCTCCAGCGGTCCTCCCCCGCGAACCCGGCCTTCGAGCACTGTGGGGGCCCATTCGGGCCAGCGTCCGACGTCACAGAGGTACTCCCACACCTCCTGGACGCTGCTGGCGATCGTGATGCGACTCTCGGTTCTGATTGTCATCGGGCGGCCTTTCCAAGGTGGTCGTTTGCTCCGAGCGGCACGGGCTCAGGGCGCCCGTCAGCGGTCAGTGCCGCCGCTATTTCCTGCGTGGTCAGTTCCCAGCCGCAAAGGCTCGACCGCCGGCTACGCGCGGCCGCGCGCAGCCGGTGTCGGTGTCGCCCGTCGGTCAGCCAGTCGCGGATCGCGGCGGCGAGGGCAGCCGGATCCTCAGCCTGGATCAGCTGGCCGGGGCGGCTGCCATCCGGGCTGGCGCCGAGCGCTTCGGGCAGCCCGCCCACGGCGGCGGCCAGGACGGGCAAGCCGTGGGCGAGGGCTTCGGTTACGGCCATGCCGTAGGTCTCCGAACGGGACGGCGCCACGAGCAGGTCGGCCGCGCTGTAAGCGCGGCTGAGCGCCGGGCCGGTCAGGACGCCGGTGAGCCGGACCCGGTGGCCGTAGCCGAGGCGATCGATACAGGTTTGCAGTTGACCGACGAAGTCCGGGTCGCGGTCAAGCGGTCCGGCCAGCGCGCACCGCCAGTCCAGATCGCCCAGCTCAGCGAGTGCCTCGACGAGCAGATCCTGCCCCTTGTGGCGACCGAGAGCCCCCACGCAGATCATGTCGCCGCGGACGGGCCGGGCGGGGGCAGCGATCCGGTCGACGCCCGGCCGGGCGACGTGCACCCGGCAGGCCGGGATCTCATAGCGGGTCAGGACCTGCTGGCGGGTCCATTCGCTGGTAACGACCACGCCCGTGGCCGCGCGAAGCACGGCTCGTTCAGAGCACTGCGCGCTGGCGTCTTGGCGGGTGTCGAGGGCGGTGGCCAACGGCATGTGCAGCAGCACTGTCATTCGAATCCGGTCCGCGTGCGGCAGCAGCTGGGCCGCGGTCGGCGAGGCGATCAGCCCGTCGATCAGGGCGATCTCGCCGTCGGGGATGGCGGAAACGACGCGGGTCAGGTCGGCGCGGGCGCCCGGGTCGGGTACCGGCCACGCCGCGGCGACGGTAGCGACCAGCACCTCCCAGCCGGCCCCGGCCAGTCCGGCGCAGACCCGCCGGTCGTAGATGTTGCCGCCGGTAGGCCGGCCGGGATCGTCGAAGCCCGCGGGGACTACTACGTGGACCCGCACGATGCTCCCGCCGTCGAGAGCGCCTGCCGCACCATGACATCCTCCAGCCTCCGGCCGAGCTGAACTGCAGCCGCGGCCGATCCGTCATACCTGACACAGGAGGATACGGAGAAGCGGTGGACACGGTTCGACTCTTGACAGCGCTAGAGCGGGCCCGGGCGGGCGCCTACCCCCCGGACGAGTACGTGGGCCAGGAAAGCTTCATGCGGGCGGCCGAGATCCGCACCCTGGCGCACCGGGCCGGCGTCGGGCGCGGCGCATCCGTGCTCGACTTGTGCTGCGGCGTGGCGGGCCCCGGCCGGATGATCACGGCGGAGTCAGGCTGCCGCTACCTGGGCGTGGATCAGTCCGCGAGCGCACTGGCCATCGCCCGGCAGCTGGCCTCGGATCTGCCCTGCCGGTTCGAGCAGGTGCACGTCCCGCCGCTGCCCGCGGGCCGCTTTGAGGTGGTACTCCTGCTGGAGACGATGCTGGCATTTCCCGACAAGAATGCCCTGGCGGACGAGGTGGCGCGCGTGCTGGAACCGGGCGGGCGGTTCGCCTTCACGGTCGAAGAGGGCCGCAGGCTCACCGACCCGGAGCGAGCCCTCATGCCTGGCGCCGACACGGTCTGGCCCATTCAGCTGGCGGAATTGACCGATGTGCTGGGCGCGGCGGGGCTGACCGTGACGTGGCGGCGTGAGTACAGCTCCGCCCATCAGGCCATCGCCGCGGCGCTGCTTCGCTGTTATCAAGCAGATTCACTCCAGATCGCCGCCGAGATCGGGACGCAGGCCACCGCCGACCTCATCGCTTCGCATCGGTTGTGGAGTGACTGGCTCGGCTGTGGACGGGTGCGCAAGTTCGCGATGGTGGCTGAGATGCAATGACCTGCTCCGACGAAGCACCGGCGACCTCCGGCTTTGCCCGCTACCTGACCGCGAAAACGACAGTGGATGACCGGGCGCTCAACCGGCAGGTGCTGGCCGAGCTGGGCCGCCTGTTGCCCGCGGGTGCGCCGCGGGTGCTGGAGGTCAGCGCCGGCCTGGGGACGATGGTGGCCCGGCTGCTGGACTGGGGGGTCGTCGGCGCCGGCGAGTATCTCCTGCTCGATGCAGATCGGGAGCTGCTGGAGTGCTCGCGCCGGTGGCTGCGCGCTTGGGCGGACGGCCGGGGTTTGCGAAATGACCTGAGGCCGGATGGCCTGCAGGTGGGTGACCTGCGGGTGCGCCTGGTGCACGCCGAGCTCGGCGATTACCTGACGGCCGTTGCCGGGGAGCCAGCCGACGTGCTGATCGCAAACGCCGTCCTCGACCTGGTCGACGTGCCAGCCGTCCTGCCCGGATTGTTGCGGCTGCTTGGGCCCGGCGGGGTCTACTGGTTCACGATCAACTACGACGGCGAGAGCATCTTCGCGCCCGGCCACCGCCACGACGACCAGGTCATGCGGGCTTACCACCGCGATATGGACGAGCGCATCCGCTACGGCCAGGCCGGCGAGAGCCGCACGGGCCGCCGCCTGTTCCACCAGCTGCGCGATGCGGGGGCGCCCGCCCTCGCGGCGGGGTCGTCGGACTGGGTCGTGCACCCGGCCCCGGACGGGACCTACCCGGCCGACGAGGCGTATTTCCTGCGCAGCATCCTTAGCACGATCGGGGACGCACTGCGGAGTCGCCAGGACCGGGTGGCGCCCGCGGACCTGGCCGACTGGCTGGCCGTCCGCAGTCGGCAGCTGGCTGCAGGCGAGCTGGTCTACATCGCGCACCAGCTTGACTTCGCGGGGCGCTCACCCGGCTAGGGCTCAGCCAGCGCACCGGGCCGGGGCCGGCTCTGCTGGCCGCAGCTGCCGCAGCCGGGCCGACATCGCCTGCCGGAGCGGGATCCAGCCGCGGTGCCGCTGGAAGGGCAGCTCGAACACTGCGGCGAATATCCGCGCGAAGCACACGGTAACGGGCAGCAGGATCGCGACCAGCACGAAGAACATCGGCGCCCCGGCGGCGACGTGGCCGCGCACAAGGCCGAAGGACACGGCGATAATGATCGGCGCGTGGGTGAGGTACAGGCTGTAGGAGCAGGAGCCGAGGAATCGCGGCATGCGGCTGTTAAGGAAACCTACGAGGAACCGCGGGCGCGAGGTGGCGACCGCGGTGAGGAAGCAGCCGATCGCCGGAGCCCAGGCCAGGTCGAGCCAGAACAGATTGACGTTCGACCAGATGGAACCCCTGACCACCATCAGCACGATTGGCGGCACTGCGGCCGCCAGCGCGCAACCGGCCCAGGGCCACGATCGGGCGCGCTCGCCGGCGGTGACGATCCCGGCGGCCAGCAAACCGACGGCAAACAGCACCGCGAGGTCGGGGGTGAACTTGACCAAGGCGGTGTTCATGAGTGCCACACGGGGTCCCAGCACGCCGATGGTCACGACGATGGCGGCCACCAGGCCCACCATCGCGCGGGCACTAACCCGGCGGACGAGCAGCAGCAGCAACGGCAGGAGGACGTAGAGCTGGACTTCGATGGCGATCGACCAGAACGATCGGTTGGGGCTGCCCACGGCGAAGACGTCCTGCACGAGCAAGCCATACACGACGACGGACTTTCCGTTGGGCACCCGCAGGAAGGGCTGGGCGAGCACGTACCAGGTCAGCACCAGACTGAATGCGAGCGCGGCCCAGTACGGCGGCAGGATGCGCCAGGCCCGTCGGTGTGCGTAGGTCCCGATCGACTTGAGCCGCCACCCCGAGCGCGCCGGGCCGAGGCCCAGCGAAAAGCCCGACAAGGCGATGAACATCGCGACCGCGCCCCGGCCATAACCCAACCAGGCCGCCCAGAACGGGGCGTGAGTGACGGGGTATCCCGACCAGGCGCGCACCAAAATGTGGTACATAACGACATACAGGGCAGCTAGGCCCCTGATCCCGTCCAGGCCCACGACACGGCCCGGACGAGTGGCCGGCGGCGCGCGCGGCCCAGGGGCGGCGGGCGCAGTGACTGGCGGCGGATGCTCGCGAATGTCTGTCATCGGGCCTCGAACCCTAGCTCTGCGGGACTGGCGAGCGGACCCGCGTGCCGGGGCGGATCGGCGACGTGTTCAAGTTCCCGCGATACCAGGCTATGCCCGCCGCGCCGGGCCTTGGTGGCGAGGTAGGCGGCGTTGGCCCCGGTGAGGTGCAGCGCGGTAGGCACGTGGCTGACGATCGTGATGCCCAGCCGGGCCAGCTGAGCGCCCTTGTCCGGGTTGTTGCTCAGCAGCCCGATGCGGCTGGCGCCGAGCGCGTGCAGCATCTGGGCCGCGCTGGTGTAGTCCCGCTCGTCGGCCCGGTGACCGAGCGCGATATTCGCGTCATAGGTATCCAGGCCACGATCCTGCAGCGCGTAGGCGTCGAGTTTTTCGTACAGCCCGATGCCGCGCCCTTCCTGGCGCAGATACAGCACGTACCCGCCGTGCTTGGTGATCCGCTCGACCGCTTCGCGCAACTGCGGACCGCAGTCACACCGCTGACTGCCGAATACGTCGCCGGTGAGGCATTCACTGTGCAGTCGCACCAGCGGCAGCCTGGCGGCGGCGGGCCGGCCGAGTTCGAGCGCCACGTGCTGATGCGCGTCGGCCAGGCCGGTGAAGCTGACGACCGTGGCGGTGGTCGTGTAGTCGTCACCGAAGCGCAGCGGGATCCGAATGCGCCGGCGGATCGTCGCCCCGTTGACCACCCCGGTCAACGGACGAGCCGTTCGGCCTCGCGCCGGGGCGAGGACGCCGAAAGCGGCGGGCCGAGGTCGGTCACCGGGGGGGTCGGGCCCCGACGGCGGCGGCGCACGGCGTCCCCCAGCAGCAGGCCAGCGCCGGGGGAAACCGCGGCCAGCATGAGTACCGCATAGAGCGTGGCGATCGTGACCCCGGTGGCCGCGCCGAGCCCGGCGGCGGCGAAGGCCCAGGCCGCGGCTCCTTCCCGCAGCCCCCACCCGCCGATACTCAGGGGGATCGCCACCGCCACCTGGACCACCATCAGCAACGGCAGCAGCTGGCCCAGCGGCAGGGTGCTGCCGGCGACCCGGGCCGCGAGGACGAATGTCGCGGTGTGCCCGGCGACGACCAGCACCGAGGCCAGCACCAGCTGGGGCCACACCTCTGGCGCTAGCAGGCCGTGCCGCAGATCATCGGAAACGGCCCTGGCGGCGCGGGTCAGCCGCGACCGGCCGCGGCGAGCAGCGCGCCACCCGGCCAGCGCGATACACCCGGCTACGACAGCGACGCCGGCCAAGACATAGGGCAGTGCGGGCCGGACCGGCGATGGCAGGGCCAGCAGCACAACGGCGGTCACCAGGGCCTGGATGATCTGACCGCACAGCCGTTCCCACCCCACGGCGCGCAACCCTCGCGCCAGGTCCCCGGCGCTGCGGCCGTGTCTGACCGCCCGGTGGACGTCACCGAGGACGCCGCCGATGAGCACGGAGTTGAGGAACAGGGAACGGTAATAGGCGCTGATCGCGCCCGGCAGGCCAATGCTGAGGCCGAGTGCCCGGGCGACGACCCGCCACCGCCAGGCCGAGCACACCGTGGTCAGGGCGGTGAGCGTGGCGGCGGCCACGACGGCTGGCCAGGTGACCGCGCGCAGCCCGTCCTTGAATGGCGCGGTGCCCACCTGCCGCCAGAGAAACCACAGCACGGTGACGGCCGCCGCCAGGCGCAGAAAGGACAGCCCGAAGCGGCGGACGGCCGGACCGATCCCGGCTGGAGCTGAGTGCGCGGACGTCACACCGGGTTACACGAGCCGGCCGGCCACATAGTTCACCCGTCCGGCTGCGGCAGCCAGCAGCGGTGAACCAGCATGAGTGCCGGCCCGTTGTCCCTGTCAAGTGCGGCGGCAGCGGTTAACGCAGACGGAGGCGCGGTGGGTGCGACTGGGCAGGTGCAGGGCGAGGCCGCGCCTGAGACCCCGGTGGAAGACGGCACGCTGGCTAGGATTCGGCTCGCCGCGTTCCTGGGGATACCCGCTACAGCCGCCTTGCTCGGCGTCCTGTCCGCGACAAGTGGTCTCGGCGTCGCCGGCTGGATCACCGGGCTAGCCACCGGCGCGGCGGCGACGGCGCTGATTGTCACCGCCCGAATGCGCAGTGACCAGCCCGCGATGCTGCCGCCGGACTGGGTCACCCTGGCCCGCGCGCTGCTGATCGCCGGGGTCGCAGGCCTGGTGGCCGACTCGTTCAGCCGGCCAGTGTCGATCACGGCGCTGGTCACCCTGTCCATTGTCGCGTTGATCCTCGACAACGTGGACGGGCAGGTGGCCCGCCGGACCGGCACCGTCACCCCGTTGGGTGGCCGTCTCGACGGCGAGGTCGACGCCTTCCTCATCCTGCTGCTCAGCATCGCCGTGTCGCAGGCCTACGGCAGCTGGGTGCTGGCCATCGGCGCCGCTCGCTACGTGCTGCTGCTGGCCGGCTGGGTGCTCCCGTGGCTGGCCGCGCCGTTGCCACCCCGGTACTGGCGCAAGGTCGTGGCCGCGGTCCAGGGCATCGTGCTCACTGTCGCCGTATCGGGAGTGCTCGACAAGCTCGTCGGGATGATGGCGGTCGCCGTTGCGTTGCTGCTGCTGGCCGAGTCGTTCGGCCGCGACGTGATCTGGCTGTGCCGCGCCGTCGCCAGCCCGCGCACCCGCAGGGCAGCGCGGCTGGCCATCATCGTGCTTTCGGTCGTGCTCGTGTGGGCTGACCTCCTCTTGCCCAACCGCGCCTGGCAGTTGACCCCCGCCGCCTTTGTCCGCATCCCGGTGGAGGCGCTCGTCCTGGTTGCTGTCGCGCTGGTGCTGCCCCCACTGCCGCGACGGATCGTGGCCGCTGTCGCTGGGGTCCTGTTCAGCCTCCTCGCCTTCGCCAAGTTTCTCGATATAGCGTTCTACGAGTTCGTCGATCGAGCGTTCAACCCGGTGAACGACTGGGGCAGCCTCCGGCCCGCTGTGGACGTGATCCGCGACGCGATCGGCTCCGCGCGCACCGACCTTGCGCTCGTCGCGCTCTGGGTCGGTCTCATCCTGGTCTTCTGCGCGATCACCGCAGCAACCATTCACATCACGACCGTGGCCGCCCGGCACCGCCGCGGCGCGGTCCGCGGCCTTGCTGCTCTCACCGCAGTCTGGGGACTGTGCGCGGGCCTGTCACTGCAACTCATCGCGGGATCCCCCGTCGCCTCGACCAGCGCCGCCGCGCTGGCGGTCGCCCAGGTCCGCGCCACTCAGGCAGCGTTCACCGACCAGCGTCATTTCGCGCAGGCCATCCACAGTTCCGACCCCCAGGCCCGCATCCCCGCTTCGGACCTGCTCACCGGCTTGCGCGGCAAGGATGTCATCATCGACTTCGTCGAGAGCTACGGCCAGACCGCCGTCCGAGATTCCAGCGCCGCCCCCGGCGTCGACGCCGTGCTGCGCAGCAGCACTGCCTCGCTGGCCCGGGCCGGCTGGTCCGCGCAGACCGCCTGGGTCACCGCCCCTGGCTTCGGCGGGATCAGCCAGCTCGCCCACTCGACCCTGCAGTCGGGACTATGGGTCAACACCACACAGCGGTATGCCCAGCTCATCGCCAGCCGCCGGTTCACCCTCAGCGACGCCTTCGACAAGGCCGGCTGGCGCACCGTGATCGACAGCCCCGAAGACGAGCGCGGCTTCCCGGCCGGCCCTAGGTTCTACCACTTCACCAAGGACTACGGCCGCAACAACGTCGGCTACCAGGGCCCGAGCTTCAGCTATGCCTCGATGCCCGACCAGTACACCTATGCCGAGCTGCAGCGGCTCGAGTTCGGCCCCGGCCACAAGCCGGTTATGGCGGAGATCGACACGGTCTCCTCGCACTCGCCATGGACCCCGTTGCCGACCATGGTTCCGTGGAGCAAGGTCGGCAACGGCTCGATATTCGACTCGATGCCCGCGCGCGGCGCGACGGCGCTCTCCATCTTTGGCAACATCAGCAAAGAGCGCCAGGCCTTCGGCCGGTCGATCCAGTACTCGATGCAGGCCCTGACCTCATGGGTCACCGAACTGAACGACCCCAACCTCGTGCTCATCTTCCTCGGCGACGAGCAGCCCGCCGGCGGTATCAGCCTCCCGGGGGCCAGCCACGCCGTGCCGATCTCGATCGTTGCCCATGACCCTTCGGTATTCCGGCAGATCGCCTCCTGGCACTGGCAGGACGGGCTGGTCCCCGGTCGCTCTGCTCCGCTCGAGCCAATGAGCGCCTTCCGCAACCAGTTTCTCGACGCCTTCAGCACACCCACCGCCCAGACGGCGTCGGCCCCTTGACCCGCGGCACCCGAACCGCCACAGTGAGCGCACATGACACTGGGCTGGGATAACCCCGCAGCGGGTCCCACCACCACCGTCCTGCTCCGGCACGGCGATACCGAGCTGTCACCTGAGCACCGCTTCAGCGGGCTGCGTGATATCCCGCTGAGCGCTAGCGGAACCCGGCAGGCGAAGGCGGCCGCTTGCCGCCTGGCCGCCGGTGCTCCCATTGACGCCGTGGTCAGCTCGCCGCTGCAGCGCGCCCTCGCCACCGCCGCCATCGCGGCCGGCGAACTGGGACTCACCGCAACCATCGATGATGATCTCCGTGAAACCGACTTCGGTGATTGGGACGGCTTCACCCTGGCGGAAATCCAGGAGCGCTGGCCCGGAGCCGCGGCCGCCTGGCGGCGCGATCCCGAGCAGGCCCCGCCCGGCGGCGAGAGCTTCGCCGAGACGGCGCACCGGGTAAACCAGGCCTGTGACCGGCTGCTGCGCGACCACAGCGGGCAGAACGTCCTGGTGGTGAGTCACATCACGCCGATAAAGATCCTGCTGTGCCGGGCTCTCGGCGTCCCGCTCGGCACGCTTTACCGGCTCTATCTCGGCTCCGCCTGCATTAACGAGATCCAATGGCACGGTGGAGGGTTTGCCGCCGTCCATCGCGTCAACGACACCAGCCATCTCCCCTGACTCGCGGCCGCCGGGGGCAGGCGGCGCCGGGGCGGGCGGCCGTGTCGGGCGTCACTGGACACCTGCCAGTTCCTCGATGGCCAGCCGCAGCGCATGCAGCGCGAAGTAGGCGCGGGACTTGACCATGTCGGGCGCGATCTCCAGGACGTCCGCGGCCGTTGCCACCGACCGCCCGCGAAAATAGCACTCGCTCAGCACGTCCCGGTGCTCCTGCGTCAGCCTGGCCTAGCGCGGCGACGACCAGGTCGCGGTTCACGAGTTGCTCCGCCCCGGCGTGCAACTCGTCTAACTCGCCCATCGGCTGCGACTGGCTCACCAGCATCTGCTCCGTCTCGGATTGCGTGACCTGGTCGCGACAGGAACCGATGGTACCGCGCGCTGCAGCCCGAGACCGGCCAGCCGAAGGCGCCCGGCGTAGTTGGGCAGAGCGTCAGCATCGGGCGCGATATCCACCGAATGCGACCGGAGTTTCCCACACCCGCACCGCCAGTGTCTCGCCGCCTGCGGCGGCGACGGTGGGCGCGAGAGTGTCGTGCACCCAGCGGGCGAACACTTCGACTGTGACCGCCTCGGCCGCGGCCGGGCGTATCTCCTCCAGATTGCGGCCGTCGACCCGACCGGTGAGCTCGGTCAGCGCCGCTTCCAGCACATCCAGGTCACAGACCATGCCCCGGCCGTCGAGTTGCTCGCGGTCCACCACGATCTCAATTCGGTAGTCATGATCATGCAGCTGGCCCTCTGGCCCTGGCAGCCCCGGCATGATGTGGAACGCACGGACGCTTCGGCTCAGCCCGACTTCACATGTCACCGGCGGTACTCCTGTCGTAGTCAAGAACTGCATGCATCAAGCCGGGTCTCCCCTCGTCCACCGCCCGGAACGCCTCGGCGGCGTGGCCGAACGCGAAGACGTGAGTGCACAGCTGGGCCAGCGGTAGTTCGGCCAGCAACTCAACGGTCTCCCGCTGCCGCCGCGATCGCGTCCAGGTCCCGGACAGCCGGGCCGGCACGGTGGAAACCTGAGTGCTGCGGATGGTCAGGCGCCGCCGGTGGAAGGCGCCGCCGAGCGGCAACGGCACTGGCTTGGTGCCGAACCACGACGCGACCAGCAGGGTGCCCTCGTGGGCCAGCATGTCCAGCGCCATCGCCGGCGCATCCGGGTTGCCGCTCGCGTCAATGACCAGCGGAACCTTCGCTGCCGCCAGTTCCTCGGGCGCTGCGGCGGTGGCGCCGAGGCTGCTGGCCAGGGCGCGGCGCCACGCCTGCGGCTCCGCCAGCAGCGGCCGCCACCCGGACCGTTGCAACAGCAAGCTGGTCAGCAGTCCGAGCACGCCGGCGCCGAGCACGATGACCCGGTCGCGATAGCCGGTCCCGGCGTCGAGCGTCACCTGCAACGCGGTCTCGACCAGCGGGAACAAGGTCGCGGCGGCGGGATCGATGGCAGGCAGCGGAATCAGGTCATCGGCCCGCGCCGCGAATACGTCCTGATGCGGATGGAACGCGAAGACCGACCGGCCGGACTCCGTTTCCTCGCCGACACACGCATACCCGAAGGCGAAGGGATAGGAGAAGGTGCCGCCAAGCGCGTCGATCGTGTCGTCCAGCGCCAGGTCGGCCGGAACCTCGCCGCGGTACACCAGTCGTTCGGTGCCACCGCTGATGCCAGAGCACAAGGTGCGGACCAGGACCTCACCGGCCCCGGGCCGCGGCGGCGGCACTTCCCTGATCTCCACGCAGCGCGGCGCGGTGTGAAACAGCGCGCGGGCGGGTGAGGTTATGCCCGTGACAGTCGGCTCGGTCATGCGCCCATCGTGTCGGTTGGCCCCAGGGTGTCCTGGTAAGACGAAGCGGCGGCCGCTCGCAAGGTCCCCGGCGAAATCTACCGCACGTTGGGCCCGGTGCCGGTTCGGCCGATGATCATGCTCTGGACGGTCCCTGAGGTGCGGTGCGGGTCACCGGTGCTGTGGGCCGGCTCAGGCCCGCAGGTACTGGAGCACCGCTAGTACCCGCCGGTTGTCGGCTTGGGACGACGGCAGCCCCAGTTTGCTGAAGATGGACGCCACATGTTTCTCCACGGCTCCGGATGAGATCACCATTGCCTCCGCGATCGCTGCGTTGGAGCGCCCCTCCGCCATGAGCTCGAGGACCTCACGCTCCCGCGGACTGAGGCCGCCGAGCCCGCCGATCTGCCGGCTTGCCCGCATCAGTCTGGTGACCACCTCGGGGTCGAGCGCGGTCCCGCCGCCGGCGACCCGCTCCAGTGCGCCGGCGAACTCCGCCGCGTCCGCGACCCGGTCTTTCAGCAGGTAGCCGACCCCCCCGGCGTTCCCGGCCAGCAGCGCGGTCGCAAAGGTGGTCTCGATGTACTGGGACAGCACGAGGACCCCGACCTCCGGGTAGTGCCTGCGCAGCTCCGCCGCGGCTCGCAAGCCCTCGTCGGTGTGCGTGGGCGGCATCCGGATGTCGGTCACCACCACGTCCGGATGGTGCTCCGCGACCGCAGCGAGCAGCGAGCCCGCGTCCGCTACCGCCGCGGCCACCTCGTACCCCCGGTCCTCAAGCAGCCGCACGAGGCCTTCGCGCAGCAGTGCGGAATCCTCCGCGATAACCACCCGCATGCCGGCCATGCTCCCACGGCCGCCTGACGCCCGCGGTGCCAGAGGCTGAGCGGCACAGGATCGGGGACAGGAGATCGGCAGCGCTGGACCAGGTCAATTCAGGGGTGCAGGGGAAGCTCCACGCTGACGGTCGTGGGTCCGCCGGGTGGGCTGGTGACGGTCAGCGTGCCGTCAACGGTCCGCGCCCGGTGGCGCAGGCCAGAAAGCCCCGAGCCGTCCGCCTCGTCGGCGCCGCCCCGGCCGTCGTCGCTGACGGTCAGCACGAACGGGCCGTCCCGCGGTGAGCTAGCCGCGACCTCGATCAGATTGGCGCTGCTGTGCTTAACAGCATTCGCCAGGAGTTCGGCAGCGCTGAAGTAGGCGATCGTCTCGATCGCAGGCGAAGGGCGCTCCAGCAGGTGCGTTGTGATCCGGACCGGGATCGCGCTGGCGGCGGCGAGGTTCTCCAGGGCTGGCCCGAGGCCGTTGTCGAGCACGGGCGGATGGATGCCGCTGGAGAGGTCCCGCAACTCCACGAGCGCCTCCTTCGCCCCGGCATGGGCCGCCTCCACCAGGTCCCGCGCCGCCGCTACGTCCTCCGGACCGCCCGCGGCGAGTTTCTCCCGGGCCATCCCCAGGTGCAATGCGAGCGTTGCCAGCCGGGTCTGGGCGCCGTCGTGCAGGTTCCGTTCTATCTGCCGGACCAGAGCCGCGGCCTCATTGACGACCTCCGAACGGGACCGCTCAAGCGCGGCGACCCGCGCCGCCAGTTCGCCGGGCCCAAGGACCCGGCGCAGCAGCGACTGTTCGGCCATAACGATTCCGTGCACAAGCCACGGCGCCACGAGCAGTATCGCGGCCCCTAGGACGGCCGCCAGCCAGGTCCCCGGCCAGGTCTCGACTGCAAAACCGCCGAAACGGACCGGACTCAGGCGGGTGCCGGCCGGATGGTTGCGGAACATCAGCCACCACACGGGCGAGGTTACGCTGAACGCCCCGTATGCCCACCAGAGGACCGAGATGAACTTGGCGACCGCGATCGGCAGGCCCACGATGGCGGCGGCCACCGCACGCCATCCCGCGCCGTCCCGCAGCCGGGCATCGACTCGGCGGAGCGCGCCGTGCGCTGGCCGGTGCGGCAGGAGCTGTGGCAGCCGTGCTCCTAGCAGAACCAGGGCCAGCGCCCGCTGCGCCGCGGTCACCAGGCGCGCAACGCGCAGGCCGGTCATGAGCAGGACGAGGCCGAGCACGGTACCGATGAGGGAGATCGTCAGCAGTGTCGCGGGCCCGAGGAACCCAACGGTGAGCGCGAACCCCGCCACGCCGAGCGGTACGCCGGCCACCGCATACAGCAGCTCCCGCCACGCCCGCCGGGTGAACGGCGCGGAGAGCAGAGTGCGGACGGCGCCGCCAGCCGCGCGCCGCCCGCCGCCCGCGGATGGCCGCGAGCCAGCTTCCCCGGCCCGCGGCCCCACCGTGCTGCTCATGAGTCCAGTGTCCCGGCTAGGCGTCGCGCCGTGCGAGCAGCACCGCTCCGGCTGCCACCGCCACCGCCGCGTAGAGCGCGAGCACTCCCACGCCTGCCCAGGGCTCGAGCGCAGGGTAGCTGGGCGCATTGGTGGCCGACAGCGAGTCAGAGACGATGGTGATCGGGGCGTAGGCGCCGAGCGAGTGGGCCAGCGCCCCCAGTGCCTGCGCGCCGACAAACACGACGCCGATGACCACCCCGGTGGCCGCGGCCCCGTGCCGCACGATCGCGCCGATGCCGAGGCCTAGCAGGCCGATGAGCGGGTAGGCTGCGCCGACCATCAGGACCGCCCGCAGCACCGTCGGGTCGCTAAGCGACGGTGCGTGGAACACGGGCGGCAAGGCCGCCGTCCCGGCGAGGAACGCGGCGAACGACGCGAGCTCACCGACCGCGAGAGCAATTGCCCCGAACACCAGCGTCTTCGCCGCGATCACAGTCCCCCGGTGGGGCACCGCGGCGAGCGTCGCTTTGATCAGGCCGGAGGAGTACTCGTTCGTCATCACCAGCACACCGAGCACCCCGAATGAAAGCAGGCCGGGTGCGACGCCCGCAAGGACATTGCTGGTGATGTCGCCGTGAGTGTCCTTGGCGTTGAGGCCGACCGCGGTTGCCAGGCCGACCGCACCGGCGATGGTGATAAGCAGCGTCACCCAGGGCGAGCGCAGCGTGCGGAGCTTGATCTGCTCCATCCGCACGGCCTGCCGGAAGCCAACCGCGGATCTGCGGGGGACCGGACGCCTGGTTGTCTGCGAGATGGTGGTCATGCCGCACCTCCAGACGTCAGCGTGAGGAATGCATCCTCGAGGGATCCCGAGCGGCCAGATAGGTCGGCGACTGTCGTGTCGGCGAGCAGGCGGCCGCCGCCGATGACAATGAGGTGGTCGGCCACCAGCGCGATCTCGCTGATCAGGTGGCTGGACACCAGGACGGTTCGGCCCTGCGAGGCCAGGCTGCGCAGCAGGGTGCGCATCCAGCGGACGCCTTCTGGGTCCAGGCCGTTCACGGGCTCGTCCAGGATCAGCACCGCAGGGTCGCCCAGCAAGGCCGCCGCGATGCCGAGTCGCTGCGACATGCCGAGTGAGAACTTGCCCGCGCGGCGGCGTGCCGCATCGGACAAGCCAACCATCCCAAGAACCTCGTCCACCCTTGCGTCGGAGATTTTCCCCGCCGCGGCGAGCACCCGCAGATGCGAGCGAGCCGAACGGGCCGGATGAAACGCCCTGGCCTCCAGTTGCGCGCCCACCTCCCGCAGCGGCCAGGCCAGATCGTGATAGGCCCGCCCGCCGATCGTGGCCCGGCCGGCATCCGGGCGGTCCAGCCCCAGGATCATCCGCATCGTTGTGGATTTGCCCGAGCCGTTCGGACCGAGGAACCCGGTCACCGAGCCTGGCTGCACGGCAAAGCTAAGGTTATCGACGGCCCGCACCGGCCCGTATCTCTTGCTGAGGCCGCTGGCCTTGATCATGACGCCTCCCTGGCCTGGCACGCCCGCTGCATGCCCAGTGTCATCCACGCTAGAAAGCTGGTGGCGTACAGAAAATGTGGCCAGCTGGCCTCCTGGCCCCCCGACTAGCCCGCGCCTCTAGCTGTGGATAACCCCCGGTCCGCCGGCCCGCGGTTGCCGCCGCCGGGCGACGTGCTGGCGACCAGCTTCGCCCTGCTGCCGGGGCCACGAGCACACCGCTGGTTATGGGCAGCGCGTATTACCGCACGTTGAGCCCGGTAACGGCTCGGCCGATGATCATCCGCTGGATCTCGGACGTGCCTTCGAAGATGGTGAAGCTCGTGGAGTTGCGTGCAGTTTCCGCAGGTAGATGCCCTGTCGGCCGCCGCCATGTCAGCACGAACTCAGCACGGCTGTCGTGGCCTGTCGGACCCGTCCGCTGCGGCCTTCTATCTGCTGGTGAGCTTCTCGTGATATGCCGGTTGAAGAGGTCGATCATCTCGTTGCGGCTCTCGGGCTTGATGTGTGAGCCGAGCTCGGTTGCCAGGACAGCGGGCTGACGACGCTGACGCGGACGTGCCGCTGGGCGACTTCCTGGCGCACGGACTCGGTGAATCCGTTCATGCCGAAATTAGGTGTAGACGCCGTAGCCGTTCCAGGCAGCGCGCACGGCGATTGAGCTGATTTGACGATGTTGGCGAGGTCGCCGCGAGCGCCCGCGAGACGGACTTCACCTTCTCTAGATCGAGCGTACTGTGTTTAGATCGATCGTTCTAGAGTTGGGATACCGTGCGAACCAGGACATCTGGCAACCGGCGCACCTTCACCGAGCTGGCGCGGCGCGCTCAGATCGCCGGATGCGCGGCGGAGGCCATAGCCGAGGTTGGCTACGCCGACGCCTCGATGGCCGAGATTGCCCGACGGGCCGGGGTCGCGAAAAGCGTTGTCTCGTACCACTTTTCCGACCGAGCGGAGCTCATGGGCGAGGTGCTCCGCACCGCGATGGCTACTTACGCGACGTTCATGGAGCCGCGGATGGCTCGTGCGACGAGCGCGTCCGACAAGCTCCGGGCCTACGTCGTCGGGACGGCGGACTACGTCGTCGAGCAACGGAGCTTGCACGTGGCCGTCATAGAGATCGGCCTCAACGCCACCTCCGCCGACGGGCGCCCGCTGATCGCGACCATGCCGCTGCGGGCACCGCAGCCCTCGGTGGAGGACATCCTGCGCCAGGGGCAGCGCGACGGGGAGTTCCGAGACTTCAACGTGCAGGTGGTGGGCGGGGTGGTGCGCTCCGCGCTTACCCACGACATGGTGCTGCGGCAACGGAACGACCCCCGCATCGACCTGCAGGCCTACGCCGAGGAGCTGGTGCGCCTCTTCGACCTTGGAATCCGGCGATGACCGGTGAGGCGGCGGCCGCGGGCGGTCATGTGCCGCTGGTGCTGGCCCTGGACGACCCCGGCGCCGTGGCTGAGGTGGTCGGCGGCAAGGGCGCCTCGCTGTCCCGGCTGGCGCGGGCCGGGTTCCGGGTTCCGCCCGGCTTCCACGTGACGACGGGCGCGTACCTCGATTTCCTTAACGGCGGTGGGCTGCGCGACCGGGTTGCTGTCGGCCCTGTCCCTGGTCGACGTGTCCGACGCGGCGCACGTCCGAGGCGGCCGCAGCGCGGATCGGCGAGCTGTTCGCGGGCCAGCCCGTGCCCGCATCGACGGCGGTGGCGATCGCCGGGGCCTACGCCTCGCTCGGCGACGACGATGTCCCGGTCGCGGTGCGGTCGTCGGCGACGGTGGAGGACCTGCCCGGTCATGTCCGCCGCCGGGCAGCACGACACGTACCTCAACGTGCACGGCGAGGCGGCGGTGGTCGACGCGGTCCGGCGGTGCTGGGCCTCGCTGTGGTCGGCGCGGGCTATCGGCTATCGCGCTCGCCGCGGCATCTCGCCGGACGACGTGAGCATCGCCGTCGTCGTGCAGCGGCTGGTGCCCGCGGAGGCGGCGGGCGTCCTGTTCACCATCGACCCGGTCAGCGGCGCTCCCGACCAGGTCGTCGTCAGCGCGAACTGGGGCCTCGGCGAGTCCGTCGTGTCCGGCGACGTCACCCCGGACGTCGCCGTCGTCGACCGGGCGACGGAAGCGCTGGTCAGCTACCAGCCGGGCGGCAAGGACGTGATGACGGTGGCCGACGGCGCGGGCACGCTGGAGATGGAAACGCCCATCGGCCTGCGCTCGACGCCGGTGCTCTCGCCGACCCAGGCAGCCGAGCTGGCCAGATCGGGCTGTCGATCGAGAAGCTGTCCGGCGAGCCGGTGGACGTCGAGTGGGCCCGCGCGGCGAGGCGAGTTGTGGGTGCTCCAGGCCAGGCCGATCACCGCTAGTGCGACCAGGCCGGCCGCCCTGCCGTGGTTCTCGGCGACCAGTGGAACGACAGCGTAGCCGGGGACTACCTGTGGACCAACGGCAACCTGGGCGAGGCACTGCCCGACGTCATGACCCCTGCCACCTGGTCGTTCATCGAACTGTTCATGTCACGGATGATTTTCCCGCCGAGCGTGCGGGACTACCGCGGCTACGGGCGGATCGGCGGGCGGTTCTACGCGAACGTGAGCGTGTCGATGTCGCTTGAGTCGCTGATCGGCATCTCGTCGCGCCGGTTCGTCGCGCTTTTCGGCCCGGTCCTTGGCAGGCTTCCCTCGCTCGACGAGATCCCGCGTACGCATCTTCCCCGCTGGAAGGCCAGCCGGCTGATGCTCCCGGCAACGTTCGCGATGGTCCGCCGTGTCAACGCGAACGCCAAGCGGCTCCCGCAGTTCCTGGCCGAATCGCCCGCCCGGTGCGACCTGCTGCGGGCCGAGATCGAGCAGACCGCCGAGGCGGCGGTGCTGGCCGACCTATGGCCGACGCAGGTCCGGCCGCTGCTGGTGGAGGCAGCCGACATGCTCACCGCAGCCGGCTCGGCTGAGGGCACCACGCTCGTTTCCACTCCCGGCAAGCTGGCGACGCTGGTCGGGGATGCGGACGCGGCCCTGCTGCTCTCGGGCCAGCGGGTCGAGGGCACCGAGACCACCTCGCTAGAAAGTCTCGGACCGGTCGTGGGGCTCGCGCGGCTCGCCCGGGGCGATCTCGACCGGGACGTCTATGCCCGCCAGTACGGTCACCGCGGCCCTCACGAGATAGAGCTGTCCACCCCCCGTCCGGCCGAGGATCCCGGCTGGATCGACGATCAGCTCGCCGCGCTTGCCAGTAACGGAGACGACGCCGCTCGCGACGCCTCCCACGACCCTGATGCGCTGCTGGCGAGCCAGGACGCAGCTCGGGCCGCTTCCTGGCGGCAGCTGGCCGACCAGGATCCACGGAAGGCAGGGGCCGTGCGCAAGCTCATCTTGCGCTGGGCGCCGCTCGCCCGGGGCCGCGAGGCGGCCAGATCCGAGGTCGTCAGGTCGGTGTGGGTGGCGCGGACCTGGGTGCGGCGGGCCGGGGAGCTCACCGGTCACGGCGACGACCTGTTCTTCCTGGAGCTGCCTGAGGTCTTCGACCTGCTACGCGGCGAGCGGGAGGTGCTCGACCAGGTGCCCGGGCGGCGGGCCGTCTACGAGGCCTATCGGGCGCTGCCGTCCTATCCGGCGCTCATCCGCGGCCGCTTCGACCCGATTCGCTGGGCGGCTGACCCGCACCGACGGGTCGACTACTACGACGCGGGCGCCGCCGCTCACACGACGAAGGGGCCGGACGACGCGATTACCGGGTTCCCCGGCGCGGCCGGGGTGGTCGAGGGGATAGCGCGAGTGCTGAGCGCGCCCGAGGACGGCGGCCAGCTCCATGACGGCGAGATCCTGGTCACCACGATCACCAACATCGGCTGGACCCCGATCTTCCCGCGTGCGGCCGCGGTCGTGACCGACGTTGGCGCCCCGCTCTCGCACGCCGCGATCGTGGCCCGCGAGCTCGGCATCCCGGCCGTCGTCGGCTGCGGCGACGCCACCGCGCGTCTGCACAACGGCGACCGCGTCCGGGTCAACGGAGGGGCCGGCACGGTCGAGATTCTCGACGAAGTAGGACACCCGGCCTGATTGAATCGACCTTTACGATGGGCTGCGCCATGCTCATGCCGATGCCCTGGAGCGTCGACTCGCAGCCGCCACTCCGGCACCGCCGACGTCAGCAGCCAGGTAACCATACGGATCGCCTCCTGGCCCGCTCGGTCAGCGGCAGCGCGCGGATCGGCACCTGCCACCATGTTCTGGATGTCCTCGCCGCAGCCCTCGGTGCTGGAGCCCTACCTCCAGCCGTCACCGATCGGCCACGCCAGCCGCCGGGTCGTCGCCGGCCAGCGGCTGACACAGGGCCCGACCGACTCCTTCCTCGGCTGGTGCACTGCGCCGCACAGCGGCCGCCAGTACTACGTGCGGCAACGGTGGGACCGCAAGGGCCGCCCCGGACTGCCATGAGCCGCCGTGGGCTGACCGAGCACGCCACCCTGTGCGCCTGGGCGCTGGCCCGCGCACACGCCCGATCCGGCGACGCCACAGCAATCAGCGGCCCTCGGGAAGTCCGACACCTTCGACCGGGCCATCACCACCTTCGCGGAACGCTACGCGGCCTGCAGCATCCGTGACCACAAGACGCTCCTGGAGGCGATCGCCGACGGGCGGCTAGCGGTCAGTGATGTTGTCCGAGCAGAGCGGCGCAGCGAGCCAGCGGGTCACCGCGCTACCAGGCTCACATGCAGGTCGTTGCAGCGGCTGCCGTGCGCGCCGTTCCGCGCCGCTGTGGCGTCAAAGTCGGCGACCTAGTCGGCTGGCAGTGCCAGCTAGGTTGACGGTTGCTGAGGTAGCCATGATGACCGGGCCCCCCGGCAACGCCGGGTAGCCGCCGATGCAGTTCAGAGGCGGCCGGGAGCCCATCACGGCCGGGCAGATCGAAGTCCAGGATCGCGACCTCGGATTGCGGCGGGCACCGGACCGACCCCGGGAAGAATCCCGGTGCTGAGAACAGAGTCACCAGGGGCGCAGCCGCCTGCCTGGCCTGCGGGGCTACGCGGGATGAAAACGCGACACGAGTCAGCCGTCCATGTCGATGGGTCCGCCCAGACGTGCGCCGCGTAGGTGCCGTCGGCAGCTGGCCATAGTCCCAGGCCGGCGAAACGCTGGCTCCGGCAGCCGGCCGGTCTTCCGCCAGCACCGCCGTGGCCATCTGGCGGAGCTCGACCCGGCGGATCTTGCCGGTGGCGGCGGTCGGGTAGGCGTCGGTGAAGACGACGCGGCGCGGTCGCTTGAACGTGGGCAGCCCCGACCGGCAGAACTGGATCAGCTCGTTCTCGGTCGCCAGCAGGCCTGGCCGGAGCATGACGTAGGCAACGGGCTTTTCCAGGCCGTCACTGCCCAGGCCGTGCGACGACGACGGCCTGCGCGACGGTCTCGTGGGCGAGCAGCCGTTCCTCGACCTCGGCCGGCGAGAGCCACATGCCCGCTAACCTTGAGCATGTCCCCGGCGCGCCTGGCGCATCGCGCCCCGGCGTGTTCGCCGTCCCGCTCCCGATAGCCGGCGTAGCCGCCACGCTTATGCACACTGAGAAACTCAACGCTTCAGCCAGGATTGTCGGAGCCCCGTCCGCCGCTCGCCTGCTCGCCGTGCCGGGCTGAGGCTGTATCTGCCAGATGAAGGAAGCCGAAAGCTGCCGGATGACCGTGGCGAACCCGTCGAAGTCGGTGGGTCTGACGATGAACGCATGGCGTGAAGCGCATAAGTGCCGTGGATGGAGGCTGGGTCTTGTAAGACGAAGAGATGACGACGGGGATGGTCTGAGATCGCTATCGCCTTTCAGCTCGGCGAGCACATCGGGCCCGGGAACATCGCCAGGTTGAGTTCCAGCAGGATCAGCCGTGGTCTTGGCGGACCGCGAAACCGCCCCAGTCGGCGGACCAACCTCAGGGCCTGCCTGCCGTCGCGGGCGATGTGAAGACGCATCCCGCTACCCGCCGGGCGAAGCTCCTGAACCATCAGCGCGTCGGCCGGATCACTGTCGACGTACGGCCGTCAACCGGCCCGATCGGCTCGCCGTCATCTGAGTCCCTGAGGCAGTCAGAGGCTGCCGCGGTTGCGCCAGCCGCGTGGCGGACGGCGGCCCGGGATCAGGCTGGCGGTCCCGGGCCTGTCAGCTCGAGCTGCTCGTCTTCCTGCTTGTCCCGGTCGCCGAGCCAGGTGACCAGCATGTAGTAGACGACCGGCGCGAAGCAGATCGCCGGGACTGCCCACAGCACGGCGGTTGCCAGTTGCCGGTCCACGGCGGCACCGAGCGATCCCGTGCCGCCGTGCTGCGGGGTATCAGGGTCGGGGCGGACATGCCGGTGACGTAGGCGATGATCCAGATCGTCCACATGGCGGCGGCGGCCATCGCGGCGCGCAGCGGGCGGGGCAGCGGCTCTGGTTCTGTCCGGCCCGCGATCGCCCGCCACACGTCCGAGGCCCGCGCCGGCGAGCGTCACCAGCTCGCTACCGACAGCGCCGGATAACGGGCCAGCGCGTCGAGCACTGCGGGCAGCCGCCAGGTGATGACCAGCCCATGAACGGAACGAGCCGCCACGCGGCCACGCGGGCGGGAGGCAGCCGCATGCCGGCGTGCTCGCCGGCCAGGCGCCGCGGCCCGGCGGCGTGGGTGGCATGCCGAGCGCGAGCAGCGCAGGCGTCAGGACGGCGAATACCGCGAACTGCAGTGCCTGGGCAAAGGCGTACCGCCGGGCGTAGGTCGCGGCCGGCGGCAAGACCGCGCGAGCGCGAGCACGACAGCCAGCGGCGGCCAGCCACGGCCGCGTGCGGCTGCAGGAGCCGGGCCACGGCGCTTCGGTCATCGCCTGCGCTGCCCGCCGGCCCGATGCGGAGCCTGGCACCGCGGATGCGCGAGCTGCGGTCACCGGGGCCGTCCGGCGGGGAGGCGCCAGCAGCCAGACGCGGCTGCGGTGCCGCCGCGCCGCGGAGCGGCCCGCGGGCGGTCCGCCCGCTGGCGCCTTGGCGAGCCCCGCCAGCCGCGAGCGGGCGCGCCCTCTGGCCGCCAGCACCGGCGAGGTGGTGACTCCTGGCCGTAGATGACGCCGTTGCCGGCCAGGCCCTCGCCGCCGTGTCGTGTCGCCGACGATGGCGTCCGCCCAGAGAGTGAAGCGCTGGCCGGGCCCGAAGAACGCTTCCGCCTCACCAGCGCAGCGGGACGTCAGCACGGCATGCACCGCAGATCGCGGCGTCGCCGGCCGGCGCTGCGCCCATCATCGACGCCGGGAAGTACTGCCGGGACAGGCTGGACGACACACCGGGCCGTGTTCCGTGCCGGTACCGCCTGCGGCACCGCCACGCGCAGCCGGTCGAACGGTTAAGAACGCCGAACCTGTAGCTCCTCACCGCGGCCATCCCTCGCGTGTCACGGGCCGGGTTCCGGGCCCGTCCTGGCATGCCTGCCGATTCCTTCGAGCAGATAGCGCAGGCCGTCCATGAATTGTTCGGTGGTGGTGTAGGCAGCGAGCTGGTTGGCGAGCCTGCTGGCGTCCTCCCGCTATCGGGTGCCCGAGCGGCGCGGGAGGCTTCGAGCGCAGCGAAGCCGATGGTGTAGGTGTGCAGGGTCCCGTAGGCGCGCCGGGCGGTGGCTTCATCGGCGCCGGTTCGCCGCAGCACGTCGAGCATGGCGTTCATGCGCTCGATCGCCGCCGGGGAGACGACGGGGTGGCTGAGGTAGACGTGCAGCGCCGCGGGCTGGCTGACGAGGAAGTGCCGGAGTTTGGCCGCGGCCTCGATCAGCCATGCTTGCCAGTCGTCCTTGGCTGCTGAGGGGCGCCAGGCCGTTGCGAGGAGCCGGTCGACGACCTCGTCGAGGAGGTCGTCTTTGTCGCGGATGTGGCGGTAGAGCGACATCGGCGCGACGCCGAGCTCGGCCGCCAGGCTGCGGATCGTCATCTCCTCGTAGCCACCGGCGCTGAGGATCTCGACGGCGGCCCGGATGATGTCGTCCCGGGTGATCGTCCCCCAGGGCGCCCGGCGCGCCGGGGTCGCGGCGTCCTCCCGCGCCTGCACTACGGCTTGGCCCTGTTCCGGCATACCCGCATGATACGCCAGCTTGCGTACCTGTACGCGTCAGGCTATCTTGTGTACAAGTACGCATACGGACCGGCGCTGGTCCCGCTGTCAGGGGTGTGGCCGTATTGAGGCTGGGACCAAGATCCCGCCCCGGCCGGGCCAGCAAGGCGCCGGGCGGTGTGACACCGGCGGCGCGGGTGCAGAGGGCCGGGCCGGACGAGCTGACAGGGACCGACATGACCGGTCAGAAGGCAGCGCCCACACGGCGGGGAACATCGCCATGGGCTGGCCGGGCGGCCGGCTGGGTGCACGGGTCGCGGGCGGAACTGTTCGTGATCGCGCGTGCTGGTGGGCGTTGGGTCCGGGCTGGGCGCGGTGGCGTTCCGGTACCTGATCTACTTCTTCACCTGGCTGGCCACCGGCCACGTCGCGTTCGGCCAGGACGGCCACGCCGGCAGCTCACACCTGCCCTGGCTGGGGCTGGCGTTTTTCGTGGTCATCCCGGTGATCGGCGGGCTGATCTACGGCCCGCTGATCTACCGGTACGCCCGCGAGGCCCGTGGCCACGGAGTGCCCGAGGTGATGATCGCGGTCGCGCAAAGCGGTGGCCGGATCCGGCCCCAGGTCAGCGTGGTCAAGGCGGTCGCGTCGGCGCTGTGCATCGGCACCGGCGGTTCGGTCGGCCGGGAGGGCCCGATCGTGCAGATCGGCTCCGCGCTGGCCTCCAGCTTCGGCCAGTGGGCGAAGATGCCGGAGAACCGGATGCGGATCCTGGTCGCCTGCGGTGCCGGCGGCGGCATCGCCGCCACCTTCAACGCCCCGCTCACCGGCGTGTTCTTCGGCGTCGAGATCATCTTGCGGGAGTTCTCCATCGACGCGCTGTTCACGGTGATGCTCTCGGCGATGCTCGCCGACCTCGTCGCGATCCCGCTTCCTGGGCGACCGCCCGTTCCTGACCGGGTTCCCGCCCGGCATCGCGCTTCGCCACCCGCGGCGACTACCTGCTGGTCGCGGTGCTGGCGGTGGCCGCCGCCCTGATCGGCGTGATGTTCAAGAACGTCGTGTACAAGACCGAAGACCTGTGCGACCGGGTGTGGAAGAACCGGCCGGAATGGGCCCGGCCCGCGGTCGGCGGGGTCGCGCTCGGGCTGGTCCTGCTGGCGCTGCCGCAGATGTACGGCGTCGGCTACCCCGTCATGTACAAGGCCGTCGCCGGCGACTACGTCCTGTGGTTCCTGCTCGTGCTCGCGGCCGGGAAGATCATCGCGTGCAGCCTGACCCTGGGCATCGGCGGCTCGGGCGGCGTGTTCGCGCCGTCGCTGTTCATCGGCGCCACCTCCGGCATGGCCTTCGGCGAGATCGCCGGCCACCTGTTCGGCCCGGCCGCCGGGCCGCCCGCGCTGTACGCGGTCGTCGCCATGGGCGCGGTGTTCGCCTCGGCGGCGCGGGCCCCGCTCACCTCGGTCGCCAGCGTGGTGGAGATGACCGGCGACTACACCCTCACCCTGCCGGTCATGCTCGCCGTCGCCATCGCCACCGCCACCTCCCGCGCGCTCAGCTACGGCACCATCTACACCACCAAGCTGCTGCGCCGCGGCTACGACATCGACCGCGCCACCCCCTGGCGCGCCGTCGGCGACCTCACGGCCGCCGACGCGATGCGCCCCTTCCCGGTCCCGCTCGCCGTGCCCGGCAATCATGACCCGGCGGCGATGGCGCTACGGCTGACGACGTGCAGGCCCTGCCGGGACCTCTGATCTACCAGGGCGACCCGCAGGCGGTATACGCCGGCGAGTCCCTGGCCCAGACACTGCGCCAGCTCGAGGCCTACGGCCGCGACGGCCTGCCGGTGCTGTCCGCCGACGGCCGGCAGGTCCAGGGCTGGATCACCAACCCCAGCGTCCTCCAGGCCCTCGCCGACCGGATCGGCAGCTCTGCGCCCCGGCAGAGCACAGCCAACGGCCCGGCGGCGAGCGGCAATCCGGCCAGGCCGAGCCAGCCGACGCCGCTGCCCGGCTACCAGGTCCTCGAGATCACGGTCGGACCGGACTCGCCGCCGTTGGCCAGCCGCTGCGCAGCCTCCGCTGGCCGCCCGGCAGCATCCCCGTCGCCATCTTGCGGCAGCGCAGCCTGCGAGAACCCGACCCGGATCTCACCCTGGCCGACGGTGACCGCGTCAGCCTGCTCGCACCATGCCGCCGGGTCACCCTCGGCGCCACCGCGCGGCGAGGAGGACGGAGAGCGCCGGACCGGCGCGGTCGCAGCACTGGACGCGCGGGCCTGCAGGTCAGTAGTCATGGCGCTCTAGCAAGAGGTACGCGTGCGTGCGGGATCTCCGCGATGATGCGGAACGGAGGGTCTTCATGCCGAGAATGCTGGCACGCGCCTTGCCCTGGCTGACTGCAGCGGCAGGTGCCGTGGCGCTGCTCGCGGTTCTGCCTCCTGTCAGCAGCTACGCGCGACAGGACGCGTTCGTGCAGGCGCTTCAGTTCGTGATCTCGCGGTCGCCGTGCCTGCGCTGCTGATGCCGGGCATCGCCTCGCTGCCCGGACGCCGCGCCCGGCGCATATCCGGCCCGGATGTGCCGCCTGGCCGCTGGAAGCGCCCTGGTGTGCTGCTCCGGCTCCTGGCCAGCACCGCAGGTCACCGCGCCGTCGCTGAGCGCCGGGCGTCCGCGCTGCCGCAGTGAAAATGCTGTTCTTCGTCGCGCTCGTGATCACCTGGCGGCTCCCCGCGGTGCTGGACGCGCTGGCCAGGTACCCGGCCCTGATCGCCGCCGAGCTCGTGACCCTGGCCTGCGCCGGCTCGGCGGTCTGGGCAGACCTCGTAAGCGCGGCGGCGCTGCGCCAGCCGCTGCCGCGGCCGCTGCGCGCTGCCATGGCTGCGGTCGCCATGTGGAGTATCTGGATAGTCGCTTATGTCAGCGGCATGTCCGGCGCGGCACCGGCCAGCCCCGGACCAAACGCGGACGCGCTGAACGCCGCCACTGACCGCCAGCTCGCAGTCGCCGTGATGTGGGCGGTGCCGGCCATCTTCTTCGCGCCGGTCGTGTATGCCATGGTGATCCGGTGGCTCGGCGAGCGCGACGACCCGGACGCCGAACTTCGCGCAGCGGCGCTCTCCGGCGCCAGCATCACCGATCTCAGCAACCGGACGCGGCCACCGCGTGGCTGGCGCTCGCCGCTCGGCTGACGTGCCTGCCGTGGATGTTCGCCGCCTGGCGAGAGACGAGCGCGCGGATCTCGCCGAGTTCCTTGCCACTCTGTCTCCGCGGCAGTGGCAGGCGCCGACGCTGTGCACGCGGTGGCGGGTACGCGACGTGGTAGCCCACGTCATCAGCTACGACAACCTCGACGCCCGCGCGCTTCTCGGCGTCGCCGCCCGGGCCCGGTTCCGGCCCGGCCGGCATCAACGACACTGCGCTCGCCCGATACGGCCGGCACACTCCCGAGCAGCTGCTCGCGCTGCTCGACCGGCAATCTGCAGTCCCCGCGGGCAGCCCGCCGCGCTGGGCGGCAGAGCCGGGCCTGGTCGAGACGCTCATCCACCACCAGGACATCCGGCGCGCCCTCGGCACAGCCCCGCGCCGTCCCGGCCGAGCGGCTGCGGCCCGCGCTGCGTACCGCGCTGATCGCCCCCGACATCGCCAGGCTCTGGCCACTGCGCGGAGTGCGGCTGGTCGCCACCGATCTGCCCTTCTCCGCCGGAATCGGCCTTCGCCGCAGAAGGCCCGGCCGAGGCGATACTGATGACCATCGCCGGCCGGCCCGCCGCGATCAGCGACCTGTCCGGCCCGGGCCAGGCCAGGCTCGCCGCGCGCTGGCACCTGATCGCAGGCCAGCAGTGAACGCAGCGAGCTAGTGGCCGGGCGCGGGGTCAGCAAGAGCAGGCGGCGGGGTCGCCGGCGAAGCACTGCGCGAAGCCGCTTGGGGCCGGACTACCTCGCCGCACCGGACGATAGCGCGATTGACAGCGCTGTACATCTGTTTAATATTATGAACGTGAGTTCAGACCCGGCTGACCTTTCGGCGGCCGCGGCGATCCGGATCGCGGCGATGGGGCTGTTCGCCGAGCGCGGCTACGCCGAGCGTGACGGTCCGCCAGGTCGCTGCCGCGGCCGGGGTCTCGCCGGCTCTGGTGATCCACCACTACGGGTCGAAGGAGCAGCTGCGGGCGGTGATCGACGAGCGGGTCGCGGCCTTCGCCGAGGCGATGCTCGCCGACCTCGCAGCGAGCGCCCGCCGACGGCGGCAGCGTCAGCGTCGCGCAGCTGTTTGCCGACCGGCTGGAGCGCGAGCCGGCGATGGCGGGCTACATGCGCCGGATGCTCAGCGACGGCGGCCCGGCCGGGGTGGCCCTGTTCGGCAGGCTGTACCAGGCGACCCGGGCTGGCATGCAGCCAGCTGGAGCAGGCGGGGGTGGTCCGGCCGCCCGCGACGATGCGGTCCGCGACGCGTTCCTGCTGTGTAACGACCTGGCGGTGGTGCTGCTGCGCCCGCACATCACGCAGGTCACCGGCATCGACCCGCTCTCCCGCGACGGGCTTGCCCGCTGGTCGGCGGAGGTGTTCGACGTCTACTCGGGCGGCGTCTTCGTGCTCCCCGCCGCCTCCGGGCAGGACCTGCCAGCCGACGGCGACCGAAGGAGGCGCACGGCGATGACGCCGCCATCGAGACGTTCGGGCTGACGAAGCGCTACGGCAGCACCACCGCCGTTGCCGACCTCAACCTGCGGGTTGAGCCGGGGCAGGTGTTCGGGTTCCTCGGCCCGAACGGGGCGGGCAAGTCGACGACGATCCGGATGCTGCTGGCCCTGCAGCGGCCGACCAGGGGCCGGGCCACGCTCCTTGGGCTCGATGCCGCCGCTGACAGCGTCGAGATCCACCGCCGTATCGGCTACCTGCCCGGCGACCTCGAGCTCTTCCCGCGGCTGACCGGCCGCCAGCACATCGCCTGGTTCGCCCGCGCCCGCGGCTGCGCGACGACTCGCTGGCCCGGCAGCTGGCCGATCGGTTCCAGGTGGTGGCCGACCGTCCGGTGCGCGAACTGTCCAAGGGCAACCGGCAGAAGATCGGCCTGGTCCTGGCCTTCATGCACCGGCCGGAGCTGCTGGTGCTCGACGAGCCGACGTCCGGGCTTGACCCGCTGATGCAGCACGAGTTCGAGAACCTGCTGCGGGAGACGGCCGCCGAGGGCCGCACCGTCTTCCTGTCCTCCCACGAGCTGGACGAGGTGCAGCGCATCGCCGACCGGATCGCCATCATCAAGGACGGCAGGCTGGTGGCCGAGGACACCGTGGACGGGCTGCGGCGGGCCGCGCCGCAGAAGATGGAGGTGCGCTTCCGCCACCCGGTCGACCCGGCAGACCTGAGCGCGGTCACGGGCGTCACCGTCACCGCCGTCCGATGGCCCGCGCGTGACGCTGGACGTGACCGGCGAGATCGGCCCGGTGCTGAAAGTCATCGCCAGCCATGACCCGGTCGACCTGATCTCCCGCCCGGCCGACCTCGACGAGCTGTTCCTCGGCTTCTACCGCGCATCCGCCAGACGCGGAGGTGTCCCATGCTCGCTGACATCACCCGGCTCGAGCTGCGGCTGCGCCGCCGCAGCGCCATCGGCTACGCGGCCGGGATGGCGCTCTACACCCTCGTCGTCGTGGCGCTGTACCCCTCGTTCAAGAACTCGACCTCGCTGAACAGCCTCAGCGGCTCGACGGCCGCCGCGTTGTTCGGCGTCACCGGGCAGCTCACCTCGCCCGGCGGCTGGCTCAACGGGAACATCTACGGCAACTTCTTCCCGCTCATCATGCTGCTGCTGACCATCGGCTACGGCGCCGCCTGCCTGGCCGGGCAGGACGAGGACGGCACGCTGGCCCTCATGGCGGCCCTGCCGATCCGCCGCCGCGCGATCGTGCTCCAGAAGGCCTGCGGCGATGGCCCTGCAGGCCCTCCTGCTGGCCGCCGCGGTCACCGTCTGCGTCCTCATCGGCCGCGGCTTCCAGCTCACCGTCGGTCCCGGTGACGCGGTCGCCATCGCGGTCGCCCTCACGCTGATGGGACTGGACTTCGGACTGGTCACCATGGCCGTCGGCGCGGCCACCAGGCGGCGAGGAACAGCCCTGGGCATCGGCGCCGGCCTGGCCGCCGCCTCCTACCTCCTCAGCTCGCTCGCCACCACGATCTCCGCGATCCGGCCCGGACGGTACCTGTCGCTCTTCTACTGGTCGGTCGGCAACGACCAGATCAGCAAGGGCGTCACCAGTACCGACTTCGCGGTCCTGATCGCGGTCGGCCTCTGCGCGCTGGCCGCCGCGGTCGTCGCATTCCGCCGGGCCGACCTCAACTAGCGATCATCACCTGGCACCCCGGGGTGGATGTCGCGCATCCGGGCAGTCGAGGTCAGCCGGCACATCCCGCAAGGCCGAGGAATCGCATCTGCTGGCTAGCGAGGAATCCGGGGCCGCTCCGGTTATCGTGCACTAAAGCATCCCTCTTGGGATTGCGGCGCTGGCCGACAGCGGGATCTTCGTTACGTGGCATGGCGCAGACACGAATGTCGCCCGGATCCCCGCGGTTGACCGCTGCGATTATTTACCAATCGTTGGATGCTCCCCTCTGATGCGATAGCCAATGCCGGGCCGGGTTTCGATGAGGGAGGGTTCGCCGAGTTTGCGGCGTCAGCCAGGCTGCGGGTGTTAAAGACAGCGTTGGTGAAGGGGTCGGCGTTTTCGTCCCAGGCCTGCTCGAGCAGCTGTTCCGTGCTCACGAAGGCGGGCGCGGCACGGAGCAGAGCCTCGAGGACACCGAACTCCTTCACCGAGAGGTCGAGAGGTCGGCCATCGCGCGCGGCGGCGTGACGTTGCGGATCGAGGGCCAGACCAGCAGCGTGGTAGATGCGGGGTCGGGCTGTGGGCTGGCGGCGGGCCAGTGCGTGGATGCGGAGCACGAGTTCCGTGAAGTGGAAAGGCTTGGCCAGGTAATCGTCGGCACCGAGAATGAGGCCGCTAATGCGGTCGTCGGTGGTATCGGCCGCGGTGAGCATGAGCGTCATGGTCGGGCGGTCGCTTCCGATGATCATTCCGCACGGTGTCGCCGTTGATACCGGGCAGATCGCGGTCGAGAACCACGACCTGGTAGTCGTTAGCATCCAGCTTGGCGGCGGCATCGAGTCCGTCGTACGCGACGTCGACGGCGAAACCCTCGTCGCGCAGGCCCTCGGCGATGTCGTCGGCCAGACCATGCACGTCTTCGACGACCAGGAGTCTCACGTTGCCGCTGCCGCAGTAAGCGCCGGGCGGCTGGCGACCGGCACCGTGATCGTGACACGGAGCCCGCCATGTGGGCGTGCCTGCAGGCATACGCTGCCGTGATGGGTCGCGGCGATGGCGGCGACGATCGAGAGCCCGAGTCCCACGCCGGTGTCATCGACGTCGGTGCGGTCCGGCGATGCGCGCCGGAATGGCTGAGTCAGCTCGCCCACCTTGCCGGGGTCAAGGATCGGCCCGCTGTTCTCGACGACGAGCCGCGCGGTTCTTGTCGGTGCCCGTGGTGACGCGAATCCAGCCGCCGGGTTGATTGTGCCGGATGGCGTTGTCGACGAGGTTGCCGACCAGATGGGTGAGCAGCGCCTCGCTGCCGAGGACTGGCGCGTCATGATGATCCTGGTCGACGGTGAGATGCATATCGCTGATCGCGACGGAGTGATCGGCAAGGACGGCCGCGGCGATCTTGTCCAGCTCTACCGCGCTGCGCCTGACGTGGCCGCCGTGCTGGGCGCGGGCGAGGGTGAGGAAGCTCTCCACCAGCCGGTCGGCTCTGTCGAGCCCGGACCTAATCTTGCCGCCAGGTTACGTCACCCAGGAGCCGGGGGGCCGGGCTTGCGGGTGGCGACCTTCGAGCGCGGTGCGCATCATGGTGAGCAGCAGTGCGCGGCTCATCGAAGGCATTAGCGACAGAATCGGCGCTGCGCGTCGAAGGCCATCTTAAGGCGGCCGAGGAGATCGTCAATAGTCAGCCAGCCGCTTGAGCTCGTCGTCAGGACCGACGACCGCCAGCCGCTCGTTCAGATTCAGTTCGCTGATCCACTCGTCGCTGCGGTCATCGCGCGCAGCGGATTCGGCACCCGGCCGGCCGCCGGCCGCCAGTGTGATGGAGAGGACGGCCATGATGGCCAGCGCGATAGCGCAGCTGATCAGTAGGCGATCCATCGAACGGCGTCCTGGTCTTCGCCGCCCTATCTGGCCCGTAGAGCTGTGCTGCTGCCGACCAGACGGTCGCCGAGCAGCTCGGCCGGCTGGCCCTGCTCGGCGCGATACGGCGCGCCACCAGTGCAAACAGCGGCGCGGACTCGCTCGAGAGCACCTTGAGGCTGGTCGCGTCCAGGTCGGGTGTAGGCGATGGCCAGGACCGCCGCGCCGGAGAGGAGAAACAGCGCGCGTAGATCAGGGTCAGGCGCAAGCGCACGGTGCGCTGCGGCAGGCGCGGTCTGCGCGTCCGCCGCGTGTGGGTCGGGCTGCCGTCGCAGACTAACGCTAGCTCCCTTGCTCTCTCTCGCGCACAGAAGTTCACCTATCTCCGTCATCATGACCCCGGCGACCACAGGCGTCTACCAAGCAGTGTGCTGGCGGTCGTAGTGCTGTCTTCTGAAACGACCACAACACACAATGCCCGAGTAAACGGCAACAACCTCATACCTTGGCGTACGTCACCAGTCGCTGACAGCCTGCTGTGCGGCGTTGTACTGGGGCGACCTATGGTCAGATTCAGGCCGACCGTGTCAAAGGTGAATCCGCCGGGCTCTCCCATCCCACCGCTGATGGTCGTGGGCTCGGGACCCGGCGCGCCGTCAGCTCGCATGCACGGGAGTACTTCACCAGCTGGCCGAGCGTGCGCTGCGTCCGCGCCACGCTCAGCTGCGTGTCGGTCTGGGCGGGTGGTTCAAACCCGGTTGGCCGCCGTCTCCTGGCTGCTGACGGAGCCTGGCCACATTGAAATTGCCGTTGCTATCGGGTTCGGCGAAGTCCGGCACGCCGTGCGAGCGCATGCATCTGGCGTAGGCGAGTGGCCCCCTGCACGCGCGTGGATCCTCCCGTGCCCGAGGCAGCGGCCGACGGGCTCCCGCCGCATGCCGCCAGCAGAGCTAGGCAGACCATTGTGGCTAGAGCTGCCGCCCCGCGGAGCCATGGCTGCCCGAGACCGCGGCCGGAGCTGAGGTTCATCTGGCGTCTCCTCGTGTCGGGGGGTTGTAGACCCCAGGTGCTGGGCCCAGTGCAAGGACCGGTCGCGCTGGGCTCGGGCTGTGTCTTCGCATTCAGATGCTCCAGAGTGCTTGGGTTGGGGAGAGGCGGGCGGCGCGGATGGCGGGGAGTAGTCCGGCGAGGGCGCCGATGAGCAGGGCGGCGGCCAGACCGCGGCCCAGGCTTCGACGGGGATGACGGCGGGCTCGCTGTGGCTGCGGGCATAGGCGATGACGGCGGTGGCGCCGAGGAGGACGCCGGCCACGCCGCCGGCCAGGGACAGCAGGGTGGCCTCGGCGAGGAACTGGGCGCGGATCTGGCCGCGGGTGGCGCCGAGGGCGCGGCGCAGGCCGATTTCCTGACGGCGTTCCAGCACGGAGATGATCATGATGTTGGCGACACCGATGGCACCGACGAGGAGGGCGACGGCGCCGAGGCCGAGGAACAGGGTGTCGAGGGCACCTTTGGCGTCGGCCTGCGCGGTGAGTGCAGCCGACGGCTGGGAGACGGTGACGTATCCGGGGTTTTCCGGGTCGGCCTGGGCGCCGAGCAGGCTGTCCACGGCGGTGGTGGCGGCCTGGTTGTCCGGGGTGGTGCGGACGTAGATCTCCGAGGGATGGCCGTCGAGGCCGAGGTAGCGCTCGGCGGCGGGAAAGCCGACCAGGACCGCGGTGTTGATCTCGGGAGCGTAGCTGGCAGGGACCGGGTTGAGGATGCCCGCGATGTAGAACCACTGGCCGGCGGCGGGGCAGGCGCCTGCGGCGCATAGCCAGACCCGTTCCCCCGGGCCGGACCCGGTCGATGCCGAGCAGCTGGGCGGCCTGGGCGCCGAGCACGGCGACCGGCTCACGGGCGGTGGCGGCGTTCAGGTAGCTGCCCTGCGCGATCGAAGTGCCGACAACGCTCGGCAGGCCCAGGCTGGCACCGGCCACGCTGAGGGCGTTGGTTTCGATCGCGGGGATGAGCGGGCTGCGGTAGGCATTAATGCCGGTGACCTGGCCGGTGTCCTGAACTGCGGTGACGCGGGGCAGCTCGGCGATCATGCCCGGTGCCGCCACGGGCAGCTCGGCGGTGGCGCCGGTGAGCGTCTGCCCGTTGGCCACGGTCAGCAGATTGGTCCCCAGCGCGCGGATCTCATCCTGCAGCGTCGCCGACGATGATGCGGCCAGGCCCAGGACGGCGACGATCGCGCCGGTGCCGATGGCGATGCCGAGGGCAGACAGGGCGGAGCGCAGTTTGCGGGTGCGCAGCCCGATGCTGGCCAGGGCGGCCAGGTCGGCGGGCCGCAGCCGGGCCGTCGGCGGGACGGCCGCGGCCGGCGGGCGCGGCGAGGTGGTGGTCATGTCAGCCTTCCTGACCGGAGCCGGTGTCGGTGATGAGGTGGCCGTCGAGCATGTCGATGCGGCGGCGGGTGCGGGCGGCGACGGCGTGGTCGTGGGTGATGATGATGACGGTGGTGCCCTGGGCGTTGAGTTCTTCGAGCAGGGCGAGGATGGCGGCGCCGGTTTCGGAATCGAGGTTGCCGGTGGGCTCGTCGGCGAGCAGCGCCGGCGGGCGGCCGGCGACGGCGCGGGCGATGGCGACCCGCTGTCGTTCCCCGCCGGATAGCTGGACGGGCCGGGCTTTGGCTTTGCGGGCGAGGCCGACACGGTCGAGGGCGGCGGCGGCGGCGTGGCGGCGCTCTGTGCGGGCGACGCCGGCGTACAGCAGCCCGTCGGCGACATTAGCGAGGACGGTCTGGTGCTCGGCGAGGAAGAACTGCTGGAACACGAACCCGATCCGGGTGGCGCGCAGGGCGGCGAGCTGCCGGTCGGTCATTTTGGCGGTGTCCAGGCCGGTGACCCGTACTTTGCCGTGGGTGGGCTGGTCGAGGGTGCCGGTCAGGTGCAGCAGGGTGGTCTTTCCCGATCCGGACGGGCCGGTGACGGCGATCAGCTCCCCGCCGTCACCGTCAGGCTCACCTGATCCAGTGCCCGCACGGGCGGGCTGCCCGGATACACCTTCGACACGTTGTCCAGTTCCAGCACCGGCACCGGCGCTCGCGGGCCCCGCCCAGTCACCGCTAGTGCCGTCCCGGCCGGTGCGGGCGGCTGCGGGCGGGCGGTCATGAGGAGGCCACCACGACACGCTGGCCGGGGGTCAGCGCCCCGTGCACTTCAACCAGGCCGGAGTTGTCGTCGAACACCGGCCCGGCGCTCACCGGCACCCAGCGCCGGGCCTGCCCCGGGCCGGTGACCTCGACCACGTAGCCGCCGGGCCGGGCCTGCAGCGCGGTCACCGGCACGGCCAGCACGTCCTTAGCGGTGGCAGTGGTGATGTACACCGTCACCGGCGCCTGGTCCAGGGTGCCGGCCGCGCCGGGATCGGTCAGCGTCACCGTCACCGGGATCGTCGTGGTGCTGCCCGAGCCGCCCTGCCCGGCGGTGCTGGTCGCCACGGTGCCGACGGATGCGACCACGCCGGGCGTGGACGACCCGCCGGGGAGGGTCACCGACACCTTGTCGCCGGCTGCGACCTGCGATTCCTGCGCGGTGTCCAGCGCGATCGACACCACCTGCTGATCGGAGGTCGCCTGAAGTACCGGCCCGGCCGCCGGGCCGCCCAGGCTCCCCGTCACCTGCGTAACCCGGATCGCCCCGGGCTCGAACACCACCTGCCCCGGCGACAGCGACGCCGCCGGGCTGGTCACTCCCAGGTGCTCCTCCAGCAGCTGCACCCCGGACCCCGTGGCTGCCGAGAAGTAATCCCAGCCCGGCCCGGCCACATCCCGCTGCTGGCATCCCCCAGCGCCACCAGGTCGTGGTTCAGCTGGGCCACGTCCGCACCGGTCGTTCCCTCCGACATGACCCGCCACTCCGGCACGGTCCCGTACAGCAGCACCACCGGCGACCCGTTCCCCGTCTGGTACACCGGCTGGCCCTGGCTGGTCACCTGCCCAGCGCCGGCAGCCACGTCAGCGTCCCCCCGCCCGACCCGGTCACCGTGTACAGAGCCCGCATACCCCAGCGTCGCCGCCACCGGCGTCGACGCCGACAGATCACCCCGCACCACCGCCGCCGTCGCCAGCGCCGGCCCGCCCGGCTGCCCGCCGGACACTGCCGCCGGGGAGAATACCCCCGCCCGCCACGCCGCCGCCGCACCGGCGGCCAGGACCACCGCGACACCCGCAGCTACCCAGCCCGCCCGGCGGCGCCCGCCCGGCGGGCTGGTCGCCTCGACTGCCTGCGGCTCGGCTGTCTGCGACTCGGCCGCCGGGGCTTCGCCCGGCACCACGTCGAGCCCGGCCTCCGGGCTGTGCCGAACCGTCTCGCTCATCGCTGGCCCCCGAGCGCGGTTCACGGCGTGAGGCCCTTCACGGGGGCGTTAGGTGGCAGCAGCGATTCGCACGATCCGTATGCCGTCTGAAACTGATGCGACTGGGTCATGCCGGGGGGCGCTTGCAGGCCAGTGCTGTCAGGGTCGGGGAAGTTCGGCACGCCGTGCGAGCGCATGCACTTAGAGAAGGTGAGCACCTGACTGAGCACCTGCTGAGAGGTCCCGGAAGAGGCGTACGAATTCGGGACCAGGTGCCGGCAGGCGCGCGCAGCCGCCTGGTAGACCGTGGCACTCACGCCCGTGGCTTCCGGACCGAGATGGCTAAAACCGCTCGCTGACGGATCGGGAAAGGCCAGGCACGCCGTGCGAGCGCATGCACTGAGCGACCGCGAGCCTAACATTTTGGATCGCCGACCCTCCCGCTGAGGACGTACCTCCGGTGCACGGTGGACGGGTGCTCGCGCGCATGCCGCCGCCAGCAGCACGATGCCAGCTGTGACGGCCAGGACGCTGCGTCCGTCGCAGCCGCGCCCGCGAGCGGGAGCCGCCAACTGCTGTTCCGCAACGCCGCCTGCTGGGGCTATTTGCCGCTGTGACCTTCATGCCGGACCTCCAGGTGCGTTGTTGTGCATCTGGGATCCGTTCTAGAAGATGGCACCTACCCCTGCCTTCCCGTCGTTTGGTAGGCGCCTGGTAGGTCGCCGCGCAGACTCTGCTGACAGCTGCAGACCGGCCTGAATAGAGAGATCAGCCGGAAGAACCGTCGCCGGGCGCCTGCAGCGCCTTCCGCCACAGCAACTGCACCTCCCCCGGCAGCCTGGGATAGGCGAACCGGTCGATGCCGCCGAGAGTGCAGCCCATCTTCTGGTAGAACCGGCAGGCCGCGGCGTTGATGTTTTGCGTCTCGATCTTGAGCCAGCCGCCGCCACGGGCACGAGCCCAGCCCTCAACGGCACGGAACAGCGCTGGCACGACGGCACCTCGAACTGGCACGGCGGCAGATTGAGGAGAAACTACGTGATCGCAGACGTCGGTATCCGCATCCAGGTCCACGGCCGGCCTGTATCCGGTACATGAAAGGTCCATCCGAGGTCGATGGCAGGCTCATCCGGCGCGCGTCACTGCCCTGCCTGCCGGATTGCGACACCCTCGCCAACCATGACGGCGTGGACTTGGCCGTCGGGCACGCAAACGTGAGGGCCCGTTCTCGCGGAGAGCGGTCTGGCATGCTCACGCTTGATCACGTGAACGCGCTTAGCTCGGCCGTTGCCGTCATCGGAGCCAGCACTACCGGCCGTGGATCCCCAGCCACCTTCGAGGCCTCTCGGCCGATCAGCGACGCCACCCTAACCGTTAGGGGGTCAGCACCAACTCAGCACGCTATCGGGAACTGACGGGAACCAACCAGGAATAACGGGCAAACGGCCGACCGCCAGAAACCGGAGTTCACGGGCCCGTTTCAAGATCCGCACCAGCGCCATGACCTGCGGTTATTACCGCACGTCAAGCCCGGTGACGGCCCTACCGATGATCATGCGCTGGATCTCCGACGTGCCCTCGAAGATCGTGAAGATCTTGGCGTCGCGGTGCCAGCGCTCGACCGGGTAGTCCCGGGTGTAGCCGTTGCCGCCGAGGATCTGGATCGCCTGCTCGGTCACCCGGACCGCGGTCTCCCCCGCGACCAGCTTGGAGACCGACCCCTCGGCGTGCTCGAACGGCAGCCCGTGCCGCGCCATCCAGGCCGCCCGCCAGGTCAGCAGCCGGGCCGCGTCGACGGCCGCGTGCATGTCGGCGAGCATGAACGCCACGCCCTGGTTCTGCCCGATCGGCTTGCCGAACTGCACCCGCTGGGTGGCGTACTCGGTGGCGAACTCGGTCGCGGCGCGCGCGACACCCACGGCCATCGCCGCGACCGACGGCCGGGACCGCTCGAACGTCCGCATCGCCGCCTGCTCGCCGCCGCTGCCGCCCTCGGCGAGCCGGGCCAGCCGGGCGTCCAGCCGCTCCTTGCCGCCGACCAGGCAGCGGCCGGGCACCCGCACGTCGTCGAGGACCACCTCGGCGGTGTGCGAGGCGCGGATGCCGTGCTTGCGGAACTTCTGGCCCTGCGACAGGCCGGGCGTGCCCGGCGGCACGATGAACGACTGGCCTGGCCCGCGGCTGCCCAGCGCCGGGTCGACCGACGGCGACCACGACGTGCACGTCGGCGATGCCGCCGTTGGTGGCCCAGGTCTTGGTGCCGTTCAGCACCCACTCGTCCTTGGCCTGGTCGTAGACCGCCCGGGTGCGGATCGCGCCGACGTCGCTGCCGGCGTCCGGCTCGGACGAGCAGAACGCGCCGAGCTTGACGTCGCCGGGACTGCCGAACATCTGCGGCAGCCACTCGCCGATCTGCTCGTTCGTGCCGTTGCTGGCGACCGCGACGGCGGCCAGCCCGGACCCGGCCAGCGACAGGCCGATGCCCGGCGTCGCCCCAGAACAGTTCCTCGAACGCGACCACCATGCCGAGGCCGCTCGGGTCCATCCACTGCGTGCCGAAGAAGTCCAGCGAGTACAGGCCGATCTTGGCCGCTTCCTCGATGATCGGCCAGGGCGTCTCCTCGCGCTCGTCCCACTCGGCGGCGGCGGGCCGGATCACGTCGGCGGCGAACTCGTGCACCCAGTCGCGCATCTCGCGGACGTCAGCGGACAGCTCGAGCGAGAAGCCGCCCGCGGACTGGTCGGGACTGGTCAATGTCACTCCTCGGGCCTGGTCGACAGCCGGGAAGCTAGATCACGGCCAGCTTAAGTTACTTGCTAGTAATACCGATCGTATGCCGCCGCGCCGCGACACGCCACCCTCACCCGCCGAGCAATCCACCCGGATCAGGGCGAGGACATAATGGGGCCTGCAGCCGACGAGCGCGGCGACGGGGCCGCTGCTTCACCCGGGGGGCCCTCCACCGTGCTTGCGATCGTGCTCGCCCTGATGTCCGCGCTGGGTTACGGCAGCTCGGACTACGCCGCCGGGCTGGCCTCGCGCGAGGCCAGCGTGCTGAAGGTGACGGTGCTCAGCGAGGGCCGTCAGCATGCTGTTGCTGCTGCTGATCGTGCCGTGGGTCAGCTCGCAGCCGCCGACGGCGGCCGCGCTGTGGTGGGGTGTGGTCGCCGGCGTCTCAGCGAGGTCGTCGGGACGGTCGCCCTGTACCTCGGCTTCCGGCACGCGGCGTTCAGCGTCGCGAGCTCGCTGAGCGCCGTCGGCTCGGCCGCGTTCTCCGTGCTGGCCGGGCTGCTGCTCGGCGAGCGGCCGGGCACGCTCGCGCTGGTCGGGATCGGGCTCGCGCTGCCGGCCATCGTGGGGGTGTCGGCCGAGGACGGACGAGCCCGGCGGACGACAGCGGGCCAGCCCCGGCGGGTGACAGCGAGCCAACGCCGGCGGCAGCTGCGACGCGCGGGCGGAGCGCGACCGGCCGGCACGCGCTCGGCGTCGTCTTCGGCCTGCTGGCGGGCGCCGGGTTCGCCGGATTGTTCATCGCGCTGAACCGGGCCGGCTCCAGTCACGACCTGTGGCCGATCGTGTCCGGGCAGGCGGCCGCGCTCGTGACCGCTTTGATCATGGCCGCGGCCGCCCGGCAGCTGAGCCGCCCGACGAAGCGCACCACCATGCTCTCGGCCCTGACCGGCGTGACCGGCACGGTCGGGATCGTCTTCTATTTCCTCTCGACCCACCTGGGGCTGCTCGCGATCACCGCCGTGATCACGTCGCTGTACCCGGCCAGCACGATCATCCTGGCCCGCGGCTTGCTCGGCGAGCGCCTGACCCGGTTCCGCGTGGCCGGCCTGTGCCTGGCGGCCGCGTCGGTGGCGCTGATCGCGATCAGCGGCGCCGGTTAGCCGGAGCGCACGAGCAGCCGCTGCGGTCCGCGGAAGGAGATGTTCGGGTGGAAGGTGAGCTGCTGAGCGGGCACTAGCGCGAGCGCCGGGAAGCGCCGCGCCAGCTCCCGGATCGCGATCTGGGCTTCGAGCCGGCCAAAGTTCGCGCCGAGGCAATAGTGCAGCCCCTGGCCGAACGCCAGGTGGTCCTCGGCGTCGGTCCGGTGCAGGTCGAAGTCCGCCGCGCAGGTGAAGGCCGACTCGTCCCGCCCGGCCGCCGCCAGCCACAGGAACAGCTTCGCGCCAGCCGGCAGCTCGACCCCCGCGATGGTGACGGGCCGGGTCGTGACGCGGCGCCAGACTGTCACCGACGGGTCGAAGCGCAGTGTCTCGGTGACCGCGGCCGCGATCAGGTCCGGCCGCCCGACTACGGCCGCCCACCGCGCGGGCACCTCGAGCAGCCTGCGCGCCACGTTCCCGATGAGACCGGTCGTTGTCTCGTGGCCGGCGAACGAGAGCGAGAACAGGATGGACGAAATCTCGTCCAGCGTGAGCCGGTCCGGGTCCTCGGCGTGAATGACCAGCAGGTCGCTGGCCAGGTCGTCGCCGGGCGCCGCGGCCTTCGCGTCTACGAGCCGCCGCAGATAGCCGCGGTAGGCGGCGATGCCGCGAGCGATGTCCACCTGGTCGCCGGCCGCGGGGCGGCCGAACGAGAGCGCGGCCCGGTAGCCGCACCACTCCTTGAGCTGCCCGTAATCCTGCTCCGGCACCCCCATCAGCGCGAACACGAGGTAGGCGGGCAGCGGGAAGGCCAGGGCCGCGACCAGGTCAAACTCGCTGGCGCCCGCGACCTCGTCCAGCAGCCGCGCGGTCATCGCCTCGATCGTCGGGATCATCGCGGTGACCCTGGACATGCTGAACGCGCGGGCCGCGGGCTTGCGCAGCCGCGCGTGGGCCGGCTCGTCCAGGGAGACCATCGACGGCTGCGGCCGGTGCCCGCCGGCGAGCAGGACCTGCTGCGCCTCCGCCACCAGCGGAGCGAGCGGCGCCTGCGTGACCGCGGCCGAGAACGTGGTGTGGTCGCGGAACACCCGGTCGATGTCGGCGTGCCGGGTCAGCACGTAGTAGCCGATCGATGGCGCGTAGAAGACCGGCCGTCGCGCGGCTGGCGGCAGCGCCGCCAGCACCGCGAACGGATCGGCCAGGAACTCGGGCGACAACGGGTCGAACGACTCGTCGACCGGGCACTCAGGTACTGGCAGCGGTGTCGTCATCAGGGCCGGCCTCCGGTAGGCGTCACTGCCTGCACTATGCAGCAGCCTGGCCCTGATCGCCACCGCGGTGTCGCGGCTATAAGGTGCGGATTACAGCCGATCCATGGGTGGTGAGTATGGCTCTGTTCGGGCGCCGGAAAAGTCCGCGCTGCGGATTGCTGACCGCCGTCATTTCGGCCGGCACCGGCGACCAGAACGGACAGTGGGACGTAATCTGGATCGGCGATGGCGGCAGCTGCAAGGAGCCACCCGAGCTCGTCGCCGCGAGCCTGTCGAGCGCAGCCGACCAGGCCGCCATGTCCGCGCTCGTGCTCTACGCAGCCGGGGAGCTGGCGCCCGACGCGGAGCTGCAATTCGCGATCTATCCCTGGGACTACGGCAAGAACGCGCCGATCTACGACATCACACTCGCGGCCGGCGAGTTCCGGGCCGAGAGCATGCTCGACGACTCGGCCCCGCCCTTCTGGGCACCGAACCTGGAGGACTTGATCATCGAGCTGGAGCAGCAGCCTGGCGGTGACACCGCGATGCTGCGCTGGGGCCGGCCGTTCTCGGACCTGCAGGGCGGCGCCCCCGACAGCTGACCGGAATCAGGCCGAGACCCGGCTCAGCACGTCGGTCAGCAGATCCTGCTCGGCCTGCGACAGCCGGTCGAGCAGCGCCGCGCGGATGGCGCTGGCGTGCACCGGGATAGCGACGGCCAGGGCGGCCGCGCCGGCCGGCTGCAAGATGCCACCAGCACGCCGCGACCGTCACCGGGCGCGCCTGCCCGGCGACGTACCGCGGCCGGCCAGCCGGGTCACGGCCCGGCTCAGCGCGGGCTGGGTGAGCGGCACGAACTCGTTCACCTCGCCGAGCCGCAACCGCGCTCCGGCCGCGCCGTGCAGCCGGAGCAGGATCTCGAACTCGTTGACGCTGAGGCCGCAGCGGTGCGCGAGGGCGTCGGCGAGCTGTCCGGCGATCCGCGCGTGCGCCGCCGAGAGCGCGGCCCATGCCTGCGCGCACGAGTACTCTGGCCTGCTCACCCGCGCCTACCAGTTGCCCCACGAGGTCCACGTGCGCAGCGTGCCGGAGATGTTGTCCTCCTCGTACTGCAGGTGCTCAAGCAGGTCGTCGCTGAGGGTCCGCGAGCGCGGCGATCAGCCGCTTGCGCACTTCGGCGTCCTCCCGGTCAGCCAGCTCGGCCGCGGCCGCGGACACGTCGTCCAGCAGGTCCGACACCCGGGCGTGGTCCGCTTCCAGCTTGTCGACCACCGGACCGAGCGCGGGATTTGCCGCCCGCAGCCGCGGAAACAGCAGGGCCGACTCGCCATGATGGTGCATGTGCACGAACCGGCAGTACTGCAGGCAGTTGATCTTCAGTTGCCAGAGCGCGCTGCCGATCTCCAGGTCGCCGATCCGCGCCGCCGCGTCCGGCCCGGACAGGCCGTCGTCCAGCTCGTCCGCGAGCCAGCGCACCGTCTCCAGATTGCGGCGGATCATGCCGTGCACCCACTTCAGCTCCGCGACCAGGCCCTCGCCGGGGCTCGTGACTGGTCATCGCGCGCCTGCATACATGCACATGCACCTACTCTGCCCTGTAGGTGGACGCCCGGCCAGGGTCGGCCCGCCCGGCCCTGCCTGCCAAAATGTCGCCAGCGCCCGCATCGCCCGCGGCGGGTGCCATCGCCGAACCCGAGAGGACACCGACCGTCATGGACCTCGCCAGCTACCAGCACCTCAAGCTCGAGCGTCAGCCGGGCGGCATTCTGCTCGTCACCCTGAACCGGCCCGACGTGCTCAACGCGGCGCACGAGGAGATGCACGCCGAGCTGGCCAGGGTCTGGGCCGACATCAGCCGGGACGAGGAGACGCGGGTCGCCGTCGTGACCGGCGCGGGCCGCGCCTTCTCGGCCGGCGGCGACCTGGCCATGGTGGAACGCCAGATCGGCGACTACGGCCTCGTGACGCACATGCTGGCCGAGATGAGCGACCTGGTCTACAACATGGTCAACTGCGAGAAGCCGATCGTGTCGGCCATCAACGGCGTGGCCGTCGGGGCGGGCCTGGTGGTCGCGCTGCTCGCCGACATCAGCATCTGCGCCACCGACGCCAGGCTCGGCGACGGCCACGTGCGGCTCGGCGTGGCGGCCGGCGACCACGCGGCGATCATCTGGCCGCTGCTGTGCGGCCTGGCCCGGGCGAAGTACTACCTCATGACCGGCGAGATGGTGACCGGCGACGAAGCGGAGCGGATCGGCCTGGTGTCCAAGGCGCTACCCAGCGCGACGAGGTGCTGCCCGAGGCGCTGCGCGTCGCGAATCACCTGGCCACCGGGCCGCAGCTGGCGATCCGGCTGACCAAGCGCGCGCTCAACGGGTGGGTGCGCGACGCCGGGCCGATCTTCGACCAGTCGGCCGCCTACGAGATGCTCACGTTCATGGGCGAGGACGTGCGCGAGGGGCTGGCGTCGCTCCGGGAGAAGCGCGCGCCGCAGTTCGGCTAACTCGACCGGGCCACGCGCCGTCACCTTTCGGAAAACGTACGGCGATTCCGCTCCGCAGTCGTCGATAATCCGGCGTATGCCAGATGAACGCTGGCGGTTTCCCTTTGCCGTGCAGGCGGTGACGGTCGGGGTCGCCGTCGTAAACATGGCCGTGATCAAAGTCCTGTTCGTAGACCTGTACGCGATCCGCTGATGGCACTCGTCGCGGTGCTGGCCGTCGTCCTGGCTGGCCGGCCGAGTTCCATCACGCTCAGCTCGGCCACGGGCACGGTGACGAGCTGGTCGGGCTTCTTCCGGCAGCGGATCTCGCTGCCGCAGATCCGGACCGTCGCCGTGAAGCGCACCGGGATCGACATCACCGCGGTCGGCGGGCGCCAGGTCTCGCCTGGGCACGAACTGGGTGGTCAGCCTGGCTGCGCATGCGGACTCCGGCCGAAGACATCGCCTGGCGGTCACCCGCGCGGCCGAGGACGCGAGGAGGCGTCGCACGCGGCGAGAGCCGCCCGCTCACGCCGCCCGTAATCCCGCTGCCGGAGCAACCGGGTGCTGGTCGCTGCTGGCATGCCTCGGCCTGGTGGCGATCGTCTCGGCGTTCCTGGTCCGGTTCTCCTGGCCGAATCCGATGCTGACCGTCATCGCCGTGCTATTCGCCGTCTACATCGGCCTGACCGGCGCGTTCCTCGTGATCTTCGCGGTCTGGATCATGTCGGCCGACCGAGCGGCCCGAGCGCTCGTAGCCGCGGTCGCGACTCCCGCTCGCCGCCAGCGCGGCTAGGTACCCGCGTGCCGGTCCAGGAACTCGAACACGTCCGACTCGTCGACGCCGGGAAAGCTGCCCGACGGCAGCGCCAGCAGCACGTGCGAGTGCGCCCGCGCCGACGGCCACGCCATGCCCTCCCAGCGCGCCGCCAGCGCGGCCGGCGGCCGCTGGCAGCACTCGCCCGGCCGGGCAGCCCGACGTCGTGCGGATCGTCGTGTCCCGGCCGCGGAACCAGCGCGAGTCCTCGTACCGCACGCCGAGCGTGACGGCGAAGCCCCGTTCCCGGCCGGAGTCCACCAGCGCCGTGCACCAGTACGTGCCGGACGGGGTGTCGGAGTACTGGAAGTACGGGCTGAACCGGTCGGCCGCGGTGAACACCTGGCGGCCCGACCAGTAGCGGCACATCCGCTGCCCCTCGATCGCGCCGGTCGGGTCGGCCGGGAACACCACGCCGTCGTTCTCGTACGCCTTGTAGATGATGCCGCCCTCGTCGTTCTTCACGAAGTGGCACGGCAGCGCCGAGGTGGTGGGTCGCCAGGTTGGTGAACCGGTGCGCGGCCATCTCGTACGACACCGAGAACACGTCGCGCAGGTCCTCCACCGCGATGTCCCTGGCGTCCTTGGCCGCGCGCAGGAACTGTCGCGGCCGCCTGCTCGGGCACGAGCACGGCCGCGGCGAAGTAGTTGGCCTCGACCCGCTGCCGCAGGAAGTCGGCGAAGTCGGCCGGCGTCGAGTGGCCGAGCACGAAGTGCCCGAGCGTCTGCAGCAGCACCGCGCGCGGCGTGTGCATGCCCGAGCGACTCCTGCCGCAGGTAGATCCGCCGGTTCCGCAGGTCGGTCACCGACCGGGCCGAGCGCGGCAGGTCCTGCACGTAGCGCACCGAGAACCCGTGATGGCTGACGACCGACAGCAGCATGCCCTGAGACAGCGCGCCGCCGGTGTAGCCGACCGGCGCCAGCGCCTCGGCCGCGGCCTTCTCGATCTCGGCGAAGTAGTTGCCGCGCTCCCCCATCATCAGCCGCAGGTCGGCGTTCGCCGCCCGGGCTTCCTCCGGCGTCGCGGTCGGCCGGGTGCGCTGCCGGCGCAGCTCGGCGTGCAGCGCGACGAGGTGCTCGAGCACGTCGCTCGGCACCCGCGCGCCGACCCGCAGCGGCGGCAGCCCGAGGTCGGCGTAAACCGGGTCGCGCTGGGCCTCGGCGAGCGACAGCTCCAGCTGGGCCCGGCGGCTCGGCGGCTGGTTGCGCATCAGCTCGCCGGCGGACACCGACAGGGCGGCGGCCAGCGCCTCGATCAGCGACAGCTTGGGCTCCCGGCGGCCGTTCTCCAGCAGCGACAGCACCGACGGCGCACGCCCGACCTGCTCCCCCAGCTCCGCCAGCGTCAGCCCGCGGGAGCGCCGGATATGTCGGAGTCGCTGGCCGAACATGTTGAGATCAAGCCCAGCAACTGGCAAGGATCGAGATTCTTGCGCAGTGAAACTTTGCATTTCTTCACTCTAGCGGAAGTCTGAGTAATCTTCAGCCCGCTGGGCACTCTCCAGTTCTATGCGTTACCCGGGCACGCTCATTACCTAACCCGGGGACGACAAAGCTGGAGGTCACGATGGACGAGGGTCGCCTCGAGGGCACGCTCAACGGATCAGCACACCCCAACGGCACTGCGTACCAGAACGGCACTGTGGACGAGCAGGCCGCCAAAATCGAGAGCCAGGCAGCCGCGTTGCACCGGCAGTGGGCGACAGACCCGCGCTGGGCTGGCATCGAGCGCACCTACACCGCCGCGGACGTGGTCAAGCTGCGCGGCTCGGTGCAGGAGGAGCACACGCTGGCCCGGCTCGGCGCCGAGCGGCTGTGGGCGCTGCTGCACGAGGACGGCTACGTCAACGCGCTCGGCGCGATGACCGGCAACCAGGCGGTGCAGCAGGTGCGGGCCGGGCTGAAGGCCATCTACCTGTCCGGCTGGCAGGTCGCCGCCGACGCGAACCTGGCCGGGCCAGACCTACCCCGACCAGAGCCTGTACCCGGCCAACTCGGTCCCGGCCGTGGTGCGCCGGATCAACAACGCGCTGCTGCGCGCGGACCAGATCACGCTGGGCCGAGTCGGCGAACGAGAGCGCGCCGTACTGGCTGGCGCCGATCGTGGCCGACGCCGAGGCCGGCTTCGGCGGCGTGCTGAACGCGTTCGAGCTGATGAAGGGCATGATCGCGGCCGGCGCCGCGGGCGTGCACTGGGAGGACCAGCTCGCGTCCGAGAAGAAGTGCGGTCACCTCGGCGGCAAGGTGCTGATCCCGACCGGACAGCACATCAAGACGCTGAGCGCCGCCCGGCTCGCCGCCGACGTCTGCGGCGTCCCGTCGCTGATCGTCGCCCGCACCGACGCGCAGGCCGCCACGCTGATCACCAGCGACGTCGACGAGCGCGACCAGCGGTTCGTCACCGGCGAGCGCACCGGCGAGGGCTTCTACCGGGTGACGCAACGGCATCGAGCCGTGCATCGCGCGCGGCCTGGCCTACGCGCCGTACTCCGAGCTGCTCTGGATGGAGACCTCGACGCCGGACCTGGCCGTCGCCCGCCAGTTCGCCGAGGCGATCAAGGACGTCTACCCGGACCAGATGCTCGCCTACAACTGCTCGCCGTCGTTCAACTGGCGCGCGCACCTGGACGCCGACACGATCGCGAAGTTCCAGCGCGAGCTGGCGCGATGGGCTACAAGTTCCAGTTCATCACCCTGGCCGGCTTCCACGCGCTGAACGAGTCGATGTTCACCCTGGCCCACGGCTACGCCGAGCGCGGCATGTCCGCCTACGTCGAGCTGCAGGACGCCGAGTTCGCCGCGGAGGCGGCCGGCTACACCGCGACCCGCCACCAGCGCGAGGTCGGCACCGGCTACTTCGACCAGGTCAGCCAGGCCATCAACCCGGCCGCGTCCACCACCGCGCTGGCCGGCTCGACCGAGGCCGAGCAGTTCGCGCACGCGCACTGACACTGCGCCCGCGCATTGGCCCCGCTCGCGGGGACCGCGCCGTCCCTCCAGCCGGCGTGGTCCCCGCTGCGGCCTATGCCGGGAACGGGGAGTTCCCGCCCCCCGGCGTCGTCCGGCTGCGGTAGCGTGTGCCCGTGACCCACTACAGCAGGCTTTCGGTCGTCGTGTTCGACGTCCCGGCCGCGGACCGGGACAGCGAGATCGCGTTCTGGCAGGGCGCGACCGGCGCTCAGCTCACGCACTACACTCGCTATCCCGAGTATCACGGCGGCGGGGTGACCGACACGCTCGGCCTGCTCGTCCAGGAAATCGGCGACGGGCCCGCCCGGGTGCACGTCGACATCCACACCGACAACCTGGACGCCGAGGTCGCCCGGCTGGCGGCGCTCGGCGCGGAGCGCGTCGAAGCGACCGGGCACTGGGTCGTTATGCGTGATCCGGCCGGGCTGATTTTCTGCGTGGTGCCCGAACAGGCCGGGTCCTTCGATCGCGCCGGCGCGCAGCGCTGGGATTAGCGCCGCTCGCAGCGGCCGCCCATCATCGTGGAGATCTGCCGTACGCACCGTACGGTAAATCACGACGTTAACGTGATCTTGCTAGCCGGCGCAGCGCCACTCGCGCCTGGTTGAGCGGCTCCAGCAGCGAATAGGTTGCGTACGCGCCGCGCTCGACCAGCCGCAGTTTCGTGCCGCGCGGGCCGGGCGGATGCTGGTAGCTGGCCGGCCGGTACCGGCCGAAGTCCGCGTGCATGCGCGCGAACCACTCCTTGCGGTCGGCCCGCGGCACCAGGCCGGGCAGGCCGATCCGGCCGACTCCCGGCCCCGTCGTTTCCAGCACGGTCGAGTAGTGCTCGATCGCGCGCTCGAAGACCGCGGCCTGCAGCGCGGGACTGGCCGGCTGCCCGGCCGCCGCCCGCTCAGCCAGGAGTTCGAATACCCGGTGATACGCGTCGAACACCGCGGCACTGGCCGCCGCTGGTCGTCGACATCGCCGCGCCCGGCCGCTGCCTGCGGTAGTAATAGCACACCTGGCTGGTCGCGCCGATGATGTCGGCGGCGACCAGCGCCGCAAACGTCACCAGGATGTCCTCGTGGATGCCGGTCCCGAAGCCGACGTCCAGGCCGGTCAGGAAGTCCCGCCGGAACACCTTGCTCCACGACGTCATCGTCAGGTTGATCAGCTCCGGCTGCTCCGCGAGCGTGCAGCCGCCGATCGGCACCGCGGCCAGCAGCGGGGCGTAGACGTTCGGCTCCGTGCGCCCGCCCGGATAGCGGCTCTCCCAGTTGATCAGCAGCACGTCCGGCTTGGTCTGCGTGAGCGCGGCGCTGACGGCAGCCAGTGCCCCGGCCGCGATCGTGTCGTCGCCGTCGACGAACCAGACGTAGTCGCCGCGGGCCCGCCCGAGCGCGAGGTTGCGGGCGGCACCCTGGCCGCCGTTCCGGTCGAGGTGAATGACCTGCAGCCGCGGGTCCGCGGCGGCCCGCCGGTCCAGGATCGCGGCGCTGCCGTCGGCGGACGCGTCATCGACTGCTATGACCTCAATATCGGCGTCACCCGCCAGCAGCGAGTCCAGGCAGGCAGGCAGGTACGCCGCGACGCCGTAGACCGGCACGATGACCGAGACTCGCGGCGGGCCTGCCATGAGCGGGGCCCGTCAGCGCCGGTCGCTGCCCGCCGCGTCCAGCGCGGTCGCGGCGGCCTCGTCTGGCTCGTCGTCCGCCGGCTGGTCGATGTGCAGCTTCGACGGCCACCAGTTCCACTTGCCGAGCAGCACCACCGTCGACGGCACGAGCAGCGTCCGGACCAGGAAGGTGTCCATCAGGATGCCCAGGGCGAGCCCGAGACCGATGTCGCGGACCTGGCTGTTCCCGCCGCCGCCCGCGATCGTCAGCACGATGAACGAGCCCGCCAGCACGAGCCCAGCCGAGGTGACGGTCGATCCGGTCACGCCGACGGCCTTGGTGACGGCCTCGGGCAGCGGCCGTTTATGCGCCTCCTCGCGTATTCGCGTCATCACCAGGATGTTGTAGTCCTCGCCGAGCGCGAGCAAGAAGATGAACATCAGGAACGGCATGAAGAACTCAAGCCCGCCGCTATTGCCGAGCTTGATGAACAGCAGCACGGACAGGCCGAGCGCGGCCAGGTACGACAGGCCCACCGACGCGATCAGGTACAGCGGCGCCACCAGGCTGCGCAGCACGAGCGCGAGCAGGATACCGATGGCGAGGATGGCGAACGGGAAGATCTTCTTCAGGTCACTGGTGGAGATGCTGCTGATGTCGTAGATGATCGGCGCCTCACCGTTGACGCCGGAGGCAACCGCTCCCACCGAGTGCTGCACCCGGGTCGTCTCGGCCCGCATGGCCGGTACCGCGTTGAGCGCTTCGGTGGAGCCGGGATCGCCGGCCGTCAGGCCGGTCAGGAACTGCACCGTCTTGCCATCCTGGCTGACGAAGTTCGAGGTCGCCCGGTACAGCTGGTAGGCCTGCGGCGGGATCTTGCCGCCCAGGATCTTGGCCGGCGGCGTCGGCGCCAGCGACTTGGCCGGCCCGAGCGCGCCGCACAGCCCCGCGAACTGCGCGGGCGTGATGGTGATGCCGCCGACCGGGTTGAGCGGGCCGGTCACCTTCGTGAAGACCTGCTTGGCCGACTGCAGCTCGGACGTGATCTTGCCGAGGGGCGCCGGGTTGGTGCACACCGACTGGTTGAGCTTGAAGATCACCGAAGTCGGATTCGCCGACGACTGCGGGAAGTGCTTGGTCAGCAGCGTCTGGCCCCTGGCCGAGTCGTAGCCGGCGGGCGCGTTGGTACTGCCGCCGAAGCCAGCAGCCGAGTAGCCGAGCACCGCGAACGCCAGGGCGCCGAAGAAGATGACGCCGACCATCAGGGTCGCGGCCGGACGTCGGACGATCCGGCCGGCCACCCGGCCCCAGAGCCCGCTCTTGCCCCGGCCCTGAATGCTCCACGGGATGATCTTGGGCTTGCCGAACATGGCCTTGAACGCCGTGCGCTTGACCGAGAGCAGGGACAGCCGGATCGAGAGCAGCGCCGGCAGCAGGGTCAGGCCGGCCACCAGGATGACGGCCACCGCGATCGCGAACGGCCAGGCGAGGTCGGAGTAGAAGGAGAAGCTCGCCAGCAGCAGCGTGAGCACCGCCGCGATGACGGTCAGTGCGGACGCGCTGATCGACTCGCCGACTCTGGTGACCGAGTGCACGATGGCTTCCCTGGCCGCCGGGCGGGGATGCACGACGTCCGCGAGCGCGCTCCGCCAGGAGCTGGTCCGGCCGGGGAACAGCTCGCCTTCGGTGTCATGCGGGCGCTGCCGTAGCTCCTCCCGGACCCGGAACACCAGGAACAGCCCGTAGTCGGTGCCCGCGCCGATCACCAGCACGATCAGCAGTAGCTGCGCGATCGGTGACACCTGGAGGCCGTGCTTGGCTGCCTCGGCCACCAGCGGCCCGGCGATCGAGACCGAGAACGCCGCGGGCAGTACCGTCGCCAGCGCCAGCGTCAGCGACCGGAAGATCAGCACGAGCAGCAAGATCACGAATACCAGGGACAGCGCCTGCACCTTGCTGCCGGTATTGCCCGACGCCTTCTGCTGGTCGACGGCGATCGCGATGGCGCCGGTCACGTGCGCCTGCATGCCCCCTGGCAGGTGCGCGTTCGTGATGCTGGATCGCAGGCCGTCGATCAGGTCCGTGGCGGCACCCTGGTTGCCGTTGACGGCCGGGTTGGCCAGGACCGTCAGCTGGACCGCCTGACCGTCCGACGACTGGCCCGCGTCGATGACCCGGCTGACGTTCGGCACCTTGGTCATCGTGGCCTGCAGCGACGTCAGCGCCGCGGTGTCGGCCGCCGTGATAGTGCCGGACGGCACCGCCGCCACCACCGGCACCGGGATCAGCCCGGATGTGCCGAACGGTTTGGCCAGGTCCGCGGCCTGCGAGCTCGCGGCGTTGGCGGGCAGGAACTTCTGGTTGTTGTTCTGGGTAACACTGGAGAGTGCGGGCAGAAGGGCGCCGGCCAGGACCACGCCGACGATCCAGATGAGCAGGATCAGCCACCGAAAGCGAACAGTGAATCGTCCGATTGCCCCGTAGATCGCGTCGACTCGCATGGAGCGAGATACTACTTGACTCGCGCTTGTGGGTCCGCTCGGTATCGGGCGCGTCGGCAGATGTACACGACCCGGCCACGGCGCCGTTTTCCCGGCCTTACGCGCACGCCCATTATCTGGGGGCAAGCCGGGACGGGCCGAATCCGATTATCCGGGTTACCGGCACCCGGCGGCGCCGTGATGAATACCCTCCGAACAGTACTGGTCGGCAGTGACGCGTGCCGGGTCGCCTGACCAGGCTAGTTCTGATGCCGGATAGTGCGGGACATGCCGGGCGAGGTACTAGCTTGGCCGGGCTAATCCCGCCAGACTCGTCTATGGCTGGGCTGGTCCGGCCTCCCGCCCTGCGCGGCCGGTCAGCCGCAGGAGGGACAGCGAATGCAGGAGCTGCGCCTGGTCGCAGTGAGCGAGGACGGCAGTTTCGCGATCCTCGCCGTGCCCGGACGCAGCGGCCGGTTCCTGCTCCCCATCGACGACCGGCTGAGGACGGTGGCCAAGGGTCAGTTCTCACGGCTCGCTCAGTACGAGATCGAAGTGGAGAATCCGTTGCGACCCAAGGAGATCCAGGACCGCATCCGGGCTGGCGAGACTGCCGACGAGATCGCAGACGCCGCGGGTATCCCGCCCGACCGGATCCGCCGGTTCGAGGGTCCGATCCTCGCCGAGCGCCAGTATCAGGCGGAACAAGCGCAGCGGGCCACGATCCGCGGGCACAGCGACTCCGGCGGCCCTGGGCCAAGGCTCGGCGACATCGTCTCGGAGCGGCTGACGCTGGCCGGAGCCAGTCCGGACAGCGCAGAGTGGGACTCACGCAAGCGGCCGGACGGGAACTGGCAGGTCCAGTTGCAGTTCAGCCTCGGCAGCCGGACTGGCTCCGCGGAGTGGATCTACGACTCGCGGCGGCGGCACGTGATCCCGGACGACGACCAGGCCGTCCGGCTGTGCCTGCCGCAGGCCGACTGGAGCGGTGTGCAGTTCGCCGAGCGCGCCCAGCCGCGGGCCACGGTCACCTCGATCAGCGCGCGGCACGCCGCGCACGCCGAGGCCGTCCGCGAGCCGGGGCTGGCCGCCGCGTCCGCGATTCTGACCAGAGAGACCAGTGCCGCGAGCCCGCGGCCGCGGGAGGCCGGCCCGGCTCTCACCCCGGCCGACCCGCACCCGCCGGCGCCCGAGTCCGCCCCGGCTCCGGCGGTGGCCGCGGAGGAAGCGGCGGCCGGTGCCGAGGGCGAGCGCCGACCCGAATCGGCCCAGCCGGCCAGGAAAACCGCGAGCGGGCGCGGGCGGCGTTCCTCGGTCCCGTCCTGGGACGAGATAATGTTCGGGACGTCCAGGCAGTCGGACTAGGGCAGTCAGGCAGTGCCTCGGTAGCCGGGGAACGGGGATCTTTGCCGTCCGGCCGGTTCCGAGCCGCCTGCGGCGGTCCGACCAGCTCACGCAGCGACCAGGGAGCAGGCATCGTGCGCGCCGGTGATCATCGCACCTTGAGCCGGGCTGCTGCTGCGTTGCTGCTGGCAGGCAGCCTGCTGCTGAGCGGCTGCGGCTTGCTCAGCGGGCCCAAGCCGCTGGCCGCGGACGCGCCGCTGAGCATGGAGGTCAGCAGTCCGCAGGTCAACAAAAGCGTGCTGCCCGTGCAGTTCACCTGCCACGCGGCCGGCAAGGCGACGACGCCGCCGGTCTCGTGGTCGGGCGCGCCGGCCCGCACCAAGTCCTATGCCCTGGTGATCGATGACGCCGACGCGCCGATCACGCCGTGGGTGTACTGGATGGTCTTCGACATCGGGTCGGCGACGACCTATATCCAGTCGAACACGACGCCACCGGGCGCGCGGGTCGCCCGCAACAGTACGGGCCAGGCCGGCTACGACGCTCCCTGCCCTGGGGGCTCTCCGCACAAGTACCGGATCACGGTCTACGCGCTGAACGCGGTGCTCGGCCGGGCGCTGCCCAGCGCCCCGCAGCTGCTCCCGACCTGGACCACTATCGCGGCGCACGTGATCGCCAGGGGGACGATGACGGTCACCGCGTGCCCGGCGGCCGGACTCGGTCAGCCAGCGCCGGCGTGCAAGCCGGCAAATTCGCGCCGTTAGGTAACCGAGCGTAGTCACGCTGTTGACACACTTGGTAAAACTTCCCGAATTGCGTGACAAGGCGTATAGCGTCCGACAGAATCGCTACTCAGGCGTGCTCAGTCGTCGCAACAAAGCATGGTGCTAGGCAACTCGGGGGGAGTTATCGCGTTGATGGCCGCGCGAGACTGGCTGGCACCTCCCCGAGGCCATGTAACGGGACGGTGCGATGAATAAGGCGATCCTGATCAGCCTTGCTGCAGTGGTCGTAACGATCGTCATCATTGCGTGGGCTGCCCTCCGATTCCTGCGGGCAGACGATGCCGACCCCTTTGACGAAATCCCGGACGAGCCGCGCCGCCCGGCGCGGGCACCCGAAGACGCGCGCGTTCGCGATGCCGCACCCGTTACCGCCTCGGCCCGGCGCTCGCCCGGCCGACCGGCCCCAGCAGACGACCCGGCCCGGGTCGGCAGCCGCGGGCCGGACCGCGACCAGCCCGATCCGCGGATCCGCGGGGACCGGGGCCGCCCCGATTTCGATCGCGGTGAGCGTGGCCGCCCCGACCGCGGCCCGCAGGACCGTCCGGCCGCTGACCGTCGCGCCGGCCAGAACACCAGTCCTGGCCGTCCCGTCCCGGTCGCAGCCAGGGCGGCCAAGCCGTCGCGTCCGGGCGCCAAGGGCGGCGACGGCCCCGACTGGGACACGATGTCCGATGTCGACTACTGGGCCGAGCTCGCCGCGGACAAGCCGTTCAGCGGGCCTAGCGACATTCCCGTGCCTGCCGCCGCTTCCGGCCGTCGCGCCGCCGAGGCGGCTGGGCCGCGCCCGGATCGCGCCGACCAGGGCGCACTGCCCACCCGCCAGCGCGCCGCCAGGCCTGCCGCGGCGGCCACGGCTAGCGGCAGCGACTTCGGTCAACCCCCGGCCGACGGCCGCCCCGCGCACGCTCCCGGCCGGTACGCCAACGGCTCGGCCGAGCCCGCCACCGAGAGCATCGCGGCGCTGACCCGGCTGGCCAGCCAGCCATCCGGTCAGACGGCGGGTGGCCCGCCGCCCATCTCGCAGCCGCACACCATCCCGCCGCGGGCGCAGCGCAGCCAGGCACGGGACGCGCTCTCCGGGCGCGGCACCCCGGGCCGAGACGGACTACCGGGCCGGGACTCGGCCCCGGCGCGTGATCCGCTGTCGGCCCGCGATCCGCTGTCGGCCCGTGACCCGCTGTCGGCCCGTGACCCGCTGTCGGGCCGTGACCCGCTGTCGGCCCGTGACCCGCTGTCCACGCGCGACACGCTGCCGCCCCGCGGTTCGCAGCCGCGGCCACTGCGGGCGGTGCCCGCGCCACTCGACGACGACCCGCTGACGAGCCCGTCGTTCCCGGCGATCAACGCCTCCGACAGCCGCTCGTACCGGGCGAGCCGGTCTGACACGCACCCCGGTGCCGCGCACCCCGGTCCGCCGGTCCGACACGCACCCCGGTGCCAGCCGGTCCGACACGCAGCCGGGCGCGCGGCGGAGCGCCGCAGCCTATGGCGACCCGGCCCAGCAGTTCGGCTACCCGGATGCCCAGCGGGCGACCAGCGCACCCAACGGCTACCCGGTGCAGCCCCCCGCGCCGGCGGGCAACCCGTACGGGAGCTTCGTCTCCCAGCCGGCCGCCAGCTACCAGCCGGCCCCGATCCACGAGGACAGCGGCTACACCGGCGGCGCCTACACCAGCCAGCAGATCCCTGGCGGCGAAGGCTGGTACCCGGCGCCGCTCAACGGCAACGGCCACAACGGCCACGCCGCGAACGGCCACGGCCTGCCGCCGGCCGACGGCCACCTGCCCGCCAGCCCGAACGGCTATGACCAGTCCGGCTACCGTCCCGTTCCGCCCGAGGCCACCGGTTACCCGCAGCCCGTGTATCCCGGCGCACCGTATGAGCAGGGCGGATACGCAGGCCAGGACGCCCGCTACGGCCGGGATGCCTACCAGGGCTACCCCGGCCAGGGAGCCAGCGGCTACTAACCCAGGCTGTCCGGGCTTGACAACAGCACCGCGTCAGCGCCTTAATGTGCGGACCCGGCAAGGCAGGTGACATGCAGCACGGCGTCCGCGACCACGCGCGCAGCTACCACTTACACCGGCTGGCGAACGCGCTCGACGTCGAGGGCTTCCACGCCACCGTGAAGACGTCCTACCCGGCCGTCTTGCATGTCTTCATGCCCGGCGCGGCCATGCTCGCGGAGACCATCGACTGCGTGCCCGGTACCGATGACAACGGCCACCTGCGCTGGTATTACCGCTGGTCCTGGGGTGAGGTCCTGCACGACGCGGCCGACCCGCCAGCCGCGGCGGCCAAGATCGCTGACGTCCTGGCCGCCCGCTAGCGCACGTCAGCCGCTGAAGAAGTCCAGCGCGTTGGTGCCGTCGTTGACGAAGAGCAGGGCGGCCCCGTCCGTGGCCGGCGTGATGCCGAACAGGTCCCCGGCCCCGCCCGGCACCAGGGTCACCCGCGCCACCTGACGGCCGCCCGGGGTGACCTCTACCGCCTTGCCGTTCACCGCGATCAGGCCCCCGTCCGGCTGCGCGGGTGAGCCCCAGCGGCCCGTTCAGCCCGCCGCCGCGGGTCAGCACGTCGGCGGTCCCGCTCTCCGCTGTCGTCCTGGTGGCCGCGTGCGGGATCGCCGAGATAAGGCGTGCATAATGGTCAGTTCCTTTGCAGGATTCCCCCGACTGAACGAAATGCGTTACTCGACAGACACGGAGGGTGACCGACTGTGGTTCACCAGACCCGGCAAGATAGGGTTTCGCAACGGCGCGTTCTTCGACGGCGAGGAGGGCCCTGAACCGCAGTCGGCCGGAGCGGAGGGAACCGGTGGTGGAGGTAAGTCAGGCGAGCAGGCTCAGGAATGTCACCTACGACATTCGCGGTCCGGTGCTGCGCCGGGCCAGGCAGCTGGAAGCCGAAGGACACGAGATCATCAAGCTCAACCTCGGCAACCCGGCCCCGTTCGGCCTGCACGCTCCCGACGACGTGCTCTCCCACGTGATCCGCGCGATCCCCGACGCGCAGGGCTACAGCGACGCGCGCGGTATCCAGCGCGGCCAGGGCGGCCGTCGCCGAGTCCTTCGTCCGCCGCGGCGTCGACGGTGTGACGCCGGACGACGTCTTCCTCGGCAACGGCGTGTCCGAGCTCATCGTCATGAGCCTGCAGGCGCTGCTGGACACCGGCGACGAGGTCCTCGTGCCGAGCCCGGACTACCCGCTGTGGACCGGCGCGGTGAACCTGTGCGGCGGGCACGCCGTGCACTACGACTGCGTCGAGGAGCACGGCTGGCAGCCCGACCTGGACAGCGTCACGAGCCAGATCACCGAGCGCACAAGGGCGCTGGTGATCATCAACCCGAACAACCCGACCGGCGCGGTGTACTCGCGGGAGATCCTGCTCGGCCTGCTCGACCTGGCCCGCCAGCACGGGTTGCTGGTGCTGACCGACGAGATCTACGACCAGATCCTGTACGAGGACGCCGTCCACTACAGCGCCGCGGCGCTCGCCCCCGACCTGCTGGTGCTGACCCTCGGCGGGCTGTCCAAGACCTACCGGCTGGCCGGCTTCCGGTCCGGCTGGATGGTGATCTCGGGCCCGCGCGAGCACGCCGCCGACTACCTGGACGGCCTCGAATTGCTCGCCAACATGCGGCTGTGCCCGAACGTGCCCGCTCAGCACGCGATCCCGACCGCGCTCGGCGGCGCGCATCGACATCAGCCACCTGCTTGAGCCCGGCGGCCGGCTCCGGGACCAGCGCGACCACGCCTGGGAGCAGATGACCTCGATCCCCGGCATCAGCTGCGTGCGGCCAGCCGGAGCGCTGTACCTGTTTCCCAAGCTCGACCCGGAGGTCTACAAGATCACCGACGACGAGCAGATGATGATGGACTTCCTGGAGCAGCAGCACGTGCTGCTGTCCCACGGCAGCGGGTTCAACCTGCAGACGACCGATCACCTGCGGCTGGTGTTCCTGGCGCCGGTCCCGGTGCTGGACGACGCCATCGGCAGGCTCGGGACGTTCCTGGCCGACTACCACCAGTAGCGCGCGGCCGGCGGCCGGCTGCACGCTCGACTCCCAGCGCATCCGCCGCGAGGGGGCAGCCCATGGCCGTGGTCGTGACGCAGCCCGACCGCGAGGCCTTCCGGCGCTGCCGCCGGCAGTGGGACCTGCAGGCGCGGATGCGCCGCGACCTTGGCCGGTGAACGTCCCGGCGCGGTCGACCGCTCTCCCCCGTGCTCATCGACGCCGACTTCGACGTGCAGGTTACCGACCCGCCGGACCGGCGCCGGACTCGCCAGAACCGGGCGACGCCGCCTGTCGCCGTGCGCGTTCCTGGCGCCGTGCCTGGCCATGTGCGCGGGCCGGGACAGCGAGGTCCTGCTCCGCTCCGGGTACCGGCCCCGGCCGCCGGATGTGCTGACGGAGGGCGACTCGGCGGCGGGGCCTGGGGACTGGGCCGCGGGGCAGCGCCGCTGCGGCCCGGCTGAACCGGGATCGCGCGGCCACGTCCGGTCCAGGCGCCACCCGGTGCGGGTCGGCTTCCGGCTCGGCGGGCCGTCAGGCGCGCGCTAGCCGGAAATGCAGGTCCAGCTCGTTCGCGTACCGCCGGCCTAGCCCGGCGCCGTGCCGCCGGATCCACTGCGACAGGCTCACTATCCCGGTGCTGGGCGCGGCAGAGTCGGCCAGCCCCGCGGCCAGCGCCCGGTACTCGTCGGCGGTCAGCAGCGTGTCCCGCAGCATCAGGTTGAGCCCGGCCGCCAGCGGCGGGATCAGCGCTCCCGGCGCCGGCACCAGCAGCGCGTGGCTGCCGGTCGCCGCCTTGATCATCGAGACCAGCTCGCGGAACTCAACCGACTCGGGGCCGACGGCGTCGACGGTCACCGTATCCTGCCGCTCCCCTAGGTCGGCGCAGAGCCGGGCCAGGTCGGTCACGTGGATGGGCCGCACCCGGTACCGGCCGTCGCCGCCGATGACGAACACCGGCAGCCTGCGCAGCAGCCAGGCGATGTTGTTGATCAGCACCCCGTTGCCGCCGAATAGGATCGCGGGCCGGGCGACCGCGTGCGGGAGGCCGGTCTCCGCGAGCGCGCGCTCGACCTCGGCCTTGCCCCGGAAGTACGAGTCGCCGGACGTCAGGCTCGGGTTCGTGATCGAGACGTGCACGATCCGCCGGATGCCCGCGTCCTTCGCCGCCGCGAACAGGACCCGGCTGTTGCGGACCGCGACGTCGTGGCTGATCGCGCCGTGCGCGAACCGCACCCAGTAGGTGTTGTAGAGCGTGTGCGCTCCGGCCAGCGACTCCCGCAGGCCGGCCGGGTCGGCGAAGTCGAGCGGCCGGGCCGCGATCGCGGTGCCCGCCGGCGCCCGGTCCGGGTGGCCGGTGAGCGTGCGGACCTGATGCCCGCGGTCGATCAGCTCGCGGCTGATCGCGGCGCCGGAATAGCTGAAGGCGCCGGTGACGATGTCGAGCTGCGCTGTCATGACGTGCCGTCTCCTTTCCGTCCCGGCAGCAGTCCGCCGGTGACGTCGAGCAGCCGCGCTACCGAGCGGGCGCGGTCGAACAGGGCCATGGCGGCCGCGCGGTCGCCGTCCAGGCTGGCGAGCAGTTCCAGGCCGAGGAAGCCGGCCACGACCGCGTGGCCGAGCCTCGGCGGGCGGCAGCAGCCGCGCGAGCGCCGTGCGGCCCAGGGCCTGCCGCGCGGCGGCCTCGGCGAACTCGCGCCACGGCGCCAGGCGCTCCGCCACCTGCGGGCCGAGGCCCGGCACCGAGTGCGCCGCCGTGATCATCTCGGTCAGGACGCGGACGTAGCCGGCGTCGAGGTCGGCCAGGAAGATCTCGCGCGCGGACTCCACCAGCGCGGTGACGGAGGCCGCCCGGTCGAGCACGCCCCGGTAGGCGGCCATCCGCAGCGCGCTCACCTCGTCGAGCGCGGCGAGCAGCAGATCGGTCACCGACCCGAAGTGGTAGAAGACAAGCGCCTGGCTGCAGCCCGCCCGGCCGGCGATCTCCCGCGCGCTCGCGCCGGCGAAGCCGGTCTCGCGGAGCGCGTCGATGGCGGCCGTCACCAGTGCGGCCCGGATATCGGCCGAGCGCGCCCGCCGTTCCGCCGACGCCGTGGCCTGCCTCGGCCCGGCCTTCGCCACCCGGCTCACCTCCGCGCCAGCTCGCACCGCCCGGTTACGACCGTCTGAGCGGTTGCTCTGAGCAATTGCTCAAAATCTATCACCGGCTCGACAGCGGCCAGCCGGCGGGCCAGAATCCTGACCAGAACCGGCGGCAATGGGCCGTTCTCGTCTGCTATCCGGAGCCAGTCATGAGACGTTCCGCGGCCACGTTCGCCCTCGCCGTCGCCACCCTCCTTTTCACCGCGCCTGGCGCGGTCGCCGCCGCGGCCCGCCCGGCCAGCACGCCGAAAGACGGCGCCGCCAAGCCGTTAGTCGCGGTCATCGCGGAGACCGGCAAGTCGTCCGAGCTGATGGTCAAGCAGGGGTCGCTGTCGGCGAAGTGGGTGGATGAGTACAAGCCGGCCGACATCCATTCGGCCTCGATCGCCACCGACACCAAGCACGGCCCGCTGATCGCGCTCGTCACCGACAACTTCGACGTGCTGGTCAAGGAGGGCTCCCTGACGGCCAAGTGGACCCGCGTCTACACCGGCAAGAACGCGGAGTACGTCGCGGTGGCGAGCGACCCGGTACACGGCCCGCTGATCGTGGTGGAGACACTCAAGGGCAAGGTGCTGGCCAAGGAGGGCAAGCTGAGCGCGCCGTGGGTCACCGAGTATTCGGGCGCGCTGCACATCGCGGCGGCCAGCGACGCCAAGCACGGCCCGCTCATCGGCATCGTGACCAGTGGCGCCAAGGTACTGGTCAAGGCGGGCTCGCTGACCGCGAAATGGCACGACGAGTACAACGGCGCGCAGGAGCTAGCGCTGGCCAGCGACACCAAGCACGGCCCGCTGATCGCCACCGTGGTCGACAAGACCAGCGAACTGCTGGTGAAGCAGGGCTCGCTGGGGGCCACCTGGAAGCATGAGCACGGCGGCGTCTTCGGGATCTCGGTCGCGTCCGACCCCGTCCACGGCGCGCTTATCTCAGCCGTGCTGGTTTCACCCGAGCATGTCCTCGGCCACCTGATCGTCAAGGAGGGCAAGCTGTCGGCCACCTGGCACCTGGAGCGCACCCTGGTCGGGGACGCGTCGGTGGCCAGTGACCCGGTGTACGGCCCGATGATCGGGCTGGAAACGTACACGCCGAAGGACTACGTGAAGCTCGGCAAGCTGTCGGCCAAGTGGGTGCACGAATGGAACGCGTCATTCCTCGTGCAGGTCGCGGACTAGGCTCGCCGGCAGGCGGCTAGGCGGCCCGGCCCCAGGTGGGCTGCGGCCCGGCCTGGCTGATGACGAACGTGGCCGCGCCGAAGGAGACCCAGTCGCCCGGCGCTACCGGCGTCGGCGCGCTGACCCGCCAGCCGTTGACCCTGGTGCCGTTCGTGGAGCCGAGGTCGTCCAGCAGCCATCGGTCTGCGGCCCTGGTCAGGCTCGCGTGCCAGCGTGACACCGTGTCGTCGGTCAGCGTCAGGTCGCACGCGGGCTCACGGCCAATGGTGAACCGCGGCTGCGGCCCGCTCGGCAGCAGCAACGGCACCGGCGCCCTGCGGGTCCACCGGTCCACGGCGCCGACCGTCTTGCGGACAGCGCCGGCGCACGCGGCTCGCACCGCCGCGCCGAGCCGGCGCGGCCGCGGCAGGTCCACCAGCAGGCCGCGCAGCTCACCCTGCGCCTTGGCGTGCATGGCCGCGTCGAGCCGCGCCGCGAACGTGTCATGGCTGCAGCCGGCCCTCGGCGAACCAGTCGGACAGCTCGGCGATCACCCGGTCGCGGTCAGAGTCGGACGCGCGCACCAGATCCGCGCGCGCCGCTGGGCCTTCACCGGGGACCACCACATCAGGATTATCGGCTCGCCGGCCAGCCGCGGACAAGTTACTGGAAGAATGCTCGCCCTTGCTAGCCGCGGGTCAGTCGGCGAGCGAAGCCGTTGTTACCGATCCGCCGGTGATCGTCACCGCCGGACCGGGTTCGCCGTCCGTGGTCCAGACGGTGTAGCTGCCGGGCGGCAGTTCCGGATACACGGCGGCGTAGATGGTGCCGTTCGCGACGTACCGCGGCCGGACCATCGAGTGCGTGCGGAAGACCCCGTTCCCGGTATCCGAGCTGACGTCGATCTCGGCCCCGTCCAGCTCGGCGGGCACCCGGAGCACGAGCGCGCCCGCGCCGGGCCCCAGCTCCAGCACCACGGTGCCGGAGTAGGAGGGCCCGGCGGCGGGCTCGTCGGATGCGGGTGAGCGGTCACGAGGACGGGTGGTCGTACCCGTCGTAGGGCACGCCCAGATACGGGAAGACGTTCAGGTACGGGCCGCCTACCGAGCTGGGAGTGAGCCCGTCGGTGACCTCGCTGGCCGCCGCGTCCGGCGTGTAGCTGCTGTCGACCAGCGGAATCGTCTGCTCCGGCGATCGCCCGCAGTTCGACGGTGACGACGTCGTCGAAGACCCGGCGGCCGTTGGGGAAGCCGGCCACGTCGCCGCCGAGCACGCCGAGGATATTCGGGCTGTGGTTCGGCGCGATCGACGTGTTGAGCCGGAGCATGTCGGCCTGCGTCGCGCCGGTGAAGGTGGTGAACGACGGCGACACCACGCCCGCCGGGATGCCGGTCAGCAGGATCGCCTCGAGGTCGGCGCGCGCCTTGTGTGTAGGCCGCCAGGTTCGGGAACACGCCGGGATACAGCACGGGCAGCAGGCCGGCCAGCTCGGGGTGCGCGTACCGGCCGGAGAACTGCTTGTCCTCGCGCGGCGGCTGGCCGTTCCAGTAGTCCTTCTTGCTCATCGGGATGATGACCTCGTTGATGAGCGGGTTGCCCAGCCGCGACACCTGCTGGCACGGACCGGAGTGCGACGGCCGCTCGCCCGCCTCGCCGAAGATGCCGACGCGGCGCCTGCTCGCGGTCGTCCACACCCCGATCACCGGCCGGTTCGATGCCGTGATCTTCTCGATCGGCACCTGCAGCGCGATCGAGTGCACGTTGACGCAGCTTCGTCGCGTTGACGCCCGGCTGCGCCCGGAAGCCCAGCGCCTTCGCGAAGACCTGCAGCGATTCTGGAACGGCCGCAGGTCGGCGAGGTCGAAGATCGAGCCGAGGTCGACGTAGAAGCCCTCGGCGCGCTGCCCGGCGAACACCGTCGCTGTCGTCGCGCAGCGTGTGGACGGCCGCGTCCGCCAGCTTGGTCGGCGTAGTTCGGCGTCGACAGCGGGCCGATGTTGCACGGCGGGCAGGACAGGTTGTCGGCCCAGGTGGTGCCTGCCGTGGCGGTCGACGCGCGGTGACCGAGTAGAACTGCTTGCGGTTCCAGTTGCGAGCTCGTCAGCGACGTGATCGGCCCGGTGTTGTACAGGAACGTGTTCGTCATCGGTGATCTCGGTGGTGAACTTGAACTGGTAGGTGATGTCGGGCTTCGCCGTGGCCCTCGGTGTCGATGTGGATCTCGTACAGCACGTCGTCGCCGAACTCGTAGAAGTTCGGTCCGCCGGCGGGCGCCTGCAGCGGGACGTAGTTGGCGATCAACGTGACCGTGGTCGGGTTGTCGGGCTGACGAACGCGTACAAGTCGGTGCTGTCGGCCACCGGGTCCTTAGAGATCTCCGGTGCCTCGCGATGCGATGACATCTGGGCTTTCCCCTCCTGAGTTACTGCTCTGCTCATGCCGGCTCGGGATCTTCCGGCGCTCATGATCGGGTGCGGCCGGTTTCCGGCGCTACCGGCTCGCGCGGGCCAGGCGCGCCGCTAGGACGCGGTCGGTCACCTGGACCGTGGCTGGTGCCGCGGTAGACATCCATCTCGCCGCTGCGGACGCTGCGTACGTGCACGACGACGGCCTCGTCGTGCGCGTGTTCTCCGGCCGGCCGCGCTGTCGCTGGAGCCCTGCGATCACGGGAGGCCGCGAGTGCCGGACCCGCGAGCGCGCTGCCCGCCAGCGTGCTGATGGCGAGTCCGGCCGCTCCTGCTCCGGCCGCTCCGCGCAGGACCGAGCGGCGCGACGTCTGCGCCGGTCGTCCTGCTCTGGCCGCGCGGGCCTGGGCTCCGTCCATGGGAATGCGGCATTGACGATCCTTTCCGGGGCCTCGGGCCCCACCGTTCGCGCGCTTGCCGGCCATGGCAATGGCCCGCGTACCTCGCCCCACCAAGCACTGAGAGTAAGTGCACCATAACGCATTGTGATCGCGACAACGCTCATGTTCGGGCCGGCTGAGCGTGACCGATCGCCGTTTCGACCGCTATCCCGCGGGCCGCCCGCCGGATTCAGTCAGCAACGAACCGGGTCGCGGGGCTGTCCACACCCACCAGTCCGTGCTCCAGCGCGAACATCGTGGCGGCGGCGCGGCTGGACACCCGCACCTTGGCGTAGACGCTCTGAATGTGGTGATCGCAGGTTTTCGGCGAGATCCCCAGCTGGCGGGCGATCTGCTTGGTGGCGAGGCCGCGCGCCAGCAGCGCGAGCACCTCGCACTCGCGCTCCGACAGGCCAGCCGGGCGCACCGGCGTCGCGCGCGACTGCCCGGCCGCGGCGGAGCACGGCGTTGACCGCGTGGGCGGGCAGCTTGCCGTCCCGCACGTCCTGGCCGAGCGCGTCGGCCGCCGCCACGGCTGGTGGCGCGGCCGGTACGGCCGCGCTTCGCGCATCGCGTGATAGCTGTCGGCGGCAGCGAGCAGCCAGGCGCGGCCAGCGGCAGGTCGGCCGTCGCGGCACCCCGGTGATAGCCGGAACCATCGCCGCGCTCGCCGTGTGATCCGGCCAGCCGGGCGAGCGGGCGCAGCGCCGCGGCCGCATCCAGGACCCGCTCGCTGTGGTATGCGTGCAGGCGCACCTGCTCCCGTTCATCGCGGGTCAGCGGCCCGGGTTTTGCCCAGATGCGCACCGGCACCGTTACCCGGCCGATGTCGTGTACGAGCGCGGCGTGATACAACTGCCGCGCTTCCGGTGCCGGGACCGAGGCGGCCGCCGCGGCTTGGGCCGCGAGCGCCGCCACGCCGCGTGAGTGCCCGACGGTCCACATGCTTTTCAGATCGGCGAAGTCCGCCACTGCGGCCAGGCAGTCATCGAGTCTGTCGTCGCTGACGTCGGGCTGCTCGCCGGGCTCGGTCGCGAGCGTCACCTCCCATACCGAGGGCTGATCCAGCTCGGCGAAGGCCTTCCGGCCGAGGCTCAGGAACGCCTGGGTCGGACCCGGATCCAGGCCGGAACCCGCCCGGCTGGACACCACCCGTTCCGCCAGTTGAGCACCGCCATGCTGCCAGGCCATGTCCGCATCCTGCGCGACGTGCATCACCCGCACCGGCCAGCGGGATCTGCTCGCCGCGCACGTCGCCGGGCATGCCCGCGGCCATCCCAGCGTTCATACAGATGGCCGAGCGCCTGCTGCACCGCGTCGCTCAAGCCCATCCGCGCGCTCAGCAGCCGCGCCGACGTCGCAGTGCACCCGGGCCCACCGGCGGAACTCGGCGAGCCCGCCGGAGGCCGACCTCGTCATCGCGGCCGCCCGCGCCAACGGCGGGCTGTCCCGGTGCGCGACCCGCATGGCCGTCGATACCAGACCCGCCGCGGGCCGAGGAACGCCGCCATCATCTGCGGCCGGGCCGCGAGCTCGTCGCCGAAGAAGCCCGCAGTCGGTCTGGCCGTCGGCGGTGCAGCCGGCGAAGTGCAGCAGGCCGGTGTAGAAGATTGCCTGCTGTGTGTCCTGGTCAAGCCCCAGGTCCGCGGCGATCCGGGTGCCGAGATCGCCGTCCGCAAGCCATGCTCGAGCGGCTGGCCCATCGCCAGATCGGTCGCCAGGGCCAGCACGCCGGCCGCCTCCGCGAGCCGTAACGCCGCACCGCCTGGCGGGTTGTCCGCCATACGCCAGAGGATCTCACGTCCGGTCCAGCCCCGCCTACTAGCCGCAATATCAAACGGCAGCGATTCCGGCGTGGCGGGTATCGGGAGTTCTCCCCATGGCCGCCGCTTCGGGCGCTCCGTACGTCTGTGTTGATGCAGTGAGACCAAACGATCATGTAACTGCCGTCAGTCACACTAAGCAAGCGATCGATACGCTCTGAGTTCACCTGCGGGAGTCGGTCATGACAAATCCGAGGCACCCGGCCGCCTACGTTCGCATCCCCGGTGCCGGGGGCTGGGCTCGCCACGCGATGGCCCGCGAAGCCAGCCAGCGTGGCTGGCCGTCGCCCGAGGTCTACTCGGAAGCGGATGGGAACGAAGCAGGGCGCTACGGGCAGGCGCTGGAGCGGCTCGAGCGCGCGATCGCCGCCGGCCGCCACGACGCCCTGCTGATCGCCGCACCTGGCGATCCCAGCCAGGTGATGGGCCTGCTCTCGCAGTGCACCCGGCACGGCGTGGCGGTGAGCTTCCTGCCCGGACCGGCCGCATCCGCCGAAGGCGCGGCAGCGGCACCAGTTGCCAGCGCATCCGGGCCTGAGCCTGCGCGGGCCGCTGATCCCATGACGGCCGAGACGTGGGACGTGCTCGCGCAGGCCAGGCTGGAAGCACTCGCCAACCTCTTTCCTGACTGGCGCATCTGGCTCGACCGGTACGGCTGGCATGCGCGCCGGCGCGGCGACTGGATGCAGGGATTCCGGCCCGGCGCGCCCGCCTTCCACGTCAGCGCCTGCAACGCGACCGACCTGGCCGCCCAGCTGTGCTGGCAGCAGGCGGCCGACAGCTACGCTCCGGACGGCTGCCAGGCGGGCAACGGCACGCGGGTTCACGTCATCTGACCCTGGCCGCGTGAGCGCAGCGCCTCCCACTGCTCCCTCGTGATCGCGTAGTGCGTCCAGGTCCGCCCGAACTGCTCGTACGTCTGCGTGTGCTGCCAGCCGATCCGGTCGAAGACCGTGCGCATCGCGATGTTCTGCGGATCGGTCGGCGCCTCCACCGCCAGGGCGCCGGCCGCGGCGAACAGCCAGTCGGTCAGCAGCATCATGGCCTCGCGGCCGTACCCCTGACCGCGGATCCGCTGCCGTAGCCCGATGCCGATCCAGTAGACATCGGCTGGAGTCCCCCGCTCGGGCGGGACGAAAGTCTGGATCCGGCCGATCGGCTCGCCGTCCAGGTCGATGGCGAGATCGAGCCAGCCGTCGGTTAGCTCGCCGGACCGCGCGAGCCGGTCCTTGAACGCGCGTTCGTCAGCCGTTGTCGCGATCGCCATCGGGTCGGCGTTCACCATCTCCCGCCACTCGGCTTCGATCTCGTCCGCCGCGATCGGGCGCAGTACGAGCCTCGGGCCGTCTATTCGTACGTCAGTGATGCGCATGCGCCGTGGCGCTGCCGGGCCGCTTCCGGTCACGTCGGGTCCTTTCGTCCTGTGCTTCCCGCACCCGCACCGCTATTGTGCGATCAGGCCGACCCGGCATGGTCATGCCGGGCGCTCCCACCCGGAGGTCCGGCACGTGAAGGCAACCGTTGCCCGCAGCACGTTAATCACCCTCTTGGTCGTCGCGCTGACCGGACCGGTCACCTGCGATGTCGCCTTCGCCCGAACTCCGGCCCGGCGGCAAGCGGCTGCGGTCCCGGCCCAGGGCCCGCTCATCGCCTGGGGCGAAGACTCGGACCACCAGCTGGGCGACGGGTCGACGATGGACGAGTACGGGGCGATCGCCGTGAACGAGCCGTTCGGGCTGCGGGCGAACCAGGCGCGGGCCGGCTCGTTCGCGGTCGCGGTGAACTCGTCCGGTCAGGTCTACGCCTGGGGCCGCGGCAACCAGGGCGAGATGGGCAACGGGAGGTACGCGAGCCGGTCGCGACCGGTCAGGGTGCACCTGCCGAAGGGCGTGCAGGTCACGTCGGCCCGGGCGGGGTTCGAGTTCGCCATCGCGCTGACCAGCACGGGCAAAGTGCTGACCTGGGGTCAGGGCGGTTCCGGGGACCTGGGCAACGGTCGCCGCGCAAACCATGACCTGCCGGTCTCGGTTCGGCTGCCGCGCGGCGTGAAGATCATCGCGGTGACCGCAGGCGCCGACTTCGCGGCCGCGCTCACCAGCACCGGCCGGGTGCTCACCTGGGGTAACAACTTCGTCGGGGAGTTGGGCGACGGAAAGCAAGCCAGCACGGCCAGCCCGGTGTACGCCAAGCTGCCGGTCGGCACGAAGATCAAGGCGATCGCCGCCGGCACGGATCGCGTGTTCGCTGTCACATCGGCCGGGTCACTGCTGGCCTGGGGCGGCAACAACCTTGGCTCGCTGGGCATCGGCGCGTCCGGGATCCGGCGTACGCCCGTGCGGGTGCACCTGCCGCGCGGGATCAAGGTGGTGTCCGCGTCGGCGGGACTGCAGCACAGCCTCGCGCTGACGACGACCGGCAAGGTTCTGGCCTGGGGCGCCAACGATGGCGGCCAGCTCGGCGACGGCACCCTGACCAGGCGGACCGTGCCGGTCTTCGTGCACCTGCCCAAGGCGGCGCGCATCGTCGCCATCGCGGCCGGGCGCTACCACAGCCTCGCGCTGACCCACGGCGGGAAGATCCTGGCCTGGGGTGACGGCAGCGTGGGCGCGCTCGGCACCGGGACCAAGGACATCCAGAAGCTGCCCGTGCAGATCTCGGTGCCCGGCACGGTGATCGCGATCGGAGCAGGTCCGGAATCCTACGACAGCTACGCCGTCGTCAAAAAGCTCATCGACTAGACCCGGCCAGTTCCGGCCAGACGCGCCCGCATGGTCATGCGCGGCGTTCGCTCACGGAGGTAAGGAAATGAGTAAAGCCGCAGTTCGCAGCTTGTTAGTCACTGTTCTCGCGGTCGGGCTGACCGGGCCGGTCACCGCCGCGACTGCTTCCGCCCGCGTACCGGCTCGCGCCACCCAGCAGGCGGCAGCCCCCGTTCCCAGACAAGGGCCGTTGCTGGCGTGGGGCCTGAACGAAGCCGGTCAGCTCGGCACCGGGGATACCACCAGCTATCTCTCGCCGATCGTGGTCAACCGCCCGTTCGGCCTGCGCGCCAGCAGCGCCCGGATCGGCGACTTCTCGGTCGCCGTGAACTCCTCCGGGCTCGTCTACGCGTGGGGAGAAGGTGAGCAGGGCGAGCTGGGCAACGGCGCGTTCACGAGTCACCTGCGCCCGGTGAAGGTCCGGCTGCCCAGAGGGGTCAAGGTCCGTACCGCGCGGGTGGGATTCCAGTTCGCGGTCGCGCTCACCACTACGGGCAAGGTGCTGACGTGGGGCCAGGGCGACCGCGGCCAGCTCGGTAATGGCCACCGCGTGATGCGCAACGCGCCGGTCTTCGTCCGGCTGCCGCGCGGCGTGCGGGTCACGGCGGTGAGCGCCTTCATTGACGGCGCGATCGCGCTGACGAGCACCGGCCGGGTGCTGGCCTGGGGCTACAACTTCTCCGGCCAGCTGGGCAACGGCAAGAAGGCCGGCACCGACGTCCCGGTCTACGTCAAGCTGCCCAAGGGCACGAAGGTGACCTCGATCGCGGCCGGAAGCGACCAGCTGTTCGCGATCACCTCGGCCGGCGGAATGCTGGCCTGGGGGGCGGATAGCAACGGGCAGCTCGGCAACGGGCACACCGGCGGGGTGAGCCGGGTGCCCGTCCGGGTGCATCTGCCTCGCGGAGTCAAGGTGGTCTCAGCGTCCGCCGGACTGCTGCACACGCTGGCGCAGACCACGACCGGCAAGGTGCTCGCCTGGGGCGACAACCTCCAGGGCCAGCTGGGCGACGGAACCCGGAAGCAACGCAACGTGCCAGTGTGGGTGCACCTGCCGAAGATCGCGCACATCGTGTCGATCGCCGCCGGGCGCTATCACGCTCTCGCGCTTACCCGCAGCGGCTTCCTGCTGGGCTGGGGCGACGACGCGTTCGGTCAGATGGGCGACGGCGGATTCGCCGACAAGCTGGTGCCGACCCGGATCTTCGTGCCGGCGAACCGGGTGATCGCGATCGGCGCCGGACCTGAGGCCTACGACAGCTTGGCTATCGTCGACGAGCTGGTCGCGTAGCCGCCCTGACGTCCCGCGTATGTCCTGGCCGTCACCAGGGCATGCGCGGGACCTGGCGGGTGGTGACGTTGATGCGGTTCCAGAGATTGACCATGCCGATCGAGATGACCAGCGCGCCGAGTTCCTGCTCGCTGTAGTGCTTGGCCGCGTCGTCCCAGATCTCGTCGGTGACCGAGCCGGGCCGGTCACTGAGGCGCGTGACCGCCTCGGTCAGCGCCAGCGCGGCCCGCTCGGCGTCGGTGAAGCACTCGGCCTCGCGCCAGGCGGCCACCATGAGGAAGCGCTCGTCGGTCTCCTTGTCCTTCCCGACGTCGCCGGAGTGCAGGTAGAGGCAGGCGGCGCAGCCGTTGATCTGGCTTGTGCGCAGATGAACGAGGTCCATGGTCGACTGCGGGAGGCCGACCTTGCCGACGGCCTTCGACAGGCCGAGCGCAGCCTGGAGCGCGTCGGGGACGACTTCTATCGGGTTGGGCATCCGTGCGGACATCTGGCGTTCCTCCTCTTTGATAGGGGCTCCCACTCCCCTAAGACCCTGGGTCGGCCGGAAATGTGACACCGATCGGCGCGTCTCATCCGGGGCGGTGCACGCGGTCTGGACGAAGTCATTCGCCGGCTGCGATGCTGGCCGGGTGATCGTGCCCGTGGGCAGCCTCGGACGGCCGCGTTGCCGCAGATCAGCGACATAGCCCGGTGGGCCGAGGCGCTGGCCGGGGTGCGCCGCACCACCGCCGACGGCCTGGCTCAATGGCGGTACCACGGCCGGCTCGTCGCCCGCCAGCTCGACGACGCCCGGGTGGTGATCCGGGCCGACTTCGACTACCGCGACGAGCTGGTCCGGCAGTTTCCCGGCACGTTCAGCGTCCCGGCCCGGTTCTTGAAGCACATGACGGTCGTCGCGGATGTTGCTAGCGGCGACGCCGGAGCGATCGAGGACGCGCTAGAAGCAGCGTGGCAGCTGCAGCGCAGCGCCGATTGACCAGCCCTTGACCCGCGCAGGAGATGCGCGAATGATCGCGGGGAACGCGTATCTGGATGGCTGGGGAAGGGCGTCTGGGAAGGACATTGTGGCGTTTTCATTTCTGCCGTGGACGGACCTGTCCGACTCGTTCACCGGCGTGCCTGGCGCCCTGCTTCCGCTCGCCCTTCCGATCTCGCTGACGGTGAGTTGACGCCCGCCTCGGTGCGTCCGAGAGCTGACGCAAGTCAGCTGACACGGTAAGCCGTCTCAGGGCCTTGGCGCTCGTGGTGAGGTCGTTCCGCGACTGTTGCGGATCATGTCAGCCACCTGAAGGGTGGCATTCGCTAGGACTCCTCGGCGGGCGTACTCGATGGCCAGTGAGCGGGTGTCCAGTCCCCCTCCGGATCGGTGGTCTGCCCGAGTTCGATGAGGTGGCCGTCAGGGTCGCGGATGTAGCAGCGCTTCTCGTACGGGTGCTGTTTCGGCGGCGTCAGGAACTGAGCACCCCTGGCGCTCCATTCGGCGTACACGGCGTCGATGTCCGTGACCCGGATATTAAGGAAGCTGCTAACCCGGTCGGGATCACGCGGTGTCTCCAGGATGACCGTGGGCTTGTCGTCGGTCGGGCCGCCGCCAGCATTGATGACGATCCAGCTATTGGCTAGCGCAACATTGACCGGATCTCCGGGACGTTCCACCCTGCCGCCGAGTACTTCGGTGTAGAAGCGCCGGGAGCGCTCAACATCGTCGGAGACGATGAAGTGGGTCAGGACCATTCCCACTGGCCGGGGTGGCAGCTCGGCCATGCGGCACCTCCACTAGTCAGGTCTCACACCCCGGTTAACGACGGAGCATGCAGCCGCCACTACCGTGAGTAGTTATCGTATCTCCCTCCGGCGCCGCGTGCCGATCCGGACTCCGGCAGCGGCAGCGGCAGCGGCAGCGAGCCTGGGGCTCAGAGTCTGGCCCCACTGCTCAGGCGGTCGCGATGATTCCTTTGTTGGCGGGATCGTGAGGAGGCACGGAGTGCCCGCGAACAATGACGTTTCGACTCACCAGGATCGTAGACTGCGCGCACGAGGCGGCCCGACATGAGTGGCGAGCAGAAATGACGCGGTCCGACGCAGATGGCAGCTCGCCTGCATGGCCATTTCACTCCAGGGCGTGCATGACCGGCACCCATCCGGACTGCGGCCACGTCGGTTCAATCGGCTTCAGCTTCTGGGACGGCGGCCGCGTCTCGCTGACCATCTGTCGGTGCAGCTGCCACGCGACCTGTCTGCTTACCGGTCGAGGCCCGTTGGTCTCGCGGGCGATGTGGGCTGGCCTGTGTACGTGCCCCGGTACGGATCTGGCTGAGGCAAAGCTTGACGCGGCCCAGCGTGCCGCACCGGACTTCGGATAGTTCAAGCACCGTTGGCCTCATGGCTGGGGCAGACGACCCCGTTCAGCTGTTCTCGGTCGGGCTTCGTGAGCCCGGCTCCTGGCGGCGCCGCCGATGCCGAGCCTGGCGTTGGCGTTCGCCAGCCTGCCCACTGCAGAGCCAGACCCAGGGTCAGCTCGGCACCTGCGCCGGTCGTCCAATGCGACGCCGCCGGATGGTGGCCGCAGGCATGGCGTTCTACAGACCGGTTTGCGCGGTTAGTCGGCCCGATTTCACGGCCGCAGTGAAGACGTCGTAATCCCGCTCGTTCTGGTCGGCATAGGCCGCGGAGAAATCTGCGATCGCCAGATCGAAAGCATGTCCTTTGCCCAGATAAGAGGAAATAGCGATGCGGTCGCCCCAGCGGGCGTGTGCGCGGGCGAGCGTTGCCCCGCAGATGCGCGCGTACAGGGTCGCTCCCGGCACCAGCAGATTGTCCACGTCCGCGCCGCCCTTCCAGTCGTGGAACTGCCGCACGTAGTAGTCGCGGGTCACGCCGTCGAGTCCCTTGATACGCTGCCAGCCCAGAAAGATGTCGGTTGCGCCCTGCATCAGCCGCTGGCCAGTCACTACTCGCTCACCATGGTGGGCATACCGGCTCTTGCCCGCGAACTGTTCGAGCACCGAGGCTTGCGCCTCTTTCACCTGCAAGAACAGCGGGTCGCTGTGGTCGCGGCCGAGCAGCAGCAGGATGTAGCAGCGGGTCCCGACGCTGCCCACGCCGACGACCTTGCGGGCCGCGTGGATATAACTGAACTCCTCCACCGGGTGGCCATGGCGGCTGAGGCTGCGCCGGTAGGCGGCGAGCAGCTTCTTGATCAGCGGACCCGGCTCCTCCCACTCCGATCCTGGCACGATGAGGTCCTCGATCGGGACGATCAGCGGCGGGTCGGGCACGATCCGCAGCTGTCCGCCGAACTCGCTGGTCCGCTTCGCGAACACCCGGGTGCTGTCGCGGGTGTAGGCCTCGGCTACGTGCCGCCTGGCCGTCCGTTGCTCCTTCTTGCTCACCTGCTTGACCCGGACCTCCTGGCGGACCAGGTTCAGCAGCTCGCCCGATTCGAGCTGCTCGTACCACGCGTCCAGGGTTCCCATCGCGGCGGCCTGGCGCATGCGGTGCCGGTACTCGGCGACCCCGGCCATAACCACGCCACGCCGGTCGGCACCCGAGAAGCCGCGGGCGCGGCCCATCACCTCGAAGCTCGCCGCCATTCGCTTGACGTCCCACTCCCACGGGCCAGGCAGCGTCTCGTCGAAGTCGTTGATATCGAAAAGCATCTGCCGTTCCGGGGTGCCGAACAGGCCGAAGTTCGACAGGTGGGCGTCCCCGCACAGCTGCACGGTTATCCCCGATTCTGCCGTCCCAGCTAGGTCAGCGGCCATGATCAGCGCGGCGCCCCGATAGAACGTGAACGGCGAGACCAGCATCCGCCCATAGCGGATTGGGACGAGCTCGGGCACCCGGCTGTCCGCCTGACCTTCCAGTAGGGCGATTGGGTCCGGACGGTCTGGTGCGGGCTCCCACTGCGCGTGTGCCTCCCTCGGCACCTGCGCGCGGGCCGCCTTCCCCCTGGCGACCCGCTCCGCCACCGTCAGGTGTTCACGCCTCCACCTCGCCATGGACCGGGAGACCGGGGGACTGATGGTTCCCGCCTGCGCCGCCTTGGCCCGCCACGCATTCCTCGCCATGCTTGCCTCCGACCGGCCATACCCCGGCCATGCCGTTCCTACTCTGCTTCGCCTTCCACCTAGCCGCCGAGATCCGCGAACTGTACAAGTCACTGCTTACCGCACGAGAAGAGGCTCGAAGGTATGCCGCTGAGCTGGGGTTTCGGGTTGGAGCGGGCGAACGTGCGGGCGGAGGGAATCGAACCCTCATGGGTTGCGTCCCCGGAGATGGTGTTCTGAGGTTGCCCCGCTGTGACGGACAGGATGATCCGTCAAAACGGGTCAGGCTCAGTCAGCTGATCCGGGCGAGCAGCTCGGGCAGGGCAACGGGGTAGAACGGCTCGGTGGCAGCGGCCAGCTCGGCCACAGACCACCAGCGGTGGCCGATGCTGTACTCCCGTTCGTCGGGTTCCATCCCGTCCGTCGACACCTCGGCCGCTGCGATCTTGAGCAGGAAGAAGTCCTGCTCCATCCGGTAGGCGATCCCGGCGAAGCTGAATTCGGTTACCTCATGCCAGACCGGTTCGCCGAGCTCGCCGGGACTGGCCGAGATCCCGGTCTCCTCGCGCAGCTCGCGCGCGGCCGCCTCGGCCAGGCTCTCGCCCGGATTGGCGCCGCCGCCTGGGACCAGCCAGTAGGGCTCATCGGGCCGGACTGGATCAAATCCATGCAGCAGGAGCACCCGGTCGGCACTGTTCAGCACCAGTACCCGTCCGGCACGGCGCGGTACGCGTCCTGGATCAGCCACGGCTGTCAAGATATCGGGTCCGGTGGCCGGTAATCGACGTACGGTACGAAGCATGAGGGATCCCTCGGACTGGGCGGGCCGGACAAGATCGAGTGGCAGCGCTCCGGCTGGATGACGAGGTCAACGATGTGCTAGCCCAGACCCGCACCGTGCAGCGGCGGCTGCGTGATCTCCCGTCGCGCGCCTGCGAGCCGCCATTCTTTTTCATCCGAGGAACGCTTGCCTTTACAGGCGGGCTACGATCTCTTCGTCTATTAGGGCTGTTATAGAGGTTCGCTGGGAGCCGCCCCCTTCCACGTGGGCGGTTACGGTTACCACCGCTTCCTTATCCGGGGAGATTATGCAGAGCTGGCCGTAGAGGCCTGCCATTTTGTACGTTTTTTCCCCGGGGGTGCACCAGACGCCGAGGCCGTAACTGTCCGAGAGGCGGAAGCCTTCGTCTGTTGGGTCCTTCACGGTCGGGACGGTTTCAGTCGCGATTCGTGCGCAGTATTCGGCGGGGACCAGCTGGCGGCCTTCGTGGCGGCCCTCGTCTAGCAGGAGGCGGCCGAAGCGGGCCAGTTCGGACGTCCTCAGGTAGAGGGCGCTCTCCGCTACCGGATGGCCGAGGGGGCAGGTGTGCCACTGGGGGTTGTGGATGGCCAGCGGGGTGAAGAGGCGGGGCAGCAGGTAGTCGCGGACGTTGGCGCCGGTCGCGGCGCGCAGTGCGCGGGCCGCTACGTACGGGCCGATGCCGGTGTACCTGAAATACGTGCCGGGCTCGTGCGCCAGCGGGGTCGCGAAGAAGTCAGCGGCTAGGTCCGGGACTACGACGGGGTCGTAGGCGGACCAGGAGTACGGGCTGCCGGACGTCATCATGAGCAAGTGCCGGAGCGTGACCTGGTCCAGGCGGGGCGCGGCACAGCCGGCTAGCTCGGGGTAGTACTTGAGGGCGGGGTCGTCCAGGGCGAGGCGGCCTTCGGCTTCGGCGATGCCAAGCGCTACGGACGTAAAGGTCTTCGAGACCGACCGCACGTCGACTCGGTCGTCCGAGCGGAGCCTGCGTTCGACCGGCTCGGCACCGCGGCGGTAGATGTGCACTCCGTAGAGTTCCATGCCCTCTCGTTCGGCGGACCGGACCAGGGCGTCAATGAGTTCTCGCATGGCGGGGAACCTAATAGCGGG
>CAVSCN010000019.1:0-62771 GCA_963726425.1 uncultured Actinomycetota bacterium | reverse complement strand
CAGGTGCTGCCCGCGGCGGTACGGGCCAGGGTCAGCATCGAGGCGGGCATCGCGCTGGGCTGGCGGGAATACGTCGGCGACGCGGGCGCGAGCGTCAGCCTGGAACATTTTGGGGCGTCAGCCGACTACAAGAAGTTGTACGAGGAATTTGGTATCACCGCCGAGCACGCGGCCGCCGCAGCCAGGGAGAGCCTGGCCAGGGTGCGGGCAGCGAGCTAGCGCAGCGGACCCACGAGGGCAAGGAGCACGATTGCCATGACATCCACGGACACGCTGGCTCAGCTTGAGGAGATGGGCGTCGCCATCTGGCTCGACGACATCAGCAGGGAACGGCTGACGACGGGCAGCCTGGCGAGCCTGGCGCGCGACATGCACGTCAGCGGCGTCACCTCCAACCCGACGATCTTCGCCAAGGCGCTGTCCTCAGGCTCCGCCTACGCCGACCAGGTGGCCGACCTCGCGCTCCGGGGCGTGAGCCTCGACGAAGCCGCCCGCGCCCTCACCACCTATGACATCCGGTGGGCTTGCGATGTGCTGCGGCCTAAGTTCGACGCCTCGGACGGGCTCAACGGCCGGGTTTCGATCGAGGTGGACCCGCGGCTGGCCAGGGACACCGGCAAGACCATTGCCGAGGCCCGGGCCCTGTGGTGGCTGGTGGACCGGCCGAATATGTTCGTCAAGATCCCGGCGACCGAGGCCGGCCTGCCGGCGATCACGCAGTGCCTGTCGGAGGGCATCAGCATCAACGTGACGCTGATCTTCTCGCTGGAGCGCTACGGTCAGGTCGTTGACGCGTTCTTCGCGGGCCTGGAGAAGGCGTCCGGCCGGGATATCTCCACCATCGCGTCGGTGGCCTCGTTCTTCGTCAGCCGGGTCGACACCGAGGTGGACGGCCGGCTGGACAAGATCGGCACCCCGGAGGCGCACGCGCTCCGGGGCAAGGCGGCGCTCGCCAACGCCCGGCTCGCGTACGAGATGTTCGAGCAGAAGTTCGCCACGCCTCGCTGGGAGGCGCTGGCGGCCCGCGGGGCCAAGGTGCAGCGCCCGCTATGGGCCTCGACCAGCGTCAAGGACCCGGCCTTCGCCGACACCATGTACGTGGTGGAGCTGGCTGCCCCGGACACGGTCAACACGATGCCCGAGGCCACGATGCACGCGACGCAGGCGCACGGCAAGCTGCACGGCGACGCGATCCGCGGCACCTACACCGAGTCGCGGCGCGTCTTCGATCAGCTGGCGGACCTGGGCATCCCTTACGACGACGTCGTTCAGGTGCTGGAGAACGAGGGCGTGGAGAAGTTCGCGGCCTCGTGGCAGGAAATGGCCGACACGATCAAGCGCGAGATGGCCGCGGGTGGTTCCACCACATGACCGTAAATCCTCTGCGGGATCCGCGCGACCGGCGGATCCCCCGGCTGGCCGGGCCGTGCGTGCTCGTGCTATTCGGCGTCACCGGTGATCTGGCGACCAAGAAGCTGCTGCCGGCCATCTACGACCTCGCCAACCGGGGGTTGCTGCCGCCTGGTTTCTCGCTGGTCGGGTTCGCCCGGCGGGACTGGGCGGACGCGGACTTCGCTCAGATCACGCACGACGCCGTGAAGGCGCACGCGCGCACCCCGTTCCGGGAGGAAGTCTGGCATCAGCTCGCCGAGGGCATCAGGTTCGTGCCCGGCGAGTTCGCCGACGACGCGGCGTTCGATCGTCTCGCCGAGACGGTCGCCGAGCTGGACCGGGACCGGGGCACCGGCGGGAACTACGCCTTCTACCTCTCGGTGCCGCCGAACGCGTTCCCGGTCGTCGTCCGGCAGCTGAAGCGCTCTGGACTGTCGAGTCCGCCAGAGTCGCCCGCAGGCACGCGCCAGCCGTGGCGCCGGGTCGTGATCGAGAAGCCGTTCGGCCACAACCTCGCGAGCGCGCAGGAACTCAACGCGATGCTAGACGCGGTGTTCCCGGCGTCCGCCGTCTTCCGGATCGACCACTACCTGGGCAAAGAGACCGTGCAGAACCTGCTGGCGATGCGGTTCGCCAACACGCTGTTCGAGCCGATCTGGAACCGCAGGTACGTCGACCACGTCCAGATCACGATGGCCGAGGACATCGGCATCGGCGGCCGGGCCGGCTACTACGACGGCATCGGCGCGGCCAGGGACGTGATCCAGAATCACCTGCTGCAGCTGATGGCGCTCACCGCGATGGAGGAACCGCTCTCGTTCGCCGCCGAGTCACTGCGCGCGGAGAAGGAGAAGGTGCTCGCGGCGATCCAGATTCCGGATGACATCGCGGCCGGGACCGCGCGCGGCCAGTACGCGGCCGGCTGGCAGGGCGGCATCCCGGTCCGCGGCTACCTGGAAGAGGACGGCATCCCGGCCGACACGGTCACCGAGACCTACGCGGCGATCCGGCTGACGATCGACAGCCGCCGGTGGGCCGGCGTCCCGTTCTACCTGCGCACCGGCAAGCGGCTGCCGACCCGGATGACGGAGATCGCGGTGGTCTTTCAGCGCGCGCCGCACCTGCCGTTCGACGCTACCGACACCCAGGAGCTCGGCCAGAACGCGCTCGTCATCCGGGTGCAGCCGGACGAGGGCGTCACGTTGCGCTTCGGCTCGAAGGTGCCCGGCTCGGCCATGGAGGTCCGCGACGTCAACATGGACTTCGCCTATGGCGAGTCCTTCACCGAGTCCAGCCCGGAAGCGTACGAGCGGCTGCTGCTCGACGTGCTGATCGGCGATCCGCCGCTCTTCCCGCGGCAGGAAGAAGTCGAACTGTCCTGGCAGATCCTCGACCCGATCGAGGACTTCTGGGCCACGTACAGCAAGCCCGAGCAGTACGCGGCGGGCACCAGCGGTCCGCCCAGCGCGGACGCGCTGCTCGCCTGCGACGGCCGGGCCTGGCGCCGAATCTAGCGGCACGGATCTGGCGCAGGCAGAAGCAGCGCGAGCCCAAAGGAGCCAGCACAGTGCTCACAGACCTCACCGACACCACCACCGCCGACATCCGGGCAGCGCTCATGCGCACCAGGGACCAGATGGGCGGCCCGGCGACCGGCATGGTGCTCAACCTGATCATCATGACCGACGAGTCCGGCCAGCACGACGCCGTGCGGGCGGCCAGCCAGGCCGGCCGTGAGCATCCGTGCCGGGTGCTGGCGGTCATCGCGCGGGAGGCCCGCGTGCCGTCGCGACTGGATGCCGAGATCAGGTCAGGTGACGGCACCACGCCCGGGCAGACCGTGCTGCTGCGGCTGTACGGGCCGATGAGCGAGCACGCTGACTCGGTGATCACGCCGCTGCTGGTGCCCGACACACCGGTGGTCACCTGGTGGCACGGCCTGATCCCGGCCGCGCCGGCCAGGCAGCCGCTCGGCGCGCTCGCGCAGCGCCGGGTGACTGACGCAGCTCAGGCCAGGGTCCCCGCCGACGCGCTCGCCGCGCTCGCGGCCGGCTACAAGCCAGGCGACACCGACTTGAGCTGGACCCGGGCGACTCCCTGGCGGTCGCTGCTGGCCGCGATCCTGGACCAGGACCATGGCGCCATCACCGGCGGCCTGGTCAGCGCCGAGGAACAGAACCCGACCGCGGACCTGCTCGCGGCCTGGCTCTGCAACAGGCTGCGGGTGCCGTTCCTGCGGGAAACCTCGGGCGGCCCTGGCATCACCGAGGTCAGGCTCACCACCGAAGCCGGCGACATCGTCATTAGCAGGCCTGACGGCCGGGTGGCTACCTTCACCCGGCCGGGCCAGCCCGACCGGCACGTCGCGCTGCAGCGCCGCGACGTGGCGGAACTACTCGCCGAGGAGCTGCGCCGGCTGGACCCGGACGAGATCTATGGTGAGTCGCTGGCCGCCGTCACGGGCCTGGAGGAAGTCCGCGCCTAGGCGACCGGCGCCGCGAGTGCGGGCACCCCGCGTTCCCGCCAAAACCGGACAGGCAAAGGGGTGCAGGTGCTGACGTTCCCCCCTAAGATCATCGGGTGGCCCCGCAGTCCAGTTCTGACCCCGCGGACGCGGTTGGTACGCCGGAATTCCGTGACCACGTCATCCTCTGCGGCGCGAGTGCGCTGGCCGCGCGGATCGCCGACGAGCTCACCGCCAGGTACGGATTAGACGTCACTGCGATCGTGCCACCGGGCACCCACGGCGCCGAGCGGATGGCGGCCATGCCTCGCGTGCAGGTGCTGGAGCGCGCGGAGCTGAACGGCGAGGCGTTCCTCGCGGCCGGGCTGCCCGCCGCACGCGGCCTGGCCATCGTGCATCAGGACGACCTCGGTAACTTTCACGCCGCGCTGCGCGCGCAGGAGCTGAGCCCGCACATCCGGCTGGTCATCGCCATCTTCAACGCCGGTCTCGGCGAGCGGATCCGCACGTTCTTCGCCGACTGCGCCGTGCTGTCCGAGGCGGTGATGGCCGCACCATCCCTGGTTGCGGCCGCCCTCGGCGAGCCCGCGCCCAGCCACGTGCGGATGGCGAGCCGGACCATGTACGTGGCGCGGCGCGAGGATGTCGGCGCGGACAACATCATCTGCGGCCTCGCCGCCGACGCGGACGCAGACGCGCCGCACCTGCTGCCGCCCGGCGACCCGGCCTCCGGGCTCGTGCTCGCCGTCGCCGACGGCACGCCGCGCGATCCGCTCAGCCGCCGCCGCCAGCGCCGCCTGACCGCGCCGTTGCGCCTGCTGCGCCGCCTCGTCTGGCACCGGATGGGGATCGCGTTCCTCACCCTCACCGCCGTGCTCGCCGTCGGATTCGTGCTGCTGATCAGCGTCCCGGTGGTACGCGGGGGCGGGAACGCGCTGTACCTGACGTTCCTGGACGCGGCTGGCGCGGCGGTCACCGGCACCTCCTTGCCGACCCCGGAGAAGTGGGCGCAGTTCCTGCTCACCTTCGACGGGATGGCGTTCCTGCCGTTCGTCACTGCCGCGATCGTGAGCTCGCGCATTCCCGGCTCGCGCGCCAGCGACCGGGCGCCGCTCAGCGGGCACGTCATCGTCGCTGGCCTCGGCAGCGTCGGCGCGCGCATCGTCGGCCAGCTGCACGACCTGGGAGTGGAGGTAGTGGGCATCGACAAGAACGCTGACGCCACCGGCATACCGCTGGCACGGCTGCTCGGCGTGCACGTCGTCATCGGCGAGACGCACAAAGAAGAAACGCTGCGCGCGGCCGGGATCGCCTCCTGCCAGGCCATCGTGTCAGTGACCGACAGCGACATCGTGAACCTGGAGACCGCGCTGAACGCACGGGCGCTGGCCGCGACGCCGCGGATCGTGCTGCGGCTCAACGACGACGACCTCGCCGAGCGCGTGCAGTCCACTGTCGGCGGCACCGTGTCGAGGTCCACGTCCTACTTCGCCGCGCCCGCCTTCGCCGCCGCGGTACTCGACCACCAGGTGCTGCGCACCATCGCCGTCGGCCGGCACGTGCTGCTGCTCGCCGAGGTAACGGCCGGGAGCGTGCCGGGACTGACCGGGCAAGCCGTGACCGCGATCCACCGGCCGGGCACGCTGCGGGTCATCGCGCTGGCGCGGGCCGACAGCCAGGCGGAAGACTGGTCGCCGATGCCGGAGTACCGGGTAGCGGCAGCCGACCGGCTCGTGGTTCTGGCCACCAGAGCAGGCCTCTCCGGATTGTTGCGCACGAGCGCACCGAGTTAACCGCGGCCAGGCACTCCTGGCATTTCGCGCTCTAGGCGTGGAAATGGGGCCTCCCTAAATCGGCGGGCCGGAGTTACGCTCAGCGCAGATCTTCTACCTGGGTCTGGTGATCCGGGTGTGAAGGCCAGGAAGGTCAGCGATCGGCCATGGTCGTACCCGCACACACGGCATACGGCACATTCGCTGCCGGGATCTGCAGCCCGGCAGGCACTGGCACGTGGCACCAGTTTTCGCTGACCTTCGCTCCATCCATCACGCCTGCCTTGCTCTCGCAGCGTGCCAGCGGTCGGGCAGGCAAGCCCCCAGGAGGAAACAGTTGAGTACCACAGAAGAGGCTCCCGCAGTCGCTGCTGTCGGCACCGGCATAGCCGACCCTGCGCCGCTCGGGCTGGCAGCGTTCGCGCTGACCACCTTCCTGTTGTCCGCCATCAACGCTGGCTGGGCGAAGTCCAGCACCGGCGGTGACTGGTGGGGTTACGCGATCGCCTACGGCGGCCTGGGCCAGCTGTTGGCCGGCATGTGGGAGTTCCGGAACCGGAACGTGTTCGGTGCGACGGCGTTCTCCACCTACGGCGGATTCTGGATCGGCGTCGGGCTGTGGCTGCACTTCATCGCCCCCACCGCCAAGAACGCGCTGACCCTTAACCGGGACCTGGGCTGGATCCTGCTCGCCTTCGCCATCTTCAACCTGTACATGCTGGTCATCAGCACCCAGCTGAACATGGCCGTGTTCCTGGTCTTCCTGACCCTGGAACTGACCGAGATCTTCCTGTTCCTCGGTAACTTCGCCACGAAGGTGCCAGCCCTGCCGCCCGATCCGACCAGCTCGGGCCTGATCGTCGTCGGCGGCTACATCGGCGTCGTCACCTCGCTCGTGGCCTGGTATACCTCGGCCGCGGGCATCCTCAATGGCATCAAGGGGCGGGCGGCCCTGCCTGTTGGCAAGCCGCTGTTCGACCTGTAGGCAGCTGGAGCGCGCTGAGCCCGGGGACCGCCGCGTCCCCGGGCTCGGTCGTCTCAGCGGCCCGATAAATTAGCTACGTGGATCTTCGAGAACGCCGCCAGCTCGACGTGAGTTCTTCGATGGCCAAGGTCAGGGCCAGGGCCCGACCCTGGCGATCCATAATTGCCCTGCTCATCGCGCTGGTTGGGGCGGGCGTGGCGATCCGCTGGGGGAACGAACTCTCCAGCCTGCGAGAAACCAACCGGCATCTTAAGGTGGGCTACTCCGCGGCCGACACCAGCACCGCGCAGGCGATCACCTACGGCGGCGCCGCGGCCTTCTTCATCTTCGGCATGGCCGCCGCGTTCGGGCTGTCCGGCACCGCCGGGCGCAGCCTGCGGCCCGCTCTCGGCCAGGCGCACGCGGGCATAGTCCGGTACGCGGTGCTGGTGATCAGCCTGTTCGTGTTTCTCGTCGGCACGCTGCAGCTATTCCAAGTGCCGATCGGCCAGCTGGTGCTCGGCGGCGCGGTGGCCGGAGTGCTGCTCGGCATCGCCGCGCAGCAGTCGCTGGCGAACCTGTTCGCCGGCCTGGTGCTGCTGTTCGCGCACCCGTTCCGGGTCGGCGACCACGTCCGGTTCCGGGCCGGCGCTCTGTCCGGACAGATCGAGGGCGTGATCACCGACGTCAGCCTCACCTACGTGCGGCTGGACGGCGAGGACGGCCGGGTACTGATCCCGAACGCACAGGCGCTGGCCGCGGCCGTGCTGCTGGTGCCCGCGCAACTCCAGGACGAAGCTCCGCCGCCGAACACGATGACATGACACCGCCCCGAAACGCCTGGCGGCCGGCCCCGCAGGGAACCGGCCGCCACAATCGGCTGGCAGTCAGCCCGGATGTCAGTGATTCGCCTCGTACTTGGCGATGACGTTGGCCGGAATGCGGCCCCGTTCACTCACGTCCATGCCACTGCGCTTCGCCCAGGCACGGATCTCAGCGCTGCGCTGCCGGTGCGCGGTAGTCCGCCGCTTGGGCCTACTCACCCGCCCGGTTACCTTGCGCGCCTTCTCCGCAAACCGCTGCATGACTTCATCGAACTTCTGGCTGTGCCGCTCGCATAGATCGATCTCATAATCACGACCATCGAGACTGAAAGCGCGCGTCATCTGCTCGCCATCGGGAATCTCTTTAGCGTCGTAGTCGCAGGCGAACGTTACCGAGATCTTCTGAGCCACTGTGCTTATCCCCCTTCCCCCGCCGCGAATGTATTCCCTCCTCCATCACGTATGTAACGGCCGCAGGGCTTACTTCTTACGGGCCTCTTTGGAGCTCTCTCCAAACACGCTACCAGGAACTTCAGGTAACCAGAGCCGCCAAGGATGGTCACAGAAGGACCAGGTCAAGGCCCGAATTGGCAGCCAAGCCGTTCGTCTGAATGCGGCTCTTGGCAGTTCTTAGCGGTCCGGCCAGGCTGGGTAATCGCCGGGCGCCCAGTCAAAGTCTCCGGCCGGGTCGGGCTCCGGGCGATCATCCGCCGAAGGTGGTTCTCCGGGGTATTTCCCGTGCCGGCCAGGTGAATGCTGCGGCCCCGGCCCGGCTAAGTGATAGTCCCGTTCATCCGAATATCCCGGCGACGGCGACGGCTGCCGCAGATAGTCATCCTGACTGCCAGCGCCGGCGGGTAGGCCGCCGCGATAGGCGTCAGGCATCGGCTCCGATGGCCGCTCCGCCCGGCGCGGCGAAATGTCACCGGAGTAGTCACTGACCGCGCCGCCCACATACGGCGGCACAAAACGCTCCTGGCCGTAGCCGTCATCGTCCCGGCGATGGCTGCCGGAATCGGTCTCCCGGCCCGTCAGCGGCTGGTAGCCGCCATAGGGATCCGGGCCGAATTCCTCCTGGCCGTACTGTTCGTCCCGCCTGTACCGTTCCTCCGGCCCATACCGGCCGTCCTCGTCGTAAGCGGGCCCCTGCTCGTACTGGCTCCGCCCGTACGAGGTCTCCTCGCCGTAGCCGGGTCCGCCGGACGGGGGGTACTCGCCCCGATCCCGGCCAGCACCGTCGCGGCCAGCACTGGCGCGGCGGCCGGTCCCCGGCGGCCGGGGCCGGTCGTCCCGCACGTAGCTGACGGCCGCCGTCTCGTCCGCCTCCTGGCTGTAGCCGGGCCGCGGTTCGGCCGGGTACGGCTCGTCCCGGTACGCGCCGTCCGGGTCCGGGTAGTGCGATCGCCCGCCGGGCACCTCGCGCTGGCCGGTGCCGGCTGGCTCGCGGCCACCCAAGCCGTGCTCCCGCGACCGGGACCTGGATCGCGGCTCGTCGGGTCCGCGCTCCAGGATCTCGATCATCCTGGGCAGATCGCCGATAGGCAGCCGGAAGGTGCCCGTGCACATGCCGCCCTGCCAGATGCTGAAAACCGCGACACCGGTGTCGGCATACCAGCTCAGGCGCATGCTCCGGGAGCTGCCCCTGACGTCGAAGAAGACTTCGCCGAGACGAGGCAGCGGCGCTGCGTCGGACGCGGACATGAGGCTATGTTGAACCCCGGGGCCGGACTCTGTCCAGTTAATGATCACTTAGGGTGACGCGCACCACGGTTCGCAGCGGGACATATTCGTGATCCTGGCTGCGCAGCCGCACCAATCGGTGGCATGATAATCCGGCGGTCCGCGCGCTCGGGCTGATGCCTGATAGCAAAGTCGCGGCCGTGCTTTAACCGCGCTGGGAACATCGGGCCGGTGCGGCGCGTTGCATCATGCGACGGGGCAATTGCCGCACACCGCACGAGAGTTTCCCGTTGTCCGCCGCGCCAGGAGGCGCGGGACGGAGCACTAGCACTGAATGTACCTGCACTGAACGAACTTGTCGCATTGACGAACTGCCGGCCAGCGTCGGCCGCGGTTACCTGGTTGAGGAGAGCTAGCCATGTCTGAGGTACGCCGTCAAGCCGCCCTGATGCCACGGCCGAACTGGGGCTGGCAGGATGAGGCAGCGTGCCGCGGCCGCGAGGTTGTGCTCTTCTTCGGCCCGGACGGAGAACGCCAGCCCGAGCGGGAGATCCGCGAGCGCAAGGCGAAGGCGGTCTGCGGCGCATGCCCGGTGCAGGCCGAGTGCCTCACCTACGCGGTCAGCCGGCCCGAGAAGTACGGCACCTGGGGTGGCCTGAACGAGGACGAGCGGTCCTCCGAGCGTCGCCGCCGGATGCGCCGGGCCAACGCGGCCTAAGCCCGTACCGCCGCCTGCGGGCCGCGGCAAACGCAGATAATAATGAGACCTATGGTCTGTCCAGACTGCCGTGCTCAGAAGCACGACGAGTGCCCTGGCGGCACCTGGTGCGACTGCCAGCACCAGCCTCCAGCCCAGCCCGCTGAAGCGCGGCTGGGCTGGATCCGGCAGGGCTAGCCAAACACTGGCCTCCAGCCCAGCCCCCCAAAGCGCGGCTGGGCTGGGTCCGTCAGGGCTAGTCCAAAGCTCAGGCGATGCCGCAGGCCTTCGCTACCGCAGCCGCTGCGCCTTCGCGGTTGGCGGTCGCCGGGACGCCGGGCCGCTCGAAGTAGGTCATGTAGAGGTAGGCGGCATCGACGGAGGTCTTCGCCGCGTTCAGCGCCGGGATGTACTGCGCCCACTGCTGGTTATAAGTCAGCAGCGCGCCGAGCTGGGTCTGCAGGTCCGCAGCCGGGTTGCCGGTGACGAACCCGGCGGGCAGTGGCGTCCAGCCGATGAGACCGCCGCCGCCGGTACCCTCCGACTCGGGGTTGCCCATCGACTCCTGGTAGATGTTCCCGGCGATCCCGGTGGCCGCGACGGGCGTGTAGCCGTGACCGGCGAGATAGCTGACGATCGCGGCATAGTTGGCCGGGAGCAGCGCGCCGGTGACCGTGCTGGTGCAGGCCGCGGCCGGAGCCGTGTGCTTGACCGCATGGCTGGCCGCAGGGTGCGTCGGGGACGGCTTCGGCGTGGGCTTACGGTGCCTGGCCGGCTTGCTTGGGCCGGGTGCGGGCGAGGTCAGCTGCGTCGCCCCGAGGGCGTCCGCCTTCGCGTGCCCGACGATCGGGTGCCCGAGCACCTGCCGGTAGCCGCTGCCGACAGTGACGTTCCCGGCCGAGGCGGGCGAGGTGTCGAACGGACCGAACTGCCAGGCGGCCACGACGCCGACGGCGATAACCGCCGGTGCGATCAGGCCCATCCGCCGGGTGGTCGGCTGCGCTATCCACGGCGCGCAGTGCCGGCGGTCTTCTTAATCTTCCTTGTCTTGCGGTGCCCGTCGGGTGCTGATCCCACAACCTGCCTTACGCCGGCGTTTCGTCCAGCTACTCAGCCTCCAACCTGCGCCTCTCGCCGGACCTGACTCGCTCCGCCGGATAGTTTGCCAGCACTAATGCCCGGTTTCGGATGTTCTCGCGCTGAATAGGCAACTCAGGCTATGTGCTCGGCCGGGTGAACCCGGACCGGGTCCATGGGCCCGCATCGCCGGCCAGGCCGGCGATCCGGGGCGCCGGGATAGCCAGGCGCCGACCGCCGGGGGCCAGACGGAAACCACCCGAAATGACTAGTCCCTACCGCTCAGTAGTAGCCTGTGCGGGTCTAGCTGCGGTTTTACCAAGTAGCCCACCTGTTCAGGGTGATCTGCGCCATATTCGCCAGGCTCGCCGCCGGAACGGAATCGGGACCGACCGGGCGGGCGTTCAACCTAGCGAAGGCAGACGCCGCGCGGCGGCGCTCGCACCGGGCCACGGCCACCGGGCCCGGCTTCGGCCGCCGGGCTGACCAGATCCCGGCGCGCGCATGTTTGGCCGCCGCGAGCGCGGCCAGTTTCCCGCAGCCGGTGCCGAGACACCTCCCCCCGAACGGAGATATTTCATGCCCTCCGAGCGCGTTCGCCTCGCCGACCGGCTGGCCAGGATCACGAGGGGCCGACCCCGCCGCCGGAACCGGCTCGCGATGGCCATCGGCGTCCCGTCCGTGCTCGTGATCTCTGTGACCGCGGCCGCGGCTGCGGGCGCGTTCGCCAGCACCGCCGTGCCGCGGTCCGGCGGGCCGGCCCAGCCGGCTGTGCCTGTCCACACGGCCCCAGCCAAGACGACGGTGCCTGCCCGGGCGGCGCACGTGATCCGGGCTCACACCCGGCCCACCGCTGCTACCCAGGCCCGGCCGGCCACCTCGTGCACGAGCGTCGGCCACATCGGCGACTCGACCTCGGTGGGGATGGTCTCGGCGCAGGTGCTGCCCGATCCGGCCCAGCGACTCGCCGCCCAGTACACGGACGTCGGAGTGCGGCACGTGTGGGTGGACGCCTCTGGCGGGCGCTCGATCGTGGAGGTCTTGCCCGACCAGGTCAACGGCTACGACGTGGCCAGGGCGTGGGACAGCGCGGGCTTCCGCGGCTGCTTCGTGTTCGCGCTCGGCACGAATGACACGGCCAATGTCTCGGTCGGCTCCAACGTGAGCCGGATGGCCAGGATCGACGAGATGATGAGCGCCGCGCACGGCCAGCCCGTGCTGTGGGTCAATACCCACACCCTGCTGTCCTCCGGTCCGTGGTCGGAGACGAACATGCAGGCCTGGAACGACGACCTGGTTCAGGCGTGTGCCAAGTACCCGAACATGCGGATCTTCAACTGGGCCGGAATGGACCAGCCGGGCTGGCACCTGCCAGACGGGATTCACTACACGCCGGCGGGCAATGCGATCCGGGCGGCCGCGATCGCGCACGCGCTCGCGCGGGCGTTTCCGCGCGGCGGCCACAGCACCAGTTGCGTCGTGAACTGAGCACGCCGGGCGAGCGCGACCGGCAATGGCCGGCCGATCTGGCCGGCCATTCCTGCCCGCGCCCGCCGCGGCCCTGAGCCGCGATCACGGTGTCCGTATTGTCAGCCCAATGCCCTGGCCCGAGCAGCACGGTGACAGCACGTGCAGCGCAGCGCGGGGAAGCGCGGCCGGAATCTGGCGGCCGAAGTCGCGCCCGAACTAGCCGGCCTTACCGGGGCAATCCCGTGTGCTGCTTGTGCCAACAATTGATCCGACAATACGTAGTCATTAGATCACTCTGGGTAGTTGCCCTCCGTAGCTTCACGGCGACGAGGGGACACAGATGCCTAAGCCGATGCAATCGGATCAGCGCTACATGCCCGGCCTTGACGGCCTGCGGGCACTGGCCGTGCTGGCCGTCATTGCCTTTCACGAGCAGTTCGGCTGGGCGCCGGGCGGCTTGCTCGGCGTCGGGGTGTTCTTCACGCTCAGCGGATACCTGATCACGGACTTGCTGCTGAGCCAGTTCCGCGCGCACGGGAAGATGCGGCTAGGCGATTTCTGGCTGCGGCGCGGCCGCCGGCTGCTGCCCGCCCTGTTCGTCATGCTGGCCGTGGTCACGGCCTGGGTCACGATCGCGGACCGGGCCCGGCTCGCCAGCCTGCGCGGAGCTGTCGGTGCCGCCGCTGGGTACTTCAGCAACTGGTATCTGATCGGCACGCACTCCTCCTACTTCAGCCGGTTCGCGGCGCCGCAGCCGCTTGACCACCTCTGGTCGCTCGCCGTGGAGGAGCAGTTCTACCTGATCTGGCCGTGGCTGCTGCTGGCTGGCGTGTTCCTGGTCCGGCACAAGCCGCAGTTCCTGCCCTGGCTCGCGCTGCCGACGCTGGGCCTCGCCGCGGCCTCCACCGCAGCCATGCTCGCTCTTTACCGGCCGGGCTTCGACCCGACCCGGATCTATGAGGGCACCGACACCCGGGCGGCCGGCCTGCTGATCGGTGCCGCGCTCGCCATGGTCTGGCCGAGCGCGAAGGCGGCCAAGGCCTGCCGCAACTGGCGGATCGGGCTCGACGTGCCGGCGTTCGCCGGCCTGATCGTCATCCTGGTCATGATCTGGCGAGTCGGCCAGTACTCGTCGTTCCTCTACAAGGGCGGTCTGGTCGTGCTCGCGGTCGCCACAGCGGCCGTGCTCGCGGGCGCCGCGGTGCCCGGCTCCGTCATCGGCCTGGCGCTCGGCTGGCGCCCGTTGCGCTGGCTCGGCGTCCGGTCCTACGGCATCTATCTCTGGCACTACCCGGTGATCGTGTTGACCTCGCCCGCGAACGGGACTGAGAACTTGCTCCGGGCGGCCTGGCAGACCGCGGCCAGCATCCTGATTGCCGCCTTGTCCTGGCAGTTCATCGAGGAGCCGATCCGGCACGGCGCGCTCGTCCGGCTGTGGGCCAAGCTGCGCACCGGCAAGCCGAGTCAGGTCGGCTGGACCGGCCTGGCGGCTGCGGGCAGCGCCGCCGGGCTGCTGGCCGTGTCCTGTGTCGGGCTGGCCGGCGCCCTGCCGGTGCCGCCCGGCACCGGAACTGCCGGCCTCGGTGGCGCGTCCGCGCTCGCCGCGTCGACGAACACCGTGACCAAGGCGCACCAGCCGGCCGCGAAGGGCACGGCGGGCAAGAAGCCGACCAGCGAGCCGGCCGCCGCGACCGCCGGGCCGCTGCGCACCTCCTGCCGGTCCGTCGCGCACATCGGCGACTCGACGTCCGAGGGCCTGGTGTCAACGGACTACCTGCCGAACTGGCGGCTGCGGATCACGGCCAGATACGAGGACGTCGGCGTGCAGACCGTCTACACCAACATCACCGGGGCCCGGTCCGTGGTCGAGGTCCTGCCCGGCACCACCAACGGCTACGACGCGGCGCTGCAGCTGCGCCGGCAGGGCTTCCGCGGCTGCTGGGTGCTGGCACTCGGCACGAACGACACCGCCGACGTGGCGGTGGGGTCGAACGTCGGCCTGATGACCCGGATCCAGCGGATGATGGCGGCCGCCCACGGCGAGCCGGTGATGTGGGTGAACGTGACCTCACTGCTGTCCTCCGGCCCGTACGCGGAGGCCAACATGGCCAGGTGGGATCAGACCCTGCTGCGCGCGTGCACGAAGTACCCGAACATGCGGGTGCTGAACTGGGCCGACCAGGCCAGGCGTCCCTGGTTCATCAACGATGGCATCCACTACACCTCGTACGGGTACGCCCAGCGGGCCAGGATCATCGCCGACGGGCTGGCGCGGGCCTTCCCGCAGAACGGGCAGAGCGCCGGATGCGTGGTTCAGTAGCGCAGATGCGGATGACTGCGGGCGACACGCCCGGATAGCATCGCGGGCCGTGGCGCTCCCCAGCGGGCCGCGGCTTCCGGTCACCGCCCGCTGGGCCTGGGGACAAGTCCTGGCGGCAGGCCGGAATAGCCTGCTCGCGCTCACGGTTGGGCCCGATAGCAGCGGGTAGCTCAGCCCCTGAGGGAGGCCGGCTGATACGCACGCTCCGGTCGTATGTGATTTAGGCGACAGAGCGTGCGCTTACTAGCTATAGGCCCTACCTTGAGAGGACGGGCTTTCCATTGCCGGTGCCGGTAAGTGCGGCATCGTCCGGGTAGGATGCCGTGAACTGAGGACGCCGCAAGGAGGAGCTCAGCGACATGGAGAGGCTTGCCGCGGAAGCGGCCGATGCACTGGCGGGGGCGCCAGCCGAGGACGTTATCGCCTGGGCTGCGAAGACATTCGGCTCCCGGATCTGCATCACCTCGTCGATGAGCGACGCGGTTCTGGTCAGCCTCGTGGCCAAGCAGCTGCCGGGTGTCGACGTATTGTTCCTGGACACCGGTTACCACTTCCCGGAGACGATCGGCACCAGGGACGCGGTGTCCGCCGTCTACCCGGTGAACGTGGTCAACGTGACGCCGCCGACCACCGTGGCCGAGCAGGACGCCGAGCTCGGGCCGCGGCTGTACAGCCGGAACCCGGACCTGTGCTGCTACCTGCGCAAGGTCGTGCCGCTGGAGCAGGCGCTCGGACCCTATGAAGCCTGGTTCACTGGCATCCGCCGGGAGGAGACCGAGGCCCGGCACGACACCAAGGTCGTGTCCTGGGACGCCCGCCGGGAGATGGTGAAGGTCAACCCGATCGTCGAGTGGACACAGCAGCAGGTGGACGAGTACATCGCCGCTGAGGGCGTGCTGGTGAACCCGCTCAGCTACGACGGCTACCCGTCCATCGGCTGCCGGACCTGCACCGCCCGGGTCGCGGATGGCGCCGACCCGCGCAGCGGCCGCTGGGCGGGCACCGCGAAGAGTGAGTGCGGCATCCACATGTGACCTGGCGGAGGACCGCCTGATGGCACCGAGCCCGCACGTCACCCACGAAGTCTTCAATCAGGTACCGCCGCTCGACGGCCATGATGTCGCGGCCGATCGGGCGCTGCTCGCCGCGCTGCACCGGGAGGGCGGCGGCTGGGCCGAGGACGAGCTGCACGAGCTCGGCCGGCTCGCGGGCACGGCCGGCATTCAGGACCAGGCCCGGCTGGCCAACGTGCACAAGCCGGTGCTGCGCACCCACGATGCCCGCGGCACCCGGATCGACGAGGTCGAATTCCACCCGGCCTGGCACGAGCTGATGACCATCGCGGTCCGGCACGGCCTGCATGCGGCGCCGTGGGCCGACCAGACACCCGGCGCGCACGTCGCCCGGGCGGCCAAGTTCATGGTGTGGACCCAGACCGAGGCCGGGCACGGCTGCCCGATCTCGATGACCTATGCCTGTGTGCCCGCGCTGCGGCACGCGCCCGGCCTAGCGGCCGCCTACGAGCCGCTGCTGACCGCCCCGGTCTACGACCCCGGGCTGCGGCCGCCCGCGACCAAGGCCGGCCTGCTGGCCGGGATGGCGATGACCGAGAAGCAGGGCGGCTCTGACGTCCGCGCGAACACCACCAGGGCCGAGCCTGCCGGTGCCGGCCAGTACCTGCTGACCGGGCACAAGTGGTTCTGCTCGGCCCCCATGTGCGACCTGTTCCTGGTGCTGGCGCAGGCGCCAGAAGGGCTCAGCTGCTTCCTACTGCCCAGGGTGCTGCCCGACGGCAGCAGGAACGCCATGCACATCCAGCGGCTCAAGGACAAGCTCGGCAACACCTCAAACGCCTCATCTGAGGTCGAGTACCGGCAGGCGGCCGCCGGGCTCGTCGGCGAGCCCGGCCGCGGCATCGCGACCATCCTCGACATGGTGAGCGCGACCAGGCTCGACTGCGTGCTGGGCAGCGCCGCGGCGATCCGGCAGGCGGTCGTGCTGGCCGGGCACCACGCGAGGCATCGCAGCGCGTTCGGCGCCCGGCTCATGGACCAGCCCGCCATGACCGGCGTACTCGCCGACCTGACCCTGGAGTCGGAAGCGGCCACCACGCTCGCGCTCCGGCTGGCCGGGGCCGCCGACCGGGCCAGCCGCGGGGACGCGGCCGAGGCGGCGCTGCTGCGCATCGCCTTGCCCGCGGCCAAGTACTGGATCTGCAAGCGAAGCCCCATGATCATCGCGGAAGCGCTGGAGTGCCTCGGTGGCAACGGCTACGTGGAGGAGTCGGTCCTGCCGCGGCTGCTGCGGGACGCTCCGCTGAACTCGATCTGGGAGGGCTCGGGCAACGTCACCGCCCTGGACGTGCTGCGCGCCCTGCGCCGCAGCCCGGACTCGGCCGACGCGCTGCTCGCCGAGGTGGCCGCGGCGGAGGCAGAGCCGCTGGTGGCGGCCGCGGCGGCCAGCCTGCGGGCGGCGATCAAGGAGGTCGCCGCGGACCCGGCCGCGGCGCAGCGGCAGGCCCGGCTGCTGGCCGGGCAGATCACCGTGACGCTGCAGGCGGCGCTGCTGGTCCGGCACGCCCCGGCGGCGGTGGCCAGCGCGTTCTGTACGACCCGGCTGGGCCCGGCACCGGCCGGCGGCCCGGCCGCGCCCTTCGGCTCGCTCCCTGACGGCCTGGACACGGCGGCGATCCTGGAGCGCTCGGCAGTCGCCGCGACCAAGTAGGGTCAACGGATGCAAATCTGGCCTGGCTCTGCCTACCCCCTGGGTGCGACCTGGGACGGATCCGGAACCAACTTCGCGCTGTTCTCCGAGGCCGCCGACCGGGTGGAGCTGTGCCTCTTCGACCCGGCCGGCGCGGAGACCCGGATCACGCTGACCGAGGTCGACGGCTTCGTCTGGCACTGCTACCTGCCCACTGTCGGGCCGGGGCAGCGGTACGCCTACCGGGTAACCGGGCCCTACGAGCCGCGCAACGGGCATCGCTGCAACCCGGCCAAGCTGCTGCTCGACCCCTACGGCAAGGCCGTGGACGGCGAGCTGCGCTGGGATCCGGCCGTGTTCGGCTACCAGCCGGGCCGGCCCGACCAGCCGAGCGACACCGACAGCGCGCCGTTCATGCCGCGTAACGTCGTGATCAACCCGTACTTCGCCTGGGCGGATGACCGCCCGCCGCGCACCCCGTATCACGAGACGGTGATCTACGAGGCACACGTCCGCGGGCTCACGATGCGCCACCCGGACGTACCGCCGGAGCTGCGCGGCAGCTACCAGGGGCTGGCGACTCCCCCGGTGATCGACCACCTGACCCGGCTCGGCGTCACCGCCATCGAGCTGATGCCGGTGCATCAGTCGGTGCCCGAGCAGCGACTGGCGCAACGGGGCCTGACGAACTACTGGGGCTACAACACGATCGGATTCTTCGCGCCGCACAACGGCTACTCACAAAGCGCCGAGCCGCACGGGCAGGTCGCCGAGTTCAAGTCGATGGTGAAGGCGCTGCATGCGGCCGGCATCGAGGTGATTCTGGACGTCGTCTACAACCACACGGCCGAGTCTGGCGCGCTCGGTCCGACGCTGTCCTTCCGCGGCATCGACAACGCCGCCTACTACCGGCTCGACGACACCGACCCGTCGAAGTACCTCGACTACACCGGCTGCGGCAACAGCCTGAACGTCCGGCACCCGCACGCGCTGCAGCTGATCATGGACTCGCTCCGGTACTGGATTCTGGAGATGCACGTCGACGGGTTTCGCTTCGACCTCGCCTCGGCCCTCGCGCGCGAACTGCACGAGGTCGACCGGCTGTCGGCGTTCTTCGAGCTCGTCCAGCAGGACCCGGTGGTGTCGCAGGTGAAGCTCATCGCCGAGCCGTGGGACGTGGGCGACGGCGGGTACCAGGTGGGCAAGTTCCCTCCGCTGTGGTCGGAATGGAACGGGAAGTACCGCGACACGGTGCGTGATTACTGGCGCGGTGTACCAGCCGCGACGCCAGAGTTCGCGTCGAGACTCAGCGGCTCCAGCGACCTCTACGAGACCAGCGCGCGCCGCCCGGTGGCGTCGGTGAACTTCGTCACCTGCCACGACGGCTTCACCCTCGCCGACCTGGTCAGCTACGACCGCAAGCACAACGAGGCCAACGGCGACAACAACACCGACGGCACCGACGACAACCGGTCCTGGAACTGCGGCACCGAGGGACCGGCGCAGGATCCGGCCGTCACCGAACTGCGGGCCCGGCAGATGCGCAACTTCCTGGTCACCCTGTTCTGCTCGCAGGGCGTGCCGATGCTGCTGGCCGGCGACGAACTCGGCCGCTCCCAGCGCGGCAACAACAACGCGTACTGCCAGGACAACGACGTGTCGTGGGTGAACTGGGAGGACGGCGCGGACCAGCCCGGACTGGCCGAGTTCACCGGCACGCTCAGCGCGCTGCGCCGCGATCACCCAGTGTTCCGCCGCCGCCGGTTCTTCAGCGGGCGGGACCTCGGCCCGGACGGGTCCGCGCGACGGGACATCATCTGGCTGACCCCGGCGGGCACGGAGATGACGATCGACGACTGGCGCTCGGGCTTCGCCCCGTCCCTCGGGGTGTTCCTGAACGGGCACGCCATCACCGAGCCGGGACCGCGCGGCGAGCAGATCACCGACTGCGACTTCCTGCTGCTGTTTAACGCGCACAGCGAGCCGGTCGCGTTCACCCTGCCCGGCACGGACCTCGCGCCGTGCTGGCAGGTAGTCGTCGACACGGCCCGGCCGGACGCGGTCGCGCAGCCGGCCCGAAACGGCGGCGGCCACCAGGCTCAGCCGGGCGAGCCGGTACAGCAGCCGGGCTCGTCGCTCCTGGTCGCCGACCGCGCCCTTGTGGTGTTGCAGGCCGTGACCGCGCCCTAGTGCGCCGATCCGGCCGCGCCGAACCAAACGCTTGCGTGCCAGGCCGCCCGCGCCGGGTTATAGATAAGGGGTACGAGTGCGAGGCGGGGGGTCAGCGGCGCGGTGGTGCCCTGCCTGTCGGCACTGGCACCGCGGCCGGACCAGCCGCAGCGGAATGTCTGCGTCTGGATCGACATGCTCACGATCCCGACGACGCCGCTGTGCAATCAGTTCTACCTGCAGATGGAACAGTGGATCTACAGTCACTACACCGGCTCCTACGCCGGCCCGCGGCCGGAGTGGTCAAAGGGCTGGGCATATACGGCGGCCGGCCCGTGGACAAATACCACGATGCTGAACAGCGACATTCCGGCCGGAGTGAACGCCGGCCAATCAGGCGACGTTTTCGGCACCACAGTCGCCACGCTGAATTCGTATGACCCGAACGGGGTATTTTCCAACACTTTCCTGGGCACCTTGTTGTCCTGACGGTTTTCACCGGAATCGGATGCCGCGCGAGGTTGACGCGGCGCCCGCTCCGGCGGCTCGGCGCCCGCTAGTGACTGCGGGTGGCCAGCGTGGCGGCGATCAGCACCAGCGCGAACGTGGTGAGGCCGACGGCGCCGTGGGTCGCGACGATCCGAGCCGGGAACGCCTGCTCAGCACCCCTGGCATGGCGGCCGCCGCGGCCGACTAACCATCTGGTCAGCATCACGAACCCGAGCATCGCCGAGCTGCTGAGCACGCCGAACCCGATCCACGCGTAGCTGACGCGGTGGTTGACCAGGAAGAGCAGCCAGAAGGTCAGGCCAGTCGTGGCCAGCACCGGGTGCGCGAAGATCAGCCCGGCCGGGAACACCGTGATGCGCGTCGCCTGCTGCCGCAATCCGCCACGAGAAGCCAGACGAACAGGAGGTAGAGCCCGAAGCACGCGGTGCCAGCCCAGATGAGTGTCGCGACAAGCTCCAGCATCCGCACCTGTCTTCTACGCTCCCGCCCTGGCCCACTCATCGTGCAATCTCACCGCGGCACCATCCGGCACTATGGGCCGCCAGGTGGGCGCTGATACTCCATTTCTGGAACCATTTACTGCTTGTTTGCGGAAATTGCAGACCCGCACTATCAGTGCCATTTTCGCTGCAGGCACATCAGTCACAGCCTGGGTCCGCGGCTAGCCGATGCGCGCGGATCTGATTGACTTGCATGCCGTGCGCCTGATTTACCCGCAGGCTGGCCCCGACCTAACGCCGGTCCCGGTGGCCGCGCCCGGCCCGGCGCCCGCCGTCGTGCACGAGGTAGCTGCCCTGTACCGGGCCCGGCCGCGCGCGGCCGATCAGCCCTGGCTGCGGGCGAACATGGTCGCCAGCGCGGACGGCGCCTCGGCCCTGGACGGCCGGTCCGGCGGCCTCGGCGGGCCGGCGGACCGGATGGTGTTCAACATCCTGCGCAGCATCTGCGACGTGATCCTCGTCGGGGCGGGTACCGCGCGGGCCGAGCGGTACAAGCCCGTCAGCGAATCCCGGGTCTGGGCGGAGCTCAGAGCCGGCCGGTCGCCGCTGCCGCCGATCGCGATCGTGACCCGGAGCCTGGACCTCAGCGACTGCCAGCCGCTGCTGTCCGCGTTGCCAGCGGATGCGCGGACACTGGTGATCACCACCGCCGAGGCGGCCGGGCGGGCACCAGCCGCCTGGACCCGCGAGGTTCGCACAGTCGTGGCCGGCGAAACTCACGTGGACATGGGCCAGGCCGTCGCCGCGCTCGTCTCGCTCGGGTTCCGGGAGATCCTGACCGAGGGCGGCCCGCACCTGCTCGGCCACCTCACCCGGGCCGGGCTGCTGGACGAGTTGTGCCTGACGACCAGTCCGGTGATCGCGGCGGGCCGGGCCAGCCGGATCGTGGCCGACGCCGACCCGGCGGGGCACCCTGCGGCCGGGCTGAAGCTGGATCTGGTCCACGTGCTGGCCGACGCCGGCTTCCTGCTGTCGAGGTACGTCCGCCCGGCCGACTGAACTGAGAGAAGGAGCTGGAGATGGCACTGCACGCCAAGGTGGACGAGACGCACGGGCCGGCCGAACTAAGCGTCAACCCGGTGTACGAGCAGGCTGTCCAGGCCGTGCCGCGCCATCAACTCCCGGCCGGGCCGATGGCGGCCGACACCGCGCTCCAGATCGTCAGGGACGAGCTGATCCTGGACGGCAACGCACGGCTGAACCTGGCAACGTTCGTGACGACCTGGATGGAGCCGCAGGCCGCGCTGCTGATGCATGAGTGCGACAGCAAGAACATGATCGACAAGGACGAGTACCCGCAGACGGCCGAGCTGGAGCGCCGGTGCGTGAACATCCTGGCCCATCTCTGGCACGCCCCGGCCGCTACCGACGCCGACGGGGCGGCTACCGGCTGTTCGACCACCGGGTCGAGTGAGGCATGCATGCTGGGCGGGCTCGCGCTGCTGTGGCGCTGGCGGGCCCGGCAGCAGTCCGGCGCCACCGCCCGGCCGAACCTGGTCATGGGCGCGAACGTCCAGATCTGCTGGGACAAGTTCTGCCGGTACTGGGACGTCGAGCCGCGCCTGGTGCCGATGGAGCCGGGCCGCCTGCACCTGACCGGCCCCGAGGCGGTGGCCAGGTGCGACGAGAACACCATCGGCGTCGTCGCGGTGCTCGGCTCGACGATGGATGGCAGCTACGAGCCGGTCGCGCGGATCGCGGCCGAGCTGGACGCCTACCAGGAGCGGACCGGGCAGGACATCCCCGTGCACGTCGACGGCGCGTCCGGCGGGTTCGTCGCGCCGTTCCTCGCGCCGGACCTGGAGTGGGACTTCCGGGTCCCGCGGGTGGCCTCGATCAACAGCTCCGGACACAAGTACGGGCTGGTGTACCCGGGCGTCGGCTGGATCGTGTGGCGGGACGCGGCCGCGCTGCCCGAGGACCTGATCTTCAAGGTGAACTACCTGGGCGGCGAGATGCCGACCTTCGCGCTGAACTTCTCCCGGCCCGGCGCCCAGGTCGCGGCCCAGTACTACAACTTCCTCCGGCTGGGCTTCGAGGGCTACCGCGAGGTGCAGCGCACCTGCCAGCAGGTAGCGCAGTACCTGGCGGCACAGATCGCCGAGCTCGGGCCGTTCGAGCTGCTGTCCGACGGCAGCGACCTGCCGGTTCTGGCGTTCCGGCTCAAGGACCCGGCGGCGTCCGGCTACACGGTGTTCGACGTGTCCGAGCGGCTGCGCCAGCGCGGCTGGCTCGTACCCGCCTACACCTTCCCGGCGAACCTGCAGGACGTCGCCGTGCTGCGGATCGTGGTCAGAAATGGCTTCAGCAGCGATCTGGCCGGGCTGCTGGTCGACGACCTGCGGGCGCAGGTGCAGGCGCTCGAGGCGGCGCCGCAGCGGCCGGTGCCGCTATTTCCGGACGGGCATCGCAGCGCCTTCGCGCATTAGTGGTCTCGCTGCTCCATCCGCTCCCGGAGCTGCGGACCCGCGACCCCGCCCAGCGCGATCCAGCGTTCGCCGGTCCACTGCGCGTTCTCCAGCATCAGCGCGACGGCATCGTGCAAGTGCCCGTCGCCCGATCCGAGCACAGTCTCCAGGAACTCGGCGCAGCGACCGGCCAGCTCGTCGTTCCCGGTGTCGATGGCCTTGATCAGCACCTTGTCCAGCACCGCGCCGAGGATCCGGAAGGCGTCGTACTCGGCGTGCAGGTTCAGGCCCAGCAGCGCGTTGATCCGGTCCAGCCGGCTGCCCGAGCTGCCGTCCGGCTCAGCCGCGACCTCGTCCGCGACCTCGGCCAGGTCGTCATCGTCGAGGTCGAAGGCGTCAGCGGCCAGCGCCGCGAGCACCGGAGCAGTCTCCGGCAGCGCCGCGAGCAGGGCCTTCGGCAGGCTCCAGACCGTGATCTCAGGCATCACCAGAGCCGGGCACGACTCCCCGTGCCCGGCCAGCCCCTTTGGTGAGCAGCAGCTCAGGCGCCCTTGCGCAGCCGGTCGAGCGCCTCGGCCAGGATGGCGGCCCCGTCGGTGTCGTTGCGCCGCTCTTTCACGTACGCCAGGTGAGTCTTGTAGGGCTCGGCGTGCGGCGGGGCCGGCGGGGCCGCCTGGTCCTGGCCGGCCGGCAGCCCGCACCGCGGGCAGTCCCAGAACTCCGGGACGGCCGCGTCCGAGGCGAAGCTCGGAATAGTCTCGTGCGCGTTGCAGCACCAGAACGAGATCCGCACCCGCGGCGCAGCCTCGCCGCGCTCGGCCTCTCCCATCGGCCCAGCCCCGACCCGGCTGCCGCGAATCGCGTTGCCACTGCTCACTGCTCACCCCTTGTTCAAGACGTGCCGATCACCGGCGCCAGCCGACCGCACCGGCTGCTAAGCGCCTACTTGTTCAGGATCCCCAGCACCACGATGGACAGGAACCAGACGACCCCGGTCACGATCGTGATCCGGTCCAGGTTTCGCTCCACCACGGAAGAGGAGCCGAGCGAGGACGAGATGCCGCCGCCGAACAAGTCGGACAGACCGCCGCCCTTACCCTTGTGCAGCAGGACGAGCAGGATCATCAGCAGGCTCGTGATGATCAAGATCACCGAAAATGCGACTGTCACTGCGGGTTTCTCGTCTCTCCGGGCACGGACCCCGGCGGGTCCTGGTCTGCGGATACAGGAAAGTCAGCCGACGCTGTACTGCTCACGATACCGGCAGATTCTGACGAACTCACCGGGATCGAGACTGGCGCCGCCAACCAATGCCCCGTCGATGTCCGCTCCGGCCATGATCGCGGGCATGTTGTCGGCCTTCACTGATCCGCCATACAGGATACGCGTACTGGCGGCCGTCGCGACCCCGTGAACGGCGGAAATGCGGGTCCGGATCGCGTGGCAGACCTCCTGCGCGTCCGCCGGGGTGGCCACCTCACCAGTGCCGATCGCCCAGACCGGCTCATATGCCACGACCAGGCCGCCGACCTGCTCACCGGACAGCCCGGCCAGCCCGCCGTCGAGCTGCTCCTCGACCAGCTCCAGGTACCCGCCAGCCTGCCGGACTTCCAGCGACTCCCCGACGCACAGGATCGGGGTCATGCTGCGGCCCAGGATGGCCCTGACCTTGGCGTTCACCAGGGCATCGTCTTCGTGGTGATACTGCCGCCGCTCCGAGTGCCCGGCCAGCACGAACTGGCAGCCGAGTTTGGCCAGCATCCGGGCTGAGATATCGCCGGTGTAGGCGCCGTCCTCGTGCGGAGACACATCCTGGCCTCCCCACAGCAGCTGCAGCTTGTCCCCCTCGATCAGGGTCTGCACGCTGCGCAGCGAGGTGAAGGGCGGCAGCACCACGATGTCGGCGGCCGAATAGTCCTTCTGCACCAGGCTGAACGCCAGCTTCTGGGTAAGCGCGATGGCCTCGAAGTGGTTGTTGTTCATCTTCCAGTTGCCGGCCACCAGCGGCTTCCTGGCGGGCGCCGGGCTCACGCGACGGGCTCCGTGTCGCCGGCCAGCGCGGCGAGGCCCGGCAGGGTCGTGCCCTCCAGGTACTCCAGGCTCGCGCCGCCGCCAGTCGAGATGTGGCTGAACCCCGTCTCGGGCACACCGAGCTTGCGGACCGCGGCCGCGGAGTCGCCCCCGCCCACCACGGTCAGGCCCGGCAGCGCGGCGATGGCCTCGGCCACCGCCTTCGTGCCGGCCGAGAAGGCCGGGGAACTCGAAGACGCCGACCGGCCCGTTCCAGAACACCGTCGCCGCGTCCGCGAGCTTAGCCGCGAACAGCTCCCTGGTCGCCGGGCCGATGTCCACGCCCTCGCGGTCGGCCGGGAAGGCCGTCACCGGGTACACGTCGTGCTCGGCGTCGGGCGCGAAGTCCGCGGCGCCCACCAGATCGACCGGCAGCACCAGGTCCACCCCGCGCTCGGCCGCGGCCGCCATGATCTTGGTGACGTCGTCGATCCGGTCGGCCTCCAGGAGCGACTTGCCGACCTCGTACCCCTTCGCCTTGAGGAAGGTGTACGACATGCCGCCGCCGATCAGGATGCGGTCAGCCCGGCTCAGCAGGTTGTCGATGACGGCGAGCTTGTCCGACGGCTTCGCCCCGCCCAGCACCACCACGTACGGCCGGGCCGGGATCGCCGGCGAGCCGCTCCAGGACAGCGACCTCGGCCCCGACCAGCTCGCCGGCCGCGTGCGGCAGCAGCGCCGGCACGTCATACACGCTGGCGTGCTTGCGGTGCAGCGCGCCAAACCCGTCGCCGACATAGACGTCGGCCATCGACGCCAGCCGCGCGGCCAGCTCAGCCCGGACCGCGTCGTCCTTGCTGGTCTCCGCGGGCTCGAACCTGATGTTCTCCACCATCGCGACGTCGCCGTCGGCCAGGCCCGCGGCGAGCGCCCGGGCAGACTCGCCGGCCACGTCGCCTGCCAGCGGCACGGGACGGCCGAGCAACTCGGCCAGCCTGGCGGCCACCGGGGCCAGTGACGGGCCGCCGGCCGCGCGCCCGGCGTAGCTGTCACCCTTCGGCCGGCCCAGGTGGGCCACGATCAGCACCCGGCCGCCCCGCCCGGTCAGCTTCGCGATCGTCGGCAGGCTGGCCCGGATGCGGCCGTCGTCGGTGATCGAGGTGCCGTCCAGGGGCACGTTGAGGTCGGCCCGGAGCAGCACGACCTTGCCCGCTACCGGGAGCTCATCGATTTCCTTCATGCCGGCAGGCTGGAGCCGACCAGGGCGGCGAGGTCGGCCAGCCGGTTGGAGTATCCCCACTCGTTGTCGTACCAGCCGAACACCTTGACCTGGTCGCCCAAGGACATCGTCAGCAGCGAGTCGAACGTGCAGGAGTACGGCGTGCCGACGATGTCGGAGGACACGATCGGGTCGGCGGTGTAGTCCAGCAGCCCCTTGAGCGGCCCGTCGGCGGCCGCTTTAAAGGCCGCGTTGACCTCGTCCTTCGTTGCCTCCCGCTCGAGGTCCACGACCAGGTCGGTGATCGAGCCGTCCATGACCGGCACCCGCAAGGAGTACCCGTCCAGCCTGCCCTGCAGCTCGGGCAGCACCAGCCCCGTCGCCTTCGCCGCGCCGGTCGTGGTCGGGATGATGTTCTGCGCCGCCGCCCTGGCCCGCCGCAGGTCCTTGTGCGGGAAGTCGAGGATGACCTGGTCGTTGGTGTAGGCATGGATGGTCGTCATCAGGCCCTTGCGGATGCCGAAGGCCTCGTTGAGCACCTTGGCCATCGGCGCCACGCAGTTGGTCGTGCACGAGGCGTTGGAGATGATGTTGTGCTGGGCCGGGTCGTACTTTCCGTCGTTGACGCCCATCACGATCGTGATGTCCTCGCCGGTCGCGGGCGCTGAGATGATCACCTTCTTGGCGCCGCCGGCCAGGTGCTGGGCGGCGTCGGCCGCCTTGGTGAACCGGCCGGTGGACTCGATCACCACGTCCACCCCGAGGTCGCCCCAGGGCAGCGCGGCCGGGTCGCGCTCGGCCAGCATCTTGATCGAGTGGTCGCCCGCCCGGATCACGTCGCCGTCGGCGCTGACGTCGAGGTCCAGAGTGCCGAGCAGGGTGTCGTACTTCAGCAGGTGCGCGCAGGTGGCCAGGTCACCCAGGTCGTTCGCGGCGACGACCTCGATGCCGGTGTCGCCGGCGTGGACCGCGCGCCAGAAGTTGCGCCCGATACGGCCAAACCCATTGATTCCCACCCGGACTGTCACTGCTCGCTCCTTCAGTCTGCGATCATCTGCCCCCGCTCGGATGATCGCCGGACGAGGGTTTTTGGCGCCGTCCGAACCCTATCGGACGAGCCAGCCAGCCTGACCGCCACGCGGTGGCTACGGCACCAGCATGTCCGGGGTCAGGGTGGCCTCGGTGTTCGGCACGCCCAGTTCCATCGCCCGCCGGTCGGCGAGCGCCAGCAGGCGCCGGATCCGGCCCGCGATCGCGTCCTTGGTCAGGGCCTCGGCCAGCTGGCCCAGTTCCTCCAGGCTCGCCTGGCGGTGCTTGATGCGCAGCTCGCCCGCAATGATCAGGTGCTCGGGGGCTTCCACGCCCAGGATCTCCAGCGCGCGCTCGACCCGGGCCCCGGCCGCGACCGCTGCCCGTGCGCTGCGCCGAAGGTTCGCGTCGTCGAAATTGGCGAGCCGGTTCGCGGTGGCCCGGACTTCGCGCCGGATCCTGCGCTCCTCCCAGGCCAGCACGCTGTCGTGCGCGCCGAGCCGGGTCAGCAGCGCGCTGATGGAGTCGCCGTCCCTGACCACCACCCGGTCGACACCGCGTACGTCCCGCGCCTTGGCGTGGATCTTGAGCCGCCGGGCGGCACCGACCATGGCGAGCGCGGCCTCCGGCCCGGGGCACGTCACCTCCAGCGACATGGACCGGCCCGGCTCGGTCAGGCAGCCGTGCGCGAGGAACGCGCCGCGCCAGGCCGCCTCGCAGTCGCAGGTGGTCCCGGACACCACCTGCCGGGGCAGGCCCCGGACAGGGCGCCCGTGACCGTCGACCAGGCCGGTCTGACGCGCGAGGCTCTCCCCGTCATTGGTCACGCGCACAAGGTAGCGGTTGCCCTTCCGCAGCCCGCCCGGCGCGAGCACCATCAGCTCGGAAGCATGGCCGAACACCTCGGCTATGTCCTTGCGCAGCCTGCGAGCCGCCGCGCCGGTGTCCAGCTCTGCCTCCACCACGATCCGCCCGGCCGCAAGGTGCAACCCGCCCGCGAACCGCAGGATGGTGGACACCTCGGCCTTCCGGCAGCACGGCTTGAGCACACTGACTCGGCTGAGTTCGTCTTTCACCAAGCCGGTCAGCGCCATAGGCGTCACTCCCCCTCAAATATCTGCGCGAACGCGCCCGCCAGCCGCCGCGGATCGTGCCGCGGCGAACCATCTCCCATCGCCAGGTCCGCGAGGACCAGCCGTGCACCCAGCAGCCCCGCCGCCTTCTCCAGTTCCGCCGTCGCGCCGCGGGTCGCCGCCCGGTCCGCGAGGACCACATCGACCGTCAGGGCCGGCGCGTGCTCGGCGAGCACCTCCAGGTGGGCATGCGGCGAGAACCCAGTTGTCTCGCCGGGTTGCGGCGCCAGATTCAGCGCAACCAGCCTCCGCGCACGAGTGCCAACTAGCGCCGCCGCCAGTTCGGGCACCAGCAGGTGCGGGAGCACGCTGGTGAACCACGAGCCAGGCCCGAGCACTACCCAGTCCGCCGCCCCGATCGCCTGCAGTGCTTCCGGGCAGGCCGGCGGGTCGGCGGGTACCAGTGATATCGACCGTACCCGGCCGGTGGTCGTCGCGCAGGCTACCTGGCCCTTAACGACAGTCAGCTCGTCCGGCCTGTCCGGGTCTGCGCCTTCTACTTCCGCCACGAGGTCCAGCGGGACCGACGCCATGGGCAGCACCCGGCCGTGCGCACCCAGTAGCCGGGCCACCCAGTCCAGGCCCTGGACGGTGTCCCCGAGCAGCTCCCAGAGCGCCACGATCAGCACATTGCCGACAGCGTGCCCGCCGATGCCGTCGTCGCCGGTGAACCGGTGCTGGATCACCCGGCTCCAGGTGGTACCCCACGAGTCGTCCCCGCACAGTGCGGCCAGCGCCATCCGCAGATCGCCGGGCGGCAGCACACCGAACTCCCGCCGCAGCCGGCCACTGGAGCCGCCGTCGTCCGCGACGGTCACGACGGCGGTGAGGTCGCGGCTGACCCGGCGCAGTCCGGACAGCGAGGCGTACAGGCCGTGCCCGCCGCCCAGCGCGACCACCTTGCGGCTCTGCGGCCGGCCCGGCGCGGCGTCGTCTGCGGCACCCGTCATCGGCTACTCACGGCCCAGGTCCCGGTGCGTCACCTGGATGCCGGGCCAGGCCGACGACAGCCGGGCCGCCAGCGCGTCGGCCATCGCGACGCTGCGGTGCTTGCCGCCGGTGCAGCCGACGGCCAGCAGCACGTAGTGCCGGCCGGACTTGTCGTACCCGGCCAGCGCGATCTGCACGGCGCTGGCGAACGCCTCCAGGAACTCGGCCGCGCCCGGCTGGCCCAGGACGTAGTCCATCACCGGCCGGTCCCGGCCGGTGAGCGGCGCGAGCTCGGGGATCCAGTGCGGGTTGGGCAGGAACCGGCAGTCCGCCACCATGTCGGCGTCGACCGGCAGCCCGTACTTGTAGCCGAACGACACGACGCTCACCCGCAGCGTCGCCTCTGCCTCGGTCGCGAACGCGTCCCGCATCCGCGCCCGCAGTTCGTGCACGTTCAGCACGGACGTGTCCAGCACCAGGTCGGCCTCGGCCCGCAGCGGCCGCAGCAGTTCGCGCTCGGCGGTGATGCCGTCCACCACCCGGCCGCCCTCCTGCAGCGGATGCGGCCGGGACACGCTGTCGAACCGGCGCACCAGGGTTTCGTCGGAGGCTTCGAGGAACACCACGTACGGGCGAACTCCGCGCGAGCGCAGCTCGGTGATGGCCGATCTCAGGTCGGTCGAGAAGGCCCGGCTGCGGATGTCGACGACCGCGGCGAGCCGGGGCACCGTGCCGCTGGCCCGCCGGGCCAGCTCGGCCATCGTCGGCAGCAGGCCGGCCGGCAGGTTGTCGGCGACGAACCAGTCCAGGTCTTCCAGCGACTTAGCCGCCGTGCTGCGGCCCGCGCCGGACAGGCCGGTGATGATGACGATCTCCTGTGCCGTGCCGTCACCGGTCATGCTCAGCCCCCCCGAATGTCGTCCGCGCCGGGCGCTTCGCCCGCGCCGCCATCCCCGCCCGCGGCCCGGCGGCCGCCCCCGTTCGCCGGATGCAGCGCGGCATAGACGGCCTCGGCGGTCACCTGGCCGAATCCCGGCGTCTCCGCGATCTGGTCGACCGACGCGGCGGCCAGCTTGCGCACCGAGCCGAACTGCTTGAGCAGCGTAGCCCGGCGGGCCGGGCCAAGGCCCGGCACCGCGTCGAGCTCGCTGCTGGTCAGCGCCGCCGACCGCTTGGCCCGGTGATAGGTGATCGCGAACCGGTGGGCCTCGTCCCGCACCCGCTGCAGCAGGTAGAGCCCTTCGCTGCTGCGCGGCAGGATGACCGGGCCGTCCTCGCCGGGCAGCCAGACCTCCTCCAGCCGCTTGGCCAGCCCGCACACCGCGACGTCCACGACGCCGAGTTCGTCCAGCGCGCGCACGGCGGCCGCGACCTGGGCCGGCCCGCCGTCGATCACGACGAGGTTCGGCGGGTAAGGAACTTGCGGCGGGACTCAGGGATGCCGATTTCCTCGCCGTCGGTGGCCAGCGCGGCCGGACCAGCCGCGCGCTCGTCCAGATAGCGGCGGAACCGGCGACTGATGACCTCGTGGATGGCCGCGACGTCGTCGGATCCGTCGAACCCCTTGATCGCGAAGCGGCGGTACTCCGACTTGCGCGCCATGCCGTCCTCGAACACGACCATGGACGCGACCACGTGCGTGCCCTGCAGGTTGGAGACGTCGTAGCTCTCGATCCGCAGCGGGGCCTCGTCCAGCCCGAGCGCCTCCTGGATCTCGTGCATGGCCACGCTGCGCGTGGTGAGGTCGCTGGCCCGGCGGGTCTTGTGCAGCGCGAGCGACTCCATCGCGTTCCGGGCGACGGTCGCCAGCAGCGCCTTCTTGTCGCCGCGCTGCGGCACCCGGATGATCACCCGAGTGCCGCGCCGCGCGCCCAGCCACTCTTCCAGCGCCTCGGCGTCCGGCGGCATCGCGGGCACCAGCACCTCACGCGGGATCGCGGCCCGGCGCTCGGCCTCGGTCGCTTCCTCGCCGCGCCGGGACGAGCCGCCGCGCCCGGCCGGCCCGCCGGGTGCTGACGCACTCGGTGCGGGCCCGTTCGGTGCTGGCCCGCTCGGTGCGGACCCGCTTAGGCGGTCCGCGGCCACCGGGTCCTCGCCATACACCTGGCCGAGGAAGTGCTCGACCAGTTCGCCGGTGCTGACGTCCTCGACCTTGTCCACTACCCAGCCGCGCTGGCCGCGGACCCGGCCGCCGCGCACGTAGAACACCTGAACGGCCGCTTCGAGCTGATCCTCGGCCAGCGCGATCACGTCCGTGTCGGTGCCGTCGGCGAGCACGACCGCCTGCTTTTCCATCGCCCGCTGCAGCGCCTGGACGTCATCGCGGAGCCGGGCGGCGCGCTCGTACTCCTCGGCGTCCGCCGCCGCGCGCATCTGGGTCTCCAGCCGCTTGATGAACCGGCCGGTCTGCCCGGCCATGAAGTCGCAGAACTCCTCGGCCAGCTGCCGGTGCGCCGCGGCGTCGATCCGGCCGACGCACGGCGCCGAGCACTTGCCGATGTAGCCGAGCAGGCACGGCCGGCCGATCTGGCCGGCCCGCTTGAACACCCCGGCCGAGCACGTCCGGATCGGGAACACCCGCAGCAGCGTGTCCAGCGTGTCGCGGATCGCCCAGGCGTGCGAGTACGGCCCGAAGTAGCGGACCCCGCGGCGCTTGGCCCCGCGCATCACCTGCGCCCGCGGGAACTCCTCGTCCATCAGCACCGCAAGGTACGGGTAGCTCTTGTCGTCCCGGTAGCGGACGTTGAAACGCGGGTCGAACTCCTTGATCCAGTTGTATTCGAGCTGCAGCGCCTCGACCTCGGTGCTGACGACCGTCCAGTCCACCTGGGCGGCCGCGCGCAGCATGGACTGGGTGCGCGGGTGCAGGCTGGCGAAGTCGGCGAAATAAGAGTTGAGCCGCTGCCGCAGGCTCTTGGCCTTGCCGACGTAGACGACCCGCCCGCGGTCGTCGCGGAACCGGTAGACGCCGGGCGACTCGGGGATCGAGCCCGGCGCCGGGCGGTAGCTCGCCGGATCTGCCACAGGCCAACTCTATGCACTTCCGGCGACATCGTCGGTGCGCTCGGGACGCGGTCAGCCGGGCTTGACATTATGCAGGTGATTACCTGCATAATTTTCTGGTGACCGACGACCTGGACGCCGTGTTCAAGGCGCTCGCGGACCCGACCCGGCGCACGATGCTGGACCGGCTGCGCGAGCGCAACGGGCAGACGCTGGGCGAGCTCTGCGACCAGCTGGGCATGGCCCGCCAGTCCGCCACCCAGCACCTGGGCGTGCTAGAGGCAGCCAGCCTGGTCACGGCCGTGCGCCGCGGCAGGCAGAAGCTGTACTACCTGAACCCGGTGCCGATCTATTCGATCCAGCAGCGCTGGATCGCCAACTTCGAGCTCCCGCGGCTGCGGGCGCTCAGCACGCTGAAACGACGAGCCGAGGAGGAGCAGATGGCGAGCATTCCCGCATACGTGTACGTCACCTACATCGAGAGCACCCCGGAACGGGTCTGGCACGCGCTGACCGACGCTGACCTGACCGCGGGCTACTGGGGTCACAGCAACGTGTCCGACTGGCAGCCGGGGTCGCCGTGGCAGCACGTACGCGCCGACGGCTCGGGCGTGGCCGACGTGACCGGCACCGTGCTCGAGGCGGACCCGCCGCGGCGGCTGGTCCTGACGTTTGGATCGGGGCAGGTGACGTTCGGCATCACCCCGCACGGCGACATCGTCCGGCTCACCGTGACTCATACGGAGCTCGCGAGCCAGGACGAGTACGAAGCGGCCTCGGCCGGCTGGCTGGCCGTGCTGTCGAACCTCAAGTCCCTGCTGGAGACCGGGCACGTGCTCCCGCAGCCACCCTGGGAAATGCACGCCGAGCAGCGCGCCGGGCAGATGGCGCGCAACTCTTAGCCGACTGCGCGGGTCCGGCATAATCGCCGCCATGGCCGTCATCCACAACACCACGCTCTCGCCCGGCAAGCTCGAACTGCTCGCGGCCTGGCTACCGGGCCAGCCCTGGTACCGCGGGGCCTGCCAGCCCCGGCTCGGCCGGGGCGGCGGATTCCGGCTGGACGACCCGGACGGCGAGGTCGGGATCGAGTTCATGGTGGTGACCGACGCATCCGACAGCGGCGAGCGCTGCTATCACGTGCCGCTCACCTACCGGGCCGCGCCGCTCGGTGGCGCGGAGCAGGCTCTGGTCGGGACCGCCGAGCACGGGGTGCTCGGGCTGCGCTACGTCTACGACGGCCCGAGCGACCCGGTGCTGGCGGCCCAGCTGATCGCGCTCCTGCACGGGCGCGTGATGGCGCAGGCGCAGCGGGTCAGCCACACGCCCGATCCGTCGGCTACGGCCAGCTACGAGGGCCCGGCGCTGGCCTCGTCCGACCCGGTGCGCGTCGCGACCGGCCCGGACGGCACCGACATCGAGCTGAACGACGGACGCGTACTGCGGATCATCCGCGAGCTGACCCCGGCCGCGGACGGTGAAGTTACCGGCCGGAGCGGCCAGGTGGTGGCCGGCTGGACGACTCCGGGCGGCACCGAGCACCGCGGGACCTTCGCGATAGTGCGTTCCTAGCCCGGGTCGCACCAGACCCGCACCTTCTCGCCGGGCAGCAGACCGCGGACGTGCAGTTCGGAGGGCAGCGACCACGAGGATCACTGCTACTGCCAGGCCGGCGGCAACCACCTGCCGTGCCGAGCGACCGGGTGCCCGGTGACTCAGCCGGTGGCGCGCGTCTCCTCGGCGGGCGCGAACAGCACCAGCAGAGCCAGGTCCTCGGTGATGGAAGTGAACCGGTGCACCTCGCCCGCCGGCACGTAGATCACCGCGCCCGGCCCGACCTCGGCTCGTGCGCCGCCCGCCTCGATCGTCGCCCGGCCGGCGGTGACGACGTAGATCTCGTCCTCGGTGTGCGGCGACTGGCCGTCGGTGCCGCCCGCCGCGATGCTGTAGGTACCGACGCTCAGGTCGGGCACCCGGAACTGCTCGGCCCAGTCGGTCTGCTCGCCGCCGGACGGCTGCCGGTACTGGCCGGCTCCCTCGATGATCTGCATGCCGCTATCCAATCGGCCGCGGCTCGCGCCACATAAGCCAGAGGGTCGGACCGCCGCCGGGAATTGTCAGCTCGCGCGTCACGGTGAACCCGTGCCGTTCATAGAAAGGCACGTTGCTGGCCTTGCTGGACTCCAGGTAAGCGGGCATCCCGACGGCGTCGCACCGGATGAGCCGCGATCGCATCAGCGCGCTGCCGATGCCGGTCCCCTGCAGCGGCGGGTCGGTGCCGATGCCCGCCAGATAGGAGTGCGGCTGCTGCGGGTGCACGCGCGTCATCGCGCCGTAGGTCTCGCCCGCCACCCCGAATCTGGATCCGAGCGTGCGCAGGTATCCGGGCAGGCTGACGATCTGCCGCCAGGCTGACGGCAGCCACGCCTGCGGCGGCAGCCAGGTAGCGCACCCAGCGACCACGCCGTCGACATCCATGACCTCGGTGCCTTCGAACCGCAGCCCGGTTCCGCGCATCGACGCGGCGAAGAACGCCGGCAGCCGGCGGCGCCGCATCTGCTCGTCCGGGAAGATCCACTCCATCAGCGGGTCGTCCTCGAAGGCGCGGGCCATCATCACACTGGCCTGCTTCAGGTCAGCCCGGGTGAAGGCCCGTACGATCCTGGTCGTGCCGCTCGCCTGGGCCACGTTGGCATGGTAACAACCACACTGCGCCGGCCGCCCGGTCTCACCCGGCCAGGCTCGGGCGAGGCCGGCCGACCGGATACAGCCCCGCAAGATACAGTGCGGGCATCGTCACGATCTGCGTACTTACCTCGGCGGCGGCCCTGGCCTGGGCATACCTGCTCTGCCTGCACGGCGGCTACTGGCGCACCGGGCACCGGCTGCCGCCGGTCCCGGCTACCACCGTGCCGCTGCCCGCGATCACCGCGGTCATCCCGGCCCGGAACAAGGCCGGCATGCTGCCCGCCTGCCTGCCGAGCCTGCTGGGCCAGCATTATGACGGCCGGTTCGCGGCTGTCCTCGTCGATGACGACAGCTCCGACGGCACGGCCAAGGTGGCCACGGTCATCGGGGCGGAAGCGGGCTGGCAGGTGACGGCCGTGGCGGCGGACGGCACCGTTACCCCGCCAGGCGACCGCGAGCTCGCCATCGTCACCGCGCGGCCGTGCCCGCCCGGCTGGGCCGGCAAGGTCTGGGCGATGGCCGAGGGTGTCCGCGCGGCCGGCGCTGACGCCGGGTACCTGCTGTGCACCGACGCCGACATCGCCTACCGCCCTGGCGCGCTGACCGCTCTCGCCCGCGCGACCGCGGGGAGCGGATTCGCACTTGTCTCGCAGATGGCGCTGCTGCGCACCGCGACCCGGTGGGAGAAGCTGCTGATCCCGGCGTTCGTCTACTTCTTCGCCCAGCTCTACCCGTTCCGCCGGGTCAGCGTGCCCCGGTCCCGGACCGCGGCGGCGGCGGGCGGCTGCATGCTGGTCCGGGCGGCCGACCTGCACGCGGCCGGCGGCCTCGCGGGCATCCGGGCCGCCCGGATCGACGACGTCGCGCTCGGCCGCCTGCTGAAGCGCGCCGGCGGCCGCTGCTGGCTCGGCGTGACCACTGACGTGCTCAGCCTGCGGCCGTATGACCGGCTCGCCGACATCTGGGACATGGTCGCCAGGAGCGCCTACACCCAGCTGCGGTACTCGCTCGCGCTCACGCTGGGCGCGATCGCGGGCCTGGCCTGGCTCTACCTGTTGCCGCCGGTGGCCGCGGTCACCGGCGTGGCACTCCTCCTGGCCGGGAACGGGGGCTCCGCCGCCAGCTGGCTTACGGCCGCGGGACTGGCGGGATGGCTGATCATGAGCGTGACCTACCTGCCGATCCTCCGGCTGTACCGGCTCTCCCCCGGCCGGGCGCCCGGCCTGCCGCTCATCGCGGCCCTGTACGTGACGATGACCGCCGACTCGGCCCGCCGCCACTACGCCGGGCGCGGCGGCGAGTGGAAGGGCCGGCTCATCCAGCCGGACTGACCAGGATCACTTCCAGCGTGCGCGGCCCGCGCCCGCCCCCGACCCGCTCCACCTCGATCCGTTACTGCACGGCCTTCTCTCACTCCCACCAATCGCGGCTGCGGACGGCCCGCGGCTGGATTGCGGCGAGGTCGATGACCAGCACGTCGGAGGCTGGCGCGGTTGGCACCGCACCGCGGATGCGCGCGATCTTGTGCCAGCCCCAGCTCTGGAACGCGGCCTGCGCGGCCGTGGCGGCCGGCGGGACGACCAGCGTCGCCCGCTCCTCGGTCCGCCCCGCGAGTACCAGATCGTGCAGCGAGCGGCCGATGCCCTGCCGCCGCCAAGCGCCACGGACCATGACTTCGGTCAGCGCGAACGTCCGGCCCGGATGTTCGGCGGTGACGTCCTCGGCCAATGGCGTCGTGATCTGTCGCCACCAGGACGTGGCTGGCCGGAGCGGCATGCCCATTGCGCAGCCGATCAGGTAGCCGCCGCTGCGGGCCTCGGCCAGCGCGAAACCCGGCTGGCGGCGGTGGGTGCGGAACCGCGCACCGAATTCCCGGCCTTCCGGGTCGGCCGAATAGTCCAGCCCGCCGTACACGTCGACGTGCAGCAGTTCCAGTTCGGCCGCGTGCTCGCCAGCCTCCCGGCCGTCGAGCAGCCGCAGCGTCATCTCCGTGGCGGGCACCGCTTACTCGAACGCCTCCGGCTGTGTCTGCTCGAACGCCTCCGGCTGTGTCTGCTCGAACGCCTCCGGCGGGGGGCACGCGCACATCAGATTCCGATCACCGTAAGCCTGGTCGATCCGGCGCACCGGCGGCCAGTACTTGGCCCGCCGGTCGCCGCCGACCGGGTAGGCCGCCGTCTCCCGGTCGTAGGAGTGCTTCCAGTCGCCGCTGATCAGCATGCTCGCGGTGTGCGGCGCGTTCCGCAGCGGGTTGTCCGTCGCGTCGTAGTCGCCCGCGGCGACGAGCGCGATCTCCGCCCGGATGGCGATCATCGCGTCGCAGAACCGGTCGAGCTCGGCCAGGTCCTCGCTCTCGGTTGGCTCGACCATCAGCGTGCCGGCCACCGGGAACGACATCGTCGGCGCGTGGAAGCCGTAGTCGATAAGCCGCTTGGCCACGTCCTCGGCGGTGACGCCGGTCTGCGCGGTGATCGGCCGCAGGTCCAGGATGCACTCGTGCGCGACCAGGCCGGCGCGTCCGGTGTAGAGCACCGGGTAGTGCTCGTGCAGCCGCCTGGCCACGTAGTTCGCGGCCAGGATCGCGACCTGAGTCGCGCGCCGCAAGCCGTCGGCGCCCATCATCTTGATGTAGGCCCAGGAGATCGGCAGGATGCCCGCGGATCCGTACGGCGCCGCCGCGACCGGGCCCGGCCGCGGGCCGTCGGCCAGCGCGAAGTGACCGGGCAGGAACGGGGCCAGGTGCGCCCGGCAGGCGACCGGACCGACGCCGGGACCGCCGCCGCCGTGCGGGATGCAGAACGTCTTGTGCAGGTTCAGGTGCGAGACGTCGGCGCCGAACTTGCCCGGCCGGGCGAGACCGACCAGCGCGTTAAGGTTCGCCCCGTCGACGTATACCTGGCCGCCCGCGTCGTGCACCGCGGCGCAGACCTCGCTGATCGTCTCTTCGAACACGCCGTTGGTCGACGGGTAGGTCGCCATGATCGCGGCGACCGCGCCCTCGTGCGCGGCCAGCTTCGCGTGCAGGTCGCCCACATCGATCGCGCCGTCTGAGCCGCACTTGACGACCACCACCCGCAATCCCGCCAGCACCGCGCTGGCCGCGTTCGTGCCGTGCGCGGACTCCGGGATCAGGCAGATGTTGCGCTCGGGATCGCCGTGCGAGCGATGGTAGGCCCGGATCGCCAGCAGCCCGGCCAGCTCGCCCTGCGAGCCCGCGTTCGGCTGCAGGCTGATCGCGTCGTACCCGGTGATCTCGGTGAGCGCGTCGGACAGTTCGGTGATCAACTGCCGGTACCCGGCCGTCTGCGCCGCCGGGGCGAACGGGTGCAGCCCGGCGAACTCCGGCCAGGTAATGGCCTCCATCTCGGCGGCCGCGTTGAGCTTCATCGTGCACGACCCGAGCGGGATCATCGAGCGGTCGAGCGCGATGTCACGGTCGGCCAGCCGGCGCAGGTACCGCAGCATCGCGGTCTCGCTGCGGTAGCTGTGGAAGACCGGGTGCACAAGGAACGTCGAGGTCCGCACCAGCCCCGCCGGAATGGCCTCGGCCGTCGTGGCGGGTACCAGGACCGGCTTGCCCGCCAGCGCCGTCGCGACGGCGGCGAGCTGCTCGTCGGTGGTGGTCTCGTCGCACGCCACCTGGACCGTATCCGGGCCCGCGACGTGGACGTTGATGCCGGCCGTCGCGGCCCTGGCGGCCGCGGCGCCGGCCTGGCCGGGCGTGATCAGGCTGACTGTGTCGAAGTAGGCGGAGACTCCCGTTCCTATCCCCGCGGTCTGCATCGCGGTCGCCAGCGCGACAGCCTTGTGGTGCACCCGGCGGGCAATCGCGGCCAGGCCGTCAGGCCCGTGGTAGGACGCGTACATCGCGGCGATCACCGCGAGCAGCACCTGGGCGGTGCAGATATTGCTGGTCGCCTTCTCCCGGCGGATGTGCTGCTCCCGGGCCTGCAGCGCGAGCCGGTAGGCCGGCTGCCCGTCCGCGTCCACCGAGACACCGACCAGCCGGCCGGGCAGCTGGCGCTTGAGTCCGTCGCTGACACAGATGTAGCCGGCGTGCGGCCCGCCGAAGCCCATCGGCACGCCGAACCGCTGCGTGCTGCCGACGGCGATGTCCGCGCCGAGCTCGCCCGGCGGGGTGATCAGCGTCAGCGCCAGCAGGTCGGCGGCGACGGCGGCGAGCGCGCCGCGCGCCTTCGCCGCACCGATCAGCGGCCGCAGGTCGCGGATCTCGCCGCTGGCGCCCGGATACTGCAGCAGCACGCCGAACAGCTCACCGTCCGGCTGCGATTCGATCAGCTCGGCCGTCACCGTGCCGGTGACCAGCCGGATGCCGAGCGGCTCCGCCCGGGTCTGCAGCACGGCGAGGGTCTGCGGCAGGCAGTCGGAGTCCGCCAGGAAGATGCTGCCCTTGCCTTTGGCCCGGCGGGCCAGCGTCATCGCCTCGGCCGCGGCGGTCGCCTCGTCGAGCATCGACGCGCCGGCGACCGGCAGCGCGGTCAGGTCCTCGACCATGGTCTGGAAGTTCAGCAGGGCCTCGAGCCGGCCCTGCGAGATCTCCGGCTGGTACGGCGTGTAGGCCGTGTACCAGGCCGGGTTCTCCAGCAGATTGCGGCGGATGACGGCGGGCGTATGCGTGCCGTAGTAGCCGAGGCCGATCATCGAGGTGGCGACCGTGTTCAGGCCGGCCAGCCGGCGAAGCTCAGCCAGGGCCTCGTCCTCGGTCAGCGGCGCCGGCAGCTCCAGTGCCTGGCCGGCCGCGATCCCGGCCGGAAGCGCCGCCCCGGTCAGCTCGTCCAGCGCGGCGTAGCCGACCGCTTCCAGCATCCGGGCCTGGTCAGCGCCTGCGGGACCGATGTGACGCTGAGCGAAATCCATATTGGGAGCCTCCCGGGACGGGGCCGTCGGCCGGGTGATCCTGGCCGCGGGCGTGCGGTGACGAACTCCCCCTCTGTCGACCCGCCGCTGCGGACTCCAGAGATGCGCACGCCTGGCCGGTCCTGGTGCCTGAGAGGTTCCGGGGAGGTTGCCCCTTCGGCGCCCCGCCTGGCTGTGCGGGGTCTCTCCCGGCCGACGTGTACAGCAGGTCTGAGCTTACCCGAGCCTGCGCCGGGCGGCCGGTGCGCACGCGGCCCGTCGGTGCGTCCGGCCCGTCGGTGTGCACGCCGACCTGGGCCGTCCGGTGCGGGCCGGGATTCCCGGTGCTCTAGTCGCCCGAATGGCCGAGCACGGCGCGGATCGCAGCGACGACGGCATCCGGCCGGTCGATCTGGACGGTGCTGTGCCTGGCATCGGCCAGCACCCGGCGCTCGCCAGCCGAGACCGAGCTCACGAGCGCCTTGTCCAGTCGCAGCTTGCCTTCATTCAGCTCGGCCAGCGCCTTCTTCGACAGCAGAATCGACTGGCCCTGGTCGGGCGCCAGCGTCGTGAGCGCGATGACCGGAACGTCGGGGAACCCGCCGCCGCGCGTCAGTTCGTCCCGGAGCTGCACCATGCTGCCGCGCTCGGCCACGCCGACCTTGAACCAGGCGTAGTCCAGGTGCCGCTCGATGAGCTGCTCGCGGATGCTGTCCGGCCAGTTCGCCAGCATCTTGCGGTACATCCGCGCGATCACCGGGCGGATCAGCCGGTACTGCAGCGGACCGGGGTCTGGCTGCCTGGCCTGGCCCAGGTGCAGGCGAGGCGCCATGAACTCGTCCCAGTCTTCGTGGAATGCGTCCAGGGTCACCAGGCCGGCTACGTCGGCCGGGAACAGCTGGCCGAACCGGCGCGCATATGCGCCGCCCAGTGAGTGCGCGACCAGAACGTACGGGCCCGTGATGTCCGCCGCGCGCAACAGATCGCGCAGCTCGGTGGCTACTGCCGCGGCGGTGCGCGGCAGCGGCGCCGGGTCGCTCCAGCCGGTGCCGCCCCGGTCGTAGAGCACCGAGGTCGCGAACCCGGCGATCTGCTCGTGGATGTTCAGGTAGTCGAGGCCGACGTTGCTGGCGGCCGGCAGGAACACGACGGCCGGCCCCCCGCCCGCACTCTTGTGCAGCCACAGCCCGCGGCCGCCGGCTTCGTAGCTCGCTCCGACCGGCGCAGTTTCAGTCACCATGCGGCCGAGACTATCAGTGATAACTGCGATAACACACATTTGTGTTATCTCAGCTAGACGCCGTCGGGAGGCTCGGATTAGCTCGGCCGGCGGGTTAGTTAGGAGCGCGCGGCCAGCCGGCCGGGCGGCCCCCGCCGGAGCGCCGATCGCGCCTTGCCGAGCAGCTCGACCCGCTGCCGGTTGACCGGATCCAGCAGGTTGTACGCCCGGTACCAGCGGAGCGCGATGAGCGCGAACTTCGCTCCCCGGAACCCGCCAGGGAGGCGGTAACCGGGCAGCTTGAACGCACGGTACAGGTCGGCTAGCTGACCGAAGAACTCTTTGCGGTCGGCATCGGCGATGTACGGCGCGCCGCCCTTGGGCCGTGCGTCCAGGACAGTGCAGCAGTGCCAGACGGCGCGCTCGAACAGCCGGTGGTAGAGATTCACCGGCAGGCCCGGATCGCCCGCCAGGGCTTCCTGCCGCGCCTCGGCCAGGACCTGCTGCCAGGCGGCGAATACGGCGAAGTGCCGCCGTGGCTCACCGGACTTCGTGGCCGAGCCGGGCCGCTCGCGGCGGAAGTCGTAGCACACGTCGCGCAGCACGCTGATGCGCTCAGCCCGCAGCAGCAGCCGGCACGACACCGGCACGTCCTCGTGCGGCCACTTGTCCAGGAACCGGGCTCCGCTGGCCAGGTAGAACTCGCGCCTGACCACCTTGTTCCACGTGACCATGCGCACGTCCAGCAGCCACGGCAGGCCGGCGAGCGGTCCGCGGCCGCCGGTGTCACGGGCGAGCACGGTATCGTCCTGGCCGGCGGTCAGGCCGGCTGGGCTCAGATCCGCGTGATTGACCACCAGCACATCGGGCCGGTCGGACCGGAGTCGATCGGCGACGGTCCTTAGTGCACCGGGCGCGAGCTCGTCATCCCCGTCGACGAACCAGAGGTACTCGCCGCGAGCCTGCGCTACGCCGAGGTTGCGCGCATAGCCCGGCCCGCGCTGCTTCGCGGCCAGCAGCATCAGCCGTCCGTCATCGAGCCGCCGCTTCTCCAGCAGATCCCGCGTGTTGTCCCTGGAGTTCGCGTCGATGGCGATTATCTCGATGTCACCGAAGTCCTGCTCGATGATCGTGTCGAGGCACGACGAGATATACGCACCGAGGTTATAGACCGGTATGACAATGCTCAGCAGCGGAGCCGACCCGGTCGGCGCGGCCGGTATCTCACCCGCAGAATCAAGACCACGCATGACATTCTTCGTTCTAAATGCGCTACCGCGGTTTCTCGGTTATCAGCTTTATGTGACTATGCGAATGTGATGGGAGATCATCATGAGCGGTCTCTAGCTTGTCCCGGTCGAAGTAGACAAACCTCGAAGTCCAGCTCCGGTACGCCCGCGTGACCTCGCCATCCTCATCGTCACAGTACACCGACACGCTGTTGTGGCACGGGGGTACGGGGGTGTAGGTGCTCCACAGCGAGATCACATTCAGCCCACCCGGGTTGGTAACTTCCTGCATCCTCCGAACCACGCCTGCCTTGTCGGCGACGTAATGCAAAACGCCATTGCAGATCACGACGTCGTACGCGTCGTCGAACTGGTACCGGGCAATGTCGGCAACCTGAACGCGGACATTAACGCCGGCCTCGGCCGCGAATCGCTCGATCTTCTCGCCCGCCGCCACGCTGATGTCGACCGCGGTCACCTCGTAGCCGAGCCGCGCCAGCCGGATCGCGTCCGCGCCCTCGCCGGCCCCGATGTCCAGCGCGGTCCCCGACGGCCGGTCCGCGAGCTCCCGCAGCGTCTGCCGGGTGATGTGCGAATCAGGGAAGTCGCCCGGATTGGTCGAGTAGCGATCGTCCCGCCGCCACCAGTACCGCTCGGCGGCCCGGTAGAGCTGATCAAAATAGCTGTTCACGGACATGTGGCGGTCGTCTGGCGGCACGAACTACCCTTCGGGGTCGGAACGCTTGGCCAGGTCCTGCGCGCCCAGCGACGGCTGACTGTAATGGCCAGTAATTACTGGCTGTTAAGTCTGTCACAGCATCACCCGGTTAGGCGAGAACTGCGCCGGATGCCGGTCGGCTGTGCGCATGACGCACATGCGCAAGGCTGTCACAGTTCCAGCGGCATCACCGCCATGAGGTCCTCGTCTCGATAAATCTCCGCCAGCCGGTCTCGCGCCCCGCGCTTGGCCTCGTCCGCCTCGATCGCAGCCTGCAGTTCGGGGGCCTGGTCGATGCCGACCTTGGCGTACAGCGGCAGCAGCACCGAGAAGAACTCGCGGTAGTGCCAGCCGGCCAGGCCCTCGAGCAGTACCTCCGGGCTGCCCGGCATCCAGCTTGGTGCGGTCCGGTCCACGATCAGCTCGCTGATCACGGCTGCGACGGATGCGCGCTCGTAGCCGGTCTTGCTCGTCAGGCCGCGGACGGTGGCCGCCAGGTCGGTGTAGTCGTGCAGGATCAGGTTGAGCGCGACAACCTCGGCCGCGGCCGTGAACGCGCGGGCGGTGACGTCGGCGGCCCGGCAGAGCTGGGCCGCCGCGGTCAGCACCTGATTCGCCCGGATGGCCACGAGTTCGGCGAGCCGGAACGAGTGCATCTCGGCGCGGCGCGGGAAATGCGTGGCCTCGGTCAGCTCCAGCGCGAAGACGAAGAAGTACAGGTGCTCCATGTCCGGGTAGAGGTAGCTGCCGGTGGCCATCGATTGCAGACCGTCACCCGGATCCGAGCCCGTCGCGTCCCGGACGATGCGTTTCGCGGCACTCAGCAAGCTCTCGGGCATCGAGTCGACCGCCCCTTGTGCCTCCGGCCGGGCGCGGCCATCCGGCCGGGCGAGATCCTGCTGCAGAATGTGGCCGCCGAGGTGCGAGATCCGGTTCTCCTCCCGGGCCGAGTTCTCGATGGTGCGCAGCTGCAAGATCGGCTCCGCCCGGTTGTTGCGGTACCGCCACGTGATGACGATCACCATCGGCAGCCAGCCGCTGGCTCCGGAGCCATCCTTGAGCACGCGCGCCTGCAGGCGAACCTCGTTGGATTTGAAGCCCTCGCTGGTGGGCGCCCCGACTGGCACGATCATCGAGTCGGTCGTGCTGTGGTGCACGATGTCCTCGAATACGGCGCTGAACTCGTCGACGTTGTCCTCGATGTCGACGTACAAACCGTCAAAGGACGGCCGGCGAGGTGGCCGGACGAGCAGGTGGACGAGCTTGCGGTGGTCCTCGAACTCGAATAACGTCCCGGTCAGCACCGGGAGGTACTGCCAGTTGTACAAGGTCCAGCGGGACGGGTTGGTTCGCTTGAGGAACACGCCGATCGAGCGGCGGGCCCAGGTGGCCTCCAGCCGGCGCTGCCGCAGCGCTTCCCTCGGGTCATGGAACTCCTCCCGCTCGTCGTTGATCGCCTCGAGCAGCTGCTCGCCGAGGAACACGACGCGCAGCGAATTCCAGAATGCGTCCGGCGGACCGTCGGTGCGCTTCCGGTTCAGCGCCTCCCGCAGGTACGGCACCAGGCGCTCGTTCGTAATCCCGACGACGGTTACGTTCATCGCCCGCGCGAGCAGGTCCACGAAGTGATCGCTGCCGCGCACGTTCCCGGTCACGGGGCCGGCCGGGTGAGTCGCGCCGAGCACCGGCAGGGTGGCGGCCAGCGGCCCGGACGCCGCGGTCACGAACGTCACCAGGAACTGCGCGAAGGACCGCAGGACCCTGGTCCGGCGCTCGCGGAACCTGGATTCGTTCTCCCCCGTCCGCGCCCGGGCGCTCTGCAGCAGCTCGCCCGGTGACCGGATGGTGGAGTCACCTGCCATCCCGAAGAACAGCTCACGCAGCAGGGCCGCATCCGCGGTATGGCCCTGCGCCGCGAGCTCCTCGATTCCGTCCGAGAGCAGCACCTTGATCTGCGCGATCCGGCCAACTGCCAGCAGGCCCCGCGCCTTGACGTAGTCGGCGGCGATGGCTTCCAGCGTTGCGGCCCGGATGGGACGCTGCGGACTTACATTGCGGTCTAGCCACTCCAGGCCGCGCTGGCGGCACTCACCCAGATCGTCTGCTATGCGCACTGGGTCGTGAAGTTCCGGCACAACAACTGTTTTGCCGGACTGCGGGTGATCTACTCCTGCTTTCAGCATCGCGACGGCTTCCTTACTCGATTGGTCGGACGAGGCCCCTGGTTCAGGGCGTGATGATGACCACGACTCGACGGTTCAGCGGCTGCCCGCCCGGCCGGTTCGGCGCGACCGGATCAGCCGCGCCGTGGCCGACCGCCTGGAGCCGGGTCGCGTCGATCCCGTGCTGCACGAGCCACGCCAGCACGGCCTGCGCCCGGCGCCAGGAAAGGGCCAGGTTCCCGCCCGGCGTCGGGATGCTGTCGGTGTAGCCGTTGATCGTGGCTGCCGCGTCCGGGTCGGTGACAGCCAGCAGCTGCCGCAGGCGGTCCAGCGCGGGCAGTGCCGCCGCCGGCAGCGCGTACTGCGCTGGCCCGTAGCGCACGCGCGAGAGCGCGAAGGTGACGCTGCTGTGCTCACTCAGGCTGCTGGCGATCAGCGCGCCGAGTTCGCTCTCGTCGGCTTGATCGAGCACGTACACCTGGTTCGCGCCGCCTTGCAGCAGGTCCGCCTGCCACGCGGCGTCCTGCAGGGCATCCGGCACCCCGGTGACCAGGGCCGTGATGCCGTTGAGGCTGGCCGACAGCCGCGGCGGGACGGCGCCGGCGCCGACGATCGCGAGCACCTCGCGTGCCCCCGGTGCCGAGTTCGCCGCCGGCAGCGCGGCGACGCTGGCCACCGCGTCCGCCATGGCGGTTCCGATCCGGGCCGCATCGGGCATCGGCCCGGCCGCCGACAGCGCGGCGGTCGTGGCCCGGCTCGCCCAATTCGCCAGCTGATGCTGCTGGGTGGCCGCCAGCGCCCGCTCATCGCGGGCTGCGACCAGTTCGGCGGCGTGCGTGCGCTGACTGTATTGCGCCCGCTGGAACTGGGAGGCATCGGGCGGCAGCGCGGCCGGGAAGGCGGGCCCGGTCATCTGGGGCGCGGCCGGCGCGGTGTAGGAGCCGATCGCGGTGCCGGTCGCAGCGCTGAGCACGAGCAACCGTTCACCTGGCCGGGCCGTGCTGGCGACTAGATCGCGGAAGTCGGCTCGCGCCGCCGCGGACGTGGCCGCCAGCACGACGGCCAGCACGGCCGAGGGCTGTCCTGGCGGGCCGATCCGCTTGCCGTCGGAGCGAGGCCGAGCGGGGAGCAGATTGCAGCCGCTGACCGCGGCCAGCGTGACCGCGACGGCCGCCGCCAGCACCAGTACCCGCAGCTGCCTGCTCATCGGGCCTGCTCCTGACCGGTCAGGTGTGCCATCAGCGCCTGCTCCATCAGCGGCAGCTCACGGGCCGAGTAGCCGCGCGCGAGCTGCGAGCGGATCCGGCTGAGGTACGCGCGGGCCAGCCGGTCGCGCCGGGTGGTGCAGGCTGCGAGCCGGCGGCGCGCGGCGGCGGCGGCGCGCTCGCAGTCACGGCGCAGCCGGCGAGCACGCCACGCCTGGCTGGTCTCCGCGGCCCGCAGGAGCCGGTAGCCCGCGACGACGAAGCCCGCGGTGGCGACCGTGAACAGCGTGGCCGCAACCAGCGCCGCGAGATCGCCCCCGTAGCCCACCGTCGTCAGGAACACGAAACGAAGCACGCCCAGCAGGCCGATGAACGCACCGAGTACGCCGGCGATCCACCGCCAGAGCGCCCGGTGCGTATCGCGGTAGTGGTCGAGCGCCAGCTCTCCGGCCGCGAGCAGCGCCAGGAAGAGCCCGGCCCAGCCGTAAGTCTCCAGCTGACTGCCGTCCAGGGCTTCGGCGGCGAATACGCACGCCACCCCGTCGAGCGACAGCGCGGCGGCGGCGAGCAGCCACTGCCGTGGCCGGGGCGCGCTCCGGTCTAGCTGCTTGGCCCGCTCCGCCCGGTAGGCCAGCTCGGCGTCCCCGACTCTTTTCTCCGCGGCGGCCAGGTCGGCGGCAGCCTGATTCACGATGTCGGTCGCCTGCCTCGTGTCCGACCACAAGTCCTCGTGCGCCTGACTCGAACCGTTGAAGGCAAGGACCTCAGCCATCACCGCGACCGCGCGATCCGCCGCCCGCTCGTCCGGCGCCGAGGGCGGTAGGTCGGGTGACTGCTCAGTTGTCTGCGCTTGCCGTGCAAACTTGCTCATGGCGGGTTCCTCCTGGCTGGCCGTTCGCGCCTGCAACTGCAGGCTGCCAACATCAGGCGCCCTAAATCGACGTCAGAAGCGCGCCAGCCGCGCCAAGAACCTGCGCATGATTGATCTAAAAGCAGCCTGGCCACGCTCAAGCAGCGCCGAGCGGCCGGGCGGGAACGCGATCGCGGCTAACCGCCCGCGCGCCTGGCGCGCCACTCCTGGAGCAACTCAGGCAGCCGCTGCGCCAGGAACTCGTTGAGCGCGGCGGCCTCCGCCAGCACTGCCCGCCGCTCCGCTGGCGCGCCCGGCAGCAGGCTCAGCGCCTCCCGCGCGAGCGCAGCCTGCTGCTGGTACTCGGCCGGGTCGAAGCCCTTCGGCTCCAGGCCGGCCGGGTCGATGCTGACTCGGTCGACCCGGTCCCCCGCCGCGCGGGTCCGCTGCACGGCGCGGAAGCTCTCGAGCTGCTTCACCGACCCGGTGATCGCGCTGCGGCTCGCGCGCAGGGCCTCGGCCAGGTCAGCGATCGTCTGGGCCGGCGGGTCACAGACCGCGAGGTAGCCCAGCAACCGCCCGGTGACCGGCGGGAACCCGTACTGGCGGGCGTAGAAGCGCCCGGCCCGGTCGGCGAAGTCCAGCTGCGCGGCAGTAGCCATGCGTCAGATCTTACAGTGATGACACAAATACCTGTCATCACCACGTCTGAGGAGGCACCGCCTGCGGCCGGCTGTAGACCGCGTCCCAGCGGAATACGCGGACCGCGATCGCGGTCAGCACCGCGGAGATGCCGAGCAGGATGCCGATCGCCGGCAGCGCGGACGCCGGACCCTCACCGCGCGCCATCACGTCCTGCATGCTGACGACCAGGTAGCGCAGCGGCATCACGTAGGACACGTCGTTGATCCAGGCCGGGGCGTAGTTGAGCGGGATGAACGCGCCGCCCAGGAACGCCATCGGCAAGATGATCGCGTTGGCGACGGCGGTGGCCGCTTGCTGGGTTCGGGCGAACGACCCGACCAGCAATCCGATGGACATGAACGCGAGCGTGCCGCAGGCCACGATCGGTACCGCCATCCACCAGTAGGCCGACAGCTGGAGGCCGAAGTACGGCAGCGTGGCGATCCCGATGAACACCGCCAATTGGATGAGCGCGACGCCGAGGCTCACGCCCACCCGCGCCAGCACGATCGAGCCGGTGCCAATCGGGGCCAGCCGCAGCCGTCGCAGCAGCTTGGTCTCCCGCCAGCTCACCAGCGTGATCGCGGCGCCGAACGCGCCCCCGGACGCGATCGCCCAGCCCAGCAGGCCGGGCGCCAGATACTGGATCGGCTTGAGCGACTTGTCTTCCACCTGCGCGGCGGTCAGCGTGTAGCCGGCGTGGGCACCGGCCGCCCGCGCGTCGGCCTGCTGCACGATCGAGCCGAACAGGCTCTGCACGAAGCCCGCGGTCGTCTGGTCGGCAATGGAGTAGTGCACGGCCAGGGACCGGCCCTGCTCCTGCACGGCCGCGTCGTACGTGCCCTTGCGGACGTCGCTGAGCGCGCTCGCCAGGCTGGCCGCGTGCGTGATCGACATGACCTTGCCGAGCTGTGCGGGCGCGGCGGCCGTGGCCTGGTCCAGCAGCTGCACCTTGCCCACCTCGATGACGCTGATCTTGGCCGCGTTCGTGTTCTTGTACAGCGACCCGAACAGGACCAGGAACAGCACCGGCATCAGAATCGAGAAGAACAGCGCCGCCCGGTCCCGGCTGAAGCCGCGCAGCATCGCCCGGGACAGGCTGCGCAGGGCCAGCCAGTTGCTCCGCAGCGTGCCGGGGTTCATCCGCGGTACTCCCGTCCGGTCAGCTTCAGGAAGACGTCTTCCAGCGTCGCGCCCTGGACGCGCAGTCCGGCCAGCGCGTGCCGGTCGGCGAGGCTGGACAGGATCGCCGCCGGCTGCCTGGTCGCGAACGTCAGCGTGACCCCGTCGTCCAGGACATCACCGGCCGCACCGGGGCCGGTCGCAACGGCGGCCGCGTCGGCGGCCGACAGCACCCCGGACTCGACGCTGATCCGGACCGGGCTGTCCAGCCCGCGTACCAGGGTCGGGGGCGGGCCCAGCTGCAGGATCTTGCCGTGATCCATGATCGCGACCCGGTCGCAGAGGATCTCGGCCTCGTCCATGTGGTGGGTGGTGAGCACGACGGTCCGGCCGTCGGCGTTGATCTGCCGCAGCAGGTCCCAGAGGTTGCGCCGGGCCTGCGGGTCGAGCGCCCCGGTCGGCTCGTCCAGGAACACCAGCTCCGGGCCGTGCACGAGCGCGCACGCGATCGACAGCCGCTGCGCCTGCCCGCCGGAGAGCTTCTCGGTGCTCGTCCCCGCGCTCTCGTCCAGGCCGACGATGCTGAGCATCTCGTCGGCCCGGCGCGATGACACCCCGTACAACGAGGCGAACGTGGCGATCTGCTCGCGCACGGTTAGTCGTTCGAAGAACGAGGACGCCTGCAGCTGCACCCCGATCCGCGGCAGCAGGGCCGGGTTCCGCGGCCACGGCGGCAGGCCCAGCACGCTCAGCGTGCCGCTGTCTGGCTGGCGCAGCCCCTCCAGCATCTCCAGCGTCGTCGTCTTGCCCGCGCCGTTTGGCCCGAGGATGCCGAAGAACTCGCCCTGCTCGACGTCAAAGCTCACGCCGTCGACTGCCGCCAGGCTGCCGTAGGACTTGCGAAGATCCTGCACCGCGATCGTGGCCGACACGCGGAGCACGATAACACGACATAACTTGAGTTACCACGACGTCAGGGCGGACCCCCGCGATTGTTATAAGAGCGCGCTAAAGCGGGCACCTTCGCGCCGACGAGCCGACGATGTCAGCCCGCCTCAGCCGGTCCGGCGCGCCCGCCGGTGAGCCAGCTCGTCGCTCGCCAGGCCCGACGGGCCATCCCCCTCGGCCAGATAGGGTGCCTCCGACGGCAGCTCGGCGAGGCTGCCCTCGACCTCCTGCCAGACCCGGCCAAGCGCGATGCCGAAGACGCCCTGACCGCCCTGGAGCAGGTCGACGACCTCATCCGGCGAGGTGCACGCGTACACGCTGACCCCGTCGCTCATGAGCGTGACCTGGGCGATGTCGGCCGACCCGCGGTCGCGCAGGAACTCCACCGCCGACCGGATCTGCTGTAGCGAGATCCCGGTGTCCAGCAGCCGCTTTACTACTTTTAGCACCAGAATGTCGCGGAAGCCGTACAGCCGCTGCGAGCCCGAGCCGGTAGCCGACCGCACGCTCGGCTCCACCAGGCCGGTCCTGGCCCAGTAGTCGAGCTGCCGGTAGCTGATGCCCGCGGCCGTGCAGGCCACCGGCCCGCGGAAGCCGATGTCATCCGGCATGACCTGGCCGCTGGCGGATGGACCCTCGCCGAACAGCAGCTGCTGCTCGTCAGTCCGCCGCTGCTGGCCCGCAGCACGCTGCTGACCTGCGGAAGCGCGCGTCCTGGACGCTGGTTCGCTGCCCCTCGTCACCGCTACGCCACCTCCGGCCCGGCACGCCGCATGCCCGGGTACACCTCTCGCACGTTAGGCTGGCGGGCCCGCCGCGTCAACGATCGCGACGGCGCGTCGCCGCCCTGATCAGGCGGGATTCCGCCAGTTATCAGGGTAGCGCGAGGTCAGGTCGACTTTCCGAAGTCCTCGGGGGTGATCGTGTCGAGGAACTCGCGGAACTTCTCGACTTCGTCCTCCTGCTCGTCCGGGATGGCCACCCCGGCCTCGTCCAGGATCTCCTCGCTGACGAAGATCGATGCCCCCGTACGCAGGGCGAGCGCGATTGAGTCGGACGGCCGGGCGCTGACTTCGCGCCCGTTGGAAAAGATGAGGTCTGCGAAGAAGATGCCATCCCGCAACGCGGTGATGTTCACGGTGGTCAGCCGGATCTCCAGCGCCTCCAGTACGTCACGCATCAGGTCATGCGTGAGCGGCCGCTGCGGGACCATGCCCTGCTGCGCGAAGGCAATGGCCGTCGCCTCGTTGGGGCCGATCCAGATCGGCAGGTAGCGCTCCCCGTCCGTCTCCTTCAGCAGAACGATGGGGTTGTTGGTGGGCATCTCTACCCGGACGCCGACTACCTCCATCTGCCTCACTGCGGCTCCGTCCTCATCCGCGCCTGCGCGCTGTTCTTAAGCGGATCTGCCTACTGGCATTCCCGTTTGTTCCGGCAGGCATTCCCTTTGTCAACGTACACCCGCAATCGCGCGTGCCCACGCCCCGGACTGGCTCTGCGACGGCCGCGCCGCGCCCGCGCGGACCCCCGATCCGCCCGGTCACGCGCTCGCGCCCCCGATGTCCCGGCTGCGCCGCCGCAGCCCGTCGGTGGACACCTCGGGGTCCGCGGCCGGGAGGCTCTCGGGCAGGTGGCCGCCCGGCAGTCCGGCCTCGGCCAGCATGCCCTCGACCAGCGCGCGGTGCAGCTGCAGCACCAGCGTGGCGCAGTCCCGCGCGGTCCGCGCCGCCAGCTCGCGAGCGCCCGGCCCCGCGTTGCCGCACGATGGGCGCGACCAGGCTCTCGATCATGGTGCTCTCGCGCTCGGCGGCAGCCCGCACCGCCCGCAGGTGCCGCGCCTCCACGCCGAACGCGGTCAGCGCTTTGGCCGTGACGGCCACCTGGAGCGACTCCGGCGAGTACTGCCGGCCGATCCGGCGGACGAGCCCGAACGTTTCCAGCTCCGTCAGCAGCGCATCGCTCAGCTCCGCCGCGTCCACCAGCTCCCGCCGGCTCAGCGGCCGGCCCGGCTCGCCTGGCTGGAGCTCCAGTTCGGGAACGGGGCGGCTGCCTGGCTGCGGTCCGGTTGGCGGGGAGCCGGCCGGACCCGGTCGTCCGCCCGGATCGGCCGCGGGCGCACCGTCGCGCTGATCCTGCCGGGCCAGCCGTTCCTTGATCACCCGCAGCGGCAGGTACTGGTCGCGCTGGGCGGTGAGGATCACCCGCAGCCGGTCCACGTCCTGGCCGCAGAACCGCCGGTACCCGGATGGCGAGCGGGCCGGGGTGATCAGGCCCTCGGTCTCCAGAAACCTGATCTTGGACACGCTGATGTCAGGGAAATCAGGACGAAGCGCGGCGAGGACCTCGCTGATGCCGAGGTAACCGCGGGCAGGCTCGGTGCTCATCCCCCGGCCTACGAGCCGCCGAACTCGGGCCGAGCGCCCGGACCCAGCAGGAAGACGAGCCGGAACTTGCCCACCTGCACCTCGTCACCTTCGTTCAGCTGGGCTTCCTCGATCCGCTCGCGGTTGACGTACGTCCCGTTCAGGCTGCCCACGTCGCGGACGGTGAACCGGCCACCCTGCCGGTAGAACTCCGCGTGCCAGGCGGGAGACGGTCACGTCGTCCAGGAAGATGTCGCTGTCGGGGTGCCGTCCGACGAGCGTCAGGTCGCTGTCGAGCAGGAACTGGCTGCCAGCATTCGGGCCGCGCCGGACGGCGAGCAGGGCCGTGCCCGGCGGCAGGGCCGCGACGGCCGCGGAATCGGCGCCGGTCTCCTCGCTGCCGTCGTCCAGCTCGGTGCCGGCCAGGGAGATGGTGGACGTGGTGTCGGCGGGGCGCTCTCCCTGAAGCCGGACGAGCGGGGTGCCGCAGTGCGAGCAGAAGCGGGCGCCCTCCGGATTGGCTTCGCCGCACGCGTTGCAGTAGACGCTGGGCATCAGATCGCCGAGCCTCCCATTGGTCGGGTACGCGACGGGTGCGGGCGTCATGCCCGTTGCGGCCGAGTGCCGCGTGAAGTCCGGTAGCTGTGCTGGCCTGCTAGGGGTCAACGCTACCTGCGCCGAACCTGACCGGTCCATCCGCCACGCACGCCGCGAATCCCTGGACCGGTAGCGGCCCAGGAGCGTCCGCTGCGGGGTACCCACGGCGCCGCCACCAGCGCTGTCCGGTCGCCCGGAACCGCGCTGGGAATGGTCGCGACGCCTGCGCCACATTTCTCGCCGCACCTCCGACATGCCGTCATCACTTGTGTGATCAGGTGATTGTCTCACGGCTGAGCGCGGCCTGCCGCCAGTCTGAGGGCTACTGTGCAGGGCCGGAGCATCCGACCGGCGGGTGAGGCCCGGTCCGCCCCGGGGATGAGCCGGCTACCGGCCGGCCCGCTCTACCACGGCGGCCCAGTCGTCCAGCAGCGCCTGCGCGGTGTCCGCGTCGGCGCCCTCGGCCCACAGGTGGGTGACGGCTTCGGACGGGTCGGGCAGCACCAGGATCCAGCCGCGGTCCGGCTCGATGACGCGGACGCCGTCGGTGGTGTCTATGTCGCGCTCCCCCGCCGCCTCGACGACGGTACGCATCACCATGCCCTTGGCCGCCCACGGGGTCGGCATCGACCGCTTGAGCAGGTTCGCCTCCGGGATCCTGGCCTTGATCTGGCTGAGCGTCAGCCGGGTGCGGGCGACGAGGCCGAGGAGCTGCGCGAACGCCGCGATCCCGTCGATGGAGCGGGAGAAGCTGGGCACGATGAAGCCGCCCCGGCCGTCCGCCGCGAAGATGACGTCCTTGGCCGTGGCCGCCTGGTACAGCCCCTGCAGGGACGTCGGCGTCCACTCCACCTCGACGCCGTGGTAACGGCAGACGTCCTCGGCCACCCGGGTGGTCGTGACCGGCAGCGCCACCCGGCCGCCGCGCCGCTCCGCGGCGATCAGGTCGAGCACGACCAGCAGCGCGCGGTCGTCGTTGACCATCGAGCCCTTGTCGTCGACCAGCGCGATCCGCTCTCCGACCGGGTCGAACCTGACCCCGAACGCGGCGCCGAACGAGGAGACCGAGCTCGCCGAGCCGGTGCAGGTCGGCCCGCACGGACGCGAGCGACTGGGTGGGCGACGCCTCGTCCAGCCGGTTGTTGACCGTCAGCACGTCCACGCCGATCTTGCCCAGCAGGCCGGGCAGCACCAGCGAGGTCGTGCCGCCCGCGCAGTCGGCCACCACCCGCAGGCCCGCGCCGTAGACCCCGGTCATGTCCACGCTGCTGAGCAGCTCCTGGGTGTAGGCCTCCACCACTCGCGGCGGGTAGGTCAGCTCGGCGATCTCGCCGGGGAACGCGCGCCGGTACTCCTGCCGGGAGAAGACCCGCTCGAGCTTGCGCTGCGCCGACTGGGACAGGTCCGCGCCGTCGGCGTCCATGAACAGGATGTCGATCGACTGCGGGTCGCCCGGCGTCGTCTGCAGCGCGATGCCCCCGCTGTAGTCGCTGCGGGCAGTCTCGAACCTGGCCAGCGGCATCGGCTGGGCCTCCAGGTCGACGACGTTGATGGCGCTCGCGTTCAGCGCTCCGTGCACGGCCCGCTTGAGCGCGCGGGCCGCCCGGGAGGAGTCGCGCGAGGTCGTCACCACCGCGCCCTTCTTCAGCGTGCTCGCGTACGCGCTAGCCAGCCGCACGCACAGCTCGGGCGTGATCTCGACATTGACCAGCCCGGACACGCCGCGGGTACCGAACAGCGTGCGCTGCCCGCGCGACTCCCAGATGACGCTGGTGTTGACCACCGCGCCGGCCTCGATGGTCTTGAACGGGTACACCTTCACCCCGGCCGACAGATAGCTGTCGGGCTCGATCACGCACTCGTCCCCGACGACGGCGCCTTCCTCGATCCTGGACAGGCCCATCACGTCGGTGTTCTTGCCGACGACGCAGCCGCGCAGGGTGACGCCCCGGCCAACGTAGACGTTGTTGTGCACGACCGCGCGGTGCAGGAACGCGCCTTCCTTGACGATGACGTTGTTGCCCACCACGGTGTACTCGCGCAGCTGGGCACCGGCCTCGATCTTGGCGTAGTCGCCGACCGCCAGCGGGCCCTGCAGGATTGCCTCCGGGTCGACCTCCGCGCCCTCGGCCACCCAGACGCCGGGCGACACCTCGAACCCGTCGATCTCGGCGTTCACCTTGCCGGACAGGACATCGGCCTGGGCCCGCATGTAGCTTTCGTGCGAGCCGACGTCCTCCCAGTAGCCGTCGGCGACCCAGCCGTACAACGGCGCGCCCGCCTCCAGCAATTTCGGGAACACGTCGGCGGACCAGTCGACCACCTCGCCGGCCGGGACCTTGGCGAGCACCTCGGGCTGCATGACGTAGATGCCGGTGTTGACCGTGTCCGAGAAGACCTGACCCCACGTCGGCTTCTCCAGGAAGCGCTGGATCCGGCCGTCGTCGTCGACGATGACGATGCCGAACTCCAGCGGATCGGGCACCCGGGCCAGCGCGACGGTGACGAGCGCCTGATTGTCCTTGTGGAACCGGATCAGATCAGACAGGTCGATGTCAGTCAGCGCGTCGCCGGAGATGACCAGGAACGGCTCGTCCCGCAGCGCGTCCTCGGCGTTCTTGACGCTGCCGGCGGTGCCGAGCGGAATCTCCTCGGTGGCGTACTGGAGGCTCATCCCGAAGTCCTCGCCGTCGCCGAAGTAGTTGCGCACCATCGACGCGAGGAACTGAACGGTGACCACGGTCTCGGTCAGGTCGTGCTTGCGCAGCAGCCGCAGCACGTGCTCCATGATCGGGCGGTTTACCACTGGCAGCATGGGCTTGGGCTGGTTCGCCGTCATCGGGCGCAGCCGGGTCCCCTCGCCGCCCGCCATCACTACCGCCTTCACGGCAGCCGAGCCTCCTCTCTCCTCGCGCCGTCAGGGCGCGCTTTCGCTGGCCGGCCCGGCATGGGTTTCCGCCAGGAGCTGCCGTGCCTGCACGACATAGAGGCCAGCAGCCCACCAGTACAGGGCACTTCCCCAGATCGCGAACATCCAACCGATGATCCGCGTCACCTCGGCGTAACTGGCGTCATGCGACCCGAGGAACAGCAGCGGAAACGCGTAGAGCAGGCACAGCGTCGCGGTCTTGCCCGCGAAGCTGACTTGCAGCGGGCCCCAGCCGCGCCGCCGCAGCAGGGCCAGCACGACCCCGAGCAGCAACTCGCGCACCGCGAGCACCGCCACCAGCCACCACGGAATGATGGCGCGCACGGCCAGCGCGATGACGGTCGCGACGATATAGAGGCGGTCAGCGGCCGGATCCAGCAGCTGGCCGAGCCTGCTCTGCTGGTTCAGCGCCCGGGCGATCTTGCCGTCCAGCCAGTCCGACAGGCCCGATGCCATCAGCAGGCCGACCGCCCACCAGTCCTTGGTCGACGTCGGCGCGACCAGCACCAGCCACAGGAAGACAGGCACGCCGAGCAGCCGGGCGAAGCTGATGATGTTCGGGATCGTCAGGATCTGCTCGCCGAGGGGACCGCCCGCGGCGGCAGGCGTAGTCGCCGTAGCTCGACCGGGCGCCTACCTGTTCCTCGTGCTGGTCCGTCATCAGTCCTCACCCGCGGATACCTGGCAGGGCAGACGCTACCGCCGACCTCGCCAGCCGCGTTGGCTGGCCGGGGTGCAGACTGGCCGGGTGCGCTCTCGCCCCACCGTACCCGCCGGTACACGCCAGCCGCTGCCCGCGGCGCTGGCCGCTGCTTTCCTCGGCGCTGCCTTACTTGCCGCCGGTTGCTCGAGCAGGTCCGACGGCAGTTCCACGGGGGCGGCACCGACGGCGACCGCCACCTCTCCGGCCGCGCCCGGCGCAGCCGGAGTGAGCACGGACTGGCCGACATATCACCAGAACCCCCAGCGAACCGGCGTCGCTCCCGGCCTGCCGCCGGCCGGTCCGCTCAGGCTTGACTGGTCCAGGAGCCTGGGCGGCGAGGTCGCCGGCCAGCCGATCGTGGTTGGCAGCACCGTCGTCGCGGCGACCGAAAGCGACACGGTCTACGGGCTGAGCAGGACCAGCGGAGCGGTGCTGTGGCGGACCTCCGTCGGTACGCCGGTGCCGCTGTCGCAGCAGCCGTGCGGCAACCTCGATCCGCTGGGCATCACCAGCACGCCGGTCTACGACTCCGGCACCGGGCTGGTCTACGTCGTGGCGCAGGACGGCCGGACCCGGCACGTGCTGGCGGGCCTGCGGCTCGCCGACGGCAAGGTCGTGGTCTCCCGCGACGTCCCGGCGCCCGACCACCAGCCCGCCTACGACCAGCAGCGCGCCGCCCTGGCCCTGGCCGGCGGGAACGTCTACGTGGCGTTCGGAGGCCACTACGGCGACTGCGGCCCGTACATCGGCTCGGTCGCGGCCGTGCCCACCTCCGGCCACGGCGCGATCCGCTCGTACGTCCTGCCCACGCCGAAGCAGGGCGGGATCTGGGCCGCGCCGGGCCCCGTGGTGAGCCCGGCCGGCACCATCTACGTAGCGTCGGGGAACGGCGGCAGGCTTTCGCCGCCGATTCGACGGCGCCGACTCGGTGATCGCGCTGACCCCGCAGTTGCAGCGCACCGGGGTGTTCGCGCCGACGCGCTGGGCCGCCGACAACCGCGATGACCTCGACCTCGGCACCACCGCCCCGGCGCTGCTGGCCGACGGCCAGATACTGCAGGTGGGCAAAAGCGGCATCGGCTATCTGCTCGACGCCGGGCACCTCGGCGGCGTCGGCGGGCAGATCGCCGAGAAAACGTTGTGCGTGGCGTTCGGCGGAACCGCAGCGCAGGGCACGACGGTCTACGTGCCGTGCCTCAGCAGCGTGCTCGCAGTGGATACGGCCGGCGGCCAGCTGCGCATCCGGTGGCACAGCCCGAGCGGGTCGCGGGCTCGCCCGTGCTCGGCGGCGGCGCGCTGTTCACGGCGACGCCGGGAACCGGCGTGCTCTATGAGGTGAATCCCGGCTCCGGCGCAGTCGTGCACCAGCTCCAGCTGGCAGGCAAGCTGCCGGACTTCGTCTCCCCCACGCTGTCGGGCAGGCTGATCCTGATCGGGACGCTCACCGGCGTTACCGCCGTAGCCGGCGCCTGACTCCCGAGCCGGTCAGCCTGGCTGCTCGGCCGGCAGCACATGCAGCTCGACGTCCCTGGCGATCCTGGTCAGCTCGCGTAGCACCGGGTAGCGCCCGGCCGGGTTCGGCACCGCCCGGCTCAGCACCAACTCGGTCACCTGCTGCTGCCGGGCATGCAGCGCCAGCGCGGCAGCCGGCGAGGTCCCGGTGAGCACGGCGAAGTCGCCGCCGAGCTGCGCGGTGAGCGCCTCGTAGCGGGCCAGCTGCGCGTCCTCGTCCTGACTGGGCGCCAGCCGGACAGTCGCGGCCGCGAACAGCCCGTCCACCTGCGCCGCCAGCGCGGCCGACCGGCGCAGCAGCAACTCCATCCCCGGCCAGGGCGGCACGCAGGCCAGGACGCTCGGCAGCGCCTCGGGCAGCGCCGGATGATCATCGCTGGCGTATGCGGCGAGCTGCCGCTCGCCGTGCTCGGCGACCAGCCGGAAGGCCCGCTCTCGCTCGGCGGCCAGCCGCTGCGGCTGGTAGGTCGTCGCCAGCGCGCCGGCCACCTCGCCGGCCTGCACGATCTCGCCGCGCTTGACCCGGTCGATCAGGATCGTCGGCGGCACGTCCACCAGCTCGATCTCGTCGGCCAGCGCCAGCAGCCCGCGCTCATCCATGACCGCGCCGTCCAGGCTGCCCAGCAGCACGGTGCTCACGACCGTGATGCCGGCCTCGGCGAGCCTGCGGGCTGCCACGAACCGGCGCTCGGCGGTCGTCGTCCCCGCGGTCAGCTCGTCGATGCAGACGACCTCCGGCTTGCGCGCGAGCACGGCGTCGGTGTCGAGCGTGCTGCCGTCGCCGAGCACCTCCAGGTCTTCCAGCTCGGCCGCGACCTGCTCGCGCTCGCGCACGGAAACAGCGGCGATCACGACGTCAGTGCCACGCGACTGGCGCCGGAACGCCTCCTCCAGCATCGCGGTCGTCGTGCCGCAGCCGCGTGCGTAGCCGAGGTAGACCCGGACCGCGCCGCGCCGCCGCTCGGCCGGCACCGCGGCCCCCGGCACCGGCTCGGGCGCCGCGCGCGATCGCCGCGGACGCGGCCTGCACATGCAGGTGCACGCCGGGCAGCTGGCTGGCCAGCCGCTCGACCAGCGTGCCGCGCCAGCGCTCGAACAGGCCGGCCGACGGGCGGGCAGCACGATGTGCCGCACGCCCGTCTCCTGCACCGCCGAGATGATCGCGGCGCTGGCATCGCGGCTGTCGCGCTCCAGCATCGTCGCGCCCGCCGCGAGCGCCGCCTCGGCCGCCTGCTCTGGCAGCACGACCGGCGCCTGGCCCGGCTGGCTGAGCCCCAGGACATAGCAGTGCGCGCCGCGCCGCCGGGCCAGCCGGACGCCGCGCAGCACCAGTGTCTCGGCGTGCTCGGGCCGCCAGATCACGACCAGCACGTCGTGCCGGTCCCGCGGCCGCTCCGCCCCCGGCCGCGGCACGGACTGCGCGACCAGCCCGAGGCCCACCTCGCGCAGCGCGGCGAGCCGGGCGGGCAGGAACTCCGACCGCAGCGCGGCCGGCACCCGCTCTGCCGGATAGATATTGCCGTGACCCAGCCGCTTGCGCAGCGCCTCCGGCGAGCTGTCCACGAACTGGATCGCGTCGATGTCGGCTAGCACGTCGGCCGAGATCGTGGCCGCCGGGGCCGCGCCGGTGATCGCCCGCACCTGATCCTCGACGGCCTGCACGTCGTCCACATCCGCGGTGCTGATGACGTCGATGCCGGCCGCCCGGAGCGCGCTGACGCCGGCCGCGTGCATACCGAGGTCGTCGACGAGCGCGACCGCGGGCTTGCGGGCCAGCACGGCGGTGAGGTCCATCTCCTGGCCGCCGGCGCCTCAAGCCGCCGCGGCCGCACCGTCTCGAGGCCGCCGACGGATTCCGCGGTGTGCGGCCGGCCGCGGGTATCGGCGTATCCGATGACGACGTCCTCGCCCTGCGCCCTCAGCGCCCGGCCCTCGCGCAGCATGGTGTACGTCTTGCCGGCGCCGGGCGCGGCCCCCAGGTACACGGTCAGCGACCCGCGCCGCGGCGGCCGCGGCGCCTCCGCGATGGTGGCGCCGATGCCCTGTTTCTCCCGGATGATCTGGCCGCGGGCCGCGTCGTAGTCGTACAGCTCGGCGTACCGGCCCCAGTTCACCGCCAGGTCCAGCTGGCTGGACGCGTCTTCCTCGCTGTAGCTGGTGCGCAGGATGTCGGTGAACAGCGCCGCGGGCAGGGTGTCATCCTGGGTCGCACGCAGGCCGCGGTAGATGGTCCGCACCAGCGGCGCGCGGTCCAGCGATGCGCGGGCGAAGATCTCCTTGCTGTCCTGGATGCTCGCCCCGGCGAACACCTGTCCGTTCCCGGTCAGCTCCAGCCGGTCATCGCGCAGGTCCGCGAAGCCGAGCAGGAGGAGCGCGTCGACGAGCGGCAGCAGATCGTCGACCTCAAGCCCGAGCGTGTCGGCGAGATCGGCGAGGTCGGCGGCGCCGCCATGGCGGCTGATCAGGACCTCGGCGAGGCCGGACAGGCCGTCGACGGAGGCCTGCGGCAGCGGGGTGTCGCTCAGCGTCCCGGCGTCGCCGCCGCCGGCCGCCGCGGCCGGGGTGGTGGCGGCGACCTGCTCGCGCTGCGTCATCATCCGGTAGATCTGGTCCACCAGCTCGTCGAAGTCCGGGTGCGCCGCCGCCGCGGCCTGGGCAGCGGGTTGACCAGGTCGGCCCGGATCCGGCCGGGGTTGGTGCCGAGGACCAGAATCCGGTCCGCCAGCATCACCGCTTCCTCGATGTTGTGCGTGACCATGACGATTGTCTTCGTCGGGAACCGCTGGCCTTCCCACAGCTCCAGCAGCTCGCCGCGCAAGTTCTCCGAGGTCAGCACGTCCAGCGCGCTGAACGGCTCATCCATGAGCAGCGCGGCCGGCTTCGACCACCAGGGCCCTGGCGAACCCGACGCGCTGGCGCATGCCGCCGGACAGCTCCTTCGGGTAGGCGCTCTCGTAGCCGTCCAGACCGACGATGTCGATGGCCCGCAGCGCCCGGTCGACCCGCGCCTTCGGGTCCACCCCGCGCGCTTCCAGGCCGAGCTCCACGTTCTGCTGCACGGTCAGCCACGGCATCAGCGCGAACGTCTGGAACACCATCGCGGTCTCGCGGTTCGTGCCGGTCAGCGGCTGCCCGCGGAACAGCACCCGCCCCTCCGTCGGGGCCATCAGCCCGGCGATACAGCGCAGCAGCGTCGACTTGCCGCTCCCGCTGCGGCCGAGCAGCGCGACGAATTCGCCCTCGCGCACGTCGAGGGTGATGTCGTCCAGCACCGGCAGCTCGCGGCCGCCCCGGCCGGGAAACGACTTGCTCAGCGCCCGGACGCTGATCAGCGGTAGCGGGCCGTGTTCCTCGCTCAGCCCGCGGGGCTCGCTCACGCGAGGGCGTATTTCGTCTCGGCCAGCCGGTACAGACGCCGCCAGAGCAGCGCGTTCAGGCCGGTCACGAAGACGGCCATCACCAGCAGCCCGGCGAACAGCTCCGGGTAGGTGCCAGGCAGGTGCACGCTGTTCTCCGCGATGAAGGCGCCCAGGCCGCGGGCGGTGTAGACGTGGCCGTGATAAGGAACGTACTCGGCCACGATCGTGGCGTTCCAGGCACCGCCGGCCGCCGTGATCGCGCCGGTCACGTAGGCCGGGAAGATGCCGGGAATGATCAGCCGGCGCCACCGTTCCCACCCGCGCACGCCGAGATTGTCGGTGGCCTCCTTGAGGTCAGACGGCACGGCGCTCGCGCCGGCGATCACGTTGAAGAGGACGTACCACTGGGTGCCGAGGGCCATCAGCAGGATGCTGCCGAAGTTCAGGCTGATGCCCAGGTCCAGGAACACGACCATGGCGAACGGAAAGATGAAGTTCGCCGGGAAGCTGGCCAGCACCTGTACGACCGGCTGCATGAACTGCGCCACCCGCGGGTTGAATCCGATCCAGACCCCGACCGGCACCCAGACCAGTGATGACGCCGCGACGACGACCGCGACGCGCAGGAAGGTGAAGAAGCCGTCCGCGAAGGCGGTGCCGAAGACGGCCAGGCCGTCCGAGCCGGAGTTGACGTAGGCCAGCATGCTGTACAGGCCGTAGACCAGGCCGACGCCGACGACCGCGAAGAAGGCGATGTCAGCGGCCCGGCGGCGGGCGGCGTGGGTGGCCAGGCTCTGGTCATCGACGCCGGTCAGCAGCCCCATGCGCCCGGTTCACTGGCTCGGCCACCGCGCGCCTGCCCCGGCCGAGCACCGGCCGGCCAGCTCGACCGCCGCAGCGCGGTGAGCACCAGCGACTTCGCCTTCTGGCCGCCTTCGGACTGCTCGACCCGGAACTTGTCCACGTAGGCGACGAGCGGCCGCCAGAGAGGAAGTTCACCATCAGGATCATGATGATCATCGTGGCGATACCCAGCCCGACGTGCCCTAGGTTGCCCTGCCGCTCGGCTACGCCCACGTACGAGCCGATGCCCGGCAGCGTAGACCAGCCCGCTGTGCGGCACCGTGATCGCCTCGGACGCCGTCAGGAAGAACCAGCTGCCGCCGAAGCTCATCATGCCGTTCCACACCAGGCCGATGGCACCGCCGGGGACGTCGAGGGTCCAGAACCGTTTCCACCTCGACAGTCCCATCAGCCTGCTCGCCTCGTTGAAGTCCGAAGGCTGGCTGATCAGCGAGTAATAGAAGGAGAACGTGATGTTCCACGCCTGGGAGGTGAAGACCGCGAAAATT
>CAVSCN010000018.1:0-18241 GCA_963726425.1 uncultured Actinomycetota bacterium | reverse complement strand
CCGGGTTCGCAACCGCGATCCGGCACGCGCTCATGCCGGTCATCCGTGATCTCGCCGCCAGCTATCCGGACGTCCGCCTGGTGGTGCGTGAGCACGAGCCGGCGGAGGCGCGGGCGCTGCTGGCCGCCGACGAGATCGATCTGGCCCTGACCTATGACTATGACCTCGCCCCGGCGGCGGCCGACGAGGCGATCGTGACCGTGCCGCTGTGGTCCGCGCCGTGGGCCCTCGGCGTGCCGGCCGCCGACGGCGCGGGCCTGACCGGCCGGGCGGCTGACGTGTTCGGGGTCTTCCGCGACCGGCGCTGGATCGGCAACTCGCGCAACGTCGCCGACGAGCGGGTCATCCGGCTGATCGCGGCCATGGCCGGCTTCGAGCCCGAGTTCGCGCACGAGGCCGACAGCCTGGACCTGGTCGAGGACCTGATCCTGGCCGGTCTCGGGATCGGGCTGCTGCCCGCCGACCGGCCGGCCAGGCCGGGGATCACCATGCTCCCGCTCCGCGACCCTGGCCTGAACCTGCGCGCGTTCGCGGACACCGCGCGCGGTCGCACCGCCTGGCCGCCGCTGGCTCTGGTGCTGCGCCAGATCCGCGCACTCGGGCCGGAAGTGCCAGCGCGCGCCTGACGTCGAGCCAGTGCCCGACCCGCGAGCCATGCCTGCACGTCCGTTGACAGCCGGGATCGCGGATCTTAAAGTCTTAGGGTATTAGTACTTTGAAAGGCGCGATGTGATCAGCTTCCGGCTCGACGGCCGTTCGGTCGTTCCGCCCTACCTGCAGATCGTCGAACAGGTCCGGCAGGCGCTGCGGATGGGCGTGCTCGACGTCGGCGACAAGCTGCCGACGGTGCGGGAGGTCGTCGCGGCCACCGCGGTCAACCCCAACACCGTGCTCAAGGCCTACCGGGAACTCGAGCGCGACGGTCTCGTGGAGCCGCGCGCCGGGCACGGCACGTTCGTGGTGGGGCGCCCGTCGGGTCCCCCGCCCGGTACGCACGCCCGGCTGGCCCGCAGCCTGGCGCAGTGGGTGCGCGGCGCCCGCGAGGCCGGGCTGGATGACGATTCCATCGAGTCGTTGCTGCGCATCACGCTGCGAGCGCCGGCCGCCGAGGAGACCGCGTGATGGCGAGCATCGACCAGGCCGTGATCGAGACCAGCGAGCTGTCGAAGCGCTACCGCCACGTCACCGCGCTGAGCCAGGCGACGATCACGGTTCCGCCGGGGCGGATATCGGCCTTGGTCGGCCCGAACGGCGCCGGCAAGACGACGCTGCTGCGGCTGCTGGCCGGGCTGGCCCGGCCGACCGCGGGCGAGATCGCGGTCCTCGGCGCGGTGCCGCGCCAGAACCCCGCCTTCCTGGCCGGCGTCGGCTTCCTGGCCCAGGAGATCCCGCTGTACCGGCGCTTCACCGCCACGGATCACATCTGCTTTGGCGCGCACCTCAACTCGCCCTGGGACGGAACGTCGGTGCGACAGCGGCTGGCGAGCCTGGGCATCCCGCTCGACCAGGCGGTGGGCACGCTGTCCGGGGGCCAGCGGGCCCAGCTGGCGCTGGCGCTGACGCTGGCCAAGCAACCCCGGCTGCTGCTGCTCGACGAGCCCGTCGCGGCACTGGATCCGCTGGCCCGGCGGCAGTTCCTGGCGCATCTGGCCGAGGCCGTGGCCGACACCGGCCTCACCGTCGTGCTGTCCTCGCATCTGGTCGCTGACCTGGAACGCACCTGCGACCACCTGATTCTGCTGGCCGCGGCGCGAGTCCAGCTGTGCGGCGACATCGACACCTTGCTCGCCGAGCATCAGGTCCTGATCGGCCCGCGCAAGGACACCACGGCGATCGAGCGCGACCACACGCTCGTGCACGCCGTGCGCACCGCGCGGCAGGCGACCCTGCTCATCCGCCGGAACGGGCCCGTTGTTGACCCGGCCTACGAAGCCGCCGACGTCGGCCTGGAGGAACTCGTGCTCGGCTACATGGGCCGGCACGGCGATCCGGCGCCGGCCCGCCTGTCCGCGATCGGAGAAGGTCAATGACCTGGGTTGTCTGGCGCCAGCACCGCAGTCAGGCGTTCGTCGCCGTCGCCGCCTTCGCGGTGCTGGCGGTGGTGTTGCTGATCACCGGCCGGCAGATGGCGTCGCAATATCAGTCCGCGCTTGCCGCCTGCTCGGCCAGCCATTCCTGCGCCAACCTCGCGAACACGCTGACGATCGGCAGCCCCGGCATGACCTTGCTGGTCACCCTCACCGTGGTGGTGCCGTGCCTGCTGGGCGTGTTCTGGGGCGGCCCGCTGGTGGCCAGGGAGCTCGAAACCGGCACCAATCAGTTCGCCTGGATGCAGGGCGTCTCCCGCCGACGCTGGCTCGGCACCCAGGTCGGCTGGGTCCTGCTCGCCGCGGCCGCCTGGGGCGGCGCTGTCTCGGCCCTGGTCACCTGGTGGTCCAGCCCGGTGAATGCCCTCAAGCTGCAGAACTTCCAGCCCAGCCAGTTTGACATCCAGGGCATCGTGCCGGTCGGCTACGCGGTGTTCGCGGTGGCGCTCGGCATCACCGCGGGCGCGCTGCTCCGCCGCACCCTGCCCGCCATGGCCGTCACGATCGGCGTCTTCACCCTCCTGCGCCTGGTGGTCGGCCAGGACCTCCGCTCGCACTACCTGCCGGCGGTCACCAAGACCTTCAGCTTCCTGCATCCCCATGTACTGCCTGGCCGGCTCCTACTGGCTCGTCTCCGCCGGCGTACTCGGCCCGGCCGGCCAGCTCGCGAGCGGCCACAGCCGGGGTGGCCCCGGCATCTCCTTCGACGGCGTGCCCATTCCACTCAGCAGCATGCCGTCAGCGTGCCAGACGCTCGCCTTCCAGAATCCGCGCGAGTTCGCGTCGTGCGTGGCTGGCCACGGCTACCGCGCGCTGATCAGCTACCAGCCCGCGAGCCGGTACTGGGCGTTCCAGGGCATCGAGACCGCCATCTACCTGGTTCTCGCGGCCATCCTCGTCACCGTGGCCGCGATCGTCGTGGCCCGCCGCGACGCCTGACGCACGTTCGCACCGCCAGGTCAGGAACGGGGCGTCGTCGACCCGCCGGCGAGGGCCGCGTCCAGCAGTACCCCCGCGCCGTCGTGGGCCGCGGCGGCGATGGCCGGATCGTGGTCCATCCGCGCGGACTGGCTGCTGCCGTCGTAGAGCAAATGCAGCTGGCGAGCGAGGACGTCCGGTTCGGGTGCGCCGGCCGCGGCGGCCAGGTCGGTCAGCAGCGCGCGCACCCACTGCCGGTAGGCGCCGGCGGCCTGCTCGGCCTGGTCGCCCGGCTGGGACTCGGCGCTGGCCCGGGCGAACGCGCAGCCGCGGTAGTCCGGGCCTGCGAACAGGTCCCCCTGGCCCTCGAACACCGCGAGCAGCCGCTCGCGCGGCGTGTCGTAGCGGTCCACCGCCTGCATGATCCGCTGGGTGACGCTCGCCTGGCGGGTCTCCAGGTAGGCGCGGACCAGTTCGTCCTTGCTGCCGAAGGTGTTGTAGAGCGACGCCTTGGCCACGCCGGCTCGCTCGATGATGCGGTCGATGCCGACGGTGTGCACGCCCTCGTTGTAGAAGAGCTCGTTGGCCGCGGCCAGCAGCCGGTCCCGCGCCGACTGCCGCGCCGCGGGCGCTTCCCTGACTGCCATGGCGATAGCCACCTTCCTAGACAGACTTGTCTATGGTAAGCCCGGCGCCGATCGCGACCGGTCGCGCGGCGCGTCCCGGCCCGCGCCGCAGCAGGCCGATCAGGGCCAGCGCGGCCAGCGCGATCACGGCGGCGCCGTAGTAGCGCGCGGTGTCGATCAGCCCGCCGCCGTGCACGACGCCGAAACCGGCGAGCACCGCGGGCACGCCCAGCCCGAGGTAGGACACCAGGTAGAGCAGCGATACCAGGCCGGCCCGCTGGTGCGGCGCGGCGAGTGGGACCACGATCCGGATGCCGCCCTGGAAGCCGCTGCCGAAGCCGGCCCCGCGATCGCGGAGCCGGCGAAGAACATCGCCACCGAGCCCAGGCTCACGCCGGCGACGGTCACCGCGACACCGGTGATCAGGGCGAGGATGCCGACGAGCATCACGGTCCGGGCCGCCGCCCGGCGGAGCACGACGATCGCGACGACGGCGGACGCGGCCAGGATGAACAGGCTCAGGCTGCCGAGCAGCACGTCACCCGAGCCGGTGAGCGCGTGCACCAGCGCCGGGCCGAGGGCGCCGTACAGGCCGGCCAGTGCCCACACCGCGAACAGGACCGGGATGGCGGTCAGCACCGGGGCTCGCAGTTCGCGCGGCAGCGTGATCTCCGGCCGCAGGCTGGCCAGCGCGCCGGGGGTGCGGCTGACCGTCTCGCGCATCGCGGCGATCGCGGTTGCCTGGACCACGAGCACGCCGATCAGGACCAGGTAGATGAGGTGGGTCGGGTCCGGCAGGAAGCGCACCGCCAGCGCGGACAGGATCGCGCCGGTCGCGGTGCCCGAGCCGGGTGCGACCGCGTTGGCGTAGGTGCCAAGGTCGCGGTCTATGTCCAGCATGGCCGCTCCGATCGCGCCCAGGGCCGCGCCAGTCGACAGGCCCTGCACCACCCTGGCCGCGAGCAGCTCGGGCACTCCGGTCGCGGTCGCGAAGATCACCAGCGACGTCACATGCACGGCGATGGCGCCGAGCAGCACCGGCCGCCGGCCGACGTGGTCAGACAGCCTGCCCACGGTCAGCAGGCCAGCCAGCACTGCGAGCGCGTACACGCCGAAGACCACCGTGGTCGTGATCGGCGTGAAGTGCCACTTGGCCTGGTAGATCGCGTACAGCGGGGTGGGCGCGGCGGACGACGCCAGCAGCGCCACGATCAGCGACGCCAGCACGAACACGGCTGGCCGGCCGCTGAGCCGGTAGCTCCCCGGTGCGCGCAGCCAGGACCGGCGCGCGACCGGGTCGGCCGGCAGCGCCGCCGCCTCGGCGCCGCGCTCGCGGACCAGCAGCGCCCGGTCAGCGGTGGCGTGCTCAGCCGGACGGGGAGCGAGCGCTGCCTGGGCGCGGCCATATCCGGGGCCTGCACCGGGGGCTGTCGTCATGTCTGATTACTCGCCTTCGTTGAGTAGACAGGTCTGTTCAACTGGATCTCATATTAGACAGACAGGTCTACCCAGTCAAGAGGGTCCTGGGTCAGAGTTCGTCGACCCCCCGCCGTCCGGCTGTGAGCCGCATCTGTCATTCCGCCGGTCAAGCCGCAGGCAACCTGATCTCGGCATAAACGGCGCGGTGATCGCTGCCGGGGAACACGTGGGCGGAGGTCGCCAGGACCGCGCACTGCCGGCTGACGAGGAAGTGGTCGATCGCGAGCAGCGCCGGCCGCCGGTGTGGTCGCGGCCCCCAGGTCGCGGCCAGCCCGTCGCCGACCTGGCTGGCCGCGTCCACGTAGCCGAGATCCAGCAGACGCCGGAGCGCCGAGTGGTCGAGGGTGGCGTTGAAATCCCCGGCCAGGACGACCGGGTCCGCGCCAGGTGGCGGCAGGGCGGCGAGCTGACTGCGCCAGCGAGCGGTGGCGCTCGCCGACCACGGTGGCTTCGGTGGCTGCGCGTGAATGCAGGCCAGCCGCACGGATGCCCCGGACGGAAGGCCGAGCCGGGCGGTGCATCGAGCTGCTGACGCCGGCGCGGCGCACACCGGAGCAGAGTGCCATCCAGCGACGGGCCCGGCACCGGGCACGTCGGCGAGCAGCGGATAGCGGGCGTAGATGGCGCTCCCCAGCCTGCCGGGTTCCGTCGCCGGTCGCAGCGCGTGCGGGAACAGGTCGTTCAGCCCGGCCCGCCGCAGCTTCTCCACCGCCTCGTCAGTGAGTTCCTGAACGAACACCGCGTCCGCGCGCTGGCGGGCAGCGAGTTCGGTCAGCGCATCGCCCGACCCGCGGCCGACGAAGAGGTTCGCGGTCAGCAGGCGCACCACCGGTCCGGCCGCGGCGGGCTGGGAGCACCGGGTCACGCGGGGGGTCACGACGGCGGCCATGGTGGCGCCGGCCATGGCCGCCACGGCTGACGGGCCCTTACCGCGCAGCAACAGCGCGCTCGCCCCGGCGGCTGCGGCTGCCTGCGGGGTGAACGAGAGCAACGGCACCGACAAGGATTCCGCGAGCCGAACACGATCAGCACCAGTCAGCCGGGCCGCTGCCCAGCTGGCCAGAGTGCCCGCCACTACCCACTCGACGCGCCGCGCGGCCACTGTCACCGGGTGATCTGCCCTTCAGTCCGCCATTGCCTCCGCGGCGGTCCAGCGCCCGAGCTCATCGTCGAGAACGGTAAGCGGAATGGCACCGTTGCGCAGCACCGCGTGGTGGAAACGGCGCAGATCAAACTTGCTCCCGAGGGCGTGCTGCGCCCGTTCCCGCACACGCACGATCTCACGCTTGCCGGTCACGTAGGCGAGCGCCTGGCCGGGCCACGCGATATAGCGGTCGACTTCGTTGCGCACGTTGTCGCGCGTGGTCGCCGTGTGCTCATACATGAAGTCGATCGCCTGCTGACGTGACCACCCCAGGTGGTGCATCCCGGTGTCCACGACGAGCCGGCAGGCCCGCAGCGAGGCGAATGACAGCATCCCGAGCCGCGCGATCCCGCTGCTGTACAGTCCGATCTCGTCGGCGAGCCGCTCGGAATAAAGGCCCCAGCCTTCGTTGAAGGCGCACAGCTCGGCGTCGAGATATCGCCGGTACCGGGGGATGTCGAGCGTCTGGGCGGTGGCAAGTTGCAGGTGGTGGCCGGGCACCGACTCGTGGAACGCGAGCGCCTCGTACTCGTACCGGAAGCGCTCGCCCGGATTGGTCGTCAGCAGGCAGTGCGCGCCGGGGCGGCTGCCATCGACGGCCGGGGGCCGGTAGTAGGCCAGCGCGGTGTTTTCCGCGTCGATCGGGTTGATCTCCTCGATGACGCAGGCGGAGATGTCGTAGTGCTCAAAGTAGGTATCGCGGGCCGCCTCAGCGCGGTCGAGCGCATCCTGGACGACCGCGAGTATCTCCTCGCGGCTGCGGAAGCGGAGCGCCGGATCGTCGCGCAGCCGCGCGGCGATGGTGGCGAAGTCACGCTCGCCGAGCACCTCCTGCCCGATCCGGGACCACAGCCCGGCCAGCTCGCCGAGCTCAGCGAGGCCGATGGCGTGGATCTCCTCGGGCGAGAGCGCGGTGGTGGTATGCCGGGCCACCGCGGCCAGGTAGCCCGCCTCACCGCCGGTGACCGCACGGATGCCGACCCGGTCATCCGGCCGGGCGACTGGCGCCAGCTCACGGCGCAGCAGCTCGGCGAGCCGCTCCATGGCCGGCCTGATCGTCTCGGTGACGTGGACGGTGGCCGCGTCCCGGACGGCGGGCTCCGCGGCCCGGGACGGCTTGAGCAGGGCGTCGGCCGCCACCGGCAGGGCGAGGTAGCCGTCCAGATGGCGGATGGCGTGATCGACGCCCACGGCGGTCGGCGTCCGCCCGACCGCGGCTTCCGCCAGGTACCGCTGCCCGAGCGCGTCGAGCGTCGCCCCGATCTTCGACAGCCGGGCGAGGTAACGCTCGGCCGCCTCGGGACTGGCGACGGTCATGGCCGGCACCGCCTGGAAGATCAGCCCCTGCCGGCTGACGTAGCTCTTCGCCGACGCGTTCGCGGCCCACAGCGAGTGCTCGGCGTCGGCCCGGGCGCCCTCGACCAGGGCCGTCAGCACCCGGTGGTCAAGCCGCTGGTCACTGGTGAGGTCAGCCTGGTCGATGTCGCGGGCCTGCCGGCCGATGGCCGCGAGTTCCTGCTCAGCGCGTTCGCTCGCCGCCCGGCTCGGGTCGAAGGACAGCCCGTCGAACTCATCGACGCCGAGCAGCGTGGCGTTGTAGGGGTCGTAGGTGTGCTGCGTGCTGAAGTACGCCTCGCCGAGCCGGGCGAGTTCCGCGGCGGCGCTGGTGGTGTCGGTCATGTCCCGTCCTCCGACCCGGCGGGCCTGCCAGCGGCGAAGGCCCGGTAGATGTGCATTGATCGCTCCCAGCTCGCCATCCGCTCGACCGCTGCCTCCCCGGCCCGGTCGAAGACGGCGTCCACCAGGCTCTCGGTGAGCACGAGCAGCGCGGCGAAGGAGTCGAACGGGACTCCGTCGACGGCCACCGGCAGCACGATGTCGGCCTCTTCCGCCGCCGGCGAAAGCGACTCGTCGGTGATGAGAATGACGCTGGCGCCGCCGGTCTTCGCCATCGAGACAACCTCCCTGGCAGCCAGCTCAGGCCGGCGCACGTCGAAGACGATCGCCACGCAATCGCGCCCGGCGCGAAGGTACTTCCCGACGTCGGCCCCGAGCGGTTCGTCGGCGTAGTCCACGTTGGGTATCAGCTGGTCCAGCTGCATCGCCAGCATGCGGGCGATCAACCGGGAGAAGTAGCCGCCGGAGACGACGACGTGCTTCGGGCGCCCGGCGAGCAGCGCAATCGCTCTCTCGATCTCCCCCGGTGGCACGGTGTCCTGCAGCCGGGCGACCAGCTGAGCACGCAGCTCGATCGCGGTCAGGAAGACGCTGCCGTCGGACACCGCCGCCCGCCCCGCCGCCGCGCCAGCCCTGGCCCGGCTCAGCGGGCTCCCGCTCATGGAGCGGGTAACCTCGGCCCGCAGGCGCTCCTGGAAGTCGCGATAGCTGCCGAATCCGAGCCTGCCCAGCAACCGCAGCACGGTCGGCTTGCTCGTCCCCGCCGCGGCCGCCAGCGCGGCCGTGCTCTCAAGACCCGCCGCCGGATAGCGCGCGAGCAGGGCCCGCGCCACCTTCCGCTCGGCCGGCGTGAGCTCGTCCATCCGCTGAAAGATCACGTCCCGCAGCGGCAGTTCTCCGCTCGGCGGGTCGGTCAAGTCGTCAGCACCGGCTCGGGATCACTACCGCGGGCGGAGAACATCGCCGGCGAATTGTGGGCCACGACGATCCGGCCATCGCCGCCAACGGCGACGAGGCCGCCGGTCGCCCCGCGCTGGTCGAGCTCCGCCGCGAATGTCCCCCGCACCGCCTCAGCCAGGTCCGCGCCGGAATAGCGAATCCGCGCGGCCACGTCATGGGCCACGACGCCGCGGATGAAGGCCTCGCCGTCCCCGGTGCACGAGATCGCCACGACGTCATCGCGGGCATAAACGCCCGCGCCGACGATGGGGCTGTCGCCGACGCGCCCGTCGGCCTGGCCGGTCATCCCGCCGGTCGACGTGGCGGCCGCCAGCCGGCCACTGGCGTCGCGCGCGGCCGCGCCGACCGTTCCGTGCCGGGCGGCGACCGCGCGGCCGGCGAGTACCCGGTCCAGTTGCTGCTGGCGCGGCTCGGTGCGGAAGTAGTCGCGCTCGACGACCGCGAGTCCGTGACGCTCAAGGAACGCGGCGTCGGGGTCGACGATGAGGACGTGCTCGGTGTGCTCCATCACGGCGCGGGCGAGCTGGACCGGGTTCCTGGCGTACTTGGACGCGGCCACGGCGCCCGCCCGCCCGGATCCGGTCATCACCGACGCGTCCAGTTCGGCCTGTCCCGACTCGGTCAGCGCGGCACCGTCGCCGGCGTTGAACAGCGCGTCGTCTTCCAGGACCTGCACGCTCGCGCACACGGCGTCCAGGGCGTCGCCGCCCGCCGCGAGCACCTGCCAGCCAGCGTCGTAAGCGGCGAGCAGTCCGTGCTCGTACTGGGCGCGGGCGGCGGAAGACAGGTCCGCCACTCGGGCTCCGGCCCCGCCGTGCAGAGCCAGGCTCGGCCCGCTGCCGGCGACACCACCTGGAAAATCTCCATAACCACCGGCTCTCTTCACTCGATCCGGCCGCTCCGGGGCCGCTCCTGCCGTTCGTAACTACATGTACCACTCCGGCAGGGCGTGTACCAGATGTTACAGAGTTCGCTTGCGATCAGCGGTGGCTGGCCGCGCCGGGATCGGTTCCGGCGAGGATGGACGATTTGCACCCGTAAGCCGGTAACCCCGGCCATGCTGTGACCGTCGCTGAACGCAGGCAGTGAGGAGCTGAGGAGCCATGGAGAGCTTGCACGGGCAGGTCGCCATCGTGACGGGCGCGGCGCGCGGCATCGGGCTCGGCATCGCCACCGTGCTCCGGGACGAGGGCGCCGATGTCGTGGTCGCCGATCTGGACGAGGCCGGGGCACAGTCGGCGGCGGCGCAGCTCGCCGGCGCGGGTGAGCACGCTCTCGGCCTCGGAGTAGACGTCACGCAAGAAGCCGACACGGCCCGGATGGCCGCCGACGCGATCAGCCGCTGGGGCCGCATCGACATTCTCGTGGCCAACGCCGGGATCTACCCGCACATCCCGCTCGCCGAGCTGCGGGTCGCCGACTTTGACCGGATCATGGCGGTCAACGTCCGCGGCGCCCTGCTGGCCATGCAGGCCTGCCTGCCGCAGATGATCAGCCAGGGTTACGGGCGGATCGTGCTCACGTCGTCGATCACCGGCTCGGTGGTCGGACAGCCGGGCTATGCGCACTACGGCGCCACCAAGGCGGCCATGCTCGGCCTCATGCGCTCGGCCGCGGTGGAACTCGCCACTGCCGGGGTCACCATCAACGCCGTGCTGCCCGGCAACATCGCACCCCCGGCTTCGCCGAGCTCGGGCCTGAGCACGCCCGGCGGATGCTCGCGGCCATCCCGCTCGGAAAGTTCGGCGAGCCTGAGGATGTCGGCTGGGCCGTCCGCTTCCTGGCCTCCAGGGAAGCACAGTTACATTACGGGCCAGACACTGATCATCGACGGCGGCCAGGTACTGCCGGAGAGCGGGGACTGATCTGCGGCCGAGAGCCCGGCCGGGGCTAGCTCGTGCTCGGCCGCTCCCGGACCGACGGTGCATTCGCTCGCCTGGCCGTTCGGCTGGGCCTCCGTCTCGCCGCCGATGAGGTGGCTGTGGCTCAGCGCCGTGACGCCCCCGACGATGAGCCCCAGCGCCAGCGCCTCGACAGCGAGGGCCCCGGTAGCCTGCCGCGACGTGCTCATTGAACAGGAACATGCCGAGCAGACTGGCCGCGAGCGGATCGAGGATCGTGAAGCCCGGCTGCGAGGCGGCGAGCGGCCCGGCCGCGAGCGCGTGTGACGCCAGCAGCAGGCTCGCGGCGCCAGCGCCGATCAGGACGTAGACCGACCAGTTGGAGAAGATCGCCGCCGCGCCGCCGCCGAGGTGCGAGCTGAATTCCTTGATCACCGCGGCGACGAAGCCCCAGGCGACGCCGGTCACCGCGCCGAGGATTGCGGCCTGCCTCGAGGCGGATACCGCGGACCGGCGATGGAGCGCGAAGGCCAGCGCCAGCCCGGCCAGGACGACGGCAAGGGTCAGCGCGCCAGCGACGAGCCACAGGTATCCGGGCGCGTGCTCCCGTCCGCCCGACGGTGCCGCGGCGAACAGCAGCAGGCCGAGGCCGGCTGACATCGCCGTGGCCGCCAGCCAGTCCCGCCGCGCCACCCGGCGGGAACTGAGGATCGCCATGTAGCCGAAGACGAAGAGCAGCTCGAGCGCCAGGATGGGCTGGACCAGCGCCAGCGGTCCGTAGTGCAGGGCCTCGAGCTGGAAGACGAAGCCCGAGGATCATGCTGAGAATGCCGAGCAGCCAGATCGGGCGGCGGGCCAGCCGGAATATCAGCCAGAAGTCGAAACCTGCCGGGCGCGCTATCCCTCGCGCCGAGCCGCTGGCACACCGAGGACGTGGCCGTGCAGACGCTCGCCGCAAGCGCGAACGGAATCGCCTTCTCCATCTACTCCTGCCCAGCCCCTGGCGCTGACTCCTCGCCCATGTGGCGCCGGAAGATCAGCCGACCGCTACGAGTTGTACTCCCATCCCTGCTGCCAACTGGTTACAACAGCGGTTTGTGCTGCTTGATTCCCGAGTCAGCAGGCAAGTCCGGTCAGGATGGCCGGCCGCGGACCGCCGTCGTCGGGGCAGTCGGGTCAGAGCGTCTCGATCCACTCGTCGATGGTCTGGCTGTACAGCGCCGGATCGGCGCCGTGCATCGAGTGCCCCATCGACGGGAACGAGCGGTAGGTGACTGGGCTGCCGGTGCCCTCGATGAGCTTTCGGGCATGGCTGGCCTGCTGATCGGAGATAGCGCCGAGCAGGTTGCCGGTCTCGGGGTCGGTGACCCGGAAGTGGTGCGTGACCAGTACGGGCACCTTGACCTGGCGGAGCATGTTCTCGTGGTCGCAGGTCAGCGCGACCCGGCCGGTGTAGAACGCGTCGGCCCATTCGGGGTCGTACTCGCGCAGCATACGGTCGTCGCCGGGCGGCGGTGGCGGCGCGTTGCCGACGGCCAGGGCCGCCTCGATCGCCGAGAAGATCCACGCGGGCGTCTCGGTGGTCATCGCGTTCCGCAGCCCGGCGACGTCCCCTACCGACCACTGCGGGCCCAGCCACTTGTGCAGGAGCCGGAACCGGAAGCCGATGGCCTGCCGGATCGACGGGCCGACGGCCGGATTGGCTTCGCTGCTGAACAGCGGCGGGTCTTCGAGCACGGTGGCCGTGACCTGGCCCGGCGCGGCGAAGGCGGCCAGCCAGGCAGCGATCACGCCACCGGAAGACAGGCCGCTGACGATCACCGGCCGGCCGATCACGCGGTCGATGAAGCGGACGAGGTCATTCCCGAACAGGTCGAGGCTGTACCGGCCGGGTGTCCAGGTCGACCGGCCCTGGCCGCGCAGGTCAACGGCGTAGACCTGGTAGCGCTCGGCGAGCAGGCGCATCGCCTCTTCGTAGCCCCACCATGATTCGGTCTGGCCGGGGACGAGGAGCAGGGCCAGGCGGCCTCGCCGGCGACCGCGTAGTTCATCCGGATCTCACCAAGGTCGGCGATGTGCTCGTCGAAGGCGTGCGGACTGAAGAGCTCGGGGTGGTCGGTCCATTCGAGGTAGGTCACGGGTTCCTCCGGTTCATACCGGGCAGGTGGCTTCAGTCACTGGGTGACCTGACCTTCGGCCACCTCGATCCAGCGGTCTATCGTCACCGCCGCCAGCATCCGGCGGTCGTGCGTGACCAGCAGCAGCGTGCCCGGATAGGCCTCGAGCGCCGACTCGAGCTGCTCGATCGCCGGCAGGTCGAGATGGTTGGTCGGCTCGTCGAGCACGAGCAGGTTGACGCCGCGGGCCTGCAGCAGCGCCAGCGCGGCCGGGTGCGCTCCCCCGGCGACAGGGTGGCCGCCGGGCGCAGCGACGTGCTCCGCCCGCAGCCCGAACTTCGCCAGCAGGGTGCGGACCTCGCGCTGGCGCCAGGTCCGGGACCGCCGCGCCGAACGCCTCGAGCAGCGGCTCGTCGCCCAGGAAGACGCCGCGGGCCTGGTCGACCTCGCCGACCACCACGCCGGCGCCCAGCGAGGCGTGCCCCTCGGCCAGCGGGATCCGGCCGAGCAGCGCGGCGAGCAGCGTCGTCTTGCCGGAGCCGTTCGCTGCCCGTGATCGCGACTCGGTCGGCCCAGTCGATCTGCAGGTCGACCGGGCCGAGCGTGAACGTCGCCGCGCCGGACGACCGCGCCGCGCAGCGACGCGACGATCGCGCCGGCGCGCGGCGCGGCGCGCGATCTCCATCCGCAGTTCCCACTCCTTGCGCGGCTCCTCGACGACGTCGAGCCGCTCGATCAGCCGCTCGGTCTGGCGCGCCTTCGCCGCCTGCTTCTCGGTCGACTCGGCGCGGAACTTGCGCCCGATCTTGTCGTTGTCGGTCGCCTTGCGGCGCGCGTTCTTGACGCCCTTCTCCATCCAGGCGCGCTGGGTCCGGGCGCGCGTCTTCGAGGCTGGAGCGCGTGTCGGCGTACTCGTCGTAGGCCTCCCGCGCGTGCCGCCGGGCCACCTCGCGCTCGTCGAGGTAGGCCGCGTAGCTGCCGCCGTAGGACCGTGACCTGCTGCTGCGCCAGGTCGAGCTCGACGACGTGGGTCACGGTGCGGGTCAGGAACTCGCGGTCGTGGCTGACCAGCGACGGTGCCTGCCCGCAGCCCGCCGACGAAGCGCTCGAGCCGGGCCAGGCCGTCCAGGTCGAGGTCGTTGGTCGGCTCGTCGAGCAGGAAGACGTCGTAGCGGCTGAGCAGCAGCGAGGCCAGGCCAGCCCGCGCCGCCTGGCCGCCGGACAGCGCCGTCATCTCGTGGTCCAGATCGACCCGCAGACCCAGCTCGGCCGTCACTGCCTCGGCCCGCTCGTCCAGGTCCGCGCCGCCCAGCGCGAGCCAGCGGTCCAGCGCATGCGCGTAGTCGTCGTCGGCGCCCGGCGGCGCCCTCGGCGAGGGCGTGCGGCGGCGGCTTGCATCGCCTCGTCGCGCCGCGCGGACGCCGGTGCGCCGGGCCAGGAACTGCCGCACGGTCTCGCCGGGCGCGGCGGTCTGGCTCCTGCGGCAGGTAGCCGATCGTCGCGTCTGGCGGGCTCAGCGTGACCGTGCCCGCGTCGCGGCCGTCAGCCCGGCGAGCATGCGCAGCAGCGTCGACTTGCCCGCGCCGTTCGCGCCGACCAGGCCGATGACGTCGCCCGGCGCGACGACGAGGTCGAGGCCGGTGAACAGGACTGCGTCGCCGTGCGCCACGGCGAGACCTCTGGCGACCAAGGTGGCACTCAAGGTGTTTGCCCGCGCAGCCCTCGGGTCGCCATTAGGCATCGCCTTCCCTCGTCGCTCGTACTCTGTTGCCCGCTCGCCAGCGGAGCGCTCTCTAGGCAGCGCCTTCCCTCGTCGCTCCTACGTCGCTCCTCAGTCCAGGACGCCGCCGCGCCCCGCCGACTCGCTCGAAGCTCCTCAGTCCAGGCGACACCGCGCCCCTCCGGCGCGCTCACGTGTCAGCCTCACGGCCGTCAAGTTCCCGCCCGATCGACGCCACCAGATCGGGATGCCTGCTCAGTCGGCGCAGGAAGTCAGGCGGAAGGCCTAGCTGCCGGCTGGCTTCCTCCAGTACCGGCCTGGCCATCTCCAGCGCATCGGCCAGCACATCGTCGCGCTGGTAGGACGGCGGCAGATCGGCCACGGCCAGCTCAGCCGGACGGCGGAACGTCCCGTCCGCGGCCGGAAGCCACGCCGCCGCCCTGGCCGCCGCGCCGATGGGTGACAGCAGGTGCTCGCGCCTGGAGTCGGCGAACTCCAGGCGATGAGACTGCTCCACTACGCCAGCGAGGAGGTGTCGGCTGGGAACGAGCAGGGCGTTCCAGATGAACTCCGACCGCTCACGGTTCGGGTTGCCGAGCGCGTATTCCAGCCCGTCAATCGAGGCCGACGGGTCGAACCCGGCGACTCCGCGCTCGTGCCGGGCGAACTCGTCGGCGATGCTCACATAGCCCAGGTCATCCGCCGTGCGGGCCTCGATCCGGACGGCTTCCCTGACGCCCATCCGGCGTAGCTGGGTAAGCCAGGGCCCGTAACCGTCGGCCGCCAGCCAGATCTCGGGGTTGCCGTCGAAATAAGACTCCAGCCCCTTCGTCCGCTGATACAGATCAGCCGGCCGCATCAGCCGCTGCGCGCCGGTCGCCGCGTTCTCCCCCACCAGGAAGGTTGTCTGCCGCAGCCGGTCCAGGAGTTGCTCCCGGCTGGCCAGCGAGGCTTCGTCGAGCGCACGCGCGACCAGCTCGACGTCAGCGTCGTGCTGGGCCGCGTCCAGCGTCTCGGCCTCGGCGTCCTGGTAGCGGGGCAGCACGTGATCCAGGACCTCGGCGACGATGTCCGGTTCGCTGAACCCGATCGCGGTCAGGAACTGCCGCGCGTCAGGATGCTGCGCGACACCGCGCCGGACCGTTGCGAACTCCGTCTCGGCCGGGCCCGGCAGGTAAGCGGCTGGCCGGCCGCGCGGGTCGAACGGCACCACCTGAGTGCCGTCTTCGAGCCGGATGATCGGGCTGGACCGGGCGAGGGCGGCCACGTCACCTTCGCGCGCGGGCTCCGCCCAGAGCGCGGGATGCCGGTAGAGGAACCGGTAGAAGCTGACGATCCAGTCATCGGTGCGGTCGGAGAGGAACCCCGCGCTGAGGCGGGCCACGACCGCTTCCGGCGTCACCTCGTCCAGGCCCGCGTCCTCGCGCAGGTATCGCCACAGGACCGGGGTCCGGATCTCCGAGATAGCTTCGGAGGCGAAAGTGATCGCGTGGTCCTCGCCGTAGAGGGGACCGAGCAGATCTGGCGTCAGCAGGTCCCGGAGTCCGGCCTCATCGGCCAGCTTCAGCTCCCGGACGCCGCGGTAGCCGCCGTCAGCGGCCGGAATCATCGCCTCGCGCTCGAGCGTCGCCCGCGCCTGCTCGAACAGCGGCCGGAACATGCTGTCCGGGCCGAAGTGGGCTCCGTCCAGCGGCAGCGCCTGCAGCACCTCGACGGTGAGCAGTCCCTCGTCCCGCAGCTCGGTCAGTACGTCCGCGAGCAGCGTGCCCGTCTCGCGGACCAGCGCCCGGTTCCACTCGTCGTGCTCAGGAACGTTGTCGCGGGCGGGCGTGGTCCGGTACGGGCCCTGGACGACAAAGCCGAGAAACGTCTCCTTCTGGGTCGGGAAGAACACGACCAGGGGCGAGGCCTCGCGCGCGGTGAGCCGCGGTGAGTCCAACGCGGCGCGGGCCATGAAGGCGATCTCGACCCGCTGATCCGGATACCCGAGTGTGGTGAGACCCCGTTCCCATACGAACCATTCCTCATCGTCACGGCCGCGGCGGCGGCCGCCCGAGAGTGACACCCGGCGGCTGGCGCCCGGCCGCGGGGCTGACGCCCGGGCCAGGACGCGGCTGGCAGCGGCCGGGCCGCCGACGGCGATCCGCGCGATGTTGCGCAGGAACAGGAGCGTGTCGGCGCCGATATTCGCCAGGGCGGCCGAGATTTCCGGCCCGGCGATGGCCGCGGGGACCTCCGCGCGGTCAAAGGGAAACACGAAGACGGTCCCGGCCGCCGGCTGCCCGAGCGGCTCGGCCGGATAGGGCCGGACATAGTTCTCAATCCGGAAGTTCTCGGCGCCGCTGTGAATCCGCGGGCTGTCGGTGTAGGCGTAGACGGCCTTGAAGCCGATCCCGAACTGGCCGATCTGGGTCAGGTCGTCGGTCTTGGTGCCCTGACCGACCCCGCAGATGGCCCGTACGTCGGCGACCGTGAAGTCGCGCCCGTCGTGCCTGACCTCAAGCCGATCAGCGAAAAGGGTAAAGCTCAGGTCGGTCGCGCCGGCATCCTCGGCATTCTGGATGAGCTCGAAGATGAAGTGCGTGCGCTCGCTGTAGAGCTGGCCGAGCAGCTCAAGCACGGCCGTATCCCAGCCGTAGCGGGCGACGTTCTCCGCCCGGATCTCGTCATAGTCAGCGGGCACAAATGATCTCCGAGAGTTAGCGGGCGGGGCGGGCGCCACCCGGATGCGCCAGCGCCAACGCGGCTGAGCAATCGTATCTGGCCCTGATCACGCGAGGCATCCTCGGCCGCTCAGTCGATATTCTGGACCACATGGAGAGCCGGGCAAGTGACAAGCTGCCCGGCGCCAGGGTGCGCGTCAACCGGCGCGCGCCGACCCCTTCCGGGTCAGATGGCAGGCCGCGCGAGTGGCTGGCGCTGGCCGGCGGAGCGGTCCAGGAAGCCAGGACCGAGGGGATTGACCTCGCCCTCGTCGGACAGCCCCTGCCCTACCAGCCGGGCCGGGCCGAGCGGCGCAGCGGGGTGCCCGCCGAGGTCATAACGGCTGAGCGCGTACCCAATTCTTGTACCTGCTCGTGGGCCTATAGCCGGGGAAAGCTGACATTGAAGCACTACAACGCGGCATGCGAGGTGCATTTGGAGCACCTGGGTGCCTGACGCCGGCCGGTGGGAGTCGAGGTTCGAGGCGCCCCAGCTGCTTACCGTCCGTCCCACCTTCGGTGATCCCGGCACGGCGCTGGTCGTTGTCGAGGAGAGCGAGGGCGCGTACGGCGTCATCCTCGACGACCGGGGGCAGTGCTCACCGCGGCTGCCCGTTCCGGTGGGATATGACTCGCTGCTCACTAACGACGGCCAGTGGGTGGTGCAGCTCGCGGACGAGGGTGGCTCGGAGGTCGGTCACCTGTGCGCGTTCCCGGCCGGCGGCGGCGAGGTCGTCGATCTGACGCCCGAGCGTGATCCGTACGTGCTGCGCGGGGTTGGCTTCAGCGCCGACGGGTCGATCCTCGCGGCGTCGGTGGTCGACGAGGCCGGTTACCACCTGGTGGTGATCCCGGCGCTGCCCTGGGGGGCCGCCCGGGTCATCGCGTCGACGCCGAATGAGAGCTGGTGGCCGCGGCTCTCGGCGGACGGCCGCCTGGTCAGCGCGGATACGACCGACCACGTTCCCGG
>CAVSCN010000017.1:0-19791 GCA_963726425.1 uncultured Actinomycetota bacterium | reverse complement strand
CCGACAGCCGGTTGCCGAGCGGCTCGGGATCCTCGTGCGGCCACATCGCCTCGGCGGCCGCGTCTCTGGTGATCGGGCGGCCCTTCCTGGCGACCAGGACCTTCAGCAGATCCCTGGCTTTGCGCGACTGCCAGGCGGCCAGCGGTACCGGCTTGCCCGCGTGCAGTACCGCGAACCGGCCGAGCGCGACGATCGCGACCTCCCGGCCCGCCGGGCCGGCCGCGGCGAGCAGGCCAGGTACGCCGCCGTCGGCGGCGATCCCCAGACCGGCCAGCTCGCGCCGGATGGCGTCCGCGGCGGCGTGGTCCTCGGTGCGCAGGGCCAGGCCGAGCCGGGCGCGGGCGGCACCGACGGGATTGCCGACGTCTTCCCACAGATCGATCGCGGACCGGAACCGGGACTGGCCGCCGTCGGCGGCCGCGGCGCCCTGCAGCTCCAGCGCCTCGGCGAGCGCCGCCCGGTCGCCGGTGGCCCGCGCCTCGGTCTCGGCCTGCCGGGCCAGCGCTCGGCGGCTAGTGCCGTCCCTGGCCCGCAGCTCCACCTCGGCTGCCGCGCACAGCGCGATGGCCCGCTCCAGGCTGCTGGCCTGCGCCACCGCGTCGGCGGCCACGGCGCGGGCCGCGCTGATGTCCTCCTCGGCCAGCACCCGGGCCAGGCCGGCCTGCGCGGCTACCAGCGTGTGCACGTCGTCGGCCTCGGCCGCCAGTGCGCGGGCGCGCTCGAACGCGCCGCGGGCCCGGACCAGGTCGCCGCGCAGCCGGTACAGCTCCCCGTACAGGACCTGGGGGATCGCGGCCAGCAGCGTCCCGAGCGCGGCACAGATCGTCGTCGGCGTCCGCGATCGCCGCCCGGGATTCGTCGAGCTGGCCGAGCCGCATGTGCGCTTCCGCTTTGTTGGTGAGCGCCAGGGCGGAGAAGAACCGGTGCCCGACGCCAGTCTCCAGGGCCAGCTCGGCCTCGGTGATGGCGAGCGGGTACTCGCCGTTCTCCAGCGCGCGCGAGCTGAGGTTCGCGTGGATCCTGGCTAGCTGGACCCGGTCACCACCATCGCGGGCGGCCGCGAGCGCCAGCCGGTACTCGTGCTCGTTCCGCTCGCGCTCACCCCGGCTCGCCGCTGCCAGCGCGAGGGCGACGTGCGCGGCCGCCAGTGCGCACGTGTCCCGGCTGGCCCCGGCCTGATGGAGCGACTATCCCGGCGAGCTCAGCGGCGCCGTCGGCCTGTCCCTGACTCCACAGCGTGGTGCTCAGGCACGCCGACACCATCGCGTCGTCGGCACCGAGCGCGTCCGGATCGTGCGCGGCCGACAGCGTGGCCGCGGCTTCGCCGGAGTGCCCGCGCAGGTAGAGCAGTAAGCCGTACCGCCAGGCCACGCTGGCCGGCGGCGACTGCGCACCGAGCGCGCGCTCGCACGCGGGCGAACAACTCGATCGCCGCGTCCCAGTCGCCGATCGCCTGCAGCGCCTCGGCCAGCACGGCGTCGAGTTCCGGGTCGCCCGCCGGGCCGTGCCGGCGCAGCACTTCGATCACCCGCGCGGCCGCGCCGCCGCGGATCAGCGCCGGGCCGCTGCGGCGCAGAAACGACCGCGCCGCGGCTCGGCGCCGTCGGCGTGGCACTCGAGCGCCTCGTCGAGCCGGCCGTGCTCGGCCAGCCAGCGCGCGGCGCGGTCGCGCAGCGCCCCGCCGGATAGTCTCCGGCGGGACCGTCGCCGGCGGCATCGCGTCGGGCGGCCGCGCCGCTTCGGTGAGCACCGGCGACAGCCGGAAGTAGCCCGGCTCACCGGCCTCCACCAGCAGCCCGCGGTCCTGCAGGTTCTCCAGGTCGCCGGTGGTAGCGGCGACGCCGGCGCCGCCGAGCAGCCGGGCGTCGACCCGGGGCACAGCGCCGCGACCGTCGAGCACCCGCCGCGCGGACGGCTGCTCGTCGGCGACAGGTCGCGGGCGAACGCCCGCCACGGCTGGCCCGGGCTGTGCTTGAGCCGCTCCAGCGCTCGGCCCGCGGTCCGCCGGGATCGAGCCGCTCAAGCCGGTCCAGCAGCAGCTGCATCGGCGGCGGGCCAGCCGCCGGTCAGGGACCAGCACTCGGTGCGCTAACGGCAGGCCGGCCGGGCCGAGCCGCATCGTCGACCAGCTGCGCCGGTCTCGGCCGTCGTGAAGCTGAGATCCGGCGCGGTCACCTCGAGTAGCTCGCCGCGGCCCTGCGCGACGCCGAGCCCGAGATCGGGCAGGCTGCGGCCGGACAGCACGAGGTGCAGCTGGGCCGGCGCTTCGAGCGACAGCACCCGCAGCAGGTGGCTGGCGGCCTCGTCGTCGCCGACGTGCTCGAGGCCGTCGATGACGAGCAGCAGGTCGTCCGGGCAGTGCCTCCGCCAGCTCGCACAGGATCGCCGCCCGGCGCTCGGCCAGGACATGCCGGTCGTCGGAGCCGGTAGCCGCGGCGATGGCCGACGGCTCGGGCGCGGGTGACTCGCCGAGCGCGGCGGCGATGCGCGCCGACGAGCGACTCGACCTGCGCGTCCGCGGGCTTGAACCGGACCCAGCGGGACGGCCCGGTCGGCCGCGATCTCCGCGAGCGCTGTCGTCTTCCCGTAGCCGGCGCCCGCCACGACGAGGGTCGCCCGCCGCTGCTGGCGGCGGCCAGCAGGTCAGCTGACGCGCGGCCGGGAGACCGTCGCGCGGGCCCGCGCGGCAGCTCTGCGCTGGTGCACATCTATCGACGCCCTCGCCCACGGCGGCGGAGTCTAGGCCGTGTCGCGCCGGCCGTTCCGGTAATGACACCGAGTACGATCAGTGTCTATCGGCGCAATGTTCGTATGCCGTGCGCTGCCGCAGGCCTCGGCGCGGCCAGCGCCGCTATTGTCCCGGCCGAACTCGCTGCGCGGCGCGCCGCGCCGCGGCGCACGGTGCGCACAGCGGCACGCCCACGTCGCCGAACAGGTCGCTGGTGTGCTGGCCGGTGATCACCGCGTCGAAGGTCTCGCAGATGCCGCGGTCGGCCGGATGCGCCTTCTGGCAGAAACACAGGCACGGGCGGTGCCGCATGATCCGCTCGGCCCGGTCGAAGACCGAGCGGACCTCGGGCCGGTTCGCCACCCCGGTGACCGCGTCGAAGGTCGGCCGCACACGCTCGATCGCGTCGGTCAGCGCCTGCCCGACCTTCCGGCCGACCTCGGCCAGGGCGTCGGCTAGCTCGGTGTTCTTGCCCTCGGTCACGGTTCCATGGTCTCACCGGTCGAGCCGGGCCGGGCCAGGGCCGGCGGCCGTACATCGCTAAAGTCAGGAATAGCGGTTCACCAGCCAAGAAACGCCAGCACCTCGCGCGCGACGACTGGACACGGCCGGTCGTTGCGGATCAGCAGGTCCTCGAGCCGGTGCCCTCGCCAGCCGCGATCGACGCCGCTGCGACCCGCAGGTCGTCCTGGCGCTCGGTGGTGACGTCGGCGGCGAGCCGGCGGCTCGATCTCCGCGAGCGGGGCCTCCAGCCGGACCACCGAGAGCGGTACGCGCGACTGCGGTCCCGGAGCTCGGCAAGTTCCCCGCCGTCGCGAACGAAGTAGGCGAGCACGTACCAGTCGACGCCCGCCCGGCGCATAGTTGGCGATGACGGCGCGCATGTTGGCGAGCATGAGCCGGAAGCCGTACTGCCGGCCCGGCTGGCCGGTCGCCGCCCAGCCGAGGAAGTCGAGATCGAGCAGCGCGAAGCGCTCGCCGCGCTCCTGCAGCAGGAACGCGAGCTCCGCGGCGACCGAGCTCTTGCCGGTCCCGTACACGCCGGTCAGCAGGACCGCGGCGGGCGGCACCGGGCGCCGCTCTGCCCTGGTCCGTCGCCGTTCGGGTACTGGAAGACCGCGTCCAGCGGCACGCCGAACACGCTGCGCGATCTGGAATGCCATCTCCAGCGAGGGGGAGTAGCGGCTCTGCTCGATCGCGATGATGGTCTGCCGGGTCACCCCGATCCGCTCGGCCAGCTGCGCCTGCGTCATCTCGCCGTGCGCGAACCGCAGCGCGCGGATCGAGTTGGTGATCCTGGTCGGCTTGCCTGGCATGGCGGCTACACGCCGCGCCGGTAGGCGACGAGCCTTGAACACCGAGTCCGACACCGCCCAGAGCACGAAGCCCAGGTAGAGGACGTTGGCGATCCAGAAGTAGTCCCACCGGGCCATCGCCATGATCAGCGCGGCACCCGCGCCCGGCGACCACGAACCAGCGGCTGGCGTACTCGCCGAGCTGGCGGATCTCCTTGTCGCGCACGTCGGCGCGGCGGCTATCGCTCGGCCGCGCGGTCTCCACCAGCGTGCGCCCGATGATCGAGGCCAGGATCGACGCCCCGGTGGTCCAGAGCAGCACCGCGACGTACGACACGTCCGCGGCCGGCGTGCTCGGCCAGCCGGGCGGCGACGACCGCCAGCGTACACCGCGTAGGCCACCGTGCACGCCACGAGGTAGACCCAGGTGCCCTTCTCCTCGTACGTCATGCCCGCTCCCGTGTAAAGAATCTTTGACACGATCGAATGTAAAGGATCGCAGACTTTGTGTCAAATATTCTTTACAAAGGAACGGGGCTGCCGCGCGCCGCGGTCTCCGACGGAAGCACCGGGCGTAGCCGGGGACGTAATGGCGTCCCCGATCACGCCCAGTCGCGCGAACGCCGCGGCTCAGATGGCGTCCGGCCGGTCGCGCGCCGCGCTGTAGACGACCGGCGGGACACGGAGCCGGTCGTCCCGGCAGAGCTCCTGCAGTTCCGCGCGTGAGTCGTCGGGGGCTTGCGTCAGCCGGGCCAGCCGGTCGAACAGCGTCGCCAGCTCGGCGCCGATCGGCTGGCCGGGCTTCGGCATGGCTCCCCAGCAGTCCCACGGCAGTAGCTCGAGGTTCAGCAGCGCGCTGGCGTCGCGCATGAGGTTGGCCGCGATCCACCAGTCGCCGAACTCCTTGATCTCGCTGAGCCCGAACCGGTCCGGGTCGGCGGCGCCCGCCCGGACCTGGTCCCAGGCCTGGCCCGCCACCAGGAACTGGTCGCGCGGCACGTCGGTGACGTCGAAGCTGATCGGGAACCAGCCGCGCTGGACGTCGTCGATCTGCGCGTCGACCAGCACGCCAGCGGGCCTGGTCGCGGTTCCAGTACTCGCACACCCAGTGGTCTTCGAACACCTCGGTGCCGAAGTAGGCACCGAAGCCGCAGCGCGCCCGGGCCGGGACGCCCTGGGCTCGCAGCAGCGTCACCATCAGCACGGTGAAGTGCCGGCAGTTCGCCGCGAGCCGCCCGGCCGGCTCGCGCGCGGTCTGCAGCGGACGGTCATCGCGCGCGACGATCTGCGCCAGCCACTGTTCGGCGGGACGGATGTGCACGGTGGCGCGGTCGGCTTCCGACAGCGGCGCCCCGTAGTCGGCGGCCATGAACTCGTGCACCAGCAGGCCTTGCCCGACGGCGGCCAGGGCCGCGATGTCGCGCGGCAAGTCTTCGACGAGCGCTGCGTACTGGCCGGGCGAGGTCATCTTGCCTGGCCGTATATAGAAATCGTGATTATGCATGGTGGCGACGCTAGCAAAAATTGCTGACACCTCCTGTCAGCAATTTTTTGTTAGCCTGCGAGCGTGCGCGCGGACCGGCTGCTGACTCTCGTCCTGCTGTTGCAGGCGCGCGGCCGGATGACCGCCAGTCGACCTCGCCGCCGAGCTGGAAGTCTCGGTCCGGACCGTCTACCGGGACCTCGAAGCGCTGAGCGCCGCGGGCGTCCCGGTCTTCGCCGAGCCCGGCCCGCACGGTGGCTGCCAGCTCATCGACGGCTACCGGTTCCCGCTGCGCGCCGGCCGAGAATCGGAGGCGCTGCTCCTCCTCGGTGTGCCCGATGTACTACGGGAGCTCGGCCTGACCGCAAGCTTCGCGGAGGACATGACCGCGCAGCGGCCGAGGAGGCCCGTTTCGGCCGGCCGCCCGTGGGCCGGTGCCCGCCAGCAACCCCGGTACTGGTGCACCTGGACATGCCGCCTGGTTCCGCAGTCCGGAAGCCGGCCCGGACCTGCGGTGCTCGCCGCGGCGCTGCGGCAGCGCCGGCGGCTGGAGTTGCGCTACGCCCGCGAACCTGATCGCCCGGCCGCTGCGCGCGCCGTGACGCCGCTCGGGCTGGTGAACAAGGCGGGCATCTGGTACCTGGTCGCCGTGACGAAAGGCCGGCAGCATCGACCGTCTTCCGGGTCGCGCGGATCAGCGTCGGCCCGGGTCCTGGCGGAGCCGGCCGGCCGGCCGGCCGGGTTCGATCTGGCGGCGTTCTGGGCAGCAGTGGTCCGCCGGAGTTCGCTGGCCAGCCGGCCGCGGCTGCCGGTGACCGTGCGCGTGTCGCCGCTGGCGCGGACCGATCTTTCCCGAGGTGTTCGGCGATCAGGTGCGGGCGCGTACTGGACGCAGCCGGACCACCGGACGAGGACGGGGTGGCAGGAAGCTGACGCTGACGTTCGAGCACGAGCACGCGGCCGCGCACCGGCTGGCCGGGCTTCGGCGCCGAGGTCGAGGTCGTGTCGCCCGCCGCGGGTGCGCGACCTGCTGGTGGCGGCCGCCCGCGGCATTCTCAGCCGGTACGGGGCTACGTGTCGTGATGTCCGGGTAGGGCAGGCTCCAGTGGCTCAGCCGGCGGGCGAACTCCAGCTGGAAGCCGAGCGGCTCGTCGTAGTCCCGCTCGAACAGCGCGATGAACAGCGTGAGCACCAGGAAGTTGTGCGCGCCCAGCTCGAACAAGGCCACGTAGTCGTGCGCGGCCAGCGCTTCCCGCTCGGCGTCGGTGAACGTCAGCCACGTGCTCCGCTCCGGCGCCGGGCAGTTGAGGATGACGTTGGCCCGCTCGGCCTCCCACCACTGCACCGTGCCGCGCGGGTCGGCGCGGTACCGCTCGACCAGCTCCGGGTCGCGGTCGATCGTGTAGAGGAACTTGTTCAGCAGGTACTTGCTCACGGCGTCACGGCCTTCGGCGTAGCCCGGCTTCGGGTACCAGGTGAAGTACGCCTCCATCGTGTGGAACAGGTCCAGCGAGTCGGCGTAGTCGGCCTTGGCGTTGTCGCCCGCCACGCCCATCATCAGCATGAAGTCCATGAAGCCGTGGGTAGCGTTGCCCGGCTGCCACAGGCTTTCCAGGCTGACCTCGGCGAGCGCGGAGTCCAGGTCGCCGGACGCGATCCACTCCACCGCCTTGCGGTCGAACTCCGGGTCGGGGCCGTGCGGGCCGAACTGACGCGGTCCCGCCGAGTTCCAGCGACAGGTGGCCGGTGCCGATGATCGCGACTCGCTGGTCGCTCGGCCACGACTCCACCAGCCGGCGGATGGTGCGGCCCGAGCTCGCACGAAGCGCTTCGGCTGCGGCAGCGGCGGCGCGAAGATGTTGGTGTACACCGGCACGATCGGCAGGTCCGCCTCCGGCCGCAGCGTGATCAGCGGGCACGTGATGCTGTGGTCGATGCGCAGCTCGTTGCTGAAGGCGAGGTCGAAGCCGGCGTCGATGCCCTGCCGCAGCAGGTAGGCCGACAGCTCCTCGTCGCCCGGCGCAGGAGCATCCGCGGCAGCCCGAACTCGCGCTCCTCGTTGTAGAAGTTCGCGTCGTAGAACGGTGCCTTGCCGATCAGGAACTGCGGCATGTTGTCGAGCCACAGCTGGTGGAAGTGATCGCTGCCGACCATCACCAGCACGTCGGGCTCGGCCCTGGTCAGCGTCTCGCGGAAGGCCTCGATCTTGGCGACCCACTCGTCGGCGAACGGCGGCCGGTCGGCTCCGGCCGACGTGCTCGCCCGGTAGTAGAACGGGTGATGGGTCGACGCGATGACGGCGGCGACAGTGGCCATTCGCTCCTGTCCGCTTACCGGACACTAGTCCGGAGATCTGCAGTCTCGTGCCGGGCTGCGCGGGCTGTCAAGACGCGGCCTGGCTCTGCGGCGCCAGTTATCTGGGGTGGTCGCCTGGCACGCGGCCCAGTCGGCGCTGATCGCGCTCGCCGTCTGCAGCAGCAGCGGCAGGTACTCGCCGGTGAGCCTCTCTACCGGGCGTCTCGGCCGCGTGCACGGTCACGTTCATCGCCGCGATCACCTGGCCGGTGCCGTCGCGCAGCGGCGCGGCCACCGACCTGATGCCGAGCGCGAGCTGCTCGTCGGTCAGCGACCAGCCGCGGGCCCGGACCGTGCGCAGCTCGGCGGCGCGCTCGGCCGGGCTCGGGCTGCCAGCGGGCGGTGATGCCCGGACCGGCTCGGCTCGGCCAGCCGCAGCCTCGGCCTGCTCGGGCGGCAGGCCGCGAGCAGCACCTTGCCGAGCGAGGTCTGCATCGCCGGGAACCGGTGCCGATCGTCACCGCGAGCGTGATGATCTTCGGCACCGCGACCCGCGCGACGTAGACGATGTCGGAGCCGTCGAGCTGCGCGATCGACGACGACTCGTGCGTCCGCGCGACGAGCGCCTCCATGTGCGGTCGCGCGATCTCCCACGGCTGCGCGACAGCACGTAGCTCATGCCGAGCTCGAGCACCCGCGGCGTGAGCTCGAACCCGGCGCCGGCGGCGCGTACGTAGCCGAGCTCCTGCAGCGTGAGCAGCATCCGGCGGGCGGTGGGCCGGGCCAGGCCGGTCGCGGTCGGCCACGGCGGACAGCGTCATGACCGGCTGTCGTGGCTGGAACGCCCGGATGACGTCGAGGCCGCGCGCCAGTGCCTCGATGAAATCGGGTCCGGTGCCCTGCCGTGCCACTGTGCTCCTCTCCGCCGCCCGCGCCCTGCATGGGACTGTAGCGTCTGCCGGCCGTGCTTGTCCGCTAGGCGGACAGCCGACCGTCCGACTGCCCGGGCCCGGCCGGTGCGTGCCTCTTGACAGCGATGGCCAAACCCGGAACGCTTCCGGACAGGCTCCAGATGGTCGTGATCCGGACAAGCTGTCCGTGGCCTATTCCCGGCGAGAGTGGAGATCCGTGATGACGACGTCTTCAGACCTCGACCTGCCGGCCGCCCGCTGGTCTTCCGCGGCGCGACGGTGCTGACCATGGACGACGCGCACGCCATCGAGCACGATGCCGACGTCCTCGTCGACGGCGAGCGCATCGCGGGAGTCGGGCGCGGACTTGCCGTTCCCGACGAACGCGGTCGAGATCGACGCACGCGGCGGCATCCTCATGCCCGGCATGATCGACACGCACCGGCACATGTGGCAGACGGCGATGCGCGGCTACGGCGCCGACTGGACGCTGACGCAGTACTTCGTCTGGTACTACCTGAACTGGGGCAAGATCTTCCGGCCGCAGGACATCTACGCGGGCAACCTGCTGGCGGCGATCGAGGCGATCGACGCGGGCGTCACCACGACCGTGGACTGGTCGCACGGACTGCAGACGGTGGAGCACGCCGAGGCCGCGGTCGACGCGCTGACCGAGGTGCCCGGCCGGTTCGTCCTCGCCTACGGGAACATCCAGCAGGGCCCGTGGGAGTGGTCGGCGGCGCCGGAGTTCCGCGACGTTCGTGACCCGGCGGTTCGGCACGGCCGGACGACATGCTCGGCTTCCAGATGGCGTTCGACGTCACCGGCGACCCGGCGTTCCCGGAGCGGGCCGCGTTCGAGGTGGCCCGCGAGCTCGGCGTGCCGGTCACCACGCACGCCGGAGTCTGGGGGGCCACCAACGACGACGGCATCCGGCTCATGCACGAGCACGGATTCATGAACCCGTCATCGATCTACGTGCACGCGGCGACCCTCACCAGGGACTCCTACAACCGGATCGCCGCGACCGGCGGATCCGCGTCGGTATCGACCGAGAGCGAGCAGAGCGCGGGCCAGGGCTACCCGCCGACCTGGCAGCTGCGCGAGCACGGCATCCCGGTCTCGCTGTCGATGGACACGAGCGTGTGGTGGAGCGGCGACCTGTTCTCGGCCATGCGCACCACGCTGGGCGCGGACCGCTCGCGCGAGCACCTGGAAGCCCACGCCAAGCAGGAGACCGTCACCAACTGTCACCTGCGGGCCGAGGACGTCGTCGACTGGGCAACCCGCGGCGGCGCGAAGGCGCTGGGCCTGGACTCGGCGGTCGGCAGCATCGAGGCCGGGCAAGAAGGCCGACCTGGTGCTGATCAAGAACGACGCCTCGCCGGTCATGTTCCCGGTGCTCAACCCGTACGGGCACGTCGCGTTCCAGGCACAGCGCGGTGACGTGCACACCGTCGTGATCAACGGCCGGGTCGTGAAGTCACGACCACCGCCTCGTCGGGCACCGACCTGGCCAAGGCACGGCAGGTCGTCGAGCAGACGGTGGACTACCTGCAGGGTCAGCTCGGCCCGGAGGCCTGGACCGAGGGCATGCATCCCGGAGATCCCGGCGACCACCGTGCTCGACAACCCGTACACCTACACCGAGTGGGACGCCGGGCTCGGCGCAGTGGAAGGGCGGCCGAGCGGAGTGACAGTACTGGGGTTTGGGTCCTGGGCTGCGGACCGGGCTCCGGCCTCGGTGGCCATCTCCGGCAGGCCGCCGAGGCGGTGTGCGCGCCGCAGACCTGGGCGAGCGCGTCGCTGTGCTCCGGCGCCGTTACCGACGTCGTCGGATAGGCGCACAGCAGCGAGAACGAGATACCGCTTGGCCATCTCGTTCCACAGCGCCTCGAGTTCGATGGCGGACTCGCACCAGGCCCGCGTCCCAGAGCAGCGCGACCATCTCGCCGAACACGCGGACCGGGCGGCTTGCGTCTGCCCGCGGCGGCGAGAACCGGGCTGAGCGTAGTCCAGAACGCCGCGGCGTCGGGCCAGTCGCCATGCACGAAGCTGTTCATCGTCTGCCGGGCGTCAAGGACGACGTAGGAACCGTTGCTGGTGACGGCGGCGAGGTCGACGCCGCGCTGTACCAGCCAGGCATTCACCCACAGCCGGTGCTCGGGCGTCGCCACGATCACCGCGACACCGCCATCGGCTGATCGCGCCCAGCAGATAGCTGCCGACCACGCCAGTCAGCTCATTGTCGTGATAGAAGACAACGGCGTGATCGCCTTGCGTGTGTTCACGGTCTCAGCAACCACGGTTCTCCGTCGCACCTCACGGTTGAAATTGCACAGTACCCTCCGGCTTTCCCTTCCCAAACGACGCACGCGAACCATGCAACCGCAGTCGAGCGCGCGCAGAAGTCTGCGCGTACCGCCGGAATTGGTACCGCTGCCGCCTGAGAAACTTTTGGCCGCTGATGCCCGCGACCTCGGCCAGCTGACGCTGCGCCGTCACCCGCGTGTTGGCTAGAGCGCTCGGTGTGTTCGGCCTAAGCTACCCCGTGCGGGGATGTCATAGGCCCTTGGGGGAGGGGCTCGCCATGGCACGAATGACCTTGGGAAGCGGTATCGTCGCGTGCGGGCTGCTGGCGTGCGTCGGAGCGGCCTCGGTGGCAGCGGATCACGGCGGCGCCGCGCCGTCCGTCACGGGACCGCGCGACCCAGCGGCTGCACCGGGTGGTCAGCGCGGTCGGGCGCTCGGTGTGCCGGGCGGAGTGATGGCGGTCACCGGCGGACCGGCGCGGCTCCTTCGAGCGCGCGTTCGGTCTGGCGGAGCCGGGCCGCGCGATGTCGCTGCGGCGATCACTTCCGGATCGGCAGCATCACGAAGACCTTCACGGCCACCGTGATCCTCGAACTGGTCGACCGGCACGAGCTGAGCCTGACCGACCGGCTCTCGCGCTGGGAACCGCGCGTTCCCGACGCCCGGCGGATCACGATCGCGATGCTGCTCGGCATGCGCAGCGGGATCTGGGACGAGGGCGGCGCCGGGCCGGGCGGCAAGCCATCGCTGCTGTCGCAGTGGGCGGCGAAGCACTGCACCGGGACCGATCCGCGTGCCGCCGCAGGGTCTGGACGCCGCAGCAGATCGTCGACCTCGCGATCCGGCAGGGCCGCGCCTTCCGCCCGGCACCTGGTACTACTCCGACACCAACTACGTGATCCTCGGCATCATCGCGCACGGACGTGACGCATCAGCCGTTCGCCCAGCTCGTACAGCGGCTGGTGCTGAAGCCGCTGCATCTGCGGCACACGAGTTTCCCGGTCGCGAGCACGGCGATGCCGAGTCCGGCCGCCGTGGGCTATGTACAGGGCGCCGGGGGCGCTACCAGCGGGCCGACGTGCTCAACCCGTCGGCCACGTTCGCTGCCGGGCAACATGATCTCCACGCTGCGCGACCTGCAGAAGTGGTCCGGGCGTTCACGGCCGGGACGCTGCTGACGCCGGCGGACCAGGCTCTTGCAACGGCGGCTGTTCCTGACGCCCGCGGCCGTCGCCACCGCTGGCCGGGACGGGCGCTACCGCGACGCTGGTCACCCGCTACGGCCTGGGGCTGACGAACCTCAGCAACATGCGTCGGCCACAACGGGTTCCTGCCGGTCGACGGGTACAGCGCGGAGATGTGGTCGCTGCCGCGCGGCCGCGGGACCGTGGTAGAGCTGCTTCAACAGCGTCGCGGTGTGCCAGGGGGAGTTCCTGGCCGACGCGCTCAACTCGTCACTGGCGCAGGTGGCCTTCGGCCGCGCGCTGTACCGGACCGCGCACCACCGAGGTGCACTGCACGCCCGCGCCGCCAAATGACGCAGGAGTGCTTCGCGTCAGGTGGGCGTGGCAGTGCCCCGCCGCGCGGGCGGTGCGGGGCGGGGCACTGGCGGGGGTGCCGGCGGTGGGGGTTGCCGGCGGGGGGTTGCCGGGTTGGGGGGCTGGGGGGTGGGGGGTTAGAAGCCGGGGTTGACGGTGGAGATGTCGTAGTGGGTGCCCCAGTACCACTGGGTGGCGTCGGAGCCGGGGACGACGTGGGGGGTGCCGGTGGGGTCGGCGATCCACCAGCGGACGTGGTGCTGCTGCCAGTGGGGGAGGGAGGCGATGGCGGTCTGGGTGGCGGGCCATTCGGAGCGCATGGTGTAGATGACGGCGACGTTGCGGGGGTGGGCGTCGAGGCGCTGGGCGGCCCAGGCGGCGGCGCCGGCGGGGGTGGCGTCGCCGGGTTCGACGTCCAGGACGGTGGCGCCCTTGGGGTCGGTGCCGTTGGTGTCGATCCAGGTGACGTGGCGGCCGGCGACGTCGGCGGGGCTGGCGGCGTAGGGGCCGGTGGCGTAGGTGGCGACGGCCTTGCCGCCGGGGATGGCGGTGGGGGTGACCGAGTCGTACATCTCATACGGCTTGACCTGGCCCGCCAGGTGCCGGGCGTGCTCGTGCCGGGCGTGCTCGTGCCGGGTCTTCGCGGCGTGCCGCGCACGCTCGGGCTTCGCGGCCCGCTCGGTCTTGGCTACGCGCTCGGGCTTGGCGGCCGGCGTGCTGCGCGGCTTGGCGGCGTGCTCCGCCTTTGCGGTGCGAGCAGCCTTGGCGGTGTCGTGAGCGCGCGCGGTCTTGGCGTCGGTCACCGTCCGGTGCGCGGGCGCGGCGGTGTGGGCGGGGGTGGGGCCGCCAGCGGTGGCGGCGACGGCGGTGCCGGTTCCGGCCAGGGCGGCGGCGGCGCCGGCGACGGCCAGGACCCGGGTGCCGCGGCGGGCGGTGATGCGGGTGCGGGGCGTGTCGGTGCGGGGCATGGGGGTGTGTCCTTCCCGTCGGGGGGCCCCGGCTGATGGGGGTGTGCCGGGGTGGTCACGGTGAGTGACGGGGAGTAGGACGCGGGCCGGGTGGCGGCCGGTTTCATGATGAGACGCAGGTCACTACCGGCCAGTAACCCCGGTCACCCTCCCGGCCCGGCAGACCCGCCCCTACCCGGACACACGGCACATCTCTGCGCGCCGTCCGGCGGAGCCCGCCGCGCTGGAGCCGGCCTGACGGGGGCACCCCGCGCGGTCCGCGGCCCGCACTGTGCGCCGATCCCGGCAAGCGGATTGTCGTTCGGATTGTCGGGATCCGCGCACAGTCGCCGCCGACCGCCGCCCATACCACCGCGAACCCGGCACCCGGCGCCGCTGCCCGGAGACCTCCTACTCTTCCGGTGACCTCCGCCGAGCCATATGCACCCTTTGTGGTCACCGGAACAGTAGAACGTCGAGCCTGAGGCTCAGCCGGGCGACGGCCGGGAGGCCGGGGTGCAGCACCGCCGCGACCAGCCGTTCCGCTTGCGCGGGGTCGAAGGGCTTGGCTGACATCAGCCGGCCGTAGAACACCGCGCCGAGCAGCGCCGGGCCGCCAGCTCGGGATCGATATCGGCCGGGAACTCGCCGGCCTGGATGCCCTCCGAGATCAGGTCGGTCAGGCTCTCGCGACGTCGGCGGGCCGAGTAGCCGGACTGGAACTCTCGGAGCCGCGGCATCATGGCGTGCGCCCTCGATCAGCGCCGGGATGCACCGCGAGAAGGTCGAGTCCACGGCCACCTACGCGACGTGACGGAGAGCACGGCTACCCGGTCGGCGGCTGATCCGCCGTGCTGACGTCCGGGACCCGGTGGTCGTGAGCTGCTCTCGAATGCGTCGGCGATGAGATCGAGCTTGTCGCGCCAGTGCCGGTAGATCGTGGACTTGCCGACGCCGGCCCGCGCCGCGACGGACTCGATGGTGAACGCCCCGTAGCCCGACCTCGCCGAGTTCGTCGAGCGCGGCCTGGCGGATGACCTCCCGGGATCGCTCGACCCGCGGATCGACGCCGCGCGCTGGTGCCCGCGGTCCGCCATGCTCCCGTCCGTCCTTCGCCCTTGTGCACTCTTTGAGACGTGATCGTCTCGCTGCGATACGATAGCGTATCGAAGATGCAGAGCCAAAGGAGTGGTGCGATGGCGTCCGTGAGTGTGCGCTACATCGTACACGACGTGGACGAGGCGATCGAGTTCTACCGGCAGCAGCTGGGCTTTCAGGAGGACATGCACCCGGCGCCGACGTTCGCGATGATGTCGCGCGGCGACTTGCGCCTGGTGCTGAGCGCTCCCGGCGGCGGACCTGGCGGGGCAGGCGATGCCCGACGGGACGCCTGCCGTCGCCGGGCGGCTGGAACCGGTTCGCGATTGAGGTCGCCGATCTGGAGGACCGCGTGCGGCGGCTGCGCCGCGACGGTGCCCGGTTCCGCAATGACATCGTGACCGGTGTGGGCGGCAAGCAGATCCTGCTCGAGGACCCGTCCGGCAATCCGGTCGAGCTGTTCGAGCCTGTGCTCCGCGAGGCCCGGCTTTCAGCCGGGTCGTCCTGACCGCCGATCGTGCTCGACGAGGCACGGCAGTCGCCATAGGGTCCCGATCGAGTATCGCGGCTTCTCGCCGGTCTTCCGCCCGTGCGCTGCGACCCGCACAATGGTGGCGTGAGCAATGGGCAGTCCTTGATGCCGTGCCCGCGGTGCGGGACCAGCACGGCAGTGCACTCGATCACTGAACTCGCCGACATGGCGCGGATGCAGCTCGGCCAGATGTCACAGCTGCCAGGGACACCGCACGCCGGCGTCCCGCCGCAGCAGGGGTGGAACGCCGAGCCAGTCGCGGGCCCGCCGCCCGGTCCGGGCGGGCGTCGGTCGTTCGGGTCGCTCGGCGGCCGCGGCTTCGGCCGCCGCGGCGTCGACTACGGCGGTGACGTCGGCGACTCGATCGAAGGCGCGATCGGCGAGGTCGCTCTCGGTGCCGCCGCCGGGTTCATCGGGCGTGCCATCAAGAAGCGGGTCGAGCAGACGATGGCCGATCGCGTCATGCCCGCGGTCAACGCGGCGGCGGCGAACCGGGAGCCCATGCTCCGCGAGCAGATCGCCATCGCCGAGAAGTACCCCGACATCTGCGCGTGCGTGACCGACCAGGTCGTGTTCCTGGCCGGCAGCTGCGGTACCGTGCCGATGCCGAATCTGCAGACCCTGACGATGGCGCAGGCGGACGGCATCGTCGCGCAGCTTCGCGGCGGCTGAGCACGCCTGAGCACGGCTGAGCACACCCGAAGCGGCCGGAGGCCGACACGGGCTTAGGACGTCACCGGCCGGTGAACCGCTCGGTCTTCACCCGCCCGCGGCCGAACGCGTCGATCTGGTTCCACCGGCCGGGCAAGTCCAGCAGTTCGAGGCTGCCCATCCAGTCCGGCAGCGCCGGGTCGACGATCAGATGATCGCCCTCGGGTTCGAGGCCGAGGCCGGCGCGCAGCAGCAGCAGCGGCGCGCCGGTGGACCACGCCTGCGGGCTGCAGGCCGTCGGGTACTGGACCGGATACCGGGTGGAGCTGCGCGGAGTAGCCGCCGAACGCCTCCGGCAGCCGCCCGGCGAAGATCTCGGCCGCCGCCATGATCCCGGCGACCACGGCCGCCGCCTCGTCCTTGAACCCGTACCGGCGCAGGCCCCAGGCGATGAACGAGTTGTCGAACGGCCACACCGTGCCGACGTGGTAGCCGATCGGGTTGTACCGTGGCCTCGCCTTCGGCCAGCGTGCGGATGCCCCAGCCGGAGAACAGCTGCGGGCTCATCAGGTGCTTCGGGCCACGGCCCTGGCCTTGGACTTGTCGACGATTCCGCTCCACAGCAGGTGGCCGATGTTGGACGTCAGCGAGTCGACCGGGCGGCCATCGGTGTCCAGCGGCCACCGCGAAGTACTCGCCGTCGGCAAGCCAGAAGTCCCGGTTGAACCGGCGCTTGAGATCGGCAGCCTCCTTCTCCAGCCGATCCGCGAACGCCGGATCCTTCCACACCAGCCGGGCCAGCCGGGCGCCACGCATCTTCGCGTCGTAGGCGTAGCCCTGCAGCTCGCAGGTCGCCCGCGGGAACCCCGGCAGGTCGCCGTTCCGGTACGAGATCGAGTCCCAGGAGTCCTTCCAGCACTGGTTCTCCAGCCCGGTGTCGGCGTTCCTGCGCTGGTAGGAGATGTAGCCGTTGCCCTGCAGGTCGGCGTAGTCGTCGATCCAGGCCAGCGCCGCCCGGGCGGCGCGCTCCAGGCCGCGGACCAGCTTCGTGTCGCCGGTCCAGCGCTCGTACTCATCCAGCAGCACCACGAACAGCGGGGTCGCGTCGGCGTTGCCGTAGTACGGCGAATGCGGTCGTTCCTCGAACGCGGTCATCTCGCCGTACCGCAGCTCGTGCAGGATCCGGCCGGGGTCCTCGTCCCGGAAGTCGTCGATCCGGGTGCCCTGCCGCTCGGCCAGCGCCAGCAGCGTGGCGGCGGCCAGCTCGGACGTGAACGGGAGCGCCTGCAGGCTGGTGAAGATGCTGTCCCGGCCGAAGATCGTCATGAACCAGGGCAGCCCGGCGGCGGGCAGCGACCGGTTCGGCATCGTCAGAGTCGAGAACCTGAGCGCCGCCAGGTCGGTCAGGCAGCGGTGGTAGATCTGCCCCATCGGCTCCCAGTCGCACTCCAGCCGCGGCGCATGACCTAGCCACTTCTCCAGGCCGCGGGCCATGTCCCGGCGTACCCGGCGCTGGCCCTGGCCGCGGATCCCGACCGGGCCGTCGGCCGAAGCGGCGGGCTCGCCCTGAGACGCGACGACTTGCAGGTCGGTGCTCCACTCGCCGTGCGGCGGGACGGTGATCGTGAACGACAGCCCGCCCTCATCGAGGTCGGCGGGCTCGCTGCTGGAGATCCAGGTCTCGCGCGCGTAGGTCTCCCGCTCATACCTGAGCACGAGGCTGTCGCCGGTCACCCGCGCGGTGTAGCTGCCCTTCTTGGCCAGCGCGTCCTTGACCTCGAACAGGTCCGCGAAGTCGCTGGCCGCCTCGATCCGGACCGTCGAGCCGGACCGGCTCGCTGTCGTGGTTGAGCACTCGCAGTTCCTCGTGAAAGCCGTCAGCGACCTCGCGCTGCCGGATCACCGACAGCTTGGAGTCGACGTAGACGGTGCCGGTGCCCGGGACCAGGAAGAACCGGGTCTGGAAATACTGCAGGTCGTCGGTCGACAGGGCGGTCAGCCGCTTGCCGTTGACCGTCAGCACCCACCGGGACAGGAACCGGGTGTCGAACGAGAACAGGCCGGTCGGGTCCGTCAGCGACGCCTCGATGTCGCCGCGGTCGTCGCTGACTACGAATGTGTTGCCCTCAAGGATCTGAACCAGCGTGTCGCTCATGCTGTCCTCGCATGCTGTTCGGTCACGGTTTTCGAGCTGATCGGGGCCACGCGGCCGGTCGAGCCGGGCGGGCCGGGCAGGCAGCGCTGGAACATGACCAGCGCGGCCATGCTGCCCTCGCAGGTCAGCAGGCCGCGCAGGATCGCGGCCATGGCGTTCAGCCGGCCGGTGACCATCGCCTCAAGGTGCTCGCGGCTCACGTGCACCACGGCGTCCGCAGGCGCGGCCGAGCGCGTGACGCTGACGTCACCGTCCGCTATCTGCACGTGCCAGTGCTCGGCCTCGGATCCAGCGCCGAGCACGTCGAAGCGCAGCGTGGCCGACTCACCGTCAAAGGTCGGGATGCGCCCTGGCTCGGCCAGGATCGCGAAGAACTGCTCGATCGGATCAGCGGTCTTGTTGCCCGCAGCAGGCATTGCCACCCCCGTGACATTCCCGAGCGGATCGCCGGGCTGGGCGAGCCGCCATGCGCGGAAGCCTAGATCAGCGCTCACCGGGCGGGTGGGGTCGGGGTGGGCGGCGGTCTCGCCGCCCCCACGGCCGGGCGGCCAGGCGGCGGTCGCGTTACGCTGCGAGCGTGGAGATCGACACCGGGCAGGGACCCGCGAGAGTCGTGGTCGAGAAGGCCAAGAAGCCGGCGTTCCTGCTGGTCATGACCCATGGAGCGGGCGGCGGGACAGAGACGGCCGACGTGCTCGCCGCCAGCGCGGCGGCCGCGGGCCTGGGCGCGACCGTGGCCAGGGTGCTGCAGCCCTACCGGGTGCGGGGGGCGAGCGCGCCGGGCAACGCTGCCAAGCAGGACGCGGCCTGGCTGGAGATCATCGAGGCGCTGCGCGCGGCGCACAAGGGCATTCCGCTGGTGCAGGGCGGCCGCAGCAACGGCGCCCGGGTGGCCTGCCGGACGGCGCAGGCCGCGCAGGCGAGCGCGGTGGTGGCGCTGGCTTTCCCGCTGCATCCGCCGGGCCGGCCGGAGAATAGCCGCGCGGATGAGTTGCGGGCGGCGGGCACCGACGTGCTGGTCGTCAACGGGGAACGAGACCCGTTCGGCATCCCGGCGGAGGCGGACGCGAGCCGGGTAGTGGTGCTGCCGGGGGAGACCCATAGCCTGTCCCGGCACCCGCAGGCGATACGGGCGGCGGTGGCGGACTGGCTGGGCGCGCTGCCAGCACTGCGGGCAGGCCAGCGCTGACGGGCTAGCGGGCTGCGGGCCGCGACGGCCGCTAGGCCGCGGAGGTTCGTGAGTTCGTGGGCTCGGCCGGGTCGGGGCAGCCCGCGACGTCCTGGATCAGATCAGTGGGTCGATGGGGGGCGATTATCGTGCCGCCCGGCAGCAGCTCTCCGGTGTCCTCGAACATGACGACGCCGTTGCAGAGAAGGCTCCAGCCCTGCTCCGGGTGACTGATGATCGTTCTGGCCGCCTCCCGGTCCGGGCCGTGCGGCTCCGGGCACTGTGGCGTGTGCGGGCACATCCGCGTTTCTCCTGTTGGGTCCCTCGCTGTGGTCTTGATCACACCCTACTGTGTCAGAGCGAGTGCGCCGTTCGTCATGGCCCGTTGTGACGGTTTTCCGAACGACTCTTTGTAGGTTTCGTTTAGTCCGCATTACGCAGGCGAAGGCCGGTCCGGAGCGAGCTGACGATGCCGGGAACGGTGAGAACCGTGGTCGCAGCGCCCGCCGGCTAGTGCGCGACGGCGCCGGGGGCGTGCGCGATCTTGGCGCCGAGGGCCTGCGCCTCGGGCCGGGCCGGGAAGCCGGTGAGCCGGTGCGTCTCGCGCAGCGTCAGCAGTCGTTCCGCCTCGTCGGTCCACCGGTGCACGGCCGAGGTGGCCATCGCCTTGCGCCGGT
>CAVSCN010000016.1:0-42549 GCA_963726425.1 uncultured Actinomycetota bacterium | reverse complement strand
ACGTTCGCGCAGTCGGGCATGGAGTACGCGAACATGCACGACGGCGTGGGCTTCGAGCAGTTCGCCAAGGTCGCGGAGAAGAATCACGCGCACTCGACGCTGAACCCGCTGGCGCAGTACCAGAAGGAGTTCTCGCTCGAGCAGATCATGACCGACGAGATGATCGCTTACCCGAACACGAAGCTGATGTGCTGCCCGACCGGTGACGGCGCCGCGGCCGCGGTGCTGACCAGCGGTGAGCGGCTCGCAGGCGATGCCCGCCGAGGTACGCAAGCGGGCGATCAAGGTGTCCGCCTCGGTCCTGACCAGCGACCCGTACGTGGACGGCGGCCTGGTCCAGTTCGACGTCAACACGCTCACCCGCAGGCCGCCGACCAGGCCTACGAGCTCTCCGGCGTCGGCCCGCAGGACCTGGACCTGGTCGAGCTGCACGACTGCTTCGCGACCGCCGAGCTGCGGCACTACGACAACCTGCGGCTGTGCCCGGAAGGCGGGGCCGGCGAATGGATCGACAAGCGCGGCCCGTGGCGCGACGGCGAGATCCCGGTCAACGTGTCCGGCGGCCTGCTGTCCAAGGGCCACCCGCTCGGCGCGACCGGCATCGCCAACATCTACGAGGTGAGCACGCACCTGCGCGGCGAGGCCGGCGACCGGCAGATCGAGGGCGCGAAAGTCGGCCTGACGCACGTGATCGGGCTGGCCAGCGCCTGCTCGATCCACATCCTCGAGCGAGCGGCGGCCTGACGGCTGCATGAGCCAGCACCCTGCCGAGCTCCGGCGGCTGCCGGGGCCCTCGCCCATGCCCGTCGGCGCCTACGACCTCGGCTCGCTCGGCTACACCGAAGAGGAATTCGTGTTCGCCGGGGAGGCGACGTCCTACCGGCTCGACGGTGAACGCGACCGCCGACGGCCGCTGGGCCGCCGAGCCCGACGCCGTCAGCCCGTACGTCACCCGGATCCTGGTGCGCCGGCCGGCCGACGGCACCGAGTTCAGCGGCACGGCCGTCGCCGAGTGGATGAACGTCTCCGGCGGCATCGACGCGCCGCCGATCTGGATGATGACGCACACGCACCTGATTCGCAGGCGGCACGCCTGGATCGGGCGTGACCGCGCAGCGCGCCGGCCTCGACGGCGGCGGCCTGGTCGACAACGGGATGCACCTGAAGAAGCTGCTTCCCGGACCGGTACGCGATCCTCTCCCATCCGGGCGACGCGTGGTCCTTCGACATGTTCAGCCAGGCCGGGCTCGCATTGCGGAACGGGGCGGGCGTGCTCGGCCGGCACGTGCCGCCGGCGGCTGCTCGCGGCTGGTCACTCGCAGTCGGCGGCGTTCCTGGTGACGTACATCAACGCCGTCGACGGCCGGGATCAGGTCTATGACGGCTTTGCCGTGCACGGCCGCACGGGGCCACTGGCGCGTCGCTGGACAAGGGCTTCTCCCCGGGCCGGTCCGGCAGGCCGGGTGACGGCCGAGTGCATCCGGTCCGACCTGCGGGTTCCAGTGCTCGTGCTGCAGACCGAGACCGACCAGGTGCTGCTCGGCGGCGGCCAGGTCGGCCAGCCCGACGCCGGCCTGCTGCGCAACTGGGAACTCGCGGGCGCCGCGCACGCCGACACCTACCTCATGGTCGCCAGCGGCCACGACGACGGCGCGCTGCCGGCGGCGCGGATGGCGGAGCTCACCCGGCCGACCACCCGATCGTGATGGGCACCACCGAGATCCCGATCAACAGCGGGCTGCAGCATCACTACGTCGCCTGCGCGGCGCTCGAGCACCTGGATGACTGGGCGGGCGGGGGCGCCGCTCCCCCGGCGTCGCCGCGGCTGGACCTCGCCGCCGACGGCGACGACCTGCAGCGGGACGCGCTCGGCATCGCCACCGGCGGCATCCGCACGCCGTGGACCGACGTGCCGACGGCGGTGCTGTCCGGCCTCGGCCAGCGCGGGCGCGAGCCTGTTCGCGTTCCTGTTCGGCGTCACCCGGCCGTTCCCGCCGAGCAGCTCCGCCGCTCTACCCGGGCGGCGGGCCGACTATCTGGCCCGGTTCGAGCAGTGCCCTCGACGCGACGATCAGCGCCGGGCTTCCTGCTCGCCGACGACCGCGGCCGAGGCGCTCGCGTGGCGCGGCGGTCGCCGCCCGCGACTGGCCGCAGGACGCGTGACACCGCGGCGTCTGCCGGGCCCGCGCGACTAGGGTCTATCTCATGCGACGCGAGTCTTCCACCGTCGTCATGCTCGTCGGCCCGGTCCGCGCTGAGCTGATGGCCGGATTGTCCCGGTCGCCGAACATCTCGGTAGTCGGTGGCAGCGCCCCGGCCGAGTCAGCGAACGGCACGCCGGCCGAACACCAAGACTGGGAGCCCGGCGCGCTGGCCATGCGCGAGGCCGCGCGGCGCCGGTCCACGTACGTACTCGTGCCCGACGATCCGCTGGCCGGCGTCGCGGCCGCCTGGCAGGCGATGTGGGACGTGAACACCGGCCCGGCAGGGCGCGGCCGGCGTTCGAGGAGCAGGCCGCCGCAGGCGCTCGCCGCCTGGCAGGACAAGCGGTTCGAGCTACCCGACTACTACCTGGTCATCGCGCCGCCCGGGCGGGCAGTCGCCGGGCCGGACCTGTACCTCGGGCCGCTGCGGGCCGCGCGACCGCACCGGGTCGCGGTGACTCGCGACCATCGCGCCGACCGCACGCAGGCGGCCGGGCTGCTGGACACGCTGCGGTCGCTGGAGCACGGGCCCTGGTGGCCGCCGCTGGACGAGCTGCTCGACGGCGCTCGCCGCTTCTACGCCGGCGGCCTCGCCGAGTCCCAGCCCATCCGGCGTACTGGCCTCGAGATCGTCGCCTGCGAGCGCCGCGCGCCGACGGTCGGTCACACCGGCAGCGCGGCTCCGTTGACGAGCCCGGACTCGGGCTGGACCAGGTAGAGGAACGTACGCGGCGATGTCGGCCGATCTTGGGCCACGCATCGTGGTTGGCGTTCGGCATCGCCGCCCGGTTCGCGGGGGTGTCGATGATGGTCGGTACCACGCAGTTCACCGTGACCCCAGTGCCGCGCACCTCGTCCGCGGCCATCGCGACCAGGTGCAGCACCGCCGCCTTGCTGACCGAGTAGGCGAATCCCGAGCCGTGCGTGACGACGCCCGCCCGGCTGGCAGTGTGCACGACCCGGCCTTCGCCGGCCGGCTGCATGACCCGCAGCGCGTGCTTGGTGATCAGCGCGGCGGTCACCAGGTTCAGCTCCAGCTGCCCGGTGAGCTCGCCGCGGTCCATCTCCGCCAGCGGCCGCGCGGGCGCGAACCCTCCGATCGTGTTCAGCACCGCCCACGGCCGGCCGAGCGCGTCGACCAGCGCACCGACCGCGGTGTCGTCGAGCACATCGACGGCCTCGTACCGGACGCCCTCCAGCCGGCGGCTCTCCGGCGGCACGACCTTGTCCGCGCCGACCACGACCGCGCCCGCACCGGCCAGCGCCGCGGCGACGCCGGCCCCGAGCGCGCCGCCCGCCCCGAAGACCAGCACGGATCTGCCAGCTATGCCCTCTGCCATGCCGCACGCTCCCCTGCCGGATCCGGCGCCGGCTGGCCGGCGCCGTCGCCGCCCGATGCGGCGGCCCACGGCAGTTTACGGCGCGGGCCTAGTGCGGCCAGGTGTGCACCGGCTCGTTGGTGTGCATGTGCTCGACGTAACGCTGGGTCATCTGCCGCAGCGCCTCGTCCCGGTCCGCCCCGCGCTCCTGCAGCGCCGCCGTGGTTGCGACCTGCCAGCTCGCGCCGGTCTGCCCGGTCAGGCAGCGCTGCTCGATGATGCCGAGCAGCCGGTCGGCCTGCACCAGGTCCACTCCCCACCGGCTCAGCCCCTCCCGTGCCATCGGCAGCAGCCGGCGCAGCACAAGCTCGGCGACCGGAGCATCGCCGAGCCCCGGCCAGTACAGGTGCGCGCCGAGGCCGTGTCGCGCCGCCTCGTGCAGGTTCTCCGCGGCCGTCGCGAACGACATCTGCGTCCACACCGGGCGCTCCGACTCGGCCAGCACCCGGACCAGGCCGTAGTAGAACGCAGCGTTCGCCATCACGTCGGCAACGGTCGGGCCGGCTGGCAGCACCCTGTTTTCCACCCGGACGTGCGGCCGGCCGCTGACGATCCCGTACACGGGCCGGTTCCACCGGTACACGGTGCCGTTGTGCAGGCTCATCTCGGCCAGCTCGGGACACCCGCCCGCGTCCAGCACAGCGAGCGGATCCTCGTCCTCGCAGATCGGCAGCAGCGCGGGGAAGAACTGGATGTTCTCCTCGAACAGATCGAAGACCGAGGTAATCCAGCGCTCCCCGAACCACACCCGCGGTCGCACTCCCTGCCGCTTCAGTTCATCCGGCCGGGTGTCGGTGGCCTGCTCGAAGAGCGTGATCCGGGTCTCCTGCCAGAGCTGATGCCCGAATAGGAACGGGGAGTTCGCCGCGAGCGCGACCTGCACCCCGGCGATGGACTGGGCCGCGTTCCAGTAACCGGCGAAGCCCTCGGGACTCACCTGGACGTGCAGCTGGACGCTCGTGCACGCGGCCTCGGGGGTGATGCTGTCCGAGTGCGTCAGGAGCTGCTCGACGCCGTCGATCTCGATCTGCATGTCCTCGCCCCTGGCCGCGAAGATCTGCTCGTTCAGTACCCGGAACCGCTCATTCGCGGACATCGTGCCTTCGTGCACGTCCGACTTGCGCAGCGTGGGCAGGATCCCGATCATGACGAGCCGGGTGCCGAGGCTGCGCGCCCGCTCGTCGCCATGGTTCAGGCTGGCCCGGATCTCGCCCTCCAGGCCGACGACGGCGTCGCCCGTCAGCTCGCGCGGCGGCACGTTGATCTCCAGGTTGAACTGCCCTACCTCGGTGGCCCAGGCCGGGTCCGCGATCTCCGCCAGCACCTCCGCGTTGCGCATCGATGGCGCGCCGTCCGGGTCGGTCAGGTTCAGCTCGATCTCCTGGCCGACCAGCGCGGGCTCGGACTCGAACATGTTCTCCCGCAGCATCCGGGCGAACACGTCCAGGGACCGGGCCAGTTTCGCGCGGTAGTTACGGCGGTCCTCGCCGCTGATCTTGATTGCCTGGATGTCCCGACCCATATCCGCCTCCCTCAGGCCGCAGTGACCCTGCCGTTCTCGTCCCTGACCCACAAGGCGAGCAGGCCGCGCAGGTGGGCGACGAACTTGTCCTGCTCGTGCGCGGGGTAGACCGACCGGACCGTGTCGATCAGCAGCCGGTCGAAGTCCGGTCCCGCTACCCACTCCAGGACGATTTCATCCAGCCGCGCCAGGCTGGACGCCGCAGAAGTCGTAGTACTGCGCGGTGTCGAAGTAGCTGTCCGCCAGCTCGCGGTAAGCCGTCAGCTTCTGCGCGTAGCTGGTCCCGGCGTCGTCCGCGATCTCGAAGTACTGCCGCGTGTCCAGGTCCAGCCGCGGTCGCCGGCCGGTCACCAGTGCGAAGACCGACCACTTCACCAGCGCCTTGATCGCCCACGGGAAGTAGTAGTGCAGGCTGGTCAGCGCCACGTCCGGGCAGGCATTGGCGTAGTCGATCGGATAGATCTCGGCGCCCTTCACCAGCGTCTCGCAGGAGTTGAACTCCCACCGGAAGAACGCGTTGACCAGCTTCCCGATCGTCACGACCTCGTCCCCGGCCTGCGGGGCCAGGAAGTCGTGGTCCACGGCGTAGCGCAGGTGCATGGGCTGATCGGGCTGGAACCGCATCACCATCGTCTCGGCCCCGATCGACAGCGACCGGGCGAACACGTCGTAGTCGTCGACCGCCTTCTGCAGGTGCATGAGCATCTCGCCGCTCTGGTCGTAGGCCTCATGCAGCTGGCGGGCATTGCCGATCCTGGACACGCCGCGCCAGGCGCCGCCGTCGTAGGGCTTCATGAACAGCGGATAGCCGATCTCGCTCGGCGATCGCGTCCAGGTCGAATGGCTTGTTGTACTTGGCCGCCGTGTAGGCGTACCGGGCGTTGTCGACCGGGTTCTTGTACGGCACCAGCACGGTCTCCGGCACCTTCAGGCCGAGCCGCATCATCGCGCAGTAGGCCGCGTGCTTCTCCATGGCCTGGAACGTGAACGGGCTGTTGAGCAGGTACACCCGGTCCATCAGCGCGACCTTCTTCAGCCATTCGCGCGGCACGTAGTACCAGTAGGCCAGGCGGTCGATGACCAGGTGATAGCGCGGCCGGTAGCTCAGCCGGAACGGCTCGATGGTGATCCGCTCGCAGTCGAACGAGTGCGTGCTGCCGCCGGTACCTGGCACCGGCCCGAGGCGGCGCAGGATCTCCTCGAACGCCCGCGGCCAGTCTTCCTCGGTGCCGAGCAGCAACCCGATCAGGTGGCGTTCGTCGCTCATGAGACGCTCCGGGGTCTCGTCAGCAGAATCTCGGCAGGTGGTGGGCGACCTGAGCGCGCCAGGACGGCCAGTCGTGCGGTACGTCATGGCCCCACAGGTCGAGCTCGTGCTGGATGCCCTTGGCCGCCAGCAGCCCGGCGAACTGCCGGGTGCTATCCAGCGCGCCGGTGGTGTCCTCCCATTGACCCTGGCCGCACACAAGCAGCAGGCTCACGTGGTCGCGCAGCCAGGCGAGGTGATCACCGTCCATGTGACCCGACGTAGTCGATCGGGTTGTTGAAGTACGTCGCGTCTGCCGCGCTCACCCCAGCCGTGCCAGGCCGACGGGTCGTAGCTGCCGGAGAAGCACAGCGCCAGCGGGAACAGGTCGGCCCGCCGGAGCGCGAAGTTGGCCGCGTGGAACGCGCCGAGGCTGCAGCCGAGCGTCGCGACCTCCGAGCTTGCCGCCGCAGTCGTCGTAGATCCACGGCAGCACCTGGCCGAAGATCCAGGACTCGTAGCTGCCGTGCCGGACCGCCCGCTCCTCGAGCGGGATGTCCACGTTCGACCAGCGTCGCCGCGTCGTAGCTGTCGACGCAGTAGAGCTTCAGCCGGCCCGCCGTCGATCAGGCCGCCGACCGCGTCGACCATGCCGTTCGCCTCGAAGTCAGCGGCCCGGCCCTGCTCCGACGGGAAGACGAGCACCGGCCGTCCCCAGTGGCCGTACCGGATCACCGTCCCGGCCGCGCCGATGGCGTCCGACCACAGCTCGACCGCATGCCCGCTCACGAGTCCCCCGCCAGCTGCAGCAGCCGGGTCAGGTGCGGATCGAACGCGTCCCGCCAGGCCGTGTAGTTGTGCATGTCCGCCACCTCGTGCAGGTCGGCCGGGTAGTCGTGCGCGCGCAGGGTCTGCGCCATCAGCCGGTTGTTGGCGGCGTTTTCCTCGGTCGCGCCGCAGGTCAGCACGACCCGGACGGGCCTGGCGGGCAAGCCGCCGCCGTGCACGTCCGCGGTGAAGCCGATGATCCGCCGGTAGTGCGGGAACCGGCGTTCCTGGCTGTCCAGCGCCGGGGTGAAGAAGCTGCCGGACTGCAGGAACAGGGCGTCGAACGAGTCGGGGTACCGGCAGTAGGCGTGCAGCATCGCCAGGGCGCCGAGGCTGGTGCCCATGCCGATCCGGCGGCTGACGGTGAGGCGGCCGGTGAGCAGGGAGAGGACCGACTGGCGCAGCGCGCGGGCGTACCGGGCGTTCGCCGAGTACCAGTAGTTGCGCGGCCCGGGGCTGAGCAGCGCGGCCCGCAGCCGGGCAGCCAGCCGGCCGTGGATGCCCGCGCCCAGATACCGGGTGAGGCTGGCCAGCGAGTCGTACTCGGGTCCGTCGTGCACGACCAGCAGCGGCAGCGGGTCCGCGGCCCGCGAGCCCGGCCGGGGACCACACCCGCACCGTCATCGCGTCGTCGAGCACCGGCAGCTCGAAGGCCTGGCTGCCGCCGCGGCCCGCGGGCGCCGACAGCCAGGCGGGCGGCGCGTAGCCGGGGAACTCGAGCACGCTCCTGGGCCCGAACGCGCCGGGCGCCTGCCGCGGGTTGCCCGGGTCGGTGCTGACCTTCGTGCCGCCGTCCGGGTAGCGCAGCTCGAGCAGGTACTCCAGCCGCGTCACCGGGGGCGCGGTCAGTTGCGAGTTCCCAGCCGTCCGGCGTGCGGCCGAACTCCAGCTGCTGGGCCGGTATCCGCACATCCTGCAGCAGGCGCACGCCCGCCAGGGCGTGCCCGGCGTCGGCAAACCGGAAGTGCAGCCCGGCCCCGTCGGCCCAGGCTGAACCTTCGACCGGCGAGAACGGCACGCTTGACCCTCCACGGGAGATTCGCCCATTACCCGATCATGCTGCCCGGTTCGCGCCGCTGTGACAATGGGGGCCAGCGTTGCAAGCAGCGGCAATGGCAGCGATCGAGCGCAGATCGGCAAAACCGCTGCGCGAGTTAAATCTATCTAGGTAGAGTAAGACCGTGCCGAGGAACCGGAGCTTCTCCGCCCAGACCATCGCCGTCCTGGCCGCCCTCGCCGAGCAGCCGTCGTCGTGGCGGCACGGATACGACCTTGCCCGCGAGACCGGCCTCAAGTCCGGCACGCTCTACCCGATTCTGGTCCGGCTCGCGGACCGGGAACTGGTCGAGGCGTGCTGGGAGGAAGCGCAGCCCGAAGGCCGGCCACGGCGGCACCTCTACCGCCTGAGCGCCGATGGCCTCGCCGCGGCCGCGGCGGTCCGAGCTGACCAGCCAGCACCGGCCGCGGCGCCGGAGCGGCCAGCCGGGCCGCGGCGGCGGCCGTCCGGCCGGCTGGCGGGCGAGAACTCGTGACCGGCGGGCTGGCGACGGCCCTGACGGCGGTGCTGCGGGCGGCGACCCGGATGCTGCCGCCGGGCCGGCGGCAGTGGGCCGAGGCCGTGCGCGCCGAGGCCGCCGCGGTGCCGGCCGGATCGCCGCGGCTGCAGTGGCTTGGCGGCGGATTGTGGCTCGTAGCGAGGGAGGCCGCGGTGGGACGCAAGATCTTCTACTGGCTGGGAATCGCCTGCCTCGCCGCCGCGGCCGTCTGGGCCGTGTGGCTGAGCTGGCGAACTTCACCGGCGACGGACGCATCTAGCCTGACCGACCGGGTCCGCGTGCTGGCCGGCGTGCTCGCGCTCGGCGGCCTGCCGTGGGTCGGCCGCAGCCGCGGCTGGTTCGGCCCCGTCGGTGGCACCATCACCGCCCGGGTGCTTCGGCTGGCCGGCCTGGCCGCGCTCTGCCGGGCGGCCATGCTGCTGGTGCAGACCGACCGCTATATCGGCGGCGGCGCTAGCGCGACGCTCCGGTTCAGCCTGGCGCGGGAGATCGCCGGCCTCGCGCTGCTGGCCGCGGCCGCGGCCATGGCGCTGCTCGCGGACCGGCGCCGGGGCCGCTCCAGCGCGGATCCGGCCGACGCTGCGGACGCTGCCGCGCTCCCGGCCCACCGCGCCGACGCCGTGACGCTCTGGACGTTCGCCGCCATCGCGGGGTCCGCAGCGTTGCTTACGCTGCCAGTCCAGGTCGTCTCCGTGGCGGCAGTGGCCGCGGTGCTCGCCCTGACCGGGCGCGGATCCGCGGTACCGTCCGGCACGCTCGTCGCGGGCGTCGCGGCCGGCCTGCTCGGCGGCGTCGCGGCCTCGTTCGTGCCGGAGACGCCGGGACAGCCATTCCTCCTCCTCGCGATCGCGCTCGTCAGCGGGATTCCGGCTGGCGCGGTCGCGGCCTGGCTGCTGGCCAGGGAGGAAACCGTACGCCAGGCGCAAATACGACAGGGACGGCTGGCGGGACTGACAGCGGGCATCGCCGCCTGCCTGCTGCTCGCGCCCATCGGAGTTGTCGTCCTGCCGCTCTGGTCAGGGGCCACCGTGCTCGGCGGCGTCCTCGGTGGCGCGCTCGCGGCCGATCATCGCCGCGGTACCCGGCCGGCCCGCTCGCTCTACGCCGGGCTGTTCGTGTCCAAGACCTGACCGCCCGTCAGCCGCGCGCGAGCTGTTGGGTCGCCGCGTCCGGCACGCCGTCGTAGTAGCGGTCCAGCACCTGCCCGAACACCTCCTGCGCCGGGTCCGCGAGCCGGAACAGGGTCAGCGACGACCGCAGCTTCAGCGCGTCGATGCCGCCGAAGATCTGCTCCGCAGTGCGGCCGGTGAGCCCGGCCACGATGCCGGCGCATTCGGCCAGCCGGGGGCCGAGCACCGGATGAGCGAGATAGGCGCGCGCCTCGGCGACCGAGGAGATCGCAAAGTGCCTGGCCGTCTGGCTGTGCCCGAGCCCGGCGATCTGCGGGAACACGAACCACATCCAGTGACTGACCTTCGCGCCGCGGTGCAGCTCCGCCACCGCCTGCGCGTAGGCGCCGCCGGAATCCTGGGCAGTCACGAACCTGCCGAGGTCATAGGGATCGCCGGCGGCCATCCTGTAATTGTGGCCTGGCCGCGCTGGCCGGTACTGCGCCGGGTCGCGTGACGGCCCCTCCTGAGCGCCTGTTCGCGTTTGCCTGCCGCCGTCCGGATTCGCCGCTAACGTGACGTAAATGCCCCGCCATCGCGCCCGCGCGCATAGCCGCGCGCCCCGCCGGGCGTACCTGGTGCTCACCGCGACCGTCGTCATCCTGGTGCTGGCGGTCGTTGCTGTCCGCCTCGCGACCGGCGGCACCAGCCTCGCCCGGACCGACGCCGCCGCCGGACCCGCGAGCAGCAGTGCCTGTCCCGGCGGAACCGGCTGCGCCTCGCCGACCGGCCGCGCACAGCCCGCGGGGACTCCGGCCGCGACCACCCCGGCACCGGCCCGGTCCCGTGAGCCGGCCACGCCGCGGCCCACCCGGCATCCGGCCCGTACTCCGGTCGCGTCGCCGTCCGCGTCGCCCACATCCGCCAAGCCAGCGCCGCAGCCCTCGCCGTCCGCGTCGACCGTCGCGGGGGCTGCCGCCAGCGTGCTCGCGCTCATCAACCAGGCCCGCGCCCGGGCCGGGCTGCCTGCTTACACGGTGACCAGCGGCCTGGACCTGAGCTCGTCCCGGCACAACCAGCTGATGGCCGCTGGCTGCGGGCTGTCGCACCAGTGCCCCGGCGAGGCGTCGCTCGGCGACCGGGAGACCGCGGCCGGGGTGCACTGGACCGCGGCGGGCGAGAACATCGGCGAAGGCGGCCCGGTGGCCGACTCGGAGTCCGCGATCGCGCAGATGGCGGTCGGGCTCACTCAGGACATGCTGAACGAGAAGCCGCCCGACGACGGCCACCGGCTGAACATCCTGAGTTCGGCGTTCACCCATATCGGCATCACGGTGCAGTGGTCCGCCAACGGCACCGTGTGGATGACGCAGGACTTCTCGAACTAGCCGGCCGGCGGATCAGGTCAGCGCAGCCCGGCGAGCGCGTCCGCCAGCGACTCCAGCACCGCCGGGTCGTGCGGCGGCCGCAGCTGGATGATCCCGAGCTGCACGCCCGCGTCGCCGAGCGCAGCCGCGCTGGCCGCCGTCTCGGCCGGGTCCCCGGTGAACAGCACGTGGCTGGACAGCAGGATCTCCGCCGGATCCCGGCCGATGTCAGCGCAGTGCTGGTGCAGCACGTCCCGGGCGGCACGGAACTGGTCCGGGGTACCGCCGACGAAATTCCAGTGCTGCGCGTACCGGGCCGCGGTACGCAGCGTCCGCAGCCGGCCGCTGCCGCCGATGCAGATCGGCGGGTGCGGCTGCTGCACCGGCTTGGGCTCGCACCGGGCGTCGGTGAGCTGGTAGTAGCTGCCCTTGAACGTGGTTGTCGGCTGCGACAGCAGGCCGGTCAGCACCGCGCAGGCCTCCTCGAACCGGTCGCTGCGCTCGCGCGGACGTGCCCAGCTCGATGCCGTACGCGCCGGACTCCTCCTCGTTCCAGCCGGCGCCGATGCCGAGTTCGAGCCGGCCGCCGGACATGACGTCGAGCGTCGCGGCCATGTTCGCCAGCACGGCGGGATGCCGGTAGTGGATGCCGGTCACCAGCGTGCCGAGCCGAAGCCGGCGGGTGGCCTGGGCCAGGCCGGCCAGCGTCATCCAGCCCTCCAGGCACGGCCCGGCCGAGTCAGAGAAGATCGGGTAGAAGTGATCGAACGTCCAGCCGGACTCGAACACCTCGATGTCGTCTGCGGCCCGCCACACCTCGAGCATGGCGTCCCAGGTCGTGTGCTGCGGTGCGGTCTTGAAGGCAAAGCGCATGCGGCAACGCTAGCCCGCCGGCTCGACGCGCTCCGCACTGGGCGGCGCGCCGTCGCCCGACCACCGGGTGTCAGGCTCAGGGCACCACGACGGTGCCAGTCGCGGTGACCGCGACGATCGGCTCGTCCAGCACCGCGGCCGCGGACGGGCCGCGCTCGGGCTGGGCCCGGCACACCACCGTGGCCTCGAAGGACACGTCCCGGCTGCGGGTGCCGACCCTGGTGATGGTGCAGGTCACCTCCAGCACGTCCCCGGCGATGACCGGCGCCCGGAACTGGACGTCCGAGTAGGACGCGAACAGGCCCTCGTCCCCGTCGGTGCGGATGCACGCCTCGGTCGCCACGTCGCCGAACAGGCCCAGCATGTACGCGCCGTCGACCAGGTTGCCGCCGTAGTGCGCGTGGCTGTACGGCACGTACCGGCGGTGCGGTGACCGTCAGGCCGAGCCGCGGATCCTCGCTCACGCCGCCTGCTCCCCCGGCGCGCGGCAGCGTCCGCACTGGCCTCGCCGGGCGCCAGCGCGTACGCCAGATAGCTGGCCACCTCGCCCGGCGTCGTTCCCTTGCCGAAGATCTTGTCCACGCCCAGCTCGGCCGCCATCGACGGGTCGAACCGCGGCCCGCCGACGACCAGCAGCGGCCGGTCCGGCGCATCGGGGTCGGCCGCGGCCGCGTCGAACGCCGCCGACATCTCCTTCGCGTTGGAGATGTGCGCATCCCGCTGCGTGACGACCTGGCTGACCAGCACCGCGTCCGCGCCCTCGTCGTTCGCCCGGGCGACCAGGTCCGGCACCGACACCTGCGAGCCGAGGTTCACGACCTTGATCTCCCGGTAGTACTCCAGTCCCTTCTCGCCGGAGTGCCCCTTGACGTTCAGGATCGCGTCGATGCCGACGGTGTGCGCGTCGGTGCCGATGCAGGCGCCGACCACGACCAGCTTGCGGCCGAGGTTGCTGCGGATCCGCAGGTTCACCTCGGCCGAGGACAACAGCGGGAACTCCCGCTCGGTCACCTGCACCTCGCTGAGGTCGACCAGGTGCGAGACCCGGCCGTACACGATGAAGAACGTGTAGTCCGGGCCCATCCCCTTGGCGTGCACGACCATCGCCGGGTCCAGCCCCATCTTGGTGGCCAGCTGCATCGCCGCGCCCTCGGCGCGCGCCTGCTCGGTCGGCGTGCCGAACGGCACGGGCAGGGTGAAGGAGACCTGGATCCGGCCGTCGCCGGTGGTGTCGCCGTACGGCCTGACTATGTTGCCCGTGGTCACTTGGCTGCCTCCTCGCGCTCAAGGAACTCCGCCGCCGGGTTGAAGTAATCGTCGGCCCGGCCGATGACGCCGTCCAGGCCCCGGCCGCCGTCCGCGGGCCGCCTGGTGATGCCGAACGTGCCGTCGGCGATCGCGTTCAGCAGGCCGTCGTCGTTGATCCGGCGCAGCAGCCCGACCGACTCCTGCAGCACCTGCTTGGCCCGCTGCTCGATGAAGCCGCCGGGCGCGGGCACGAAGCTCTCGCCCGAGCCGGCCCGGCCGCGTCCCGCACGTACCGCACGTTCTCGATGGCCAGGTCCCGATCGGACAGGAACGGCGTGTGGATGCCCTCGGTCATCATGCCGATCAGCAGGATCGACTGGTCGGTCATGACGCCGCACAGGTTGAAGAAGGCGTCCAGCAGGTACCCGGCGAACACGTTGCCGGTCATGTGCTTGGTCGGCGGCATGTACTTCAGCGGCGCGTCCGGGAACAGCTCGCGGACGAGCTGGGCATGCGCGAGCTCCAGCAGGAACGAGTCAGGTACCGCCGGGTTGATCTCGAACGCGTGCCCGAGGCCCGAGCTGGCCGTCGGCCAGGCCCGCCTCCTTGCCGAAGAACTCGTTCATCAGCTGGCTGACGACCACGGTGTGGGCGGCGTCGACGGCATCCGCGGTGGTCAGGTAGTTGTCCTCGCCGGTGTTGATGATGATCCCGGCGCGGGCGTGGATCTGCCGCGAGAACCGCTGGTCGATGAACGTCCGGCGCGGGATTGATGTCGCGGAAGATGATGCCGTACATGCAGTCGTTGAGCATCATGTCCAGCCGTTCCAGGCCGGCCAGCGAAGCGATCTCCGGCATGCACAGACCCGAGGCGTAGTTCGTCAGCCGGACGTAGCGGCCGAGTTCCCTGCGACGTCTCGTCGAGCGCGGCGCGCATCAGCCGGAAGTTCTCCTGCGTCGCGTAGGTGCCGGCGAAGCCCTCCGCGGTGGCGCCCTCGGGCACGTAGTCGAGCAGCGACTGCCCGGTCGACCGGATCACGGCGATGACGTCCGCGCCCTCGCGGGCCGCGGCCTGCGCCTGCGGGATGTCCTCGTAGATGTCGCCGGTGGCCACGATCAGGTAGATCCACGGCTTGCGCGGCTCGGCTGTCTCCTCGATCAGCTGCTGCCGCCGGGCCCGGTTGGCGTCGATCCTGCGCGAAGCCCTTGGCCATCGCCGCCGACGCGGCCGCCCGGCGGCCCGGTCGCGTCGTCGCCGGCCGGGATGCGGAACTGCACCTTGCCCTGCGCGGCGGCGTCGGCCAGCGCGGCCAGGTCATCGATAACCGCCCGTGCCAGCGCATCCCACGCGGGCAGCGCTACGCCGTGCTCCAGGCCGGTGGCTCTCGCGGACGGCGTCGACCAGCCGGTTGACCCACGGCATGCCGTCGGGGTCGGCGCCCTGCAGGCCGGCCAGCCGGAGCACCGCGCGCTCGACCGAGACGGTCGTGTGCGTCCTGGCCATCTCCACGATGGGCTGGCCCGCCCTCGCGGCCAGCTCGCGCGCCTCGCGGACCACCGCGGGGTCGAGGTTGAGTCGGGTCTGCATTGGCTCTACTCCGAATGCTCTGCTATGCGGCGCTGGAAGATGCCCCGGACGCCGGGCTCGGTGCGGATCAGGTCGATGGCGAGCTGCGCATGTCCTGGTACATACCCGTTACCGACCAGCATCGTGACATCTGCGGCGACTCCCTCGGCCCCGAGCGCGGCGGCGGTGAAGGAGGTTGCCATGGAAAAGAAGATGATCGTGCCGCCCGGCACGGTGGACAGGATCGCGCCGCCCTCGCAGCCCGGCACGTCGACGCACACGACGGTGACGTCCGCGGGGCCGCCCGCGGCGGCGATAGCGCCGGACAGGGCGACCGGGTCGCGGGCGTCGGCGATCACCACGGCATCGACCAGGCCGTGCTCGCCGTCGCGCGGCCCTGGCGGCCCGCAGCAGCTGCGCCTCCCGCTCGTGCGGGACCACGCCGATGACCCGGCGCCGCGCCCGCGGTCCTGGCCGCGGCCGCCGACAGCGAGCCGCTCTTGCCGGCCGCGCCGATGATCGCCACGACCGGGCTCGCGGCCGGGCTGGCGGCTGACGACCCGGTGGGTCAGGGCGGGCGCACCGCACACGTCCATGACCGACAGCGCGAGCTCGGCCGGCATGTCGCCGGGCAGCTTCGCGGCGATCGACCGGCCGAACAGGATCGCGTGGCCCGCGCACGGCACCTGCTCGGACCGGCCGTCCCAGCTCGCCAGGCCGTCGGTGATGACCAGCGGCGTCAGGCTCAGCGAGACCAATGTCGCGATCTTGTCGCCGGCGCGCAGGCCGAGCGGACGAGTCCGGTCCTGCCTCCTCGACCGTGCCGGTCAGCATGCCGCCCGAGCCGGTCACCGGGTTCTGCATCTTGCCCCGGCTGGCCACGATCTCCAGCACCGCCTGCCGGATCTTGTCCGGGTCGCCGCCGCTGGCCTCAGACAACTGCCGGAACGACGCGGCGTCCAGGTTGAGGCGCTCGGACCCGGACCCGGACCTCGTCCGGCCAGATCTCCGGCCGGGGGTCCAGCCGCCAGGCTGCCTGCGGCAGCACGCCGGCCGGTTCCAGGACCCGGTGCAGTCCCAGCGGCGAGCTGGCCGCGATCGAGCGGCGGAGGTGACAACAGAACTGGTCCTTCCGCGAGCGCCGCCCCTGGACGGGCCTGGCGGGTGTGGGCATGGCGTATGCGGCGGGGCGAGCCAACAGCCCTGCGTATGCCGGGCGTTTGCGATCGCCGCGGCGCAAGGGTATCCGGGACTGGCGAAGATTCGGTAGAATTTGTTGTCTAAAACTATACAGACAGTATGTTCTTGCGTAACCTGCGCTTCAGCAGGCCATCATCCGGACTGACGCCACGCCAAACTGCGGGGCAAAGGTGCTTCCATGATCGACCAGCCATATGTCTACCGGCACCGCGAGCTGGCGGAGCCGGACTGGCGCCGCCTGCCTGGCTGGGCCGGCGTCACCGCACGAGGAGTGGGCGTCTGCCCAGTGGCAGCGCGCGCACTGCGTCAAGAACATCCGCCAGCTGCGCCAGGTCATCGGCGACGGCCTGGACGAGAGCTTCCTCGCCGACCTGGAGCGGGACCAGGCCGAGCGGGCCACGATGTCGATGCTCGTCCCGCCGCAGATGATCAACACGATGGCGCCGCAGCTGGCGCCGTCGGACCCCGGCTTCACCGACGCGTTCTACGCCGATCCGGTGCGCCGGTACATGATCCCGGTCTTCACCGACCGGCGGACCGACTGGCCCTCGCACCCGGAAGCGTCCAGGGACTCGCTGCACGAGGCCGAGATGTGGGCGGTCGAGGGCCTCACCCACCGCTACCCCACCAAGGTGCTGGCCGAGCTGCTGCCCACCTGCCCGCAGTACTGCGGCCACTGCACCCGGATGGACCTCGTCGGCAACCCCACGCCGCTGATCGAGAAGCATAAGTTCGGCATGGCCCGCGAGGACCGGCTCGGCGCGATGCTGGACTACCTGCGCAACTCCCCCGGCGTCCGGGACGTCGTGGTCTCCGGCGGAGACGTGGCGAATCTGCCCTGGCCCCGGCTGGAGTCCTTCGTCACCGAGCTGCTGGGCATACCCAACGTCCGTGACATCCGGCTGGCCACCAAGGCGCTGATCGGCCTGCCGCAGTTCTGGCTGACCGACGAGGTCCGGGCCGGCATGGAGCGGCTCGCGCTGCTGGCCCGGCAGCGGGACGTCAGCCTCGCCATTCACACGCACGCGAACTCGGCCCAGTCGGTGACCCCGATCGTGGCGAAGGCCGCCAAGGCCATGCTGGAGACGGGCATCCGCGACGTCCGCAACCAGGGCGTCCTGCTGCGCGGCACCAACGACAAGACCGAGCAGCTGCTGGACCTGTGCTTCGCCCTGCTCGATGACGCGAAGATCATGCCGTACTACTTCTACATGTGCGACATGATCCCGAACGCCGAGCACTGGCGGCTGTCGCTGGCCGAGGCACAGCAGCTCCAGCACGACATCATGGGCTACCTGCCAGGGTTCGCCACCCCGCGGTTCATCTGCGACGTGCCGTACGTCGGCAAGCGCTGGGTGCACCAGGTATCGCGGTACGACCACGAACTCGGGATCTCGTACTGGACGAAGAACTACCGGACCGGCGTGGAGCTGGACGACTCGTTCGCGCTGGAGCGCGAGTACGAGTACTACGACCCGATTCACCTGCTCCCCGAGGCCGGCCAGAAGTACTGGCGCGAGCGCGTGGACGCCACGGTAGCCAGCTAAGCCTCACGTAAGCGGACGAGGCGGGGATGCGGGCGGCACACGCGAAACGTGCCGCCCGCATCCCCGCCTCGTCGGCTCTCAGCTATCCCACAGCTCCTGGCTGCGGGACTGTACCCGGGCCAGAATCCCGGCCAGAGCATCCTCTGGTCGCACACTCCTGAGCTGGCGGCCGTCCCGGAGGCGGAGGGAGACCTCGGCGTTGGCGGCCTCGGCCGGGCCGATTACGGCCAGGTAGGGGACGGGGCGCGCCTGGCGGATTCGAGCCCCGAGGGTGGTCTTGCCCTCGGGGAACTCCAGCTCGGCCCGCAGGCCGGCAGCGATTGCCTCTTGCACCAGCGCGGCCGCCGCCTCGATCTGCCCTTCGCTCACTGGCAGCACGGCGAGCTGGACGGGGGCCAGCCAGGGCGGGAAAGCGCCGCCGTGGGTCTCGATCAGGTGGGCGACGAGGCGCTCCAGGCCGCCGATGACGCTGCGGTGCACCATGACCGGGCGATGCCTGGTGTTATCGGGGCCGATGTAGCCGAGATCGAAGCGCTCGGGCTGATAGAAGTCGACCTGGATGGTCGAGAGCGAGGCTTCGCGCTCGCAGCTGTCCGCGACCTGAACGTCGATCTTGGGTCCGTAGAACGCGGCCTCGCCCTCCTCGGCGTCGTAGGGCAGGCCGGCGTCGGCCAGCGCCTTCCGGAGGATGTCGGCGGCCCGGTCCCAGCTCTCCTGGCTGCCGACATACTTGACATCCGGGCTGGCCAGCGAGAGCCGGTACCGGGCCGGCTCGATGCCCAGGTCGCGGTACGCCCGGCGGATCATCGCCAGCGACGCGGCCACCTCGGCCGCCGACCTGGTCCAGGGTGCAGAAGATGTGCGCGTCGTTCAGCTGGATCGAGCGCACCCTGGTCAGGCCGCCGAGCACACCGGACAGTTCGGCCCGGTACATGCCGCCGAGTTCGGCGATCCGCAGCGGCAGCTCGCGGTAGCTGTGCCCGCGGGACCGGAAGATGATCGCGTGGTGCGGGCACAGGCTCGGCCGCAGCACGACCTCTTCGGCGCCGATCCGCATCGGCGGGTACATGCCGTCGCGGTAGTGGTCCCAGTGCCCGGAGATCTCGTACAGCTCACGCTTGCCCAGCACTGGTGAGTGGACGTGCTGGTAGCCGGCCTGGCGCTCAAGGTCGTAGACGTACTCCTCGAGCGCGTGCCGGATCGCCGCGCCGGCCGGCAGCCAGTAGGGCAGCCCGGCGCCGATCAGCGGGTCGGTGTCGAATAGCTCAAGCTCGCGGCCGAGCTTGCGGTGGTCCTGCATGGCGGTGCTCCTCTTGAGTCGAGGGCGAGTGCCGCAGGTGCCGGCTAGCCAGAATGACGAAGCCCCGGGGCACTCGCCCCGGGGCTTCGGTCGAAGACAGCTGTCAGCGCGCCGGGACGTACTCCGGCGTCGTCGTCACAGATGCGCGCTGCATGGGTTCAGGTTATCAGCTGGGCGTCTCGGTGCCGGGTACGGTCCGGCGGCGTCAGCTCTTGTCCTCGATCTCCCACAGGTGATCCAGGACGTGCCAGCCGATCCGCCGCGCAGCGCACCGGGGCGGCCAGCCCCCGGCCGGCGTCTCCAGGCCGCCAGGCGCCTGCAGCGCTGCGGTGATCCTGGCCCGCAGGAGCGCCGCCGCGTCCGGGCCTGACTCAGCGGCCTTGTCTCTGGCCAGGCCCATCTTGCGGGCGTACATGACCTCGGCGCCGCGCACGTGCCCGATGATCTGGCTGGTGTCCCGGCCGCCGCCGCGCGGGCCCTTGCGCAGCTGCTCGGGCGCTTCCGCCGCGCCGGCGTCGAACGCGCCCCAGGCGGCTTCCAGCAGGGCCGCCAGCCGGGCGCCGTCGGCGGCCGCCAGCGGCCGCCGCTCGCTCGGGGCGATCTCGCCGAGCGACCCGAAGTCGGCGTTCTTCGCGACCCCGTCATGCCGTTCGGCGATCACCAGGTCGCCCATTGGCGGCGGCAGGCCGGCCGCGCGCGCCACCGGCTGGTACCGCGGCAGGTAGCTGGTCAGCGCCTCGACTGCCAGCTCCGCCGTCTTGCGCGCTGCGCGCCCAGCCTGGCCAGTCCAGCGCCGACGCGAAGACCCGCCGCGTCCCGGCCTCCAGGAAAATCGCGATCTCACCCGGCGTGCTGCCCATGGCTGCCGATGATGCCACCAGGCCTGGCCGCGCGCCCTGCTGCCCGGGCGGCCCCGCGCCGGGTGGTCTACTTGTCGGTGCGCGGCCGGCCGTGGCCGCGTCTTCGGCGTCGCCGGACGGCCGCCCGTCCGGGCCATCCGCTGCGTCCGCAGCCGTGGCCCCGCCGCCGTCAGACCCGCCTTCGCCGTCGGCCGCCAGGTCAGCGCCCGCCTCGCGGGCAGTTCCGGGCTCTGGGCCGTCCGGCCCCGACGGGCGGCCGGTACCCGCGCCGGGCACCGGGGCCGGGCCGCGCTGCGCGCGGGCGAACCACACCAGGCCGACGATGGTCAGCACGGCCGCGACGTAGAAGTTGAGGCGCAGGCCGAGGAAGTGCTCCGAGGAATCGATCCGGACCGACTCCTCGAAGATCCGGAACGCCGAGTACCCGGCCACGTACAGGGCGAACAGGCCCCCAGGGCGGATCCGCCGGTGGTTGCCCAGCCAGACCAGCAAGGCGGCGAGGGCCAGGTCCCAGATGATCTCGTACAGGAACGTCGGCTGGAAGGTCCCGTAGCCGAGGTACCCGGCCGGCCGGTGGGCCGGGGAGATCTCCAGACCCCAGGGCAGCGTGGTGGGCTTCCCGAACAGCTCCTGATTGAAATAATTGCCGACGCGGCCGACCGCCTGGGCGACCAGCAGCGCCGGGGCGATGGCGTTGGCGAACAGGGCGCCGCTCGCGCCTGCCCGGCGTACCCGCCAGATGCCGGCCGCAGCCCCGCCCGCGATGCCGCCCCAGATCCCGAGCCCGCCCGACCAGATGGCGAACACGCCCCACCAGTGCGGCGGGATGTCGCTGGGCGTGGTGATGTCGAAGTAGATCCTGGCCGCGATCAGCCCGGCCGGAACCGCCCAGATCGCCACGTCCCCGACGAGGTCGGGGTTGCCGCCCATCGCCTGCCAGCGGCGCCGGGTGATGATCACCGCGAGGGTGATGCCGATCACGTACATCAGGCCGTAGTAGTGAATGAACAGCGGCCCGATGTGGATCCCGTTGCTGGGCGGGCTCGGGATGAAGCCCAGGACGTGCTGCATGGAGAAAGCGTATGCGGTTTCGGCGGGTTCAGTCCCGGCCGCCGCCCGGGCTTAGCGCATTAGTTACGACGGCGCGTCGTAGCCCGGCCCGGCCCGGTCTGGCCGGGCCACGCCGCGGCGCGACCGGTCGCTACGATCGGCGACTATGACCAGACGAAGCGAATGGCTCAGCGCGGAGCTCGAAGACTACGTCGTCTCGCATAGCGCCAGGCCCGATGACCTGCTGGAGCAGCTGGCCGCCGAGACCGCCGCCAGCTGGCCGGACGCGGCCGGCATGCAGATCGGACCCGAGCAGGGCACCCTGATGACGATGCTGGCCCGCCTCACCGGCGCGCGCCGCGCCCTGGAGATCGGCACCTTTACCGGGTACTCCTCGATCTGCATCGCCCGCGGCCTGGCCGAGGGCGGCCACCTCACCTGCTGTGATGTGAGCGAGGAATGGACGTCGGTGGCCCGCAGGTACTGGGGCATGGCCGGCCTGTCCGACCGGATCGACCTGCAACTGCGGCCAGCCGCGGAGACCCTGGCGGCCCTGCCGGCCGGCCAGGAGTTCGACCTGGCGTTCATCGACGCGGACAAGGGCGGCTACATCGGGTACTGGGACGACGTGGTGCCGCGGATGCGGCCCGGGGGCCTGATCCTGGTCGACAACACGCTGTACAGCGGCCAGGTGGCCGACCCGGCGAACAGCCGGGACGTAGTGACGGCGATCCGGGCCTTCAACGACCACGCGGCGGCCGATGACCGGGTGGAACTGGTGCTGCTGCCAGTCGGAGACGGCCTCACGATGGCGCGCAAGCGCTAACAGAAAGGCCCCCGGGCCAACTGCCCGGGGGCCTCCGTACGTCATGCCTCGGCTGGCGCTCCTGCGCCGCTACCGGCCGGGGTTGCCGCCGCTGCCCCGCTCCGGCTCGATCTCGATTCGCTCCCGGCGAATCTCGTCCTTGATGGTCTTGTCCTCGTCGACCCGCCGGGCGGTGAGCCGTACTCGCTCCACCGGGACGACCTCCTTGCGCAGGACGGCGCGCTCCTCGTGCAGGATGATCTCCTGCTCGCCTTCCTCGAAGCTGTGCGTCCGCTCTTCCCCGGAGACCGGCATCCGCTCGATGTCGTACTCCTCGTGGTAGACGTGCACCGCCTGCTCGACCGGCTCGACGTCGACGTAGCGGTGCAGCCGCACCCGCCCGGTCTCGAGCATCTCCTTGCCGACCTGGAGCCGCTCCTCCTGCCGGACGAGCCACTCTTCGTCGGTGAGCTTGCCGCTGGGTTGCTGCGCCTGCTGGGTCGGGATCGCGAGGCCGTAGTAGCGGCTGAGCTCGTCGGCCTGCGCGGCGGACATGTGCTGGCCGGCGTCGATGTTCGGGCCGCCCATGATCTTCTGCGTGTCGAACGGGACGCTAAGGCCGTCCCCGGTGACCTGGCTGCTGCCGAGCGGCACGAAGCGGCCCGTCTTGCCAGAGCGGACGCGAGCCCACGCGGGCGTTCCGTCCACGTCGTCCCTGAATACCTGCTCGACGGTACCTACGACCTTTCCGTCGGCGCCAGTTACCTGGGCGCCAAGGAGTTCTTCGGCCTGCGTTGTCATGGTGACATCTCCCCCCGAGTCGCTATCACCGGACAAGCCACGGGCATCGGCTTGCAGCAGCGTCCCGATGCACGTGTACCAACTGTAATCTACCCACTACTGTCCGATTCAACGGCGGCGCTTGGCCTGGATTCCCGCAGCACAGCCCCTTCGCAAAGCCCAGGCCGGCCGCCGGTTACCCGGCGTTATGCGACCGGTAACCCGGTTCCGTGACCGGCCAGGCGGCCCCGGAGGCACCAGGAGGCACTTGCGTCACGAAATAGCAGCGAGCGAAGGACTCTATTCGCAGAGCGTCACACCGGACAGAGCAGGTCGGTACGATGTCCCGCTATGGCGGCATTGTTCAGCCGGATCATTCCGATCCTGTTTGTCGGGGATTTGCAGCTCGAGCGAAGGTTCTACGAGAGCCTGGGATTCCACGTCACGTACGAGGGCCCGGAATACCCGTACTTCCTCGCCCTCGGCCACGGGAAGCTGGAGTTCGGCATCGAGTGGCGGGCTGATTTCTCCCCGTCCGGCCCGGATCGAGTGCTGACGTGGCAGTTCGGCGTCAGTGACATCGACATGGCGAAAAAGCGCCTCGAGGAGGCCGGGGTCCGGTTCCGCGAGGAACTGATGACGCCCGAGCGCGGAGTGGCAGTACCGGGTGCTGCACGCGCGGACGCCGAACGGCTACCACCTCCTGCTCGAAGAAGGCAGCGAGCTGAGCGGCCGGCCGCCTCGCTACTCGTCCGCCACGATCGACCCGACCCGGTCAGCGATGCCGGGGTCACGCCGGACCAGGATCATCGAGTACACGAGCGACACCACGATGATCGCCAGCGCGGCATACGGGAACCAGTTGAGCGGCGCCGACTGGCCGGGCTTGACCAGGTAGTACACCGGGACCCCGACCGCGACCAGCCCGAGCGCCGGCAGCACGGCGTGCTTGATGACGCTGAACTCGGGCCGCCGGTACCGCCAGTAGTAGAACGGCAGGGCGAGGTTGGCAAGGAAGTACACGACGAGGACCAGGAGCGTGCCCATCGTGCCGGAGTCGTCGAAGAACGTGTACGGGCTCATGTCGCCGTGCTTCGCGCCGCCGATCAGGTGCAGGAGGCACCAGACGACGATGATGAGGCCGCCGATGCCAGTGAAGAGAAAGATCGCGTTCCGCGGCGTCTGCCGGCCCGGCTGTACCCGTCCGATCCAGCGCGGCAGCAGCCCCTCCCGGCCGGCGTTGAAGATCAGCCGGGCCTGCGAGTTCACGGCGGCGATGAGCACCCCGAGCGTGGACGTCAGCCCGGCCAGGTAGGCGAAGAGGGCGAAGGCCGCCAGCGCGCCGTGGGCCACGGTGATGAACGGGATCGTCGCGCCCTGCAGGGCGGTGCCGTTGTCGTGGAAGCCGCTAACCGTGGCGTAGGCGAACAGCAGGTAGCCGACTCCCATCATCGCGATGGACAAGAACACCGCCCGCGGCACGTTTCGCCGCGGGTTGTTGGTCTCCTCGGCCAGGGCGGCCGAGTTCTCCCAGCCGATGAACAAGTACACGGCCAGCGGGAAGCCGGCCGCGAGGCCGCTGAAGCCGCCGTGAATGTTCTTCGGCTCGAACGCCGCGAACGTCAGGTGCCCGCCGTTCTTGACCAGCGTCGCGATCGACACGACGATCAGGACGAGCATCTCGAACCCGAAGAAGAACCCGGCCAGCCGGGTAGACACCCCGACGCCGCGCAGCATCATCACGACCGCGCCGCCGGTCAGCAGGACCGAGAAGATGATCCACGGCACGTTCCAGTTGAAGTAATACTGCAGCGTCGTCGAGAAGAAACCGCCGGACACCGCGAGCACCGATGAGATCGCGATGATGTACCCGGCCCCGCACAGCAGGGCGGTCGTGACCGCGCTCGTCCCGCCGAAGGTCTTGCCGACGAAGGTGATGAACCCGCCGGTCGACGGGTGCGCGCGCGAGAACTGCGCGAGCGTATTGCCGAGCAGCGCGACCGCGATGATCGCGGCCACGATCGTGAGCGGCGCGGCGATGCCGGCGGTGAACACCAGGAAGCCGAAGCTGAAGTAGAAGCTGTAGGCGGGGCCGATGTTCGCCATCGTCGAGGCGGAAATGTCGATCAGCCCGAGCGCGCCCTGGCGCAGCCGTTCCGGTGCCTCCACGGTCTTGGTCTCAGCGAACGGAACGGATGCGGACTCGCTCATCTGCCACCCCTCACGCGCAGGACAGAGCCGGATGCTTCTGATCCAGATTGTCGGCCTCGTCGCGATGAAGAGGAAGAGCCGAATAGCTAAAGAACTGGTATCTCGCCCCGCCCATATCGGCCCGACTCGCCGGTCCGGCAAAACGGCGCCCGCGCCGCGGCGTCGGTGACAATGACCTCAAGCCGGGGCTCGTGCAGCCGTGGCGCGGTCGGCGAAGCGGGGGGTCAGCTGCCTATGGGCAGGTCGAGCAGCCCGGTGTACTTACGGGTACTGGAGGACCTGCGGATGCGGATCCGCGAGGGCTTACTCGCGCCCGGCGCCAGGGTGCCCTCGCGCAACGCGATCATCGCGCGCTACGGCGTCGGCGAGACGGCCGCCAAGCACGCGCTGGCCGTCCTGGCGACCGAGGGACTGATCGAGGCGCGCGCGGGCTCGGGCTCCTACGTCCGGCAACTGGCGGCGAGCCGCTACCTGGACCACGACCGGCTGCACTTCCCCGGCTCGCCGTTCGGGCTCGACGAGTCAAGCCCGTGCGCAGTCCAGTCGTCCGCGACCGCGCTGTCAGCCGGGCACCCCGCGCCCGCCGAGCACGCGGCGCTCGCCGGGCACCGGGTCAGCTGGGAGCACCAGACCGAGCAGATCGCGCCGCCCGCCACGGTGGCGCGCCGGCTCGGCGGGGGTGACGCAGGCACCGGCGCGGCCGCCGCGCTCGTCACCGTGACCCGCTATCTGCTCACCGCCGACGGTGAACCGGTCCAGCTCGCGACGAGCTACGAGCCGGCCGGGCTGACCGAGGGCACGCCGGTCGCGCTGCCCGAGCAAGGGCCGCTGGCGGGCCGCGGCGTAGTTGAGAGAATGGCCTTCATCGGCATCGAGATCGACGAGGTCGTGGAGGAGCTCACCGTGCGGCAATCGTTCCTCGCGGAGGCGGAAGCGCTCGCGCTGCCGCCCGGCGCGCCCGTCCTGCATATCGAGCGCGCTGCACATCAGTGCGCGGGCGAGCCGGTCGAGACGGCCGACATCGTGATCCCGGCCGAGCGGTTCCGGCTGCGGTACCGGTTCGAAGTTCCCCGGAACGCCCGGTGATCCGGCCCGCCACGCCGGCCGACGTGCCCGGCATCTACCAGCTGATCCGCGATCTCGCCGAGTACGAGCGCGCCCTGCCGCACGTGACCGGGACGCGCGAGCAGCTGCGGGCGGCGCTGTTCGGGCCCGACCCGGCCGTCTTCGCATACGTCGCCGAGCACCAGGGGCAGCTCGCCGGGTTCGCGCTCTGGTTCCTCAACTTCTCCACCTGGGAGTGTCAGCACGGCGTCTACCTTGAGGATCTGTACGTGCGCCCGGATCTGCGCGGGCACGGCTACGGCCGGCAGCTGCTGGCCGAGCTGGCCGCGCTGTGCGTCGAGCGCGGCTACGGCCGGCTGGCAGTGGTGCGTACTGGACTGGAACGAGCCGGCCATCGGCTTCTACCGCACGCTCGGCGCGCAGCCCATGGACGAGTGGACCACCTTCCGGCTGTCCGGACCGGCGCTCGCGCGACGTGGCCGCCGCCCAGAGCGGCGGCTGAGCCCTGACCCGTGCGAGCATGTGCTCATGCGGATCACCGGCGTGACCTCGACCGAGCTGTTTTGCGGCCCTGCCGCGCGCCCGCTCCAGGTCGTCCGCGTGCGGCTGGTCAACGACGGTCCCGGCGGCCGGGCCCGCAGGACCGGGTGACCGTCCGGGTCGACGGCGCCGGGGTCAGCACGCCCGAGCCGGCAGAGCTGACCGGCTTGCTGCCGGGGCCGAGGAACGGATCGCGGAGGTCGGCGTCGAGATCGCCGCGCCCGCCCAGCCGGATTCGGTCCGGCACGTCCGCGCCAGCGCCTCCGGCCCCGACGGCACCCCGGCCGCCGAACTGGCCGGCGAGATCAAGGTGGCCGAGACCGGCTGGGTCATGTGGATGGTGTGCCACTTCCACTACGACCCGGTGTGGTGGAGCACGCAGGGCCAGTTCCTGCAGACCCGGCTGCTGCTGCCGGACGAGCACGGCGAGATGACCGAGGTGCGCACGGCGTTTGAGCTGGTCCGGCTGCACCTGGACGCGGCGCGGCGCGACCCCGACTACAAGTTCGTGCTGGCCGAACTCGACTACCTGAAGCCGCACTTCGACGCGCACCCCGAGGACCGGGCCGACCTGCTGCGCTTCATCCAGGCCGGCCGGATCGAGCTTGTCGGCGGCAACTACAACGAGCCCAACACCAACCTCACCGGCGTCGAGTCGACGATTCGCAACGCCGTGTACGGCCTGGCCTACCAGCGCGACGTCCTCGGCGGCGACCCGAGCACGGCCTGGATGCTGGACGCGTTCGGGTTCGATCCCGGCTACCCCGGCCTGATGGCGGCGGCCGGGCTGACCGAGTCCTCGTGGGCGCGCGGGCCGTTCCACCAATGGGGCCCGAACCGGTCCGCCGGCGGGAACGAGCTGATGCAGTTCGCGTCCGAGTTCGAGTGGCTGTCGCCGGACGGCTCCGGCCTGCTGACCAGTTACATGGCCAACCACTACTCGGCGGGCTGGCTCGCCGGGCACCACGCCAAGACGCTCGACGCGGCCATGGCAGACGCGTACCGGCAGTTCCGCGAGCTCGCCCCGGTCGCGGCCACCCGCAACGTCATGCTGCCGGTCGGCGGCGACCACGTGATCCCGCCGCGGTGGGCGACGCCGATCCAGCGTGAGTGGAACTCCCGCTACGTGTGGCCGCGCTTCCAGACCGCGGTGCCGAGCGAGTTCTTCGCGGCGGTACGGGCAGGACGCAGCCGAACGCGACCTCTGGATCACGCCGCAGACCCGGGACATGAACCCGGTCTACACCGGCAAGGACGTCACCTACATCGACACCAAGCAAGGCCAGCGCGCAGCCGAGGTAGCCGTGCTCGACGGCGAGCGGCTGGCCACGCTCGCGTGGCTGGCCGGGGCCAGCTATCCGGCCGCGAGCCTCGACAAGGCGTGGCGCCAGCTCGTGTTCGGCGCCCACCACGACGCGATCACCGGCACCGAGGGCGACCAGGTCTACCTGGATCTGCTGGGCGGCTGGCGCGAGGCGTGGGAACGGGGCGACCAGGCTCGCAGCGCCGCCATCCGGCACTTGTCCGGGCTGGCCGACACGGCCAGTCTGGCGGTCGCGGACGCGCCGGGCTCGCGGTCGTAGTCGTCAACTCGCTGTCATTCGCCCGCACGGCGATGGCGACCGTCCGGCTGGAGCTGCCGGTCGGGCTGGCCCGGCTGGCTCGAGCTGCCGACGACACGGGCGTCCGGTCCCGTTCCTGGCCGAGGGCGTCAGCGGCGCCGACGCCCGCGGCCCGGCCGCGGTGACGATCACCTTCCGGGCGGCCGACGTGCCCGGCGTGGGCTACCGCAGCTACCTGGTCCGGCCGTCAGTCGCGGCGCCGGAGCGGGCTGGCAGCCGGCCGGCGACAGCCACGACGGTGGAGAACGCCGCCCTGCTCGTGCGCGCCGACCCGGCCCGCGGCGGCACGCTAGCCGAGATCCTGGACAAGCGGACCGGCACCGAGCTGCTGTCGGCCGCGGGTGGCGGCAACGAGCTGCTGCTCCAGCCCGAGCACCCGGCGCATCCGCGCTGGGCGGAGGGTCCCTGGCTGCTCTGCCCGGCAGGGCCGCCCGACGGAGCCGCCTGGCCGTCCCGCTGCCGTCACCGCCGAGCGGTGCCCGGTCGGCAGCCGGCTGATGGCGCGGTTCGAGCTCGGCGGGCTGCGCGTCACCCAGGAGACCGTGCTGTGGGACGGCGCCGACCGGGTCGAGTTCCGCACCCACGTCGACGGCTCGATCGGGCACGACCACCTGCTGCGGGTCGCCTTCCCGGCCAATGTGCCGGGCGGCCTGCCGGTGTTCCAGACCGCGGTCTCGGTGATCGGCCGCGCGCCCGGCGACACCGACATCGACGTCGCCGAGCACCCCTACACGCTGGACACTCCGGCGAACGAGTGGTTCGGCGTCGGTTCCACCGCGCGCGTGAGCCTTCCGGATGGCGACGGCGGCCGCCAGCTGCAGGCCATCGGCGTCGCCGAGGTGGTCTGCCCGGCTGCGCTGCGCGCGGTCGCGCGGGACCTGCTGGTGGCGCTGGCCCGGCAGGGCGTCACCGCGACCTGCTCGGTCCCGGACGGGACGAGGTACGGCTACTTGGAGCTGGACTCTAACCTGCCCGACTTCCGGCTGTCGCTGGGCGGCCCCGAGGAGAACGAGTTCACCGCCAGCGTGCTGGCGGCGGCCGGATCCGAGGCGGCGGACGCGTTCGCCGCTCAGGCCGCCAGCGGTGCGCGTGCGGCTCTGGCTGCCGGCCGCGCGCAGCCGGGCCGACGCGTTCGGGCCGGGAGCGGACCTGCGCGGCCCGCTGGACCTGCCGGTGCTGATCGTCGCCGGGCCGGACACCGCGGCGGAGGCCGGGCGGGTCATCGACGACCTGGCCGACTCGGTGATCGAGGCCCGGCCGGCGGCCGGAAGTGGCGTAGGCGGTGCGAGCGCAGCCGACGACCGGGCGGGCGGCGCCAGTACCGCCCTGGCCGGGCATAGCGTCGCGGTGCTGAACCGCGGCACGCCGAGCGGCCTGGTCACGCCCGCCGGGACGCTCACCATGGCGCTGATGCGGGCCTGCAGCACCTGGCCGTGCGGCGTCTGGATCGACGGCGACAAGCGCACTACCCCCGACGGCACCAGTTTCGCCTGGCAGCACTGGAGTCACACGTTCGAGTACGCGCTCGCGGCCGGTCCCGGCGACTGGCGCAGCGCCGGGTTCGCCCCGGCGGGCCAGGACTACAACCACGACCTGCTCACCACCGTCACCGGGCTGCACGGCGGGCCCCTGCCGGCCAGCACCGCGCTGGCTGCCGTGGAGCCCGCGTCCGCGCTGCTGTCGGCGCTCAAGCCGTTCGGCAACGCGCTCGCCCCCGCCGCGCAGCCCGAGCAGGCCGACGGGATCACAGTCCGGCTTCGCGACATCGGCGGGACCGGGCCGCAGGAGGCCCGCGTCGCCCTGCACTCCGGCCTGGCCAGCGCGCACTTGGCCGCGCTGTGCGAGGACGCCATCGGAGAGCCATTGCCGGTGCGGGACGGGGCCGCGGCGATCCCCGTCCCGGCCGCGGGCGTGGCGACCGCGGTGCTCGGTGCCAGCCCGCTGCCTGGCCACATGCCGGCCGGCAGCGTGCTGCCCGGAGTCGTTCCCGGCACCGGCCCGGAGTCCGGCTCCTGGCGGGTGCCGGTGCCCGGTACCGGGGCCGGCAGCCCGCCCGAGCCGGCCCAGCCGGTCTTCGCCCGTTACTGGCTGCACGGCAAGGGCCCGGCGCCCGCCGGGAACATGCCGGTATCCGTGCACCTGTCGCCGGCCGAACTCGCGCTGGACGACCCGCGGCCCGGCCTGCTCCGGCTCACGGCGGCCTGCGGGCCGGCCGGCGGGGCCGGCTGGATCGAGCTCACCGCGCCCGACGGCATCACGCTCCAGCCGCCCGGCCCGCTGCGCTACGAGCTGCCGCCGCTCGGGCACCAGGCGTTCGACATCGCCGTGCAGGCCCCGCCCGGTGTCGCGCCCGGCCGCGGGTTCGTCACCGCGCGGATCACCGACGCGAACGGGCAGATGATCGAGGACAGCGTGCTGCTCACCGCCGGCCAGCCGGCCCGGCCGCCCGATGGCACCCCGCTGGTCGAGTTCGCGATCCAGCAGCAGGCCGCCGACGACGCCCGAACCGCGGAGCTGGACATCAGCCTCGCCGCCGCCGAACTGACGGTGCGGCCCGGCGAGACCGGCGCCATCGAGGTCCGGCTGGCCAGCACCTGCGTGTCCGAGATCAGGGGCGAGGCGCAGTTGCTCTCCCCGTTCGGCAGCTGGCAGCAGGCAGGCCCGTGGACGGCCGGCTTCATCGTCGGGCCCGGCGCCAGCACGCTCGCGCGCTTCGAGATCACGGCCGCAGCCACCGCCCGGCCGGGCGAGCAGTGGTGGGCGATCGTCAAGGTGATGTATTTCGGCCGCCTCCGGTACACCGAGCCGGTCCTGGTGACCATCGCGTAGCGGCAGCTAGGCACACGTTTGCCTGGCTAGGTTCTGCGGCATATGCCGAGCTCTGCCCGCAACGGCTGGTTCGGTGACAGAATGCAATGGCGTAACCCCGGAAGCACCGAGATGACTACTGCCATTACCGCACCCGCCGCCGCCCGACTGCCGTCCGAGCCCAACAGCTTCGTCGGTCGCGAGCGCGATCTCGCAGACCTGGGGATGCTGCTCGCGGATGTCCGCATGCTCACTTTGTGCGGCCCCGGCGGCGTGGGCAAGACCCGGCTGGCCGCCCGGCTCGCGAGCCAGCTCAGCGAGCGCTTCGGCGGTGGTTCCTGGCTGGTGGAGCTGGCCGACGTCACCGACCCCGCGCTCGTCGTGGTCCGCGTCGCGGCCGTGCTCGGAGTCCGGGAGGAACCCGACCGGCCCGTGCTGGAGACGCTGACGGACGCGCTCCGGCAGCGGCAGCTTCTGCTTGTCCTCGACACCTGCGAGCACCTGATCGAGTCGATCGCCGGCCTGGCCCACCGGCTGCTGACCGACTGTCCCGGCGTCCGGCTCCTCGCCACCAGCAGGGAGCCGCTGCGGGTCCGGGGCGAGACCGTGTGGCGGGTGCCGCCGCTGGCCCTGCCGCCCGCCGGGCTGGTCACCCCCGGCGCGCTATCTGCGCTGGCCGACAGCGAGGCGGTCCGGCTGTTCATGGACCGGGCCGGGGCGGTCCGGCCCGGGTTCGCGCTCACCGCGCAGAACGCGCCCGCAGTCGCAGCGCTCTGCCGGACCCTGGACGGGATCCCGCTGGCGATCGAGCTAGCCGCCGCCCGGATGCGGGCGCTGTCGGCCGAGCAGATCTCCGGTCGGCTCGACGACCGGTTCCGGCTGCTGGCCTCCGGTGACCGCACCGCGCCGGTGCGCCAGCAGACGCTGCGCGCCGCCGTTGACTGGAGCCACGACCTGCTCACCGACAGCGAGCAGATCCTGCTGCGCCGGCTCGACGATCTTCGCCGGCTGGACGCTGGAGATGGCCGAGCACGTCTGCGCCGACGACGTGGTGCCCGCTGGTCAGGTGCTCGACCTGCTGGCCGGTCTCATCGACAAGTCGCTGGTCACGCTCGACGGCGAGGTGCACGGCCGGGCCCGGTACCGGTTGCTCGACACCATCAGGGAGTACGCCAGCGAGCGCCTGGCCGCGGCCGGTGAGCTGCCCGGCATCCGGCAGCGGCACCTGCACTACATGCTCCAGCTGGCCGAGGACGTCATGGCCGGCGCGTTCCAGCGCGGCGATCCGCCCTGGCCCGAGCGCGTCGCCATGTACGTGCGGATCGAGACCGAGCTGCCCAACTTCCGGGCCGCGCTGACCACCGCGGCGGAGAACGGCCAGGCCGAACTCGGCCTGCGGCTGTGCTCCGCGCTCCGGGCGCCGTGGGTCGTCTACGGCGACGTCACCGAGGGAACGGTCTGGTTCGACCGGTTCCTCGCCATGACCCCGGAGCCCGGCTCGGGCTCGCCCGCCCTCCGGGCCCGGGCGCTGACCATGAGCGCCGAGCTCGCGTTCGAGCAGCAGGACTACGCCAAGGTCGCTACGGCCGCGCAGGCGGCGGCGGACTTGTGCGCCGCGGACGGGGTCGGCGGCAGTTCCGGGGCGCTACGGCTGCTGGGCCTCGTCAGCCTGCGGGCTGGCCAGCCGGGACAGGCGATGGCGAGCGTCCAGGCCGCGATAGACGCCGCCCGCGCCGACGACGATCCGTGGGAAGAAGGACTCGCGCTCACCGCGCGGGCCACGGTGCTGGGCAGACTGGGACGGCTGGACGAGGCGAGTGACGCGTTCGCCGCCGCGCTTGAGGTGCTGGCCGACAACAACCAGTGGGGCGTGGCGCACGCCCAATACGGCTTCGGCAGCCTGGCCAGGGCCAGGCAGGACAACGAGGGGGCGCTGCGGCACTTCCGCAGCGCGCTCACGCTGTTCAGCGAGATCGACGCCAGGACCGAGATCGCGCGCTGCCTGGCCGGCATTGGCTGGGTCACGCTCGCGGCCGGCGACCTGCCCGCCGCGGCGGCCAGCCTGCGGCAGAGCCTCCAGCTCAGCCTCGCGACCGGCCAGCGGCTGGGGATCGCCCGCGGCCTGGACGCGGTTGCCGCGCTCGCCGTCGCGGCGCGCGACCCGGCCACCGCGGTCCGGCTGGAAGGCGCGGCCGGCGCACTACGCGACGTTGTCGGCCCGGTCCGTTCGGCCGCCGCTCAGTCGCGCCTGAATGAGGTGCTGACCCTCGCGCGCCGGCAGGTCGGCGACGAGCAGGCGGCCAGGCTGCTCACCGACGGCGCCCGGCTGAGCGCGCACGACGCGGTGAGCGCGGCGACCGAGTTCGCCGCGACCGTGGCCGACCGGCCAGCCGGGCCCGGCCAATCCGCCGGGGCTCCCGTCAACGGCGGCCGGCCGCGAGCTGCGGCGCCGGCAACGCGCCCGGCTACGGGCAGTCAGGTGCTCACCGCTCGCGAACGTGAGATCGCCGATCTGATCGCCCGCGGCCTGTCCAACCGTGCCATCGCCGCCGAACTGGTCATCAGCCCGGCCACCGCGGCCCGGCACGTCGCGAACATCTTCAGCAAGCTCGGGGTCACCTCCAGGGCCCAGGTCGCGGCCTGGACCGCCGAGCGGCCGCGCGACTAGACCGCCGACTCCCCCGGCCGGCGGGCGCGGACCGCCGGGCACAGGCCAGACATCGGCCCGCCGACCCCGCTCACGGCCACATCATCTGGTGGTTCCCGATGTCGCCGCGCCGACGGCTGGCGCCGTCACCGCGTCTCCGCGCGGCGCAGCCCACTTGAGCGAGTGCCAGGCCGTCCAGGCCAGCAGGGCGGCCAGCGGGAGCTCGGCAAAGCAGGCCATGGCAAGTGCCTCGGCGTACGGCAACTGCGGTGCCGCGGACATCGTGTCGAACCACGCGTCCATGCACAAGATCGCGGCCGTGGCTGCCGCGGCCGGGCTGGTCGCCCGGTGCTGGCGCCGCGTCAGCTGTGCGACGCTCAGCAGGCACACTGCCTCGAGGACGTCGAGGCCGACCCAGGAAGCGGCGAAGCTGCGCTCGCCCGCGTGCCCGTGCAACTGCTCGACCAGTACTCCGATCCATGGCACGAGCAGGACGCCACAGATAGTGAACACCCTTGTCAGTACACGCGATGCCCGGCCCACGGGCCTATACCATACTAAAAGGGTGCAGGTCGGCTGGCGCGCGACTCGCCAGCAGGAGCTGACCGGCCCGGACACTGGCGGCCGACTCAGCCGCCGTGGTCCATGGCCTGTACCCGAGACCACTGCATCGCAGTCGAATCGGGAGGCATGTTGAAGCTTCTTCTCACGTCCGGGGGCGTCACGAACCCGAGCATCCGCGACGCGCTGGTCGACCTGCTGGGCAAGCCGACCGCCGACGCCACCGCACTGTGCATCCCCACCGCGCAGTGGGGCCACCCCATGTGCGGGCCGGTCTCGGCGCGGGGGTTCGTCACCGGCCTGCCCCCATGGGGTGGCATGACCTCGATGCAGTGGAAGTCGCTCGGCCTCCTCGAGCTGTCGGCGCTGCCCACGATCGGCGCCGAACGCTGGGTGCCCTGGGTCCGGGAGGCCGACGTCCTGCTGGTCGACGGCGGCGATGCGACGTACCTGTGCCACTGGATGAAAGAGTCCGGGCTGGCCGGCCTCCTGCCGTCGCTGCCCGACACGGTCTGGGTGGGGGTGAGCGCCGGGAGCATGGTGATGACGCCGCGGATCGGCGCCTACTTCACGGAGTGGCCGTCCGCGCCGGACGACCGCACCCTCGGCGTCGTCGGCTTCTCGATCTTCCCGCACCTCGACGCTTTCCCGACAAACACCCTGGCTGACGCAGAGCGTTGGGCCGCCCAAATCGGCGGCCCGGCCTACGCCATCGACGAACAGACGGCCATCAAAGTGACCGACGGCACCGTCGAGGTCGTCTCCGAGGGACGCTGGAAGCAGTTCCCCTGACAGCCGCGGCCAACAGCGATCGGCGTGCTTGGTTGCTCCTGCCTGGCCTGGCTGGTGCAGACTGGGCGCCATGGGTAGCCCTGAGCCGGGTGGTGCGCCCTGGCCAGCGCACCTTCCTGCGGGCGCGCTGCGCGTCGTGCGGTGGAGCCCGCGGTATGAGCAGACGGTGATCTTCTACCGGGACGTCATCGGGCTGCCGGTGCTGGAGACCTTCCACGACAGCTACGGTCTGGACGGGACCATCCTCGGCCTTCCCGGCGGCACAGTGCACCTGGAGATCGTCCGCTCGCCCGAAGGGCAGTCTCTGACCGGCGGGCTCGATCAGCTCGTGTTCTACCTGCCCGATGCCGCCGCCCAGGAGCAGATCATGGCGCGGCTGGCTGCGGCGGGCATGGATCCGGTTGCCCAGATCGAATACTGGCAGGACAACGGCGGCGTGACCTACCGCGACCCGGACGGGCGTGAAGTCGTGTTCGCGTCCTGGGTGTACCGACCACCCGCGTGACCCGCCGCGGCACCTAAGCTCCGCCGGATGCCGTTGCCGGCATCACCCTGACTGCGCGCCCGCCCGGGCCGCCGATCGACGGCGCGATCAGGCCGCCGACTCCCCCGGCCCGGACAGATGCCGGCTGAAGAAGCGCACTGAGCTGTCCAGCTCGAAGCCGGGCACCTGGCTAGCGGCACGCCGGTCATGGTGCCCAGCGACACGCCCCAATAGCCGACCGGGCCGCCGATACCTGCGTCCAGGAGCGCGTCCAGCACCGCCTGCCACTCGGGGACGACCTGCCGCGCCATGGCCGTGTGCTGGCCGTCGAGCAGGTCGGCCACCGGCTCGCCCGCCGCCGGGCGCGCGCCCGTACCGAGGGCGCGGTCTTGTGCTGGCTGCCGCCGTGGCCGATCGGATGAGCGGACGCGGATCGGCTGCGTCCCCTGGGGACCAGAGCACACCGGGCACCTCGCCCAGGCGGAAGTGGCGCTCGATGATCCCGTCAGCCGACGTCTGCGTAGTGAACTGCATAGGTGCAGTGTTTCTCGCGCTCCACCGGCCCCGGGAGCCTGTCCGCGCGCGCTACCAGGTACATCACCCCTACATAACTGAGCGTTCAAGCTGCACACGAAGATGCGTCATTCAGTGCATGTGCCGCGCGCCGATGTTACGTAGCGTTCCGTACCAAGCTCCCGCTTGAGCGCGTCGGTCGGCCTCCAGGAGGGGGAGGCCGGCCGGCGCACCCTTTGCGGGCAGCCGCCGGGCGCTGCCCTGCATATGTCCGGCTTCTACATAGGCAGCTACACATTCCTGACGATGCGGTGATTACGCTGGTTGCATACCTTCGAGGCGTGACATCACCGGACCTGCGGCGGGCTCCCGCGAGCGGGCTGGCCGGAAACGTCCAGCCGGCGGGCACGAGCATCACGCAGCGCCTCGTGAGCGCCGCCTCCGCGCTCGGGTGCCGTCCGGCCCTGGTGGCCAGGCGGCCGGAGCCGCCGTACTCCTTCGCGGATCTCGCCAGCACGGTGCAGCACGCCGCGGCCGGACTCGCCTGGCGCGGGCTGCGCCCCCGCGACGTCGTGGGTGTGTATGTACCCGACGCCGCGAGCTATGTACTCGCCTGCCACTCGATCAGCGCCGCGGGCGGCATCCCGTCACCAGTGAGCGCGCAGCTGACCATCCCGGAGATCGCCAGCCAGCTCGCTGACTGCGGCGCCCGGATGCTGCTGACCGCGCAGCCGCTCGCGACCGCCGCGCTGGCCGCGGCCGACCGGTCCTGGGTTCGCCAGGTCATCTCCTTCGGGGACGCGCCGGCCGCGACGCCGTTCACCGCGCTGCTCGGCATGGGCTCGCTGCGGCCGCCGAGCGCGCGCCCGCACGAGCTGGCGCTGCTGCCGTACGTGCGCGGCGCGGACGGGAGCCTGCAGGCGGCCGGCCTGACGCACCTGAGTATGGCCGCCGAGCTGAGCGCGCTGGCGGCGACCGCCGACGTCAGCGCGCAGGACGTCGTGCTCGCCGCGCCGCCCGCCGGTGACGGCCGGTCCTATGGCTCGTTCCTCGATCACGTCCTGCTGCACGGCGCGACGGTCGTGGCCGCCAGGCCGGATGAGCTGGCAGCCGCCGCGAACGAGCACCACGGGACCGCCGCGATCATCCCGCTCGGCCTGGATGTGCGCGGCGCGGGACCGCTGCGGCTGTTCGCCGTCGCGTCCTGACCCGCCCGGTCACACCTCCGGCGGGCGGTCATGACGTGGTCGCTGGCCTCGATCTGGACCCAGGTTGGGCCATCGTCACGCAGCAGTGCCTCCGCGGGGCGCTGAGCTGTGAGCTTGCCGCTCGCGCCTTGAGGAATTGTGCACTAATCGAGGCCGTGGGCTCGGACGACGGGCTTTACAGGCTCATGCTCGCCGGGACCCGCCGCTGTAACATCGGGGAGTGAACGAGGAGTCCGGCTCCAGTGATCTGCGGCCCGCGCTTGCTGAGGTGCGCTCCGCCGACGGCACCGTTATCGGGTACCAGCGGGTCGGAACCGGTCCTGGGGTTGTCCTCCTGCATGGAGCGGGACAGTCGTCGGGGAATCTCACCCGGCTTGCCCGTGCTCTTTCCGGAGCGTCCACGGTCTACGTGCCTGACCGGCGCGGTCGTGGCAGGAGCGGGCCCTACGGTGAGTTCCGCGGGCTGAGCACCGAGATCGAGGACCTAGGCGCCCTTCTCGACGCCTCCGGCGCTAGTCGCGTTTTCGGGCTCAGCTCAGGAGCGGTCATCGCGATTGAAGCGGCTCTTCGCCGGCCGGATATTGCCAGACTCGCACTCTACGAGCCTCCGCTTAGCTTCGACGGTGTCGTTCACGGTGAATGGGCTCCCCGCTACGAGCGGCAGCTCAATGCTGGGAAGCCAGGGGCCGCACTCGTCACGGTGCTCAAGGCCACCGCGGACCGGACCTCCCTGATTCGCTGGATCCCGCGGCGACCCCTGGCTGCCGCCCTGGACTTCGCCATCAAGCGGACGGCCAGCCGGCCGACACCCGCCGGCGTCATGTCCCCCCGCGAACTGGTCCCAACCCTGCGCTACGACGCTCAGACGGTCAACGGTGCGGCCGGGGCGCTGGAGCGATTCGGGATGCTGTCCTGTGAGGTCCTTTTGCTCGGCGGTTCCAGGAGCGCCCGCAACCTCACTGCCTCGCTCGACGGCCTGTCCCGCGTTCTCCCCGGCGCAAGCCGAGTGGTGATACCCGGTACGGGCCACACCGCCCCAGACAACAGTCGTCAGCCCGATCGAGTAGCGGCAGTCCTGCACGATTTCTTCGGCTAGCACATGCGGACTCGCCATCCCGCGAAGGCCGAGGTGCCGGGCGCAGCGGCTCGGCCGCCGGTTTTCTCCGCGCGGGCCAGCCCGCCGACCTCGCCGCCCTTTCGATCCAGCAACTCGCCCAAGCGGCTCGCCGTCGACACCTCGAACCTGCAGTTCTTCGATCCGGACAGCGGCCTGTCGATCGATCACGGAGCGAACTAGCGCCACGGCCCGAGCACGACGGGCGGCTCCTGCGGTCCGACCGCTCCTTCCGGTAAAGCCGCCGCGGCCAGGCTGATCAGGCCGAGCCATCCGGAACTACTGCCGAGCGCCCGCGCGTAGTCACGCCCGGCGGCCGGATGTCCTCAGCCCTTGACGCTGCCAGCGAGCAGGCCGCGGGTGAAGTAGCGCTGGAAGGCCAGGAACACGATCAGCGGGATGATGATCGCGAGGAACCCGGCGGGCGCCAGCAACTCCTGGTGCGAGCCGAAGTTGCCGCCGAGGTTGACGATCCGTGCTGTCACCGGCTGGCCGGAGGCGTCGGAGCCGCCGAAGATCGTGGCGACGAGCAGGTCGTTCCACACCCAGAGGAACTGGAAGATCGCGAAGGACGCGATCGCCGGCTTCGCGAGCGGCAGCACGATCGACCGGTAGATCCGCAGGTAACTGGCCCCGTCTACCCGGGCCGCCTCGATCAGCGAACCCGGTAGCTGGCCGATGAAGTTGTGCAGCAAGAACACGGCCAGCGGCAGCGAGAACATCGTGTGCGAGATCCAGATCTCGGCCAGCGAGCCCTCCAAGTGCAGCCCGGGGAAGATCGTGACCGACCCGACGTGGGCCCCCGTGCTGTAGAAGCGCTGGAGCGGGACCAGGGCCATCTGCAACGGGATGACCTGCAGTGCGAACAGCCCGAAGAAGATGAAGTCGCTGCCGCGGAAGCGCACCCAGGCTAGGGCGTAAGCCGCCATCGACGCGAGGAAGATCGGGATGATGGTCGCCGGGATCGTGATCGCCAGCGAGTTGACCAGCGGCAGCACCTCGCCACCGTTGGCAAACAGCACGGTGTGGTAGTTGCTCAGATCGAAGCTGGGGTGTGCGAACCAGGTCCACCAGCCCGAGCTGTAGACCGCCGTCTTGCTGCGCAAGGAGTTGAGGAAAAACCCCAGCGTCGGGATCGTCCACAGGACGGTCAGGAGGATGACGAGCACCGAGGCGATCGGGCTGCTGAAGGCCGACCGGATGGCCCTGCGGGCCTCCCCGCCGTGCAGCACCGCGCGCGAGCGCAGCCTCGTGCTGGGTAGCTCGGCGTCCAGAATGGGTGGGTTCGACGAAGTCATCCGATCGCCCTTTGCCTGCGGATCTGCCTGATGTTGTACGCCACCAGCGGCACGACACAGAGGAACAGGATGACGGCGAGCGCCGCCCCCCGGCCGGACTGGAACGTCACGAAGAGGTCGTCGTACATCTGCCGGGCGAGAACGTCAGTGTTGAAGTCGCCATTGGTCACCGTGCGGACGATGTCGAAGATCTTCAGCGACATGATCGTGATGGTCGTCAGCACGACGACCAGTGTGCTGCGGATCATCGGGATCTGGACCTTGACGAACAGTTTGTAGCCGGTCGCGCCGTCGACTTGAGCGGCCTCGACGATCTCGTCCGGAATCGCCTTGAGGGCCGCTCCGAGCACCACCATGGCGAATCCGACCTCGATCCAGATCAGGATCATCATGAGCAGGAAGGTGTTGCCCGGCGGGGTCTGGATCCAGTCCGGCGGATGCTTCCAGCCCAGCGCCATCACGACCTGGGAGAGCAACCCGGTCTGGCTGCCCGGCTTGCCGTCGGGCGTAAAGACCGGCGAGTTGTAGATCAGCTCCCAGATCAGCGATGCCCCGACGAACGAGATGGCGGTAGGCATGAAGATCATCGTCTTGAAGAACCAGGTGTAGTGCATCCGGTCCATCAGCAGCGCGAGCAAGAGCCCGACGCCGACGGTCACGAGCGGCACGACCACGATCCACAGCACGGTCCGGATCAGCGTCGCCGCGAGTGTAAGGGTCGGTGAACGCGAACCCGTAGTTCCGCGCGCCAACGAACTTCGCCGTGATCGGGACCAGCTTCCCGTTGACAAGCTGGAACTTCTGGCCGGTCGCAGCGGTGTTGGTCAGGCTCAGCCAGAACGTGTTGAAAGCCGGGACGACAAGCCCCGTCATCGCGAGCACGACAGCCGGACCGACGCAGATGACGATCGCTATCGGCCGCTGGAGGCGGCCCCTGGCCCGCTCGGCAACGAGAAAGATGACGAGCAGGATCGCGACAAACGCGCCGACGACCTCGACGACATCGAGTAACTTCGTCGCCGCCAGGCCCGCCGTCGAACTCGCCAGCGCGAACGTGGATGCTTCGGCTGATGCTGTCATAGGAAAGCCCCGATTCTCGGCCGGCCGCTCCGCCACGGCCCGGCCGCCTGCCCGGCGGAGGCGGTCCGCGGCATATGTGCTCGCGGACCGCCTCCGTTACTGGCGCTGGTTACTCGCCGGTTCAGATCAGCTGCTGGGCCAGGCCGCATCGATCTGCTGGGCGATAGTCGCGACCGGCGTGCTCGGGCTGCTGAACCAGTTGACCATGGACTTCCACTCCTGGCCCGCGCCGACCAGGCCGGCATCGCATCGGATGCGTCGAACGCGAAGGTCGCGTTCGGGTCCGCCAGGTACTTCGCCGACAGCTGGTCGATCGGGTCGGTGTAGAGGCTCTGGTCCACCTTCTCGTTCGCCGAGACCCAGCCGGGGGCGACCTTGATCCGGCTGTCCGCCCACTGCGGGCTCGACAGGTAGTTCTGCACCGCCTGCGTCGCCGGGTCCGAGGAGAACGCGGTCACGAACTCGCCGCCGCCTTCGACCGGGGTCGGAATCGCCGGGTCCACCGCGGGTAGCTTGAACGCGAAGACGTCCCCGGTGGCGCTGACGGTCGTGCCCTTGGCCCACTGCGCCTCGTAGAACGATGCCTGGGGAGTGCCGCCATCATCCCGCAGGGCTACCGGAACGTACCACGTCCAACCCTCTCGGCTTCGCGCCGCTTCGGCTAAGCGCGCGGTCGTCGTCGCCGTCGGGACCCGCGCGCCCACAAGAGCGCCGACGATCGGTGCGAAAACGGCTTCGAGCATCATGAGCGCCGAAGTCGGGTTGCCGGGCAATCCGAGGATCGGCTTATCTCCAATCGCTCCGAGCAACGACGGCTTTCCGGGTTTCACCCGCAGTCCGTGCACCACGATACCCGGTGTTCCCAGTGCGGCGACGGCGGCGGGGAGGCGATCCCGTTCCCCGACAGACGAACCACCGCTCATCGCGACAGCATCGCAACATTGCAGCGCGATCGACAGTTCTCGCTCGAAAGCCTCGGCTTCGTCGGCGACCTTTGGATAATGAATCGGCTGCGCACCCATCGCACGCAATGAGGCGGCAATCGCGTAACGGTTGGAGTCGCGCACCTGTCCGGGCCTCGGCTGCGTCGACGCAGGCACGATTTCGTCGCCGCTCGAGAACACCGCGACGACTGGGCGGCGATAGACGTCAACGTCGGTGACGCCCAGCGCGGCGAGCACGCCGACTTGCGGCGCGCCGATGCGCGTCCCGGGCATGAGTACCGCTTCGCCGCGATGCATGTCGGCGCCGCGCTCGACGACGTTGGCGCCCGCTTCCACGGCGGTGACCACGTGCACGCTCGATCCTTCGACCCGCGCGTCTTCGATAGGGACGACCGCATTTGCGCCTCGGGGAACGATGCCGCCGGTCGGAATGCGCAACGTTTGCGAACGGGAGATAGTTACTGCCGGCATTTCGCCCATCCGCACGTCGCCCGAGATTGTGAAAAATGCCGGGCGTCGCAGCGGCAAGCAGCGCGAACCCATCCATTACCGAGCGCTCCGTATTGGGATAATCGTCGTCCGCGTCCACGCGGCGAGCGAGAACGCGCCCGAACGCGTCGTCGAGCGACACGCGTTCGATCGCCGGCGGCGCCGGGCGTACGCGCGCGCGCAAAGAATGCAACCAGCGCTTGCCGCGGCGCAAGTAGCTTTTCGGTTGCAAATCCAGCACCCGGTAGGAGTGCGTTTACGGGTTGCATAATGGCGCGCTTCTCCATGTTGGACATCGCCGTCGTCCGGCGGGATCCCGATCGCGTTCGACGATCGGCCCGTCGTCGCGGGCACGACCCGTCGTTTGTTGACGAGATTCTGCGTTACGACGTGGAGTACCGCTCCGCGCTCACGGCTGCCGAGCAAGCCAAGGCCGAAAAGAATCGTCTATCGGCCGAGATCGGACGCGCTAGCGATAAGGCGGCGGCGGCTCGCGAAAGGCGCCCCGCCATCGACGCCCTTTCGGAGACGATCGCACGCGAAGAAGAACGTGCGCGTGCGCGCGCACCCGAGGAAGCGCATTCGCCACTGCACGCCTTGCTCGCGAGCTCGCCGAATTTGCTCGACGACTCGGTACCCGACGGCAACGACGAACGTTCCAACGTCCTCGTGCGGACCTGGGGCGAACCGCGTCGCTTCGACTTCGAACCCAAGCCCCACTGGGAAATCGGC
>CAVSCN010000015.1:0-73733 GCA_963726425.1 uncultured Actinomycetota bacterium | reverse complement strand
CGCGCTGTTTCACGACATCGGCAAGATCCACGAGGCGTTGTTCGACATCATCCACGAACGCGCGCGCCTGACTCGCGCGGAGCGTGAAGCCATTGCCACACACCCCGCACGTGGCGCGGCCGTGCTGGCGCCGCTCGGCGCGTTCTATCCGGACCTCCCCATTGGAGTGCTGGCGCACCACGAACGCTGGGATGGAACGGGTTATCCGGCGGGGCTCGCGGGAACTCGGATTCCCTATGCCGCCCGAGTCGTCGCGGTGGCGGACACCTTCGACGCCGTCACACAGCACCGTCGCTACAGCAGAGCGCGTGGCTTTCGCGACGGGGTGGCGAATATGCGCGATGGGCGAGGTACGCAGTTCGATCCCCATCTCGTGGACGTGTTCCTACGCGACGATGTACAGCGCGCCCTTTCCGTGGCGCTGCGCCGCTCGCATGATCGGCCACAGCATGCCGAGCGGCGTCGGCCGCAGGGGACACGGCGCGGCGAGACGCCCAACGTCAACTTTCGTTGGCAGACAACGGAGTTGGCGGCTCCATCGCCGTCGCGATCCGAGTCGCCGGCGCCGCGCGGTCGATTGCGGCCCGCAGCGCGCGGGCCGCAGACTCCGGGTCGGGGCGACCGAAAATCGCCGCGATAGACGGCAATGCCGGTCGCCCCCGCCGCCATCACTGGCGGCGCGGTCTCGGCCGTGATGCCCCCGATGGCCACCGCGGGCAGGCGGACTACAGACGCGAGGCGACCAAATTCGCTCACGCCGATCGCGCCACCGGCGTCGAGCTTCGAGCCACTGCCGTAGACGGGCCCGATACCCACGTAGTCGGCGCCCGTTGCGACGGCGGCCTCGCTGTCTGATCCGACAGACGCCGACAATGAAACCCGGAGGCGTGATCCGGCGCACCGCCGCTACGGGAGATCGTCGGCGCCGACGTGCACGCCCGCCGCCCCGACGGCCATGGCGACATCCACGCGGTCATTGATCACGACGGGTATCGGGACTGCAATCACGAGGGCGCGCGCCACTTCGGCCAAGGAACGCGCGTCGACGTGCTGGGCGCGCCTGGATCATGGTCGCGCCACCCCGCATGGCCGCCAACGCGCGCGCGGTGATCCCCTCGCGGCCGTCGCGGATGTCGTCGGTGATCGCAATGAGGCGGCACGCGGGGCCACGTCGGTCAATCTCACTCCCAGGACGGCCTGAGGTGTCTGCAATATGTACCGGCGGCGACGCGGACGTGACGGGCCGTTACTCCTGCCGCGCCCGGCGGCGCAGCGCGTGGCGAGCGGCCGTGTGCTCGGCAAATGTCGTTCGAAACTCATAATGCCCATCCGGTGCAGCGACAAATACCAGGTACGGCACTGCAGCTGGCGCGAGGGCGGCATCGAGGCTCGCGACGCCCGGCGATCCAATCGGGCCTGGTGGCAGCCCGCGGTGATGATACGTGTTGTACGGCGACTTGATCTCGAGGTCCTTGTACGTGATCCGCTCGACGTGATAGACCAAGAGCGTACTGTATCGTCGGATCGGCTTGCAACGGCATGTGACGGCGCAGTCGATTGTGATAGACCGCAGAGATCAACGGGCGCTCGTCAGCCAGGCGCGCCTCCTTCTTGACAATGATCGACGCCAGCGTCACGACTTCGGTGCGTGACATGCCGAGCGACCGTGCCGCGCTATCCCACTGGGGACGCCACTCCCGCTCGAACTCATGGACCATCTCACCGACGGCCGCGCGCGCGGAAACGCCGTCCGGAAAGAAGTACGTGTCGGGAAAGAGAAACCCTTCCAGGGTCGGCCCCGTCGCGCCGACGCGCACAGCAGCTCGGAGTCGCGGACGGCAACATCGAGCGACTCCGCCGGCACGTCCAGGACGCGCTCGAGTAGTGGCTCGATCTCGCGCAGCTCCCACCCTTCGGGGATCGTGACAATCTGCACGAGCCCCTTCCACCACGAAGTCACGGCGTCGAGTGCCGGCATGCCAACCGAATGGCGCTGCAGCATGATAGGTCCCCGGCTTCACGTCCGCGCCGTGCCACGCGAAGCCAGCGTACAGGCGAAACAGCCACGGCGCATCGACTACATCGTGGCTCGCGAGTGAGTCCGCCGCCGCGCGCAGCGTCGCGCCCTCAGGAATGAGGACGCGCCGCGGCACGCCGCTGGGTCGTCCGCTGCATGCGACGATCGCGAGCGCCAAGGCAGTGCTTGCTGCCAGTGCGCACGCGGGGTCGGCCGGGCGGCGGCGAGCACTCGCCGCGGCGCCGGCGGCCAGTCTATTCGGGGAGGGCCAGCGCATGTTGCAGCAAGACAGTTGCAGCCAGTGCGTCGACGTCGCCCTTTCGACCGCGTGTTGAGCCGCCCATCGTCCCAATGGCCCTCAGGGCAGCAGCAGTCGTGAACCGCTCGTCGACATATCGCACCGGGAGGCCGGTGCGCGACGCAAGTGCGGCCCCCACCTCGCGCACTTCGGCTGCCCGCGGCGTCTCGCCGCCGGCCTCGTCGAGTGGCAACCCGAGCACGATGCCAACCGCTTCGAGCTCGATCGCCCGTCGCGCGAGCTCGGCGACCGGGGGGCGCTTGCCGGCGCGTCGCAGCAAATGCCCGACGGGTGAGGCGATCGTGCCCGTTGGATCAGTGACCGCAAGTCCTATTCGACGGTCTCCGTAATCGATCCCCAGCAACCGGCGCGAGACGGCTGCAGTGCGGCACGCGACATCCCGCCAATCAACCCTCGGCCATCGTGGCAAAGAATTCTTTATTCGTCTTCGAGCGCATCATCCGCTGGAGCAGGAAGAAGATGCCCTCGTCCTCGGGCATATCGCCCAGGAAGCTCCGGAGCAGGAACACCCGATTGGCCTCGGCCGGCTCGAACAGGAGTTCTTCCAGACGCGTGCCCGAGCGGCCGACGTCGATTGCGGGATAGATCCGCCGATCCGAGATCTTCCGATCGAGGACGAGCTCCATGTTGCCGGTCCCCTTGAACTCCTCGAAGATCACCTCCAGGTCCATCCATCCGGTCTCCACCAGTGCAGTGCCAATGATCGTGAGCGAGCCACCACCATCGATCTTGCGTGCGGCGCCGAAGAAGTGCTTCGGCTTCTGGAGCGCCTGCGCCTCGACTCCGCCCGACAGGATCTTGCCCGAGTGCGGCGCGACCGTGTTGTGCGCGCGCGCGAGACGCGTGATCGAATCGAGCAGTATGACCACATCCCGGCCGTGCTCGACCTGCCGTTTTGCCTTCTCGATCACCATGTCCGCGACCTGCACGTGGCGGTGCGGAGGCTCATCGAAGGTGGAGCTGACGACCTCCGCGCCAAGAACGTTTTCTCGGAAATCGGTGACTTCTTCGGGCCGTTCGTCGATCAACAAGACGATCAAGACGATCTCCGGGTGATTTTCCACGATCGCGTTGGCCATTTTCTGTAACAGAATGGTCTTGCCCGCACGGGGAGGTGCGACGATCAGGCACCCGTTGCCCCTTACCGATCGGTGCCACAATGTCCACGACCCGCATGCTGAGATCGCCGCTTTTCGTCTCCAGGTGGATGCGCTGGTCCGGGTAGCGGGGTCGGAGACTGTCGAAGGCGGGGCGCGGCGTGCCGGCGACCGCGGGGTCGCCATTGACCGTGTCGACGCGCAACAGGGCGAGATAGCGCTCCCAGTCCTTTGGCGGCCGGACTTGGCCAGTGAGCAAGTGGCCCGTCCGCAGGTCGAAGCGCTTGATCTGCGAGGGCGACACGTACAAGGCGCCGACCGGACGAATGCGTTCAACTCCTGCATGGCGACCAACGACCCCGGCGTCAAGGTGCTGAAGGACCCGACGGTGTGGACCGACGCGACTGCCGTCACTGACGCGCAGAACGCGATCAACGCCTACGGCAGCCAGCTCAAGGCCATCTACTCGCAGTGGTCCAGCCCGGACACCGGCATCATCCCGCTGCTCAAGAGCAAGGGCATGGGCTCGGGCTCGAAGAGTCCGGTCCTGCTCGTCAGCGACGACGGCGTCCCGTTCGAGATGTGCGATATCGGGAACGGCACGGTGTCGGCTTCGCAGTCACAGCCGGCCAATCTGTACGCCCAGTACGCGCTGACCTACGCCGTCGACGCGGCCAGGGGCGTCAAGCTGGCGGCAGGCCAGCCTGGCGGCGGCGCGCCGACCCTGCAGAACGTCACCTACCAGGGCGACACCAACCTGGCCGACCCGATCGTCGCGCCGTTCGTGACGAAGGCGGCTAAGACGCTGACCGTATCCACCCCCGTGGCCGGCCTGCCGGGCAGCGTCATTACCACATCGGTGTCCGATTCGACGCTGTGGGGCAACGTGTACGGGGCCGCCCACGGCGGCGTGTGCTCCTCGTCCTAGCGGAGAGTGGCCGGCACCACTGGTGCCGGCCACGCCGCACGGAATGAACGGAAGGCCTATGACCTCACCCGGGCCGGCGCTGGTCGAGATGACGGGTGTCGACAAGCGGTTCGGCAGCACGGTCGCCTTGCACGGCGTGGACCTGTCGATCAGGGCCGGCCAGTGCCTGGGGCTCGTCGGCCGGAACGGGGCTGGCAAGTCGACCGTGGTCTCGATCCTGTCCGGGCTTGCGGCGCCGGACGCGGGCACCGTCCGATTCCGCGGCGAGCCGTCGCCCCGGGTGGGCGACGTCAGCCGGTGGCGCGAGTGGATCGCGACCGTCTTCCAGCACTCGATGGTCGTGCCTGACCTGACGGTCGCCGAGAATGTCTTCCTCGGCAGCACGGAGATGATCGTCTCCTGGCGCGAGCTGCGCGCCCGGACCAGGGAGATCATGCGCGACTGGGGCTACGACATCCGGCCCGACGCGCCCTGCCGGGCGCTCACGGTCGAGCAGCTGCAGATCGTCGAGATCGCCCGCGCGCTGGCGCGCGGCGCCAGGTGCGTGCTGCTGGACGAGCCGACGGCGGCGCTGGAGCGCGACGCGGTCCGGCGGCTGTTCGAGCGCGTGCGGCAGCTGACCGACGGGGGCGTTGCCGTGCTCTACATCTCCCACCACCTGGAAGAGGTCTTCGAGATCTGCGATGACGTGTCCGTGCTCCGCGACGGCGAGCTGGTGCTGACCGCACCAGCCGCATCGCTCAGCAAGGAAGACCTGGTGGCCGCCATGGTCGGGTCGGTCTCGGTCAGCGCGGCGGCCGAGCCGGCCCGAGCCCGGACCCGGACCGGCGTTGCGGTTGCGGCGCAGCCGGTGCTCACGGTGACGGACCTCACGGCCAGCTCAGCGCGCGGCCGCGTCGACGGCGTTTCCTTCCAGGTCGGCCCCGGTGAGGTCGTCGGCGTGACCGGGCTGCTCAGCGCCGGCGTCGCGACGGTCGGGCGGGCGATCGCGGGTGCCGAGGGGCACGACGGCGGCCAGATCCGGTTGCACGGCCGGCCCGTGCCGGCCGGACACCGCGCCGCGGCGCAGCGCGCGGGCATCGGCTACATCCCCGAGGATCGCCGGGCCGAGGGTTTCGTCGCGCACCTCGGGGTGGCCGAGAACGCGACGATGACCATCACCGACCGGCTGTCGGACCGGCTCGGGCTGATGCGGCCCGGCCGCCGGGCGGCCGCGGCGGCGCCGCTCACCGCCGCGCTGTCGCTGGTCTCATCCGGGCCGGGCCAGCCGGTCCAGGAGCTCTCCGGCGGCAACCAGCAGAAGGTGACCGTGGCGCGCACGCTCGCACACGACCCCGGCCTGATCGTGGCGATCACGCCGACCCGCGGGGTGGACGTGGCGTCGAAGGCGTTGTTGCTGGAATCGCTCGCCACTGTGGCGCGCGACGGCGGGGCCGGCGTGCTCCTGTGCACCGACGAGCTGTCCGACCTGGTCATCTGCGACCGGGTCATCGTCTTGGTCCGGGGCGAGATCTTCACCGAGTTCACCGAGCCGCCGTTCGATCGCGACCAGCTGATAGTCGCGACCGAAGGCCTGACCGCCCCCGCCAACGGCAATGCAGCAACCGGCGGTGCAGCAAACAACGGCGCAGCAAACAACGGCGCAGCAAACAACGGCCGCGCAAACAACGGTGCCGAGGAGGCTTCCCAGTGATCTCGAACCAGGCTCCGGAGGGCCCGGCGGCGACCGTGGCCACAGGCGCCCCGCTGCCGCGGGCGGAGGCGGTCCGCAAGTGGCTCCGGAGCATGAACGTCGGCCTGCTGCGCGAGGTAGCGCTGCTGCCGGTGCTCATCTTGCTGCTGGTGGTCGGCACGATCGTGAGCCCGGCGTTCCTGACGGTCACGAACATCGCCGGGATCGGGCAGCAGATCTCAGCCCTGGGCGTGGTCGTCGTGGGCGAGAGCCTGATCCTGATGATCGGCGGCATGGACCTGTCGCTGGAGTCGACCTTCGGCCTAGCGCCGATGATCGCCGCGTGGCTGATCCTGCCGGTCAGCGCCTTTGGCAGCGGGCTGCAAATCAGTCCCTACCTCGGCCTGCTCGTGCTGCTGGCGGTCGGCGCGGCGGTCGGCCTGATCAACGGCGTGCTGATCGTGAAAGGCAGGCTGAACGGGTTCATCGTCACGCTCGGCATGACCATCGTGCTGGCCGGGCTGCAGAACGGCATCGTGAAGGCGCAGACACTCTTCAACCTGCCGAAGGCGTTTGGCTTCCTCGGCTCGGAGTACGCGGGTCAGGTTCCGGTGTCGTTCATCGTGACCGTCGTCATCTTCGTGCTCGTCGGGCTGTTCCTGCGCTATCACCGCACCGGCCGGGCGATCTACGCGGTCGGCGGCAACCCGGCCGCCGCCCGCGCGGCCGGGATCAAGGTCGAGCGGATCAAGATCGGCGTCTACGTGGCGGGCAGCGTGCTCGCCGCGCTCGGCGGCCTGATGGAGGCCGGGCGGGTGTCCGCCGTGACCGGGCAGCAGGGCTACGGCGAGGGCATCATCTTCTCGGTGTTCGCGGCCGCGGTCATCGGCGGGGTCAGCCTGAAGGGCGGCCGTGGCAACATGATCGGGGCGGCGTCCGGCGTGATCCTGCTCGGGCTCGTCCAGGACATCCTGGACCTCGCTAACGTTTCGAACTACTGGATCGAAGCCATCGACGGAGGAGTCATCTTGTTCGCGCTGTTCCTGGCCAGGATCGTCGGAGGCGAGTCCACGGCCGAGGAACAGTAGGGAGGGTGCGGGACTGATGGCAGCTGAACTGGAGGGCCTGACGGCAGTGGTCACCGGCGGCGGTGCCGGGATCGGGCTGGCGACTGCCCGGCTGCTGACGGCCAGGGGCGCTCGGGTGGCGGTGCTCGACCTCGAGCCCGGCGCGGAGTTCGTGGGGCTGCGCGCGGACGTCTCGAACGACGAATCGGTGCGGACGGCGATCGACGCGGCCGCCGGTCGGCTCGGCGGCATCGACATCCTCGTCAACAACGCGGGCATCGGCGCGATCGGCACCGTCGCCGACAACCCGGACGCCGAATGGCATCGCGTCTTCGACGTGAACGTGGTGGGCATGGTGCGGGCCAGCCGGGCGGCGCTGCCGTACTTGCGCCAGTCCGCGCACGCCGCCATCGTCAACACCTGCTCCATCGCGGCCACGGCCGGCCTGCCGCAGCGCGCGCTCTACGCCGCGACCAAGGGTGCGGTGCTGTCGCTGACCCTCGCGATGGCCGCCGACCACATCGGCGAGGGCATCCGGGTCAACTGCGTGAACCCCGGTACCGCCGACACCCCGTGGGTCGGCCGGCTGCTCGCTCAGGCGGCCGACCCGGCCGCGGAGCGGGCGGCGCTAGCGGCGCGGCAGCCCATGGGCCGGATGGTGACCGCGGACGAGGTAGCAGCCAGCATCGCGTATCTGGCCAGCCCGGCCGCGGCCGCGATCACCGGCACGGCGCTGGCCGTCGACGGCGGCATGGCGGGCCTGCGGTTGCGGCCGCGGTCATGACCAGCGCGCAGGCGGGGGGCTCAGGACGGTCGTCCCCCCTGGCGAGCACCGGCACGCTCCGCAGGCGGCCACTCGGCGGGTCGCCGGTCCGGGTGACCGAGCTGGCCTTCGGCGCCGCGGCGATCGGCAACCTGTTCACGCCGGTGAGCGACGACGCGGCGGCGGCCGCGGTCGCGGCCGCGTGGGCGGGCGGGATCCGGGCATTCGACACGGCGCCGCACTACGGCCTCGGGCTGTCGGAGCGCCGGCTCGGGGCGGCGCTGCGGCAGTATCCGCGCGATGAGTACGTCATCAGCACGAAGGTGGGCCGCCTGCTGGAACCGGCCAGCGAGCCGTACGGCACGGACGCCGAGGGATTCGCGGTGCCGGCCGCTTACCGCCGGGTCCGCGACTACAGCGCCGACGGCGTGCGCCGCAGCCTCGCCGCGAGCCTGGACCGGCTGGGCCTGGACCGGATCGACATCGCGCTCATTCACGATCCCGAGGAACACGGCGAGCAGGCGTTCCGGGCGGCCTACCCGGCGCTGGAGGAACTGCGGGCGCAAGGGTGCCTGCGGGCCATCGGGCCGGCATGAACGAGGCGGAGATGCTGACCCGGTTCGTGACCGACACCGATGTGGATGTCGTCCTGGTGGCGGGCCGGTACACGCTGCTCGATCAGAGCGCCGGCCGCGAGCTGCTGCCAGCGGCGCACGAGCGCGGGGTCGGCGTGCTGGTCGGCGGCGTCTTCAACTCGGGCCTGCTGGCGGCGCCGGTACCGAACGCTACCTACGACTACCAGGCGGCACCGGGCCGGCTGGTCGCGCGGGCGCGGCAGCTGGAGGCGGTCTGCGCGCAGTTCGGCGTGCCGCTGCGGGCGGCCGCGGCCCGGTTCCCGCTGCGTCACCCGGCCGTCGCCGGGGTGCTTGTCGGCGCCCGCAGCCCGGCCGAGATCGGCGACCTGATCGGGCTGTGGCGACAGGATCTGCCAGCTGACCTGTGGGCCGCACTGAGCGCGGCCGGAGTGGGCTCATGAGGATCGCGCTGCATACCCGAGTGCGCGCGGACCGGATCGAGGCGTATGAGGACGCGCACGCGCGCGTGCCCGCGGCGCTGACCGCAGCGATCCGCGCCGCGGGCGCCACCAGCTGGACCATCTGGCGCAGCGGCACCGACCTGTTCCACCTGATCGAATGCGAGGACTACGCCGGCCTGCTGGCCGGGCTCGCGGACCAACCGGTCAACCTGGCCTGGCAAGAGCAGATGGCGGAGCTGCTGGCGGCAGTGCACGACTACTCGGCCGGCGGGACCGCGGCGGCGCTGCCGGTGGTGTGGCAGCTGTGAGCCTCATCGACGCGCATCATCACGTGTGGGATCTGGCGGTCCGGGATCAGCCGTGGATCCGCGACCTCGGCCCGAGCGTGCTGCAGCGCAACTACTCGATGGCCGACCTGCGGCCCGCGGCCGAGCGGGCGGGGGTGACCGGCACCGTGCTGGTCCAGACCGTGACGGTACCGGAGGAGACGCCGGAGCTGCTCGCGCTGGCCGCGGCGGACTCGCTGATCACGGCGGTGGTGGGCTGGGCCGACCTGACTGGTCCGGCCGTGGCCGACGACCTGGCCCGGCTCGGCTCAGGGCCCGGCGGACGGTACCTGGCCAGCATCCGGCATCAGGTGCAGGAAGAACCCGACCCGGACTGGCTCCGCCGCCCGGACGTGCTGCGCGGGCTGCGGGCGGTCGCAGCGGCCGGGCTGTGTTACGACCTCATCGTGCGGCCGCATCAGCTGCCCGCGGCCGCCTACGCCGCGGCGAACGTGCCGGATCTGGCGTTCGTGCTCGATCATGGCGCTAAGCCGCCGGTCACCGACGGCACGCTGGAGCCGTGGGCGACCGCGATCCGTGCCTTGGCCGCGCTGCCCAATACCGCGTGCAAGCTGTCGGGCCTGGTCACCGAGGCGGCATCCGGGTCGGCGGTGGCCGCATTCACGCCATTTGCTGATGTCATACTGAGCGCGTTCGGAGCCGACCGGGTCATGTTCGGCTCGGACTGGCCGGTCTGCCTGCTGGCGAGCGACTACGCCGGCGTGCTGGCCCTCGCGCGAGCGCTGGTGGGCGGCCTGTCGGAGGCCGAGCAGGCGGCGGTGTTCGCCGGGACGGCGGCGCGCGTGTACCGGATCGCGGCCCCGGCTGGCGAGGACCAGGAAGCTGGAGGCGGGGCGTGGCGCTTACCGACGAGGCCATCGAGAAGATAAAGCAGATGATCATCTCCGGCCGGGTCCGGCCGGGTGAGAAGCTGCCCAGGGAAGCCGATCTGGCGGCCGAGCTGGGGCTGTCCCGAAACTCGCTGCGCGAGGCGGTCAAGGCGCTGAGCCTGATTAACGTGCTCGATGTGCGGCAAGGCGACGGGACGTACGCGACGAGCCTTGCTCCGTCGCTCCTGCTTGAGGCGCTCAGCTTCGTGGTGGACTTCCATCGCGACGACACCGTCCTGGACTTCCTCGAGATCCGCCGCATCCTGGAGCCCGCCGCTACCGCGCTGGCCGCGGTCCGGATGCCGGACGAGGATCGGATCGAGCTGGGCAAGGTGCTCGATGCCGCGGATGCCAGCGCGCCGGTCGACGAGTTCGTGGCGGCGGACATGGAGTTCCACCGGCTGATCGCGGTCGGGTCGGGCAACTCAGTGCTCGCGTCGCTCGTGGACAGCATGTCGGTACCGACCGCGCGCGCCCGGGTGTGGCGGGGCATGACGGAGCCGCGGGCGCAGGAGCGCACGCTCGCCGAGCACCGCGCGATCTACCAGGCGATCATGAACCGGGACACCGATCTAGCCCGGTCCACCGCGATCGTTCACATCGCCGGCATCGAGTCCTGGCTGCGGACCGCGCTCGCTGACTGAGGCCGGCGTGCCGTCGCCGCTGCCGGTCTGCTCGAACGCGGACTCCCAGGCCGGGTCCTGGGACGCGCCGAGCGGCGGGATCGTGATCGCCTCGGCCGCGGCCATGTTCAGTTCCGCGCCCCACAGCGGCTGCTCCACCTGCGCGGCGATGGAGCCCAGCCGGGCTCTGGATCAGCTTCCACACCGCCGACAGGGCGGCTGCGACCGCCGCCGTGCCGGTCGCCCACCGCGCGACGGCGGAGCCGGGAATGTAGATGAGCGCCAGGATCACGGCGGCGAGCAGCACGATCAGCACGATGATGAGCCACGGCATCGTGCGCAGCATCCGGGCCGCCATGTCGGCCCAGGTCCGCGCCAGGCGTTCCCCGGCCCGCACGTAATCCTGCGGCGTGAGCAGGTCCGTGCACTGCTTCTCGCCGTCGAGCACGCGCAGCCACTGCCTGCCCTGGCGCGCGACGGCCGCGGCCAGCAGCTCGGGCGAAGGCGGCGTCGCGTCGGCCGGCCGGGCCGCCTTGCTGTCCGGCATGAGCACCCCGGTCGCCCGCTGCAGCCGGGTCGCCGGGGGATTGCCTGGGTAAGTCGCGGGCCGTGCGTCCGGACCGAGCGTGCCGCCCGCGGCGGCCGCCGTGACCGCCTGCTGCCACCACGTGAGCGACTGCTCGACGGCGGCCGCGGCGTGCGGCGGCAGCAGCGAGGCGAGGTCGTCGAGCCAGACGTGCAACTGCCCGATCCGGTAGCGCTGGAAGCTCGCGGCGAGCGCGGCCGGATTCTGCCGCGGCCTGGCGGTATCGGCCAGCGCGCGGCCGAGGCCGTACGCCTTGCCGTAGCTGGAACCGGCCGCGGTCAGCGTCGTCAGCAGATCCACGTGCAGGCCGGCCAGTGACTCCAGGTACTCGTCGCGGCGCTGGCTCGCTTCGTCGCCGGACTGCAGCGTGGCATCCAGCTTGCCGCGCGCAGCCGCGGTGAGCCTGGCGACGGCGACGTTCGGTGCCTGGGTCTTCGCCGCCACCTGGTCCAGCACGAAGTCGACCTCGTCCAGCCCGAGTCGCTGCTGGTCATAGGACGACAGCTTGCTCAGGCCGATCAGCCGGTCCAGCTGGTAGGGGTCCTGCGGTCCTTCCGGCACGTCCAGCCGGCTGAAGAGCTCCTCCATCTGCCAGCCGACGCGCACGCACGCGCACACCAGTGGGTCGCCGGTCGCTGCCGCCGTAGCAGTGGCGTCTGTCATTTCGCGCTGGCACCATCCTTCTCGCGACTGTGCTGGCTGACCGCGGTGCTTTCTGGACCACGGTGCTCTGTGGCCACGGGCGCGGCGGCCCGAATCCGCATTTCGACCCGGATGACCCGGTCAGCAGGATTATCGGCGCATGAGGTTGATCGCGCCACCGATCCGGTTGCGTCCGGTCAGGCGGAGGCACAAACACGCACCCGGCGGCCTGTACGAGCGGCTCTTCCTGGGCCTGCAGCTGCTGTGGATGGTGGTCGCAGCCGCGCGCCCGATCACGGCCGAGTCGGCCCGGCCGAACGGCGGAACCGCGAAGTCAGGCCCGCGACTGCGGCTTAGCGGCCCGGCCGGCGGGTCAAGGCCGGGCTCGCGGGCATGTCCGGAATGCCGGAACCCGGGATGCCGCCGCGCCGGGGTGCCGGGGCCGGACGGTAACTTGGGACCCAGCACCGGCAGCGGCTTTTCGCGATGACCGGCGGGGCGGACGGCCAGACGCGCGACGATGGGAGCTGGATATGCCAGACGAGCAGCGCCACGAGTCTGCCGACCTTGGCGACTATGAGGTGCTGGACGCGGGGGACACGCTGGACGGCGCGCCCGGTGACGACCCGCTGGACCGCGGCGTCGTGCCGCCGCAGCACTGGTCGGCGGCACTCCGGTACGAATCGACCGCGGCCGATCCGCAGGCCGGTGAGTCACTCGACGAGCTGCTGGCCGAGGAGGAACCGGACACCGGGACCGACCCCGGTGACGACGCGCCCGACCTCGGCTGGGACGAGAACGCGACCGCGGAAGACATCGCCCGGTTCGCGCTCGGCGACGGCGCGGACGAGCGGGCGGGCCGGCTGACCGCGCTGGCGGACGAGCCGGATATCCCCGCGGACCCGGACCTGGTCGGGTACGACGCCGGCGTCGACGGCGGCGGCGCGTCCGCGGAGGAAGCAGCGATACACCTGGTGGACGAGGAACCCGAAGACGAGGGCTAGCCTGCCCGGCCGGCCACACTACCCGCGCGGCGGTCTGCCGCCGCCTGATCCCCCGGAGGCACTGGGTGGAAATGTTCAGCGAGCCGGTCATCACGCCGGAGGACCACGTGCTGGGTCCCGCGGACGCGCCGGTGACCATGCTGGAGTACGGCGACTACGAGTGCCCGTACTGCCGTGGCGCGTACCGTGACGTGCACCGGCTGCTGGACGAGTACCCGGGCCAGATCAGGTTCGTGTTCCGGAACTTCCCGATCGGGCAGATCCACCCGCACGCCGAGCAGGCGGCCGAGGCCGCCGAGGCAGCGGGCGCGCAGGGCAAGTTCTGGGAGATGTACGAGCTGCTGCTGCGCACGTCGGCCAGCCTGGAGATCGACGCGCTGATCGGGTACGCCGACCGGCTGGGGCTCGACACCGGCCGGTTCGAGAACGAGGTCCGCGGCAACGTCTACGCCGCCCGGATCGAAGGCGATATCAGCGAGGGTGTCAGGAACGGCGTGAACCAGACGCCTAAGTTCTACGTCGACGGCGTGCGCATCGACGGCAAGGTGCCGCTGGAAGGACTGGCCGCCGCGGTGCGCACGTCGGTGCAGAAGGCGGCCGCGGCCGGCTAGCCGAGGCTGGCCAGGCCGGACAGGTCCACGCACCGCATCGAAGGCCGGCCGCCGAACACCATCAGCACGGCCGCGCAGGAGCGGCAGCGCGCGACCGTGCCGGGCGCGTCCCGGTACACGATGAGCTGGGCCACCACACCGTGCCAGCCGCAGCTGCCGCAGGTGCCGGGTGCGGCCGTCATGTCCGCGCCGAACACGTCGGCCAGCAGCCCGCCGAGGGCGTTTCCGTCGACCGGATCCATCATGGTCAGCTCCCTGTCGCGCCGAACCGCTCGGTCTTGACCTGGCCCGGCTCGTAGCCGATTTCGACCAGGCTGGACGCCACCGCCTCGACGAAGCTGGTGGGGCCGCAGATGAACGCCTGCGGCGACATCTCCGCGGGCCACGCGACCTCGCGGAGCATCGCCGCGTCGACCCGGCCGGTCCGGCCGGTCCAGTCTGGCGGCCGCTCCCGGGTGAGCGTGCAGACGACCTCGACGCCGTCACCCGGCCCGTTCAGTTCGGCCGCGTAGATCACGTCGTCGCGGGTGCGAACCGAGTAGAGCACGCGGACCGGCACGGTCGCGCCGGACCGGCTTCGGTGCCGGAGCATCGAACGCAGCGGCACGATGCCCGAGCCGCCCGCGACCAGCAGCAGTGGCCCGCCGTCCTCCGGTCCCCAGACGAAGTACCCGCCGATCGGCCCGCGGATCTCGAGTTCGTCGCCGCGGCGCAGGCCCAGGGTGAGGTACGAGGAGACCTCGCCGTCGTCGAGCCGCTCGACCGTGATCGCCACCGGCTCGCCCGGCGCGGACGCGATGGAGTACTCCCGCCGGGCCTGGTAGCCGTCCTCGGCGGTCAGCCGGACGTCAAGATGCTGGCCCGCGCGATGCTCCGGCCAGTCCGCCTGGTCGAAGGTGATGGTCCGTACCCGCGAGGTCTCCTCGGTGACGCGGCCGACTGTGGCGAGCTGCCAGGTCAGTCGCCCGCGTACCGCTGTTCCCGCCATGGGTCTCCGTAGTTGTGATAGCCGTAGCGCTCCCAGAATCCGGGCTCATCATGATCGAGCACTTCGAGCCTGCGCACCCACTTCGCGCTCTTCCAAAAGTACAGGTGGGGAACGAGCAGCCGGGCGGGGCCGCCGTGCTCGGCGGCGAGCGGCTGACCGTCGTAGCGGTAGGCGATCCAGGCTTTGCCGCCGGTCAGGTCAGCGAGCGGCAGATTCGTCGTGTAGCCGCCGTCGCTGTGCGCGACCGCGAACATCCCCGTCGGGTCCAGGTCGCCGAGCAGTGCCTCGACCGGGACCCCGTGCCAGGTCGTGCCCAACTTCGACCAGCTGGTCACGCAGTGAATGTCGACCGTGACGGTCTCGGCCGGCAGCGCCGTGAACTCAGCCCAGGTCCAGCTCCTCGCGTCGGCGGCGCCGCCGACCGAGAGGGTCCAGTTCTCTAGCTGCGCGTGCGGTGTCGGGCCCGCCGACAGCACCGGGAAGTCCTTGGTGACGTATTGACCGGGCGGAACACGGGCCGCATCGCCGCCAGCCGGGCTGCGGCGGTGGAAGCCGCGGGTTACCGGGCTCATGACACTTAGCTCCAATCTCGCGATCGGGCGCGGAAACTACACGTTCCAATCCTGAACCGGGGCATAACGCATGTAGGCGAAGGGCCCGCAGTTCACACCACGCTAGACCGGGCCGCTGCCGGTGCCCACACCCGGCAGGCGCACAATGAGTACTTCCGAGGTCATCGGGGGCGATGGCGGTTGGCGGTCCGGCCGGGCGCACAACGGGGGAGGACGTGCATGAGCAGCGGATTCTTCGGGCCAGAGGGCTTCGGATCGAGCTCGTTCGATGACTTCATGGCCCGGATCTCGGGGGCGGCGGGCAGCGGACCGCCGCGCCCCGGCCACCGCGTCGACATCACCCGGCTGATGAGTCAGCCGGCCCGTGATCTGCTCAGCATCGCCTCGGTGCAGGCGGCCGAGCGCGGCGGCGTGGATCTTGACACCAATCACCTGCTCTGGTCGGCGGCCCGGCTCGAGCCGACCCGGCAGTTGCTGGCGCGCGCGGGCGGTGACCCGGACCAGATCGCCCGCGCCATCGAGGAGCACTGGTCAAGTCAGCCGCAGGCGGACCGGCCGCCGCAGCTGACGCCCGGCGCGAAGCGCGCGCTGCTCGACGCGCATCAGATCTCGCGCGCGCTCGGCTCGACCTACATCGGGCCCGAGCACATCCTGCTGGCGCTCGGCGTGAATCCGGACTCGACCGCGGGCCGGATGCTGGCGGCCGCGCGGGTGACGCCAGAGGCGCTGCAGGCGGCGCTGACCGGCAACGGCATGCCGCCGGGCCAGGGCGGCCCGCCCGCATCCGGCGGCCGGTCGGCCACGCCCACGCTGGATGAGTTCGGCCGGGACCTGACCGCGGCGGCCAGGGAGGGCCGGATCGACCCGGTGATCGGGCGCGACAACGAGATCGAGCAGACGATCGAGGTGCTGTCGCGGCGCACCAAGAACAACCCGGTGCTGATCGGGGAGGCGGGCGTCGGCAAGACGGCGATAGTGGAGGGCATCGCGCAGCGGATCCTGACCGGTGACGTGCCGAAGACGCTGGCCGGCAAGCGGGTGGTCCAGCTCGACCTGTCCGGCGTGGTCGCGGGCACCCGGTACCGGGGTGACTTCGAGGAGCGGGTGAAGAAGGTCATCGAGGAGATCCGCGAGCACAGCGACGAGCTGATCATCTTCATCGACGAGCTGCACACGCTGGTCGGGGCGGGGAGCGGCGCCGAAGGCGGGATAGACGCGGGCAACATGCTCAAGCCGCCGCTGGCCCGCGGCGAATTGCACGTCGTCGGCGCGACGACGCTGGATGAGTACCGCAAGTACATCGAGAAGGACGCGGCCCTGGCCCGGCGCTTCCAGCCGATCCTGGTGCCCGAGCCCACCGTCGACGACGCGCTCGCGATCCTGCGCGGGCTGCGGGACCGCTACGAAGCGCATCACCAGGTCCGGTACGCGGACGAGGCGCTGGTGGCGGCCGTCGAGCTGTCCGACCGGTACATCGCCGACCGGTTCCTGCCGGACAAGGCGATTGACCTGATCGACCAGGCTGGCGCGCGGGTCAGGCTGCGCACCAAGATGCCCGATGTCGACGTGCGCGATCTGGAGCGCCGGGCCGACGAGCTGCACCGGGACAAGGATCAGGCCGTGGCCAGCGAGCAGTACGAGCAGGCATCGCGGCTGCGCGACGAGATCGAGGAGATGCGCCGCCAGGTCGACCAGCTCAGCCGCGACGAGACGGCAGTCCCGGAAGTATCAGTGAACGACATCGCCGAGATCGTGTCCCGCGCTACCGGCGTGCCGGTGACTCAGCTCACCGAGGAGGAGAAAGACCGACTGCTCAGCCTGGAGCGGTACCTGCACGAGCGCGTCATCGGTCAGGACGCGGCGGTGTCCGCAGTGTCAGAGGCGGTGCGCCGGTCGCGCAGCGGCCTGGGTGATCCCGGCCGCCCGGTCGGCAGCTTCCTGTTCCTCGGCCCGACCGGCGTCGGCAAGACCGAGCTGGCCCGCGCGCTCACCGAAGCGCTGTTCGGCGGCGAAGCGCCGCTGATCCGGCTGGATATGAGCGAGTTCCAGGAGCGGCACACGGTCAGCAGGCTGGTCGGCGCGCCACCGGGCTACGTCGGCTACGAGGAGGCCGGGCAGCTGACCGAGGCCGTTCGCCGCCGGCCGTACTCAGTAGTGCTGCTCGACGAGATCGAGAAGGCCCACCCCGATGTCTTCAACACCCTGCTGCAGGTACTCGACGACGGCCGGCTGACCGACGGCCAGGGCCGGACCGTGGACTTCAAGAACACAGTCCTGATCATGACCAGCAACCTGGGTTCCGACCTGATCACCCGGCAGGGTGCGGTTCTGGGCTTCGGTGCGGAAAGCGCGAACTCCGGGGACGCGCAGCAGGCCGCGCTGAATGAGCAGCTGATGCGGCGGCTGCGGGAGTCGTTCCGGCCCGAGTTCCTGAACCGGATCGACGAGATCATCGTGTTCCGCCAGCTCGACCGGGATGAGCTGCGGCAGATCACCCGGCTGCTGCTGGAGGAGACCCGCCGCCGGCTGCACGCGCAGGACGTGCGGCTGGAGTTCACCGACGCGGCGGTGGACTGGATCGCCGACCGCGGCTACCAGCCCGAGTTCGGCGCTCGCCCGATGCGCCGCACGATCCAGCGCGAGGTCGACAACCAGCTGTCCCGGATGCTGCTGGACGGCCAGATCTCCGCGGGCCAGGAGGTCGTCGGGGACGTCGCGGACGGCCAGCTGAGCTTCACCCGGAGCCTCGCGCACACGGGCGTCTAGCTCGCCTGCCCGCCCGGCCGTCTCCACCCTGCAAGATCGCTTCTGCGCGGATTCAGGTCCCGGCCGACACGGCGACGTCGAGGGCCCAGCGCAGGTCGGCCTTGCCGGCCGGGCTGCGCTGAATGGCCGGCACGAACACGAGCGTGCGCGGCTTCTTGTACGCGGCGAGCCGGGCGCCGACGTAGCCGGCCAGTTCCTGCTCGGTGAGCGCCCCCGGCCCGGACGGCGCCACCACGGCGGCGATCCGGTGCCCCCAGCGCTCGTCCGGCACGCCCACGACCAGCGCGTCCCGGACGCCCGGGTGCTCCATCAGGACCTGCTCGACCTCCTCGGCGAAGACCTTCTCGCCGCCGGTGTTGATGAGCCCGGCTGCCGCGGCCGCGGAACGTGATCGATCCGTCGGCCTCCAGCGACGCGAGGTCGCCGGTCACCACCCAGCGCGTGCCGCCGAACGTGCGGAACGTCTGCTCGGTCTTCGCCGGGTCACCGACGTAGCCGATGGTGTCGTCGGCGGGTGCGGCCAGCAGGCCGACCTGCCCCGAGCCTGGCCGCACGTCCCGGCCCGCCTCGTCGATGACGCGGGCGCCTGGCGCCAGCGTGAACCGGGCGGTGATCGCGTCGTCGCCGCGCCTGGTCTCGCTGATGGCGAACGGGCCGCCCTCGGACGCCGCCACCAGGTCCCGGCAGACGAAGTCGCCGTGCGCGAGCAGCCGGCGCTTGACCTGCGCGCTCCAGGTGACTCCGACGCTGAGGATGCGCCGCAGGCCGGACACGTCATAGGGGCGACCGGCAGCGGCGGCCGCGTCGAGCGCGTCGGCGAGCGGCAGCGCGAACACGTCGCCCACGATCGAGACGGTGTCCACGCGTGCCGGGGCGACGGTGCGCGCGAGCTCGGCCGGGTCGTAGGAGCGCCCGGTGAGGAACACGACGCGGCCGCTGGCCACCAGCGCGCCGAGCGTGGTGTACATGCCGGTCGCGTGCATGAGCGGGGGAGCGGGCAGGCACACGAGCGCGTCCCCGTGCGCGGTGGTGAGCCGGCGCGTGACGGCGCGCAGACCGGCGAGTGAGTCCGGCACCGGCTCACCGATCAGCCGGAAGCCATTGGCGCTGATGACCGGGTACAGCCAGGCGTGATCGACCAGCACACCCTTCGGCTTGCCGGTCGTGCCGCCGGTGTACATGAGCCAGTGATCCACGCCGCGAGCGGTCCGCGGCAGCGGCGGGTGCGCCTCGATGACGTCCTCGTACCGCCAGGTCGGCGGGCCGGCCGGCGCCAGGTCCGGCGGCGTCACCGCCGGCCGCTGCGTCGCCGGCCTGCTGGCGTATCGCCGGACTCCGGCGACTCCGCCCGCACCAGCGTGCGCAGCGATGGCACGCCGCCCGCCGCCGCGCCGACGCGCGAGGCGAGCGCGCCGTCGAAGACGATGGCCGCGGCGTGCGCGTCGGCGAGAACGTGCGCCATCTCCGCGGCCTGATACCGGTAGTTGATGTTCACCGGGATCGCGCGCAGCTTCAGGGCCGCGAACACGGTCTCGACATAGCCGGGTCCGTTGTAGAGCGCGATCGCGACCCGGTCGTCGGTGCCAACGCCGCGGCTGGCCAGGAAACCGGCGAGCCGCGCGGCCCGTTCCTCCAGTTGCTGCCAGGTCAGGCTCACGGCGCCGCGCGTGATTACGATGCGGTCCGCCCGCTGCTCGGCGACGGTCTCCAGGATGGTGGCGAAGTTCTCGTGCATCCGTCCCCAGCTCCGGGCAACCCTGTTCGCAGCGACCATATCCCCGTCAGCCCCAGGCGGCCAGATTCAGTCCCGAACCTTCCGCAAGAACATCGCGGCGAGGGTTGAAAAGTGATATCACAATGATAGATTGAGTGCGGTAACTGGGCAGGGAGGCAGAGATGGCTGAGCCAGCGATAATAGTGCGCGGACTGCACAAGAGCTTCGGCGCCAAGGAAGCGGTGGCCGGCGTCGATCTGGAGATCGCGGCCGGGTCTTTCGCCGGGCTGGTCGGGCCGAACGGCGCGGGCAAGACCACATCGCTGTCGATGATGACCGGCCTGCTGCGACCGGACGCGGGCCAGGTCATGATCAACGGCGTTGACGTGTGGGCCGACCCGGTGGCGGCCAAGGCCATCATCGGCGTGGTGCCCGCGGAGGCCCGGCTGTTCGAGCGGCTCAGCGGCGCCGAGCAACTGGAGTACGCGGGCCGGCTGCGCGGCATGGCAGCGGCGGAGGCGCAGTCCAGGGGCGCCCAGCTGCTGGAAGTGCTGGACCTGACCGGGGACGGTCACCGGCTGGTGGCCGACTACTCGACCGGCATGCGGAAGAAGGCGGCGCTTGGCTGCGCGCTGATCCATAACCCCGGCGTGCTGTTCCTGGACGAGCCGCTGGAGGGCGTCGACCCGGTGTCGGCCGACGTAATCCGGCGGCTGCTGACCCGGTACGTCGGATCGGGATCGACGGTGCTGTTCTCCAGCCACGTGATGGAACTCGTCGAGCAGGTCTGCGATCACGTGTCGATCATCAACGAGGGCCGGATCGTCGCGACCGGCACCACCGAGCAAGTGCGGGGCGGCAAGACCCTGCAGCAGGCCTTCATCGACCTGGTCGGATCGCACGCGGGAGAGGGGGAGGAGCTGTCATGGCTTGGGTCCTCGTCCAGCTGAAGCTGAAGCTGCTCACCAACGCGCTCCGCTCGTCGCAGCGCGCCCGGGTGTCCTTCGTCGTCAGCTCGATCTTCGCGCTGCTCGTCGCCGCCGGTACCTTCGTGGTCCTCGCGCTGCTGCACGGCGCGACCGCGGTCACCCTGACCGCGGCGATCTTCACCGTGTTCCCGTTCGGCTGGCTGCTCCTGCCGATCATGCTGTTCGGCCTGGACGGCACGCTCGATCCGGCCACGCTGGCGCTGTACCCGCTGCGCACCCGCCCGCTCGCGATCGGGCTGCTCGCGGCGTCGGCGACCGGCGCGTGGCCGGTGGCCAACGTGATCGGGCTGCTGGGCGTCACCGTCGGGCTCGCTCGCGGCGCGCTCGGCATCGTCATCGCCCTCGTCGCGGTCCTGTTTGAGGTGCTGTTCTGCATCACGCTGGCCCGGCTGTTCACTGTCAGCCTGGCCGGGATGCTGCGGTCGCGCCGCGGCAAGGACTTCGCCGCGTTCCTCATCGTCCCGCTGTTCGCGCTGTATGAGCTGCTCGCCCAGCTCATCCCGCGGCTGGCCGCGGAGGGCAAGATCACGGGGCACACCTTCGCGGGCCCGGACCGGTGGCTGCGGTGGCTGCCGCCCGGACTCGCCGCGCACGCCATCCAGGACGCGTCCGACGGCCACGCCGGTACCGCGTTCGCCCGGCTCGCGCTGCTGGCGGCGGTCGTCATCGCGCTCGGCGCGCTCTGGGTCCTGTTGCTGCGCCGGGCGCTGGTGACGGTGGACACCACGACGCAGTCGTCGTCGGTCCGCGGCGCACCATTGCCGTTCGCCCGGGCCGGCCTGGCCGGCACGGTGGCCGGCCGGTTCCTGGTCTACCAGCGCCGCGATCCGGCCTCGATCGTCCGCTGGTGCATCGTCGCGGTCGTCATGGCGGTGGCGTCCGTGGCCGCCATCCGCACCCCGCACTACGCGGTCGGCCTGGTGCTGAGCGCGGTCCTCGGCGGCGGAATGATCGGCCTGATGCAATCTAACTCGATCGGGTTCACCGGGCCGGCGTTCTGGCTGGAGGCGACGAGTCTGACCAGCGAGCACGACTTGCGTGCGTACTTCGCCGGAAGGAACGTGGTGATCGCCGCGATCGCGGTGCCGCTGATGCTGGTCATCTCCATGGCGCTGGCTGTCGCGGCCGGGCACCCGATCTACGTGGTCTGGGCCGGTGCTATCGACATCGCGGCGATCGGCGCTGCCCTGGCGCTGAGCAGCGCGTTCTCCGTGAGCATGGCGTATCCGGGCCAGCGACGCGTCGGCAGCCCGGTGCCCGGCAATGCGGATGGCTACAGCGGCCAGGCCATCGCGTGCAGCCTCGGCAGCCTGCTCGGGGTGGCGCTCCTCACCCTCCCGGTCACGCTGCTGGTGCTGCTCACCGACTCGCTCGCCACGCCGGTGCGGGCGCCGCTGATCGCGGTCTGGGGGATCGTGTACGGCGTCGCGCTGGCGTGGGGCGGGACCCGGCAGGCAGCGTCGTCCGCCCGGCTGCTGGTGCCCGAGCTCAACCAGATCGCAGCGCAGACCACGTTCTGAGCGCAAGCGCTGTCTGGCCGATTGAACCGGCCACGTTCTGAGCGCAAGCGCTCAGAACGTGGTCTGGTTCTGTGCCGATTGAACCGGCCACGTTCTGAGCGCAAGCGCTCAGAACATGGTCTGGTTCTGTGCCGATCGAACCGGCCACGTTCTGAGCGCGGTCAGACCGGCCAGGACTCCTGCCGGTAGGCCGAGTCCCAGAACATCCACTCATACCGGCTGGTCGCGCGGAAGTGGCCGCGCACCCGGTCGCGTTCAGCCGGGGTGAGTTCGGTGCCGAGACCGTCGGCAACGGCGAGCACCTCCCGCGCGTCGTTCCCGAACTCGTCGCCGCTGTAGGTGTCGATCCAGCGCTGATACCGCGGGTCCGGGGAGCCACGCCCGAGCAGGTGCTTGCCCACTTCCCAGTAGATCCAGTAGCACGGCAGCAGGGCCCCGACGCCGTCGGCGTACGAGCCGCCGAGCGCGGTCGCGATCAGGTAGCTCGTGTACGCCAGGGTGACCGGCGCCGGCTGTGCCGCGGCGATCGCGGCCGGGTCGATGTCCAGGTCAGCCAGCAGCGAGTCGTGCAGGCGCATCTCGGCGGTCACGATGCCGGCCGCGTGCCGGGCGAACATCTCGGTCTCGGCCGTCCGTGGCGCCCGGCTGGCGACGGTCGCCAGCGCCCTGGCGTACCGGCGCAGGAACAGCACGTCCTGCACCACATAACCGGAGAACGCGTCGGCGGGCAGGCTCCCGTCGGTGAGGCCGGTGACGAACGGATGCCGCAGTATTGCCTGGTAGACGTCGGCGCTGCCGTCCCACAAGGTGGCGGTGAAGGTGTCACTCATGGGTGGTCATTCTCCCGCACCGGCCCTCGTCGTCAGCGCCAGTGGTCCAGCGGCAGCGGACCGCGGCTGAGCACGGTCCTGATTGCGAATGTGCTCCGCGCCTCGACTACCTGCGGAATCGTGAGGATCTGCCCGATCAGGAACTGCTCGTAGCCGGCCAGATCCGGCACCACCGCTTCGACGAGGAAGTCGTCGGTGCCGGACACCAGGTAGCACGATACGACCGCGGGTATAGCCGTCAGCGCCTGCTCCAGTTGCGCGGAAGTCTCGGCCGAGTGACCGGATACCTTCAGCCCGACGAACACGGTCAGGCCGAGGCCCGCGTGCTGCCGGTTCACCTCGGCCCGGTAGCCGTCGATGATGCCGTCGGCTTCGAGTGCCTTGACCCGCCGCAGGCAGGCCGACGGGGACAGCGAGATCGCGTCGGCCAGGTCGACGTTCGCGATGCGCCCGTCCTGCTGGAGCCTGGTGACGATGGCACGATCCACGGCGTCCGGAACGTGTGCAGGCATGCTGTGCATCATAACTGGATGTTTACGCAATTATATTGTGCTAGATGGCAGCTCTGACGCAATCTTTGCCATCGCGTGCGAGCCGGTTCTTGCCAGGCTGAAGGCATGACATCCCAGCTGAACACCACCAGGGGAACTGCTCTCTACGTCGGCGCGATCCTCGGTCCCGGACTGCTGCTTCTGCCCGGTCTCGCCGCTGCCCAGGCGGGCCCGGCGTCGATCCTCGCGTGGGTCGCACTGCTGGCGCTCTCCGGCTTGTTCGCGACCGTGTTCGCCGCGCTCGGCCGGCGGCTCCCGTCGGCCGGCGGGGTCATGGGCTACGTGACCGCGGGTGTCGGCCGCCGGGCCGGGCTCGTGACCGGCTGGTCCTTCCTGGCCGGTGTCGTCCTCGGGGCCCCGGTCGTCTGCCTGATCGGGGCGAGCTACGTGGCGACGACGACCACAGCGCGCGCGATCGTGGCGGCCGGGCTGCTGGCGGCCGTGCTGGCGCTGGCGGCCCGCGGACTGCGTGCGAGCGCAGCGGCGCAACTGCTGCTCGTCGGCCTGCTGGTGGCCGTCGTGCTGGTGGCGGTCGGCGGATCCGCGCACGCGGCGCAGCTATCGCACTGGACGCCGTTCGCGCCGCACGGCTTGATGTCGGTAGGGCACGCGGCCGTGACCCTGATGCTGTCGTTCGCCGGCTGGGAGGCGGTCGCGCCGCTGACGACGCGGTTTGCCGACCCGGCCCGGCAGCTGCCGCGGGTGGTCGCCATCGCGCTCGCCATCACGACGGGGATCTACCTGAGCCTGGCCGTGACGACGATCGCCGTGCTGGGTCCCGCGGCCGCGACCGACGTCCCGCTGGCCGAGCTGCTGACGAAGGTCGTGGGGTCGGCCGGCCCGGCGGTGGCCGGCGTCGCCGCGGTGGTGCTGACTCTGGGCACGACGAACGCGTATATCAACGGGGCGATCCAGATGCTCGGCGAGCTGCGGACCGGAACCGGGCGGCCGGCGGCCTTCCTGGCCGTGATCGGCGTCACCGGCGCCGCGGGGCTCGCGCTCTACGGGCTCGGGCTGGTCAACGTCGCCGCGATGGTGGAGCTGCCGACGGCGCTGTTCCTGGCCGTGTACCTCGGCGCGATGGCCGCCGCCGTGCGACTGCTGCGGGGGAAGGTCAGGATCGCCGCGATTCCCGCCGGGCTGGCCGTCGCTGCCATGCTGTCCTTCTGCGGCTGGGCGGTCGCGCTGCCCGTCGCGGTGGCGCTGACGGTCCTCGCCGCCCGGCACGGACTGCGGTCCGCTCCGGCCCGGCGGCCGGGTCTGCGGCCGCAGCACAGCGCGTAGTCGCCAGCGCGCCGCCGGGCGGCACCAGCCAGGACGCAGCGCCGTTCCCCGAATGAGCGAGCCACGGGAGGTACCAGTGCAAGACGGGCCGGAAGTCGCGGAGTTGCGGCTGGTGGTGACCGCACCGGACTACGAGGAGGCACTCCGGTTCTACCGGGACGTGCTCGGGCTGACCGAGCAGGCGGCTTTCAGCTCGCCCGGCGGTCGGGTCACCATCCTCGCCGCCGGGCGGGCGACGCTCGAGCTCGCCGACCCGGCGCACGCCGCCTACATCGACGAAGTCGAGGTCGGACGCCGGGTCGCGGGGCCCATCCGGGTGGCGTTCGGCGTCGGCGACTCGGCCGCGGCGACGGCCCGGCTGGCCGATGCGGGTGCGACGGTCATCGCGCCGCCTACGCCGACACCGTGGCAGTCGCTGAACTCGCGCCTCCAGGGACCCGCCGGCCTGCAGCTGACGCTGTTCTCCGACCGGCCGGACGCCGAGCAGGCACCCGGCTGAGGCGGCCCCGGCGGCTGGCGCGGTGCTGGCCGGAACGCGGTGCGGCAGGATGTGATCCATGGCTGCCCGTAGCGCTCCCCGGCACGATCACGACGCCGGCGGGGACATCGAGGTCCTGACCGCGAAGGCCGCCGTCCGGCAGCTGATCTGGGACGCGATGCGGGCGGCCAGGGTCGCCCGCTTTCCCGGCGCGGAGGGCCGGATCCCGAACTTCACCGGGGCCGAGGCGGCCGCGCAACGACTGCGCGAGCGGCGGGAGTGGCACGCGGCCCGCACGGTGAAGGCCAACCCGGACTCGCCGCAGCTGCCGGTGCGGCAGCGCGCGCTGGAGGACGGCAAGACCGTCTACATGGCGGTGCCGAGGCTGGCCGCGGCCGAGCCGTTCTTCGCGCTGGACCCGGATCACCTGGCCGGATCGGCGCGGGCCGCCGCGTCGATCAGCGGTGCGTCGAAGTCGGCCCGGCGGGTGCGGCTGGCCGAGCTGGAGCCAGTCGACCTGGTCGTGATGGGCAGCGTCGCGGTCAGCGCGGACGGCGCCCGGCTCGGGAAGGGCGGCGGCTTCGCAGACCTGGAGTTCGCGCTCGCGGCCGCGTCCGGGCTGATCGGGCCGCAGACGGTCGCCGTCACGACCGTGCACGAGATCCAGGTCCAGCCGGCCGGGTCCATCCCGGTCTGCGGCCATGACATCCCGGTCGACCTGATCGTCACCCCCGACCGCGTCATCGACTGCCGCGCCCGCCGGGCAGAGCGCCCGGCCGCCGGTGTCATCTGGGCCGACCTGACCGAGGAGAAGATCGCGGCGATCCCGCTGCTCACGGCGCTGCGCGCGGCGGGCGGCTAGCCCCGGCTCTGGCTGGCCGCGAGCGCGACCAGCTCGCGCCGGCCGGACCTGCCGGTCTTCGCGATGAGGCTCGCTACGTGCGTTTCCACAGTCTTCGGCGAGATGTATAGCTCAGCGGCTATCTGCGCGTTGGACATGCCGCGGCCGACGAGCTTGAACACGTCCATCTCCCGGCTGGTGACGCCCAGCCTGCGCAGGTCCGGCGGTACCTTCGCGGTGCCCCGCCCGGCGCGCGGCACCCGCTCGCCGGCCCGGCGCAAGACGCCGCGGCAGGACGCCGCGAGCTTGCGGTGCGACATCGCGTCGAACTCGTGCGCGGCCTCGCGCATCCACTCGACCGGCTCGCCCCAGCCGTCGCGCAGCGCGTGCGCGGCCACGAGCCGGCGGGCGAGGTGATTCCACCACGGCGCGTACGGCGCGAAGTGCGCGGTGCCCGCGCGGGCCAGCTCATCGGCCCGCGGCGTGTCCCCGGCCTGACCCGCGACAGCGGCCTCGGCATAAGCCAGGCAGCCCAGGTTCCAGCCCTTGTCGGCACCGATGTGCTTGGCCCGCTCGATGGCGCCGGCGACGTCGCCGTCGCCGGCCGCCAGCAGCAGCGCGTGCAGGGCCACCGCCCGGCCCGGGCCTACCAGGGGCGACTGGATCGCGGAGTAGTAGCCGCGGGCGCGCATCGAAGCCGTTTCCGTGTCCCGCGCCCAGGCCATGGCGGCCTCGCTCTCGCGCATCGCATGCGGCAGGTCGTCGCGGAACAGGGCCCCCAGCACCCGGGCGTAACCGTGGGTGGCGGCGAGCAGGTCCGCGTCGCCGGGGAGCAGATCCTCGGCCCGCTGCGCGACCCGCTCGGTCTCCTTCCGGTCGCCGCGGATCGCCGCGATGTTCGCCTCGATCGAGAGCGCTTTGGCCACGAATCGCCGGAGTTTGACCTGGGCCGCGGTGCGCTGGCACTGCCGGGCCACCGTCAGCGCCTTGTCCAGGTCCGTGCCGAGGCTCCACAGGTTTGCCAGTTGCAGCTCGATCAGCGCCGTGGTGGTGACGACGCCGGCGCGGTGGGCCAGCTCGCGGACGTCGTCCAGCGAGCCGGTGGAACCGTCCCGCAGCATGTCGATCGTGGCGAGTTCGTGCAGCGCGCGGATCCCCCAGGCGCCGCCCTCGTACTGCTCGGCGATGTCGACCGCGCGCTGGAAGAATTCTGCGGCGGCCGCCATGTCGCGCATCCGCTCCCGGCGGCCGAGCACTTCCAGCGAGATGAGCGCCACCTCGGTGGCTTCGTCCAGGCCCGCCTGCTCCGCCCAGGCGAGTGACCGGCGGGCCAGCTGCTCGGCCCGCTCAAGCTCGCCGGTGGCCAGGGCGAACCGCGCGGCCGTCGCGTCGACCTGAGTCAACAGGCGGTCGTCGTCCAGCTTGCGGGCGATGACGTCGGCCTCGTGCAGGTGCGCCGCGACGACGTCCGGGTTGTCGGCCGGGCGGGTCATCGCGACCCGCAGCTGGGCCAGCGCCTGCCGGCGCAGGTTGTCATCCGAGGTGTCGAACCGGCCGATCAGCGTCTCGGTCACCTCGGCCAGCGCCTCGAGGTCACCCGACATCGCCAGCGCCTCAGCCAGCTGCTCGTCGATGGCGATCGCCAGGTCCTCGTCGACCTCAGGCGCCCGGGCCAGCAGCGCGCGCGCGTCGGTCAGGGTCGCGATCGTGCTGCTGAGCGCGCCCTGCGCGAGGTCGCGGGTCGCCGCGATCAGCAGCAACCGGGCCGCGGCGACCGGCTGCCCGGCGGCCACCCGCAGCTCGGCGGCCAGCTCGCACCAGGTGCCGGGCAGGCCGGGATGCGCCTGCTCGATCGCCGCGGCCGCGGCGGCCGACTTGCTGGCCACGTTGGGCGGAAGCAGGTCCGCGACGATCGCGTCCCTGGTCAGGCTGTGCCGGAACTTGAAGCTGCGGCCATCAGTGCCGACCGGCTCGATGAGGCCTAGCTCACGGGCCCGCTTGAGCGCGGCGAGCACGTCCGTCTCGCTTGCCGGGCTGACCTTGGGCAGCAGCGCCCAGTCGAACTGCCGGCCGAGGATAGCCGCGGACACCAGGACACCGGCCATGGCGGCGCCGAGCGCGTTGAGCCGGTTGCGCACCGAGCCCGCGATCGAGTCCGGCACGCCGGTCGATACCCCGGGGTTGACCTGCCAGCCGGAGTCGTCGCGGATGAGCTCGCCGGAAGACACCGAGGCGGCCAGGATCTCCTCGACCGCGAACGGCAGGCCGTCGCAGTCGGCCAGCAGCCGGCTCACCTCCGCCGGGAGCCGGTCGACGGACAGGCACGCCGCGGCCATCTGCGCGATGGCGTCGTGCGTCAGCCGCGGCACATCGACCACAGTGGCCGCGCGCCTGGTGGTCGCGGAATGGAGCAGGTCCGCGGCCGGCGAGCCGTCCACGTCGCGCTGGGTGATGAGACACAGCACGGTGGTGCCGCCGATGTTGTCGGTCAGGTACTCGACGAAGGAGAGCGTCTCCGGGTCAGCCCAGTGCAGGTCTTCGAGCACCAGCAGCCCGCCGTGCCAGCCCGGCTGGGTGAGCAGCCGCAGCACCGCCTCGCCGAGAATCATCGCCGAGATGTGCCCGGTGCGGTCCTGTGGCTGGCGCCACTCGGGCACGAGCGTGCCCAGCGCGGAGCGGTAGTCAGTGAGCCGCGGGCTCTCCGGGGTGACGCCGGAGCGGGCCGCGCCCATCAGCGCCTCGGTAATGGGCCGGTACGGCACCGGCACGGTCGACTCGGTGCCGCGCCCCGTGAGCACGTGAAACCCGCGGTCGGAGGCGAGCTCGGCCGCCTCACGGACCAGCCTGGACTTTCCGACCCCGGCGTCCCCGGTGACGAAGATCGTCTGACCCCGGCTCTGAGCTGCCTCATCTAGCGCGGTCGAGAGCTTCTTCAGCTCAACGCTGCGCTCAATGAGAACCGGGCACAGGAGGGACTCCATTAACGCAATAGTAGCTTGGAGCGAACATATGGTGACGTGCGGTTATCGCCCCTGCTGGATGCTATGGTCGACTGCCGTTCGAACGAGCCCGGCACCCGGCTTCCGGGGTGACTCAGGCGCGAATCCCGCTGCCGATCGCACAGAAGGTGCATATCGCGTCATTCCCACTCGCCCTGGAGTGCGACTAGCCGCGGGCGCGCGGGTGCGGCGGTCAGTACCCGGCGCGACGGCTCGGCCCGGCCCGGCGAGTCGCTCCGAGGTCGGGATGATCCGGACGCCGAGCGGCATGAGCGTGACCGGGATGATCTTGAAGCTGGCGAGCCCGAGCGGGATGCCGATGATCGTGACGCAGAGCGCGACGCCGGCGATGAGATGGCCGAGCGCCAGCCACCAGCCGAACAGGATGATCCACAGGATGTTGCCGATCAGCGAGCCGACGCCCGCGGTCGGCCGCGGCTCGACGGTCCGGCCGAATGGCCACAGCACGTAGCCGGCGATCCGGAACGCGGCGATCCCGAACGGGATCGTGATGATGAGCACAAAGCACACAAGCCCGGCCACCACGTAGCCGAGCGCCATCCAGATGCCCTCAAGCACGAGCCAGATGACGTTGAGAATCGCGTTCACTGAGCCCCCCCGAGCGAGCCGCCAGCGCAGCGGCGTCTGGATCCAGTGTTCCCCGGTTGACCGGCCGGGATTCAGTCGCGGCGGGGCGTTTGCGGCACCCGAGCGGCGGCTGGGTCCTGGCCGGCGCCGGTGGCGGCCAGCGAGCCGAGCAGCGCCAGCGACCGCGCGCTGTCCGAGCCCGGTTCGGCGTGATACAGCACCAGCAGCTGGCCGCCCGAGTCGCCGATGGATAGCTTCTCCCGGCGCAGCTCCAGCAGTCCGACCTGCGGGTGCAGGATGAGGGCCAGCTCGCCGGCCAGCGGCTTGACGTCGTGCCTGGCCCAGAGCCGGCGGAACGGCTCGCTGGCCAGGGACAGCTCGCCGACGAGCTGGGCGATCCGCGGGTCGCTGGTGTCGGTGCCGAGCGACGCGCGGAACGCGGCGACCATGCCGCCGATCGCCTTATCCCAGTCCGGCAGCGCAGCTCGCTCGCCCTCGTCGAGGAACACTGAGCGCATCCGGTTCTCGCCGGGCCTGATCGCGGGCAGCAGCGCCGTCGCGAGCCGGTTGGCCGCGAGCACGTCGAAGATGCGGCTCTCGACGAAGGCCGGGAGCCCGATCACATCGAGCAGCTGCCGGATACCGGCCGGGACGACCTCACGGCGCGGCCGCCGGGCGGGCCCCGGCCGGACCGCCGCGAGGCCGAGGAGGTACTCGCGCGCCGTCGGGTCGAGGCCGAGCACGCCGGCCAGCGCGTCCAGCACCTGCGGCGAGGGATTGCGGTCACGGCCCTGCTCCAGCCGCAGGTAGTAGTCGGCGCTGATGCCCGCCAGCGTCGCCACTTCCTCGCGGCGCAGGCCAGGCGTGCGGCGCACGCCGGTCGCCGGCAGGCCGGCGTCGGCCGGGTGCACGAGCTCGCGGCGGGCGCGCAGATACTCGCCCAGTGTGTTCGGATCGGGCATCTCCCCACTGTAAGGGCAGCGCGACGGCCGATCCTGGCCCCGTCAGCCCCGGGATACCCGGGAACCTGGCTGCCTGACCCGGGTAACGGCAGGGTAGGTAACGGACCGCCGTTCCGTCGGCGGCAGCATCGCTAGCCAGGAGAAGAAGATGACATCGAACCAGCTTGGCGGCACGTACCGGCTGGCTGACCTGGACGTGACCAGGGTCGGATACGGCGCCATGCAGCTGGCCGGGCCCGGCGTATTCGGGCCGCCCAAGGACCGGGACGAGGCGCTGGCCGTGCTGCGCGCGGCGGTCGGGATGGGCATCACGCACATTGACACGTCCGACTACTACGGGCCCTACGTGACGAACGAGCTCATCCGGGCGGCGCTGGCACCGTACCCGGCCGGGCTGCACATCGTCACCAAGGTCGGTGCCCGCCGCGACGAGAGCGGCAACTGGCTGCACGCCCGCACGCCCGCGGAGCTGCGTGACCAGGTGCACGACAACCTCCGCCATCTCAGGCTGGACGTGCTGGACGTGGTGAACCTCCGGCTGGGCGGCGTCGACGGACCCGCGCCCGGGTCGCTCGCGCCGCAGTTCGAGGCGCTGGCAGAGCTGCGGCGGCAGGGTCTCATCCGGCACCTGGGGCTGAGCACGGTCTCGGCGGAGCAACTGGCCGAGGCGCAGTCGATCGCCCCGGTTGTCTGCGTGCAGAACCTCTACAACCTCGCCCGGCGCGACGATGACAACCTCGTCGATGCCACGGCCGCGCAGGGCATCGCGTACGTCCCGTACTTCCCGCTCGGCGGCTTCTCGCCGCTGCAGTCGGGGACGCTGGAGCGGGTCGCGAAGGAAGCCGGCGCCACCCCGATCACGGTCGCACTCGCGTGGCTGCTGCAGCGCTCGCCGAACATGCTGCTGATCCCCGGCACCTCCTCGGTCGCGCACCTGCGCGAGAACGTCGCCTGCGCCACGCTGCGGCTGCCGGCCGAAGCCGTCGCGGAACTCGACGCGATCGCCGACTTCGGCTAGATTCCGGCCCGCCAGCACTCCGGCCAGTTACCCTCGGGCCCGGACGGAAGGTAAAGATCAGTACGGAACGTCACTGGCGGATGAGGGGAGCGGGCAGCACGTGAAACTCGGTTTCATTCTGGGGTACTCAGGCGCACGGGTGGAGTTCCCGATCGCGCTGGTGAAGCAGGCGGAACAGCTCGGCTACGACTCCGTCTGGACGGCCGAGGCGTACGGGTCGGACGCGATGACACCGCTCGCCTGGATAGCGGCGCAGACCTCGCGCATCCGCCTCGGCACCGGCATCGCCCAGCTCGCCGGGCGCACGCCGGCCATGTGTGCCATGCAGGCCATGACCATCGACGGCCTGGCCGGCGGCGGCCGCATGATCGTCGGCCTCGGCGTCTCCGGCCCGCAGATCGTCGAGGGCTGGTACGGGCAGCCGTGGGGGAAGCCGTACTGGCGGGTCCGCGACTACGTGCAGATCATGCAGCAGATCTTCCGGCGCGAGGCACCGGTCGCGCACGACGGCCGGGAGATCTCGCTGCCCTACAGCGGCGAAGGCTCCACCGGGCTCGGCAAGCCGCTGCAGTCGATCCTGCACCAGGACCAGCCCATCCCGATCGTCCTCGGCAGCGGATCGGACTCCATGCTGCGGCTGGCCGGCGAGATCTGCGACGGCGTGCTGCCGCTGCGGTTCACGCCGCGGGCGGAGCCGCGGTTCCGGCAAGCGATCGAGGAGGGCTTCGGCCGGGCCGGCGGCGGCAAGTCGTGGGACTCGTTCTCGTTCGAGCCGATGGTCTCGGTCGCCATCACCGACGACGTGCAGGCGGCGCTGGCGGCGATGAAGCCGAGTATCGCGCTCTATGTGGGCGGCATGGGTCACCCGACCCTCAACTTCCACAAGCGCGCGATGGAACAGCAGGGCTACGGCGAGGCGGCCGCGCGGATCGAGGAACTGTTCCGGGCCGGCCGCAAGCAGGAGGCGGCGGACGCCGTACCTGATGAGTTCGTCGACGAGCAGGCGCTGGTGGGCCCGCCGGACCGCATCCGCGCGCGGTACCGGGCGTGGGCCGAGTGCGAGGTGGTGACCGGCTTGCACATCGGGACCAGGCAGCCCGCGGCGCTGGAGCTGATGGCGGACCTCGCCGGGCTCAGGCCGGGCGCTCCCGGCTGACTGCGGCCGGGTCCTTGTCGTCGCGCAGGCCGAGGAAGCGCGGATGGCGCAGCTGCCCGGCCGTGGTCCACTCGGAGAAGCCCACCTGGCCAACGAGTTCCGGCCGCACCCAGTGCACGCCCGACCTGGGCAGGGCGCCGCGCCCGAACGGCGGCTGCGGCTGTTCGCGGCGGCGCATGGCGTCGTGCAGGCTCGCCAGCACGGACTGGTCGAAGCCGGTACCCACCTTGCCGGCGTACGCGAGCGTGCCGTCCGCGTCGTAATAGCCGATCAGCAGCGCGCCGAATCCGGCCCGGCTGCCCTGCGGGTCGGTGAACCCGCCGATCACGAACTCCTGGCTGTTCTCCGCCTTGAACTTCAGCCAGTCCCGGCTCCGGCCCGCCGTGTACCGGGACGCGGCCCGCTTCGCGATCAGCCCCTCCCAGCCGCTGCGCTGTGCCTCGTCCCAGTAGGCCTGCGCGGTCCGGGTCCGGTGCACGGTGAAGCGGAGCGGTCCGCCGTAGGTCAGCAGGTCCTTCAGCACCTGCTTGCGGTCGGGAACGGGCAGATCACGCACGTCGCGGCCGCCGGCGCGCATCACGTCGAAGATGAAATAGACAACCGGCACCGCGCGGATGAGCTCGGCCGACGGGCTGCGGACACCCAGCCGCTGCTGCAGCCGGGTGAAGCTGGTCGCGCCCCGGTCTAGCGCGACGATCTCGCCGTCGATGACGAAATCCGTGGCCGCCTGGCCCGCCAGCGCGGCCGTGAGTTCCGGATAGGTGGCGCTGACGTCCTTCTGGTTGCGGGTCATGAGCCGGACGGAGGCATCGCTGCGGTAGGCGAGGCAGCGTTCGCCGTCGAACTTGCGCTCGTAGATCCAGTCCGGCTCGAAGAACCGGTCTTTGGTCAGCGTCGCCAGCATCGGCTCGATCCAGCCGTCGGAGCTGGCCGGTCTGGAGGTCACGTCAGGTGACTGTACCCCGGCCCGCGAGGATCGAAGCGGCGCCGGGTCAGGGCATGGGAATGCCTCCCCAGCGCGGCCCTGGTCGCGCTACGTCGCGGCGTCCCGGAGCTGGTCGGACCGGATCCCGCCGAGCAGCGCGAGTGCGGCCGCGAACCCGGCCGCGAGCAGCAACAGCACGCCGGCGGCGAGCAGCAGGGCGAGGCCGCCGGCCGGCGGGCGGTAGCTCAGCACGACGGGCGGGATGCTGAGGAACTCCGGCACCGCGTGCAGCGCGATGGCGATCGCGCCGAGCCCGGTGGCGATCCCGAGGATGCTGCCGAACGCCGTCAGCACGCCCATCTCGATCAGCAGCGAGCGGCGCAGCACTTGCCGCGGCACGCCGGTGGCCTCCAGGGCGGCGTATTCATAGCGCCGCCGCCGGGCCGAGACGTAGAGCCCGAGCACCGCCGACCCGGACGCCAGCAGCACCGCCGCGATGGCATCGACAAGGAACAGGATGTTCGCCAGGCCCGGACCCTGTCGGCCGAGGACGGCGGCCACAGCGGCGACGCTCCGTTTGGCGAGAATCTTGACGCCGGCCGCCCGCAGCTTCTTCTGCATTGCCGGGCCGGCGCCCGCGGCCAGCCAGACCTGCTGGTCGGCCTGCGGGAAGTTGCCGTCCGCCGCCAGCTCGGCGTAGCGCAGGTCGACCACGGCGGCGCCGCCTTCGGCGCCGGGGACCTGCTGCTGCACGCTGACCGCGTGGAACAGCGTCTGGTTTCCGTCCAGGCCCGACGCCACGAGGGTGCCGGCCCCGCCGGGTCGCTGCCGGGCGGTGATGAGCGCCGGGAGCGGCTCCGGCCGGTTGACCGACTCGAGCACGGCGTCGCTCGACTTGGCGACGTGGAACCTCCACAGCATCCCGGCCGCGCCGGGGGTGACGCTGCCATCGGGTGCGCCGGAGTAGGTCGACCGCCAGAGGGCGGCCCGGCTCAGTAGCCCCGGCGCGGCAGGCGTCCACTGGCCGTCGTGGCGGACCTCCAGGCTGGCGATGCTGACCGAGCCCGGGTACACGGTCTTGTCCAGGATGCGCGGCCCGCTGATATCCAGGTCCTGCAAGACGCACGGGCAGCCGGGCAGGCTGGCGGCGAGCGTGACCGTGCCCGTCAGCGGCAGCGACCCGAGCACCACCGGCGTGCTGCCCTGCGTGTCCACGTCGGCCGTCAGCACCGCCTGCGGCACCACCAGCGAGTGCACCGTCACCGTCATCCGCAGCGCGTCGCCGGTGAGGACGGTGGGCAACGGTTCCGGCGGCGCGAGCTTGGCCTGCAGGGACTGCGCGGACACGGCGAAACCCGGAATGGCCGCCGCGACCTTGGCGAACCGGGCCGGCTCCACCGCCAGCAGTGTGCGCACCGGGTCGCTGCCGTCCTCGTCGGTGTAGCGAAGCACCGTCGCCGCCTGCAGGCCCGACGGGTCGGCGTGGTCGACGATCGCGCTGAGATCCTTTCCGGCCGGCGGGCTGACCGTCAGTACGGTGGGAGCGCCGACGGTCGCGACCGCGACAGTGTTCTCGTTGTTCTTGATGACCAGCCACCCGCCCACGGCGTAGGTGGCCAGCGTGAACGCGGTCGCGAGCACGATCGTGGTCCGGACCCCGCCGGGTCGGCGGGCGATGTGCCGCAGCGCGAGATACGTGCCCAGGTCACCGCTGCGCGACGTGGCCGGGAAGATCAGGCGGCACGCGACCGGCAGGATCCTGGACGCGATCACGGCGATCGCGAGTCCCAGCAGACCAGGCACCAGCAGGCTGAGGTTGCCGCTGCCGCTCGTCCCGCCGCGCAACAGGTCGGCCAGCGCGGCGACGGCCAGCGTGCCGAGCATCGCGTCGAGGATCCAGCCCCGCTGCGTGACCTGGCGCCCCGTGCGCCGCCACTGCTGGCTGATCGGCCGCCGGACAGCCCGGAACGCGGCGACCGTGACGGCGGCGAAGCCAGCGACCGCCACCAGGGCGGCGGCCGCCCATGCGAACCAGGGCAGGGCGACGGGCGTCGCCGCGCGCAGCATCGCGTCGCTGAGTGCCCGCGCGACCTGCCAGCCCGCCAGCACGCCGGCCGGCAGCGCGATCAGCAGCACGACGACCGGCTCGGCCAGGCCGAACCCGAGCGTCCGGATCCGGCCGTGGCCGCGGAGCCGGGCCAGGGCGATGTCGGTGCCCCGGCTGTCGACGGCTTCGGTCACCGCCGTGAACAGCATCAACAGGCACAGCGCGAGCAGCTCGGCCGTGATCAGCGCGACCGGAACCGCGACCGAGTGCCAGGCTGCCTCCGCCGAGCCGATGGTCCCGGCGATATTGGTGGTGATCGTGATCTCAGCCTGGCTGAACGACTGATCGTTGGCGAAGGCGATCATCTCGTTGCTGAGCAGGCCGACGTTGGCGGTTGATATCCGGCCTGGGATCAGCTGATCGTCGATGACCGCCGTGGCCTGCATGTTTTGCCCGGCCGCTTCCATGGTGGCCTGCGGGGTGAAGATGCTGTCGATGGCCGACGCCTGCGGCTGATTGATGGCCGACAGCGGGAAGTAGATCTCGCCGCGGGTCGACCAGTACTTGTTGGTCAGCCGCGGGACCGTGTAAAAGCCGGTGATGGTGAACGGCCGCCAGCCGCGGACCCGCACCACGTGGCCGATCCGCCACCCCGTGATCACGGCAAAGCTCTGGCTGATGATGATCTGGCCCCGCCGGGCCGGACAGGTTCCCTCGATCTTCAGGTGCGCGCAGAACCCCGTCCGGTAGACGAGGTTGACGCCGCCGTACGGGTTGAGGTTCACGCTCGACTCGATGGAGTCGACCTCGGGCGTGAACAGGTGCTGCCCGGCGAGCGTACCGAGATAGAACGTCAGGTCACCGTTCACGTTGCTGGCGGTAGTGGCCAGCAGGTCGGGGACGTTGCCGCTGCCGGTGGCTTCGAAGCCGCTGTCGACAAACAGTGACGAGCTGAGCTCGTCGCGCAAGATCGAGACCTTGGCGGCCTGGTAGTAGGCCGGGCCCGCGGCAGCGGCGGCGGAGCCCACCGCGGCGAGCAGGAAGATCAGGATCGTGGCGCGGCTGCGGTGCAGCAGCCCGCGGACCGCCGTGACCGGCACCGCGGCGGACGGCCGCCGGGGCAGCCATCGCCAGTTCCGGAACGGACGCCTTTCCGGATCCGCCGCCGGGAATCCGTGCGCTGCTAAATCATCGGGCTTACCGGTACCAGACCCCATAGACCGACCATGGCAATGGAGTCGTTCGGGAATCTAGTCTGTGTTATCCAGATAAGGCCCGATTGTTATCAAGCCTCGATGTCCCTGCCCGCGACCGCGTGCGCGAGGATGACGGCAGAGTGCCGCACGCCGGGAGGGATCATGGCCGAGAGCCGGTTCGGGCTGACGGAGCTGGCCGACCTGCCAGCCGATCTGCGGGAGCGGATCGGCGAGATCGCCAGCAAGTCGGGCTTCGTCCCGAACATCTTCCGCGCGCTCGGGCACCGGCCCGCCGAGCTGCGGGCCTTTCTCGATTACCACGACGCGCTGATGGAACGGCCGGACGGGCTGACGAAGGCGGAGCGCGAGCTGGTGGTCGTCGCGACATCGGCCGCCAACTACTGCACCTACTGCATCGTCGCGCACGGCGCGCTGCTGCGGATCCGGTCCAAGGACCCGCAGCTCTCCGACCAGGTCGCCGCGAACCCGTGGCAGGTGCGGCTCGACCCCCGCGGCCGGGCGATCGCCGATCTCGCGCTCGCGCTGGCGCGCACCCCCGAGCGCTTCGGGGACGCCGACATCGCGGCGGCGCGCGCGGCCGGGCTCACCGACGACGAGATCTGGGATGTCGGCGCGATCACCGCGCTGTTCGCCGCGTCCAACCGGCTCGCGCACCTGACCGCGCTGCAGCCGAACCCGGAGTTCTATCTGCTGGGCCGCATTCCGAGAGGGGCGGCCGACAAGGCGGAGTAAGACGGATCAGCCAGCGTACGGATCGCCGCTCATCCAGGTGGTTCCGTCGATCAGCTCCCGGGCCGCGTCCAGGTGGCCAGCGTGGCAGGCCACCTCGGTGATCACGTGCAGGACGACGTGCCGGACGTCCGGCAGGCGCCAGCGCGGCCAGATCTGCTCGGGCCACGTGGCTGGCGGCTTGTCCAGCGCGCCGTCCCGGTCCGCCAGCGAATCGAGCACGGCGTTCGCGCGGTCAACCTGCGCGCGGTAGCCGGCGAGTACCTCCTCGGCCGTCATCCCGTCCGGTACTTGCCAGTGCGCTTCGGTGCCCGCCTGCTGCAGCGCGACGACGTCCGGCTCGCCCGCGATGACGCCGGGAAACCAGAATCGCTCCACGTCCAGGGCGAGATGATGCACCAGGCCCAGGCAGTTCCAGCCGGACGGCAGCACCGGCTGGCGCAGCTGCTCCGCCTCGAGCCCGGCCAGAATCCCGACGACGTGCTCGCGCTGGTCGTCGAGGTAGTCGCGCAGCGCTCCCAGTTCGTTGTCCATCCGTGCATTGTCTCCGACGGCGCCGGCCGCTGGCGCAACCCGTTCGCCCGGCTGCACACTGATCACGTTGGTGATGTCCTGTCCCGCGCGAGATGTGGAGCCCCGGGTGAACAGAGTCGTTACTGGATTCGATGCGCAAGGCAACCCGGCGGTCATCGCCAGCGGGGAGCCGCCGACGGTGATTCACGCGGGCCGCTACACGACCACTGAGCTGTGGGTCTCCGGCCGCGGTCCGATCACCGCCGGGGCCACCGATACCTCGACGCAGGAGTGGGCGCTTGAGCCGCCCGCGGGCGGGGCGTGCTTCCGGATCGTGCAGATCGCGCCGGGCGCGGCCGACGGCGGCGCGGCGCCGGATGCCGGGCACGCGGAGTTCCAGGGCGCGCACGCCACCGACACGCTCGACTACGTCACGATCCTGCGCGGCGAGGTCACGCTCGTCGCGGCCGGCACCGAGATCGTGCTGCGGCCGGGTGACTCGGTCGTGCAGCAGCCTGGGGTGCCGCACGACTGGCAGAACCGCGCGGCCGAGGACGCGGTCATGGTCGGCGTTCTGCTGAGCGCTCGCTAGCCTGGCATGCTGGGCGGATGCAGAGCGTCTACGAGGCGGCGGGCGGCGGCGACGGCATGCTGCGACTGGCCGAGGCGTGGCACTCCCGGGTGCTCGCCGACGAGATAGTCAGCCACGCGTTCAGCCACGGCTACCACCCGCGGCACAGTGAGCGGCTGGCGGCGTACTGGGGCGAGGCCCTCGGCGGGCCAGCCGCCTACACCGGCGAGTTCGGCGACGAGACGTCGGTGGTGCGGATTCACAGCGGCAACGGCGCGCACGACGAGATGGATCAGCGCGCGATCGCTTGTTTCGACCAGGCCCTCAGCGACGCCGGCCTCGCCGCCGAGCCGCTGCGCCAGGTGCTGCACGACTATTTCGCCTGGGCCACGACGACCCCGCTGGCGCGGTATCCGCAGTCGGCCGACGACGTGCCCGACGGCCTGAGCATCCCGCACTGGTCCTGGGACGGTCTGCAAGGCTGACCGGCGCCGGTGCGGCTAGCCCGAGTACGTCGCCGCCGTGGTGCCGACCACCTCACCCAGTGCCGCCGCCAGCGTCGCGGCCTCCTCCGGTCCGAGCGAGGCTGTCGTGATGCGGATTCCCGGTCCGGTCCGGAACCGGAAGCGCTCACCTGGACTGACGGCCCAGCCGCGATCGAGGAGCTGCTGTACGGTCCCGACTTCCTCGGCGAGCGGCACCCACACGCCCAGCCCGCTGCGGCCGCGGGCGGCAATCCCGAGGCCGCCCAGCTGGCCGAGCAGCGCCGCGCGCCGCTCGGCGTAGCTAGCCGCGGCCTGGCTGAGCAGTTCGCGGGTCGCTGCGTCCGCCCACACGCTGGCCGTGGTCTGCTGCAGCAGATGGCTCACCCAGCCGGAGCCCAGCAGCTGCCGGCCCTCGACCTGACTGACCGTGAGCGGATCGCCGGCCATCGGCGCGACCCGCAGGTCCGGCCCGAGCACCTTGGACACTGACCGGATCACCGCCCAGCGGGCACTGAACCCGTGCAGCGACGCATAAGGGGCGCCCGCGACGGCCGCGACGTAGTCATCCTCGATGACGACGACGTCGGGGTGTACGGCGAGCACCGCCCGCAGGTCGCCGGCCCGGTCCTCGTCTATGGCCGCGCCGGTCGGGTTCTGTCCGCGCGGGGTGACGATGACCGCCCTGGCTCCGCGGGCCAGGGCGCGCGCCAGTTCGTCGGGAACGGGGCCGTACTCGTCGACGCGGACGGGTTCGGGCTGCAGGCCCAGCGCCCGGACGAGATCGGCGATGCGCGGCCAGCACGGGTCTTCGACCGCGACCCGGTCGCCGGGGCGCAGCTGGGTCTGCAGGATCCGCTCGACGCCATCGAGGGCACCGCCGGCGATCGCGATGTCCCCGCTGATCCCGTCGGCGGCGAAATCGGCGCGAGCCAGCTCGACCAGCCGGTCCAGCTTGACCGGCCCGCCGTACAGCTTGTGGCCCGGGTCGAGACTGGCGAGCGCCGGCCGCAGCGACGGCAGCAGGGCCGGATCAGGGTTGCCGCTGGCCAGATCGCGGGTGCTGGCGGGCAGCGCCCGCGGGCTCCGGACCCGCAGTGGCGGCTGGGCCGACACGACAGTCCCGCGTCGCGTGTTCGCGCTCACGAGTCCCCGCTGCCGAAGCGTCCGGTACGCGGCGGCGACCGTCGCCGGACTTATCGCCAGGGCCGCCGCTAGCTCGCGCACAGTCGGCAGGCGGCTGCCCGGTGCGAGCTCGCCGCCGGCGATCGCGGCCTCGATCTGGGTCGCGACCACTGCCGCACTCGCACCACGCTCGATAGAATGTGTTAGATGAAACATGAAAATGTACTATAACAAATTCCCTGCTCGCGGTCTCCGGCTGACCGCGGGCGCACCCAGCCTCGGGCTGTCCCGCGAGCTGTGGCTCGTCGAGGCGGGGATCTTCCTGAACAGCCTCGGCTACGGCGCGGTGCTGCCGTTCGAGGTCATCTACCTGCACGACGGGCGCGGCTTCAGCCTGGGCGTGGCCGGGCTCGTGGTCGGGACGATCATGGGCGTCGCGGTGGCCGCCGCGCCGGCCACCGGCCCGCTCATCGACCGCTTCGGCGCGCGCGCCGTCAGCGTCGGGGCGGGCGCCGCGCTGGCGGTCGGCTACGCGGGGCTCGCGTTCGCGCACTCACCGCCGACCGCGTTTGCGGCCGCGATCCTCGCGGGCGCCGGGAACGGCGCGCTGAACCCGAGCCAGTCGACGCTGCTGGCGACGCTCGCGCCGCCGGACCGGCGGCACCGGGCGACCGCGGTGTCGCGGGTCGCGGGCAACGCCGGAATGGGCATCGGGGGAGCGCTCGGCGGGCTGATCGCCGCCCGCGGCCTGCCCGGATTCGTGCTGCTGTTCCTGGCCAACGCCGTCAGCTACCTGGTCTACGTCGGCGTGCTGGCCGCGGTTGTGCGCGACCGCGGCCGTCCGGCGGCGGTGACCGGCGGATACCGGCAGGTGCTGCGCGACCGGGCCTTCCTGCACCTGGCCGCCACGAACGTGGCGTTGATCGGTGTCGGCTGGGGCGTCTTCACCTGGGTCGTCCCGCCCTACGCCAGGAACGATCTCGGCATCGGCGCGCCGCTGCTCGGACTGTTGCTGCTGGCGAACGCCGCGACCGTCGTGCTGGCCCAGGTTCCGATCGCGAGGTTCGCCGAGGGCCGGCGGCGGGTCCTGCTGATCGCGGTCGCGGCGATCTTGTTCGTGGCCGCCTGCCTGCTTGTCCTGACGGCGCGCCGGGGCGCCGGGCTGGCCTATCCGGAACTGATCGCGGCCGACATCGCGGTCGGCCTCGGCGAGTGCTTCCACACGACCGCCCTGATGCCGCTCGTGGCGGACCTGGCGCCGGCCAGCCTGCGCGGCCGGTACATGGCGTGGATCGGCTTTTCCTGGTGGATCGGCCTGGCTCTCGGCCCGACGCTGGGAACGCAACTGCTCGGTGCCGGCCCGGCCCTGACCTTCGTCGCGGCCGCCAGCGTCGCGGCCGCGGCGGGCGTCTCGGCGCTCAGGCTCGAGCGCAGGTTGCCGGCGTCCGCGCGCCTGACGCCCCGGCCGGGCCCGCGGTCCGCTAGAGCTGAGCTCGCGCCTGCGGATGTCGGGATGGCGGGCGGCCGCGACCGTGACTGACCAGGCGGTAGCCCGGCGTAGCGGGCTGGACACCCCGGCGCTGATCGCCGGGCTAGTGACGGTCGCGGCCTGGGGCTCGGCCTTCGTCGGCATCCGGGCCGCCGACCGGTATCTGGCACCGGGTGCGCTCGCGCTCGGGCGGCTGCTCGTTAGCACCGCGATCCTGAGCGTCGCGGCGCTGGCCCGGCGCGGGCCGTTGCCCGCTCGGCGGGACCTGCTGGCGATCGCGGTCTACGGGATTGCCTGGCTGGGTGTCTACAGCGTCACCCTCAACGCTGCTGAGCGCCTGGTCGACGCGGGCACGGCTGCCATGATCATCAACAGCGGCCCGCTGCTGATCGCCTTGCTGGCCGGGGCGTTCCTGCGGGAGGGCTTCCCGGCCCGGCTGCTGACCGGCTGCGCCGTCGCCCTCGCCGGCTGCCTGGTCATCGGCGCGGCGACCATCCATGGCGCACGCTCTGGCATTGGCATCGCCTTGTGCGTGCTCGCGGCGCTGGCCTACGCCGCGGCGGTCGTGGTGCAGAAACCGGTGCTGGCCCGGGTATCCCCGTTCCAGGTGACCTGGCTCGGCTGCGTCGCCGCGACCATCGCCTGCCTGCCGTTCGCTCCCGCCCTCGGGGGCGACGTCCGTACGGCCAGTGCGGCCGCGATCGGATGGACCATCTACCTCGGCGCCGTGCCGACCGCGCTCGGCTTCGCCACCTGGGCGTTCGCGTTGCGCCGGGCGAGCGCGGGCCGGACGGCGGCACTGAACTACCTGATCCCCGTGGTCGCCATCGCGCTCGGCTGGTCAGTGCTCGGCGAGCGTCCGCCGGTCCTCGCGCTGGCCGGGGGAGCGTTGTGCCTGCTCGGGGTGTACCTGGCCCGGCGCCGGGCCGCCACCGGGCGTCACTGACCGGGGATGAAGGTCACCGTGAGCGTCTGGTCCTTGGCGACGGTGAGCACGGACGAGAGCTGGACCGGCCGGCCACGGACTCCTGTGGCGCGGACAGGCAGTTACGAACGGTTCCCTCGGATAGGAGCCGCAGCCGACCGGCTGATCGATGCGCTGTGCGACCCGCAGGAGCAGCATCGACCCCAAGCTCGTCTCTGCCACGTTCGGGGCCGAGTTGACATCATCGACCCGGGAGTTATCTGGATGCGCAGACGGCTTCGATGAACTGCCCGATGGCGCTTTCGGGCAGGTGACGTGCCAGGTCGGCTTGGCTGATCATGCCTACTGGCTGTTGGCTCTCGATGACCGGTAGCCGATGGATTTGGTGTTGCTCCATGGCGCGCAGGACGTCTGTCACGTCCGCCTGTGAGTCGATGGTGACCGGCATGCCCTGAGCCAGTTCGCCCGCGGTGACGCTCGCTGGGTCAGCGCCGCGGGCGATGCACTTGGTGACGATGTCACGGTCGGTGATGATGCCGCGCAGGCGGTCGTCGTCCCCGCGGATCGGGAGCGACCCGACACCGAGGTCGCGCATCTGCTGGGCGGCGTGCTGCAGTGTCTCGTGTTCGCCGATGCACGTCGCACCGGTGTGCATGATGTCGCGCGCTGTTGTCATCACATACCCCCTGGATCCGGGAGGGGCATCCCCCTGCCGTCGGATGCGTCTCGTTGCTTGTTCGTGGACTCGGCCGCCGGGTCGCCCTCAAGACCCGCGCCAGCACGTCGATTGCCTCGGCAACGCTTCTACCTGCACCTCGAGCTGCACCGATCAGGCACGCCGGGGGCTACCGCCACTCGGCCTGCTGATCCGCTCATGGTCACAGATGCTGCCCGGCACGCCCGGGCTAAAACGCTCGGTGGCCAGCGACGGGTAAGGCATCCCGGCTGGGCGTCGCCGCTGCGCCCGGTGAGGCGCTGCCGCGGACTGACCTGACCGGTCGCCGGCCGCCGCGCCTGCTTAGGCTGTGGCGTAATGGCCGAGTCGGATCTGATCCGCACGCCCGACCAGCGGTTGCGGGTCTTTGTGAGTTCCACGCTGCAGGAACTGGCCGCTGAGCGGCAGGCAGTGCGGGACGCGGTGACCCGTCTGCGGCTGGTGCCGGTGATGTTCGAGCTGGGCGCCCGGCCGCATCCGCCGCGCGAGGTATACCGCTCCTACCTGGCGCAGAGCCAGGTCTTCGTGGGCGTGTACTGGCAGAGCTACGGCTGGGTCGCGCCAGGTGAGCAGGTCTCCGGGCTGGAGGATGAGTACCTGCTGTCGGCGGCGCTGCCCAGGCTCATTTATGTGAAGTCGCCGGCGCCGGAGCGTGAGTCGCGACTGGCGGAGTTGCTGACCCGGATCAGGGACGACGGTGACGTGTCCTACCAGCACTTTTCCGCAGCCACCGAGCTGCAGCGCCTGGTCGAGAATGACCTGGCCGTGCTACTGAGCGAGCGGTTCGAGATGGCGTCATCGGGAGACGGCGCCGCAGGCGAGGCATCACTGGCAGGAACGGTGCCGGTGCCGGCGACGCCTCTTGTGGGCCGCGACGATGACGCCGCGGCGGTGGGCGACCTGATCCGTGCCGACGGCGTGCGCCTGGTGACCCTGACCGGCCCCGGCGGGGTCGGGAAAAGCAGGCTCGCGGTGGAAGTCGCCCAGCGGCTGGGCCGGGGCTTCGCGGACGGGGTGCGGTTCGCTGAACTCGGCTCGGTCCGGGCGGCCGAGCTGGTGACGGCGGCGATCGCCGCCGCGCTGGGGTTGAACACCTCGGGCGGCAGGCTGATCAACGACCTTAAGTCGTACCTGCGCGTCCGGCGGCTGGTGCTGGTGCTGGACAACTTCGAGCAGGTGATGGGGGCGGCTCCGCTGGTGGCTGAGCTGCTGGGCGCCGCTCCGGGCGTGGTGGCGCTAGTGACCAGCCGGATGGTGTTGCGGCTCAGCGGTGAGCACGAGTTCCCGGTGCCGACGCTGCCGGTGCCACCGCTCGGGGCCGGCGGGGACGCCGCGACCGTGCAGCGGTGCGCCTCGGTGCGCCTATTCGTGCAGCGGGCGCAAGCCGCGTCCATGGGTTTCGAGCTGACCAGCGGGAACGCCGCGGCGGTCGCCGAGATCTGCCGGCGACTGGACGGGCTCCCGCTCGCCATCGAGCTGGCCGCCGCCAGGGTCAGGCTGCTGCCACCGCAGGCCCTGCTGGCCCGGCTCGACGACAGAATGGGCCTGCTGACGGGCGGAGCGCGCGACCTGCCCTCGCGGCAGCAGACACTGCGAAACACCCTCGACTGGAGCTTCGATCTGCTGTCCGCTAGCGAGCAGGCACTATTCGCCCGTCTAGCGGTGTTTGCCGGAACCTTCGACCTGCCCGCCGCAGAGGCCGTCGGCGCAGCGGCTGACCCGGCGGAGCCAGGCCAGACCGGGCACGTCACGGACACGCTGGGCTCGCTGGTGGACAGCAGCCTGGTACGGCCGGAGACCCGCAACGGCGAGCCGCGCCTCGGGCTGCTGGAGACCATCCGGGAGTACGCGCTGGAGCGCCTGCGCGAAGGTGCTGACTGGCGGGAGGCGCACGACCGGCACGCAGCCTACTTCCGCGCGCTTGCCGAGCCGACTCCAGCCGAGCTGCAGGGTCCCGGACAGCTGGCGTGGCTGGACCGGCTGGAGACCGAGCATGGCAACCTCGGCGCCGCGATGTCTTGGCTGGTGGAACAGGACCAGCTCGAGCCGGCGATACAGCTGTCCTGGGCGACATGGAGGTTCTGGTGGCTGCACGGCCACGCCGAGGAACTCGCCTCCTACGTGGACATCCTGCCCAAGAGCGAACACCTGCCTCCGCAGCAGCGTGCCCTGGCGCTAAGCGGCACCGGCTTCGGTCTCTTCGCGTCCGGGGACCAGGCCACAGCGCAGCCGCTGCTGGAGCAGAGCCTGCCGCTGTACCGCCAGGCCGGGGACATGCTGGGCGCAGCCACGACGGCAGCCATGCTGGGTCACCTCCTGGCATTGCAGCACCAGGACGCGCGGGCCAGCGAGCTGCTCGAACAGACGCTCGCCCCGCTGCAGGAGGCCAGCAACGATCGGCTCGCCGGACCCGAGCGTCTGCAGCACCTGCTGGACGTGGCGCTCGTGTGCAATTTCCTCGGCCAGATCCGCCTCAGCCAGGCAGATCACGACCGCGCAGCGCAGCTGTTCACCGAGGCCCTGAACGCGGCCCGCAGCGCGCAGGACCGGTTCACCATCCTCGTCTCGCTCTACGACCTGGCGCTCAGCAGCCAGGCACAGGGCGATCTGACCGGCGCGGCGGAACGCCTAAAGGAAGGGGTGTCGCAGGCGGCCGAGGCCGGGGACGAACCAAGCGTCGCCTACTACCTTGAGGCACTGGCAGCGGTCGCCGCGCGGCAGGACAACCTGGAGCGCGCCGTACGTCTGCTCGCCGCCGCAGGCGCGCTCTTGCAAGCCAAGGGCAGCGGCTGGCTGCACGCACTCGTGCCCCGCGCGGCCCACGACGATGATTCCCTGGCGGCGCTGCGCTCCCGCATGGGAGATGCAGCATTCGAGCAGGCCTGGACGCGGGGCCGGTCGCTGGGACGCAGCGGAGCCGTTGAGTACGTGCTAGCGAAAGCACCACCTGACCCCACCCGGCCAGCGGGCACGCCGAGCGCCGGCGATATCGGAGCCATCAGCTAGGCGCCTAAACCCGCTGCCCAGCGCGTCCCGCGGCTGCCAGGCCGGGAACCAGCGGACCGATGCGCCCAGCGGGACCTAGGCCGCTCCGAATGGCTGATCTGTACTATATCTTGTCATCTGCGCAGACGAGATATATCTTGATGATGTCAGGCAACCACCGCGTGCAGGAGTCACGATGCCGGCCAGCGCTGCTCGTCCAGGAAGTGGGTAGTCATTATGCCCACCCGTGCGGAGCACATGAGGTTCCCGGTCAGCGCGATGCTGGCGGTGTGCTGCGCGGCGGGGGCTCTGGCGGGATGCGGGTCCGGCAGCGGCAGCCCGGATGCACTGACCGCACCCACACAGGTCGTCCGCACCTCTGCCGGGACGGTCGCCTACCGCGAGCTGGGCCGCGGGCCCGCGCTGCTGCTCATCGTGGGCGCGGGCGCTTCCATGGACTTCTGGCCGCCGAGTTTCGTCGACGCCCTGGCCGCCCATCACACAGTTGTCGTCTTCGACAACGCCGGGATCGGCCGGACCTCTGCGGTCTCGGCGCCGGCTTCGCTGAGCATCGCGGCCATGGCCAGCCAGACGAGCGTCCTGATCTCCGCGCTTCGGCTACGCCGCCCGGCCGTGCTCGGATGGTCAATGGGAGGCATGATCGCGCAGGACCTGACTGTCAGCCATCCGGCCCAGGTAAGCCGGCTTATCCTGGCCGCTACCACAGTAGGGACCGGCAAGGCGCTGCCCCTGCCGTCCTACACTGCCGCCGTGTTCTCCCTGAGCCCCGCGAAGCAAGCGGCCGTGCTCTTCCCGACGAATCAGGCCGCCGCAGCCAGGGCTTACCTCAACGCCATCCTGCAGTACCCGGGCTTCTACGGGCCGTCCGCCGCCATATCTCGCAGCCAGGTGCGCGCAGTTCAGCGATGGCTGGCCGGACAGGACGCAGCGGGCCGGCTGGCGGGAGATCTTCGGGTGCCCACGCTGGTCGCCGGCGGAACCCGGGATCAGTTCATGCCGGTGGCCAACGACCGGCTCCTGGCCAGGACCGTGCCCGGCGCGAAGCTGCTTCTCTTTGACGATGCCGGCCACGCCTTCTGGGCCCAGGACGCAGCGAGCTTCATCCGAGCCGTCGACACCTTTACAGGCTGAAAACCACAGGCTCAGGCGTGCGTCTAACCGCGAGCTCCAAACCGTCTCGCCGTCCTGATGACGCAGAACAGGGCGTTCTGCGCAGTCCGATCGCACCAGACGCTCACTCGATGCGCGCCACATAGGCAGCGGGAGGCTGAGCACCAGGCAGCCGATCCCGGCAGGGCAGCATCAGCCAGCGGACACGAGGGAGATGGATGATGACCAGCCGGGTGGCCGAACGACGACCGGGACGCGAGTTACCGGCCGGCCGCGGACGAGGACCAGGCAGCAATCCGAGGGCGGAGCCGCAGGCCGCGTACAGGTGCCCAGTCTCCGGATGCGGAGAGCAGGTCGACCCGTCGCGCCTGATGTGCCGCGGCCACTGGTATCAGCTGCCGAGGCAGCTGCGTGACCTGGTGTGGGCGACCTGGCGATCCGGCGACGGAGCGCTCAGTTGCGAGCACCTCGAAGCCGTCCGCCTCGCCATCAGCGCGGCTACTTAAGACTTGGTGCCAGGACCGGTGCCGGGCCAGGCTCGGTCTAGCTGCCCGGCGAGGCCCGCAGCCTTTGCGTCGCGGCCGTCGGCGGCGACCAGCGCATCGCCCAGGGGTCGGTAATGGTGCGCGTCGGCCTTCGTCGGCATCCGGGCCGCGGACGGGTAATCTGGCTCCGGGTGGGCTGGCGCCGGGCGGCTGCTCGTCAGCACCGCGATGCTTAGCGTCGCGCTGGCCTCCCTCGCCGCCTGTACCGGGCGGCCGTCGAGACTGATCGCGGCGACGTCCGCGCCGGCCACGAAAAAACCCCGCGGCACGGGCAACCAGAAAAGTCGCGGCCCCGGTGTCGATTGACACGAGGGCGTTCGTAGAGAAGGTGAGCGGCAGTCGCCTGGGCTGCCCCTGTGCAGAGGAGTTTCGGATGGCGCTGTACCTGATCGCTTTCAACGACGAATGGGTGCCTGACCACACGCTGGAGGAGCTGCACGAGAAGGCCGCGGCCGCCAGGGCCGTGATCGAGGAGATGACGGCCGCGCGTGCCTTCGTCTTCAGCGACGGCGGCCTGGACGCGTCGACCGTCGTGTGCAGCGTCGACCCGAGCGGCGGCTCACCTGTCTTCACCGACGGGCCGTTCACCGAGACCAAGGAGCACCTCGGCGGGTTCGCGGTCGTCGATGTCGCCGACGACGCCGCGGCGCGGTACTGGGCCGGCCGGATCGCGACCGCCGTCGGCTGGCCGCAGGAAGTGCACCGGTTCCCGCATCGCCTAGAACTGAGCGCTGACGCGCCCTAGCCGTCGCGGCCGTCGGCGGCGACCAGCGCGTCGCCGAGGGGAGTGCGCCAGTAGAGCACCGACCGGCCCGACCGGCGGCGGGTGACGGCGCCGGCGTCGAGCAGTATCCGCAGGTGGTTGCCGACCGACCCGATCGGGAGCCCGCTGGCGGCGGCGAGGCCGGTCGTCCCGGCGGGCTGATCGAGCGCGGACAGCAGGGCCGCCCGGTTGGCCCCGATGAGCCGGTCCAGTCCGCCCCGGCGGGCCGTCTCGGTCGCGGCCAGCCGTCCGGTAACCGGGTAATAGAGCGCGTGTGCGCCGGACTGCGACCAGCCGGCCCAGCCACCGTGCGACAGCACCGGGATGAAGTACAACTGCGCGCTGGCCGGCAACAGCCGGGTTGGCAGGTCGTAGCGGTTGATCCGCAGTTCACCGCCGCCGACCCAGTCCCGGCCCCGCCCGAGGTCACGCAGCACCGCGGCCCAGCCGTGGCTGGCCAGCTGCCCGGTCCGGGCGACGATGTCGGCGCGCAGGATGCGCTCGCGGCGGGGCCAGTCGGTGGCGAGCGTCCGGGTCCACACCCAGCTCAGCAGCCCGGCCGCCGCCTCGACCAGGGGAGCCTCGGTCAGCTCCGGCGGCAGCGGCGCCATGCTGGTCTCTTCCAGATCGGCGCGCAGCCCGGCGTCGGTCATCGCGGCCACGGCGGCGATCTCGTCGTCGATCGTCACGTTCTGCGCGGTGAGCGGCGCCGACAGGTAGTCGGCGATCCACCCCGGCACGTCGCCGCGGCCTGGCCGGAAGCTGCGGTCGAGCACCGCGCGCCGGAGCGGGAACTGGTCCAGCATGGCCCGGAACCCCGCGTGATGCATGCTGGCGAACGCGCGGTCCTCGGCGTCCAGCGGGCTCAGCAGGGCCGACAGCGCGGTGCCGATCTCGGCTTTGGGGGACAGCGTGAACCGCGCGCGGGCGAGCAGATCAGGCCCGACGCGCCACGTTCCCATCTTGAGCTCCCTATGTTTCGCGTGTGCGCGAAATATTAGACCGAGCGGCTGGCGGCAGCCCACAGTGGTCCGCATGCGCACCTACCGCGAGCTGTTCGGCGTCAGGGAGTTCCGGGCGATCTTCGCCGTCCAGTGCCTGGCCAGTGGGCTCGGCGTCGGTGAGCAGCCTGGCGCTGGGCACCGTCACCTACAGCGCGACGGGCAACCCGGTCCTCACCGGCCTGGCCATGTTCGGCGGCCCGCTGATCCGGATGGTCGCGTCCTGGTTCCTGGTGTCCGCGTCTGACCTGGTCCGCCCGCGCACGGCGCTGGCCGCGCTCGCGGTCGTGACCTTTGGCGCCGACCTGCTGCAGGCGGTGCCAGGCTTGCCGTTGGGGCTCCGGTTCGCGATCCTGGCCCTGCCGTGGGTGGTGCTGTCCGCGACCGGCGGCGCGACGCTCGCGCTGGTCGCCGACATCCTGCCGCAAGGCAGTTACGTATTCGGCCGGGCCACCCTGAACATCGCCGTCGGCGGCATGCAGATCGTCGGTTTCGGCCTCAGCGGCATCCTGCTGCTCCGGCTGTCCACGTCGGCCTTGTTCCTGTGCGCCGCGGCGGCCGCCGGGATTGGAATCGTGATCGTGGCCCGCGGGGTGGGCCACCATCCAAGCCGCGCTTCCGGTGGCTCGGTCGTGCGCCGCGCTCGCGCGACCAACCGCGCGCTGCTCGACTCGCCCGTGCTGCGCCCGGTCTTCCTGGCGGGCTGGATACCCAACGGCCTAATAGTCGGCTGCGAGTCGCTGTTCGTGCCGCTGGCCGGACGGTCGGCCGGGTACCTGTTCGCCACCACCGCGGCCGGCATGCTCACCGGCGACATCCTCATCGGCCGCTTCGTCTCCGACCGGCTCCGCCGCGCGCTGGTCGAGCCGCTGCGATTCCTGCTGGCCGCGCCGTACGTGCTGTTCCTGTTCCACCCCGCGCTCGCCGTGGCGGCCGCACTCGGATTCGTCGCCTCGATCGGCTACGCGGCCAGCCTCCCGCTGCAGGAACGGCTGGTGGACCGCACCAGTCCCCGCATCCGCGGCCAGGTGCTCGGCCTGAACTCGGCGGGCGTGACCGCCATGCAGGGGGTCGCCGCCGTGCTGGCCGGGCTGCTCACGGAGCGGCTGGCGCGGCGGTCCGGCCGTGGCCATCGGCGTGCTCGGCTGCGCCTCGCTCGTGATCACCGTGGCCCTCATCCCCGGGCTGCGCCGCTCCCGGCCAGGACACATTCCGGCTGCGGTGTCCGAACCGGCGGTCGGGCCAGGACCGGCTGCCGGGCCAGGACCCGCTGGGGCCGACAGCGCCGAGGTCAGTGTCGGGTCAGAGTGATGTGCAGGTCATTCGCGTCGGCGGACATCAGCACCTGACCACCGATGGGGAGGGTGGCAAACGGCGAGGTGTGACCGACGTCAACATTCGCGAGGACCGGCAGGCCGGCGAGCACGGGCTGCCGGGCAATGATCTCCTCCAGCAGTGGCCGGGCCAGGTGGCTGGCCCGCTGGAACCGGCCTATCACCAGCCCGCGGATACCGGCCGCGGCCGGCAGTTGCAGGAGCGAGGTCAGCTGCCGGGCGAAGTGCGCCGGCTGCGACTCGAAGTCGTCCTCGACGAAAAGCACCGCGCCGGCCAGCGGCGGCAGGTACGGCGTGCCCTGGAGCAGGCAGAAGGTGCTCAGGTTGCCGCCGACCAGGGTCCCGGCCGCCTGGCCGCCTCGCAGCGGCCACCAGCCGTCGGTCTGGAGTACTTCGCGGTTCTCCTGGTCACGGAACCACTCGTCATCGGTCCAGCTTCGGGCGGGCTCCAGCCGCACCGGGTCGTCCTCCAGCAGGCAGGCGGTGAACCAGCGCAGCGTCGGCTCGAAGTGGCGGGCCATCCCGAAGCTCGACCAGTGCGGGCCGTTGTAGGTGACCAGGCCGCCGCGGGCGAGCAGCGCGCCGTGCAGGGCGGTAATGTCGGAGTAACCGCAGAACACCTTGGGATTGGCGCGGATCAGCTCCCAGTCCAGGCTGGGGAGCAGCTCGTTGCAGTTGTAGCCGCCGATCACCGTCATGATCCCCGCCACCGCCGGATCGGCGAACGCGGCGTGCAGATCGGCCACCCGCGCTTCTACCGGCGAGGAAATGAAGGCATCACGCTCGTCGACGTGCGCGCCGTAGGACAGGCTCAGTCCGAGCTCGGCGAATCGCGCCTCGATGATGGCGCTGTGATCGTGCTCGGCCACCAGCGCCCGAGAGCGCGACGGGGCCACGATCCGGATCTGATCGCCGCTTCGCAGTTTCGGCGGGTAGATGGTCTGCACCACCGCATCGTAGTGAGCCCAGTTGCTAGCCGGCGCCCAGCGCGTCCCTGATCGCGCCGAGCCCGCGGACGACCGGGTTCTCCAGCACGCCGAGTTCGGTCACGCCGATGCGGACGACGTCGCCGTCGCCGAGGGTGAACGGGCGCCGGCGGAACGAGGCAGGTGCCCGTCGATAGCACCGCGCCGTCCGGGTGCACGTCGGAGTGCATCAGGTAGGCGACCAGGTCGTCATACCGCCGGTGCAGCTGCGCGGTACTGGCGCTGCCGGTCCAGACGGCAGCCCCGTCCCTGGAGATGGTCAGCTCGATCCCGAGCGCGTACGGATCGGGCACCTCCCAGACCGGGCGGATCATCGGCCCGAGCGCGCAGCCGCCGAGGTAGGTCTTGGCCTGCGGCAGATAGAGCGGGTTCTCGCCCTCGATCGAGCGCGAGGACACGTCGTTGCACACGGTGAAGCCGGCGATCTCACCGCGCGAGCTGATGATCAGGGCGACCTCGGGCTCGGGCACCGTGACGTCGGAGTCGGTGCGGACCGCGATCGGCTGACCGGGCCCGGCCACCCGCCAGGCCGCCGACTTGAAGAACAGCTCGGGCCGGTCCGCGTCATACACGCGCTGGTACACGTCGGCGGCGTGCTCGCTCTCCTCCCGCCGGGCCTGCCGCGAGATCTCGTAGGTCACGCCGCAGGCCCAGACCTCGGTCCGGCCGTCGATCGGAGCGAGGATCGTGACCGCGCCCGGATCCAGCTCGGCGCCGCGCCCGGATTCGAGCCGGTCGCGCAGCTGGTCGACCGGCAGCGACCACAGCGACCCCAGCGACGGCACCCCGTCCAGCCGGGACAAACGCCCGCCGGCCTGGGTGCCGACGCCGATGGCGGACGTGTCGTGATCGCGGTACCTGAAGATGTGCACGGTCTGGATTGTCCCGGGCTAGCCGCCGTACCGCAGTACCCGCGCCCCGGAGTCGCCGAACGCCGGGTTGATCTCGGCCGCTCCGTAGAGCGAGCGGGTGCCGGGAATGAGGGCCAGCGTCCCTACGATCATGATCTGGGATGTGGCCGGCTCGGCGGCTGTGGACCAGCGGCCGCGGGCGTAGTGAAACAGCTCGCCCTTGGTGACGGCGGTGTTGCTGCCCGCCAGCCAGATGCCGCCGCCGCCGTCGGGGGCGATGGGCCCGCGCAGGTTGCCGGCCGGCAGCTTGTTGAAGACGCGCCGCCAGGAGTGCCCGTTCCAGTGCAGCAGCACGATCGGGCCGGACTTGGTCTTGCTGCTGGTCAGGACCGTGACGAAGACGCTGGCCGGCGAGACCGCGAGGATGCCCTCGACCTCGGCGAAGTTGCCCTTCGGCACATCCAGGTTCGCGGGCAGCGGCACTACCTGCCACTTCTTGCCGTTGTAGCGCAGCGTCGCCCAGGTACCGGACGCGCCGACGTTCCCGACCACCCAGATATTGCGGGCCGACGACGCGGAGATCGCGGAGTCCGCGCTGGCGTGGGCCGGCAGGGTGAGTCGCTTCCAGCTCGCCGAGCCGGTGTTGTGGTAGGCGTACGCGATCTTGGTGGTGAAATCGTAGTCGAGCACCCAGGTGTTCTTCGGGCCGGTCGTGACCAGCGTGTCCATCAGCACGTCGTCGGTGCCGATGGCAAACGACCGGGTGGCCCAGCCGTGCTTGGTCAGATGCCCGACGGCCGCGGTCGCGCCGCTTTCGTCGAGCCAGACGTTGCTGTCGGAGGTTGCGCTCACCGTGCCCACGAAGCTGCCGACCGGGCCAGGCAGGGAGTTGCTGTGCCACTTGCCCTTGCTGAGGTGCTCCAGCAGCGGCTTGCTGGCCGGGCTCTCGCCGCCGAACCAGGCCGAACCGTCCGGCAGCGCGGCCACGCTGTCGAACGTGGTGTTGTGCGCCACGAACGATCTGATCACGCGCCAGTGCGCCTTAGCCGCGCTGAGCGCGGCCGGGCTGGCCCCGGCCGGGCTGGCAACGGCCGGACCGGCCGCGAGCAGGGCCCCGGCGACTAGAGCAGCGGCCGCGGCCGCGGGACCGGCGAGACGTAGCGAGCGCGGACAGGTCATCGGCAATCCCCTTGAGACGCGCGGTAGCGGGCGTTACCGGCTGACGGTTACCGTAGCGGCCCGGCCGTCCTTCCTGGCCACTGACGCGCGCTACGCACGTAGGCTGCAGGCATGAATGGCACGGTTGGGACACGCTCGGCAGCACCCGGCCCGCACGAACCTTCCGCCGCAGCCCGCGAGGCGCGGGAGCAGGGCGCCGTTCCGCTCCGGGCGGGCGGCGGCACGATCCTCGACGCGATCGGCAACACCCCGCTGATCATGGTTGACGGGATCTGGGTCAAGCTCGAATACCTGAACCCTTCTGGATCTATCAAGGCGCGCATCGCCAAGTACATGATCGAGCGGGCGGAGCGGGAAGGGCTGCTGCGGCCGGGTGACACCATCGTGGAGGCAAGCAGCGGCAATACCGGGAACGCCATGAGCATGGTCGCGGCCGTCAAGGGCTACCAGATGCTCGTGGTAATGCCGAACGGGATGAGCGGCGAGCGCCAGGCGATCTCGCGGGCCTTCGGCGCGCAGGTCCTGACGCTCGGGGACTTCCACGTTAACGACGCGCTGGCCAAGGTCCGCGAACTCGGCCGCGAGCCGGGCTACTTCGCGCCGCAGCAATTCGACTCGGACTGGAACGTCGAGGAGAACCGCACCTGGCTCGGCCCGGAGACGCTGGCCCAGCTGCCGGACGGCGCGGTCCCGGACGCCGTGGTCGGCGGGGTCGGAACGGGGGGCACCATCGTCGGCGTGGGTCAGTGCTTCCGCGAGCGGAACCAGTCCTGCAAGGTGGTTGCCGTCGAGCCGAACGAATCGTGCCTGCTGATGTGCGGCGAGGTCGGCCGGCACCTGATCGAGGGCATCTCCGACGGCTTCGTCCCTGGCATCTTCGCCAGGCACCGGCACATCATCGACGAGATAGTCGCCGTGGACAGCAACGCGGCGATCAGCGAGATGCGCCGCCTGGCCCGCGAATTCGGACTGTTCGTCGGCCCGAGTTCCGGCGCGCACCTGCTCGCTGCCCTGGAGCTGCGAGCGCGGTACCCGGACCTCCGGCACATCGTCACGTTCTTCTGCGACGAGGGGGAGAAGTACATCAACGACTACTTCCTCAGCACCTGACCGGGCGTCACCGGCGAGGCATGATCGCGCTCACGGTGTAGCCGTTCTTGCCGCCGGCCATCGTCAGGTAGCCGAGGTCAGCGAGCGCTGAAGCGAGCCGGGCGTCCAGGAGCGTGTAGGCCATCACGCTCGGGCTGCACGGTGACGGAGCGCTCGCTGCCGCGGCCTCTGCGAAGGTGAAGCTCGGCCGCGCGGCGATCCACTTAGCCAGCTCCGGTACCCGCACGGCCATACTGACTTTGGCGAACTGCGCTGCGGGCCGGGGGGCTTTTGCATCGGGCCACTGGCCTGACGGCTCACGGCCGGTGGTCGCTGATCCGCCGGACACCGCAACTGTGTGGTGCGCCGGCGGTGCGGGGGCAGCATCGGCGGTCTGGCGAGCGGCTGGGGTTGCGGTGCTCTCCATCAGGTCCTCCTCGGGCTGAGGGTCCGGTTGAATCCGCGTACCCCACTGGACACAACGCTACCTTCGCGGAACGCCATAACAAACTTAAAAGGGGCATATCGTGTAACTGATTTAAAAGACGCAGAATTAGGAACACGTTTGTCCGGGTAGCGGATCGTTTCACGTCGCGGCTCTGCCAGGACCCTCGGTGCTGGCAGGCGGAGCGGCCTCGGGCCCTGACCGTCTAGGGGGAGGGCGCGGTGCTGGTTGCTGACGGGGTTGGCGTCACGACCGGGGAGGGCGACGTGGTCGGCACGACTGTGGGACTCGGCGTGCTGGCCTTGGGCCTCGCACTGCCTGGCTGGGTGCTTGCAGTTGGTGCTGGCGTCGTCGCCGACGGCGCTCGGACGGGAGTCGACCTGACTGGCGCCGTGGGCCGGGCCCGGGCCGGCGGGGTGTCGGTTGTGGAGCGGGCGGGCCTGGCATACAGATACGTTCCCAGCGCGATCAGGAAGATGGCGGTGACGATCCAGGTGGAGGTCCGCACCCGGCGCATCAGGTAGTCCCGTCGGGGTCGGCGGTCTCCAGCACGGTCGGCAGGTTGATGCCCTGGCGGTGGAGTCCCGCCGTGATCCGGACCCGGAGCATCCGGCCCACGTCGAACTGCTTGCCGGGCAGCGTCCTGGCGACCATGCGGACCTGGAAATGGTCCACGTCTATGCTCTGCACGCCCATGACGGCCGGCGGGTCCAGCAGCAGGCTTCGCAGCTCGTCCTCTTCGTACGCTTCCTCGCCGACAGCGCGCAGCAGATCGCTGACCCCGTTGACGTCCACGGCCGCGGGCACCGGAACGTCCACCACCGCGCGGGCCCAGTCCCGCGACAGGTTGGTCACCTGGGTGATCTGGCCGTTGGGGGTGATGACCACCTCGCCATCGGCCGTCCGCACGGTGGTCACCCGCAGGGTGACGTCCTCAACTGTCCCGATCGCGGGGTCGGGCAGGCTCGGCACCGAGAGCCGGATGAGGTCCCCGTAGCCGTACTGCCGTTCGGTGATGATGAAGAAGCCGGCCAGGATGTCCTGGACGATGCGCTGGGCGCCGAATCCCAGGGCCACCGCTGCCACCGCCGCCGGGGCTACCAGGCTGGTCACCGGGATACCGAGGCGGGCCAGGACCGCCACGCCGGTCGCGCAGTAGATGACCACCAGCGTGACCCAGGTGATGACTGACGCGAGCGCGTGCCGGTGCTTGGACGCTTCCGAGCGGACGAGCGCGTCCGTCTCCCGGGCACTGGCGTCGATCCGGTCGGTGATCCTGCGGCCCAGCCAGGTCGCCCACCGGGTCAGCAGGATCGCGCCGGTCAGGAGCAGGACGATTTCCAGCCCACTGCCGCGCGCCCACTGACCGATGTCCGGCAACGGCGTCACACCCGAAACATAGCCGCTCCTGAATCATGGCCCGACCGGTACGACCGACAGCCGACCGGCAGGTGCCCGGCTCAGTCGCCGCGAAGCGCGTGATAGGCAGTGGCGATGATGGTGGCGCAGGTCTCGAGCGGCAGCGCGGTGCTGTCGATCTGCAGCTGGTAGAACGCCGGGTCGTCGATGTCGGCCAGGTAGAGCCGGCGAACGTACTGCGAGCGGGCGCGGTCAACCTCGGGCTGCCGCTTTCGCGCGGTGTCCGCGTCCACGTCCTCGATGCGGGCCGCCTGGGCGATGCGCGCCTCGGCCGGGCCGAATAGCCGGACCCGCAGCACTCCCGGCTCGTGCTGGAACGCGGCGCCGCCGCCGCGGCCGAGGATAACCGCCCCGGCCTGCAGCGCGGTCCGCATGATGAGATCGGCCTGCCAGGCGGAAAAAGTCGGCGTCATCGGCCGGCCGGATCGCGCCTGGCGGCGCGCAGTCGGTGCCGGCCCCGAGGGCGCCCCCTGCCAGGGGCGCGAGCACCGCCAGGAATCGGTCGGGCAGCGACCGCTTGATCACGCCGCCCTCGGCTTCCTGGACCGACACTTGCAACTGCGCGGCGACGTGCGAGCTGATCGCGCGGTCGAGCAACGGCAGGTTGAGCAGCCCAGCGACGCGCGGGGCGATGATGCTGCCGCCGGCGCCGTCAGCCGGCCGAGATAGTCACGCCAGGCATCTAGCGCTTCCCTTCGGGAGCAAGCGGGGTCGAATCCGCAGCGGCCGGAGTGGCCGGGGCTGCCGACGGCTGGGTGTTGCTGGCGCGCAGCCGCACCTGCTTGATGAACAGGGCCGCGATGATGCTGACGATCGAGATCGGGACCGCGACCAGGAACAGCCGGTCGATCGCGTGCGCGTAGGCCTGGATGATCCCCTCGTGCAGGGCCGGATGGGTGGTCTTCAGCTGGTCAAGCACGGCCGGGCTCTGGATGAACTGCGCGACCTGGCCACCGCCGCTGCCGCGCCCGGCCAGCACGGCCGCGGGCAGGAAGCGCGGAAGCTCGGCGGCGATCCCCGCGGTCAGCACCGCGCCCAGCGCGGAAGCGCCGATGGCGCCGCCCATCGAGCGGAAGAACGTAACCGAGGAGGTCGCGACGCCCATCTGCCCCATGGGCACCGCGTTCTGCACGACCAGCACCAGGACCTGCATGAACAAGCCGAGTCCAAGGCCGAACACGAGGATGTCCAGGCTGACCACCAGCAGCGAGGTATGCGCGCCCAGGCGGCTGAGCAGCACCAGCCCGATGGTGACTCCGATCGTGCCAGCCAGCGGGAACCAGCGGTACCGGCCCGTCCGGGAGATATAGAGGCCGGAGCTGATGCTCATGGACAGCAGCCCGACCAGCAGCGGCAGCAGCAGCAGCCCCGACTCGGTGGCGGAGACCCCGTGCACGAGCTGCAGGTACTGCGGCAAGAAGGCCAGGGCGCCGAACATCGCGATGCCGCTGACGAAGGCGATGAAGTTCGAGACCGTGAAGATCTGCAGCCGGAACAGACCGAGCGGCAGGATCGGCTCCGGCGCCGTCGCCTCCCGGAACCCGAAGGCGGCGATGAGCACGGCTCCGCCGGCGAACAGCCCGATGACCTGCCACGATCCCCACGGGTAGTCGTTGCCGCCGACCTGAGTCGCGAGCAGGATGCACGACACACCGGCGACCAGCAGGATCGCGCCCCACCAGTCAATCTGCACCTGCCGTTTGTGCACGGGCAGCCGTAGCACGCGGTTGGTGACGGCCAGCGCGGCGATGCCGAGCGGCAGGTTGACGTAGAAGATGTAGCGCCAGCTCAGGCTGTCGACGGCAAACCCGCCGGCCAGCGGGCCGACAACGCTCGCGACGCCGAAGACGGCACCGAAATACCCTTGATAGCGGCCGCGGTCGCGCGGCGGGATCACGTCGCCGATGATCGCGAACGCGAGCGAAAGCAAGCCGCCGCCGCCGATTCCCTGCAGGCCGCGGAACGCGATCAGCTCGAATATGTTCTGCGACAGCCCGCACAGGGCGCTGGCCAGCAAGAACACCACGATCGCGAGCTGGAAGACGCGCTTGCGGCCGTACAGATCGCCTGCTTTTCCCCACAGCGGCGTCGATGCGGTGCTGGCCAGCAGGTAGGCAGTGATGACCCAGGACAGCAGGTTGCTGCGGTGGAAGTCCCCGACGATGGTCGGCAGTGCCGTGGCCACGATGGTCTGGTCAAGCGCCGCCAGGAACATGCCCATCATCAGCCCGGACATGATCACGAGGATCTGGCGATGGGTGAAGACCGGGCTGCCGGTCGAAGTCACGCCCGGGGTGGCGGGGGAAGTCATCGGCGGATGCTCTGCTTGCTGAGCGGCGCGTGGGCTGCCATCCGCCGGTCCGGCAGCTGCAGCGGCGCAGGCTTGTTCATATCTGGCCAGCATGTTGGAACTGGCTCGCGCGTGCAACTCGCGGCGGCCGGGCCGCGGGCACGGTCCCGGCCGGGGGGTGCCGCCCCGATCGGTGCCACCAGGCCCTGAATGGCCAGGGCTCTTTGGTGCTGGCCGGTAAGTACTTGGCGAATCCTTGACCTACGCGTTAGGGCCGGAACGTAACAAAATCGTCACGGGCCGGCCCCGGCCAGGCGTGGACCTAGCCAGAGACCTGCGACTTGATTAAAACTGTGGTCGAACGCGCTGTTAGTCACAGATCTTGATGCTTATAAACCCAAAAACCGAATAGTTCGGTGAGATAGCATTTTGCCGCTATAGCCGACCGGAAAAGCAGGGAGCCTGTCATGCGCTCGACCCGCCGACTTGCCATCGCCGGGGCCGCCCTGGTCCTCGGCAGTGTGCTCGCCGCTTGCGGAGGTACCACCGCGCACGTCGGCGGCGGCAGCGCCGCCAAGGGCAAGCCGATCAAGGGCGGCACGGTGACCGTGGCCCAGCTGTCGGGCGCGTCGCCGAACGACATCTTCCCGCTGCAGCCGGCCACGAACGCCAACGGCTACAACGAGGACTTCGTCCTCGGGGCCTGGCCGAACCTGGTGACCGTCGGCGACGGCACCAAGTCGGTGGTGAACACCAAGGAGAGCCTGTTCAGCTCCATGACCTGGTCGCAGAACGACTCGGCGGTCACGATCGTGCTGAAGCCGTGGAACTGGTCGGATGGCCAGCCGATCACCGCGCGCGACTTCACCTTCGTCTACAACCTGCTCAAGGCCAACTACAACGACTGGCTGGAGTACTTCCCCGGCCTGTTCCCGGCCGACGTCACCAAGATCACGACGCTGAACACGCACACGATCGAGATGACCCTGAACCACTCCTACAACCCGGCGTTCTATGAGGACGACGTGCTGTCCTACCTGCCGCTGCTGCCCCAGCACGTCATGGACCGGACGTCTCTCACCGGCAAGGTGGGCAACTTCGACGAGACGGCGGCCGGGTCGAAGGCGGTCTGGTCGTTCCTGCAGAAGCAGGGTCAGCAGGAGAGCACCTTCACCACGAGCCCGCTCTGGAAGGTGGTAGACGGGCCGTGGAAGATCAGCTCATTCCAGACCGACGGCTTCTACTCCTGGACACCGAACACGGCGTACTCAGGTCCGGCCAAGCCGCTGCTGTCGAAGGTGAACTTCACGCCGTTCACCACCGACGCGGCCGAGATGGACACGCTGCGGTCGGGCAGCTCGCTGACCATCGGCTACCTCCCGCTGAACGACCTCAAGCAGATCCCGGCACTGCAGTCGGAGGGCTACGCCGCCGCCAACGTGCCGACGCCAGGGGTGGCCGAGATCGTGCCGAACCTCTATAACCCGGTGAACGGCCCGATCCTGCGCCAGTTGTACCTCCGCCAGGCGTTCGAGTTCCTGATCGACCGGCCGCTGATCGTGTCGAAGGTCTACGCCGGCTACGCCGACCCCGGCAACGGCGCCGTCCCGGTGCAACTACGGCCAGCAGTGGGACTCGCCGCTGGAGAAGTCGGGCGGCCCGTACCCGTACTCGCCGTCGAAGGCCATCGGGCTGCTGAAGGCGCACGGCTGGAAGGTCGTGCCGAACGGCGTGGACACCTGCCAGTCCGCGGGCACCGGGCCAAGCGACTGCGGCGCCGGGATCAGCGCGGGCGAGAAGCTGAACTTCCAGCTGATCTACTCCTCCGGCTCGGACACGTTCGACGAGCAGAACGCCGACATCCAGAGCACCGAGGCGCTGGCCGGCGATCAAGATGACGCTGAAGCCCGAGCCGTTCAACACGATCAACGCGACCACCGGGTACTGCAACGCGAAGTCGCATCCGGCCTCGACCTGCGCCTGGCAGCTGCAGGACTACGGGTACAACCCGTACTCGCTGGACCCGAACGGGTCGGGCCTGTGGAACACCGACGCGTCCGGCAACTACGGCGGCTACGCCAGCCCGAAGATGGACGCGCTGATCAACGCCACCGAGTACGGGTCGAGCCCGACCGCGTTCTTCGCCTACGAGGACTACGCGGCGCAGCAGCTGCCGGTCCTGTGGATACCGGATGAGTCCGGCGATCTACATCTACAAGAAGACCCTGGCCGGGGCGTTCCCGTCGAATCCGTTCTAGCCGCGCTCAACCCGGAGGTGTGGTACTTCACTAAGTCGGCCAAGTGAGCGGGTACATCGTCCGCCGGCTCGGCCAGTCCGTCGTGGTCGTGCTCGGCGTCATGCTCCTCACGTTCCTGCTCTTGCACATGGAGCCGGGCAACGTGGCCAGGGCGATCCTGGGCAACGGCGTCCGGGTGTCGCAGCTGCGGCTGGACATGTTCGACAGCCTGTACGGGCTGAACAAGCCGCTGTGGGTCCAGTTCGGGCTCTACCTCCAGCAGCTGCTGCACGGCAACCTCGGCGTGTCCTACCAGTCGCTGCAGCCGGTGTCGACGATCATCGCGCAGCGGCTGCCGCGGGACGCGGTGCTGGTCGGCCTGTCCACCGTGCTGGCGCTCGTCATCGGCGTGCCGACCGGCATCTACCAGGCGCTGCGGCACAACCGGCCGATGGACGACGTGCTGGCGGGGACGTGGTTCACGCTCTACGCGGCGCCGGACTTCATGGAGGCGCTGCTGCTGATCGCGCTGCTGTGCGTGCAGTTCCACGTCTTCCCGCCCGCGTTCCCCGGTGGCGTCACGTCGATCGGCGGGCTGTTCGCCAACTGGCAGGCACTGGTACTGCCGGTCGTCGTGCTCTCGATCAACTCGGTGGCCGGCTTCAGCCAGTACGCCCGGTCCACGGCGATCCAGACACTGGCCGAGGACTACATCCGGGTCGCGCGGGCCAAGGGCCTGCCGGAGCGGCTGGTCGTCAGCAGGCACGTGCTGCGCAACTCGCTACTGCCGGTCGTCACGATCCTGGGCCTGTCGCTGCCGGACATCGTGGCGGGCGCGCTGATCGCGGAGGCCATCTTCAACTTCCCCGGCATGGGCCTGCTGTTCTGGCAGTCCGCGCTCGCGCACGACTATCCGGTGATGCTGGGCGGGACCCTCATCATCGGCGTCGCCACCGTGGTCGGGAACTTCGCCGCCGACATCGCCTACAGCGTCCTGGACCCGAGGATCCGCTATGGCAGCGCATGAGCTGGCGCCGGCGACGCCGGTGGGCCCGAACGCGCCGGCCGCCGAGGGCGGCGAGGCGACCGGGAAGACCGGCGGCGCTCAGCTCAGCCTGACCGCGTTCCTGCACAACCGGCGGGCCATGGGCGGGACCCTCATCATCGTCGCGCTGGGCCTGTTCTGCTTCGTCGGCCCGCTGCTGTACCACACCAACCAGACCGCGGTGAACCCGCTGCAGCAGAACAACCCGCCGGGCGCGGGCAACCCGCTCGGCACCGACCAGTTCGGGATCGACGTTCTCGGGCGGCTGATGGTCGGCGGCCAGTCGTCGCTCGAGCTCGGCTTCGCGGTCGGCCTCGCCAGCACCCTGATCGGCATGATCTACGGGGCCATCTCCGGCATGTTCGGCGGCGTGCTGGACGCGATCATGATGCGGATCGTCGACACGCTGCTCGCCGTCCCCACCTTCATCCTGCTGATCATCGTCGCGAGCATGTACTCGCTGAGCCTGTCGGTGATCATACTGATCCTCACGGCGCTGTCCTGGTCGGACGTCTCCCGGCTGATCCGCGGCCAGGTGCTCGGGCTGCGGCCCCGGGCGTTCGTGGACGCGGCCACGTCGATGGGCTCGACCAAGTGGCGGATCCTGGTCCGGCACATGGTGCCCAACACGCTCGGCATCTGCGTCGTGACCGCGACCTTCGCCGTCGCGGACTCGATCTACGCGCTGTCCGCGCTGAGTTTCCTCGGGATCGGCCCGCCGCCGCCGTTCGCGGACTGGGGCACGATGCTGACCGGGGGCGTGGACAACCTGTTCAACGGCTACTGGTGGCAGGTGTACCCGCCGCTGATCGTGCTCGTCATCGTCGTGGTGGCGTTCCGTCAGGTCGGCGACGCGCTCAACGACATCGTCAGCGGGAACCGGACCAGCCCGGTCCGGCGCCGGGCCCGCAGGCGGCTGCAGAGCATCGTCCCGCTGTCGTCCAGGTACGAGTGAGGAGCGCCGCCGTGACTCGTGTCCTCGACATCACCGATCTGTCCACCCACATCGACGTCGGCAAGGCGACCATCCAGGCGGTCGGGAACGTCGACCTGCACCTGGACGCGGGCGAGACGCTCGGCCTGGTCGGCGAGTCCGGCTGCGGCAAGTCCATGACCGGCCTGTCGGTCATGCACCTGCTGCCGCCCGGCGGGGAGATCGTCGGCGGCTCGATCAAGCTGGGCGAGCGCGAACTCGTCGGCCTGCCCGAGGACGAGCTGTGCAAGATCCGCGGCAACGAGGTCGCGATGATCTTCCAGGACCCGCTGACGTCCCTGGATCCGACGAAGACCATCGGCTACCAGGTCGCCGAGCCGGTCGCGCTGCACCGGGGCGCGAGCCGGAAGGAGGCCCGCGAGCGGGCGCTGGAGGTGCTCGCCCTGGTCGGGCTGCCGCGGCCGGCCGAGCGACTCGACGACTACCCGCACCAGCTCTCCGGCGGCCTGCGGCAACGCGTCATGATCGCGATGGCGCTGTCCTGCGAGCCGCGGATCCTGATCGCGGACGAGCCGACGACGGCGCTCGACGTCACCATCCAGGCCCAGATCTTGGACCTGCTGGACGACCTCAAGGCCCGGCTCGGGATGTCGATGATCCTCATCACGCACGACATGGGGGTGATCGCCGGGCACGCTGACCGGGTCAACGTGATGTACGCGGGCCGGCTGGTGGAGACGACCGGCACCGGCCCGCTGTTCCGGCACATGCGGCACCCGTACACGCAGGCCCTGCTGGCCTCGATTCCGCAGCTCAGCCAGGACCGGACCCGCAAGCTGCTCAACATCCCCGGCATCCCGCCCGACCTCAGCGAGCCGCCGGCCGGCTGCCGGTTCGCGGCCCGCTGCCGGCTGGCCACCGACCGGTGCGCCGCGGACGAGCCGCCGCTGACCGGCCCGACGGCCGAGCACACGTTCGCGTGCTGGCATCCCGTGGACGGCCCGCTGGCCGACCCGGAGATCAACGCCGCCGATACCGGAACGGGCCCGGCCGCCGGGACGGCCGTAGCTGGGTCGGGCGCGCAGGTGGCCGAGCGAGACGCGCCCGAGCGGGCCGGCTACGACGGGCCGCTGCTGCAGATCGACTGCCTGGTCAAGGAGTTCCCGGTGACCGCGGGCCTGTTGCAGCGCAAGACCGGCAGCGTCAAGGCGGTGTCCGGGATCTCGTTCGAGGTCAATCGCGGCGAGACGTTCGGGCTCGTGGGGGAGTCCGGCTGCGGCAAGACCACGGTCGGGCGGATCGCCGTGGCGCTGGAGCAGCCGATGGCCGGATCGGTCCGGCTCAACGGCGTCGACGTGACCGGCCTGAAAGGCAAGCGCCTGCGGTCCTTCCGGCGCGATCTGCAGCTGATGTTCCAGGACCCGTACTCATCGCTGGACCCGCGGATGCGGGTCGGCGCGATCCTGCGGGAGCCCCTCGCCGTCCAGGGCATCGGCTCGCGCAAGGAGCAGGACGCCCGCGTGCACGAACTGCTCGCCGAGGTTGGGCTGCCGCGCAACTCGGTGGAACGGTTCCCGCACGAGTTTTCCGGCGGCCAGCGGCAGCGGATCGGGCTCGCCCGCGCGCTTACGCTAAGCCCTCAGCTCATCGTCGCCGACGAGCCGGTCAGCGCCCTCGATGTCTCGATCCGCGCCCAGGTGCTCAACCTGATGAAGCGCCTGCAGGGCTCGCACGGGCTCACCTACGTCGTGATCTCGCACGATCTCGCCGTGGTGAAGTACATGGCGGACCGGATCGGGGTCATGTACCTGGGCAAGCTCGTGGAGATCGGTTCCGGCGAGGACATCTATCAGCGGTTCGCGCACCCGTATACCGCGGGGCTGCTGGCCGCGATCCCGGTGCCCGAGCCGGCCGTGGCCCGGCAGAATCGCGGCACCGGGGTGAAAGGTGAGCTGCCGAGCCCGATCAACCCGCCTTCGGGCTGCCGGTTCCGGACCCGCTGCGAGTTCGCTCAGGACGTCTGCGCCGAGCGGGAGCCAGAGCTGCTTTCGTTCGGGCCCGGCCACCTGGCCGCGTGTCACTTCCCGCTGCAGCAGGCGGCGGCTGCCGCCGCGCCCGCGGCGGCTGGCTGACCTGGCCGGAACGTCAGGTCCGGGTAAATTCGGGCGCGCCGTGGCGGATCCGCTACTTAAGCTGCCGGTATGCAAGTCAGCGGAGGGCCGTCGGTCGTCATCTACGGCGCAGAGCAGCCGTCGCCTGGGTCCCGCGCGGACAGCCGCCCGGAGCTCGCGGACGTCGGTCGCCTGGCCCGCCGGTTCGTCCGGCGGACGGTCGCGGCGGCCAGAGCCGAGGAAGGCTCGGTCGCGCGGCTGCTCGCGGATCACCTGCACGCCGACGGCGCCGAGCTACCGGTCGCCCGCACGTCCTGGCCGGCCTACGACCGGGTCAACGTCCAGACCGGGCTGGAGGCGTGGCTGGCCGAGCCGGAGCGCGAGCACCGGCTGGTCGGCCTGACCCAGTACCGGCACCACGACTTCGCCCTCGCCGATCTGCTGCACGGCGGTGATCGCTGGGGACCGGCCACCGGCAGCGTCGAGACCGAGGCGCTCCCGGCCGGCCCGGGCGGGGTGACCAAGCCGTGCGTGCAGTGCGGCGTGTACCTGACCGAGGATGCCGGCGGCCGGGCCGTGCTCTTGCTGCGCGGCCCGGAGGAGCACGGCATGCGCTCCGGCGTGAGCCTGGAGGTCGCGTGCGACGATTCGGGCCGGGCGCCGGACATCGTCGCGGCCGTGCGCCAGCTGAGCATGGAGCACAACGTCTTCCGCGGCCACGTCATCTCGTTCGACGACGACGACCTGTTCGACCAGCAGGGCGCCAGCCTGCTGAGTTTCGTCGAACGACCAGGGGTGACCCGTGAGCAGGTGATCCTGCACCCGGATCTGCTCGCGGGGGTGGAGCAGCAGGTGCTCGGCGTCGCGCGGCACGCCGCCCGGCTGCGGACGAGCGGCCAGCATCTGCGCCGGGGGATCCTGCTCTACGGCCCGCCCGGCACCGGCAAGACGCACCTGATCCGGTACCTGCTCAGCCGGCTGGCGGGGACGACCGCGGTGCTGCTGTCCGGCAGCTCGCTGGGCATGATCGGCGACGCGTGCTCGGTGGCCCGGTCACTGCAGCCGTCGGTGGTCGTGATCGAGGACGTCGACCTCATCGCCGAGGAACGCGAGCACTACGCGGGCCAGACGCCGTTGCTGTTCGAGCTGCTCAACGAGATGGACGGCCTCGGCAGTGACGCGGACGTCGCGTTCTTGCTGACCACGAACCGGGCGGATCTGCTGGAAGGCGCGCTCGCGGCGCGACCAGGCCGCGTCGACCACGCCGCGGAACTGCCCGTTCCCGACGCCGACGCCCGGCTGCGGCTGCTGCGCCTCTACCAGGGCAACCTGAGGCTGGAACTGACCAGCACCGAGGGCGTCATCGCCCGGACCGAGGGCGTGACCGCCTCGTTCATCAAGGAACTGCTGCGCCGCGCCGCCCTGGTGGCCGCGGAGTCGGATCCCAGCCCGGCCGATAGCGCTGACCCGCTGCGGGTCACCGACGAGCACATGGGCGCTGCCCTGGACCAGCTCCTGGACACCCGCAACGCGCTGACCCAGGTCCTGCTCGGCGGCCGGCCCGGCGCCCTGACCGAGAGCTCTTGACTGCCGTAGGCAGTCCGTGATTGAGCCGCCAAGCATCAGGGCCAGCATCGCCCGGCCGCTGCGGATGATTTTCGGTGCGACGGCAGTGGTAACATAGGGATAGGCGCTGAGAGTCGCCGCGCAGGCAGTCGAAGGCGACCTTGAGCCGCAGCGTGCCAGAACGGCACGCCCAGGATGCGAAGGATGTAGCCGCCATGGGTGATCGGCGCCGGGGCGTCATAGCTCGGGGTCCTGGCCTGAGATCTGGCTGTGGCGGTGATGCGCGAGATGGAACGCAGTGTAGAAGTGCCAGTTCAGCAGTGACGGACAGGAGGTCAGCCAGCCGACGATGGCGTTCGCTCGCCGGGAGGCGAAGGCGGTCTGGTGCATCGTCTCGTGCGCCGGGGCGAACAGCGCGACCTGGACAAGGCCGAGGGCAAACACGGCCGGGAGCAAATCCAGCCGGATGCGATCGCGACCCACCAGCCTGCGGCGATGAGCAGAGTGAGGTGGATGGTGAGGCGGATCGCGCCTTGCAGGTTGGACCGTCCTGGCCAGCGCGCGAAGCTGCTGGCTGCTCAGCACTCGGTCGGAAGGTCCGGACATGGGTCACCTGCTGTGCGATGAATGGGCAGACCGCGCGATTGTCGACGCGCACGGGTGCCACGTGCAAGTGGCGCGCCAGGCAAGGGCGGGGCTTTGCCCCGGACCCCAGCAAAGGCGGAGCCTTTGCGATCCATTTATTGAGGTTTGGGGTGAGGGAGGGCCGACGAGATGGTTGCGCGGTCGGTGTAGGCCCTCCCTCACCCCAAACCTAATGAGTGGTTCCAAGGGTCGTCGCCCCTTGGTGGGTCCAGGGCGAAGCCATGGCCTTACCTGCCTGGCGCTTATCGCAACGCGGTGGCGGCACCGACGGTCGCGGTCGAGGTCGGGATGCGCCTGGAGGAAGCGCGACACGCTGGATTCCGCGGCGCGCAGTTCGATGACGTTGCGGGTCTCCCAGTTTGCGGTGGGGGTAACGGTCACGACCATAGGGGCATAATCGGATCCAATCAGGCTGTTCAGCGCCATCCGCACTCGCATCCCAAGTCCCGGCCGGACCGGTCTGCCGTCGATCCAGACCGACGTCGCGATGACATAGGCAGGATCGGTCGATTTCATGACCCGCCATGCGTTGAAGGTCCCGTCACTCTGGTCCAACCAGTTCTCCTGAATTCCTTCGGTTCGAGCACCCGCCACCATCTTCCGTCGAGCCGACATCAAAGGCGCTGCGGTAGAGCGCGGGGAAAACGCCTCCCAACTCATATCTAACGACACGGCGCCGCACAGCACGCGCTGGCTCCTGACCGTCGCCCCTTCGGCCGAGGCCACCGGCTGTACTTCGCAGTCCGGCCCAACGTCGATCCGGGACGGTGTGACCACAGACGTCGCAGCGGCCATCGTCAGGCCTGCCCCAACGACCGGACCGACCGCCGCGACTATCGCGATCCCCACGGCGACCGGGAAAACCCCACGTAACGAAACAGCCGGCGCTTCGACGAAGCGCGAAGTTGATCCTGTCGAGACCTCATCCTCCCGAAACGGTAGCCCAAGCGCGATCAGCAGCAAGATGACGAGCGAGAAGAAGATCCAGCCATAAATGAGGTGGTCGGCCGCCGCGGCCTCCGCGCTGCCGAGGATGTGTCCAAGATAGACGATGCCGATGGCGCGAAACCCATTGGCGATGATCGGCACAAGGATCGAGACCAGAATGAACACCCCGCGCCGTAGCGGGCTACGGTACATCAGCAGCGCATACAGGCACCCGAACGCGATAGAGGCGATCAGGAACCGCAGCCCCGCACAGGCTTCCGCGACAAAGAACGTGCCCTGGGGTATCTCGATGACGTAGCCGTCGATGTAGGCGGGAACGCCAAGCATCTCCAGCCCGTGACGGATGAAGAACGTGGTGATGTCCTGCAGTCCGGGCGTCAGAAACTCACCGAACGGCACGAGGAAGTACAAGATACAGCAGCGGTCCGGCCATTGCCCACCACAGCCGCTTGCCCAGCATCGCGAGGAACAGGACCTCGACAAAACTGATGGCGGCAAGTTGCCTTCCCTCCATAATGCCCAGCCGCTCCGAAACCAGCCACACCGACGGCCAGCGGCACGCCCAGCAGCAATGCCGCCGGCATCAACTGCCGGGGAACGCCGGCCAACTCACCGCGGCGATCCCAAAAAAGATAGAGTGCGATCGGAATGACCAAGAAACAATGATTGTAGGCGGTCGAGTCATTCCAGGTCCGGACAGCTGCCACCACCTCGCTGTGGAACAGCAGGCCCAGCAGCACAGCCAAGAGCCAGCAGCGCCCGATACCATCCCAGCTGACACCGCGCGCGGCGGCGCCTCGATCAGGACTGGCGCGTTCACGATCCGCGCCGTTCAAATCCGAACCACAAGGCCATCGGAACGTTCCTCATACGGTGTCCGCGACGCGGGCTGCCGGCACCGGGCGCAGCAGGTCGTCGAACCGGCGCAACCGCGCGGACCAGTCATAGTCGCGCACGATCCGGGTGCGAGCCGCTGCGCCGATCGCCACCCCGTCGGCACTTGTCGCCAACCAGCAGCAGGCAGCGGCAATCTCTTCGGCACTGTCGGCCAAGATGACGTCCTCGCCTGGCACTGCCTCGATCCCTTCCAACGCGCCTGAAGTCAGCACGACCGGCTTTCCCATTGACATCGCCTCCAGCACTTTATTCTGGATGCCGCGCGCTATTCGCATTGGCGCCACCGCGGCGGTGGCATGCGCAACGTACGGTCGCACATCATGCACACGGCCAGTAACAAACACGCCCTCGAGCTGGGCCAGACGCTTAACCGTGGCGCTAGGGCAGCTGCCGACGATATAGAATTGAGCGGCCGGAACTGTGCGGCGGATCATCGGCAGGATTTCGGTCGCGAACCATGCCGCCGCGTCAACATTCGGGGGATAGTCCATCGTGCCGGTGAACACGTAGGTCGGCAGTTCCGTGTCGAAGACCGGGGCATGTGCCGATGCTGGATCAAAGTATCGGTGATCGACGCCGCTGCTGACTCCGCGGATTCGGGCGGCGCAATCCGGGATCAGGCGAGCGAACAACGATGCTTCCGGCTCCGAAACGAAGACTGGACACATCGAACCCATCGGCGATCCGCCGCTCCAACGCGCCGACCTTTCGCCACTCCCGCCGATAGACCAGACGCATCGGCCCAGTCGTGGTATCAGCATAGGCACGCCACTTCTCAGAATCCACGTCCGCCAGGTCGCAAATCCGCGTCTCGCGTTTCGGCAGATCAAGCACATAAGGCGCCATGTTGCCCGAATTGACGAATATGACGGATGGCCGAACCGTTTCGACCACATCGCGCACCCACCGCATCAGTCCTCGATCACGAAAGAAGCTGGCACTCAGCGGTTCCCCGGTCAGGAACCCGTGCAGGCACGTCAGCTTTGCCACCTTTCGGTTTAGCGGCGCGACATGGACATCCCGGCATATCGAGCGAATTGTATCGACATGCTGGGCATCGGACACGTCGTCGATGAGACATCCCAGATGCACGTCGTACCGCTGGACGAGGTATTTCAGGATCTGCAACGGCCGGATCTTCTCCCCCTTGATCGGCGGATACGGCAAGCGCTGGGTCAGGAAGAGAAGATCGGGCATCAGTTCGCTCACTTCCGCCCGAAATGCTCCAAAGGAAACGTCGCCCGATCGCTACTCGCATCCGTAGCCGGAGCGGAACCAGTAAAAGGACAACAAGAGCACGCCACCCTACCCCAGCCCTCGCGCGATGAACGGACCGACCGTGTTCGCGACAGGCAAAGGCAGACGTTTCCAGGTCGCGATGAGCATCCGGTATTTCGGGTTCAGCGGATTATGCTCGGGGATCCTCTCCCCCGGCCTCAGACGGAACCGGTAGTGCAGTTTCGCGGGCTCGAAACCCCAGTTGTGCTTGAATGAGAACGAACCGGTTCCGATCTTGCTGCGGCCAAAATCGAACAGCCGGCAGCCACGATCCGCCGCGCGCCGCATCGTCTCCCAATACAGAAAATCATTGCCTGCCAGCCCACGCGCCAGCAACGTGCCGCCGCCGTAGTACGGCAATACCTCGTCGCGAAAATAGAAATTCATCACCGACGCGATCGGCGTCTCCCGGTCCAGGATCGTCACCACATCGGCGTTCTCCCAGAACACCTCCATCAGCGCCCGGAAATACCGGCGCGAGAAGACCGGCGTCCCCAAATTCCGCACGCTTTCGGCGTATACCCGATGCACCCTATCGGCATCGCGGTTGGCAACCGAAATCAAACCGTTTTGAATGCCCTTGCGCACCATGGCCCGCTGCTTGCGCGGGATCGCCTTCATGTTGCTCTCGTGATCCGCCTCAATCGCTTTTCCGGAACGTCACATAAAGATCCGGCCGTTCGATCCATCCCTCTGCTTCGGTTTGTCGGTGTCAGATGCCGGAGTTCCAATGCTTGCGCACCCGTCCTTACCAGCAGGCTCTGCGCATGCCTGATCAGCGCGGCCTCGCTTTCGGCATCAGCCGACGAGCGGACCGCCATAGACGCAGAACGGATTGGAGATGAGCGTGTCGCCGAACAGCAAAGTCCTCACCCGCGCCGAGCGGAAGAACGCCGGTGATCGCGCCGTCCCGCTCGGCGAAACTGAAATAAGTGTCATGGCCGAATGCGGTTTCGATCACCTTCGCCCAGCCGGCGCGATGGAAAAACGTGCCCGCCGGCATCGCCTCCACAAATCGGTCCCACGCGCGTTTCGCTGGCAGCATCCAGAGCGCGAATGGCGATTGGCATACAGTCAGGCCAAGACGGTTTCGGCGACGACCGGCGCGTAGACACGGTCCATCCGATCCCAGGCGAAGTCCCGCAGCAGCCCGTCTACGGCCGCCGTCATGCGCGAGAGGTTGGTGTAGTGCCGCAATCGCGATTTCCAACTCGCGTTCGGAATGCGCGGCTGGTCTGGATCGATCTCCCATGGGTGGAAATAGAAGATGCCTGGCCGTCGGTCATGATGGTTCACGCGTGCCAGCCCCGCGCGGTAAAGCGCCGTAGGCAAAAGGCGAAAATAGCCGCCGCCCGAGCACGGCCAGTTGCGACCGATCAAACGCACGGTGGTCATGGGCAATTCCACCACGCCGTCCGGATCGGGCCGGAACGGTGAGCGTGGTGCGTCCGGCATCCCGTAAAGATCGTGCCTGATCGGGTTGATGCTCGAACTATAAGCGTAACCTTCCTGCCGCAGGATCGGAAACGCCCACATGTTCCGCGCGCCGATGGAGAACGTCGCCGCGCGATACCCGCTCACGGGAACGCCGCCGGTGTCCTCCAGCAGCGCCTTGGTCCTCCGCACGTCGGCGCGAAACGCCGTCGGGGTCCTGCGAATCCGCCCGTGTATGATCCCAGCCATGACTCGCCAGCTCGTGCCCATCCGCGACGATCCGACGGATCAGGGCGGGAAAACGTTGCGCTACCCAGCCGAGGGTGAAGAACGTAGCCTTGACCTCGGCGCTTCGAACTGCTCGAGAATCCGGTTGGTATTGAGATCGACCCGGCGCGGAAACGCGTCCCAATCCGAGCGGTCGATACAATGGGCGAACGCCTGGACCTGGAAATAGTCCTCTACATCAACGGTCATGGCGTTGACGAATGTCGTCATGACGCCCGCGCCAGTTGGCTTCCAGAAGATCCATTACTCGCTTGAACACCTGCTCCTGCCGCGCAAGGCGTGAGCGTTCCAGCATGCTCGATTCGGCGCATCAGGTCGTCCTGCTCGTCGCTGCATCCGCGGCGACGCGGCGGCAGCATGCGGCGACGCCAGCAACTTCAAGCCCGCGCCGACCGGTCGCGGCGTCAGTTCCTCGGCGCGTCACTCGACCATGCCGGCGGTGATGGTATGGGTTTCCTCCAGCGCGCCAAACAGCAGCACGCGCGAACAGAGCGTGTTGATCCGTCTTGGAATGCCGCCGGTGTGACGGTGCACGGCGGTGAACGCCGCGTCCTCCCACACGGGTCGTCGCGCCAGCCACGGTGCGCAGCCGGTGCTCGATATAGCCGCTGGTTTCGGCGTCGGTCAGCGGGCCGAGGTGATAGGAAGCGAGCACGCGCTGGCGCAGCTGCTCCAGTCCTTGCTGGCCAAAATCGGTCGGAACTGCGGCTGTCCGAGCAGGATGGTCTGCACCGAGGCGCGGCCGTCGGATGCGTAC
>CAVSCN010000014.1:0-50141 GCA_963726425.1 uncultured Actinomycetota bacterium | reverse complement strand
CATCCGGATGCAGTGGCAAAACGCTAACTTGGAAGGACGTCCCGCTATGGGGACACGCTCTCGCCGCCGCCCACGTCCTGGCGGCAGGCAGGTCGACTAGCAGTTCCAGCCTCTCGTTCCTGCTGATCATCGTCGTGATCTTCGGCCTGCTGTACTTCGTCATGATCAGGCCGCAGCGGAACCGGCAACGGCAGGCGCAGCAGCAGCAGCGGCATGTTGGGAACGGGTCCAGGGTCCGCACCACGGCCGGCATGTACGGCACGATCGTCGACAGCGACGACGATAACGTCTTGGTGGAGTTCGCCCCGGGCGTGCAGATCAAGATGATGCGCCGGGCCATCATGAATGTCGTGCCCGACGACGAGCCCGACGGCATCCGCCCGACGTTCGGATCCGAGCCGCCGACCGACGCGGACGCGGACAAGCCGGAGACCTCCGACAAGCGCGAGGACCTCAACATCTAGCAGCGGCCCCGGCCGACCGAACGAAAGACAGACCCGGTGCCTCCTCCCAGCACGACCAACTCCCGGCCTGGGCGGCTGCTCGTCGCCCTCGGCGTGCTCCTCATCGTGATGCTCGCCGGTGTCCTCGGCGGCAACATCGGCAACCCCGGCCACTGGCACAAGAGCTTCAAGGTCGGCCTCGGCCTGGACTTGTCCTGGGGCACGCAGATCACGCTGAAGGCCATCCCGGCGAAGGGCCAGACGCAGGTCGACCAGGGCGCGATGGCCAAGGCCAGGCAGATCATGCTCAGCCGGATCAACGGCTCGGGCTTCTCCGGCGCCTCGGTCGTGGAGCAGGGCGCCAATAACATCGTCGTGTCGGTGCCGCACCAGAACGCCACGCAGGTGACCAACCTGGTGGGCGCCACCGCGCAGCTGGCGTTCCGGCAGGTGCTGCTCGGCGCGCCGAACACGGTCACCTCGACTGCCTAAGCCCTAGCCCGACGTCGTCGACCAAGGCCTCGGCCAGCCCGACCCCGAGCACTTCGGCCACGCGAGCGGCGCGCACGGCGGCAGACCCGCAGCGGACGCAGCAGGCCGCGGCGCCCGCGCGCTCCCGGCCGCGAGCCCGAAGGCCAAGGCATCGCCGTCCGCCAGCGCGACACCGTCGCCGAGCACCTCGCCGTCGCCGTCCCCGAGCGCGTCGGCCGGGCCGCCGAAGCTGGCCACGACCGCGGACGGCGCGGGGACGTGTCCCAGCTGACGCCGCAGACCGTCGCCGCCTTCAACCGGCTGAACTGCGCGAACAAGAACTGGCAGGTCCAGATCTACGGCTCGAACCCGAACGGATGGGGCCGTGAGCAGCAGCAGGCGGTGGGCTGCCAGAAGGTCGGCAGAGTTTGGTACAAGTACGCGATGGACAAGCCGGTCATCCTCGGCACCGACCTGACTGCCGTCAGTGCACAGGTCAATCCGAATGGCGCAGGCTACATCGTTTCGTTCAACGTGAAGACCGGGCCCGCGGCTAATCTCGGCAGGCTGACGGAGACAATGTTCACCTACAACGCGACGGTCAACTCCCAGCCCACCGGCGCCTCCGACTTCTCTGGAACAGCTCGCCGTCGTCCTGGACGGCAATATCCAGTCGTCGCCCCGGGTCCAGGGTCAGATCACCACCAACGGTGAGATCAACGGCGGCAGCGGCACCAGCGGCTTCACCCAGGGCCAGGCCACCACCCTGGCGAACATCCTCAAGTACGGCCAGCTGCCGCTCACGTTCAAGCCACAGAACACGTCCGCGGTCTCGCCGCAGCTCGGCTCCGCCCAGCTGTCGGCCGGCATCATCGCCGGCATCGTCGGCCTGATCCTGGTGGTGGTGTACTCGTTCATCTACTACCGCGGGCTGGCCATCGTGTCGGTGAGCAGCCTGGCGATAGCGGCGATCATCACGTACCTGGCCGTCGTGCTGCTGAGCGCCCACGAGAGCTTCAACCTGACGCTGGCGGGCATCGCCGGTCTCATCGTCGCTATCGGCATCACCGCGGACTCGTTCATCGTGTACTTCGAGCGGCTGCGAGACGAGGTCAGGGAGGGCAGATCGCTGCGAGCCGCGGTGGAGCGCGGCTGGACCAGGGCCCGGCGGACAATCCTGGTCTCGGACACGGTGTCGTTCCTGGCCGCGCTGCTGCTCTACATCTTCGCGATCGGCGATGTCCGCGGTTTCGCCTTCACCCTCGGCCTGACCACCCTGGTCGACATCCTGGTGGTGTTCCTGTTCACCAAGCCGATGGTCACGTTGCTGGCGCGGACCAAGTTCTTCGGCCAGGGACACAAGCTGTCCGGACTCGATCCCGAGCGGCTGGGCAGCCGGGCCCCGTGGCGGGGTTCCCGGCGGTCTCCGGCCGCCCCGGCTGGCAGTGCCTCTGCCACCCCGAAGGAGGCCTAGATGGCGCGGCACAACAACTTCGCCGGCCGCTCTACCGCGGCGAGGTCTCCTTCGACTTCGTCGGCAGGCAGAAGCTCTGGTACACGATCTCCGGCGCGATCCTGGCCGTGTGCGCGCTCGCTCTGATCATCTTCGGGCTGAACTTCAGCATCGACTTCAAGGGCGGCTCGCAGTTCCAGTTCACCGCGCCGCACGCCACCGCCACCCAGATAGAGTCCACCTTCAAGGCGGACGGCGGCGGCGTGGAGTCCAACGCGCAGGAAGTCAAGCCGATCACCGGCAGCCAGCCCTTCTGGCAGGTGCAGACCGGGCAGCTGACGTCGGCGCAGCAGAACAGGATCCAGGGCGACATCGCGAAGACCTTCGACGTGCCGGGCGGCCCCAACGGGGTCTCGATCAGCACCGTGAGCGCGAGCTGGGGCTCGCAGATCTCGCAGAAGGCCGCGGAGGCGCTGCTCGCGTTCTTCATCGTGATCGTGATCTACCTGTCGGTCGCGTTCGAATGGCGGATGGCGGCCGCGGCGTTCGTCGCGCTGGTGCACGACATCGTGATCACGATCGGCGTGTACGCGCTGGCGCACTTCCAGGTCAGCCCCGCGACCGTGATCGGGTTGCTGACGATCCTGGGCTACTCGCTGTACGACACCGTGGTCGTCTTCGACAAGGTCCGGGAGAATACCGCGCCGATCCTCGGCACCCGGAAGTACAGCTACAGCGAGGCAGCCAACCTGGCGCTGAACCAGACTCTGGTGCGGTCCATCAACACCTCGCTGATCGCGCTGCTGCCGGTAACCGCGATCCTGATCGTCGGCACGCTGCTGCTCGGCAACGGCGAGCTCAAGGACCTGTCGCTGGTGCTGTTCGTCGGCATGCTGTCGGGCACCTACTCCTCGATCTGCATCGCCACCCCGGTGCTCGCCGACCTGAAGGAGCGCGACCCGCAATACAAGCAGCTGGCCAAGCAGGTGGCGCAGCGCGCGGGCGGCGGCCGCGCCGCGGCCAGGAAGGCCAAGCAGGCCGCGGTGGCCGGCGCGACGTCCGGCGGGAACGGCAACGGTGCGACCGCCGTCGGCCTCGCCCAGCCGGATCTCGACGCCCCGGAAGAGGGTGCCGAGCCAGGAGCCGAGACCGTGGCCGGCGAGCAGGTGACCGCGGGACAGCCCGCCGTTCCCGGCCAGACGGCCAGGAGCGGGGCACCGCGGCAGCCGGGCCAGCGGCAGCAGCCGACCCGGCGGCCGGGTTCCGCCAACCGGCGGCCGAGCGGCAAGAAAAAGCGGCGGTAGCAGGCGGTGCCTTCGCCGGCGGACATTAGCGCGCTGCTGACTTCGCGCATCCGCGACATTCCGGACTATCCGCAGCCGGGGATCATGTTCAAGGACATCACCCCGCTGCTCGCGGACGGGCCCGCGTTCGCGGCCGTCGTCGCCGAACTCGGCGCGGGCCACGCGGATGTGCACAAGGTCGCGGGGATCGAGGCCCGTGGCTTCATCCTGGCCGCGCCGGTTGCGGTCGAGCTCAAGGCCGGCTTCGTGCCGGTGCGCAAGCAGGGCAAATTGCCCGCCGCCACGTACGCGCAGTCCTATGCCCTGGAATACGGCACCGCCACACTAGAAGTGCATACAGACGCATTTGCCCCCGGCGAGCGCGTGCTGATCGTCGACGACGTGCTGGCCACGGGCGGGACCGCCGCGGCGACTGCCGAGCTGGTCCGCCGCTGCGGCGCCATCGTCGCCGGAATCGTCGTGCTGCTCGAGCTCAGCTTCCTGCACGGCCGGTCCAAAGTGGCTGACCAGCCGGTACGTTCACTGCTCGCGGTGTGACGCATCGCGCGGAGCCAGGCACGTCCTGAATCGTCCATCGATAGACTGAGTGATTACGGCGGACGTGAGGAGCGCATGTGGCCGGTGACGTGGCGACGGCCGGGACGGCCGGGAGCGATGTCACCCAGGTGCCGGAAGCGGACGAAAGGGTGGCAGCTGGCACTGACATGCCCGATGCGCCCGCGGCGGAAGACGGCGCGCAGCGCCAGGCGCCCGCCAAGCCACGCAAGAGCAAGGCCGCACGGGCCAAGTCAGGGCCCCGGCGCCGCGGACGTGAGCCCCGAGCCCGGCAGCGAGGTGGCCGAGGCTGACGCGCAGGCGCCGGACACGGACAAGGGGGACAAGAAAGAGACAGCCCGGGCCGTGCCCCGGCCGTCCCGCCGCTCGACATCCGCGTCTACCGCCGCGGCCGCCAGCCACGCCGCCGCTGACGTGTCGGCCGGCGCGGCCGCGGTCCGGCGCCGGCTGGCCAGGCTCGGTGCCGCCCGCGGCGGCGGCGTCAACCCCGTCCTTGAGCCCCTGATCAAGACCGTCCGCACCACGCACCCCAAAGCCGACGTCCGGCTGATCGAGCGCGCCTACGACACCGCGGCCCGGATGCACGCCGGGCAGGCCCGGCGCAGCGGCGACCCGTTCATCACGCACCCGCTCGCGGTCGCGACGATCCTCGCCGAGCTCGGCATGAACCACGAGACGATCGCGCGCGCTGCTGCACGACACGATCGAGGACACCGACTACACCCTCGATCAGCTGCGCCTCGAGTTCGGCGACGACATCGCCGCGCTGGTGGATGGCGTCACCAAGCTGGACAAGGTCAAGTACGGTGACACCGCGCAGGCCGAGACCGTGCGCAAGATGGTCGTGGCGATGTCCCGCGACATCCGGGTGCTCGTGATCAAGCTCGCCGACCGGCTGCACAACATGCGCACGCTGCGCTACCTGCCGCGCGCCAAGCAGGAGCAGAAGTCGCGCGAGGTCCTGGAGATCTTCGCGCCGCTTGCGCACCGCCTCGGCATGAACACGGTGAAGTGGGAACTGGAGGACCTGGCGTTCGCCACGCTGTTCCCCAAGCGCTACGACGAGATCGCGCGGCTCGTCTCCGAGCGCGCACCCCGGCGGGAGATGTTCCTGCAGGAAGTGATCGAGGACGTGCAGGAGGACCTGCGCGACGCCAAGATCAAGGCGAGCGTGACCGGGCGGCCGAAGCACTACTACTCCGTCTACCAGAAGATGATCGCCAGGAACGTCAGCTTCGACGACATCTACGACCTGGTGGGCATCCGGGTCCTGGTGGACTCGCTCCGTGACTGCTACGCGGTCCTCGGCACCGTGCACGCGCGCTGGAACCCGGTCCCTGGCCGGTTCAAGGACTACATCGCGATGCCGAAGTTCAACATGTACCAGTCGCTGCACACCACCGTGATCGGCCCCGAGGGCAAGCCGGTGGAGCTGCAGATCAGGACGTGGGCCATGCACCGCCGGGCCGAGTACGGCGTCGCGGCGCACTGGAAGTACAAGGAGGAAATGGCCGGCGGCAGCGCCTCCGACATGGCCTGGCTGCGGCAGCTGGTCGACTGGCAGCGGGAGACGGCCGATCCGGCCGAGTTCCTCGACACGCTGCGGTTCGACCTCGGCACCGCCGAGGTCTACGTCTTCACCCCGCGCGGCGAGGTGATCGCGCTGCCGCAGGGGGCCACGCCGGTCGACTTCGCGTACGCGATCCACACCGAAGTCGGGCACCGGACGATCGGCGCCAGGGTGAACGGCCGGCTGCGTTCCGCTGGAGAGCACGCTCAGCAACGGCGACTCGGTGGAGATCTTCACCTCGAAGGCGCCGAACGCCGGCCCGAGCCGGGACTGGCTGGGCTTCGTGCAGAGCGCCAGGGCCAGGAACAAGATCCGGCACTGGTTCTCCAAGGAGCGGCGCGAAGCGGCGGCCGAGACGGGCAAGACCGCGATCGCCCGGACGATGCGCAAGCAGGGGCTGCCGCTACAGCGGCTGGCCACGGCCGACGCTCTCAACGCCATCGCCACCGAGCTGCACTACAACGACCTGTCGGCGCTGTACGCGGCGGTCGGCGAGGGGCACGTCAGCGCCCAGTCCGTCGTCGCCAAGCTGGTCAAGTCCGCGGGCGGCATCGCCGGCGCGCAAGAGGACCTGGCCGAGGCCACGCTGCTCACCCGGACGCCGCGGCCCGCCCCGGCCGCGGGCGACTCCGGCGTGTCGTGGTCAGGGCGCCGCCGACGTCTGGGCCCGCCTGTCGAAGTGCTGCACGCCGGTCCCCGGTGACCAGATCACCGGCTTCGTGACCAGGGGCAACGGCGTGACCGTGCACCGGGTCGACTGCCAGAACCTGGCCCACCTGCTGGAGGCGCAGCCAGAGCGGCTAGTGAACGTGCGCTGGTCGCCCAAGGAGGGCTCGCAGTTCCTGGTCGCGATCCAGGTAGAGGCGCTCGACCGGACCGGCCTGCTGTCCGACGTGACCCGGTCGATCTCCGACCAGCACGTCAACATCCTGTCGGCGACCGTCACGACGACCAGGGACCGGGTGGCGTTCAGCCGGTTCACGTTCGAGATGGGCGACCCCAAGCACCTCGGCGCCGTGCTGCGTGCCGTCCGCGCGATCGACGGCGTCTACGACGTGTACCGCGTCACCAGCTGAGCTAGCCGCCCGGCCGGGTGTACTCGGCCACCAACTCGACCACGACCAGGTTGTCGGCCCGCCGAGCCGTCGCGCGCGCGATCTGGCTCAGGTCGGGCGGCGCGACCTGGACCGGGTCGACGTACCGGGTCTCGCCGACGGCCGGGAAGCGGACGTAGTCACGCACAGCCTGCTGTCTGGGCCGGGCTGAGCCAGCTGATGATGAGCCCGGCCTTCCCTGCCGGACCAGCTTGCGTCTGCGACGCGACGTAGCCCGCCTGCAGCACGGCCGGGACCGCCCGCTGCCCACCCCCCGCCGCCGTCCCTGGCGTGAACACAAAGCCCGCCCAGCCGAGCCCAGCCAACGCCCGCTCCAACTGCGTGACCCGAGACCGGCCACCGGCCGCGTAAGCGTAGTACCCGGCCTGACCGCGCTGGCAGCTCATGGTCCAGCTGGTCGCTCCCGCGACGCCCTCGCCGCCACTCGGCAGCGCCTGGCACTCATCAAGCACCGACTGCCCGGCCGCCACCAGCCACGGTGCCGCCCGCCCCAAACCCGCAAACTGTCCCGCAAACCACTCCGAGTACGCCCGATCCGCCCCGCGCACCGCCGCCGACCGCGCATAACCCACCACATCCGGCGGAGCCGGATGCCTTGACCGCCCATGCGCGATCCACGCAACCACGCCACCCGCCACAACCACCGCCGCGAGCGTCAAGAGCAGGACGCCCGGCGGCCGCCGAACCGCCCGCGGGCCCCCGGAGACCTCCACTACGCACCGGCGGTCTCCTCGGTCACCTGGGCCTGGCGGCCGGACCCGCGTACCAGCAAAGACTCACCCCGAGAGCTCAGCCAGCGTCCGCTCAGCCTCCGACAACCACGACCGGCGGGCGGCAATAGCCTCTTCTGCCTGCTCCTGCGCCTTCGCGTCACCGCTGGCCTGCGCCTTGGCGAGTTGGGATTCGAGTTGCGTGATGGCCGTCTTGATCTGGTTCACCGTGCTCTTGGCCCGGCTGAGCGCCTCCGGGTTGGTCCGCCGCCAGTGCGAGTCCTCCGCCTTGCGCAGCGCCAGTCCTCGACCCGGCGCAGGCCGCCCTCCAGCCGCTCCTGCGAGTCGCGCGGCACCGGGCCCGCCTTCTCCCAGCGCTCCTGGATGCTGCGCAGGTGGCCCTGGCCGCGCGGGCGTCGGTCACCGGCAGCAGCTTCTCCGCCTCGGTCAGCAGTTGCTCCTTGACGACGGCGTGCTCGCGCAGCTCCCGCTCCTTGGCGTCCAGCACCCCGGCTCGCGCCTGGAAGAACGTGTCCTGGGCCGTCTTGAACCGCTGCCACAGCTCGTCCTCGGCGGTCCGGTCGGCTCGGCCTGCCTGCTTCCAGGATCGCATCAGCTCGCGGTACGCGCTGGCCGTCGTCGACCAGTCGGTCGAGGTGGCGAGCGCTTCGGCCTCGGTGGCCAGCTGCTCCTTGCGGGCCCTGATCGACTCGCGCTCTTCTTCCAGGTTGGCGAAGTAGGCCTTGCGCCGCTTGGCGAACGCGTTGCGCGCGGCCGACAGCCGCTTCCACAGCACGGCCTCGGTGGCCCGGTCGCCGCGCGGCGCGACCTTCCACTCCTCCAGCAGCTGGCGCATCCGCTCGCCACTGGCCTTCCAGTGCGTGGCCTCGACGGCCAGCCGCTCGGCCTCGGCGACGATGCGCTCGCGAACCTCGAGCGCCTCGCTCCTGGCCGCCTCGCGAGCCGCCTTGTGCTCCTCGCGGCGATGCTCGACGGCGCCCGTGAGCGCCTCGAGCCGCTGCCGCAGCCCGTCCAGGTCACCGATGGCGTGCGCGTCGGTGACCGATGCGATCAGCCGGGTGATGGTCGACCTGGCGTGCGCGGGGGACAGATCGGTGCCGGTGATCCGCTGCTCTAGCAGGCTGACCTCAGTCTCGAGTGCCTCGAACTTGCGCTTGAAGAATGCCAGCGCCTCGTCCGGGCTGCCCGCCTGCCAGGAGCCGATCTCCCGCTCGCCGTCTGCGGTACGGCAGTACACCGTCCCGTCCTCGGCCACTCGGCCCCACGGATCGCTTGCGGTACTCACTGCGTACCTCCCGCTCGGGACCTGATCAGCTGGTTACCGATCAGGTCTTCTTGATCGTCACGCTCTCGATCTCGACTTTTTCCTTTGGCGCACCGCCGCCCGCCTGGTTCAACGGCGGACCGAAGCCTCGCTTACCCACATTCTGGAGGATATTCAAACCGCTGACGACATGGCCGAACGGTGTATAGCTGGGAGCTAGCGAGGTGTTCTGGAACACCAGGAAGAACTGACTGCCGTTGCTGTCAGCCGTGCCCGAGTTCGCCATTGCGAGGGTGCCGGCCGGATATGTCGCGCCGGTCAGGTTCTCGCTGGCAAATTCGTAGCCGGGCCCGCCGCTCCCAGTGCCGGTCGGATCCCCGCACTGCAGGATGAACAGTCCGCTGCTGTTGCTGAGCCGCGGGCACGGCGTCTTGTTGTAGAAGCCCTGGTCGGCCAGCGAGGCGAACGAGTTCACCGTGCACGGTGCCTGGAAGTTGAGCAGGTCGATGACGATATTGCCACGGTTGGTGGCGAGGGTTGCCTGGTAGCTGGCCTTAGTGTCCGGCTTTGCGGGCGGCAGCTTGCACCTTCCTGGCGGCGGTTCCGCTGGCGGTGTAGACGCACTTCCCGTTTACCAGCGCGCTCGTGGGGGTGGGCGAGGCGCTCGCGGTGGGGGATGGGGTCACGGTCGCGCTCGCCGCCGCGGCCGGGCTGTGCGACGCGTTCGCGACCGGCTTGGCGGGCGAGGAATGGAAGGCGCCCGCCAGGAAGGCCGAGAGGACCCCGATTCCGACTACCACCACCGCGACGATCGTGGCGGCGGTCCACTTCTTGGCCCGTTGGTCCCGCTCCGCCTGGCGCTGTAGCCGACGCTCATACGCATCCCTGGCAAGTTGCCGCTGCCGCTGCTTCTTGCTGCTGGCCACCCGTACATTCCTCCCTTGCCCGCGCACGTCTGGCGAAGCATCTTCCGGTCCGAAGCCGACTGCCTGGCGGCGCGCCGCCAGGCAGTGATCTGCGAAACTTCGCGAATCGTACCGTTGTGGCGGCTGTTGTGGCGCCGCCGTTACCTGTTCGTCGTCCCAACTGCGGCCAAGCCGTGTCCTGCATGGCCCCGTGCCTGGCCAGCACACCTTTTCTCGGTAGCCTGGGCACAGCTAGCGACGCTAGTGCCAGGTCGAGGAGGACGATGTGCTGGTCGCCGGGTTTCCCGCCGGGTCGTTCGCCGCGAACTGCTATCTGATAGCTCGCCGAGCCGGGCTCGGAGTGCCTGATTATCGACCCTGGGCAGGACGCTGAGCAGGGCATCGACGAAATTATCGAGCGATACCGGCTGCGTCCGGTCGCGGCCCTCGCGACGCACGGGCACATAGATCACATCTGGTCGATAGCGCCGGTGTGCGGCGCCAGAGATATCCCGGCCTACATTCACCCGGCCGACCGCGCGCTGCTGACCGACCCGGCCCGCGGTCTCTCGCTCGGACCGGGCCAGCAGCTGTTCGGCGGGCTGGACGTTCACCGAGCCGGATGACGTCGCTCGACGCTACCGACGGCATGACCATCCAGCTGGCCGGCCTAGACCTGGTCGTGGACCACGCTCCCGGCCACACGCCCGGCTCGGTGACGTTCCACCTATCCGGCATCGCGCTGCCGGAGGGCGCCGGCGAGGGCGTGATCTTCACCGGCGACCTGCTGTTCGCTGGCTCGATCGGGCGGACCGACCTGCCCGGCGGCGACTATGAGACGATCCTCACCAGCCTTGCCAGGGTCTGCCTGCCGCTGCCCGACGAGACGACGGTGCTGTCCGGCCACGGACCGCAGACGACGATCGGGGCCGAGCGGACGAGCAACCCGTTCCTGGCCGGGCTGACGCCGGTCGCGGGCCCGGTCACCGGCCTGTAGTCGCGCGACCGGCGTGCACACCAGCAGAGTACAGAAAGGCAAGCGATGATCCGCAGCCACGAGGCAGGCGCCCTCCGGGCGAGCGCGGAAGGCCAGCAGGTCCGGCTCGCGGGCTGGGTAGCCCGACGGCGCGATCACGGCGGCGTGGTCTTCATCGACCTGCGCGACGGCAGCGGGATCGTCCAGGTCGTGCTCCGCGAGGAGGACGTCGCCCACGACCTGCGGGCCGAGTTCTGCGTCCTGGTCACCGGCACCGTCCAGCGGCGGCCCGCCGGGCAACGAGAATCCCGAGCTGCCGACCGGCGAGATCGAGGTCGCCGCGTCGGCCGTCGAGGTGCTGTCCGAAGCCGATCCGCTGCCGTTCCCGATCGAGGGCGGCACGGGCGGCGACCTGAACGAGGAAGTCCGGCTCCGCTACCGGTACCTGGACATCCGCCGGGCCGACATGGCCGCCGCGCTGCGGGCCCGGTCACACGCCGCCTACCTGGTCAACGACGTCATGCGGTCGCACCGGTTCGTCAACGTCGAGACGCCGTTCCTGACCAGGTCGACGCCCGAGGGCGCGCGGGACTTCCTGGTGCCGGTGCGGCTGCGGCCGGGCAGCTGGTACGCGCTGCCGCAGTCGCCGCAGCTGTTCAAGCAGCTGCTGATGATCTCCGGTCTGGAACGCTACTTCCAGCTCGTGCGGTGCTTCCGCGACGAGGACTTCCGCGCGGACCGGCAGCCGGAGTTCACCCAGATCGACATCGAGATGTCGTTCGTCACCAGCGAAGACGTCGTCGAGGTCGCCGAGGACCTGATCGAGAAGCTGTGGCTGGAGATCGCCGGGTACGAGGTGCCGCGGCCGATCGCGCAGATGACCTACGCCGACGCGATGGCCAAGTACGGCTCGGACAAGCCCGACCTGCGATTCGGCCAGCAGCTTGTGGACCTGACTCGATATCTTCAGCCAAGTCGCAGTTCCGCGTGTTCCAGGCCGCGCACGTCGGTGCCGTCGTGATGCCAGGCGGCGGCGCGCAGACCCGCAAGGAGCTGGACGGCTGGCAGGAGTGGGCCAAGTCGCGCGGCGCCCGCGGGCTCGCGTACGTGCTGATCGGCGCGACGGCGAGGTGTCGACGCCGGGCCGGTGGCCAAGCACCTGTCCGCCGAGGAGCGGTCGGGCTGCTCGTCGGCCGTCGGCGCCGCCGCGGGTGACGCCGTGTTCTTCGCCGCGGGCACGCCGAACGAGGCGCGGGCGCTGCTCGGCGCGGCCCGGCTGGAGATCGGGTACCGGTGCGGTCTGATCGACCCGGCCGCGTGGGCGTTCACGTGGGTGGTGGACGCGCCCATGTTCGAGGAGGACGGCGACGGGCGGCTGGACCGCCGTGCACCATCCCTTCACCTCGCCGCTGCCCGAGTGGGCGGACAAGTTCACGGGCGATCCTGGCGCTGCCCTGGCCGACGCGTACGACATCGTGTGCAACGGCACCGAGATCGGCGGCGGGTCGATCCGGATCCACCGGCCGGACGTGCAGCAGCGCGTCTTCGACGTGATCGGGCTGTCCAGGGCAGAGGCGTCGTCGCAGTTCGGGTTCCTGCTGGACGCGCTGCGGTACGGCCCGCCGCCGCACGGCGGCATCGCGTTCGGCTGGGACCGGCTGATGATGCTGCTGACCGGCCGGGACTCGATCCGGGACGTGATCGCGTTCCCGAAGGCCGCCTCCGGTCACGACCCGCTGACCGGCGCGCCGACGCCGATCACGGCCCAGCAGCGCAAGGAAGCTGGCATCGACGCCCCGGCTACCGGTAGCCGAGCACCCGAATAACTGGGACGTTCAGAGGCCGAGCGGCCTCCAAGCCTTCCGTTAATGGCCGATGCCCAGCCGGCTGTGGAATCGGGTCGCCGGCGTCAGGCGACGCGGGGCTAGGCGAGCCGGCGGCGGACCAGCCAGAAGCAGACCCCGGCCAGGGCGACGGCAAGAACCAGGTAGATCGCAGTCTCGTATCCCTGGAAAAGCCAGAACCTGCTGGCGGGCTGATAGGTCACCAGCTCCCTGAAGCCAGGCCGGCGCATGCCGCCCGGTCGCGCTCGCCACCTGAGCCGAGTAGATCCACGCGCCGGGTATGTTCACCGGGGCCGGGCCCCGTGTCAGGCTGGCCGGGGCCGCCCGAGAAGAATCTGACGGCGTGCAGCGGGGCGATGAGGTAGCCACGCAGGAACCGCATGGCGAACTGAACGGCGGTGAAGACCGCGAGGGTGACGGCCATGGCGGGCACGGTCCGGCGGATGAGCACCCCCGCCACGACCCCGAGGACGAAGGCGAACGCGGCGTAGCCGATCGGGGCGATACCCCGCTCGCTGAATACCGCTGGCTGCAGCCAGTTCATGTTGACCCGGTCGATGAGGCTCGCGGACCAGGTGACCATGAGGCTGAACAGTCCGGCGGCGGCCATGCTGGCCAGGCCGACCAGGATCAGCTTGGTCGCCAGCCAGCGCGTCCGGCTCACACTCTGGTTCCACACCAGGAGCGACGTGCCGGTCTCCAGCTCGCGGGTGACCAGGGGAGCGCCCCAGAAGATTCCGATGACCGCGGGAACCACTATCAGCGCCGTGCCGAACAGCAGCGGCAGATGATTGGCGAAACCGGCATTGAGCAGGCTGACGAAGTGAGTGGTCGCGGTGGCACAGCCGCCGCCGGAGTGGCAGCCGGCGACCCCGGCGGCGGCATACAGATGAGCCAGGTGCACGCCGGTCAGGCCGAGCACGACCGCGGTCGCCGCCAGTGCGGCGGCAGCCGCGATGGACTGGGCGCGGAACTGGCGCCAGGTTAGCCAGATCATCTTGCTGCCTCCAGGGCTTGCCGACGGCCGGGCCGGCCGTGGCGGGACTCATATAGGCCAGCACGAGGTCCTCCATGCTGACCGGCTCGACGATCCAGGCCGGGTCGCGGATGCCGGAGTCGGCCCGCACGATCAGGGTCGATCTGGCGGTCGGTGTGACGTTCGCTGATGACGTGCGAGCCGGCTGGCCCGGGCGCGGCGGGTCGCGACGGCGTCCGGTGAGCCGGTGATGGGTTGCGAGCAACTCGTCGACGTCGCCTGCTAGCCGGACGCGAGCCGCGACCAGAACGATCAGGTAGTCGCACACTCGCTCCAGGTCGGTGACCAGATGCGAAGACAGCAAGACACTCAGCTGCTGGTCGGCGACTGCCTCGGCCAGGTCCTGCAGGAACTCGCGGCGAGCCAGCGGATCGAGACTGGCGGCGGGCTCGTCGAGGATCAGCAGTTCGGGCGCTTCGCGATGGCCATCGTGAGCGCCAGCTGGGCGCGCTGGCCGCCGGACAGCTTGCCGGCCTTCTGGCTGGCGTTCAGGCCCAGCTTCGCGATCCGGCTGGCGGCCAGCTGGCCGTCCCAGGCCGGGTTCAGGTGAGCGCCCAGGCGCAGGTGATCAGCGACCGACAACCCGGCGTAGGCCGGCGCGTCTTGCGCGACGAAGCCGACTCTGGCCTGCTGCGCGGGGCTGCTCGCCGGCGGCGCGCCGATGACCTCGATGTGCCCGGCCGATGGCGCCGCCATGCCGGTGGCGAGGTGCAGGAGCGTTGTCTTCCCGGCCCCGTTCGGACCCACCAGGCCGGCCACCCGGCCGGCCGGGATGCTCAGCGTGCAATCCGACAGAGCCCATCGGCGTCGGTATCTCTTGCCCAGTTGCCTGGCTTCCAGCACTGCGGTCATGTCAGTACCTCCTCATGGCGAGATCAGCAACCGCCAGGCTGCCCGGCCGGCCACCACCGCGTCGTCACACCAGGGAGCCGTATCGGCTGTCGTACTACGGGGCCAGCGCCGCGCAGGGGCGGACGCTCGTCATACCCGGGTATGACGACGTCCGGAGGGACGCTTTCGCAGCTCGGGCGGCCTAGCCTGGGATCGTGCAAGCAACGCCAGGTCGATCGCAGGCCACGAGCAGCGGCCGCGATGCGGCGCGGGCCGGGTGGCTGGGGCTGATCCAGCTGGCGACCGGCCCCGACCCCATCCCGGCGTGGCGCTCGTGGTCGCTGCGGCAGCGTCAGGCGGTATGGGCCGGGCTTGCCCTCGTGACCCTGATCCTGGCGGTCGTCACGTCGCGAATGGCCCGAACGGACCGGACGTGGTCAGCTCGTCCTTCGGGCCAGTGCTTCGCGCGGTGCAGGGCACTCCGGCCGGAATGACCAACCAGGCCATGCTGCTTGGCCTGCTGGCAGTGCTGCCGCTGCCGCTGGCGGCCCGGTATCCGCTGCTGGCCTGGCGTATCGGCTGGCTGGCTTTCCTGCTGATCCCGCTTCAGAGTCTCTTCTGGTGGGGTGGCTGGCCCTGGTACCCGGTCCAGGTCCCGGTCCTGCTCGTGGTGTTCTGCGTGGCCGGGATCAGGCAGCAGCGGCCGGTGCTGTGGTGGATGTGGGGGCTGACGCTGCTCGCGTGGTGGCTATGGACAGGCACGCACCGGCCGAACATCGTCGCGCACCTGCTCGGCACCGTCGCGTTCACCGCGGTGGCGGTCGCGGTCGACAGCGTGAGTTCCCGGCGGCGGGCCGCAGCGGCCGTGACAGTGCTGGCCGAGCGGACCGAGCTCAGTCAGGCGCAGCTGACCGTGCTGGAAGAGCGCACCCGGATCGCGCGGGAACTGCACGACGTGGTGGCTCATCACATGTCGCTGATCGCGGTGCGGGCCGAGACCGCGCCGTACCGGCTGGCCGACCTGCCCGATCCGGTGCAGGCGGAGTTCCTTGCCCTCAGCGGCGCGGCGCGGGAGGCGCTGATCGACATGCGCAGGCTGCTCGGCGTCTTGCGGCAGGAGCAGCCGGCCGGGCTCGCGCCGCAGCCGCAGCTGTCGGACCTGCCGGATGCTCGTCGAATCCGCCCGGCTGGCCGGGGTGCCCGTCGAGCTGTCGGCTCCGGTCGTGCTGGACGGCGTGCCGGCCGCGGTCGGCGTCTGCGCGTACCGGATCGTGCAGGAATCACTGTCCAACGCCAGCCAGCACGCGCCCGGAGCGGCGGTCACGGTGTCGGTGGATCATGACGCCAGCGCGGTGACCCTGCGGGTGGCCAACGGGCCGGGTGAGCCACGCCGGCCTGCCGGGAACGCAGTCCGCGGTCCGGTCACGGGCTCGCGGGCATGCGGGAGCGGGTAGCCCTGCTCGGTGGCTCGCTGACGGCCGGTCCGGCACCGGACGGCGGCTTCGTCGTCGCCGCGGTGCTGCCTCTCGGCGCGGCGGCATGATGCCATGAGCACCCGGTGCCTGATCGCCGACGACCAGGCGATGGTCCGGGAGGGCTTCGCCGCGGTGCTGGCGGCCCAGCCGGGGTTGCAGGTCGTCGGCCAGGCCGCGGACGGAGCTGCCGCGGTGGCACTGGCGCGGCAGCTGCATCCCGACGTCGTCCTGATGGACGTGCGGATGCCGGTCATGGACGGGCTGCAGGCTACCCGCGAAATCCTGGGCACGGCAGGCACCCGCGCCGCCTCGGGCCGCGCCGGCGTCCGGCAGCGGCCGCGCGTGCTCATGCTGACGACGTTCGATCTCGACGACTACGTGTATGCGGCGCTGCGGGCCGGGGCCAGCGGCTTCCTGCTGAAGGACGCGCCCGCCGCGGAACTGGTGCACGCGGTCCGGGTGGTAGCCGCTGGTGACGCGCTGCTCGCACCGTCGGTCACCCGGCGGCTGATCGCGGACTTCGCGGGCAGACCCCACTCGCCATCGGCCCGTCCGGTCGGCGCGATCAGCGCGCTCACTTCCAGGGAGACCGAGGTACTGGTGCTGATCGCCCGCGGCCTGTCCAACGCCGAGATCAGCGATGCGCTGGTGATCGCCGAGCAGACCACGAAGACGCACGTCGGCCGCATCCTGGCCAAACTGGACCTGCGCGACCGGGCCCAGGCCGTGGTGCTCGCTTACGAGTCCGGCCTCGTCCGGCCAGGCGAGTGAACCCCGAACAACTGGGAGACTTAGAGGCCTGGCAGGAGGCCACAGCCCGAGCCCGATCAGCCCGCGCTCAGCCGGCCGGCGATCGTCCGGGAGGCCATCGCCATGCTGGACGAGGCGGGCATCGAGGAGCTCAGCATGCGCGCTCGGCGCCCGGCTGAACGCGGGCGCGACCTCCCTGTACCGCATGTCGCGACGAAGGGCGAGCTGATGGAGCTCGCCGTCGACGAGGTGTTCGGCGAGATCGCCGTGCCCGCGGCGGGCCCGGACTGGCGCGCCGACGTGGCCGGGCTGGCCGGGTCTTTCCGGGCCACTGCGCTGCGGCACCCGTGGCTGGTCTCAGTGCTCGGCCAGGCCGGGCTGGCCTACCTCGGCCCGCAGCTCATGTCCGTCACCGAAGCGCTGGCCAGCCTGTTCTCGGCGGCCGGCTTCGCGGACCCGCGCGGCGCCCTGGACACCGTGCTGGCGTACGTCATCGGCGTCAGCACCACGGAGGCGGCGTGGCTCGGCACGGTCGCGCGGTCGGGCCAGACCGAGGCCGAGTTCGTCGCGAGCCTGATGCCCGCAGCCCAGCAGGCCGCCGCCGGGCACGAGCATCTCGCCTGGTCGGCCGCAGTCGCCGCGGCCGAGGATCCAGCCGAGCTGCGGGAAGCCCGGTTCCGGTCCGGGCTGGATGTCGTCCTGGACGGCCTGGCGCTGCGCCTGCGCAGCTGCGCATCGCAGCTAACGCGGCGCGGCTAGCGCATCGCGCGGAACGCGGCGCGCACCTCCTCGGTGAACAGCTCGGGCTGCTCGAACGCGGCGAAGTGGCCGCCCTTATCCGGCTCGTTCCAGTACCGCAGGTCGGCGAACTGCTTCTCGGCCCACCGGCGGGAGCCGCGGAAGATCTCCTTCGGGAAGATCGAGCAGCCGACCGCGCACTCGACCGGGCCGAGCAGCGGCTTGGCCGAAGCTCTCCCAGTACATCCGGGCCGACGACGCGCCCGCCGCGGTCAGCCAGTACAGCATCACGTTGTCGAGCATCTCGTCCCTGGTCAGGACGTTGGCGGGATCGCCGTCGCAGTCGGTCCAGGACCAGAACTTCTCGACGATCCAGGCGCACAGGCCGGCCGGCGAGTCGACCAGCCCGTAGCCGATGGTCTGCGGCCGGGTGGACTGCTGCTTGGAGTAGCCGGAGTCCCAGTCCTGGTAGTGCTTCAGCGCGGCGAGCGCGCCCTGCTCCTGCTCGGTCAGGTCGCTCATCGTGTCCGGGTCGGGCAGCACGATCGGCATGTTGAGGTGGATGCCGATCAGGTTCGCCGCGTGCCGCATGCCCAGCGCCGTCGTCACCTGCGCGCCCCAGTCGCCGCCCTGGGCGCCGTACCGGCCGTAGCCGAGACGCGGCATCAGCTCGTCCCACGCGTCCGCGATCCGGGTCGTGCTCCAGCCGGTCCGGCTCGGCTTGTCGCTGAACCCGTAGCCGGGCAGCGACGGGCAGACCAGGTGGAACGCGTCGGCCGGGCTCGCCGCCGTGCGCGACCGGATCGGTGAGCGGCCCGATGACCTTCGCGGAACTCCACGATCGAGCCGGGCCAGCCGTGCGTCATGACCAGCGGCATCGCGTCCGCCTGCGGCGAGCGCACGTGCAGGAAGTGGATGTCGAGCCCGTCGATCTCGGTCCGGAACTGGGGGAAGCTCGTTCAGGCTGGCTTCGCAGCGCCGCCAGTCGTAGTCGTTCAGCCAGTAGTCGCACAGCTCCCGGGTGTAGGCCAGCGGGATGCCCTGCGACCAGTCGTCGACGGTCTCGGGCTCGGGCCAGCGGGTCTGGCGCAGCCGCTGGCGCAGGTCGTCCACGTCGGCCTGCGGGATCTCGATCCGGAACGGGGTGATGTCAGCGCTCATATCCGCATCATGGCGTAATCGTCACCCGGCGGCGATGACCGATCGCGCTGACGGTACGGGGAGGTACTGTCGAGCCGTGTCCAGAGCCGATCCGGGCCAGGCCGACAGCCTGTTTGACGACGCGGCCGCCGAGGCTGAGCAGGCAGCGGCGCCGCTGGCCGTCCGCATGCGCCCGCGTTCCCTCGATGAAGTGGTCGGCCAGAGCCACCTGACCAGGGACGGCTCGCCGCTGCGCAAGCTGGCCGACAACGACGCCGCCATGTCGGTGCTGCTGTGGGGGCCGCCCGGCACCGGCAAGACGACGCTTGCGTACGTGGTCAGCCAGGTCGACCCGGCGCCGGTTCGTGGAGCTGTCGGCGGTGATGTCGGGCGTGAAGGACGTCCGGGCCGCGATCGACGAGGCGCGCAGCCAGCTGGCGATGCGCGGCAGCCAGACCGTCCTGTTCATCGACGAGGTGCACCGCTTCAACAAGGCGCAGCAGGACGCGCTGCTGCCCGCGGTGGAGAACCGGTGGGTCTCGTTCATCGGCGCGACCACGGAGAACCCGTTCTTCTCGGTGGTCAGCCCGCTGCTGTCGCGGTCGCTGATGCTGACCCTGCAGCCGCTCACCGACGCCGACATCGAGCTGGTCATCTCGCGCGCGCTCGCCGACGAACGGGGCCTGGACGGCGCGGTGACGCTGGCCGACGACGCCCGCGCGCACCTCGTCCGGCTGGCCGGCGGCGACGCCCGACGGGCGCTCACCTACCTGGAGGCGGCGGCGCTCGGGCTGCCGGCCGGGCGGCGAGATCACGGTCGAGATCCTGGAGCGGGCCGTGGACCGCGCGATGGTCCGCTACGACCGGTCCGGCGACCAGCACTACGACGTGATCAGCGCGTTCATCAAGAGCCTGCGCGGCAGCGACGCCGACGCCGCGCTGCACTACCTGGCCCGGATGATCGAGGCCGGGGAGGACCCGCGGTTCATCGCCCGGCGGCTGATCGTGCACGCGAGCGAGGACGTGGGCCTGGCCGACCCGACCGCGTTGCAGGCGGCGGTCGCGGCCGCTCAGGCGGTCGAGTTCGTCGGGCTGCCCGAGGCGCGGCTCAACCTGGCCCAGGCGACGATCCACATCGCGCTCGCGCCGAAGTCCAACGCGGTCGCGACCGCGATCATCGCCGCCGCGGCCGACGTGCAGTCCGGGCTCGCCGGCGCCGTGCCAAAGCACCTGCGCGACGCCAGCTACCGCGGCGCGGCGAAGCTCGGCCACGGCAAGGGCTACGTGTACCCGCACAACGATCCGGCCGGAATAGTCCGCGCAGCAGTACGCGCCCGACGAGGTCAGCGGCAAGCAGTACTACCAGCCGTCCGGGCACGGGCTCGAGGCCAGGTACGCCGAGCGATCCGAGCGCATCCGGCAGACGCTCGGGCTGGCTGCGCCCGGTGCCGCCGAGGCGGAGGAACCGGGCGCCGGCGACCAGCCAGCCGATCCCTGAGCCAGCCGGCGCGGGCCGGCACACAGCAAGAGCGATCAGGCCGGACCGACGGCTCGGTGCCATGCTGGCCAGGTGACGTCGACCGGAAGCCAAAGACCAGCTCCGTGAGCTGCTGGACGTGGTCGTGCGCAGCGTCGAGGACCCGGGCATCAGCGGCGCGGACGTGGCCGCGCGCGCGTACCTCAGCCGGTTTCATTTCGACCGGCTGGTGGCTGCTGCCACCGGCGAGCCGCCGGGGGCGATGCGGCGCAGGCTGCTGCTGGAGCGGGCGGCGCATCAGCTCCGGCCCGGCGGTCATCCCGTGACCCGGGTCGCCATGGACGCCGGCTACGGCTCGCCCGAGGCGTTCACGCACGCCTTCGGCCGGGCGTTCGGGCTCAGCCCGGCGCGGTTCCGGACGGCGGCCCGCCCGCCGGTCCTGCCCGCGCCGAACGGAATCCATTTCCACCCGCCCGGCGGCATCCGGCTGCCGGCCCAGAAGAGGAGCAATGCGGTGGACGTACTGAACTCCATGCTGGAACACGACTGCTGGCTCATCGGCGAGCTGCTGGACCGCGCCGCGGACGCTGGATGAGCAGCAGCTCAGGGCGCCGCTGGTGACCGGCGAGGCGGATTCGACGGTCCGCGACCTGCTGACGCACCTCGTGTGGCAGAAGCACCGCTGGGTGGCGGCGATCGAGGGCAACGAGGTAACCGAGCCCGACGCGGAGTCGTTCGCCGCGCTGCGCCGGGCGCACGCGGAATCGGCGCCCCGGTTCCTGCGGCTGACCAGGGAAGCGCTGGCGGCGGGCCGGGTCGATGACGCGTTCATCGACGCGACGTGCGAGCCGCCGCAGACGTTCACCATCGGCGGGATGATCGCGCACGTGCTGACGTTCGCGGCGTTCGAGCGCGGGCTGGTCATGCTGGCGCTGCGCCAGGCCGGGATAGCTGACCTGGGCATCGGCGACCCGAGCGAGTTCGTGTCCCGGGGCGGGCCGCCGCCGGAAGGGGACTGACGACCGACGTGCGCCAGTTGTGCCCGGCGCTTCCGCGATAGGGTCGGCCCATCCCGCGCTGCGGAAGGAGCTACTCCGATGGATGCCGGGCAGCTGGCGGCACTCATTGCCGCCGGGTTCTTCGCGGTGCTCGCCTGCGTGGCTGTGTACGTGCTGATCAGGCTCGCCCGCCTGATGTCGGCCGTGACCGGGATGGTCACCCAGTACCGGGACCGCGCGGACCAGCTGATCGAGCAGGCGCAGGCCGCCGTCGACCGGACGAACGAACAGCTCGTCCGGACCGATGCGATCACGGCGAGCATGGACCAGGTGACGGCGAACATGGCCGAGCTCTCCGGTCACGTATCCGCGCTGGCCGGGCTGGCCCGCGGTGTCTCCACCGCCGCGACCGCGCCGCTCACGGGCCTGTCCGCGTTCGTCTTCGGGCTGCGCCGGGCCATCATGGTCCGCCGCTCGCTGCAGGCGGCCGTCATGGCCGACGGCCGGGACGCCGGGCTGCCCGCCGCGCCGCGCGGGCCGCGATCACCGCCGCCGTCACCGGCGCCGGCCGGGACCGGGCGGGGCACCGATGATCCGGCGCGGGTTCTGGCTCGCCGCGGGCGCAGTGCTCGGCGTCACCGGCTACCGCAAGGCCGCGAGGCTGGCCAGGATGATCACGAGCTCACCCGGCGCGCCGCGCGCGCTGGCGCCGGGCGGCCGGGCCGCCGGGGCGCGGGCCCGGCAGCCGCTCAGCCTGCGGATCGGCGCGGCGGCCGGCTTCGCCAGAGACGTGCGCGACGGCATGGCGGAGTACCGCGACCTGCACGCGCGGCAGTTAGGCCGTAGGCTCGATAGCCGTAGTGCCGAGCCGTCCGGCGACCACCCTCCCGCTGGTCGTGGTGGCTCGCGGGGCCGCGTGCAGCCCTAGATCCCTGTCAGTACCTCCCGGCAGCAAGGCCGGGTCCTGAGTAATTGCGAAGGATGGCCGTGATGGAGTCGGCTGAGATCGTCCGCCGTTTCCTTTCCTACTTCGAGCAGAACGGGCATACGGTCGTGCCGTCGGCCAGCCTGGTGGCCGAGGACCCGACGCTGCTGCTCGTCAACGCCGGCATGGTCCCCTTCAAGCCGTACTTCCTGGGCCAGCGGACGCCGTCGTTCCGTCGGGCAACCTCCTGCCAGAAGTGCGTGCGCACCCCGGACATCGAGGAAGTCGGCAAGACGACCCGGCACGCGCACGTTCTTCCAGATGCTCGGCAACTTCTCGTTCGGCGACTACTTCAAGGACCAGGCGATCCCGTTCGCCTGGGACCTGCTGACCAGGCCGGAGCCGGACGGGCGGGTACGGCTTCCCGGAAAGCCGGCTGTGGGTCACCGTCCTGCACGACGACGACGAGGCGGCGAAGATCTGGCACGACGTGGTCGGCGTGCCGGAGAGCCGGATCCAGCGTCGTGGCCTCGCCGACAACTACTGGCACATGGGCGTGCCGGGGCCCGGCGGCCCGTGCTCGGAGATCTACTACGACCGCGGGCCCGAGTACGGCCGCGAGGGCGGCCCGGAGGCCGACGAGGACCGCTACCTCGAGGTCTGGAACCTGGTCTTCATGCAGTACCAGCTCAGCGCCGTGCGCTCGAAGGTCGACTTCGACGTCGCGGGCGACCTGCCGTCGCGCAACATCGACACCGGCATGGGCATGGAACGGATGGCCGCGCTGCTGCAGGGCGTGGACAACATCTACGAGATCGACACCATGTGGAAGGTCCTCGACCGTGCCGCCGAGCTCACCGAGACCCGGTACGGCGTTGACCACCGCACCGACGTCGCGCTCCGGGTGGTGACCGATCACGTCCGCACCTCGGTGATGCTGGTCGCCGACGGCGTCATCCCGGCCAACGAGGGCCGCGGCTACGTGCTGCGCCGGATCCTGCGCCGCAGCGTGCAGAAGCTGCGGCTGCTGTCAGGCGCCCAGCGCGGCGGCTCAGGCAACCGCGGCGGCGAAGATGACCGGTTCCTGCACGAGCTGACCTCGGTCGCGATCAGCGCGCTGGGGCGAGCAGTACCAGGAGCTGATCAGGGACGCGCCGAACATCCACACGGTGATCGACGCGGAAGAGACCGCGTTCCTCGGCACGCTGCGCACCGGCAGCGCGATCTTCGACGCGGCGGTCGAGGAGACCAGGCGGCGGGGCGAGCGAGACCATCCGCGGCGACCAGGCCTTCCAGCTGCACGACACGTACGGCTTCCCGATCGACCTCACCCTCGAGATGGCCGCCGAGCAGGGCCTCGCGGTCGACGAGGAGCAGTTCCGCCGGCTGATGACCGAGCAGCGCCAGCGGGCCAAGGCCGACGCGGCGGGCAAGAAGACCGGCAACGCCGACATCTCCGTGTTCGCCGGCGATCCTCGAGCAGGCCGGGCGGGTGCGTTTCACCGGCTATGACGAGGTCGCGGGCGACGCGACCGTGGTCGGCCTGCTGGTGAATGGCGTGTCGGTCCCGTCGGCCGGCGCGGGCACGGCGGTCGACGTGATCCTGGACCGCACCCCGTTCTACGCCGAGGGCGGCGGCCAGCTCGCCGACAACGGCGTGATCACCGCGATCGGAAGCGGCGCGGGCGAGGGCGCGAGGGTGACCGTCACCGACGTGCAGACGCCGGTGCCTGGACTGATCATCCACCGGGGTACCGTCGCGGCCGGCGAGCTGCTGGTCGGGCACCCCGGTGCACGCGGAGATCGATATCGAGCGGCGCCGGGCAATCTCCCGCTCGCACACCGCGACGCACCTGGTGCACCGCGCGTTCCGCGGCGCGCTGGGCGACTCCGCCGCGCAAGCGGGCTCGGAGAACTCGCCCGGCCGGTTCAGGTTCGACTTCACCGCGATGGGCGCCGTGCCGCCCTCGGTGCTGCAGGCGGCCGAGGAGGAGGTCAACCAGGTCCTGATCAACGACCTGGAGGTGCGGGCGTACCACACCTCGCTCGACGAGGCCAGGGCCATGGGCGCGCTGGCGCTGTTCGGCGAGAAGTACGGCGACGAGGTCCGGGTGGTCGAGGTCGGGGACTACTCCAGGGAACTGTGCGGCGGCACGCACGTGGCCAGGTCCGGCAACCTCGGCCTGGTGAAGATCCTCGGCGAGGCGTCGATCGGGTCGGGTGTGCGCCGGGTCGAGGCGCTGGTCGGCATCGACGCCTTCAAGTACCTGGCGAGGGAGAGCGTCCTGGTCAGCCAGCTGAGTGAACAGCTCAAGGCGCGCCCGGAGGAGCTGCCCGAGCGGATCGCGGGCGTGGTGGCGAGGCTGCGGGACGCCGAGCGGGATCTGGAGCGGGTTCGCTCCGCCCAGCTGCTCGGCGACGCCGCCGACGTGGCCGCGGGCGCGGAGGACGTGCGGGGCGTCGCGCTCGTCACCCACCGGGTGCCGGACGGGGCTCCCGCCGACGCGGTGCGGAAGGTCGCCCTCGACGTCCGCGGCCGGCTGGCGCGCCGACCGGCCCGGCGCGGTGGCCGTCATCGGGGTCCTGGACGGACGGCCCACGGTGGTCGTCGCGGTGAACGATGCCGGGCCGCGGCCAGTGGGCTGCGCGCGGGTGCGCTGGTGCTGGCCGCGGCCGGCGCGCTGGGCGGTCGCGGCGGCGGCAAGGATGATGTAGCGCAGGGCGGCGGGGCACCGGTCGGTGACAGGGCGGACGTCGTGATCAATGAGGCGTTTAGCGCTGTTCGTGTGCTTATTAACGACATAATGGGCAGTAGTGCCGTAGGGTGAAACCGTGCCGCCATCGCCCTGTGTCCTGGACGAGACCTGCGTCAGCCGGAGTCTGCCGATGAGGCGCGGCATCCGGCTCGGAGTAGACGTCGGATCGGTCCGGATCGGGATCGCGCGCTGCGACTCGAGCGGACTCATCGCCTCGCCGCTGGCCACGGTGCCGCGCGGACCGGGCGACCTCGCGGCGGTGGCCGAGCTGGCCGCGAGCAACGACGCCGTCGAGATCATCGTCGGCCTTGCAGTCGGGCTGGCCGGCCGCGAGGGGAAGGCGGCGGCCGAGGGCCGCTCCTTTGCCCGCGCGCTGGCCGGACGGCTCCCCGAAGTGCCGGTCCGGCTGGTGGACGAGCGATTCACCACCGTGCTGGCGCACGCCGCCCTCCAGCAGGGCGGCCATGATTCCCGTGCTCGCCGCCAGAGCGTCGACAAGGCCGCCGCTGCACTGCTCCTGCAGGGCGCGCTAGACGCTGAGCGCGCGACAGGACAGCCGGCTGGCCAGCTGGTGAGCGCGGAAGGCGCAGACAGTGCGCAGTGACGACTACGCGGGCTGGCAGGACAGCCCCAAGGGCCGCCGAAGACGCCAGGACCCGGACGCCGATCACGATGGCGGGCCGAGGCACAGCACCCGCGAGGTCCGGGAGTGGCCCGAGGACCAGCCCTGGGACACCGGTGCCGGCGGCCCGGTGCCCGCCGATCCCTACGCCGGCCAGCAGGGCTATGACCGGGACTGGACCGGCGAGCAGGACCCGTACGGGCGGACTGATCCCGGTCGGCTCCGGCTACTACGGCGGGCAGCCCTACGACCCGCAAGGCGATTACCCGAGCCAGCCGCCGTTGCCGCGGGGCGATTACCCGAGTCAGCCGCGGGGCGACTATCCGGCCAGCCGCCGTGTCCGGGCGAGTATCCCAGCCGCCGCCGGGCGGGACTACCCGGCCCAGCCGCCGCTGCCGCGGGGCGATTATCCGAGCCAGCCGCCGGGGGACTACCCGGCCCAGCCGCCGCTGCCGCGGGGCGACTATCCCGAGCCAGCCGCCGCCCGGTGGACTACCCGGCCCAGCCGCCGCTGCCGCGGCGGCGATTACCCCGGTCAGCCGCCGCTTCCGGGTGGTGACTATCCCAGCCAGCCGCCGGTGCGCGGTCAAACGGCTATGGCCAGGACGACTACGGGCAGCCGTACGACGACCGGCGATCCTACCCCGGCCGGCCGGCCCGGGCCAGGCGCCCTATGACAGCCAGGAGCTGTACAACGGCCGGGCCGCGTTCGGTGCAGCCGGACCCGTACGGCGGGCAGGATGCCTACCCGGCCAGGCGGCGGCTACGGGGCTGCCGCGTATCCCGCCGACAACGGGTATCGGGAGGACCCGGCCGGTACGGTCAGGCCTACGACGACTACGGTGCCGCGGCACGGTCGGGTCCGATGCCGGCCTACACCGACGATGACCAGGCGTCATGGCAGGCGGCGGAGGAGACCCGCGCGATCGGGGAACGCGATTACGATCGAGGCTCGCGCCGGGATCGACGGGCGTCTGCGAATGCAGCAGCAGATGTCGGCCAGGACGGGCCGCTCGGGGGCAGCAGGAGGTCTGGCCGCAGCATGGACGCGGACGACGACCGGCATAGCGGCTTCTTCGCCGGCTATGCCAGCAATGATGACGACCACTACGGCGGCGGGGCCGCGGCCGATCGCGCCGTGGCCGCGGCCGTGGCCGCGCGGCCGGCATGATCGCGCTGATCGTCGTCGTCGTGCTGCTGGGCGGGCTCGGCCTGACCGGGTATCACTTCTACAGCGAGTACAAGTCCGCGCACGCGACCTACACCGGCAACGGCTTCGGGACGGTGGACGTGCATCGTGCCACAGGGTGCCACCGCGGTATCGATGTCGCTGCCGCAATCGTCCAGAAACTGGGCGTGATCGCGGCCGTCGACCCGTTCGTGTCCTACGTCGACACCAGCAAGAACCCGACCGGGTCTGCGGCCGGGCGAGTTCCGGCTGCACAAGCACATGGGCAACCCGCAGGCCTGGGCGATGCTCACCAACGCAAGAACGCGGTCAACTCGACCGTCACCATCCCCGACGGGCTGCGCTACACGAAGATCCTGCCGCTCCTGGCCAAGGAGAGCCACCTGCCGCTGAGCGACTTCCAGGCCGCGATCAGAGGAGACGTCGAAGCTGGGCCTGCCGTCCTGGGCCAAGGGCAACCCCGAGGGCTTCCTCTACCCGGCTACCTACGACATCGTGCCCGGGCTCGACCACCGCGCTGGGGATCCTGCAGACCGCGGTGCACCAGTTCAACATCGAGATAACGGCCACGTCAATCTCGCTGCCACCGCCCAGAAGGACCAGTTCACCGAGCTGCAGGTGATCACCGGAGCGAGCCTGCTCGAGGGTGAGGTCGGGCCGAAGTACTACGCGGACGTGGCCAGGACCATCGACAACCGGCTGAAGATCGGCATGACGCTGCAGCTCGACAGCACGATCAGCTACGTCACCGGCGACTACGGCTTCAACCTGTCAGCAGTCCGAGCTGGACGTGCAACTCCTGCCGTACAACACCTTCAAGCACACCGACCTGCCGCCGGGCCCGATCAACTCGCCCGGTCTGGCGGCGATCAAGGCGTTCCTGCACCCGGCGTCGTCGAGCAACGACTGGACCTACTTCTGCACGGTGAACAAGAAGGGCCTGACCGCTCTTCACCAACAGCTAGGCGCAGTTCGACATCTGGTCGAACCTGGCTAAGCAGAACGGGGTCTGACGCCACGACCGGCTCGCGGGCGGCCGTGCTCGGCTCGCCGATCGCGCATTCGCTGTCGCCGGTGCTGCACACGGCCGCCTACCGTGAGCTCGGCCTGACCGGCTGGACCTACGAGGCCATCGAGTGCGACGAGGCGGGCCTGGCTGACCTGCTGCGGTCGCTCGGTCCGGACTGGGCCGGGCTGTCGCTGACGATGCCGCTCAAGCGCGCGGTGCTGCCGCTGCTGGACCGGGCCGACCCGCTCGTCGACCGAGGTCGGGGCGGCCAACACCGTGCTGCTGGCCGGCGGCGTCGCGGTCCGGCTACAACACCGACGTGCCCGGCATGGTGGCGGCGCTCGCGGACGCGGACGTCACGCTACCGCCGGCACCGAGCCGGTGCTGCTGCTCGGCGGCGGTGCCACTGCGTGCTCGGCGGCCGGCGCGCTGCACCGGGTCGGGGCGGCGGCGCTTGCTGGCGCCGTACGCAACCCGGCGACCACGGGCCAGCTGCTGGCCGTCGCGCGACGGCTGGGCATCGCGCTGGGGCTGGTCGCCACTCGGGCCCGGCCCGGCCCGGGCGCAGTGGCTCAGCCGGTACCGCGGCCGCGTCTTCCCGCTGGTCCTGTCCACGGTGCCCGCCGGCGCCGCGGACGCCGTCTCCGGCCTGCTCACCAGCGGCGCGCTGACCGTGGCCGCCGTCTTCGACGTGCGTCTACCATCCGTGGCCGACCCCGCTGGCCGCCGCGGCCGCGGCAGCCAGCATCCCGGTGATCAGCGGCTTCGAGCTGCTGCTGCAGCAGGCGGCGGGCCAGGTCGAGCTGATGACGGGCCAGCCGGCGCCGGTTAGCGCCATGCGGGCGGCCGGGCTGGCCGCGCTCGCGGCGAGGTTCTGATGCCCCGCGGGAATACCAGCAGGTACCGGAATGCGTTAGTGTTGACTGACGACAATGCTCGGCAGACGATGCCGGGCGTGCAAGCGGAGGACCACCCCGGCCGCCTCCCACCTGGCCAGCACGGCTCCCTCCGGAGCCAGCGCTGGCGGGTATCTCGCCGGCTAGCCCCGACAGCAAGGCTGGCTGGCAGCGTCGGTCCGCTGATAGGCGGGCTGACCAGGCCGGACGCTGGTCGCTGGCGCATCTGTGCGGCAGCAGCGGCGTCGGGGTATGCCGGTCCAGGCGGCGCCTGGGCGCGGACGGTTCCCATGGTGGCCCCGCGAGCACGATAAGCGGGGCTTTCTTCATTTCCGGGAAAGATCCGCGCATTCCGGCACCGGGAGAGTCCCGGTGCCCGGAGCAGTGACTTAAGGAGGTCACATCAGCACCGAACCTCGTATCAACGAGCGCATCCGGGTACCCGAAGTGCGGCTCGTCGGCCCCAACGGCGAGCAGGTCGGGATCGTTGCCATTCAGGACGCGCTCCGGCTGGCCCAGGAGGCAGATCTCGACCTGGTCGAGGTTGCGCCCATGGCCCGGCCGCCTGTCTGCAAAGCTGATGGACTACGGCAAGTTCAAGTACGAGTCAGCGCTCAAGGCCAGGGAATCGCGCAAGAACCAGGCCCAGACGGTCATCAAGGAGATCAAGCTCCGGCCGAAGATCGACCCGCACGACTACGGCACCAAGAAGGGCCATGTCGAGCGCTTCCTGAAGCAGGGCGACAAGGTCAAGGTGACGATCATGTTCAGGGGCCGTGAGCAGTCCCGGCCCGAGCTGGGCTTCAAGCTGCTCCAGCGGCTGGCCGCCGACGTGGAGGAGCTCGGCTTCGTCGAGTCCACGCCGAAGCAGGACGGCCGGAACATGATCATGGTCATCGGGCCGCACAAGCGCAAGACCGACGCGATGGCCGCCGCCAAGGCGGAACGGCACGAACGGGCCAGCCGCAGCGCGAGCCGAGGCCCGGCCGAGCAGCGAGCCGCCGAAGCCGGCGCCGGCCATCGCGGCCAGAGACCGAGGAGAGCCCGCCCCGGCAGCGGCGCCCGGCGAGCCGGCACCGGCCAGCCGGCCCGGCCAGTCCGGCACCGGCCAGCGCCGGCACCGGCGAGCCCGGCTCCGGCCAGCCTGCGCCCGCCAGCTCCGGCACCGGCGGCCGCGCCGGCCAGCCCGCCGCAGAGACGGCCGCGCCGCGTCGCCGCGCCGGCCGCCCCGGCCGCAGCCGCGGCCCGGTGCCGCGCGGCTCCGGCCGCGCCCAGGCCGACCGCGCCGCGCACCGCGGCCAGCCCGGCTCCCCGGCCGGCGCGCCGGCGTCGGCGCTCCGCCGCGCCGCGGCCCTCGGCGCCGCGCGGTACCGCCGCGGCCGCCAGGACCACGACGGCGCGCCGCGGCCGCCGCGAAGCCAGGCCCGGCCCGCCGGTCGGCAGACGGCCCGGTGCCGTCGCCGCGCGCGGTGGCGGCCGACAAGACGCGCGGCAGTCCGCCGGCGGGACGGCGGAGAACGGCGGCGACTCGGAGAGCTAGCACCCAGCCTGGGCTCCGCAGGCCCGCTGAGCAGTAGCTGGCGGCCGCGCTGCCAGTACGGATAACCCGTGCCCGACGGCACGCCAGATTGACGTGCCGCAAGCACGGCAGGAACGGAGACACGGCGAGATGCCGAAGATGAAGACGCACAGCGGATCGAACAAGCGATTCCGGCTGACGGGCACCGGCAAGATCGTCCGCCGCCGGGCCAACCGCGCGCACTACCTGGAGCACAAGCCGAGCACCAAGACCCGGCGGCTGGCCGGGTACGTGGAGCTCGCACCCGGTGACGCCAAGAAGATCAAGAAGTTGCTGGGTAAGTGACCCGGCCCGCCTCGTAGGGAGTCAAGAACATGGCACGCGTGAAGCGGGCGGTCAATGCCCACAAGAAGCGCCGGGTAGTACTCGAGCGCGCCAGCGGTTACCGGGGTCAGCGGTCCCGGCTGTACCGCAAGGCCAAGGAGCAGCAGCTCCACTCGATGACGTACGCCTACCGGGACCGCAAGGACCGCAAGGGCGCATTCCGCCGCCTGTGGATCCAGCGGATCAACGCCGCCGTCCGGGCCGAGGGCCTGACCTACAACCGGTTCATCCAGGGCCTGAAGCTGGCCGAGGTCGAGGTCGACCGCCGGATGCTCGCCGAGCTGGCCGTCGCCGACCCGCAGGCCTTCACCGCGCTGGTCGAGGTCGCCAGGACCGCGCTTCCGGCAGACGTCAACGCGCCGGCCGCCTGATCAGGCGGTGACGCCAATGTCGGCGCCGGGTGGACCCCCGTAATCGGGCCCGTTCACCCGGCGCCCTCGTCTGCTGGCGCCGGAGACGCCGGTGACCGCGCGCCGGCCGCACGACCGGCGCGACGCGGCCGCCCCGTTCCCGCCTGCACCCGCACCGGCGCGCCGGCCGGGGCGCGCGGGTGAAGGCGGCGCGACAGCTGGCCAAGCGCGCGTTCCGGGAACGGGAGCGGTTGTTCCTGGCTGAGGGTCCGCAGGCGGTGCGTGAGGCGCTCGCGGCAGCGGGCGTGCTGACCGAGCTGTTCGTCACCAGTCAGGGCCGGGCCCGGCACCCCGAGCTCGCCGCGCTCGCGGCCGGCCAGGACGTGCCCGGTGCACGAGGTCGGCGGCGAGCTGATGGCCGAGCTGGCCCAGACGATCACTCCGCAGGGCCTGCTGGGCGTCTGCCGGTTCGTCGACGTGCCGCTCGCCGACCTGCTGGCCAGCGCGCCGCGGCTGGTAGTCGTGCTGGCCAGCGTCCGCGATCCCGGCAACGCCGGGACCGTGCTGCGCACCGCCGACGCGGCCGGGGCCGACGGCGTGATCTTCGCGGCCGCCTCGGTCGATCCCTACAACAGCAAGTGCGTCCGGGCGTCCGCGGGCAGCCTGTTCCACCTGCCGGTGGTGGCCGGTCACGACCTGGACGACGCGCTGGCCGGGCTGCGGGCCGCCGGGCTTGCAGGTGCTCGCGGCCGACGGCAGCGCGACCAGCATGCTCGACGCGCCGGGCGGCGCCGGAGCTGACCCGGCCGACCGCCTGGCTGTTCGGCAACGAGGCCTGGGGCCTGCCCGACAGCCTGCTGGCGCCTGGCCGACGCAGGCCGTCGCGGTGCCGATCTACGGTCAGGCGGAGAGCCTGAACCTGGCGGCCGCGGCCGCCGTCGCTGCCTCGTACGCGATCACGCCCGGCAGCTGCGCCGCCGAGTCGCCGCGCGCGGGCGGGTAACCGCAGGGCGAACAGTTCTCCTCCGGAGAGGAAAATCTGGCACCTGGCGGGCCAGAAACAGGCTCCGCGGGGTGCCGGTCAGCATCGCGAATCCGCTAGAGTCTGATCACGTTGCGTCATGAAGTGACCCGTACGGGCGCTGGCTGGTGGCCGATGACGCGACAGTGCCTGACCGGCAGGTTTCCCCCGGACCTGCCGCACGGCTGCGTGACCATGCCCGGGGACCGGAATCTCTGGAGCCTCCCGGAGGCGGCGCGCAGTGAACGGCAACGTGGCAGGCCGGGCGGCACCGGGCCTGCGGGCATTCCGCCGGGTGCCCGTGGCCCGGGCATCCGGGCCGCGACGGCCAGCCGCGCCTGCCGGCCCGGTCGCCGAGCCGGCCGGGGACGCGCCGGAGACCGGCCGGGCGGCCGATGCCGACGTGCTGACCAGCCTGGTGCTGGCCGACGACCTGCCCGACGGGCTCATCGTCGCCGACCAGGCAGGCAAGGTCGCCGTCTTTAACCGCGCCGCGACCCGGCTGACCGGCGATACCCGCGGCCGCCGCGCTGGGCCGCGACGTCCGTGACGTGCTGCCGCTGCGCGACCGGGACGAGCGCTGCTGGTGGACCCTCGCCCGCCCGTACGGAGGGACTCTCCACCCGCACCCGGCACCCGGAGCGGCCGCTGTACCTGCCGGACGGCACCGAGCTGCTGGTCACCGTCGGTTACGTCCGCGACCCGCGCGGCCGCGATGACGCGGGACGGCCGCGGGCCGGGCAGCGTGCGCCGGATCGTGATCACTTTGCGCGGCACCCAGCAGCGGGCCCGGCTCGAGCGCGGCCGGGCCGATCTGGTCTCTACCGTGGCGCACGAGCTGCGCTCGCCGCTGACCAGCGTCAAGGGCTTCACCGCGACGCTGCTGGACAAGTGGCCCCGGTTCACCGACGACCAGAAGCGGGTCATGCTGGCCACCGTCAACGCCGACGCCGACCGGGTGACCCGGCTGATCACCGAGCTGCTGGACGTCTCCCGGATCGAGTCCGGGCGGATCGAGGTGCACCGGGAACTCGTCGACATCGCCGCCCGCGCCCGCAAGATCATCAGCGGCCGGGTCGCGGCAGGCGACGTTCCGGACCGGTACATGGTCGACGTCCGCCCTGACCTGCCGGAGACCTGGCTGGACGCGGACAAGGTCGACCAGATCCTGGCCAACCTGATCGAGAATGCCGTCCGGCACGGGGCTGGTACGGTTACGACTGTGGTGGAGCCCGCGGTCGTGGCAGGTGCTCCTGGCGTGGCCGTTGCGGTCCGCGACCAGGGTCCTGGCATCGCGCCCGAGCTGGCGCCGCGGGTATTCGGCCGGTTCTGGCGGGCGAAGCGGCGCGGCGGGGCCGGCCTGGGGTTGTTCATCGTGAAGGGCCTGGTAGAGGCGCACGGCGGGGAGATCGCTGTGCAGCAGGCACCAGGTGGCGGGGCGGAGTTCCGATTTACCATGCCCGCTGGGACGCCTGACTTCGGCTGACCGGCGGGCCTGCGTTGCCCTGTCTGTCCGGCTGCCGGCGCTGCCGACGTGCCAGTCTCGCCGCTCGCGCCTGTCGGCTGCGGGACCCCGATGAAGGCAGCCCGAACTTTTCTGACGCAGGAGATCAGGACGATGTCCGCACCAAATAAGACGTATGACCCGGTGGAGGTGGCGGTGCTCGCACCCGAAGAGGTGCAGCGCATGCAGGCCGACGCGCTGGCCGCCATCGACGCCGCCGCTGACCTGGATGAGCTGAAGGCGGCGCGGCTCGCGCACGCCGGGCGACCGCGCGCCGATCACGCTGGCCAACGCCGAGATCGGCGCGCTGCCGCCCGCCGCCCGCGCCGAGGCCGGCAAGCGCGTCGGCATGGCCCGGGCCGCGATCCGCGCAGGCGCTGGCGGCAGCGCCAGGCCGAGCTGGAGGACGAGCGCGACCAGCGGGTGCTGGTCGAGGAGGCCGTCGACGTGACGCTGCCGTGGGACCGGACCGCGCAGGGCGCCCGGCACCCGGTGACCACGGTGGGCGAGCGGCTGGCGGACGTCTTCGTGAACATGGGCTACGAGATCGCCGAGGGGCCGGAGGTCGAGGCCGAGTGGTACAACTTCGACGCGCTGAACTTCCCGCCCGACCACCCGGCCAGGGAGATGCAGGACACGATCTTCGTCGAGGGCGCCGCGACCCAGGCAAGGAGCGCTCCGGCGTAGTGCTGCGCACCCACACCTCGCCGGTGCAGATCCGCGCGATGCTGACCCGGCCGCTGCCGCTGTACGTGGTCAGTCCCGGCAAGTGCTACCGCACCGACGCGCTGGACGCGACGCACAGCCCGGTCTTCCACCAGATCGAGTGCCTCGCCGTCGACGAGGGCCTGACCATGGCCGACCTGCGCGGCGCGATCACCGCGTTCGTCGACGCCATGTTCGGCGAGGGACTGCAGACCAGGCTGCGGCCGGACTTCTTCCCGTTCACCGAGCCGTCCGCGGACGTCTCGATGCAGTGCCACGTCTGCCGCGGCGAGTCGACGCGGCCGGGCGCCGAGCCGTGCCGGGTCTGCCGGTCGCAGGGCTGGGTGGAGATCGCCGGCTGCGGCATGGTCAACCCGCGCGTGCTGATCGCCTGCGGCATCGACCCCGATCGCTACAGCGGGTTCGCGTTCGGCCTCGGCATCGACCGGTCGGTCATGATCCGGGACGGCGTAGCGGACATCCGCGACACGCTCGAAGGTGACGTGCGGTTCAGCCGCGCGTTCGGAATGGAGGCGTGATGCGGGTCCCGCTGTCCTGGCTGCTGGAGTACGCCGACATCGGCGCGGCGGGCGAGTCCGACGATCGACCCGCAGGAGGTCGCGCGCAGGCTGACCGCGTGCGGCCTGGAGGTCGAGACGATCGAGCTGCGTCGGCCACGACATCTCCGGCGTCGTGGTGGCCGAGGTGCTCGACGTCGAGGAGCTGACCGGGTTCAACAAGCCGATCCGGTACTGCCAGGTCTCCACCGGCGACGGCCAGGAACGGCACGTCATCTGCGGCGCGTCCAACTTCGTCGCGAGCGACCGGGTGGCGCTGGCGCTGCCCGGCGCCGTGCTGCCCGGCGGGTTCGAGATCGGCGCGCGCAAGACGTACGGCAAGGTCTCCGAGGGCATGATCTGCTCGGCCGCCGAGCTGGCCATCGGCGATGATCACACTCGGGCATCATCGTGCTGCCGCCGACGCGCCGCTCGGTACCGACTTCGTCGCCTACGCCGGGCCTGCGCGACGTCGTGTTCGACGTGAACGTGACCCCCGACAAGGGCTACGCGCTGTCGGTCCGCGGCGTGGCCAGGGAGCTGGCCATCGCCTACGGCGTGGCGTTCACCGACCCGGCCGACGTCGGCCTGCCAGCCGACCTCGACGCGGCCGGCGCCGGAGGCCTACCCGGCGAGCATCGAGGACCCGACGGCCTGCGACCGGTTCATGCTGCGCGAGGTGCACGGCATCGACCTGGGCGCCAGGACCCCGCTGCCGATGCGGGTCCGGCTGGCCCGGAGCGGCCAGCGCACCGTCTCGCTGGCCGTCGACGTCACCAACTACCTGATGCTGGAGCTCGGCCAGCCGCTGCACGCATTCGACCGGGACCGGCTGTCCGGGCCGATCGTGGTGCGCCGGGCCCGGCCGGGCGAGCAGCTGGAGACGCTCGACCACGTCCGAGCCGGACCCTGGATCCCGAGGACATCCTGATCACCGACTCGTCCGGCCCGATCTCGCTGGCCGGGACGATGGGCGGGGTGGCCACCGAGGTGACGGAGGACTCGCGCGACGTGGTGATCGAGGCCGCCCACTTCTCCGCCCGCGGCATCGCCCGGATGAGCCGCCGGCACAAGCTCGGCTCGGAGGCCTCGGCCAGGTTCGAGCGCGGCGTCGACTACGAGCTGCAGCTGCGCGCGGCCAGCCGGGCGGGCACCATGCTCGCCACGCTCGGCGGCGGCACGCTCGCGCCCGGCCGGACCGTGGTGACCGAGCCGATCGAGCCGGTGATCATCTCGATGGCCGCCGACTACCCGGACTCCGTCGCCGGCGTGGTCTACGGCCTCGACACGGTGCAGACCCGGCTGCAGCAGGTCGGCTGCACCGTGCACGCTGTCCCGGCCGGGCACGGCGAGCACGAGCAGGCGCGGCACGACCGGTCGCCGCAGGAGCTGCTCGTCACCCCGCCGTCCTGGCGACCGGACCTGACCGACCCGGCCGACCTGGCCGAGGAAGTCATCCGGCTGGAGGGCTATCAGAACATCCCGGTGCCGACCGCGCGGGCGCCCGCCGGCCGCGGCCTGACCGCGCGGCAGCGGCTGCGCCGGTCCAGTCGGCCGGGCGCTGGCCGACTTCGGTTACGTCGAGGTGTTCAGTTCGCCGTTCGCTTCGGCCGCGGACTTCGAGAAGCTGCAGCTGCCCGCCGGACGATCCGCGCCGCAACGCCGTCCGGATCGCGAATCCGATCAGCGACGACGAGCCGCTGATGCGCACGACCGCTGCTGCCCGGCCTGCTGCGGGTGCTCGCCCGCAACCTGGGCCGCGGGTTCGCCGACGTCGCGGTGTTCGAGCTGGGCTGGTCTTCCGGCCGCGGCCGGACGGCACCGGCTGGGCGCCGATCCTGCCGGTCGACCGCCCGCCGACCGCCGCGAGATCGCGCAGCTTGAGGCCGGGCTGCCGGATCAGCCGCGGCACGTCGGCGCGGTGCTTGCCGGCAACCGTGGCCAGCCGGCTGGTGGGGCGAGGGCCGTCCGGCCGGCTGGCAGGACGCGATCGAGGCGGCCCGGCTGCTGCTGCGCACCAGCCGGGTGCAGTTCGACATCCGCGCCGACCAGCGCGAGCCATGGCACCCCGGCCGGTGCGCGGCGATCTACGTGCACGCGACAACGGGCATGACTGGCTCGCCGGGCACGCCGGTGAGCTGCACCCGAGGGTGATCGAGCGCGTTCGGGCTGCCCGCCAGGACCGCGGCGATGGAGCTGGACATGTCGGTGATCGAGACCGCCGCGGACTTGCTCGGCCCGGTTCAGGCGCCGGTGCTGTCCAGCTACCCGCCGGCCGTCCAGGACGTCGCGCTGATCGTGGACGAGGCGGTGCCGTCGGTCGATGTCGAGCGCGCGCTCGCGGCGGGCGCCGCGGCGGTCAACGACCTGACGCTCGAGGACCTGCAGCTGTTCGACGTCTACACCGGCGATCAGGCCGGCGCCGGCCGCAAGTCGCTGGCGTACTCGCTGCGGTTCCGGGCGCCCGACCGGACGCTGACCGCGGAAGAGGCGAGCGCGGCCAGGGACGCCGCGGTGGCCGAGGCGGCCCGGCGCACGGGCGCGGTGCTCCGCGGTGGCTCGTAGCGGGATATCCGCAGCTGTGCGCGGGCCAGGGCTGCGCCCGGACCCGCGCATAGCCGGTTAACTGCCCGGATCGGCCGCCCGGCGGGTCAGGTCGGAGCCAGGATCGCGAGGATCTCCGCGCCGTCCTTGGTGCATTTGGAGACGTCGCCCGTCTTCAGTTGATGCGGGGTGGTGAAGTACTGGCAGGTCCAGCCGCTGACCTGGACCGCTCCGCCGTTGCCGGTCGCCTTGCCCGCGTCGATCGCGTCCGCGTAGGCCTTCTCGACCGTCATCGCGGTCGCGCACGACACCGTGCCTTGATGGATCTCCACGCTGACCGGCACGTTTGCCGACGTGTGACTCGTGCCGCACAGCTTGCGGCCGGACGACGCGCTGCTGCCCGGATGACTGCAGGCGCTGAGCGCGAGCGCGGAGCCGAGCGCGAGCACGGCCGCCAGGCCCGCCGGCCCGGGAACGCGCAGTGGCATCCGGGCGCGCCGCCGCCGGCTGGCCCGCATCCGCCCCACCTGCATCGGCGCACTCCTTTCCGCGCCCATCATGCCGCTCTGCGCCGCTATCGGCCCAACTAGATCGCACATCTCGCAGTCAGCCGGTTACCGGCAGCGGTGGGCGGTGCCCGGATTTGCATATTCAAACGAACTTATGCATAATCATTCAGGACGGGTTGTGCCGCTTGCGGCGCAGCGGTACGGGCCGGGTTCGCGCTGCTAGCGGTAGCGGCGGCGCGAGCCAGGTCCGTGCCGTGGTCACTGCCGCCGCCGGGCCGCTAGCGGCTCCGGCCAGGTCTTTATGGCCGGCAGCGGCCGATGGCGGTGGCGAAGGCCGGGCTCGCGCCGTGGTGGGCGGCGCGGCCCGGTCGCCAGGGCCGCGGCACCCGTCCCGAGGGTCGGCAGCATGCGGTGGAGGGCGGTACATGGGCGCGCGGGTAGCCGTGGCCGGCGCGAGCGGTTACGCGGGCGGTGAGCTGCTGCGGCTGCTGGCCGGCCACCCGGACCTGACGCTCGCCGCGGTGACGGCGGACAGCTCGGCCGGCCAGACGGTCGCGGAACTCCACCCGCATCTGGCCGGCCGTCCCGACCTCGCCCAGCTGAAGCTGCAGCCGCACGCCGCCGCTCCGCTGGCCGGCTGCGACCTGGTGTTCCTGGCGCTGCCGGCCGGCCAGTCGGCCCCGGTCGCGGCGCAGCTGCCGGCCAGCGTGAAGATCGTCGACCTCGGCCCGGACTTCCGCGCTCGTCGACCCGGTGGCGTGGGACCGGCACTATGGCGGCCCGCATCCGGGCACGTGGGTGACCGGCATTCCCGAGCTGCCCGGCGGCCGGGACAAGATCAGCGCGGCCAGCCTCGTGGCGGCGCCGGGCTGCTACGCGACGGCGGCGATCCTCGCGCTCGTCCCGCTCGTCGCCGCCGGGCTGGCCGACCCGGCCGACGTCGTGGTCGTCGCCGCGTCCGGGACGTCGGGGGCGGGCCGCTCGCTGCGGACCGACCTGCTCGCCAGCGAGGTGATGGGCTCGGTGTCGGCCTACCAGGTCGGTGGCGTGCACCGGCACACGCCCGAGATCGAGCAGGCGCTGGCCGAGGCGGCCGGCGCGGACGCCAGCGTCAGCTTCACCCCGGTGCTCGCGCCGATGCCGCGCGGCATCCTGGCGACCTGTACCGCGCGGCTGGCGGACAGCGACGCGAACACCGAGGTCGTGCAGGACGCGCTCGCGGCGGCCTACCACGGAGAGCCGTTCGTCACCGTGCTGCCGCCCGGCCGCTGGCCCTCGACGGCGTTCGTGGCCGGCTCCAACGGGGTGCAGCTGCAGGCCGCGGCCGACGAGCGGGCCGGCCGCGTCGTCGTGGTCGCCGCGATCGACAACCTGGGCAAGGGCGCGGCCGGGCAGGCCGTGCAGGACGCCAACCTCATGCTCGGCCTGCCGGAAACGGCGGGCCTGACCGCGATCGGAGTCGCGCCATGAGCGTCACCGCAGCCCGGGGCTTCCGCGCGGCGGGTGTCGCCGCGGGCATCAAGGCGTCCGGCGACCGCGACGTGGCCGTCGTCATCAACGACGGGCCGTCCGCGGCGGCGGCGGGTGTCTTCACCACCAACCGGGTGCAGGCCGCGCCCGTGCTGTGGAGCCAGCAAGTGCTCCGCGGGGGGAACGTCAGGTCGGTCGTGCTCAACTCGGGCGGCGCGAACGCGTGTACCGGGCCAGCCGGTTTCCAGGACACCCACAAGACGGCCGAGCACCTGGCCGGGCTGCTCGCGGTCTCGGCCGGCGAGGTCGCCGTGTGCTCCACCGGGCTGATCGGCGAGCGGCTGCCGCTGGCCGCGCTGCTGGCCGGCGTGGCCGCGGCGGCCGGCAGCGCCAGCGCGGACGGCGGGCTCGCGGCGGCCGATGCGATCCGCACCACCGACACGGTCCCGAAGACGTGGGCGGCCGAGGGCAGCGGCTACCGCATCGGCGGCATGGGCAAGGGCGCGGCGATGCTGTCCCCGGCCCTGGCCACGATGCTGGTCGTGCTCACCACCGACGCGGACCTGACCGCGGCCGAGCTTGACCACGCGCTGCGCGCCGCGGTGCGCACCACCTTCGACCGGCTGGACACCGACGGGTGCATGTCGACCAACGACACCGTGCTGCTGCTGGCGAGCGGCGCGGCCGCGGTGCGGCCCGACCCGGGCGAGTTCACCGGCCTGCTGGCCGCGGGCTGCGCCGACCTGGCCCGGCAGATGCAGCAGGACGCCGAAGGCGCGAGCAAGGCGATCGCGATCGAGGTGCGCAGCGCCGCGTCCGAGGACGACGCCGTCGAGGTGGGCCGGGCGATCGCCCGGTGCAACCTGCTCAAGTGCGCCATCCACGGCGAGGACCCGAACTGGGGCCGGGTGCTGGCGGCGGTCGGCACCACCCGGGCCGCGTTCGAGCCGGATCAGCTGGCGGTCGCCATCAACGGCGTCTGGGTATGCCGGAACGGCGCGGCCGCCGCCGACCGGTCGGCCGTCGATCTCAGCCCGCGGGACGTGACGATCACGGTCGAGCTGAACGCGGGCGACCGGCAGGCCACGGTGCTCACCACCGACCTGACCGCGCAGTACGTGCACGAGAACTCGGCGTACTCCACATGACGACAGCCGACATCAACGCCGGCCTCCGGAATGACGCCCTGGCGAAGGCGGCCATGCTCATCGAGGCGCTGCCCTGGCTGGAGCGCTTCCACGGCCAGGTCGTCGTGCTGAAATACGGCGGCAACGCGATGAGCGACGCGGAGCTGCGCCTGGCGTTCGCGCAGGACGTGGTGTTCCTGCGGTACGTCGGCCTGCGCCCGGTCGTGGTGCACGGCGGCGGCCCGCAGATCAACGCCCAGCTGGACCGGCTGGGCATGCAGTCCACCTTCCGGGCCGGGCTGCGGGTCACCACGCCGGAGACGATGGACGTGGTCCGCATGGTGCTGACCGGCCAGGTGAATCGTGAGATCGTCGGCCTGATCAACGAGCACGGCCCGTTCGCGGTCGGCATGTCCGGCGAGGACGCGCACCTGCTCACCGCCCGCCGGCTGCACGCCGAGGTCGACGGCGAGCTGATCGACATCGGCGAGGTCGGCGAGGTCGAGTCGGTCAACCCCGGCGCGGTCAGCGCGCTGCTGGCGGACGGCCGGATCCCGGTCATCTCCAGCGTCGCGCGCAGCGCCGGCGGCGGGGTGCTGAACGTGAACGCGGACACGGCCGCGGCGGCGCTCGCGATCGAGCTGCGCGCGGCCAAGCTCGTGCTGCTCACCGACGTGGCCGGCCTGTACCCGCACTGGACGGGCAAGGACGCGGCCAGCGCGACGCAGGCCCGGCCGATCAGCCAGCTGACCGCCGACGAGCTGGCCGCCATGCTGCCCGGGCTGTCGGACGGAATGATCCCCAAGATGGGTGCCTGCCTGACGGCGGTGCGCGGCGGCGTGCCGCAGGCGCACGTGCTCGACGGCAGGCTCCCGCACGCGATCCTGCTCGAGATCTTCACCGACGCCGGGATCGGCACCATGGTCGTCCCCAACGCTGGAGAGTCGAATGTCAAGTACTGAGCTCCTGCAGGACCGCTACGGCGCCTCGATCATGCTCACCTACGGCGTGCCGCCGGTCGCGCTGGCCCGCGGCAGCGGCTGCACCGTCTGGGACGTGGACGGCAACAGCTACCTGGACCTGATCGGCGGCATCGCGGTCAGCGCGCTCGGGCACGCGCACCCGGCGCTGATCGAGGCCGTCACCCGGCAGGCCGGCACTGCTCGCGCACACCTCTAACCTGTTCCTGCACGAGCGCCAGGTCGAGCTCGCCGAGCGGCTGATCGGGCTGCTCGGCACGGACGGCCGGGTGTTCTTCACCAACTCCGGCACCGAGGCGAACGAGGCCGCGATCAAGCTGGTCCGCCGCGCGCAGGGCGAGTCCAGGCCGGTGATCGTGGCCGCGGAGCACAGCTTCCACGGCCGGACGCTGGGCGCGCTGGCGCTGACCGGCAAGGAGTCGATCCGCACCCCGTTCGGGCCGTTCGGCCTCGACGTGCGGTTCGTGCCGTACGGCGACAGCGCCGCGCTCGAGCAGGCGGTCGGCCCGGACTGCGCGGCCGTGTTCCTGGAGCCGTGCCTCGGCGAAGGCGGCGTCGTGCCCGCGCCGCCGGGCTACCTGAAGGCCGCGCGCGCGGCGTGCGACGAGAGCGGCGCGCTGCTCGTGCTCGACGAGATCCAGAGCGGCATCGGCCGGACCGGCGAGTGGTTCGCCTACCAGCGCGAGGGCGTCATGCCCGACGTGCTGACGCTCGCCAAGGGTCTCGGCGGCGGGCTGCCGATCGGCGCGTGCGTCGGCCTCGGCAAGTGGGGCTCCGCGCTTGGCAAGGGTGACCACGGCAGCACGTTCGGCGGCAACCCGATCGCGTGCGCGGCCGCGCTCGCCGTGCTCGACACGATCGAGCGGGACGGCCTGCTGGCCAGCGCGACCGACGTCGGCGCGTACCTGGCGGCCGGCATCGAGGCCATCGGGCACTCGCTGGTGACCGGCGTCCGCGGCAGCGGGCTCTGGCTCGCGCTCGCGCTCAGCGGGAAGGCGGGCACCGCCGTGGCGGCGACCTCGCAGCGGGCCGGGTTCCTCGTCAACGCCGTACAGCCGGACGCGGTCCGGCTGGCTCCGCCGCTGATCCTGACCAGGGCCGAGGCGGACACGTTCGTGGCGGCACTGCCCGGCATCCTCGACGCCGCCAGCGTCGTGGTGGCCGGCCAGGAGGCGTGATGGCCGCCAGTACGCCGCCCCGGCCGGGAAGTTTGCGACACTTCCTGCGCGACGACGACCTGGCTCCGGCCGAGCAGGCCGAGGTGCTGGCCCTTGCGGCCGAGCTGAAGCGGGACCGGACCGGCTACCAGCCGCTGGCCGGGCCGCGCGCCGTCGCCGTGCTGTTCGACAAGCCGTCGCTGCGCACCCGCGCGTCCTTTGCCGTCGGCATCGCCGAGCTCGGCGGGTACCCGCTGGTGATCGACGCCGGCGGCACGCACGCCGGCCGCGGCGAGTCGATCGAGGACATGACCAGGGTGCTGGCGCGCCAGGTCGCGGCCATCGCCTGGCGCACGTTCGGCCAGGACCGGATCGAGGCCATGGCGTCGGTGAGCACCGTGCCCGTGATCAACGCGCTGACCGACGAGTTCCACCCGTGCCAGATGCTCGCCGACCTGCAGACGATCGCCGCCAGCTTCGGCCAGCTGGGCGGCCTCACGCTGACGTTCCTCGGTGACGGCGCCAGCAACATGGCGCACTCCTACCTGCTCGGCGGCGCCACCGCCGGCCTGCACGTCCGGATCTGCGGGCCGGAAGGGTTCTGGCCCGCCAGGCCGGTCCTCGAGGCCGCCGCGGCGATCGCCGCGCGCACCGGCGGCTCGGTCAGCGCCGGCGCCGATCCGCAGGAGCTCTGCAAGTCCGCGGACGTACTCGCGACCGACGTCTGGACGTCGATGGGCCAGGAAGGCCAGGAGGGCGGCCGCGGCGAGGCGATGCACGGCTACTCGCTCGACGCGGCCAAGCTGGCGCTCGCCGGCCCGGGCTGCCGGGTGCTGCACTGCCTGCCCGCGCACCGCGGCCAGGAGATCGCGGCCGACGTCATCGACGGCCCCGCTTCGCTGGTCTTCGACCAGGCCGAGAACCGGCTGCACGCGCAGAAGGCGCTGCTGTGCTGGCTGCTGCGCCAGCAGGAGGAGGCGACGGCGTGAACGCGAGCCCCGGCACGAAGGCCGCGCGGCACGCGCGGATCGCCAGCATCCTGTCCCAGCGCTCGGCGCCGGTCCGGTCTCAGGAAGAGCTGGCCGAGCGGCTGGCCGGCTTCGGCTTCAAGGTCACCCAGGCGACGCTGTCCCGCGACCTGGAGGAGATCGGGCGCGGTCCGGCTGCGCGTCCCGGACGGCGGCCTGGCGTACGCGCTGCCCGGCGAGGAACTGCTGCCGGGCGGGCTCGCCGTTCCCGCGGAGACTGCGCGAGGAACTGCCGCGCCCGGCCAGCCCGCCCCGGCCGAGCTGCGCACCGGCCTGTTCAGCCAGCTCTCGGTCGAGCCTCGGCCCGGCTGGCCAGGGTCGCGGCCGAGCTGCTCGTGACCGCCGAGGCGAGCGCCAACCTGGTCGTGCTGCGCACGCCGGCGGGCGCCGCGCAGCTGCTTGCGTCCGCGATCGACCACGCGGGCTGGCCGGCCGTGCTCGGCACCGTCGGCGGCGACGACACCGTCCTGGTCATCGCCAGGGACCCGGCCGGCGGCGAGGAACTCGCGCAGGCCCTGCTCCGGCTCGCCGAGCGCGCTCACCCGGCCAGCCGCAAGCCGGCCAGCAGCGGCCAGACAGCCGGACATGATCACGCAGCGCCGTCGCCGGAGGCGGCGCAGCGCGGACAACGGAGGAGGAACAGCGATGACGGACAGGGTAGTGCTCGCGTATTCCGGCGGCCTGGACACGTCGGTGGCGATCGGCTGGATCGCGGAGCGGACCGGGGCCGAGGTCATCGCGCTCGCGGTCGACGTCGGCCAGGGCGGCGAGGACCTGGAGACCATCAGGAAGCGGGCGCTGGCCTGCGGCGCGGTCGCGGCCGAGGTGGTGGACGCGCGGGACGAGTTCGCGGCCGGGTACTGCATGCCCGCGCTGCAGGCGAACGCGCTCTACATGGACCGCTACCCGCTGGTGTCGGCGCTGTCCCGGCCGCTGATCGTCAAGCACCTGGCCAGGGTGGCCAGGGAGAGCGGGGCCACGCTGGTCGCGCACGGCTGCACCGGCAAGGGCAACGACCAGGTTCGGTTCGAGGCCGGCCTGGCGGCGCTCGCGCCCGAGGTCGATGTGCACCGCGCCGGTCCGGGACTCGGGCATGACCAGGGACAAGGCGATCGCGTTCGCGGAGGAGAAGGGCCTGCCGATCAACGTCACGTCGCGCTCGCCGTACTCGATCGACCAGAACGTCTGGGGGCGCAGCTGCGAGACCGGGCACCTGGAGGACATCTGGAACGCGCCGCAGGACGACGTGTACGGCTACACCGACGACCCGGCGGCGGGCAGGCCGGCCGACGAGATCACGATCAGCTTCGAGCGGGGGCTGCCGGTCGCGCTGAACGGCGTGGCCAAGACGCCGCTGCAGATGATCACCGAGCTGAACCAGCTCGCGGGCGCGCACGGCATCGGCCGGATCGACATGGTCGAGGACCGGCTGATCGGCATCAAGAGCCGGGAGATCTACGAGGCGCCGGGCGCGATCACGCTGATCGCCGCGCACTCGGAACTGGAGAGCGTCTGCGTCGAGCGGGACCTGGCCCGGTTCAAGCGGCAGGCCGAGCAGCGCTGGACCGAGCTGGTCTACGACGGGCTCTGGTACTCGCCGCTGAAGAACGCGCTCGACGCGTTCCTGGCCGAGGCGGCCCGGCACGTGACCGGCGAGGTGCGGCTCAAGCTGCAGGGTGGCCGCGCCGTCGTGAACGGGCGGCGCAGCCCGGCCGCGCTGTACGACTATCGAGCTGGCGACCTACGACACCGGCGACATGTTCGACCAGTCGCTGGCCAAGGGGTTCGTCGAGCTGTGGGGACTGCCCGCCAAGATCGCGGCCGACCGGGACCGGCAGCGCGCTGGCCGGCTGAGCCGCGGCGCGGACGGCGACCGTTCCGTTCCTGAAATATGCCCTGAACGAGCGAGTTGCGCCGCTGCCGCTCCCGGTTACATGGGGCGCTGCCGGTTACATGAGGTGCGCATCGTCGACAGGAGTGACGTGGCAGACAACGAAGCCAGCCCGCCGGGGCCGGTGCGGCTGTGGGGCGGCAGGTTCGAGTCCGGTCCGGCCGAGGCGCTGGCGCGGCTGTCGGTCAGCGTCCAGTTCGACTGGCGGCTCGCCCAGTACGACCTGCTCGCCTCCACGGCGCACGCCCGGGTGCTGCACAAGGCGGGCCTGCTCACCGACACCGAGCTGGCCCGGATGCTGGCCGCGCTCGACGAGCTGGGCCGCGACTGCCGGGAGGGCCGGTTCCGGCCGGCCGCCAGCGACGAGGACGTGCACACCGCGCTGGAGCGCGGGCTGCTCGAGCGCGTCGGCGCGCTCGGCGGCAAGCTGCGAGCGGGCCGCAGCCGCAACGACCAGGTCGCCACCGACCTGCGGCTGTACCTGCGCGATCACGCCCGGCTCGTCGCCGCGCGGCTGGTCGAGCTGGAGCACGCGCTGCTCGGCCAGGCCGAGCGGCACCTGGCCACGCCGGCGCCGGGCCTGACCCACCTGCAGCACGCGCAGCCGGTGCTGCTGGCGCACCAGCTGCTCGCGCACGTGCAGGCGTTCAGCCGGGACGCGAGCCGGCTGCGGGACTGGGACAAGCGGGCGGCGGTCAGCCCGCTGGGCGCGGGCGCGCTGGCCGGCGTCCTCGCTGGCGATCGACCCGGAGGCGGTCGCGGCCGAGCTGGGCTTCGAGTCCGCCGCCGAGAACTCGATGGACGCGGTCAGCGACCGTGACTTCGCCGCCGAGTTCTGCTTCGCGGCGGCGCTGCTCGGTGTGCACCTGTCCCGGCTCGGCGAGGAGGTCGTGCTGTGGTCGTCGCACGAGTTCGGCTGGGCCGAGATCGACGACGCGTATCGCGACCGGGTCGTCGATCATGCCGCAGAAGAAGAACCCGGACGTGGCCGAGCTGGCCAGGGGCAAGGCCGGGCGGCTGATCGGCGACCTGACCGGCGCTGCTCACCACCCTGAAGGGCCTGCCCCTGACGTACAACCGGGACCTGCAGGAAGACAAGGAGCCGGTGTTCGACGCCGTCGACACGCTGCTGGTCGTGCTGCCCGCCATGGCCGGGCTGATCGGGTCGCTGCGGTTCCACACCGAGCGGCTGGCGGCGACGGCGGCGGCCGGCCACGCGCTCGCGACCGACCTGGCCGAGCTGCTGGTCCGGCGCGGCGTCGCGTTCCGCGACGCGCACGAGATCGTCGGGCACCTGGTCGTGTGGTGCCAGGTGCACGACTGCGAGCTGGCCGACGTCAGCGACGCGGACCTGGAGAAGGTCTCGCCGCTGCTGACCCCCGACGTGCGCGAGGTGCTGACGATCGAGGGCGCGCTCGCGGCGCGGTCGAGCCGGGGCGGCACCGCGCCGGTCCGGGTCGCCGAGCAACTCGGCCGGGTGCGGCTGGTGGTCGAGGAACAGGCGGCCTGGGCCGCGGGCTAACGGCAGCCCTGACGGTACGGAACATAATGTCCGGCTATGAGAGCAATCTCAGACTTCCTGGCCCGCTGGACCGCGCTGGCGCTGCTCGTCGCGGCCGCCGGCGCGGCCGGGGGCCTGGCGGTGGTCACCTCGGTGCGCTCGCACCGGATCGCCGCGCTCCCCGCACGGCCGAGGATCGTGCCGGATCGCAGCACGAACTGGGTCGGCTACGTGTTCCTGGCCCGGCACGTGACCGGGGTGCGAGCGGAATGGGTCGAGCCGGACACCGTGGCCTCGAAGTTCTCCGGTCACACCTATCAGCCCACGGGCCCAGAGGCAGCGGCGGTCTGGCTGGGCGTCGGCGGTGATCTCTCCACGGACATCATGCAGGCAGGTACCGAGGCGTACCTCGGCGGCCCGTACGGCGTTGACGAGGCCTGGTACGAGCGCTTTCCGCTGGACCCCCATCAGGTCAACTCCGGGTTCGAGGTATTCGGCGAGGACGTGATCCGGGGATCGATCGCCCTGGTGCCTGGCTCCGCGTCGGACTGGCGGGTCTCGATCACGGAGACCGGCACGGGCGTGACCTGGAGCCGGGTCGTGCACTACAACGCGCTGCTGCAGGGCCGCCGAGCACATTGCGTCGGCTCGAGGTCACCCGGCCCACCGGAACATGCAACGAAAGCGGTACTCCCAGCGCCGCCTCAGCGATTCCGAGCCACTGTGCGACGCAGCGTGTACAGGTGCGGCCGCGATCGCGGCATCCTGCGCGTGCAGCTGGAGCGCATGTCACGGTCCGCGTATGCGCACGCGCGCCAGGCTCACCCGGCCGAGCAGGCCGGGCCAGCGCGTTCGCCGCGAGTGCCGGATAGCACGACATGGATCCGCCACGGCAAGGTCCTGGCGCACCGCCCGCAGGGCGGCTGGCCTGACGCGTTCAGGTGTCGCGAACCTGGGCCGCTGCGCGCCAGGCCTCGTCGGAGCCGGCCGGTCAGAGTCGCAGCACGTCTCGTACGTCCAGCGGACGCCGGCCAGCCGCCGGCGCGTACGCTGCCTACCGTGCCTCCCGATCACGCCGAGCTGCTGCCGCGCGCGTTCTTCGACCGAACGTCCACCGACGTCGCGCCCGAGTTGCTTGGCTGCGTGTTCTGGTCCGCACACTCCGGCGGGCCGGGTCGCGGTGCGGCTGGTCGAGGTCGAGGCCTATGAGGGCGCGCCGACCCGGCGTCGCACGCGTTCCGCGGCCAGACCGCCCGCAACGCCGTGATGTTCGGCCCGCCCGGTCACGCTTACGTCTACTTCACCTACGGCATGCATTCTGCGTGAACCTGGTCTGCCGCCCGCCGGGCAGACGTCACGCCGGTACTGCTGCGGGCCGGCGAGGTCATCGAGGGCAGCTGGCTGGCGGCCGGGCGGCGCAGCGGCCGCGTGAGCGCGACCTGGCCCGCGGGCCCGGTCGGCTGTGCCAGGCCCTAGCATCGACCGGTCCCTGGACGGCGCCGACGTCTGCGCGGTCGGCTCCCCGCTGGGGATCGGCCCCCGGTTGCCGTAGCCAGTCGGCCGGGGCGACGGCAGCGAATCAGCTCCGGCCCGCGCATCGGCATCACCAAGGCCGTGGACTTGCCGCTCCGGTTCTGGCTGGCCGGTGATCCGCACGTCTCTCCGCTTAGGGGGAACGGGGCCGGGACGGCCCGGAACTGAGCGCGAGCTGAGGTGCGCGGAGGGCGGGCAGCCCGTTCCCGGCAATGGCGGGGCCTTTGATTACCGGCCGCGCTCGCCCGGATGGGACGATGCTGCGGTGAGCGACATCATCGACGACCTGACCTGGCGCGGCCTGATCGCCGTGTCGACCGATCTGGACGACCTGCGCAAGGCGCTGGATGCCGGGATCGTCACGTTCTACGGCGGCTTCGACCCGACGGCACCCGGCCTGCACATCGGCAACCTGGTGCTGCTGCTGACGATGCGCCGGTTCCAGCAGGCCGGGCACCGGCCGATCGGCCTGGTGGGCGGCGCGACCGGGCTGATCGGTGACCCGAGCGGCAAGTCGGTCGAGCGGGTCCTGAACTCCCGTGACGTCGTGGCCGGGTGGGTCGAGCACATCCGCGCCGAGGTGGCGCAGTACCTGGACTTCACGCCCGGCGCGGCCGGCGCGCTCATCGTGTCACAACCTGGACTGGACCGAGCACCTGTCCGCGCTGGACTTCCTGCGCGACATCGGCAAGCACTTCCCGGTGAACCAGATGCTCGTCCCGCGAGGTGGTCAGGGCCAGGCTGGAGGCCGGCGGGCATCACCTACACCGAGTTCAGCTACCAGATCCTGCAGGCCAACGACTTCCTGGAACTGCACCGCCGGCACGACTGCTCGCTCCAGCTGGGCGGCAGCGACCAGTGGGGGAACCTGGTCTCCGGGGTCGATCTCATCCGCCGGGTCGACCGGCGATCCGGTGCACGCGCTGGCCACGCCGCTGATCACCAAGCCGGACGGCACCAAGTACGGCAAGACCGAGGGCGAAGCCGTGTGGCTGAGCCCCGCGCTGATGACGCCGTACGCGTTCTACCAGTTCTGGGTGACCCGGACCGACGCCGAGATGCCGGGCCTGCTGCGGGTGTTCTCGTTCCGGTCGCACGAAGAGATCGAGTCGCTCGAGCAGGAAATCGAGGCGCGCCCGGCGGCGCGGCTGGCGCAGCGGCTGCTGGCCGAGGAGCTGACGACGCTCGTGCACGGACCGGAGCAGCTGGCGAAGGTGCAGGCGGCGAGCCAGGCGCTGTTCGGCCAGGGCGACCTCGCGGCGCTGGACGAGGCCACGCTCGCGGCCGTCGCCAGCGCGGTGCCGAGCGTTGACTGCCCGGTGCCGCCGGGCGAGCCGCTGCCGCCGGTCGCGGACCTGATGGCCGGGTGCGAGCTCGTGGCCGAGCAAGTCCGCGGCCAGGCGGGCGATCGCCGAAGGCGGCGCCTACCTCAACAACGTGAAGGTGACCGAGCAGGACGCGGTGCCGGCTGAGTCGGACCTGCTGCACGGGCGGTACCTGATCCTGCGCCGGGGCAAGCGCACGATCGGCGCGGTCGTGGTCGCGCGGGCCTAGCGCCCCCCGCCGCGGTAAGCGCGCGGCCGGCCGGCCCGCAGCCGGGTGGCGTGCCTGCTCTCATGGATTCCGGCGACCGAACGGTCAGTGCCGGCCGAGCGCGCCAGCCGCGTCGAACCTGGTCGAACGCCGTCGTGGCGCGCGTGCCGCGGAAAAGGTGCGATAGGTCACAGAATGGAGGCTGGCATTATCCCGGCAATCCGGGCGCTCCTAGCGTCCTGCGCAGCCCGCTCCGCGATCGCCGCCAGCGCGGTCAAGCACGGTCTGACCCGCGGATACGCCAGCGACGGCCGGGCCTGACCAGCGGCTGGCCGGGCTGCCCGGTACGTGCTGA